>JAGTRP010000001.1 GCA_018261935.1 Rhodocyclaceae bacterium
GCCGATGTTGTCGAGGCCGAGGAAGCCCCCCTCGAACACGTTCTTGCCGAAGCGGTCCTTGCGGTTCACCCACCAGGTGAAGTTCAGCAGCAGCTTGTTGAACGCCGACTTGAGGAAGTCGACGTCCGTTTCGCCGCGCAGGGCCTGCTCGGTGCGGTGCAGGAAGAGGGTCGCGAAGGCGTGGACCGGGGGGTTCACATCGCTGAAGTTCCACTCGTAGGCGGGCATCTGGCCGCTGGGGTGCAGGTAGAGCCCCCGCAGCATCAGTTGCATCTGCTCCTTGGCGAAGTCGGGGTCGACGATCGACAGGGGGAGGGTGTGGAAGGCCAGATCCCAGGCCGCATACCAGGGGTACTCCCACTTGTCGGGCATGGAGATGATGTCCTCGTTCAGCATGTGGAACCACTCCGAGTTCCGGGCGCTACGATAGCCGGCATGGAGGGGGTTGGAGCGGTGCTCGTCCAGCCAGTTGTCGCCGTCGAAGAAGTAGAACTGCTTGCTCCACAGCATGCCGGCAATCGCCTGGCGCATCACGTTGGCCGCATCCGGGGAGACCGAGGGCGGGGTCACCGACCGGTAGAACTCGTCCGCCTCCTGCAGCCGGACAGCCAGGGTCTGGTCAAACTCCGGGCCGAAGGGGGATGGCGGGGTCTTGGTTTTCCCGCCCTTATTGCCGGCAGCGGCCTGGCCGGTCAGGCGGAGCCGCACGGTCGCCGACTGGCCGGGAGCGATCGTCATACGATAGTGCGCCGCGACCTTGGTGCCCTGCTTGGCGGGGTTCACCGCGCCCTGATTGCCCTGTACCACATAGTTGTTGATGCCGTCCTTGACGTAGGGGCTGGCGTTGGGATACTCGGGAAACAGCCGCTCGTTGTTGGTTTCGTTATCGGTGAAGAGGAGCGTCGCCGCGCCTTCGCAGGCAAGGATGAACCCCCCCAGCAGCGGATGGGTCGCCGCGACCGCCCTCGTGCCCGCCCCTGCCTCGATTTGCCCGAGCTTTGGTTTCTCGGCAGCTCTGCTGTTTTCGGCAATCCACGGCGCCCAGTCGTTGCGGAACCACAGGGTCGGCAAGAGATGCAGCTCGGCCGCCTCCGGTCCCCGGTTGGCCGCGGTAATGCGCACGAGGATGTCTTCCGGGGCGGCCTTGGCATACTCCACGAAGACGTCGAAGTAGCGATCCTCATTGAAGACGCCGGTATCGAGGAGCTCGTACTCCGCTTCGTTCCGGGTACGACGGCGGTTCGTCTCCGTCAGGTCGGCGTAGGGATAGGCCGCCTGGGGGTACTTGTAGAGGTACTTCATGTACGAGTGGGTGGGCGTGCTGTCGAGGTAGAAGTAGTACTCCTTCACATCCTCGCCGTGGTTGCCCTCGCTGTTGGTCAAGCCGAAGAGCCTCTCCTTCAGGATGGGGTCCTTGCCGTTCCACAGGGACAGCGCGAAACAGAGGCGCTGTTTGTCATCGGAAATGCCGGACAGCCCGTCTTCACCCCAGCGGTAGGCGCGGGAGCGGGCATGATCGTGGGTGAAGAAATTCCAGGCGTCCCCCTCTTCGCTATAGTCCTCGCGTACGGTTCCCCACTGTCGTTCGCTGAGATAGGGGCCCCACTTCTTCCATGCCGCCTTCCCGGTGCGGGTTTCATCGAGCCGACGTTGTTCGTTGTTCATGGTCGATCCGTCCTTCGTTCTGAAGTGCCGGAGCCTCCAATCACGCCTACCAACCTCGGTCGAAAGACATTGATGGTCCCACGGCACGTTTTCTCAAGGCCCATTCGAGCCGGCGGGATTAGGACACCAAGACGACCGGCTTGGTTTCTTCGCCCCCCATTCCTGGGGAAAGGCCACGGGTTACACCTGGGCCGCGGCGCCGGGGCGGTCGAGGGGAAGCCCGGGGGCGAGGGCCTTCACGAGGGATGCGCGGCCGGGGGTCGGTGGCGCGGTATCGACGAAGCCGGGACAGACACAATTGACCCGGATGGGGGCCAGCTCGACGGCGATGGCTTTGGCCAGGGCTTCCGTCGCGGCGTCCATGGCGCTGACGGCCGAATAGCCGGGATAGCAGTAGCGGGATGCGATGCCCGAGGTCAGGACGATAGAGCCGTTCCCTTGGAATCCGCGATGATGCACTACCCCGCCTTGGCCAAAATATGGGTGGGGATGCCGTCGATGCTCACCTGATTCTTTTCTTCCCAGTACCGGCGGATGCCCTCCTCGCCCTTGGCTCTCGCCCAGTCGTTGAGCAATTCCCGCTCGCCGACGTAATCGAAGCAAGGAACCGCCATGCCGCAGGAGGTTTGCACCAGATCCACGGCCACATCGAATATCTGCCGCGCCCCGGGGAAGGGCTTGAAGCACGGGATCAGCCCTTCCCACTCCGGATCGGCGCGGTGGATGACCTTGGCAGTCCCGTAGAGCCTCAGGATCAGGGGCTTGTCCTGGAAGGCGCAGAACATGATTGTCATGCGCGGGTCGTGCTGGACATGGGCGGACGTCTCGTTGCTGCTGCCGGTCACGTTGAGCCATGCAACCCGGTTGCTGCCGAGCACGGCAAAGGAATCCATGCCCTTGGGAGAGACGTTCACCCGGCTGTCCCCGGTTGCCGTACCGATGAAGAATATTTTCTGCTCGGCGATGAATTGGATGTGGCTTTGCGAAAGTTCGCTGAATCGCTGTCCCATGGAAGGCTCCAGGAAGAAACCGGAAAATGACATTGTATAGGGAAGGCAATCCGGACAGCCGGCGAGCCGCGCCCGGCAGGGGCAGGAAGACCGCCCTTCGGCTACAGCGCCGTCCACCGCGCCAGCCGTTCCCCGAAATAGGCGGTCGCCACCAGGGCGAGGGGCGCGAAGGCGATGAAGGCCCGCAGCACCCGGGCGATGAAGGGATGGGCTCGGTGGGACTCGATGAAACAGCGGGCCACCAGGCTGCCCTTGATCCAGACGACGGCCGCCACCAGCAGGGGCAGCCAGGAAGCCGAATGAAACCATTCTCCCAGGCCGAGGCTGGCGAAAGTGAGGGCCACCAGGGCCAGCCAGGCCAGGGTCGAGGCGGAAGGTCGGCGGCGGGAGACCTTTTCAGGCGAGGACATAGAAAAACGGGAAGATGACGAGCCAGATGATGTCCGTGGCGTGCCAGTAGCTGGCCAGGGCCTCCAGCCCCCCATGGTCCTCGGCGCTGTAGCCCCCGGCGATGGAGCGGGCCAGGACCCAGACCATGCCCAGGATGCCCCAGGAGGCGTGGACCAGGTGGTTGAAGGTCAGGTAGTAATAGACGGTGAAGAAGATGCCGGAACCGCCGTCGATGCCGTGGGCCAGGTTCCAGGTCACCTCCAGGACCTTGGCCAGGGGGTAGCCCAGGGCCGTCAGGAAGCCCGCCGCCAGCCAGAGGAGGGAACGGCGCCGGTCCCCGGCCCGGATGGCGGCGACGGAACAGGCGATGAAGTAGCTGCTGGTGACCATGAGCAGGGTGATAACGGCCCCTGCCGTCCGGGAGAGCCTCTCGGCGCCGGCGTGGAAGGCCTCCGGGTAATGGGCCCGGGCGACGAAATAGATGACGAACATGACGGTGAATTCCGCCAGTTCGCAGGTGATGCCTACCCAGATGCCCTTGTTGCCCGGAATCCGCCGGTTCCCCAGGACACCAATCCCGGGCTGGAGCACCGCTTCCGCCGCCATGGCCGCCGCCTTTCCCGCCGTTGCCGTTGTCCTGAGAAATAAAGGAAAGGGGCCGGAATTGGTTTGATTTCGGTCAAGGGCCCGGGGCCGGTCAGGGGCTGTCCGCCGGCTCCCGGTCCCGCTCCTCGTCTTTCGGCGTTGGCCGCCGGCGCTGGGGAGGAGCGGCCTTTTCCAGGCCGAGAATCTCCCTGATCCAGTTGCCGGCCCGGTCGATGGTGGCTTCCAGGGGGCCGGCGCGCTCGGGCGCCGGGAATGCGGCCGCCGGGCTGATGGCACGGCTGGCCAGGGCTTGGCGGTAGAAGTCACCGACCACGTAAAGGGCGTTGTGGGCTCCCTGCCCCCAGTAGTCGCTGCGCATGCGCACCCGGGGATCGTTGAAGCCGACCCAGGCCCCCGCCACCAGCTGGGGATGCATGAGGATGAACCAGCCGTCGGTATTGTTCTGGGTGGTGCCGGTCTTGCCCGCCACGTCGGCGGCGATGCCGAACCGCTGGCGCACGCCCCGGCCGGTGCCCCGGTCCACGACGCCCCGCAGCATGTCGATGAGCTGGACGGCGGTGTCGCGGCTGAAGGCCCGCTGCCCTTCCGGCTGCCGGGATTCCAGCAGCACCCGGCCGTGGCGGTCGGTAATCCGGGTGACCAGGCGGGGAGCGGTGTAGTCTCCGAGCCCGGCGATGGTGCCGTAGGCCGCCACCATTTCCAGCAGGGTCACCGGGCTGGTGCCCAGGGCCAGGGAGGGCACGGGATCGAGGGCGCTTTCCCGCACCCCGGCCTGCCGGGCCAGGCGGACCACCTTGTCCGGGCCCACCTGGTCCATGACCTGGACGGTGATGGTGTTCTTGGAATAGACGAGGCCGTCTTCCAGGGTCATGGTCTCGCCGCTGGGGGCCTCCATGTCGCCCGGCCGCCAGGTGGTGCCGTCGGGCATGCGGATGACCACCGCCTGGTCCACGAACGGCCGGTCGGAGGGCATGCCCTCCTCCAGGGCGGCGGCATAGACGAAGGGCTTGAAGGTGGAGCCGGGCTGGCGCCGGGCCTGGACCACGTGGTCGAAATTGTCCTTGTCGAAATCCCGGCTGCCGACCCAGGCGCGGATGGCGCCGCTGCGGGGGTCCAGGGCGACGAAGCCGGCTTCCAGGCGGGTCTTGCGCTCCCGCAGGCCGGCCAGGAAGCCGTCGTCGGCCAGGAGCCGGTCGAGGTCGCCGGGAATCTTCTGGCGGGACAATTCCCGGCTCTCCCGGGCGAAGGTCTCGATGAGCTGCGGGTTGGCCTGCCAGAAGTGGCGGAAGGGGGACACCCGCCGGCGAGCCTGGGCGTAATCGGAAAGGCGCTTCGACAGCAGCCGCTCCGAGGGCATGCCCCACTCCACCTCGGCCACCGCCTGGAGGGCATCCAGCTGGCGCTCCACCACCTGGTTGGCGAGGCGCTGCAGCCGGGAATCGACGGTGGCATGGACGATGAGCCCGTCGGCGTAGATGTCGTAGCCCCGCCGCCCGGCCCAGTCCGCCAGCCAGCGCCGGACCTGCTCGGCGAAGTGGGGGGCCGGGCCGGTGAGGAGTTTCTGGGGCTCGAAGTCCAGGTCGATGGGGCGCTGGCGCAGCTCATCGTAGCGCTCCCGCCCGAGGGAGCCTTCGGCCACCATCTGGGCCAGCACCAGGTTGCGGCGTTCCAGGGCCCGTTCCGGGTTGAGCACCGGGTTGTAGTAGGCCGTGCCCTTCAACATGCCGACCAGGGTGGCCGCCTCGTTCAGGCCGAGCCGGGACGCCGAGGTGTTGAAATAGGTGCGGGCCGCCATTTCGATGCCGTTGGCGTTATAGAGGAAGGGAACGGTGTTGAGGTAGCTCTCGAGGATCTGGGATTTCGAATAGGCGTATTCGAGCTTGATGGCGGTGATCGCCTCCTTGAGCTTGCGGGTGAAGGTGGGAGCCCGGCCGACTTCGTCGGGAAACAGGTTGCGGGCCAGCTGCTGGGTGATGGTGGAACCGCCTTGGCGCTTGCCGATGAGGGTGTACCCGGCGGCGGCCAGGGTGCGTCGGAAATCGATGCCGTGGTGGGAATAGAAGCGCCGGTCCTCGGCGGCGATGAGTGCATCCACCACATGGCGCGGCACCTGCCCGAGGGGCACCCATTCCCGGTTGAGGCGCTTGAAGGTGGCCAGTTCCCGGCCATCGGCGGAAAGCAGGACGCTGGGCTGCTCCAGGCGGGCCTTGCGGATGTCGGCGATGGCCGGCGTGAAGGGGATCAGCAGCACCGTGTAACCGACGAGGGCGACCGTCCCCGCCAGGGCCAGCCCGCTGCCGGCGGCCAGGCAGCGCCAGGTCCATAGCCGCCAGCCGGAGCGGGCGGCGCGGAGGCGGCGGAATCCTTCCAGGGAATAGGAAAGCTTGAGAAAAAGCCCGCGCAGAATGGTACGGAAGCTCTTTGGCATCGGTCGGCAGCCGGAAGGGTCTTCCCATAGACCCTCCCCGCGCCGCCTGCGTTCCGGGCCTCCCCGGGCGGGCTCAGCAGACCGGGCTCACCTCCCGGATAAGGCACCCCGCCTTCAACTGCTCGGAATACACCTGGTTCCTGCCCCGGCGCTTGGCGTGGTACATGCTGCGGTCCGCCAGGTTGATGAGGGCGTGGTGGGTGGGGACATCCAGCCGGCGCTCGGCAACCCCGACGCCGAGGCCGAATGGGCAGCCCTGGGTGCGGGCGCCCAGGGAGCGCACCGCGCTCGTCAGGAGTTCCCCCTGGGCCAGGGCGGAATCCAGGGCAGCGCCCGGGCAGATGATGAGGAACTCGTCCCCGCCGATGCGGCAGACGATGTCCTGGGGAGGAACGAGCTTGCGGAGGAGCGCTGCCACCGTCTTCAGCACCACATCGCCCCGCTCATGGCCCTGGAGGTCGTTGATCTCCTTCATGCCCTCCAGGTCGATGGTCATGCAGGACAGGGCCGAGCCGTCCCGCTCGCAGGCAGCCCACTCGTGCTGCAGGCGCTCCATGGCGTAGCGCCGGTTGGGCAGGCCGGTCAGCTCGTCGGTGACGGAAAGTTCCCTCAGTTGCAGGTTGGAGCGGGTCAGTTGCCGGGCAAAGCTTTCCAGTTCCTCGATCTGGCGCTGGTTCTCCCGCTGCAGGGTGACGATGCGCTGCCCCGCCCGCAGGCGGGCCGCCACCACCTTCGCCCGCACCGGCTTGCCGAGGAAATCGTCCACCCCGGCCTCGAAAGCTTCCACCAGTTTGCCGTCGTCTTCGAGGACCGTCACCAGGATGATATAGGGCTGGTAACCGTCGCCGCTGGCCCGCACCGCGCGCACCAGCTCGATGCCGTCCATGGCAGGCATCAGCCAGTCGGTGATGATGATGTCCGGCCGCTGCTTCAGGGCTTTCTCCAGGCCCTCGTGACCGCCTCTGGCTTCGATGGTTTCATGCCCCGATTGTTCGACCAGTTTGATCAAGAGCGTGCGTAGCGCCCGGTCGTCATCCACCACGAGTATGCGAGATCCATGACCGTCCATCGTGCATCTCCCCGGATTGTTTGCAGAATGGCTATCGAGACATGACGTGGGATTGATTGTGAGCCCGGGTGAGGAAAGCCCGAATGGGATGCTTACTGTATTTGGCCGGTAGAAATTGGCTTGAAGACGGCATTTTTGGCGACAAACGCCCCCAAACGAAGCCAGCCAAGTCCGCTCACAGCTTCAGGGCTTGCCAGTAGCCGGTCAATTCCAGGTAGCCCACCCCCACCTCCACCCCGGCCTGGAGGGCCCGTACCGCCCCCTCCCAGTAGATGGCCCGGGTGCTGCGCCGGCCGTCGATTTCCTGGTCATCCAGAAGAGCTTCCAGCTCCAGCTTGAGCCCCGGCACGGCGATGCCCATGGCCACCGGGTAATCGGCGCCGCTCCTGGGGGAATGCCAGCGCCGGCGGGGAGTGAAGACGACGTCGCCGGGGGCGAAGGTCCGCACCTTCCCGCCGGCATCCCGCCAGGTGGCGGCGGACCAGACCGTGGCACCTTTCCTGTCCCGCAGGCGGAAAGCCATGAGGGCTCCGCCGTCCTTGAAATTGACGCCGGCCCAGTCCCAACCCACCGCCCCGGGCGCCAGGCCCTCGGAAGACCATTCGTGGTCCAGCCAGGCGGTGCCGGTGACTTCCCTCTCCTGGCCCGCCACCGCCACCCTCCCGCTCACCGCCAGGTGGGGCAGGCTGTAGTAGTAGCTGGCCTGGCGGGGGAGCGGTCCCTTGCGGCTGTAGCCGCCCTTC
Source organism: Rhodocyclaceae bacterium (assembly GCA_018261935.1). Taxonomy (GTDB): domain Bacteria; phylum Pseudomonadota; class Gammaproteobacteria; order Burkholderiales; family Rhodocyclaceae; genus JAGTRP01. Next base: position 7,912 of record JAGTRP010000001.1, read on the forward strand.
CCCTCGGGCAGGGGCGCCTGGGTGGGACGGAAGTCCAGGGCCAGGGCGAAGTCACCGGCCTCCACCCGGGTGCGATAGGTTTCCCCGTCCCGCCGCAGGCTCCAGTCGCCGATCCACACCGCCGTGTCCTCCCGTTGCGCTTCCGCCAGGCCGAAGCCGCCCCGGGCGGCGCGCTGGTCGTGGTGGAGGCGCCCGCCGGCGGCATCGGTGAGGGCGACATGGGCGAAGAGGAGCTGGCGCGGCGCGAAGGCACTGGGGCTGTCCTCGGCCACCCCCGGTCGGTGGCGGAAGAAGGTGACCTGGAAGCCGTAGTCCCGGCCCTGGGCATCCTTGGCCCAGCCGGTGACGTACCACCACTCGTTGCGAAAATCCGGATGGCTGCCGTAGTCCCGGGGGAACGAGAGGGGCCGGCCGGCGACCACCGACGGATAATCTACAGCGGCAGCCAGGGTGTAAACCGCCGCTAGCAGGAGGGCGAGCAGGAGGCGGCGGATCACCAGTCCTCCCGCACCGCCAGGACCGCGTCCCGGGCCATGGCCAGCCGCCCGCTGGCGGCCGCCGTCAGCACCGCCAGGCAAGCCACCGCGGCGGCAAAGCCGGCCAGGGGTCCCCAAGGCACCTGCATGTCCATGCTCCAGTGGAAGGACTGGCGGTTCACCACCTGGATCAGCACGATGCTCAGCACCCCGCCGAGCACGAATCCCACCACCAAGGCCACGGACGCCAGCAGGGCGCCCTGGAAGGCCAGCATGGCGGCGATGGCGCGGCGGTCCATGCCGAGATGGCGCAGGACCCCGAATTCCCGGCGGCGGGCCAGCACCAGGGCCGCGAAGCTGGCCGAGAGGCCGGCCAGCCCCACCACCACGGCGGCGGCTTCGAGGGCGTAGGTGGCGGCGAAGGTGCGGTCGAAGAGGGAGAGGGAAAACCGTTTCAGTTCCCCCGGGAACTCCACCGCCACCCGGCCGCCCGGGAACAGGTCGGCGATTTCCCGGGCCACCTCCCCGGCTTCCGTCCCCGGGGCGAGCCAGATGGCGGCCTCGTTGGCCGAGGTGTCGCCGCTGGCGGCCACGTAGGCGTCCCGGTCGAGGACGATGGCCCCGCCGCTGCGGGCGTAGTCCCGCCACACCCCGGCCACCCTCGCCGGCAGGGCGCCCTTTTCCAGGGGCAACTCGACGATCTGCCCGGGGTGCCAGCCATAGAGGTCGGGCATGGCCTCGCTGATCCAGACCTCGGGATACCCCCTGCCCGGCAGGCGCCAGGGTCCCACCAGGGGCAGGGTGCTGTCCGGTGTCCCCGCATTCACCGTCCGGACCAGGAGGGCCACCGGCGGCTTGTCCGGGGCCAGGGAAAGGTTGAGGCTGCGGCGGAACTCGATCCGAGCCATCCCCGGCAGGGCCGCCAGCCGGGACTGGGCCTCGGCGGGCAGGAAGGCGCTGTCGCCGGGGCCGCCGGTGCGCAGGTAGAGATCGGCGGGGAGCAGCCGGTCCAGCCAATCCTCCAGGGAATGGCGGAAGGAACCCACCATGACGGCCATGGCCGCCGCCACCGCGACGCTGGCCACCAGGGGCGCCAGGCTCAGGGAAACCTGGCCGGCGGCGGCCCGCAATTGGGCGAGGCCGAGCTGGGCCGCCACCCAGCGGGAAAGGGGCAGGCGCGCCGCCAGGGCGAGGAGAAGCCCGGTGGCCCAGGGCAGCAGGGCGATGGCGGCGAGGAGGAAAAGGGCGACGGCGACGTAGCCGAAAACCGGCAGCCGCGCCACCGCCGGCAGGCCGACGGCTACCCCGGCCAGGAAAGCCAGGAAGAGCCCCGTCCGGGGCGAGGGGCGGCGGGCCGACAGTTCCTCTCCGTCGCCGCCCCGCAGGGCCCGGGCCGGTGACGCCCGGGCGGCTTCCAGGGCGGGGGCCAGGCTGCCGGCGAGGGCCGTCGCCATCCCCAGGGCGACGTAGGCTGCCGCCATGCCCCAATCCACCCCGGCCCGGGGGGCGAGGCCGCGCAGATAGGTGCTTCCCAGGTCGGCCCCCACGGTCCGCAGCAGGAGATCCGCCAGGCCCTGGCCGAGGACCACACCGACCAGGCTGCCCGCCAGCCCCAGGACCAGGGCTTCGGCGAGCAGAAGGGTCAGCAGCTCCCGGCGGCTCAGTCCCAGGGTGCGCAGCAGGGCCAGCTGGGGACGGCGCCGCACCACCGCCAGGGCCTGGCTGGAGAAGACCAGGAGGCCGCCGGTGAACAGGGCCACCAGGGCGAGCATGCCCAGATTGACCCGGTAGGCCCGGGTGAATTCCGCCACCTGGCGAGCCCGGGCGGTGGGCGGCTCGATGCGGACTCCGGCCGGCAGCAGCGAGGCCAGGGCCGTGGCCGCCCGGGTCCGGTCCACCCCGGGCTTCAGGCGCAGGTCGATGCGGGAAAGGCTGCCCAGGAAGCCGAAGGCGCCCTGGGCGGCGGCAATGTCCATGATCGCCAGGGGCTGGCCCGGCAGATCGACGGTGCCTGCCACCTTGAAGGTCACCGCCCCCATCCCGGACTGGAGCGCCACGGTGCCTCCCGGGCCGACGCCCAGCCAGGCAGCGGCGGCCGGGTTGAGGAAGACCCGGTCGGGGTACAGGGCCTCGGTGGGTTCCGGCAAGGCCGCCAGGACCGGCTGCAGCTCGGCCGCCCGGAAGATGTCCAGGCCCAGGACCCGCAGCCGCTCCCGTCCGTCGGGACCCTTGGACGGCACCTTGGCCTCCAGTTCCACCAAGGGGCTGGCCGCCGCCACTTCCGGACGGGTGGCGAGCCGGGGATAGAGGCTCTCGGCCATGCCGCCCTGGATGGCCTGGACCGCCAGGTCCGCCTCCCCGGCCAGGCGCCGGGCGGCTTCCTCGGCTTCCGCCACCGCCACGGCGTGCACCCGATGCACGCCGTAGCCCAAGGCGACCCCGAGGACCAGGGCGAGGACTCCCACCAGGCCGCGCCAGCCCTGGCTCGCCAGGGCCAGGCGGCGCACTTCCGGAGCCAGGTAAAGGCTAGCCATGGTCAGAGGGGGACCAGGGCGTCCCCGGTGAGGCGGTAGATGCGGTCGGTGCTCTCCGCCGCCGCCCGGGAGTGGGTCACCAGGATGCCGGCCGCGCCCGCTTCCTTGATGGAGCGGCGCAAAAGTTCCAGGACCCCGGCCGCGGCGGCGGCATCCAGATTCCCGGTGGGCTCGTCGGCCAGCAGGAGGCTGGGCCGGTGCACCACGGCCCGGGCGATGGCGACCCGCTGGGACTCGCCGCCGGAGAGCCGGGACGGGGAATCGTCCCGCCGGGCTTCGAGCCCCACCGCCGCCAGCACCTCTGCCACCCGGGCGTCGATGGCCGGCCGGGGCAGGTCATTCAAGACCAGGGGCAGGGCCACGTTCTGGGCAATGCTCAGATAGGGCAGGAGGTGGAAGGCCTGGAAGACGAAGCCCAGGTGCTGGCGCCGCAGGCGGGCGAGGCCCTCGTCGTCGAGGCCGGCAAGGTCGGTGCCGGCGACCCGGATGGTGCCGGCGTCGGGCCGGTCGAGGCCGGCGACGAGGTTGAGGAGGGTGGACTTCCCTACCCCGGACTCCCCCATGATGGCCACGTACTCCCCGGCCTCCAACTCCAGGCCGATGCCTGCCAGGACGGTGCGCTGGCCGTAGGACTTGGCCAGGTCGCGCAGGATCAGGGGCGACTCGATCAACTCACCCGGCATATGCTGTTGACATAGAAACTCGATGTGCCTTATAAGAATGTGGCCTTGCCACTGGTAAGGGCCTGGCAGCAAGCCTGCCGATTTCGATCTCCCGTGACCGTTAAGGTTGCGACGGTTCCGGGGGCTCCCAAATGCAACCACATTCAGAGGTAAAGGTTATGTCGGATACTATTCCTGGCGGCTGGACTGCTTTCAACTTCGAACTTACGCCAGAGGCCAAAAAGGTCTTTGCGGAAGCGGTGGAACTGGTAGGCGTGAAATACACGCCGTTTGCTTTTGCCACCCAAGTGGTTGCGGGCACCAACTACTGCTACCTGTCCCAGGCCCTGCCGGTTGTGCCGAATGCGCGCTTGCGTGTGGTGAAGGTCTACATCTACCAGCCGCTGCCGGGCCAAGGCCAGGCGCACATTACCCAGATCGTCGAAATCAACCCGTGACGGTAGTGGGCTGACCAGGGCAAGACAGTTTTCGCCAAGGGGCGATTGCCCGGCGAATTTGTTCCGTCTGCCAAGAACGATGCGGTTGACCCGGCAACGGGTTAACCGCATTTTTCATTTGTGCCGCGGGGTGTCCTGGGATGCCTGGCTGCGAGCCTGGATCTTGCACACCACGGGGTGAGGTCTTGCATTAATGCGTGGCGACGGCAGATTTGCAGGATTGCAAGACCTGACCCCGGATCCTTTGCGCTGGCATAACCCTGCAGGAAGCGCTGGCCGGTGAGCTGCCCGACCTGCTCCCGGATCAGCTGCTGCTCGTAGAGGCCGTCGCCCAAGCGAGTATCCCAGTTCCTCTCTTCAGGGCAAGAGTGGCTGCATTCACGGCCTACTGTTTCTTTCCTAGTAACCTAACAAACCAGCTGCGCTGGGTTTCGGGTTCAATCCGCGCCGGGTGGGTACTCGGACCATTGGGGCGCAATAGGTCTCCGGGGTAATACTCGTGGCCCAGGCATAGGCTGTCGTCCAGTCCAAAGGCCTTGACGGCTGCCACTGCCTCGATGCACCAGCGGCCGAAGTAGCTGCCCATTTCCAGCGGGTGCTTCTCTGGGTCGCCGTAGATGTACCACCACAGTTCGTCCTTGCCCTTACGAGCCAGCTCGGCGTACCAATGATCGACGAAGTCTTTGAGCAGAGCCGCCCGTTGCTCGCGCGGTGCATCAATGGCTTTCAGCAACCGAGCATAAGGTTTTCCATGCTGGAGCCGCTCGCCAATCTTGCGGTCAGGTGACCGGCTGGCGATGACTCGGTCGAGCAGGACGTCTTGCCCTTCACCTTCGACCAGGGCGAGCAGACGTTGCCACTGGTCGTCCGGGATTTCCAGCGCGAGCGCCAGACCGACCAGCCAGAAACACCAGTTGTAGTGGTTCAGGCTGGAAAGCGCGAAAGTCCAGTCACGGCAGGTCGCCAGCTTGTGCTCGCGACAAATCCGCTCGGCGAGCCTGTTTGAGAGTTCCCAGGCGTCGAGCAGGCCGGGGAAGTGCTGAGCCAGTTCGTGAATAGGATCGCCGCGAGAGTAACGTTCAACGATAAGCCGAAAGTATTCAATGGCGGCGTCGAGCGAATACTGTGGATCGTATACAGGATTCTTGCTTGGCAGCTTTAGAGCTGCCAACATTTTTCTTGTACGGCTGTCACTATGTGCAACCCATTTGTTCCAATACTCCATGTTCCCCATTGGTGCTCGGGTCATGGCTTTCCTCCCGACGGATTGGTTCCAGAAGTCAGAATTCTGGACGTATTTATCGGTTTGGGCTTGCCTAACCCATCAAGCACCTGAACTTCGGTGGCACCATCTGGGCGCGTGGTGACGACCCAGGTCTCAGTTCGACCAGCTTTTATAGAATCTGGGCACCCGGGGTCACATCTTGCATTCACGCATGGCGACGCCAGACTTGCAGGATTGCAAGACCTGGCCCCGGATCCGGTGAGTCGCCCCGGTTTTGTTAGCCCCCCGCATCAAACCAAGGCATTTCCGTTCCGCTGTAATCCGAAGGCTTAACCGTTCCGAACCGGCACGATTAACGTTTCAGGGACAATCAAAGCACAGGAATATTCCCCCCAGTCTTATGGCAACATGCCGGCATGTACGTCATTCCCCGTCTTTCCCCCAGCGACTGGCTGGCCCTCGCCGTCTTTTTCATCTCCTGGGCCGGCTACGCCTGGTTCTCCGAACAGAGCCGCTGGAGTTCCAAGGGCCTTACCGGCAAGAGCCACGAATTCCGCCTGGAGTGGGCCTACCGGATGCTCGCCCGGGAGGTCCGCATCGTCGATTCGAACCTGATCGGCAACCTGATGGGCAGCGTTTCCTTCTACGCCAACACCACCATCTACATCATTGCCGGCCTGCTCGCCGCCCTCGGTGCCCTGGACAAGCTCATCAACCTCTCCGCCAACCTCCACCTGGGGGGCGCCGGCAGCCGGGAGCTGATCGAGCTCAAGCTGCTCCTCCTTCTGGGGAGCTTCGTGTACGCCTATTTCAAGTTCACCTGGTCCCTGCGCCAATTCAACCTGTACTCCATCCTGGTGGGCGCGGCCCCCAACGGCCACCGGGGAGAGGCTGAGATCGACCGCTACGCCACCCGGCTGGCATCCCTCAACAGCCTGGCCGGGGACGACTTCAACCGGGGCATCCGGGCCTATTATTTTGGCCTGGCGGCCCTCAGTTGGCTGGTCAATCCCCTGCTCATGGCGATCTTCAGCATCAGCGTCCTCCTCATCCTTTATCACCGGGACTATCGCTCCCCCGCCCAGCGGGTCCTGTCGACATGAGCGGTCCGAAGCCGGCCCTGGCCGGCATCGGCTTCGGCCTTGCCGCCTATGGCATGTGGGGATTCTTTCCCCTCTTCTTCCGGCAGCTCGCCCAGGTCCCGCCCATGGAGGTCCTCTGCAACCGGGCGGTCTGGGCATGCGTCTTCGTAGCCCTGCTGCTCTCGGTCAAGGGGCAATGGCACAAGGTCCGGGCCGTATTGGCCCGTCCCAGGCAACTGCTGCTCCTGACCGCCGCGGCCTTCCTGGTGGGCAGCAACTGGCTGGTTTTCCTGTGGGCGGTGGCCAACCGGCAGGTCATCGCTTCCAGCCTGGGCTATTTCCTGACTCCCCTGGTGAATGTGGTGTTGGGCCTGACCGTCCTGAAGGAGCGCCTGAACGGCAAGGAATGGCTGTCGGTGGGGCTGGCCGTCGCCGCCGTGGTGAACGAGGTTTTCACCCTGGGCGGCCTGCCCTGGGTGTCGCTGGCGCTGGCCGGCACCTTCGGCCTCTATGGCCTGGTGCGCAAGCAGGTGCCGGTGGATGCCATTTCCGGCCTCTGGCTGGAGACCCTGGCCATGCTGCCGGTGGCCGGCCTCTACGCCCTCTGGCAGAGCCAGCAGGGGCACCCGGTCTTCACCGGCCACGACGACGCCACCCAGATGCTCTTCATCCTGGCCGGCATCATCACCGCCCTGCCCCTGATGGCCTTCGCCGCGGCCACCCAGCGCCTCAACCTGGCCACCGTCGGCATGCTCATGTACATCAACCCGACCCTGCAGTTCGCCACCGCCGTCTGGCTCTTCGGAGAGCCCATGGCCCCTTCCCGCCTCGCCACCTTCGGCCTCATCTGGCTGGGGCTCCTGGTCTATAGCTGGAGCGCCTGGCAGAAATATCGCCGCTGATCCACCATGTCCCGTCCGCTTCTCTACGCCATCGTCTTCATCGAAGGCTTCTGCTCCCTGGGGGTGGAGGTCATCGCCCTGCGCCGCCTGGTGCCCCATATCGGCAGTTCCATCGTGGTCACCGCCCCCACCATCGGCTTCTTCCTGTTGGCCCTGGCCCTGGGCTACGCTGCCGGCGCCCGGGCCGTGTCCCGCTACGCCGATGTGGTCGCCCGCAACTTCCTCATTTCCGCTCTGCTGGCGGGGGTCGGCCTGGCCGGGGTGACGGTGGATGGCCTGTTCGCCCATCTGCAGCCGGCCGCCATGGCCTACCTGATCTTCATCGGCGGCGTGGTCTGCCCCCTGGCCTGGCTGCTCGCCCAGACGGTCCCCCTCTTGACCAACCTGATGCAGCGCGAGCGGGTGGGCGAGGCCAGCGGCTATGCCCTCTACTGGTCCACCCTGGGTTCCTTCCTGGGGGCCGTCACCCTGTCCCTGGCGGTCATGCAATGGCTGGGAGTATCGGCGGCAGCCCTGGCCTGCAGCCTGCTGCTGGCCGTCGGGACGCTGCTGCTCTCGGGATTCAAGCCCCGGTTCCTGCTGCCGGCCCTGGCAGCGGCAGGCATAGCCGGCTGGATCAACATTGGCCGGCTGGAAACCATGGAGACTGCCTACGCCGATTACGTCGTGGCCGATGTCGAATTGAAGGCCCAGCGGAATCCCCGGGCTTTCCAGGTCAATAACTCCACCGCTTCCCTCATCGACGACAGCGAGCCTCCCAACTACGCCCGCTACGTGCGCCGCCTGCGCCAGCTGCTGCTGGACGAACTGGGCTACTCGGACAAGGAGATCCTGGTGCTCGGGGCCGGCGGCTTCACCCTCTCCCACCGGGAGCCGAAGAACCATTACACCTATGTGGATATCGATCCGGCGATCAAGGAGATCGCCGAAACCCGGTTCCTCAAGGAGCCCATCCGGGGCCAATTCCTCGTCGATGACGCCCGCCGCTTCGTGGCCAGGACCGACCGGCGTTTCGACGCCGTAGTGGTGGATGTGTATAGCTCCCACACCTCGATCCCCAGCCACCTGGTGACCCGGGAATTCTGGCGGGATGCCCGGCGGGCGCTGAAGCCGGACGGCGTCCTGCTGGCCAACCTGATCCTCGACCACAAGCTGGAAACCCCCTACGCCCGCAATCTCCTCGCCACCCTGGAGAGCGTCTTCGGGCGCTGCTCGGTGGAAGTGCTGCACCGGAACCAGCCCCTGGCCAATGTGCTGGTCGCCTGCCATGCCAGCAGCCTGCCGACCACCCCGCGCATCTACGGGGATGAGAAAAACCCCGCCGACCTGGACCTGGCGCGATCCCGCTGAAGCCCGTCAGCCGTTGCCGAAGCCATGGCGCCGCATCCAGGCGCCGAATTCCTCCGGGTTGTCGAGGCGCTTCAGATGGGCGGCGTTGAGGAGCATGTTCTCCTCCGTGACGTGGGCGGCGATGGCCGCCATCACGGTGACCCGGGCCTCGCTGTCCAGTCCCGCCGCCGCCAGGCGCTGATCCACTTCGCAGAAATGCAGGGCCATGAGGGCCCGGGCATCTTCCAGATTGATGGAGAGGGGAGAGAAATCCAGGGGATCGCCCGCTTCAATCTCGGCCATGATGGCCATCACCGCATCCGGCGTCATGATCCGACCTCTTTTCCGACAACAAAGGAAAAGTTGGACTGATCAGACGCGGAAACGATCTTCCGGGCTTAGCCCCGCCGCCGCCGGGCCTCGTACAGGCAGACTCCGGCCGCCACCGAAACGTTGAGGCTTTCCACCGAGCCATGCATGGGAATGCGCACCAGCTGGTCGCAGGTCTCCCGGGTCAGCCGGCGCATGCCCTCGCCTTCGGCCCCGAGGACCCAGGCTGTCGCCACCGGCCACTGGGCGGTGTAGAGGTCGTCCTGGGCCTCGCCGGCGGTGCCGACCACCCAGATATCCCGCTCCTTCAGTTCCCGCAGGGTCCGGGCCAGGTTGGTGACCATGACATAAGGGACGGTCTCGGCGGCGCCGCTGGCGGTCTTCATGGCTACCTCGGTGAGGCCGGCGGCCCGGTCCTTGGGGGCCACCACGGCGTGCACCCCGGCGGCGTCGGCAACCCGCAGGCAGGCGCCCAGGTTGCGGGGATCGGTGATGCCGTCCAGGACCAGCAGGAAGGCGGGCTCGTCCAGGGTGTCGAGGACATCGTCCAGGTGGGCCACCTGACGGCCGCCCACGACCCGGGCCACCACGCCCTGGTGGCGGGCACCGGGGAGCATGCCGTCGAGGCGCTTGCTGTCGGTCATCACCACCTTCACGCTCTGGAGTTCGGCGTGCTTGAGGAGGTCCCGGGCGCGGGCATCCTGGCGATCGGCGTCGATGAGGATTTCCTTGACCGCATCCGGGTCGTGGCGCAGTTTGGCGGTGACGGCATGGAAGCCGTAGATGAAACGGGTAGAAGACATGGGGCAGATTCCGTAATGTTGCCCACATTTTACCCTGCTGCCTCCGGGCCATAATGACGAAAGTCCCAAAAGACCTTTCCAGCCCCCATGCCCCCCCGCCATCCTTCCCGAAAACTTCCCGCCGGCATCTGGGCCCTGGGCTTCGTCAGCCTGCTGATGGACGTTTCCTCGGAACTCATCCACAGTCTTCTGCCGGTCTTCCTCGCCACCGTCCTGGGGGCCAGCGCTTTCACCATCGGGCTCATCGAGGGCACGGCGGAGGCCCTGGCGCTCATCGTCAAGGTTTTTTCCGGGGCGCTCAGCGACTGGCTGGGGAAACGTAAGGTCCTGGCCGTCGTCGGCTATGGGATGGGGGCCCTGTCCAAGCCCCTCTTCGCCCTGGCGACCAGCACCGGCATCGTGCTGACGGCCCGCCTCCTGGACCGCTTCGGCAAAGGCATCCGGGGCGCCCCGCGGGATGCCCTGGTGGCCGACATCACGCCGCCCCGGATGCGGGGGGCGGCCTTCGGCCTGCGCCAGGCCCTCGACACCGTCGGTGCATTCCTCGGTCCCCTGCTCGCCATGGGACTCATGCTGCTGTGGGCCGACGATTTCCGGGCGGTGTTCTGGGTGGCGGTCATTCCCGGCACCCTCGCCGTGCTCCTCCTGGTCTTCGGCGTCCAGGAACCGGAGGCGAACCACGACGGACCCCGCCCCAATCCCATCCGGCCCGCCAACCTGAGGCGCTTGCCCGAGGCCTACTGGCAGGTGGCGACCTTCGGCGCCGTATTCACCCTCGCCCGCTTCAGCGAAGCCTTCCTGGTGCTGCGGGCCCAGCAGGGGGGCCTGCCCATCGCCCTCGTGCCCCTTGTCCTCATCGCCATGAACGCAGTTTATGCGGTGGCCGCCTATCCCTTCGGCAAGCTGTCGGACACCATGAGCCATCCCCGGCTCCTGGCCTGGGGCCTGACGACCCTCATCGCCGCCGACCTGATCCTGGCCTACAGCGGCCAGGGGGGCTGGGTATGGGCCGGGATCGCCCTCTGGGGCCTGCACATGGGCATGACCCAGGGACTCCTGGCCACCATGGTGGCGGACACCGCTCCCGCCGACCTGCGGGGGACGGCCTTCGGCTTCTTCAACCTGGTGAGCGGCATCGCCATGCTGGCGGCCAGCGCCCTGGCCGGGTTCCTGTGGGATCGCCTGGGCCCTTCGTACACCTTCGCGGCGGGGGCGGTTTTCAGCCTGGCCGCGCTGACGGTCATGGGGTTGCGCCGCCCCGGCCGGGATATACCAACGGATTAATCAAATCCTTTTGACATGGAAAGTCGGCGGGAGTAAGGTCCTTTCTTACCCGATTGCCATGACCTGACCGGGGGGTGGGCACGCTAAGAGAACAAAATTCCGGGAGGAGGAGACCTTGGATACCACCAGTTCCGATCGGACTTTCTGGAAGTCGAGCCAGAATTTCGCCGTGCGCCTCATGCAGCACCTGGTTACGCCCACTTTCGTTCTCGATCCTGACCGCCGGGTCATTATCTGGAACCGGGCCTGCGAGCGGCTCACCGGTGTTCCCGCCAGCGAGGTGCTGGGGTCCGCCGACCACTGGCGGGGCTTCTACGACCAACCCCGCCTGTGCCTGGCCGACATCCTGATGCTGGAGCGCACCGACGAGTTGTACCAGCTCTACGCCGCCCATGCCCTGCCGAGCCCGGAGAACCAGGGGCTCCGGGCGGAAAACTGGTGCGTCATGCCCCGACTCGGCAACCGGCTTTACCTCGCCATTGACGCCGGCCCCATTTACGACGACGACGGGACCCTCATCGCCGTGGTGGAGACCCTGCGCGACATGACCGAACAGAAACTGGCCGAAATAGCCCTCCAGGACCTGGCCACCAAGGACGGCCTCACCGGCATCGCCAACCGCCGCTTCCTGGACGAGTCCCTGCGCCAGGAATGGCTGAGGGCCCAGCGCAACGCCCAGCCGCTATCCTTCCTGCTGGCCGACGTGGACCACTTCAAGCGCTTCAACGACACCTACGGCCACCAGCGGGGCGACGAATGCCTGCGCGCCGTCGCCGGCATGGTGAGCGCCAAGGTGTTTCGCCCGGCCGACCTGGTGGGCCGCTACGGCGGCGAGGAGTTCGCGATCGTCATGCCCGGCACCGATCTGGACGGCGCCATCTCGGTGGCCGAGCGGGTGCGGGAGGCGGTGGAAGCCATGGATATCCAGCACCGGGCCTCGGATACGGCATCCCACATCACCTTGAGCATCGGCGTGGCATCGGTGGTGCCGACATCGGCCGTCAAACCGGATGTCCTGGTCGCCGCCGCCGATGCCGCCCTCTACCGGGCCAAGCACGGCGGCCGCAACCGGGTGGCACAGCCGCCGGAGAACCTCGCCTTCGCCTAGGGATAGCGCCGCCGGCTCCGGGTATCCTTGCGAACCGCCGTCTGGCGGGCGGGTGGCCTGGACAGCACGAAGTCGATCCGGTTGGTTTCCAGGTCGGCCCGCACCAGTTTCACCCGTACCCGGTCTCCCAGGCGGTAGCGCTGGCCGGTGCGCTCACCCAGCATCTGGTGCTTGACGTTGTCGAACTGGAAGTAGTCCTCCCCCAGCTCCGAGACGTGGACCAGGCCCTCCACATAGACGGCGTCCAGGGCCACGAAGATGCCGAAGGCAGTGACCGCCGAGATGGTGCCGTCGAACTCCTCGCCGATGCGCTCCTTCATGTAGTAGCACTTGAGCCAGCTTTCCACGTCCCGGGTGGCCTCGTCGGCGCGGCGCTCGGTGGCCGAGCAGTGCATCCCGATGTCGTCCCAGCTCATGCCCGGCTGGTAGCGCTCTTTCGCCAGCACCGCCTTGATGGCCCGATGCACCAGGAGGTCCGGATAGCGCCGGATGGGCGAGGTGAAATGGGTGTAATGCTCGTAGGCGAGGCCGAAATGGCCGACGTTGTCGGGACTGTACATGGCCTGGCTGAGGGAGCGCAGCATGACGGTCTGCAGGAGCTGGAAGTCGGGGCGTTGCTTCACCTTTTCCAGGAGTTCGCCGTAATCCTTGGCATGGGGATCGTCGCCGCCCCCCAGCTGCATGCCGAATTCCGCCAGGAAGGACCGGAGATTCTTGAGCCTTTCCGCCGACGGCCCCTCGTGGATGCGGTAGAGGCAGGTCTGCTTATGCTTGGCAAGGAAATCGGAGGCGCAGACGTTGGCGGCCAGCATGCATTCCTCGATCAGGCGGTGGGCGTCGTTGCGGACCACCGGCACGATGTTGGCGATCTTGCCCTGGTCGTCGAAGACCATTTGGGTCTCCACCGTATCGAAATCGATGGCGCCGCGCTTGACCCGGGCCTTGGCGAGGACCTGGAAGAGCTTGTAGAGATTCTGGACATGGGGCTGCAGGGCAATATGCACCTCATTTTCCGGCTTGGCTTCGCCGGAGAGCCAGTTCCATACCTGGGTGTAGGTGAGCCGGGCCTGGGAGCGGAACACCGCCGGGAAGAAGCGGTAATCCTTGATGGCGCCGGTGGACGAAATTTCCATGTCGCAGACCATGGCCAGGCGATCCACTTCCGGGTTGAGGGAGCAGATGCCGTTGGAGAGTTTCTCCGGCAGCATGGGAATTACCCGGCGCGGGAAATAGACCGAATTGCCCCGATCCATGGCCTCCGTGTCCAAGGTCATGCCGGGCTGCACGTAATGGGAGACGTCGGCGATGGCCACCACCAGGCGCCAGCCGCGGCCCTTCTTTTCGCAATAGACGGCGTCGTCGAAATCCCTGGCCGTCTCGCCGTCGATGGTCACCAGGGCAAGATGCCGCAGATCCTCGCGGTCCTTGAGGTCGCCCTTCTTGACCTTGTCCGGCATGGATTTGTTCTCGGCCAGGGCCGCCTTGGAAAACTCGAAGGGCAGATCGTGCTTCCGCAGGGCGATCTCGATTTCCATGCCCGGATCGGCATAGTTGCCGAGGACCTCGGTGATGCGGCCGATGGGTTGGGCATACTTGGAGGGCTGCTCGATGATGTCCACCATCACCACTTCGCCAGCCTTGGGCTTCACCTTGGCCTTCTTCTCCGGCGGCACCAGGATATCCTGGGTGATGCGGCGGTTTTCCGGCACCACGAAGACCACCCCGTGCTCGACGAACACCCGGCCCACGACCCGGGTATTGACCCGCTCGGTGACTTCGACAATGCTCCCCTCCGGCCGCCCCCGGCGATCGACGCCGGTGACCCGCACCAGGGCCCGATCGCCGTGGAGCACTTTGCTCATCTGGCGCTGGTCGAGGGAGATGTCGGCGCTGCCGTCGTCGGGGATGAGGAAGCCATAGCCGTCCGGATGCCCCTGCACCCGGCCGGCGACGAGGCTGGCCCGCTCGGGCAGGATATAGGCGTCCTTGCGGTTCCTGAGGATTTGGCCTTCCCGCTCCATGGCTCCCAGGCGGCGCAGAAACATCTCCCGTTCGGTATGGGAGATGTCCAGGAGATTGGTCAGATGCTCGAAGCTGACTGGCTTTCCTTCGGCTTCCAGCGTCTGGGTGATGTATTCCCGGGACGGCAGGGGGCGTTCGTAGCGGGCGGACTCACGCTCGAAAAATGGATCCTGCCGGCGAATTTTTGATAGTTTTTTTGTTGACATATTCTTAAGTTCCTTTAGAATTCGCGGCTCTTCGCACCTGCCCAGGTGGCGGAATTGGTAGACGCACTAGTTTCAGGTACTAGCGGGTAACTCCGTGGAGGTTCGAGTCCTCTCCTGGGCACCAAGATTCAGAGAAAGCCGCGGTTTCCGCGGCTTTTTTCTTTTCCGGTCTGCGCTCCCTGACAAACTGCCGGGAAGAGCCGTCGGCGCGTATTCTACCCTTCGCCATGGCGGTTTCGACCGCAATCCGCGCCCCAAGCCAAAAAAAGAAACGCCGCCCCAGGTCAGAGGCCTGTCAGGGGACTCTTTTATAACGGGGGCATGCATCGCCGCCGCATCCTTGCCCTTCCCCTTGCCTGCCTGCCGCTCTTCGCCGCCGCGATGGGCCAGGAGCCCGAGTTGCCGGAAGACAGGGTCCAGGTGGTGTACGAGAACGACATGTACGTCGGCCGTTTCAGTTTCCTCGTTCCGGTGCCACCTACCGTCGCCTGGGAAGCCTTGACCGACTTCGACCGCATGGCCGGTGTCATTCCCAACCTGGAGGCCAGCCGCATCGTGGCAAGGGAACACAACACCCTCCTGGTTGCCCAGCGGGGCCGACTGGGATTCGGCCCCCTCGCCATTCCCTTCGAGTCGCAACGGCGGGTGGAAATGCGCCAGCGGGAGGGGCTGCTGATCTCCCGCGCCATCTCCGGCAACGCCAGACACATGCTGAGCGAAATGCGCCTCACCCCGGAAGCCGCCGGCACCCGTCTCGATTACCGGCTGGAGATGATCCCCGACCGCTGGCTTCCCTCCAGTCTGGGCATAGGCTTCATGCGGCGGGAAATGGCCGAACAGTTCACCGCCCTGGCCAGGGAAATGGTGCGGCGCCAGGAGCTCCGGCGCGGCACCTGACCGTGCAGACTCCAGACGGGCGAACGCCGCGCCCCGACACTCCCGGCTGATGCCCGGGATGCCGTCGGAAACGCGGCGCAGTCTCGTTGTCCGGGCGGCAGGGAGCCCTACCCCCTGCCCGGCCGGTGCTGGTTACGCGAAGGGATGATGCTTCAGGATGGTCTCGTCCCGCTCGGGGCCAGTGGACACGATGGCGATGGGGACCTCGCAGAGGGCTTCCAGCCGGTCCAGGTAGGCCCGGGCATTGGCCGGCAGGTCTTCCCAGCGCTTGACGCCGTAGGTGCTCTCGCTCCAGCCCGGCATGGTTTCGTACACGGGCTCGCAGCGGGCCACTTCATCGGCGCCGATGGGCAGCAGATCCACCACCTTGCCGTCCAGCTTGTAGCCGGTGCAGATGTCGAGCTGATCCAGGCCGTCGAGGACGTCGAGCTTGGTGATGCACAGGCCGGTGAGGCCGTTGATGCGGCCCGAACGGCGCAGGGCGGCGGCGTCGAACCAGCCGCAACGGCGCTTACGGCCGGTGACGGTGCCGAATTCCTGGCCCTTCTGGGACATCTGGTGCCCCGGGCAGCCCTCGGTTTCGATATCCAGTTCGCTCGGGAAGGGACCGCCCCCGACCCGGGTGCAGTAGGCCTTGGTGATGCCGAGGACGTAGTGCAGCATGCCGGGGCCGATGCCCGAGCCGGCGGCCGCCTGGCCGGCGACGCAGTTGCTGGAGGTGACGAAGGGATAGGTGCCGTGATCGATGTCCAGCAGCGTGCCCTGGGCGCCTTCGAAGAGAAGGTTCTGGCCCGCCTTGTTGGCGGCGTAGAGGGCGGCGGAAACATCGGTGACCAAAGGTTTGATGGCCTCGGCATCGGCCATGGCCTGGTCCAGCACCATGTTGTAGTCGACGGCCTCGGCCTTCAGGTGCTGGGTGAGCACGAAATTGTGGTATTCCATGACCTCCCTGAGCTTCTCGGCGAAAACCTCGGGGTGGAAGAGGTCATAGACCCGCAGGCCGCGGCGGGACACCTTGTCCTCGTAGGTGGGGCCGATGCCCTTGCCGGTGGTGCCGATCTTCTTGTCGCCGCTCTTGGCCGCTTCCCGGGCCCGATCCAGGGCCGAGTGGTAGGGCAGAATGAGAGGGCAGCCCGGACTGACCTTGAGGCGGGAGCGGACATCGATGCCGCCCTTTTCCAGTTCGGCGATCTCGGAAAGCAGGTGATGGATGTCCAGCACCACACCGTTGCCGATGTAGCACTGCACGCCTTCACGCACGATGCCGGAAGGCACCAGGTTAAGCTTGTACACCTTGTCGCCCACCACCAGGGTGTGGCCGGCGTTATGGCCTCCCTGGAAGCGCACCACGCCTTGGGCGTGATCCGTCAGCCAGTCGACGATCTTCCCCTTGCCCTCGTCCCCCCACTGGGTGCCGACGACGATTACGTTCTTGGCCATGTCTTGCCTCAGTCTTCGTTGATTGCTTCAATAATCCAGTTGTCCCCCGCCTGCACCAGCTTGCGGCTGCAGACAGGCCCCTCGCAGGCGGTTTCCCCGGGCAGGAGTTCAACCACCGCTTCTCCCTGTTGTCGTAGTTCGGCGATGCGGCCCGCCAGGCGGACGTCGTGGCCGGCGTGGGGCGCCAGGATGGCACCTGGCCTCCCGGCAGATGGCGCCAGCCGGGCCACCTCCCGCAGATCCATGGAAAACCCGGTCGCCGGGCGCGCCCGGCCAAAAGCCTTGCCGACCCCGTCGTAACGCCCGCCCAGCGCCACCGCCGCCGGGTAGCCGGGGCAGTAGGCGGCGAACACCACGCCGTTGTGATAATGGTAGCCCCGCAGATCGGAGAGATCGACGGAGAAAGGCAGTTCGGGCGCCCCGCCGACGAGGCGTGAAAGGCCTTCCAGGGCCGTCGTGATGGCCGGCAGCGCCGGCAGCTCGGCCTTGGCCTGTGCCAGGACATCGACTCCGCCGTAGAGCCTGGGCAATTTCAGGAGGGCCGAGCGGTACGGCTCGGCAACGCCGGCACAGGCTTCCCTCAGTCCCGGCACATCCTTGGCCTGGAGCAGATTCAGCAGCTCCTCCTCGGCCTCTTCGGGCAACCCGGCGGCTTCCGCCAGAGCGCGGAAGATGCCGACATGCCCGAGGTCGATGCGACTCACCGGCAGCTTGATCCTGTCCATGGCCGTGGCCAGCAGTCGAATGATCTCCAGGTCCGCCTCGATGCCGGCATAGCCGTACAGCTCGGCGCCGATCTGGAGAGGCTCCCGGCTGGCGGCGATGGTGGCCGGCAGGGTGTGGAGCACGCTGCCGCAGTAGCACAGGCGGGTGACCCCCTGATGGTTGAGCAGGTGGGCATCGATGCGGGCGGCCTGGGGCGTGATGTCGGCCCGCACCCCCAAGGTGCGCCCCGAAAGCTGGTCCACCAGCTTGAAGGTGCGCAGTTTCAGATCCTGGCCGGCTCCGGTGAGGAGGGACTCCAGGTATTCCAGCATCGGGGGCATCACGAATTCGTAGCCCCGGGCGGCGAAATGATCGAGGAGGCTGCGGCGCAGCCCCTCGATTTGGGCCGCTTCGCCCGGCAGGGCGTCGGCAATGTATTCAGGTAACAGCCAATTCATTTGAGGAACATGACAAGGATAAGGCCGACGAGCATCGAGGTAAGCCCGATGAAGCGAATCTGGCCATCGGAAAACTGGATGAGCCGCTTGAAGGTCTCACGCCAGGCGGCGGGCGCGACAAAAGGCATAAGGCCTTCGAGCACGAGCATCAGCGCGAAGGCCAGGAGAAGCGAGGAAGTCATTTGTGCTTGCTGCCGCCCGCTTCTCCGCCACGACCGACATTCCTCATGTACTTGAAGAACTCGGAACTGGGATCAACCACCAGCACGTCGGTCTTGTTCTTGAAACTCTGGCGGTAGGCCTCGAGACTGCGATAGAAGCTGTAGAACTCCGGATTCTGGCCGAAGGCCTGGGCATAGGTGGCAGCCGCCTTGGCGTCGCCCTCGCCCTTGGTCTTCTGGGCGTCGCGGTAGGCTTCGGCGACGATGACCTCTCGCTGGCGGTCGGCGTCGGCACGAACCTTCTCGGCCTCCGCTGCCCCGAGGGAGCGGAGCTCGTTGGCGACCCGCTTGCGCTCGGCCTCCATGCGGCGATAGACCGCCTCGCTGACTTCGCCCGGGAGTTCCACCCGTTTCAGGCGCACGTCGATGATCTGCACGCCGATCTTGCGGGCATCGGCATCGGCTCTGACCCGCATGCTTTCCATGATCTGGTCCCGTTCGCCGGAAACCACGTCGTGGACGGTGCGCTTGCCGAACTCTTCCCGCAGGCCGGCATTGACCGTCTGGTTCAGCCGGGTCCGCGCCCGGGCCTCGTCGCCCCCGACCGAAATGTAGTAGAGCTTGGGATCGACAATGCGCCACTTGATATAGGAATCCACCAGGACATTCTTCTTCTCGGAGGTGATGAAGCGTTCCGGTTCCGGATTATCCAGGGTGCTGATGCGCTTTTCGAAATAGCGCACGTTCTGGACCAGGGGCAGCTTGAAATTCAGGCCCGGCTCAGCGATGGTTCTTTTCACTTCGCCGAGCTGGAAAACCAGGGCGAACTGGCGCTGGTCCACCGTAAAGGCTGACATGGCCAGAGCCACGAGCGCAGCAGCAATGACGGCGGCGGCAATGCTAAGTTTCGGGTTCATCAGCGGGCCTCCCGATCACGGGAACGCAGGGAGGAATCCCGGGAGCGTCCCTCGGTGTTCAGCGACTTGTCCAGTTGCGGAGGCGCTTCGCTGGCAAGCGGCACGGCCGGCCGGGCTGGCGCCTGGGCCGCAGTCTCGGCGGTAGCGGGAGCCGCCTGGGCGGCAGTGGCCGCACCGGCCGCCTGCATGAGCTTGTCCAGGGGCAGGTAGAGCAGATTGCCCTGGCCCTTGGTATCGACCAGAAGCTTGCTGGTATTGGCGAAAACTTGCTGCATGGTATCCAGGTACATGCGCTGGCGGGTGACTTCCGGCGCCTTGGCGTACTCCACGTTGATCTGGCGGAAGCGAGACGCATCGCCTTCGGCACTGGCGATGACCCGTTGCTTGTAGCCGTTGGCCTCTTCCAGGAGGCGGGCGGCGGTGCCCTTGGCCCGGGGGATGACGTCGTTGGCGTAGGCCTGGCCTTCGTTCTTCTGGCGTTCCCGGTCCTGCCCCGCCTTCACGGCGTCGTCGAAGGCCGCCTGCACCTGCTCGGGAGGCTGGGCGTTCTGCATGGTCACCTTGGAAATCAGGATGCCGCTGTTGTAGCGATCCAGAATATCCTGCATCAGCTTGGCGGCATTGGCGGCGATCTGCTCCCGGCCTTCGTAAAGCACGAAGTCCATCCGGCTCTTGCCGACGATCTCGCGCACCGCGGTTTCGGCGGCCCCCATCACGGCGTCGTCCGGATGGCGGTTGTTGAAGAGGTACTCGACCGGATCCTTCAGGATGTATTGCACGGCGAACTGGATGTTCACGATGTTTTCGTCATCGGTTAGCATCAGCGCCTCTTTCAGCACCTTGTTGCGCTCGGAGCCCCGGTAACCGATCTCGATGGTGCGGACGCCGGAGACGTTGACCAGCTCGTGGGACTGGATGGGATAAGGCAGGCGCCAGCGCAGGCCCGGCTCGGTGGCTTCCTGGAACTTGCCGAACTGCAGCACGATGCCGCGCTGGGACTGATCCACGATGTAGAAACCGGAGGCCAGCCAGACGAGCAGCACCAGCACGGCCAGGAGGCCAATGCCGCCCCCCAGGAAGCGGGGGTTGAAATCCGTCGGCGGCAGGCGGCTGTCGCCGCCATCCCCGCCTTTCTTGCCCAGCAGACTGGACAGGCGGCGATTGAAATCCCGCCACAGTTCTTCCAGGTCCGGAGGCCCCTGGTTGGGCCGACGCGGATTCGATTTGCCGCCATCGTTGTCGCCCCGGCCCCACTGGGGGTCGTTGAGCGACATGAGAATGCCAAGGGTTGGGATCATGATCTGGGCTGTTGTTGAGGTGTTTAGTGCAATCCGGCGTTTTCTGCTGCCGCCGTCCTTCCCTGCTGCCGTTCTTCAGCCTTTTCCAGGGCATATTCCGCCAGCGCCGACCGCAGGAGCTCCAAACCTTCCCCTGACCGCGCACTGACACGGACCCGCGCGATTCTATCATAGTCATCGCGCTCGACCCCCGGTGCCGCATCGGTGAGGTCGATCTTGTTCCAGACCACCACCTGGGGGACGGCGTGGGCGCCAATTTCCTCCAGCACCTTGTTGACCTCGGCCATCTGCTCGTCCCGGGCATGGTTTGCGCTATCCACCACATGCAGCAGCAGATCGGCCTGGGCAGTAGCCTCCAGGGTGGCATGGAAAGCCGCCACCAGGGAATGGGGCAGGTCGCGTATAAAACCGACGGTATCCGAGATCACGATATTCCCGGCCCCTTCCACCCAGAGTTTCCTGGACGTGGTATCCAGGGTGGCGAACAGCTGGTCGGCGGCGTAAACGCCGGCATGGGTCAGAGTGTTGAACAGGGTGGACTTGCCGGCATTGGTATAACCCACCAGGGATACATTGAGCACATCACCCCGAGCCCGGGCCCGGCGCTGCACGCCGCGCTGGCGGGACAAGCGGGAGAGGCGCTCCTTCAGGGTCTTGACCCGGTTGCCCAGGAGGCGGCGGTCGGTTTCCAGCTGGGTTTCCCCTGGACCCCGCAGGCCGATGCCGCCGCGCTGGCGTTCCAGGTGGGTCCAGCCCCGCACCAGGCGGGTGGAGAGATGTTCGAGCTGGGCCAGTTCCACCTGCAGCTTGCCCTCGGCACTCTGGGCTCGCAAGGCGAAGATGTCGAGGATCAGGCTGGTGCGGTCGATAACCCGGCACTGCAGCGCCCTTTCCAGGTTCCGCTCCTGGGCCGGGGATAGTTCGTGATTGAAAATTACCAGATCAGCATCGGCAGCAGCGATGGCGGTACCGATCTCATGCACCTTACCCTTGCCGGCGAAGGTCGCCGGGTCGGGGCTATGGCGCCGCCCCCCCACCTCCGAGCAGATGGTGGCGCCGGCCGATTCGGCCAGAAGCCTGACCTCCTCCAACTGGTCTTCCAGGTCTTTCTGGCCAAAATCGAGCTGAACGATGACGGCGCGTTCACCGGCCGCGGGTCGTTCTAGCATAGTGGAATCCGCAACGGGCTGGGAATGGCTCGCCGGGAGTGCGAGCCGGCAGGCGCGAGGCGATTATTCAGCCGCTTGCTCCTGCTGGAGATTGACCGGACGGGCGGGAACAACGGTCGAGATGGCGTGCTTGTACACCATCTGGGTGACGGTATTCTTGAGCAAAACGACGTACTGGTCGAAGGATTCGACCTGGCCCTGCAATTTGATGCCATTGACCAGATAGATCGAGACGGGGACATGCTCGCGGCGCAAGGCGTTGAGGAACGGGTCTTGTAGCAATTGCCCTTTGTTGCTCATGGTATGGACTCCACGGATAGTTGTTTTATGAGAAACCGAATGTACCGAATTTTGTTTCGGGATGCCAAAACTTTATTCTTTACTACTTGCCTTCCTTGTCGGCATAGGGGTTCTTGCTGGTCACGAACTGAATGCGCAAAGGCGTGCCCTGCAATTTGAACGCCTCCCGGAAGGTATGTTCCAGATAGCGTTTATAGCTGTCGGATATATGGTCTACGGCATTGCCATGCACAACGATGATGGGCGGATTGGAGCCCCCCTGGTGGGCGTAGCGCGGCTTCGGCCTGAAAATGCCGTGGCGCGGCGGTGCCTGGCGGGCGACGGCGTCGGCCAGGACCCGGGCCAGCTTGGGGGTCGGCAGCTTGGCCATGGCTGCGGCGTAGGCCCCATCGACGGACTTGAACAGGTTATCCAGCCCGACGTTTTCCAGGGCTGAAATGAAGTGGAAACGGGCGAAATCCAGGAATTTGAACTTGCGCTCGAGAATGGCCTTGGTCTGCTGGCGCACATAGGCATCCAGGTGGTCCCACTTGTTGATGGCCACCACCAGGGCCCGGCCCGACTGGACGATGAAATCGGCGATGTGGGCATCCTGATCCGAAACATCCTGGCGGGCGTCGATCATGAGGATGACGACGTTGGCGTCCTCGATAGACTTGAGGGTCTTGACCACGGAAAACTTCTCGATGGTCTCGAATACCTTGCCGCGCCGACGCATCCCGGCCGTATCGACGAGGACGTATTTCCTGCCGTTCCGTTCGAAATCGATCTCGATGGCGTCCCGGGTGGTGCCCGGCGCATCGAAGGCGATGACCCGCTCTTCCCCGAGAAGGGTATTGATCAGGGTCGATTTGCCCACATTGGGACGGCCGACGATGGCGACCCGGGTGACGTCCAGGGTTTCGTCGTCCTCAGTCGGCTCGGGGAAGGACTCCAGAGCTAGTTCCACTAGGCCCCGCACCCCCTCACCGTGGGAAGCGGAAATGGCATAGGGTTCCCCCAGGCCGAGTTCGTGGAAATCGGCCGCCACCATGCCCCGGTTCATGCCCTCCGTCTTGTTGACGGCGACGAAGACCGGGCGCTCCAGGCGCCTCAGCTTGTTGGCGATTTCCTTGTCGTGGGGGGTGATGCCGGTGCGCCCGTCCACCACGAAGACGACGGCGTCGGCTTCGGCGATGGCCTGCTCGGTCTGGCGCGCCATTTCATGCAGGATGCCCTCCTTCACCAGGGGCTCGAAGCCGCCGGTGTCCACCACCAGATACGGTTTGTTGCCGAGTTTGCCGTGGCCGTAGTGGCGATCCCGGGTCAGGCCGGGAATATCGGCGACGATGGCGTCCCGGGATTTGGTGAGGCGGTTGAAGAGGGTCGATTTGCCCACATTGGGCCGCCCCACAAGAACAAGAGTTGGTTTCATTGAGCATCCAAGGCCATCACGGTGCCGCCTCTGGTCTGGACCAGGAAGGCCGAACCGACCGCCTGCGGCGGTGTCATTACCGCGGTGCCGTCGGTCTGGACGCGGGCGGCGAAGGCGCCGTCTTCCCGGGACAGGAAATGCACCACGCCCTCGCCGTCGGTCACCATCACCAGGCCACGCTTCACGATGGGAGCGGAAACCCGGCGGTTAAAAAGTTTGTCCTGCTTCCAGACACTGGCGCCGGTGCGGCGGTCCAGGGCATGCACGCCCCCCTTGTCGTCGGTGACGAAAAGGTAGCGGCCATCGAGGGCGAGGCCCACGGCCGAAGAAAAGTCCCGGGCCCAGGTGAGCTGGCCGCCCTGCCCCAGGTCGAAGCAGGCGACACGGCCCTGGAAGGCGACGGCGCAGACTTCCTGGCCATCGATGACCGGCATGGAAACGATGTCGGCCACCCGATCCAGTTCCGTGGTGCCCTTGGGCAGCGCCACCGTACCTTCCCAGGCCGGGGCGCCGTTCTTCAGGTCGAGGGCCGCCAGCTTGCCGCCGGGAAAGCCGACGAACAGGTACTTTTCGGCAAAGACCGGAGGAGCCGCGCTACGCAGGGAAAGCGGCGGGGTAGTCCGCTGGTAGACCCACTTGCGCTGACCCTTGGCATCGAACAGGAAAACGCGGTTGTCGCCGCTTCTGACCGCCACGCCGTCGGAACTCACCGCCGGAGCGGCAAGCACCTCGCTGGAGACCCGGGCCTGCCAGAGAGGCTTGCCGTCGCCGGCGGCAAAGGCCAGCACTTCGCCCTTGGGCGTGCCGACCACCACCGTCGAGCCGTCGCTGCCGACGCCGGCCGAGAGGGGCTGGCCCGCGTTGATGCGCCAGATGGCGGCGCCGTCATCCAGCCGGGCAATGGTGCCGTTGCTGCCGGCCACATAGACGCTGTTTCCCGCCACCGCCGGCGCGAAGACGTAATCGCCCGCCTTGCCGGCGCTGGCGGTCCACCGGGCCCGGACATCGGCCGTGGTCTTGATGGGCTCCAGGGGGGCCATCTTGGGACCCGAACTGGCAAACGGGTTCAAGGCATCCATGGTGTCGGAGAGGGTCGAACACCCGGCCAGCGCCAAGACACCGGCCAGTGCCAGCCCCAGGGCCAGGGGCCGCGGGCGCCGCCCCGAAATCTCTTGGCGGATCATGCTGCGCCTCCCAGGCTATCGACCTTCTGCTCCAGCAGTTCCCGGCCGGGGCTGCGCGGCTTGTCGCCGGCCTCCGCTACCGCCCCCAGCCCTTCCAGCTTGGCGATGGCCGCCTGGTAGGCTGCCTTGGCGTCCGCCTTCTTGCCCTGGGCCGCCAGGACATCCCCCTTCAACTCGGCGAAGCGGGCGTCGAAAGCCGGCCCATGGGGGCTGTCCAGCTGCTTCAGAGCCTCGTCATAAGCTTTTTCGTCCAGGAGCACGGCGGCCAGCCGCAGCCGGGCCACGTCCTTCAGTTCATCCTTGCCATTGTCGGCAACCCAGGTGAGCTGGGCCTGGGCGGTCTTCAGGTCGCCGGCTTCGAAGGAGACCTTGGCCGCCATCAGGGCCCCCAGGGGCGCATAGGTGGTACTTCCGAATTTCTCCGCCAACTCGCCCGCCGCCGCCTTGACCCGCTGGCTGTCGCGGCTGGCCGCCGCCTGCTCCAGGGCGCCGTAGACCGCCGAGGCCTGGGCCGCCTGGCTGCGCTGATACCAGCCCCAGCCCTGCCAAGCCACGACTCCGACCGCCGCTGCCGTGACGACGCCGGTAATCAGGTTGCCGTACATCTTCCACCAGGTCTTGATGGAATCAAGCTGTTCCTGTTCTTCCAGATCGTAATGCGCCATGACCCCTATTCCTCTTCGTCCGAGCCGATCAGTTGATCGATGATGGCTTCCGCCACGTTTTCCGCCTTCAGTCGCTGCTGCTGGGCGCCTTCGGCCCGCAGGGGCTTGAGCTGCACCTCGCCGGCTGCCGCCTCGTCGTCGCCGATGACCACGGCGAAGGCGGCGCCGCTGCCGTCGGCCTTCTTCATCTGGGACTTGAAGCTGCCGCCGCCGCAATGGAGCACCACGTCGATGCCGTTGTCCCGCAGCCCCTCGGCCACCCGGAAAGCCAGACGGGAAGCGGCCTCGCCCTGGTGCACCACATACACGTCCGGGGCCGGCGCCGCCGGCTCGCCGCCGGATTCCTTGATCAGGGCAATGAGCCGCTCCACGCCCATGGCAAAGCCACAGGCCGGGGCCGGCTTGCCGCCCAGCTGGGCCACCAGGCCGTCGAAGCGGCCGCCGGCGCAGACGGTACCCTGGGCGCCGAGGCGGGTGGTCACCCATTCGAACACGGTCAGGTTGTAGTAATCCAGGCCCCGCACCAGGCGCGGGTTGATGGTGTAGGGGATGCCGGCATCCTTGAGGATGCGCTGCACGCCCTCGAAGTGGGCCAGGGATTCCTCGCCGAGGAAGTCGATCAGCCTGGGCGCCGCGGCACACAATTCCTGCATGGCCGGGTTCTTGGTGTCCAGGATGCGCAGGGGGTTGGTATGGAGACGCCGCCTGGCGTCCTCATCCAGCAATTCGGCGTTCTTCTCGAAATAGGCGATGAGTTCGGCCCGGTGCTTGGCCCGCTCCTCCGGCTGGCCCAGGCTGTTGAGCTGGAGCTCGATGCCCTCCAGTCCCAGGTCGGCCCACAGGCGGGCGCCCATGAGGATCATTTCGGCATCCACGTCCGGGCCGGAAAAGCCCAGGGCTTCCACGCCCACCTGGTGGAACTGGCGGTAGCGCCCTTTCTGGGGACGCTCGTGGCGGAACATCTGGCCCATGTAGTAGAGCCGCTGGGGAGCCTGGGCCAGCAGGTTGTGCTGGATCACCGCCCGCACACAGCCGGCGGTGCCTTCGGGGCGCAGGGTGAGAGGCTCGCCGTTCAGGCTGTCCACGAAGGAATACATTTCCTTCTCGACGATGTCGGTGACCTCGCCGATGGCCCGTTTGAACAGGGGCGTCGGCTCGACGATGGGCATGCGGATGGGGCGATAGCCATAGCTTTTCAGCCACGAGCGCACGGTTTCCTCGAACAGTTCCCAAAATTCGGCCTCGGCCGGCAGGATGTCGTTCATCCCGCGCACGGCTTGCAGGGTTTCACTCATATTTTCAGTTTTTGTGGATATTTGCGGGCCACGTAGGCCTCGATGATTTGCTTGAATTCCTGGGCAATGCTCTCGCCGCGCAGGGTGACGGTCTTCTCGCCGTCCTCGTAGACCGGTGCCGCCGGCGCTTCGCCGTTGCCGGGCAGGCTGATGCCGATATTGGCATGCTTGGATTCGCCGGGGCCATTGACCACGCAGCCCATCACCGCCAAGGTCATGGTCTCGACGCCATCGTAGGCCAGCCGCCATTCCGGCATCCTGGCGCGGACGAAGTCCTGGACCTGGCCGGCCAGCTCCTGGAAGAAGGTGCTGGTGGTGCGCCCGCAGCCCGGGCAGGCCGCCACCATGGGGGTGAAGGCCCGGAGCCCCAGGGTCTGCAGGATTTCCTGGGCGACGATGACTTCCTGGGTACGGGAACCGCCCGGCTCCGGGGTCAGGGAAACCCGGATGGTGTCGCCGATGCCCTCCTGGAGCAGGACCGAGAGGGCCGCAGTGGAGGCCACGATGCCCTTGGAGCCCATGCCGGCCTCGGTGAGGCCCAGGTGCAGGGCGTAGTCGGCGCGGTGGGCCAGTTCCCGATAGATGGCGATGAGGTCCTGGACGCTGGAAACCTTGCAGGAGAGGACGATGTTCTCCCCCAGCATGCCGACTTCCTCGGCCTTGGCGGCCGATTCCAGGGCCGAGGTCACCATGGCTTCCCGCATGATGTCCACGGGGCTCTTGGGATCGGGCCGGCGGTTGTTCTCGTCCATGATGCGGGCCAGCAGGTCCTGGTCCAGGCTGCCCCAATTGACGCCGATGCGCACCGGCTTGCCGTGGCGGCAGGCCAGTTCCACCATGCGGGCGAACTGCTCGTCCTTCTTCTTGCCGAAGCCGACGTTGCCCGGGTTGATGCGGTACTTGGCGAGGGCCTCGGCGCAGGCCGGATGCTCGGTCAGGAGGCGATGGCCGTTGTAGTGGAAATCGCCGATCAGGGGCACGTCGCAGCCCAGGCGGTCGAGATGGTCGCGGATCTTCGGCACGGCGGCGGCGGCCTCCGGCGTATTGACGGTGATCCGCACCAGTTCCGAGCCGGCCCGGGCCAGCTCCGCCGTCTGCAGGGCGGTGGCCAGGTAGTCGGCGGTATCGGTATTGGTCATGGACTGGACCACCACCGGGGCGGAGCCGCCGACGGTCACGGGACCGATCCGGCAGGCGCGGGTCTTGTGGCGGAGTGCTGCGCTCACCGGATCATTCCAAAGTCATACGGGCGACATTGCCCTGGGTATGGGTAGCCAGATCCACCGGCTTGCCGTGCAGGGCCAGCTTGACGCCGGGAGCATTGCCGATGACGATGGAAAAAGGCCCCCGGCCATCCACCGAGTGTTCGGTCCCCGCCCGGTTGAGCTGGGAGAACAGCACCTTGCCATGGCGGTCCCGCACCTCGATCCAGGAATCCTCCGTGACGGAAAACTGCAGGGCGGGCACGTTGTCCGCCGCCGCAGCGGGCTGGGGTTCCTGGGTCGGTTGGGCCGCTGGCGCAGAGGGCTGCTGCAGCCGTTCCAGCGGCTGCAGTGCCGGCGACTGCGCCGCGCCCGGGTTGGCGGGCGGAGGAGCGCTAGCCGGCTCGCTCGGGACAACCGCCTGGGGATTCATCACCTGCTGGGGCGTCGTGCCCGGGGGAAAGACTGGCTCGGACTGGGAAGCGGAAGCGGGAGCAGAAGGGGCGCGCGCCGGTTCCGCCTCCTGATCCGACTTGGAAAAGAGGGCGACGAGGGAATCGACATGGCTGCGCAGGCCGGAGAAGTCGACGGGCCAGAGGAAATAGACGGCTGCGGCAGCGGCCACCAGCGCCGCCCCTGCCCACATCATGGCGAAATCGCTGCGCCGGGAACGCCCCGTTTGCGGCATGGTGACCTGGCGCTTCTGCTCGGGCAGGGCCAGGCGCTGCTGGGGCGATTCGAGGACGGCGTCGAGCTGCCCCATGAGCGGCGCCGGGTCCACCTGCAGCAGGCGGGCGTAATTGCGTACGAAGCCGCGGATGAACGTCTTCCCCGGCAGGCCTTGCCAATCGCCGTTTTCCAGGGCTTCCACCTGCCTGGCACCGAGCTTCAAGGTCATGGCGATATCGCCCACGCTCATCTGCTTCGCCTCCCGCGCCGCCCTGAGCTGGCTGCCGACGGTGGGCAGCTGGGGGGCGGATTCCGGGAGGCCGGACTCCAGGTCGCGTTTTTCGTCGATCATTCGAAATTGCCCTTGAGAAATTCCTGATATTCCCTGGAAGCCGGGTAGCGACTGCGCAACTGGGCGGCAAAACCGCTTTCCGCCTGCCGGTTGCCCAATTTACGCTCGATGCGCAGGGCCAGCCAGAGCGCGTCGGGGGACGCGGGCTCCATGGCCTGGAGGACCTGGTTGATCAGGCGGTGCGCCTCCTCCAGGGTGCCGCGCCGGTAATTGAGGCTGGCCAGCTCGATGCGGGCCGGAATGGCGCCGTCGCCGGACAGGCGGATGGCCTGCTGCAGGTAGGTTTCCGCACCCTCCATATCGCCGGCCTTGAGGGCACAGCGGCCGGCGTTGGCATAGGCCCTATCCGGCGTGGCATAGAGGGGATTCTTGATGGCGTTCAGAAAGTAGGCGATGGACTGCCGCTCCTTGCCGTTCTGGCATAGGAACCAGCCGTAATTATTGTTGATCTCCGGGTCTTCGGGGGCGAGCCGGAGAGCCCGCTGGAAATCGTCCTCGGCTCCACCCAGTTCCCGCAGGTGGGCCCGCACCAGACCGCGCACGCTATAGGCCGGCGCGTAGCTGGAGTCGGAATCGAGGGCGATATTCAGCTCTTCCAGGGCCACCGCCATGTTGCCGCCCTGGAAGTACAAGGCCCCCAGTTCGGTATGGATCTTGGCCCGCGCCCGGGGATCCGAACTCGAGGTCGGCGACTGGGACTGGGGGTTCAGGTCAATCTGCTGGGCACCCGCCGGCACCAGGACCATCAGGCCGGCCAGCAGGGCAAGGAATAGCTTTCCGCGCCGGGTATCACTCAATGTCGCACCTCCTGCAAGGGAAAAGTCCGTCCGGCTGTTCGCCGGGTCTTGTCCTGCACCTGTCCCGCCAACTGGCCGCACGCGGCGTCGATATCGTCGCCCCGGGTCTTGCGGGTGGTGGTAATGATACCCGCCACCATGAGAATCTCGGCGAAGCGGCGCACCCGCTCGGGCTGCGAGCGCCTGAAGGGCGAGCCCGGGAACGGGTTGAAGGGAATGAGGTTGAACTTGCACGGCACCCCCCGGGTCGCCGCCAGCAATTCACGGGCATGGGCGTCGGTGTCGTTGATGCCGTCGAGCATGACGTACTCGAAGGTGACGAAATCCCGCGGCGCCTTCTCCAGGTAGCGCCGGCAGGCGGCCATCAGTTCGGCGATGGGATATTTTTTGTTAATCGGCACCAGCTCGTCCCGCAGCTTGTCGTTGGGAGCGTGGAGGGAGACGGCCAGGGCCACCGGGCAGGCTTCCCGCAGCTGGTCCATGGCCGGCACTAGGCCGGAAGTTGAAACGGTGACCCGGCGGCGGGAGAGGCCGTAGGCGTTGTCGTCCAGCATCAGCCGCAGGGCCTTCACCGTATTGTCGAAATTGGCCAGGGGCTCGCCCATGCCCATCAGCACCACGTTGCTGATGATGCGCTCACCCTTGGGATCTGCCCCGAGGGCCCGGTTGGCCTGCCAGAGCTGGCCGATGATTTCCGCCACCGTCAGGTTGCGGTTGAAGCCCTGCTTGCCGGTGGAGCAGAAGGCGCAGTCGAGGGCGCAGCCGGCCTGGGTGGAAACGCACAGGGTGCCGCGGTCGTCTTCCGGAATGAAGACGGTTTCCACCGCGTTGCCGCCGCCCACATCGAAGAGGAACTTGCGGGTGCCGTCGCCGGAAACCTTGTCCGAGACCACGGCTGGGGGCGCCACCACCGCCTTCGCCTTGAGCTTGTCCCGCAGGCTCTTGGCGATGTCGGTCATGGCGTCGAAATCAGCCTCCCCGAAACGGTGCATCCAGCGCAGCACCTGCCGAGCGCGGAACGGCTTTTCGCCCTGCTCCGCAAACCACGCAGACAGCCCGTCGGCATCGAAATCGAGGAGGTTGACGGTCATGGCCGATAGATCAGCGGCCGGAATAGACGTTCATTTCGGGGAAGAAGAAGGCGACTTCCACGGCGGCGGTTTCGGGGGCGTCGGAGCCATGCACAGCGTTGGCATCGATGGAGTCGGCGAAATCGGCGCGGATGGTGCCCGGGGCGGCCTTCTTCGGATCGGTGGCGCCCATCAGGTCGCGGTTCTTGGCGATGGCGTTGTCGCCTTCCAGGACCTGGATCATGACCGGACCGGAGGTCATGAACTTGACCAGGTCGCCATAGAACGGACGCTCCTTGTGCACGGCGTAGAACTTGCCGGCTTCCTCGGCGGACAGCCACGCCATCCGGGCGGCAATAACCTTCAGGCCGTTGGATTCGAAACGGGAGTAGATTTTGCCGATGACATTCTTGGCGACAGCGTCGGGCTTGATGATGGAAAGGGTGCGTTCGATAGCCATGTGCATTGCTCCGGTGTGCGGGGAGTTGAGAAAACATTGAAGTTTAGCAGAGTTCCCTCCCCGGACGGAAAATGCCCCGGCCGCAGCCGGGGCATCGGGCAATCGCCGCCAAGGACGGCTACATCATCAGCCCGAGGGCCCTCGGCAGCCAGGTGGAAACGGCGGGCACGTAGGTCACCAGCGCCAGGAAGGCCAGCATGCTGAGAAGCCATGGCCACACGGCCACCGTCAGCTCGGTGATTCCCATCTTGGTGATGCCGGAAGCCACATAGAGGTTGAGGCCCACCGGCGGATGGCACATGCCGACCTCCATGTTCACCGTCATCATGATGCCGAAATGGACCGGGTCGATGCCCAGCTTGATGGCCACCGGGAACAGGATGGGGGCGAAGATGAGGACGATGGACGACGGCTCCATGAAGTTGCCGGCCACCAGCAGCAGGACATTCACCGCCAGCAGGAAGGCCACCTGCCCGAGCCCCTTGTCGAGAAGCCATGCGGCCAGGGCCTGGGGAATGTTCTCGTTGGTCATCACGAAGGAAAAAAGCACGGCGTTGGTGATGATGTATAGCAGCATGGCCGACATGTTGGCCGAATCCAGCAGCACCTTCGGCACCTTCCCGAGGGGCATGTCCCGGTACACGAAGACGGCGATGAGGAAGGCGTAGACCGCGCTCATGGCCGCCGCCTCGGTGGGGGTGAACAGGCCGGTATAAATGCCCCCCATCACCACGACGATGAGCAGGAGGCCCCAGATGGCCTTCCGGAAGGTTTCCCAGCGCTGCCCGAAGCTGGCCCTGGGCTGGCGCGGATAGTCGTACTTCCGGGCCCGGTACCAGGCGACGAAGCCCAGGCAGAAGGCCAGCAGGAGCCCCGGGACCACCCCCGCCATGAACAGGGCTCCCAGCGAAGTATTGGTGGCCAGGGAGTACATGACCATGACGATGGAGGGCGGAATGAGGATGCCCAGGGCACCCGAGGTGGTGATGACGCCAGCCCCGAAACGGTTGGGAAATCCCGCCTTGACCATGGCCGGCAGGAGGATGGCACCGATGGCGACCACCGTCGCCGGGCTGGAGCCGGACACCGCCGCGAACAGGGCGCAGGCCAGCACGCCGGCCAGCCCCAGGCCGCCGTGCCAATGGCCCACCATGGCGGTGGCGAAATTGATCATGCGCCGAGCCACCCCGCCGTGGGTGAGGAAATTCCCGGCCAGAATGAAGAACGGGATGGCCATGATTTCGAACTTCTCGATGCCGGTGAACAGCTTCAGGGCCACCGACTCGATGGGCACCTGGGTCATGGCAAATAGGAAGGTCAGCACCGTCAGGCCGAGGGAAATGGAAATCGGCATGCCGGTCAGCATGAGGGCCAGGAGGAGGCCGAAGATGATGGCGGCGCTCATTTCGCCACCTCGTCGTGGGCGATGCCGTGGACGGTGTCGGGCTCCAGGGGATGCTCGCGGCGGCCGGCCTCCACGTGCTCGAGTTCCTCGGCCATGGCCACAGCCTCGCCGATGGATGCCGGCACCTCCTCTTCCAGGCCCTCGACGTGGCCGTGGTCGTGGCGGGGGAGTTCGCCGGTGCGGGCGAAGGCGACCGTCACCTGCAGGAAGCGCAGGCACATAAGGTAGGAGCCGAGGGGGATGGCGGAATAGACCATCCAGGTCGGCCACTCCAAATCGGGCGTGGTGGGTCCTTCCGGAATATCGCCCGCCTCCAGGCCCCAGAGGTTCAACCAGGCGTAGTGGGCGCCGTTTTCCCAGACGAAATTGCCCCCCAGGGTCCCGACGACGCCGGTGAAGAAGGCCCCGGCCAGGAGACCGAAAAAGATGAATTTGTTCCGGTTGGCAGTGGTCAGCCGGTTGATGAGCACATCCACACCGACATGGATGCCGGTGCGCACGCCGTAAGCGGCGCCGAACTTGGCCATCCACACGAACATGATGATGCACAGCTCCTGGGCCCAGCTGAAATTCAGTCCCAGGAGCCAATCCTGCAGACCCGGGATAGCCACCCCGGAAAGATAGCGGTGCACCACGGACAGAAAAATGATCGCCGTCGCGCCGCCCATGAGGAAGGTGATGAACCATTCCTCCAGATGGTCGAGAAACCTCACAGCCAACTCCTCGTCGTCACGCCCACGGGAGCGGGAATCCCCGCTCCCGGACGCTTCCTTCGTTGTCAGAAATTGGCGGCGAAGCCGGTTTCCTTGTAGATGGACTGGATCAGCTCCTTGCCGATGCGGGACTCCATTTTCTGATGCACCGGCAGCAGCGCCTTCCGGAAGGCAGCACGCTCTTCCTGGGTGGGAACGTACACCTGGGTCCTGCCGCTCTTCTTCACGGCCTCCAGGGCCTGATCGTTTTCCACGCTGGCGATCTGGTTAGCGTAGCGGGTGGCCTGCTCCATAGCGTCTTCGAGCTGCCGGCGGATGTCGGAGGGCAGACCGTCCCAGAACTTCTTGTTCACGATCACCGCATAGCCCAGGTAGCCGTGCCCGGTGAGGCTCAGGTGCTTCTGGACCTCGTGCATCTTCTGGGTATACAGGTTGGAAATGGGATTTTCGGTGCCGTCCACCACACCGGTCTGCAAGGCCTGATAGACCTCGCCGAAGGCCATCACCTGGGGCAGGGCGCCCAGGGCGCGCATCTCCTCATCCAGCACCTTGGAGGACTGGATGCGCATCTTCTTGCCCTTGAGGTCGGCCGGGGTACGGATTGGAGTATTGGCGGAAAAGGACTTGAAGCCGTTGTCCCAGTAGGCCAGCCCCCGAATGCCCTTGGGCTCCAGCTTGCCGAGGAGTTTCCGGCCGATGGGTCCCAGGGTTACTTTGCGCAGGGAATCGTAGCCGTCGAAGATGTAGGGCAGGTCAAAGACCTCGAAATCCTTTACCCCCAGGGGCCCGAACTTGGCGAGGGACGGTGCCAGCATCTGGACGGCGCCCAGTTGCAGGGCCTCCAGTTCCTCCTTGTCCTTGTAGAGCTGGCTGTTGGGATAGACCTCGACCTTGACCCGCCCTTGGGTCAGCTCCGCCGCCTTCCTGGCGAAGAATTCGGCCGCCTTGTGCTTGGGCGTATCCACCGCCACCACATGGCTGAACTTGATGACGATGGACTGATCGGCAACGGCGCCGAGGGACAGGGCGCAGGCGGCAAGGCCCAGCAAGAGCTTGGATATTTTCATTATCTCTCCTCCGGATGAATGGGGTCGTAACCGGATGGATTACGACAAGGGAGAGTGTATGCCGAAAGGCAGCCGCGCCATCTATTGCGGTTTTCCGCGATCGCCCTTCCCGGACAAAAAGCAACACCTCCCTTGGAACGCCAGATCATGGACCAGGTGCTGGCCGGCGGATACAACAAGGTCATCGCCGACGAACCGGACACCGGCATACGCACCGCCGAAGCGCATCGGGCCAACCCGATAGAAGCGGCAAGCTGACATGCAGCTTACAAATAGCTCTTTGCCTACCCCTTACTTTTGTTATACTGACTTACCCCCATAAAATATAGGGTTTATCTGTAATCATGACGTGGCTGTTGCGAGGCTTGGCAATCGTTTTCGCCCTTGGGGCAATCATCGCCGGCCTCATCGGCTATCGCCTCAGCACCCAGCCGCCGCCCGCGCCAGCCCCCGCGGCCCCGACGGTCTCCGCCATCCACAGTCTGAAGCCCCTGGCCGCCGGACAGCCGATCCGGGCCGAGGATGTCGCCCTCCAGCCGGTGGCGAGCAAACCTGCCGACAGCTTCGGAGCGCCCACTCAGGTGGTGGGACGGAAACCCCTGACCGACATCCCTGCCGGCCAGATTCTCACCCAGGCCCATTTCCCCTCCACCAGCGGCCACCTGCAGCCCGGCCTGCGTTCCGGAGAGCGGGCAGTGGCAATCAAGGTGGACGAAGTGGTCGGCCTGGGCGGCTTCGCCCAGCCCGGAGACCGGGTGGACGTGCTCCTGTTCCTGCGGGGCAGCCAGGAAACCGGCAACGCCAGCTCGGCCCAGGTGGTGCTTTCCGGCGTACGGCTGCTGGCTTTCGGGGAGGCGGTCCAAATCCCGGAAGGCGGCGACAGCGAGGGAGTCGCCAGCCGGACCGCCGAAAAAGTCTCGGGTCGTCCCCGGACCGTCGGTTCGGCGGTGCTGGCGGTACCGGAAAGCGCCGCCGCCCGGCTCATGCTGGCTGCCAACAGCGGCGCCCTGCGCCTCTCCCTGCGCCCCGCCGAGGCCAATGCCACGGCGCCCGCCGAAGCCGCCCATCTCATCCGCCTGGGCGAACTGGCCCAGGCCGCTCCCGCCCCCCGCCCAGGCCAAGTCCAAGCCCCTGCCCCCGCAGCCAGGCCGGCGCCCGCCCCCCGGCAGACCGACACCATCCTCATCCATGAGGGCGATGCCGTCCGAACCATCGGGGCTCCGCGCTGAACCATTCACCAACGAGGCTCCCGTGCTCTGCCGCCTGATCGTCTGCCTAGCCGCTCTGCTCCTGAACGTCCCTGCTGTCGCCGCCAATGCGCAGGACATCGTTGTCGCCCCCGGCAGCCAGTATCCCTACAGCCATGCCGGGACCATCGGGCGGGTGGCCATCGGCGACCCCAGCATCGCCGCCGTCGCCATCACTTCCCCCCGCGCCCTTCTCATCACCGGCAAGCGCGCCGGCAGCACCACCCTGTTCATCTGGAAAAACCGCCAGGACGCCGCTCCCAGCCTGCAAGCCCGGGTCATCGTCAGCCCGGTGGCGGATGGCGGCGAACTAAAAGTGGAAGGCACCGGAGACAAGCTGAAGCTCTCCGGCACCCTCTCCTCCCTGGAACAGCACCAGGCCGCCCTCCAGGGCCTCAGCGAAAAGGGGAAAACCATTGACGCCAGCAGCTCCGATTTCGACACCCAGGTCCAGATCGACATCAAGGTAGTGGAAGTCAGCCGCAAGCGCATGATGGATGCCGGCTTTTTCTTCGGCCGGAACACGGCCCGAAGCACCCGGGCCATCTCCGGTCCCGGCAACCTGACCGGAGTGCAGTCGGACCCCACCACCGGGGCCTTCACCCTGCTCAGCCAATCGGCCTTCCTGCCCTTCCTGAAATCCTACAATCTGGTCTGGGGCTCGGCGACCAACGGCGTTCTCAACGCCTTCAGCCTCCTGGAGGAAGACGGCTTCGCTTACACCCTGGCCGAACCCAGCCTCACCGCCATCAGCGGCCAGACCGCCTCCTTCCTGGCCGGGGGCGAGATCCCCATCCCCATGCGCACCGGCGGCGGCGCCGACAGCTCGATCACCATCAAATTCAAGGAATTCGGCATCCGCCTCGCCCTCACTCCCACCGTCCTCGACCGGGAGCGCATCTTCCTCAAGGTGGCGCCGGAAGTAAGCGAGCTGGACGATACCCTGAGCGTGCAGACCGGCGGCGTCTCGGTTCCCGGGCTGCGGGTGCGGCGCACCGAGACCAGCGTCGCCCTGGGCAACGGCGAGAGCTTCGTCCTCTCCGGCCTGGTCAGCCGCAGCACCAGCAGCAATGTGGACAAGTTCCCCTTCCTGGGGGATATCCCCATCCTCGGCGCCTTCTTCCGCTCGACCCGCTTCGACCGTTCCGACAAGGAACTGCTCATGGTGGTCACCGCCAATCTGGTGCGTCCCTTCGCCAAGGGCCAGCCGCTGCCGCCCCTACCGGGCGAAAAGTACCGCAACTACGATCCCAGCTTCCCCCGCATGCTGTTCCGGGAAAAGGGGCGCTTCAATTCTTCCACGGGGTTCTCCGATTGATAGCCGAACGCCGCAGCTTCGTCGTCGTTACTGACCAGGAGGGCTTCGCCCACTGGCTTACCCAGACCCTCGAGAGCGAGGGCGAGGTCATCGTGGTGGATTCTTCCGCCCTGGAGCAGGTGCTGCAGCTAGTGGACGTCACCGGCACCCGCCTGGTCTTCGTCACCCTGACCCGGGCCGGCCTGCGCCAGGAGACCGCCTTCCTCGAGGGCCTGGCGGTGTCCAAGTCCCTGCTGCCCATCATCGCCGTCGCCGAAGCCCCCGACCAGGCGCTGCTCCTCGCCGCCCTGCGGGCCGGGGCCCGGGATTTCATCACCCCGGAATTGCACGCCGACGAAGTGGTCAGCATCGTCCGCCGCACCATGGACCGCACCTCTTCCCTGAGCGCAAGCCCGGGGGACGACGGCTGGGCCGCAGCGGTCGTCACTGCCCGGCCGGGCAGCGACGCCCCCATGTTCGCCCTCCACCTGGCGCTTGCCATCCAGGCCCAGTCCCCCCAGCACCGGACCCTGCTGCTGGACCTGGGCGTACCGCCGGCGGACACCCTCCTTTTCCTCGGCGTCCAGTCCGCCTATACCTTCGTGGACGCGGTGCGCAGCCTGCGCCGCCTGGATGCCACCCTGATCGAGACCGCGTTCGGCAAGCACAAGAGCGGCCTGCACCTGCTGGCCATGCCGGATGATCCCCGCCTGTCCACCCAGGACATCACTTCGGCCGACGTCTATGTCCTGCTCGGCACCCTGCGCCGCTACTTCACCCACATCGTCATCAACCTGGGGGGCGTTCCCGCCTCGGACTTCCTCTACCTGCCCCTGGGCCGGGTGGACCAGGTGGTGCTGATCGCCGAGCAGAGCCTGCCCAGCTGCAAGCAGAACATGGCGCTGCTCCAGCACCTGCGGGAACACAAGATCGACCTTTCCCACGCCAGCCTGGTGGTGGACCACTACCTCTCCCGCATGCCGCCGGACGCGGCCAGCGTCGCCAAGGGCATGTGCCTGCCGCTTCTGGCCACCCTGCCCTCCTCGGGTATGGCGCGCCTCGCGGTCATGAACAGCGGCGAAAGCATGTTCGACACGGCGCCCCGGGATCCCTATGCCATCGCCGTCAAGCGGCTGGCCCGGGAACTGGTGGCGGCGCCGCCCGCCGCCGAGGCGGCCGCCCCCAACTGGTTCGCCAAGGCCAGGCAGTGGCTGCTGGCCGGCCAGGATTGACGGGGAGGACGCCATGGCCTTTACCGCCTTCGGCTACGACTACAACCTCAAGCACACCGAGACCTTCCAGGACGTCAAGCTGCGCCTGCACCACCACCTCATCGACCGCATCGAGGAGGAGCGGGTGCCGGTGGCCGAGATGTCCCGGGACGACCTGGCCGCCTATGTGCGCGGCAAGGTGGCCCGTTACGTGGCCGAGCACCGCCTGGCGGTCACGGCCTACGACACCGAGCAACTGGCCCGGGAGATGGTGGACGAGCTCACCGGCTTCGGCCCCCTGGAGAGCCTGATCCGCGACGACCAGGTGAGCGATATCCTGGTCAATGGCTGCCGCCACATCTTCGTCGAACGGGTGGGCCGGCTCCAGCGCCTGGACATCCGCTTCATCGACGACGACCACGTCCTGCGGGTCATCCGCCGCATCCTCGCCCCCCTGGGCCGGCGCCTGGATGAATCGAGCCCCATGGTGGATGCGCGCCTCCCCGACGGCAGCCGGGTCAATGCCATCATCCCCCCGGTCGCCCTGGAAGGCCCCTGCCTATCCATCCGGAAATTCCGCAAGGACCCCCTGCAGGCCGGCGACCTCCTGACCTACGGCACCGTGGACCA
Organism: Rhodocyclaceae bacterium; assembly: GCA_018261935.1. Classification (GTDB taxonomy): domain Bacteria; phylum Pseudomonadota; class Gammaproteobacteria; order Burkholderiales; family Rhodocyclaceae; genus JAGTRP01. The sequence goes on from JAGTRP010000001.1 coordinate 46,356, forward strand.
GACGGTGCTGGATTTCCTGCTGCGGGCGGTGGAGAAGCGCTGCAACATCCTGGTGAGCGGCGGCACCGGCGCCGGCAAGACGACGCTCCTCAACATCCTCTCCCGCTACATCCCCCCCGAGGAGCGCCTGGTCACCATCGAGGACGCCGCCGAACTCCAGCTCGGCCACGACCACGTGGTCCGCCTGGAAACCCGGCCGCCCAATATCGATGGCCGCGGCCAGGTCACCGCCCGGGACCTGGTGCGCAACGCCCTGCGCATGCGCCCCGACCGCATCATCCTGGGGGAGGTCCGGGGCGACGAGGTGATGGACGTGCTCCAGGCCATGAACACCGGCCACGACGGCTGCATGAGCACGGTGCATGCCAACAGCCCCCGGGACGCCTTGGTGCGGCTGGAAATGCTGGCCGGCCTGGCCGGTTTCCAGGGCACCGACCTGACCCTGAAGACCATGATTTCCACCGCCCTCGACCTCATCGTCCAGATCAACCGGTTGCCCGACGGCCGCCGACGGGTCACCGGCATCGAGGAGGTTCTGGGGGTAAGGGACGGCCAGTTCGTCTCCAGCGCCCTCTACGAATACCGCGGCGACACCGACAGCTTCACCAGCCTGGGGGTGGTGCCGAGCGGCGCCAAGCTGCGGCAGGACGGCGCCGGGCGCGGCAAATGGCGCTCCTGAGCATCGCCCTTTACCTCCTGGCCGCCGGCCTTGTGGCGGGAGCCGTCTGGGCCCTGCGCTCCGGGCGCCAAGCCGCCCTGCGCCACCGGGTGACTAGCCGCTTCGCCGATATTTCCGCCTTCCAGGCAAGCAACCGAATGACGGGCAGCCGGCCCCTGCGCGGCACCCGCTTCGACCGCTGGCTGTGGCGGGCCGGCATCCGCCTCACCCTGGCCCGGGCGCTGGCCCTGGCCGGCGGCGCGCTCCTCGTCCTGGCCCTGTCCTGGCGTGGCGGCGGTCCCGTCGCCGCCTTCATCGCCCTGCTGGCCCAGGGGGGGGCCGCCGTGGTCTGGCCCCATGTCCAGTACCGCCGGCGGGCGGCGGCCATGGTGGCCCAGATTCCCCTCTTCCTCGACCAGGTGGTGCGGGGCCTTGCCTCCGGCCGCAACCTGGACGGCGCCTTGCGCATGGCCACCGAGGAAACTCGGGAGCCCCTGCGGGAAGTCATGACCCGGGTGCAGCAGGCAGCGGACCTGGGGGAGGACATCGGCGAAGCCCTGCGGGATGCCGCCCAACTCTACGACCTGCGGGAGATGCATTTCATCGCCATGGCCGTGCACATCGCCCATGGCTATGGCAGCAGCCCCAAGGAGATGCTGGAAAGCGCCAGCAAGCTGGTGCGCCACCGGGAGCAGGCGCAACGGGAACTGCAGGCGCTCACCGGCGAAACCCGGATCAGCGCCTGGCTCCTCAGCATCATGCCCAGCGGCCTGGCCATGTACATGGTGGCGGTGAATCCGGAATACATCGGCGCCATGTGGCACGATCCCACCGGCCGCATCGTCCTGCTCATGGCCCTGGCCCTCCAGGCCACGGGGGTGCTGATCCTGTGGCGCATGGTGAAGAGCGTATGAGGATGCCCCGATGTCCTGGCTGATCGTCGTCGCCGCACTGCTGGCCGGCGCCTGCCTGGTTCTTGTCCATCTCCTGCGCCGCCAGGAGTGGCAGGACAGCCGGCGGCGCTTCGAGGAAGTGCTGGCGGCCAAGGACGATGCCGGCTGGCTGGCCTCGGCCATGCATGAGGAGGACGGCGAACAGGGCGCCCAGGCATTGCGGCGCGCTTCCCGCCTGCAGGCGGTGGAACTGGATCTGCGCCGGGCCGGCTGGAACACGCCCCTGGCCCGCCGCGGCTATTTCCTGGCCGCCACCCTGGCCCCGGTGGCGGGCCTGCTGACAGGCGGAACCTGGGCCATGGCAAGCGGAGCCGGGATCGACCAGGTAGCCGCCGGCGCCTTCTTCGGCTTCGGCTGCGGCTACCTGCTGCCCCCGCGGCTCCTCGGCTGGCAGGTGCAGCGGCGCCGGAAGTCCATGCAGGAGGAAATGCTCGCCGTTCTCCACCTCTTGCGCATGCTCTTCGACGCCGGGCTTTCCCTGGAGCACGCCCTGCGCATCATCAGCGAGCAGGGCCGGGAACTGGCGCCCAACATGGCCGCCGAACTGGGGATCGCCCTCGCCCGCATCAATGCCGGCCAGGAACGGACCGAGGCACTGGAGGAAATGGCGTCCCCCCTCGGTGTCCCCGAGCTGGACGACACCGTCGCCATCCTCAAGCAGGCCACCCGCTATGGCGGCAGCCTGCGGGATTCCCTGTCCCGCTTCACCCTGCTCATGGAAGACCGGCGCATGACCAGCCTGCGGGAATACGTCAGCAAGCTGTCGGCGAAAATGACTGTGGTCATGGTGGTCTTCATGTTCCCCGCCCTCATGCTCTTCCTCGCCGGCCCGGGCTTCCTGGCCCTGATCCGCGCTCTCACGCGAGTACAGTGACATGCGTTCAGCTCTTCTCCTGCTTTTCCTTCTTGCCACTCCCCTGTGGGCTGCCGAAGGCTGTGGGCAGTCCGACGAGGCCGGCTCCCATACCCGCCTGGGCATGATCCGGCAACTGGTGGACGAAGGCCGTCCCTATGCCGCCCTCGCCCACCTGGACGCGACCGGCGCCAAGGGGCCCGGCGCCGACCAGCTGCGGGCCGACATCCTGCGCCGCACCGGCCGCCCTGATGAGGCCCGCGCCCTCTACCGGGGTCTCCTGGCCACCTGCCTGGCCCCCGCCGGCCACCATGGCCTCGGCCTCCTGGCGGGGCAGGAAGGGCGGATCCAGGACAGCGTGAATGAGCTGCGCCAGGCTCGCCTGGGCCTGCCCGCCGATCCCCGGGTGCGCAGCGACCTGGGCTATGCCCTGATGCTGGCCGGCGATCTGGAAGGCGCCCGCCATGAATTCCTCACCGCCCGGGATCTGGCCCCCGAGGACCGCAAGGCCGCCCTCAACCTGCTGCTGCTCTATTACCGCCAAGGCAACGAGGCCGAAGCCGAGGCCCAGGCCCGGCGCTACGAGGTCGGCACCGACGAACTCACCAAGCTGCGCGAGGAGGCGGCACGCCTCGCCGGCCAAACAGGAGGCAAGCAATGAAGTGGCAAAGCATTTATTGGCTGCTCCCCCTCGGGCTTCTGGCCGGCGGCGGGGCCCACGGTGAAGAAGCCGCGATGGCGGCGAAAGCCACGGCGGGGGCACCGCAGCAAGGCGCCACCACCCGGCAATGGCTGGAACGCCAGCGCCAGGGCACCCAGGCCGCCGCCAAGGCCCAGCCCCTCTCCGGCCCTGTCCAGGAACAGATCCATGAGCGTTATCGCAAGAGCTTCACCCACCCGATTCCCGAGAATTTCGAGCGCGAGGCCATCGGGACGGGCGGCGCGAGCCGCTGAGCCGCTCCCCGGCCCGGCCCGGCAACGGGGAGCCATCGGCCTTTTCGGCATCCTCACCCTGCTGCTGGCGCTGGTGTTCACCGCCCTCGCCGTGGATACCGGCCGTCTCTGGTTCGAGCGCCGCCAGCTCCAGTCGGTGGCCGACCTGGCGGCCCTGGAAGCCGCCCGCAACCTGGGCTGCGGCGGCAATGCCGGGAATCTCGTGGCCGCTGCCCAGGCCGCGGCCGCCCGCAATGGTTTCGCCGGCGACCTGACCGCCAGTCCCAACCGGATCGAATCCGGCGGCCTCACGACGGCCGCCACCGGCCTGCGGCAATTCCAGCCGGGCAGCAACACCGACGTGGTGCACGTGGTGGCCACCAAGACCGTGCCGGCCAGCCTGGTGCTGGGCGGCTTTTTCGGCCAGGACACGGTGATCTCGACCGAGGCGACGGCCCGGGGCGAGCCTTCCCACGCCACTTTTGCCGCCGGCAGCTCGCTCCTGCGCCTCAACCCCAGCGGCCAGGACGCCAACCTCCTCAACGGTCTCCTGGGGAGCCTACTGGGCAGCAGCCTGTCCCTGGATGCGGTGTCCTACAAGGGCCTGGCCAACACCAATGTCAACCTGGCCCAGCTGGTGCGGGCGAAAGGCGATGTCGGCTCGGTAGAGGAATTGCTGGCGGCGGACCTGACCGCGGCCGAGATCATTGGCCTGGCGGCGACCGCCGTCAGCCAGCAGGGCACAGTCGATGCATCGGTCACCGGCGCCATCGGGGATCTTCAGCTGGCGGCGGCAACCCCGACCGCCGTCCGGCTGGGACAAGTACTCGACGTGGCGGTGCCGGCCAGCGATGCCGCTGCCAAGGCGGGCATCAATCTTCTCGACCTGGTCACCACCACCGCCATGGTGGCCAACCACCAGCATGCCGTCTCCCTGCCCCTGGCGATCAATGCCGGCAGCCTGATCCAGGTCAATGCCCTGGTCAATGTCATCCAACCGCCCCAGATCGCCGTCGGCCCGCCCGGCCAGGATGCGGCCGGCCGCTGGTGCACCCAGGCGCGCACGGCCCAGGTGAGCGTCACGGCGACAGCCCATTCGAATCTGACCCTGCTAGGCACCGGCATCGCCCTCGATCTCGGCCTGTCGACGACCGTCGCCCAGGGCGAGGCCCATCTGCTGACCCTCGCCACGGTCCCCGGGGCCACCCAGGCAACCATCGGCGCCACGCCGGGAATCGCTGCCCTTCACCTCACGGGCTCTTCGGGCAGCGGCACGGCCACGGCGACGGCGTCGGTCCTGGGCATTGCCATTCCGATCAACATCGGCCTCAACCTGCCGGTCCAGACCGCCAGTGCCCGGGACCTGGTCTATGACGTCGACAATCCGACGGCCAGCCACCTGCCGATGGCCCGGAGCATCGCCAGCCCCGTGGGCGGCAGCCTGGCCAACGCCCTCTCCGCCCCCGGCGCCATTACCCTTACCCCTGACCTCAGCAACCTGGGCCTCCTGGGCTTCCTGCTCCAGCCCGTCGCGCGAGCCACGGTCGAAGGACTGCTCGGCCCATTGCTCAGCACCGTGCTCTCGCCGCTGCTGCAGGGCATCGGCACCCTGTTGCTGGATCCCCTCCTGAAGATACTGGGAATCCAGCTGGGTGGCCTCGAGGTGATCCTCGAGGACATCAAATATACGGGCGGCGCCCAGCTAGTTATTTGATTGGAACTGGAGGGAGGCTTCGCCCACCAGGTTGGTGGGCAGCCGCGGCACCGGGCCGATGAGGGGAATGGTGAAGGTCGGCACCAAGCCGTTGGTGGCGTAGTTGGGATAGGTTACGGTGACGGTGATCACCGACCCGTTCACCGTTGTGCTGATGTGGTTATTGTCCACCACCTGCTGGCGTGCCTTGGCCGGCAGCCAGGACAGGGCTGCATCGGCCCGGTTGCGGGCCGTCGTCTCGACGCTGGTGAGATAGCCGGCGTCGCTGGGATAAGCCAGGGGATTGACGGCGATGGCCGCCCGCACGCCCTCTTCCGCCGCCTGGGTCAGTCCCTGCATGAGCAACATGGCGAGGGAATAGGAAACGATGGCGTAGAAGAGGACGAAAAAGAGGAGGAAGATGAGGGCGAACTCGATGGCGGCGGCTCCCCGCTGCCACCGTCGCCGCGGCGCCAATATCTTCAGCGCAGCCACGGCAGTTGCCCTACTTGGCCGCCGAACACGGCCACGACGAATCCCAGCGCGAGGGCGGCACCGAAAGGCAGCCATTTGCCGGAAGCGGGCGTCAGGCCGAAGCGGGGGCCCAGGGACACCCATGCCCCGAGGGCGGCCAGGGAAGTCAGCGCTCCGATGGCGAAACTCACTACCGTCGCCGCAGCCCCCCCCAGGAGGGCGATTGCCACCAACAGCTTCACATCCCCCGCACCCAGCTGGCGTACCAGGAAGCCGGGCACAGTCACAACCAGCGCCAGGGCAGCACCGGCAAGCATTGACAGGCCATCCACCCCAAGCGGGCTGACGCCGGTAACGGCGAGGCTAGCCAAGGCGGCGAGGGCAGCACCCCCGGTGAGGACGTTCGGCACCCGGCGGTACCGGATATCCCAGTAGCCGACCGCGAAAGCCCAAAGCACCGCTGCCGCTCCCCACCCGTTGACCCCGCCGGCGGGCAAAGCCAAGAACGGCATAGGGCTGACTCGAGACAGTCAGGATACCCGTCAGCTCAACGCCGTCTGGATGCCGGTGAAGATGGTCGTGATGGCGGTGCGGATAGGCGTAACGAAGGCAACGAGCGCAACCGCCACCATGGACGCGAGCAAGGCATACTCAATAGCGCTGGCGCCTTCTTCGTCCTTGAGGAATTCAACGAACCGGGACTTCGACATGATGGACCCCTTTTATGTATGTAATATCCAGTATTATTCCCCTACAACTTCTAGGGCAATTACAGTATATAACTAACCGGATATAACACCAAGGTCTCAGTCGTCATTCTCTGGCCATCACCCCGCCTCGGAAGCGCAAGGCTGGCTGGCAGCCCATGCCACCCGGTTGCGGCCGGCGGCCTTGGCCTCGTAAAGCGCATCGTCGGCAGCCCGCAACAGCGCCCCGGGCTGCCCCGCCACGCCCGGGACGGCGGTGGCTCCCCCCAGGCTGATGCTCACCACGCCGCCGGAGGTATCCTCGTGGGTGATCCCCAGGGCCTCGATCGCCCCCCGCAGGTTTTCGGCGACGGTGCGGGCATCGTCCCGAGGCGTGTGGAAGAGCACCACCACGAATTCCTCGCCACCGTAGCGGGCCACCAGATCGCTGGCCCGCCGCAGGCTTCCGGCCAGGGTCTTGGCCACCGCCGCCAAACAGCGGTCCCCGGCCGGGTGGCCATAGCGGTCGTTGTATTTCTTGAAGAAATCCACGTCGATCATGATGAGGGAAATCGGCACCTGCAGGCGCTGGGCCCGCCGCCACTCGCGCTCCAGATAGACATCGAAGGAGTGCCTATTGGCGATGCCGGTGAGCCCGTCGCGACCCGCCTCCTCCTCCAGGGTTTGCTGGGTGCTGTAGATCTCGATCAGGTCGGCATGGGCCCTGCGCGCTTCATCGGTAAGCCCGCCCCAGATGAGGAGGAGGACACCCAGCATCATCCAGTGGTCGGCGCCGAAAACCGATATCAGCGCGATGAGGACCGGGACGAAGAGCCCGCCCATGAACGCGGCATGAACCACAGGCAGAGCGGCCATCCGGGGCAGGGAGGCGGCGGCGATGGCGGTCAGGGTCAGAATGAGCAGCAACTGCAGGTGGGCCGAGATCACCGGCAGGAACGCCGCGGCCGCTCCCCATCCGAGGCCGGCCAGGGCAGCAAAGAAAGTCAGGGGGCGGGTATTGATCCCACCCATGGCCCGCCTGTCCACGACCGTCAGGCGTCGGCCAAGGTAGGCATGGTAGCCCATGGTCGCCAGCAGGAACGCCAGCCACAGCGCGACCGGCAGCAAGGCGACCTCGGTCAGCAGGAACCCCGACAGCGTGACGGCGATCACAGCGCCGTGAATGAATATTCGCCCGGAACGCCGATAGGCATGGGTCAGCTTGTGGGCAAAAAGCTCGTAGGGGTCGGTCAAGGGTGAGCCTCTTCCGAAGAATTATCTTGCTGCGCCATAACCGAATAGGAATTCCATACGCCAAACGGGGAATTTTAGTCGCTTGCATATGTCTGACAAACTAAAACCTATGCCATGTGGAGCGATGCGCTTACCCTGCATGCAAGCCAGAGCCTTCCCTTGCTGAACAATTTTCGCTAGCATTCCCGAAAAGATCCCTCCGCCCCAGTGGCGCACCTTCCTTTTCCCCCCTATTTTCTCCGCTTTTCCCCATTCACGAGGCATTCATGAGCGAGCACATCCATTACGTCACTGATGACACCTTCGAGGCCGAAGTGCTGCAGTCGCAGCAACCGGTGCTGGTCGACTACTGGGCCGAATGGTGCGGCCCCTGCAAGATGATCGCTCCCATCCTCGACGAAGTGGCATCCGAGTACGCCGGCAAGCTCAAGGTAGCCAAGGTCAATATCGACGACAACCAGGCCATCCCGGCCAAGTTCGGCATCCGGGGCATTCCGACCCTGATGATTTTCAAGAACGGCAATGTCGAAGCCACCAAGGTCGGCGCGCTGTCCAAGTCCCAGCTCACCGCCTTCATTGACAGCAATCTGTAATCGTCTTACCCTGCGAGCCTGACAGCACCTCCAGCCAAGTCAGGCTCGCAAAAACCCCCTTCACCACCCACGCGCCCAGGCCAATCGGCCATCCTCTGACGGCGCTCAGCAACCGCACAATGCAACTTTCAGAACTCAAGACGTTCCACGTCAGCCAATTGCTCGAGATGGCGGCTGCAGCCGGCATCGAGAACGCCAACCGGATGCGCAAGCAGGAGCTCATCTTCGCTCTCCTCAAGGGCCAGGCGAAGAAGGGCGAATGCATCTACGGTGATGGCACCCTGGAGGTCCTGCCCGACGGCTTCGGCTTCCTGCGCTCGCCGGAAACCTCCTACCTCGCCAATACCGACGACATTTACGTTTCCCCCTCCCAGATCCGCCGCTTCAACCTGCGGACCGGCGACAGCATCGAGGGCGAGATCCGCACCCCGAAGGACGGCGAGCGCTACGTGGCCCTCACCAAGCTCGACCGGATCAACGGCCAGCCCCCCGAGGCCACCAAGAACAAGATCATGTTCGAGAACCTGACCCCGCTGCACCCGACGCGCATGCTGCGTCTGGAGCGCGAGATCAAGGCCGAGGAAAACATCACCAGCCGCGTCATCGACATGATCGCCCCCATCGGAGCCGGCCAGCGGGGCCTCCTGGTGGCACCGCCGAAATCCGGCAAGACGGTCATGCTGCAGCACATCGCCCATGCCATCACCACCAACCACCCGGAGGTGATACTGATCGTTCTGCTCATCGACGAGCGGCCGGAGGAAGTGACCGAAATGACCCGCACCGTCAAGGGCGAGGTCGTGGCTTCCACCTTCGACGAACCCGCCACCCGCCACGTCGCAGTGGCCGAGATGGTGATCGAGAAGGCCAAGCGCCTGGTCGAGCACAAGAAGGACGTGGTCATTCTGCTGGACTCCATCACCCGCCTGGCCCGGGCCTACAACACCGTGCAGCCGGCCTCCGGCAAGGTGCTGACTGGCGGCGTGGACGCCAACGCCCTGCAGAAGCCCAAGCGCTTCTTCGGCGCCGCCCGCAATATCGAGGAAGGCGGCTCCCTGACCATCATCGCCACCGCCCTGGTGGAAACCGGTTCCCGCATGGATGACGTCATCTACGAGGAATTCAAGGGTACCGGCAACATGGAAATCCACCTCGACCGCAAGATGGCTGAAAAGCGCATCTACCCGGCGATCAACGTCAATCGCTCCGGCACCCGCCGCGAGGAACTGCTCCTCAAGCCCGATGTCCTCCAGAAGATGTGGGTCCTCAGAAAACTCCTCTACCCCATGGACGATCTCGACGCGATGGAATTCCTCCTCGACAAGATCAAGTCCACCAAGGGCAACAACGAGTTCTTCGACGCCATGCGGCGCGGCTGATCCTTGCAAGGGACCGATTTTTCGGCCATAATCGAACGTTTTCCAGGTCGGCCACAACCGCCGGCCGCTTAACGAAAGGTACAGAAATGAGATCCGGTATCCACCCCGATTACAACGAGATTCAGGTGACCTGCTCCTGCGGCAGCACCTTCACCACCCGTTCGACCATGAAGAAGGCGCTCCACGTCGAAGTCTGCTCTTCCTGCCACCCGTTCTACACCGGCAAGCAGAAGATCGTCGACACCGCCGGCCGCGTCGAAAAGTTCAACCAGAAGTTCGGCGCCCTGCGCAACAAGTCCGCCTGAACCGCTTGAACGCGATCACGGGAAGGCAGCCGATGGCTGCCTTTTTCTTTTATGGCTGACCTGCTCGCCAAGCTCCGCCGCGGCATCCGCCTGCCCCCCACCGGCTGGGCCCTGGCCGGCATGCTCGCCTTCTACGTCGTCGCCGGCCTGGTCGGACGCGATCCCTGGAAGGGCGAAGACGCCATCCACCTGGGCACCGCCTGGCACGTCCTGACCTATAACGACTGGCTCTCCCCCAGCCTCGCCGGCCGCCCCTTCGACGAGCCCCCTCTTTACTACTGGAGCGCTGCCCTCACCGGCAAACTCCTCGGCTGGCTGCTGCCGCTCCATGACGCCATGCGCTTCGCCAGCGGCATCTGGGTGGCCCTCGCCCTGGTCGGCATCTACTACGCCGGCCGGGAACTCCACGGCCAGGAATCGGCCGCCGCGAGCCCCCTGCTGCTGGCCGGCAGCGCCGGCCTCGTCATCCATGCCCACGAGGCCCAGCCCCTTCTGGTAGCACTGGCCGCCTACGGCGGCGCCCTGGGCGCCTTCGCCGCCTTCGGCCGCAAGCCGGGGCTGGCCGGCAGCTTCTATGGCATCGCCCTGGCCGCCTGCCTGCTGGGCACCGGATTCGCTCCCACCCTGCCGCTTCTGATCGCCGGCCCCCTGGCCGCCCTCCTGGCCGCCGAGCGCCGCCGGGCTTGGCACGCCTGTCTGCTGGGCTGGCTGCTCTTTGTCCTGCTGGCACTGCCCTGGCCCCTTGCCCTCAGCTTCCTGGAGCCGGAACGCCTACAGGGCTGGCTGACCGCCGAAAGGACCCAGTTGCTGAGCGGCGGCCCGCCGCTCCGCGCCCTCGGAGCCTATCTGGGATTGTTGCCTTGGGTGGCCTTCCCGACCCTGCCCATCGCCGCCTGGTGGCTGTGGGCCGACCGCAAGAAATGGCCCCGGGAGCGGGCGATGACCCTGCCCCTGCTGGTCTTCGGCACCACCCTTGTTCTCCTAGTGGCCGCGTACCGGCCGAAGGAATTGCCGGCCCTCCTGCTGCTGCCGCCCCTGGCGCTGCTCGCCACCCCCGGCGTCCTGGCCCTGCGCCGGGGCGCGGCCAATGCCTTCGACTGGTTCAGCATGATGACCTTCAGCGTCTTCGTCGGCCTCGTCTGGTTCGGCTGGTCGGCCCTGGCCCTGGGCTGGCCGGAGCGCCTGGCCAGGCGCACCATCATCCTGCGCCCGGGATTCGTGGGCCATTTCGAGCCCCTGGCGGTGATCATCGCCCTCCTCGGCACCCTGTGGTGGATCTGGCTGGTGGTCACCTCGCCGCGCTCCCCCTACCGCAGCCTCATCCACTGGAGCATGGGCTTCGCCATTTTCTGGCTCCTCGCCACCCTGCTCTGGCTCCCCTGGTTTGACTACGGGAAGAGCTACCGGCCGGTTGCCCTCGCTGTGGCGAAGGCATTGCCGGCCGATCACGGCTGCGTCGCCGAACGCCACCTGCGGGACACCCAGCGCGCCTCCCTGGCCTATTTCAGTGGCATCGAGGCGCTACCCGCCGCCAGCACGGCGGGCCGCCGCTGCGACTGGCTCCTGGTCCAGGGCGATACCCGCCAGGAACTGGCGGCACCTGACGAAGCGTGGACCAAGGTCTGGGAGGGGAGCCGGCCCGGCGAGAAGCGGGAACGCTTCCGCCTCTACCGGCGCTAAATCTTCAGGAAGTGGTCCCGGTAGTACTTGAGTTCTTCGATGGACTCGTAGATGTCGGCCAAGGCCGTGTGCTTGCCCTGCTTCTTGAAGCCCTTGTAGACCTCCGGTGTCCAGCGCTTGCACAGCTCCTTCAGGGTGCTGACATCGAGGTTGCGGTAATGGAACCAGGCTTCCAGGCTCGGCATGTAGCGAGCCATGAAACGGCGGTCCTGGCAGATGGAGTTGCCGCACATGGGGGACTGTCCCTGCCCGACATATTTCTTGAGGAATTCCAGGGCCTCGGCCTCGACCAGGGCTTCGCCGTGATGGGTCGCCCGGACCCGTTCCAGCAGGCCGGAACGCCCATGGGTTTTCTTGTTCCAATCGTCCATGGCGTCGAGGACAACGTCACTCTGGTGGACAACCCAGACCGGCGATTCGGCCACCAGCTCCAGGGCCGAATTGGTAACCACGATGGCGAGTTCGAGGATACGGTCGCCATCGGGGTTAAGACCGGTCATTTCCATGTCCAGCCAGACGAGGTTGTTCGCGTCGCGTGCCATATAATTGCCTGAAATTCGAAAACCATTATTTTCTCATAGCTCGATGGCCAGTAGCTTCACCCTGATCTTTCTCGCCGCAGTCATTCTCACCCTCTGCGTCCGGCTCTGGCTGGCCAGGCGCCAGATGGCCTGCGTCCTGGCCCACCGCGGCCAGGTGCCCGCCCTGTTTGCCGAGCGCATTCCCCTGGCCGCCCACCAGAAGGCCGCCGACTACACCGTCGCCAGGACCCGCCTCGGCATGTTGGCCATCCTGGCCGAAACGGCAGTCCTCCTGGGGCTCACCCTGGGCGGCGGGCTCGCAGCCCTGCACGCCTTCTGGGACACCCGGCTGGATGGCCTGTGGTATGGCGTGGCCATGATCTTCAGCGTCATGGTGATTTCCGGCCTGGTGGACCTGCCTTTCGCCCTCTACCGGCAATTCGTGGTGGAAGAGCGTTTCGGCTTCAACCGCATGACCCTGCGCCTTTTTCTTTCCGACCTCGCCAAGCAGGCCTTCCTCGCCGCTGTCATCGGCACCCCCATCCTCCTGGCCGTACTATGGCTGATGGCGGCAATGGGCGAGCGCTGGTGGCTTTACGTCTGGCTGTTCTGGTCGGCGGTCAATCTGCTGATCCTGTTCATCTACCCAACCTGGATCGCTCCCCTCTTCAACAAGTTTTCCCCCCTCGAGGACGGCGAGATGAAGTCCCGCATCGAAGCCCTCCTGCAACGCTGCGGCTTCCAGTCCAAGGGGCTCTTCGTCATGGACGGCTCCAAGCGTTCCAGCCACGGCAACGCCTACTTCACCGGTTTCGGCCGCTCCAAGCGCATCGTCTTCTTCGACACCCTGCTCTCCCGTCTCCACCCCGCCGAGATCGAGGCCGTGCTGGCCCATGAACTGGGCCATTTCAGCCACCGCCACGTATTGAAGCGCATCATTCTCCTGTTCGCCCTCTCCCTGGCCGGGCTCTGGCTCCTCGGGCAGCTGGTGGACGCTCCCTGGTTCTACGAGGGCCTCGGGGTGCCCGCCCGGAACACGGCCCTGGCCCTCATCCTCTTTTTCCTGGTCATCCCGGTGTTCGTCTTTCCGGCCAGCCCGGTGATGAGCCTGCTTTCCCGCCGTCACGAGTTCGAGGCCGATGCCTATGCCGCCCGCCACGCCAACGCCGAAGACCTGATCCGCGCCCTGGTGAAGCTCTATGAGGACAATGCCTCCACCCTGACGCCGGACCGGTTGCATTCCCTGGTTTACGACTCCCACCCGCCGGCCGCCGAACGCATCGATCACCTGCGGCTCCAGGCCTCCCCATGCGCCTGACCGTCTTCCTGGCCGCCCTCCTGCTGCCTGCCGCCGCCCTGGCCGACGCCCCCTGGGGCAAAGCCGACCCGAGGCTGGGCAAGGCTCTCCACGACAGGAGCTGCATCGCCTGCCATGCCCGCCTGTACGGCGGCGACGGCAGCAAGATGTATACCCGGCCAGGACGCCTGGTGACCAACCCGCGCGAACTCCTGCAACGGGTCGCGGCCTGCAACGCCATGACCAAAGCCGGCTGGATTCCCAAGCAGGAGTCCGCCGTGGCCGCCTGGCTCAACCAGCAGTACTACCGCTTCGACCAATGACGAGCGAACAACCATGAACTCCGACACCATCGCCGAACGCCTGCGGGGCCTGGCCGGCTGGTCCTTATCCGGCAATGCCATCGCCAAGGAATTCCGCTTCCCGGATTTCGACGCCGCCATGGCCTTCGTCAATGCCGTGGCCGACATCGCTAGGGAGGAAGACCACCATCCCGACCTCGAAGTCGGCTATTCCCGTGTCCGGGTGAGCTACACCACCCACAGCGCCGGCGGGCTCAGCGAGCGGGATTTCGCCAGCGCCACCCGTGTCGAGCAGTTGCCCGGCCGATGAAGGATAGCGGCCTGGTGATCGCCGCCCATGGGCGGCAATATGTGGTGGAGCAGGCCGACGGTTCGACCCTGCCCTGCTTTCCCCGGGGCAAAAAGAGCGAGATCGCCTGCGGCGACCGGGTGGATTTCCGTCCGACCGCCGCCGATCAGGGGGTGATCGAGGCCATCCAGCCGCGCCGGAACCTCCTCTATCGCTCCAACGAATACCGCCAGAAGCTGATCGCCGCCAACGTGGACCAAGTGGTCCTGGTGGTGGCCACCGAACCCGCCTTCTCCGACGAACTGGTCACCCGCACCCTGGTCGCCGCCGAAAGCCAGGATATCGACGTCCTCATCGTCCTCAACAAGTGCGACCTGGAGGATCGCGTGCCGGCGGCCCGCCAGCGGCTGCAGATCTTCGCCAGCCTCGGGTATCCGGTGGTCGAGCTCTGCGCCCGGGCCCACGCCGAGGATCTGCGCCTCCACCTTGCTGGCCGCACCAGCGTCCTGGTGGGGCAGTCCGGGATGGGCAAATCCACCCTGGTCAATGCCCTGGTGCCGGAAGCCAATGCCGCCACCCGGGAAATCTCCGCCGCCCTCGATTCCGGCAAGCACACCACCACCCATGCCTGCCTGTACCACCTGGACGGGTCAAGCCATCTCATCGACTCGCCGGGCCTCCAGGAATTCGGCCTTGCCCACCTGGACCGGGACGGGCTCGAACACGCCTTCCGGGAATTCCGGCCCTATCTCGGGCAGTGCCGCTTCCGCGACTGCCGGCACGACCGGGAGCCGGATTGCGCCCTGCGCCTCGCCCTTGCCGAACGCCGCATGGACGAACGACGTTTTGCCGCCTACCGGCGCATTGCCGCCGAGATTGCCTGAGGCAACCGCACTTCCCGATGGCAAAATCCATCGCGATACGCAACAATATGAATAATACGTAATCACTGTGGGGCGGCCGTCCCCTTCGGCCAGCGAGTGGAGAGGCACGAGACCGATGGACAGACACCGGGCAACCCTGCTGATTGTTGATGACACGCCGGAAAACCTCACTGTCCTCGGTGAATTGCTGCAGCCCACCTATCGGGTGCGAGCCGCCAATTCGGGACAGCGCGCCCTGCAGATTGCCGCCAGCGACCCCCAGCCCGACCTGATTCTCCTCGATGTCATGATGCCGGACATGGATGGCTACGCTGTCCTTGCCCATCTGCAGGAGGACCTGCGGACCCGGGACATCCCCGTCATCTTCGTCACCGCCATGGACTCCACCGAGGAAGAGGAGCATGGCCTCGACTGCGGCGCTGTGGATTACATCACCAAGCCCCTGCGGCCGGCCATCGTCATGGCCCGGGTACGGGCCCAGCTCGAGGTCAAGTACGCCCGGGACTGGCTCAAGAACCAGAACAGTTATCTGGAGGCCGAAGTGGCCCGGCGCATGAGCGAGAACCAGCTCATCCAGGAAGTGAGCATCCACGCCCTCGCCCGCCTGGCGGAGACCCGGGACCCGGAAACCGGCAACCATCTGCGCCGGACCCAGGAGTACGTCCTCACCCTGGCCCGGGGCCTGCAACCCAACCCCCGCTTCTCGGCCTACCTCACCGAGCGCACCATCGAAGCCCTGGCGAAATCGGCCCCCCTCCACGATATCGGCAAGGTCGGCATTCCCGACCATATCCTCTTGAAGCCCGGCAAGCTGACGCCGGAAGAGTGGGAGATCATGAAGACCCACTCCAGCCTGGGTTCCGAAGCCATCGCCCAGGCCGAGCGGGATGCGGCCAAACCGGTGGAATTTCTCGCCATCGCCAAGGAAATCGCCCATTACCATCACGAGAAGTGGGACGGCCGTGGTTATCCGGAAGGCCTCGAGGGCGACCAGATTCCGGTCTCCGCCCGTCTGATGGCCCTGGCCGATGTCTTTGACGCCCTGATCACCCGCCGGGTCTACAAGCCGCCGATGCCTTTCGATACGGCACGGGACATCATCGCGGGCGAGCGGGGCGGCCATTTCGACCCCGATGTGGTGGATGCGTTTCTCAAGCATTTCGACCATTTCCAGTCCATCGCCGAACGCTACGGCGATGGCGAATGACTTCCGGACGCCGGGGGGCGCCCCGGCGCCATCCAGGGTCTTGAGCCCTCGCCTCCGGCGCCTTTGCCCGTGACCCCCATCACCAAGCTCAAACTGGCGGACATCATGACCCCCCGGGTCGCGAGCGTCGCCCCGGAGTGCCGGTCGGAGGAAGCCATCCACCTGATGGCGGCAAGGCGCCTTTCCTGCCTGGTGGTGCAGAGAACGGATCGCCGCCCCCTCGGCATCATCACCGAACGGGATGCCGTACTGCTGCTCCATGACCGCCGCAGCGGCGGACAGCCGGTCGCCGATGTCATGAGCTCTCCGGTGCTGACCGCCCCCGCCGACCTCGATTTCCGCTCCGCCGCCCTGCTCCTGCGGGACCATGGCTGCCGGCATCTGGTGGTGGTCGACCTGGCCGGCCAGACGGCCGGCATCGTGAGCGAGACGGACTTCCGCACCCATCTTGGACTGGACGTGTTCCGCAGCGTCCGCAACCTCGCGGCGGTCATGGACCGGGAAATCCCCGGGCTGCCCCCGGACCAGCCCGTCTCCGAAGCCGTGGCGTGGATGGTGAACAACCACTGGGACTATCTCCTGGTCACGGAAAGGCAGAGGGCCATCGGCATCGTCACGGAGCGGGACGCAACCCGGTTGCTGGCATCGGGGATCGACCCCGGCGCCATCACCCTGCGCCAAGCCATGAGCACCCCGGTGCATGCAGTGTCCCATTCCGCCTTGGTGGCCGAAGCCGTAGAACAGATGACCCGGCTGGCTTGCCGCCACATGCCGGTGATCGATGCCGAAGGCCTGGTGGTGGGCGTCGTCAGCCAGCATCGCCTGATGGAAAGGCTGGGCCTCGAGATCATCAACAGCACCTGGCATCGCGAAGTCGTCCTGCAGGAACGGGCCCTGGCCGAAGACGAATCCCGCAAGCTCCAGGAGCGCTTCCAGGTCGCCTTCCGTGCCAGCCCGGTGGCCATTTCCATCACCCGCGTCAGCGACGGCTCCTACCTGGACATCAATGACCGCTACGCCCAGATCTTCGGCTGGTCGCGCCAGGAATTGATGGGCCGAACCTCGGTGGACGCGGGCCTGTGGCCCGACGAAGCCAGCCGCCTCCACTGGCGGGAGTGCCTGGAGCGGAAGGGCGCCGTCCGGGACTACGAGACGGTCTGGCGCAATCGGGAAGGCCAGCCGCGCCGGGTCTGCATTTCAGCAGAAACCATCCGCCTCGACGACGAACCCCTGGTGCTCGCCTACGTCGCCGACGTCACCGAGCAGCGCCAGGCCGAGGAGCAGCTGCGCAAGCTCATGCTGGCGGTGGACCAGAGTCCCCACAGCGTCGTCATCACCGACCGGGAGGCCCGCATCGAGTATGTAAACGATGCCTTCCTCGAAGTCGCGGGCTATCGGCGGGATGAAGTGCTCGGTGAGAATTCGCGCTTCCTCCAGTCCGGCCGGACCCCGCCGGAAAACTATGCCTCCCTGTGGCAATCCCTGCAGGCCGGGCAGTCATGGAAAGGCGAGTTCATCAACCGCCGGCAGGATGGCGAAATCTATTACGAGTTCGCCCACGTCTCCCCGGTACGCCAGCCGGACGGGCGCATCACCCATTACCTGGCGATCAAGGAAGACATCACCGAAAGAAAGCGCATCGGCGCCGAACTGGATCAATATCGCCACCATCTGGAGGACCTGGTGGCCGAGCGGACCAATGAACTGAAAGCGGCCAACCACCGCCTGATGATCAGCGACTCCCGCCTGCAGGCCATGTTTGCCATGAGCCAGAAGGCCGACCAGCTGGACGAAAGGGCTCTGCTGCAACAGGGTATCGATGAAGCGGTGCGCCTGACCGGCAGCCAGGTCGCCTACCTGCTTTTCGTCAATGACGACCAGGAAAACCTGGAATTCGTCACCTGGTCCACCGGCACCCGGGAGCTCTGCCAGGCGCCCCAGGAGCAGCACCACCCGGTTTCCCAGGCCGGCATCTGGGCGGAAACCATTTCCGCCGGGCGACCGGTCCTGCACAACGATTATCGCGGCGTGGCCCACCGCCGCGGCTATCCGGAAGGCCACGTCCCCATCCTGCGCCACATGGGGGTGCCGGTCATCGAGAACGGCCGGGTCCGCATGGTCCTGGGCGTCGGCAACAAGCCCAGCGGCTACGACGAATCCGACCTGCACGAGTTGCAGCTCATCGGCAACGATCTCTGGCGCATCGTCATGCGCCGCCGGGCCGAGGCTGCCCTGGCCGCCGCCAAGGACGCGGCCGAGGAGGCCAGCCGGGCGAAAAGCGCCTTCGTCGCCAACGTCAGCCATGAGATCCGCACCCCGATGAACGCCATCATCGGCCTCACCCACCAGGCGTGGCGGGCTACCGACGATCCGGCCATGAAGGCCCGGCTCGGCAAGGTATCGGAAGCGGCCCAGCATCTCCTCAGCATCATCAACGACATCCTGGACATCTCCAAGGTGGAGGCCGGCAAGCTCACCCTCGAGCAGGCGGATTTCGAGCTGGCGCGGGTTTTCGACAACGCCGTCGCCCTGGTCGCGGAAAGGATCGAATACAAGGACTTGGGCCTGGTCCGGGAAATCGATCCGCGCCTGCCGGCCCTGCTGCGGGGCGATGCCCTCCGGCTGGGCCAGATTCTGCTCAACTTCCTCGGCAACGCGGTGAAATTCACCGAACGGGGAGGCATCATCCTGGCCGCCCGCTGGCTAGGCGAAGAAGAAGGGGAAATCCTGGTGCGCTTCGAGGTCCGGGACACCGGCATCGGCATCGCCCCCGAGGCCCAAACCCGGCTCTTCGAGGCCTTCGAACAGGCCGACAGCTCAACCACCCGCCGCTACGGTGGCACCGGCCTGGGGCTTGCCATCAGCCGCCGCCTGGCTACCCTGATGGGCGGGAAAATCGGTGTCGACAGCGCGCCCGGCCAGGGCAGCACCTTCTGGTTCACCACCCGCCTCGGCCGCAGCCAATCCCAGCCGCTCCGCCCCCCTCCCGCCGGCACCGATCCCGAACAATCCCTGTTCCGGCATATCCGCGGCGCGCGCCTCCTGCTGGCGGAGGACAACCCGATCAACCGGGAAGTCGCCCTCGACCTCCTCAATGCCGTGGGTCTGGCTGCGGACTTGGCCGACAATGGCCGGCAAGCGGTGGAAATGGCCAGCCAGAACGCCTACCGGCTCATCCTCATGGACATCCAGATGCCCGTCATGGACGGCCTGGAAGCCTCCCGGCTAATCCGCGCCCTGCCCGGCCACGGCGCCACCCCCATCCTGGCCATGACCGCCAACGTCCGGGAGGAGGATCGGGAGCGCTGCCTGGCGGCCGGCATGAGCGATCATGTGGCCAAGCCCGTCGATCCGGAATCCCTCTATTCGACGCTCCTCAAATGGCTTCCCGCCCCGACCCGGGGGCCGGCGGATGGCCTGCAGGAATCCCCGTCCGACATCGACTGGGCTGCGGTACGCCACTGCCTGGAGGAACTGGAAGTCCTGCTGGCCCATGACGACATGCGGGCCCCGGCCCTCTTCCGGGAATCCGCGGGGCTGCTGCAACCGGCCTTGGGAAAAGACTACAGGGCCATGGACAGGCACCTGTCGAACCTCGATTTCCCGTTGGCCTTGGCTGTCTTGCAGGAGAGCCGCAGCGAGCGGCGAGAGCTTTCCCGGGCAATGCTGCCTGGTTGAAGGATCAGCAGTCCCGGTGGTCGATGGCGAAGCCGCCGTGCCCGACGACGTCAGGCATCATCCAGGCGGTTTTCCAGCCCTGGCCGCCCCGCCGTCAGCCAGGCCAGCGTTCCCTGTCCGGCCGCCCGGCCGCTGGCGAAGCAGGCAGTGAGGAGATAGCCGCCGGTGGGCGCTTCCCAGTCGAGCATTTCGCCGGCGCAGAATACCCCGGGCAGTTCCCGCAGCATGAGACTTCCTTCAAGGGCTTCGAAAGCCACTCCCCCGGCGGAGCTGATGGCCTCCCCCAAGGGGCGCGGAGCAACGATCTTGAGGGGCAGGGATTTGATGGCGGCGGCGAGCCCGGCCGGGGTATCCAGGGCCCGGGACGGTACGACTTCCCGCAGGAGGCCGGCCTTGACGCCCTCGATCCCGGCCCGGCGGCGCAGATGGTTGGCCAGGGAATCCCGCCCCCGGGGCCGGCTCAAGTCCGCCTCCAGGCGCTCCAGGCTTCGCCCCGGCGCCAGGTCGAGATGCAGGACGGCGGTGCCGCGGGCCTCAATCTCGTCCCGCAACCGGGCCGACAAGGCGTAGATCAGCCCCCCCTCGACGCCGGTGGCGGTGATGTTGAATTCGCCCTGCTGGCTGAAGTTGTCAATGCTGGCAATCACCGGCTTGACCGGCTGCCCGGCGAAACGGAGACGGAAGTGCTCGCTCCAGGCTGTATCGAAGCCGCAATTGGCGGGCCGCAGAGGGAGGATCGGGATTCCCCGCTCCTGCAGCGGAGCCGTCCACCGACCATCGGAACCCAGCTGCGGCCAGCTGCCGCCTCCCAGGGCCAGCACCAGGGCATCCGCGCTTACGAGCCGCTCTCCCTCCGGCGCCTGGAAGCGCAGCCGCCTCCCTTCCCAGCCGCACCAACGGTGTCGCATGTGGAATTCCACCCCGGCGGCCCGCAGACGGTAAAGCCAGGCGCGCAGGAGCGGCGCAGCTTTCATGTCGGTAGGAAAGACGCGGCCGGAGGTTCCGGTGAATGTATCGATGCCCAACTCCCCAAGCCAGGAGCGCAGGGCCTCGGGGCCGAAGGCATCGAGAAGAGGCTCGAGCCGGGGCCGGCGCGCCCCGTAGCGGGCCAGGAAAAGATCCCGGGGCTCGGAATGGGTGATGTTCATGCCGCCCTTGCCGGCCATGAGGAACTTGCGGCCGACCGAAGGCATGGCATCGAAGAGGGCGACCCGAACCCCGCCGGCGGCCAAGACCTCGGCCGCCATCAGCCCCGCCGGCCCGCCGCCAACGACGGCGACCAGGGGAAGATCAGGCGGCACGGGGGAAGATCGAGACACGGTTTCGGATCGAAAGGCGCAGCGGTGCGCGTAGCACAGCTTGCCGGCATTGGAAACCCGCCAGTCTAGCGTAAACGGGCGTCGGCTGTCCCCGGGCCGGCCGCCTCAATCCCTCTCGCGGCGTTTCTGGCTCGCGCCCGGATTCTGGCGCAGGGTCTCTGCCGTCAGGTTGATATTCTCCCAATCGGGCTCGGGCAGTTCGGTGAAGGCCTCCCGCAGGCGGTTTCCCCACAGCCTGCGGATCTGATTGAAGTAGGCGCTGTCCTCGTTGATGGTCACCTGGTGCGCCACCGTCAGGGCATCCCGCTCGTAGATCAAAAGGTCCAGGGGCATCCCCACCGAGAGATTCGAGCGGATGCTCGAGTCCATGGAAATCAGGGCGCACTTGGCGGCTTCGTTGAGGGAGGTGCCGCTGGTGATGACCCGGTCGATGATGGGCTTGCCGTATTTCGATTCGCCGATCTGGAAATAGGGCGTTTCCCGGGTGGCCTCGATGAAATTGCCCGCCGCGTAGATGTTGAAAAGACGCGGCTCCTCTTCCTTGATCTGTCCGCCCAGCAGGAAGGACGCCGAGAAGTCGACCCCCAGGTTCTTCAGGTAGTGGGCGTCTCGGTCATGGACCTCCCGCAGGCAGTCGCCCACGTGCTTGGCCGCCTCGAACAGGTTCGGGACCTTGTTGAAGTTCATGCGCCGCTTGGACTCCAATCGTTCCCGCAGGGTATTGACCACCGACTGGCTGATGGCAAGATTGCCCGCGGTCATCAACACCAGGATCCGATCCTCGGGGCGATCGAACAAGTGCATCTTGCGAAAGGTATTGATGTGGTCGACGCCAGCGTTGGTTCGGGAATCCGAAAGGAACACCAAGCCTGCGTCGAGACACATGCCGACACAATAAGTCACCACAATTCCTGGCGAAGAAACTCTGATTTAGAGCCGGCCAGCCGAATTTGGTGCAAATGAAAAGCCCGGCGGATCGCTCCGCCGGGCTTCAGTTTCTCCGAACGAAACTGCTGTCAGATCCGTTCGTAGATGGTGGTGATGCCCTGGCCGCCGCCGATGCACATGGTAGCCAGGCCGTAGCGGCCGCCCGTGCGCTGCAGCTCGTGCAGAAGCTTGGTGACGATGACCGCGCCAGTGGCGCCAACCGGGTGGCCCAGGGCGATGGCCCCGCCATTGGGGTTGGTCTTGGCCGGGTCGAGGTCGAGGCCCCGGGCCACGGTGATGGACTGGGCGGCAAAGGCTTCGTTGGATTCGACCACGTCGATCTGGTCCAGGGTCAAGCCGGCCTTCTTCAAGGCGAGCTTGGTGGACGGGATCGGGCCTTCGCCCATGAGCTCGCTGGGCACGCCGGAGATGGCGTAAGCCACCAGGCGGGCGAGGGGCTTGTGGCCGGCAGCGGCCGCCTTGGCGGCATCGGCCAGGACCAGGAAGGCGGCGGCGTCGTTGATGCCGGAGGCGTTGCCGGCGGTAACCGTGCCGTCCTTCTTGAAGGCGGGCTTCATCTTGACCAGGGATTCCAGGGTGGTGCCCGGCTTCAGATGTTCGTCGGCGTCGAATACCACGTCGCCCTTCCGGGTCTGGAAGGTGATGGGGACGATCTCGCCCTTGAAGCGGCCGGCGGCCTGGGCGGCGGCGGCGCGCTTCTGGGATTCGAGGGCGAAGGCGTCCTGCTCTTCCCGGGAGATGCCCCACTTGGTGGCGAGGTTCTCGGCGGTGATACCCATATGGCCAGCGCCGAAGGGATCGGTGAGGACCGCCACCATGGCGTCGATGGCCTTGGTGTCGCCCATGCGTGCGCCGGAGCGCAGGGCCGGCAGGAGGTAGGCGCCGCGGGACATGACTTCGACGCCGCCGGCCAGGGTGAATTCGGCGTCGCCCATCATGATGGCCTGGGCGCAGCTGACGATGGCCTGCTGGGAGGAGCCGCACAGGCGGTTTACGGCGAAGGCGACGGAATCCATGGACATGCCGCCCTGGATGGTGGCGACGCGGGCCACGTAGGGATAGCGGGATTCGGTGGGGATACAGTTGCCGACGGTGGCGAAGGTGATCTGCTTGGGATCGACACCGGAGCGGGCAATGGCTTCCTTGACGACGACGCCGCCCAGCTCGGCCGGCTCCATATCCTTCAGGGAACCGCCGAAGGCACCGACGGCGGAACGGACTGCGGAGAGAACAACGACTTCTTTAGTCATACGAAGAACCTCCTGTGAAAAATTGTCAGCCCACCAAGCTGGCGAGCCCCAACAAGAAAAGCAGCAACATCCAGAGCAGAATGGCCCGCCAGACCAGCCCGACGGCGCTCTGCATGAAATCCACGTCGGCCGGCTCGCCGATACCCAGCTCGGAGCGATCGGTGACTTCGCCGCTCTGCACCACCGGCATGCCGAGTTGGACGCCGAGGCCGCCGGCACCGCTGGCGAGCACGATGCCGATATCCCGGTCGGGCCACAGGCCGGCCTGGGTGCGCCAGCAATAGACCGCGTCCTCGAAGTCGCCGACGATGGCAAAAGCAGCGGCGGTAGCCCGCAGCGGCAGCCATTCGATGAGTCTGAAAGCCCGCAGGGAGAACTTGGCGAAATCGCTGCGGCCCAGATTCGGATTGCCCCGCCAGCGCTCGGCTACCAGAGCCGACAGCCGGTACAGGACGGCACCGCAGGGGCCGGGCAATAGGATGAACCAGACCAGCACGGCGAAGACGTGGCGATGGGAGGCAATCAAGGCGTTTTCGATGGCTAGCCGCGCCACGTCGCCGGAACCGAGGTCGGCGGTCGGACGGCCCTGCCACTCCGCCAGCAACTGGCGGGCCCGTTCCAGGTCGCCGAGGCGCAGCGCCAACTGGATCTCAGTGTAGTGGTGGCTGAACTGCCGGAACCCCATGGTCAGGTAGAGCACTACGACGTTGAGCACCAAGGCAAGCAGGGGATTCAGGCGGTAGAGGGCCACATAGAGGCCTGCCGTCAGCAGCACCGGCGGCAGCACGACCGCCGCCCAGGCCAGGACACCATGCCGGTACTCGCCGGCATTGAGCCGCGCCTCGGCGAAGTCGGCCAAGGCCCCGACCGGATTGGCCACCAAGCGGCGATAGGGCAAGGGCTTCAACTGCTCGAGCAGGAAGACGGCGATCAACGAAAGAAGACTCATGGATGAAGGGACGTATGCCTCAATGGGCAGCTACCGGGAAATGCTGCAGCGCACAATACCACATCTATCGACGCCCTGCATCTGGCCGGCTGCATCCAAGCGCTCGAAAAGGGAACGGATCATCCCGGCAGTGGCACCCCATATCAGGTGCTCGCCATAGGGCATGGCATAGAATTGCCGCTGCGCTCCCCGATACTCCATCGTTTGGCGTTGGTGATTGGCGGGATCAAGCAGGAAGGCGAGAGGCACCTCGAATACTTCGGCCACCTCGAAGGGATCGGCCTGCAATTCGAAAGGTGGCGTCACCAGCCCGACCACCGGCGTAATCCGGAAGCCGGTACTGGTCCGGTATTCCGGCAGGAATCCGAGGATCTCGATGTGGGCAGGCCCCAGCCCGATTTCCTCGGCAGTTTCCCGCAAGGCAGTATGGGCGGGGGATGGGTCGACGGTCTCCACCCGCCCCCCGGGAAAGCTGACCTGGCCCGGGTGATCCCTGAGGTGCGCGGTACGCTGGGTGAGCAGAACGGTGTGCTCACCCTCCCGCTGGACGATGGGAAAAAGGACCGCGGCGGGCGTCAGCGGCACGCCGTCGGCCCCATCCTCCAGGACGAAGTGGCTCTCCCCCGGCTCAGGCAGCAGGCTCGCCCGCAGGCACTGGAGGTCGAGATTCATGCCCGCCCGTTTACTGCCCTCGGCTTCTCCTCGATTTCCACGTGGGCATGAATGGAGTTGAGGGCATCCCGCAGGGTTTCCTCGGGCAGCAGGTTGATGGATGTGGCAACCACATCGGCCGCTTCCACCGCCCCCACCGGCAGGCGCTGGCTGTCCAGGCCGGCGATGAGCGCCGCCGAGGCGCCGGCCACCTGGAGCAGCAGCTGCCGTTCCCCCATCAGCAGTTCCAGCTCTTTCCGCAGCAGAGTTATTTCGTGGTCACGTTGGGGCATTTGCTTCTCCTAAAATCGTTTTCTTAATGTCATGCTGCCGCCGTCCCGCTGCATTTCCATCCGGTTGAGGAAACTCATGCCGAGCAGGGCGACGGGCATGTCGTTCTGGTGAATGAGGGCATCGACATTGTGCAACGAGATGTCGCCGATGCGTACTGTATCGAGCTTGACCCGGGAAACCATCGCCTGACCGTTGGCCGTCTGGGTAACGCCCCGCTGGCCTTGATTTCCATCGAGGCCGATCCGCCGGGCGTCCGCGGCCCCCAGGGAAATCATGGTGGCGCCGGTATCCACCAGGAACTGCACGGAGACGCCGTTGACGGTGCCGGTGGTGACGAAGTGGCCCTGGGCATCCGCCGCCAGCACCACCTTGCCGCCACTATCGCCGTTGCCGCCGTTGCCGACGGCGTGCTGGCCGACCCGCAGGGGGCGTTTCTTGCCCTGGACATCGAACAGGGCCTGATCGCCCTGGATGGAAAGCAGCTTGACGCCATCGACGGCTTGCCCGACAGCCAGGGATTGGGGCGGGCCGCCGTCGATCATCACCATGGCCTTGCTGCCGGTCACGCCGGCCAATCCCACGTCCACGGCCATGGCAACCGCCGGCAATAGGCCACACCCGGCAAGAAGCATAAAATGAAGCCGCCTTTTCCGACTCAATCTTCCCGCCATGCGTCCTGTCGCCATATTGCGCCACTCTCCGATCGAAGGTCCGGGCTATTTTGCCATATTCCTGGAAAGGCACGGCATTCCCTGGCGGCTGGTCGCCATCGACGAGGGCGAGCCGGTGCCGGCCGCTGCCAACGCCTATGCCGGCCTCTGTTTCCTGGGGGGGCCCATGAGCGTGAACGATCCCCTGCCCTGGATCGAGCCGGCCTGCACCCTCATCCGCGACGCTGCCGCCCAGGGCATTCCGGTGATCGGCCACTGCCTGGGAGGGCAGTTGATGAGCAAAGCCATGGGCGGCCAGGTGGCGCGGAATCCAGTCAAGGAAATCGGCTGGGGGGAAGGCAAGGCGGAAAGCGATGGCATCTCCCGACACTGGCTCGGCGAACAGGCCGGCCAGACCGCCACCGTCTTCCAGTGGCACGGAGAAACCTTCAGCATCCCGCCGGGGGCCGCCCGCATTCTGGGCAACGGCTACTGCGCCAACCAGATATTCGTCCTGGGGCCCCACCTGGCCATGCAGTGCCACGTGGAGATGACCCCGGAAATGATCGCTGCCTGGGCCAGCCACGGCGCTGGGGAAATCGCCGCCTGCGCCCGCCAGCCCAGCGTCCAGACCCGGGAGCAGATGCTGGAGGACATCGGGGCCAAGCTGCCGAATATGCGCCGGCTGGCCGATCAGCTCTATTCGGTATGGATCGGCGGAATACAGGAACGGAAACGGGGCCCGTAGGCCCCGTCTCTTAGTTGGACGCTTCCAGAATCAATCCCGGAAATTGCCGTACTTGATCGGAAAATCGGTGATCGACTTCTTGACCAGGGCAATGCATTCCTGGAGATCGTCCCGCTTGGCGCCCTGGACGCGCACCGCGTCGCCCTGGATGGATGCCTGGACCTTGATCTTGGAGTCCTTGATCATCTTGACGATTTTCTTGGCCAGCTCGGTCTCGATGCCCAGCTTGATCTTGAGCTCCTGCTTGACCTTGTTGCCCGAGACCTTCTGCACGGGCTGCTGATCGAGGCGCTTGGTGCTCTCGGTCTCCTTCTTTTCCATGGCCGGAAAAAGGATGTCCTTGATCTGGCCAAGCTGGAAGTCGGAGTCGCCATGCAGGGTGATGATGCTGTCCTTCTCGTTCAACTCGACCTTGGCCGAGGTTCCCTTGAAGTCGTAGCGGTTTTCGATCTGCCGAGCCGCGACATCGATGGCGTTCTTCAACGCCACCATGTCGGCTTCGGAAGTAAAGTCGAAGCTCGGCATGGCGATTACCCGAAATGGCAGACGTAGTGGTACGGCTCGTCGCAGGCAATCTCGAAGCTGGAATTGCCCGGCACGTTGAAGGACTGGCCTGCGCCGTAGGTCTTCCACTCGCTCTCGCCCTTGAGCTTGACGCGGCAGGAGCCGCCGACGCCTTCCATGATTTCCGGGGCGGCGGTATTGAAGGTCAGGGAGGACGGCAGGATGACGCCGACGGTCTTCTTGCTGCCGTCGGCGAACTGGACGGTGTGGCTGACGCACTTGCCGTCGAAAAAGACATTGGCCTTCTTGACCACGGAAACGTTGTCGAACTGAGACATTTCAAATACCCCAAATCTTTTGGATGATGGACTTGGCAATGAAGCCCACCATGCCGAAGGACAGCACGAAAAACAATACGAAAGTGCCGGTCTTGCCAGCTTTCGACTTCCAGGCGATCTCGCCGATGATGAACAGCATGTACAGCATGAGCCCGCCAAGCCCGAAGGTGACCCCGAAATCGGAGATCTGCTCTTCGGTGAAGCCGAACAACAAGCCACCTTCCATGATCAGCCCTTGTTCCTGCGGGCGTCCAGGTTGGCGGCGATGCGCATGCGCAGGGCGTTGAGCTTGATGAAGCCGCCCGCATCCTTCTGGTCGTAGGCGCCGGCATCGTCCTCGAAGGTGGCGATGGTCGGGTCGAACAGGGAATCGGTCTTGGAATCCCGGCCCACGACGATCACGTTGCCCTTGTAGAGCTTGACCCGGACCCAGCCGTTGACGGTCTGCTGGGTGTGATCGATGAGGACCTGCAGGGCCTTGCGTTCCGGGCTCCACCAGTAGCCGTTGTAGACCAGGCTGGCGTAGCGGGGCATGAGGTCGTCCTTCAGGTGGGCGACTTCCCGGTCCAGGCAGACAGACTCGATGGCACGGTGGGCACGGAGCATGATGGTGCCCCCCGGGGTTTCGTAGCAGCCCCGGGATTTCATGCCGACGTAGCGGTTTTCCACCAGATCCAGGCGGCCGATGCCGTGCTTGCCGCCCAGCTCGTTGAGCTTGGTCAGGACTTGGGCCGGAGTCATCTTGGTGCCGTTCAGGGCCACGATGTCGCCCTTCTCGAATTCGATGTCCAGGTATTCGGCCTGGTCAGGAGCCGCTTCCGGCGACACCGTCCAGCGCCACATGGACTCCTCCGCCTCGGCGGCGGGGTTTTCCAGGTGGCGGCCTTCGTAGGAGATGTGCAGCAGGTTGGCATCCATGGAGTACGGGGAACCGCCCTGCTTGTGCTTCATCTCGACGGGAATGCCGTGCTTCTCGGCATAGGCCAGGAGCTTTTCCCGGGACAGGAGGTCCCATTCGCGCCACGGGGCGATGACCTTGACGCCCGGCTTCAAGGCGTAGGCGCCCAGTTCGAAGCGGACCTGGTCGTTGCCCTTGCCGGTGGCGCCATGGGAAATGGCGTCGGCGCCGGTGAGATTGGTGATCTCGATGAGGCGCTTGGCGATCAGCGGACGGGCGATGGAGGTGCCGAGCAGGTACTCGCCTTCATAGACGGTGTTGCAGCGGAACATGGGGAAGACGAAGTCGCGGACGAACTCCTCCCGCAGGTCGTCGATGAAGATGTTTTCCGGCTTGATGCCGAACTTCAGGGCCTTGGCTCGGGCCGGCTCGAGTTCCTCGCCCTGGCCCAGGTCGGCGGTGAAGGTCACCACTTCGCACTCATAGGTGTCCTGCAGCCACTTCAGAATGACCGAGGTATCGAGACCACCGGAATAGGCCAGGACGGCCTTCTTGACGTCGCTCATGTTCGCTTCCTTATTTCGTTTCAATCCTGCCCACTCTTCCGAGGTGCAGATATTCCATCAAAGCCTTCTGGACGTGGAGCCGGTTCTCGGCTTCGTCCCATACCACCGACTGCGGCCCGTCGATCACTTCGGCGGTGACTTCCTCGCCCCGGTGTGCCGGCAGGCAGTGCATAAACAGGGCATCACCATGGGCGACCCGCATCATGTCGCTATCCACCCGCCAATCGGCAAAGTCCTTCATGCGCTCATCGTTCTCGGCCTCGAAGCCCATGGAGGTCCACACGTCGGTGGTCACCAGGTCGGCGCCCCGGCAAGCGTCCATGGGATCGGCGAATTGCTCGAAATGGCCGGTGCCGTGGAGTCCGGCCCGCTCCGGCTCGATCTCGTAGCCCGGCGGAGTCGACACGTGGACCTTGAAATCCAGCACTTCGGCGGCCTGCAGCCAGGTATTGCACATGTTGTTGGAGTCGCCCACCCAGGCCACGGTCTTGCCCTTGATGGAGCCCCGGTGTTCGATGTAGGTATAGATATCCGCCATGATCTGGCAGGGGTGGTACTCGTTGGTGAGCCCGTTGATCACCGGCACCCGGGAATTGGCAGCAAAGCGCTCGATGATGTCCTGCTCGAAAGTGCGGATCATCACCAGGTCGCTCATGCGGGAAATCACCTGGGCAGCATCTTCCACCGGTTCACCCCGCCCGAGCTGGGAATCGCGGGTATTGAGATAGATGGCAGAACCGCCCAGCTGCTGCATGCCGGCCTCGAAGGAGAGGCGGGTGCGGGTGCTGGCCTTCTCGAAAATCATCACCAGGGTACGGTCCACCAGGGGCCAGTATTGGCGGAAGGACTTGAACTCGTTCTTGATCCAGCCGGTCCGTTCGAACAGATATTCGAACTCCTCCCGGGTAAAATCCTTGAATTGCAGAAAGTGCTTGATGGTCATTTTGGGATCAGGCCGACAGGAAATCCTTGATGAGGGGCACCAGACGCTCCACCAACTCCCTGGCTTCCCCTTCGCCGAAAATCAGCGGCGGCAGGAGGCGCACCACCTTGTCGGCAGTGACGTTGATGAGGAGGCCCGCCTCGAGGCCCTTTTGCACCAACTGGCCGCAGGGGCGATCCAGCTCGATGCCGATCATGAGGCCTTGGCCGCGGATATCCGTCACGCCCGGCGTTCCGGCGAATGCTTCCTTGAAACTCTGCCGCAGCAGGGTGCCGATGCGCTCGGCCCGGGCCATCAGCCCGTCCTGTTCGATGGTGGCGATGGTGGTCAGGGCCGCGGTACAGGCCAGGAGATTGCCGCCAAAGGTGGAACCGTGGTTACCCGGCCCGAACAGGCCGGCCGCCCTGCCGCCTGCCAGACAGGCACCGATCGGGACACCCGAACCCAGGCCCTTGGCCAAGGTGGCGATGTCGGGCTGGATGCCGGCATGCTGGTAGCCGAACCACTTGCCGGTGCGGGCCATGCCGCACTGGACCTCGTCGCAGATCAGGAGCCATTCCTGCTCGTCGCACAACTGGCGCAGGCCCCGCTGGAATTCGACGGAAGCCAGATTGATACCGCCCTCGCCCTGGACGATTTCGACCATGACGGCGACGATGTTCTGATGATGCTCCGCCACCGCCCGGATGGCATCCAGATCGTTGTAGGGGACCCGCAGGAACCCGTGGACAAGCGGCTCGAAGCCGGCCTGGGTCTTGCGGTTGCCGGTGGCCGACAGGGTCGCCATGGTACGGCCGTGGAAGGCCTTCTCCATGACGATGATCGTCGGCATCTCGATCTCTTTTTTGTGTCCGTAGTAGCGGGCCAGCTTGATGGCCGCCTCGTTGGCCTCGCAACCGGAATTGCAGAAGAAGACTTCTTCCATGCCGGAAAGGGCCGCCAGCCGGTCGGCAAGCTCTTCCTGCTCGCGGATCTGATACAGGTTGGAAGTATGGAGCAAGCGCCCGGCCTGGGCAGCGATCGCCGCCACCAGTTTCGGATGGGCATGGCCCAGGGTGGAAACGGCGATACCGGACAGGGCGTCGAGATAGACTTTCCCCTCGGTATCCGTGATCCGGCAGCCTTGACCGTGGCTGAAGGCCACCGGCAACCGGGCGTAGGTGTTCATGATGTGGGACATGGGCATCCACCTGAAAGCGAAACGCCAACTTCAGCGATGGCCCATGCCGGCGAGGCCGACGCAAGGCCACGAAAGTGGCGGCCGAAACTAAAACGGCGGCCATTGCCGCCGGAACGACCACAACCGCGCAAAAAATATCTTGCGCGGAGTTGCAGAAGTGTCAATGTTAAGAGAAAAATAGCACCTTGTACATAAGAGGCTGAATCATGCGGATCGCCGTTTTCAACCAGAAAGGCGGTGTCGGAAAAACCACCACCGCCCTCAATCTCGCCGCCGCCCTGCAGCGTTCCGGCGGCACGCCGCTCCTTCTGGATCTCGACCCCCAGGGCCACCTGTCGAGCATCCACGGCAAAGCGCCCACCGAAGCCGGCAACAGTCTCTTCGCCTTCTACCAGGACGGACGCTCCTTGGCCGACCTGCGGGTGGAGTGGGAATCCATCGGCCATCTCATCCCGGCCCACCAGCAGCTCATCAAGGTGGATTCCATTTTCGGCAAGGGTCCGGCCATTCTCAACAAGCTGCGGCTTGGCCTGGAGGCCCTGGAGGAAGGCGCCGCCCCCGGCACCACGCTGATCGACTGCTGCCCCTACATCGGCGTCCTGGCCCTCAACGCCATTTTCGCCAGCGACCTGCTGCTCGTTCCGGTTTCCACCGACTACCTGTCCCTGCAGGCCGCCGACCATATCGCCCGCACGCTGCAGGTACTGGAACCGGTATTGAAACGTCGGGTCGAGCGCCGCTACCTGCTCACCCGCTTCGACCGCCGGCGGCGCATGAGCGAGGATGTCCGCCACCGCCTGCTGGAGCGCTACGGCGACGAGGTTTGCCAAACGGTCATTTCGGAAAATGTCACCGTGGCGGAAAGCCCCTCCCTCAACCGGGATGTCTTCCGCCACAACCCATCCAGCGCCGGCGCCCACGACTACCTGGCGCTGCATGAAGAGTTGAAGGGTTACGGCTACCTTTAAGCCTTTCCGGGGCTAATTCCCACCCGATTGGCCGGAAACGATCAAGTCCATCACCTCCTCGTAACTGACGGGGTGATTGCCGCGTCCGCTCAAACTGGCCTTGACACCCCGGGACTCGAGAACCTCGCACTCCCTATACATCTGGGCCAGTTTTCGCCGGGCATCTTCCTCGTCCCGCCCCTGGATGGACAATCCCTCGACAATCGCCCCATTGCGGGTGCGTATCGTGAACTCATATTTCGTCACCAGGAGAGGCTGCATGAATTCATATTCCAGCCAAGAGGACAATTCCAGTATATGCAGCCATTGTTCTAAAATCAACGCGCCGCTTTGCCTTCCCCTCCCCCTGCGCCCAGCATTTCCGCCACAGCCATGTCGCATCTGGTAAAATGCACCTCCCCAGCGGCATAGCACCAGCAGAGTGTAACAATGACGACGCCAGAATCGACCACCTTCATCATCATTGGACTCACCAAGGAAGGAAGGAAATTCCGGCCCAGCGACTGGGCTGAGCGCCTGTGCGGCGTCATGTCCGCCTTTGGAGCGGAACGCAAGATGAAGTACTCCCCCTACGTCGGCCCCGGCGACTACAACGGCGAAAAGGCGGTGTTCGTGGACGGCCGGCTCGGCGAGATCGAGCCCATGGCCTATCGCTTCATGCTCAACTTCGCCCAGGACAACGATTTGCAGATCGTCGACGGCGTCTGCCCCATCGAAGGCAAGAACAAGTAATTCTCACCGGACAAGGTCAAAAAAAATGGCGCCCGCAGGCGCCATTTTTATGCAAACTGAAGACCGATCAGGCAGCCAGGGCCTTGATCTGGGCAGACAGGCGGCTCTTGGAGCGGGATGCCTTGTTCTTGTGGATGATCTTCTTGTCGGCAATGCGGTCAATAACCGACACGGACTGCTGGAAAACGCTCTGGGCGGCGGTCTTGTCGCCGGCTTCGATCGCCTGGCGCACACGCTTGATCGCGGTACGCAGGGTCGAACGCAGGCTGGCATTGTGGGCGCGCTGCTTGTCAGCTTGACGGGCGCGCTTGCGGGCTTGTGCGCTGTTGGCCATGAAATGTCCTGAAATGAATTTACCGAATTCATCAGTATAGCAACCCATCCAAAAAAAATAAAGACACCGAACACAACTTAAGCCCCACGGGCATAATCAAGTCTGCGTATGCCATTAGGCAGAAAGCCGATTCACGCCGTTCATCGATCATATCGCGCCGTCCATCAACACCCCGCGGAGGCTCACGAAGCCACTGCTAACATTAACCAAGAAAAAGGAGGAATGATGCGCCCACTCAACAGATCACCCCGTGCAGTTCGAGGCTTCACCCTGGTGGAGTTGATGATTGTCGTAACCATCATCGGCATCCTTCTCGGCATTGCGATCCCCAATTATCAAAGCTACATGATCAAGGCGAATCGCACTGCAGCGAAAAACTTCCTGATGGCCATCGCCAACAAGCAGGAACAATATCTGCTGGACAAACGCGAATATGCCGATACCCTGGGCAAGCTAGGCCTTTCACAGCCCTCAGAACTATCCGGCAAGTATGACTGCAGCACGCCTGAAAGCCATACGGCCTCAAGCTACAAATGGAAATGCACCGCCCAGGGCTCGCAGACCGGTGATGGCGACCTGACCATCGAAAATACCGGCAAGAAAACCGGCAAGTGGTAGCCTGACGGAGCCAGCATGAGAGCCCCAAGCACGCCTGCCGCCCATCTCCGAGGGATAACCCTTATCGAGATTCTGATTGTCGTTGTGATAGTGGGGATTCTGTCCAGCATCGCCATCCCCTCCTTCTCTGAAATGATTGCCAGCCAACGGGTACGCTCCGCTGCGAGCGATGCCCACGCTTCCTTGCTATTGGCCCGCAGCGAAGCCATCAAGCGGAATGCGACGGTCAACGTCACCCCCAATGACCCCGACAACTGGGCCCTCGGCTGGAAGATAGCTGTCAGCGGCACCGATATCCTGGTGCAGGATGCCTACAGCGGCATCGCCATCGCCGCCCTGGACAGGGACACCATCACCTTCGAATCGACGGGGCGCCCCAACAAGGATACCCGTGAAGAGATCCACGATGCGGGTTACGCACTCAAGGTGACCTCCACTGTCCACAGCGTCCCCGCCCGCTGCATTTCCCTGTCCCTCAACGGCATGCCGGAGAGCAGATCGTGTTAAGGGCTAAGCCATGAAAAGAACCAAGTCCAACCAGTCACAGCAAGGCGTGACCCTAATTGAGGTACTGGTCGCCATTCTCATAGCGGCGGTCGGCCTGCTTGGCTTGGCCGGCCTTCAGGCGCGGGCGATGACAGCGGAGTTCGAATCCTACCAGCGCAGCCAGGCGCTGCTGCTAGCCATGGACATGGCCGAACGGATGCGCATGAACCGGGCCTATTTCGGCATCTACAAGAACGTTTCCAACGCCGACGACGGCACGGGTTTTGTCGGCACGGCCGGCACCGGGCATTTCAGCCTCAGTTGCCCATCCGCGGACCACGCCACCCAGTCGTTGTGCGATTGGGATGACTTGCTGAAGGGATCCGCTGAAAAATCCGGAGCCGCCAAGATCGGCGCCATGATCGGAGCCCGCGGCTGCGTCACTTATGCCCCCAGCACCGAACTCGCCGGCATTCCGGACTCGGGGGAATTTACGGTGGCCGTAGTGTGGCAAGGCAACGCCGAAACCGCTGCCCCCACCGTACAAGGAACAGGTGTCGCCCTGAACTGCGCTAGGAATCTTTACACCGACAGCGACGGCACGGTCAAGGAAGGATTGCGCCGTGGCGTTGCCTTCAAGTTCCGCTACGCCAGGTTGAAATAATCATGGTCGAGACAAGACAAATATCCAAGATAGCCGGGGAATACGGTTTCTCCCTGATCGAACTCATGGTCGCCATGACCATCGGCTCCATTCTCGCCACTGCCCTGGTAATTGTTTTTGCCAACGTGATGCAGACCAACCGGGAGCAATTCAAGGCAGCGCAGCAGATCGAGAACGGCCGTTACGCCATCGATCTCATGACCAATGACATAAGACTGGCCGGATATTACGGAGAATTCGGCACACTTCCCTCCATTTCGTCGTTCGCGAGCCTGCCCGACCCATGCGATGTCACTTCGGCCGCTTTGCCCGAAGGTCCTATCACCGAAGAGGCAAACAGCCGGCTCGGTTTCCACGTCCAGGGTTATGCAGCCAGCGACCTGGCAACACGGCCGACCGTCCCAGCCAACTGTTCTGCTCTGCTGGACACGAACACCCTTCGCCCCGGCAGCGACATCGTCGTCATTCGCCGCCTAGATACCAAGCCCTTGCTCGACCCTCCCAACACATCGGCTTCAGTCACTGCGACAGCGAGCGATATCTATGCGCAGACGACCAGCAAAACGATGGATATCCAGTACGGAGTCGCCTCGGCCATCGATGGGACCAAGAACGCCAAAGGCGCCTCCACCGGCACCTTGACACGCAAGGACTTCAACCAAGCCCTGGCCGGAACCCCAGGCACCCGGCCAACCACTGCCGCCTATATCCGGAAGGTCCATGTGCATGTCTATTTCGTCGCCAGCTGCCGCGACGGCAATGGAGCTAATGGCAAATGTCTGGGCACCGACGACGGCATCCCGACGCTGAAACGCCTGGAACTCGTATCGGAATCGGGGACGCGAAAAATGAAGATCGTTCCTCTGGTGGAAGGCATGGAATTCCTCAAAGTCCGCTACGGACTGGACAAGACCTCCCATATCCCCGGCCAGACTGTCGACGGATCGGTGGACGACTCCCTGGTCCCGGCATCGTCCGTCACCCTCGCCGACTGGCAAAACGTCGTCATGCTGGAACTGCGTGTGCTGGCGAGGAACACCGAGGCCACGACCGGTTACGCGGACGGCAAGACTTACGATCTGGGCGTCGCAAACTACACCCCCAGCGGGAGCGACGCCAAGTACAAGCGCCATGCCTTCACATCCCAGGTTTATATCGTCAACATCGGCGGCCGGAGGGAATCATGACAGGCCGGCGTCATTCTCAAAGCGGCGTCACCCTGATCGTCACCCTTGTGATGCTGGTCATGCTGACCTTGTTCGCCCTCTCCGCCATTCGCCTGGCCAACATCAATCTGCGCATCGTCGGCAATTTCCAATGGCAAAAGGAGATGGAAATCCTGACCGACTCGGCCATCGAACAGCTCATCAGTTCCATTTCCAATTTCAATCTCGCCCCCGCAAGCCGGGACATATGCAGGGATGGACAAGTCGTTGCCACGGGGACCTGCAGCCTTCTTCTCAATCCCAAGGTTGGAACAATCCAAGCGCCCCGCTGCATGGCCCATATATCGGCACCCGGTTATACCAAGAAGGAGGGCGAAATCGCCCCCGAAGATAACACCTGGGTCATCAAGGCTACCGCGGAAGACAGTTGGAGCGGCGCTAAAGTAGTCATCAGCCGCGGCGTGGTCATACGCCAGCTGGCCGATAACTGTCCCGAATAAGGAAAACTCCGCAAGGGAGGCAATAAATGAATATCCGCAAACTTCTCAACGCCGGCATTCTGGCCCTTTGCGGCCTCTTTGCCGCCACAGCCCAGTCCGCCTTCGACCCGGTCCATGAAGACATCGACATCTTCATGACCAATCCATCGATCACCTCACAACGCCCTAATATTCTGATCGTCCTGGACACCACGGCCAACTGGGGCAGCTATTTCGCCAGCGAGAAGTCGGCATTGATTTCGGTCATCGGCGGCCTCACCGAGAATTACAACGTCGGCCTCATGCTATTCACCGGCGGCAGCATCCAGGGTGCCTACCTCCGCTACGCCATCCGGCAGATGACCAACACCAACAAGTCGGCGCTGCAAGGCCTTGTGAATGAATTGAGCGATGGCTCCTCGGCCAGTTTCACCGGTGACAAGACCAATAATGCGGCGATCGGCCAGGCCATGAATGAGGCGTACCGCTACTTCAAGGGGGAACCATCCTACTCGGCCAGCACCCAGTCCCAGCACGACCCCCGCACTGACTACGGTGGCAACGCCAACAATTCCTGGATCACCAGCCTGGCAGGCAACGCCTTCACCTCCACGCCGGCCGTCAACACGCCCTATAACAGCCCGGTCACCAATGCCTGCCAGAAGAATTTCATCATCTACATCAGCAACGGCAAAGTCAGCAACCAGAGCGACGAGACCACCAGCGCCAAGACCCAGCTGGACACCGCCTACGGCGCCACCTATCCGACCATCACTCCCCTATCGCCCAGCGGTATAGAAGACAAGAGCTGGTTCGACGAATGGGCAAAATTCATGGTCAATACAGGCTTCCAGAAGAGCATCAACGGGGTCACCAAGACCATCACCGCCTCGACTTACGTCGTTGAAATCAACCCCGGCATCCAGTCGGCCGACCGGCAATTCACGGCCATGCTGGTGAGCGGCAGCCTCACTAATGGCAAGGGCAACTACTTTGCCACCACCGGCGGTGATCCCGCAGCCCAGCTGACCGAGGCCCTGACCAACATATTCACCGAAATCCAGGCGGTGAATTCGGTATTCGCATCCACCACCCTGCCGGTGAGCGTCAATGTACGGGGCACCAACCTGAACCAGGTCTATATCGGCATGTTCCGCCCCGATGCGGACAAGACGCCACGCTGGTTCGGAAACCTCAAGATGTACAAGCTGGGGATGGGTGCCAACAACCAGTTGCAACTCGTCGACGCCAATGCCAACAAGGCGGAATCGACCACCACAGGTTTTGTCACCGATACGGCAAAGAGCTTCTGGACCAGTGAGTCCTCGTTCTGGAGCTACCGGAGTTCCGAAGTGAACGGTGCCGGCGGCGACTCCGATTCACCCGATGGCAGCTTGGTGGAGAAGGGGGGCGTTGCCCAGCGGCTCAGGGCATCCTATGCAGCAGGCCAAGCGTCCCGAAAACTTTACACCTGTATCGGTTCGAGTTGTCAGGCCTGCACGGCCACCGATGCCGCGAGCGGGGACGCTACCGAGAAAACCTGTAGCGGCGGATCAGCCTTGTCCGCCACACTATTCTCTACCGACAACACCGACATCACCGCCACCTCTCTCGGACTGGGCACCAAGGCCGTGGCTAGCCTGACGGCCAAGGTCACGAGGCCGGTGAGCGCCATTTCGGACCGGCGCAATGTCAGTCTCTCCAATGCCACGGGGTTAGCTGTCGCTGTCTCCGCCCTGAACAATGGGGCGACCCTGAAAACTGTCACGGCAGCAACCGCCTTTGACGCCACCAAGCAGATGAGCACGACCGCGCTCACCGGCCTGGCGTCATCCATGTCCCCCACCACGGTGGCGGGCAAGTCCAGCAGTGGCTCATCAGTGACCCTCTCCATCAGCACCACAGGATTCAACTCCAATCCGTGTGCCGGCAAGGACTACGTCACCGTCGCCGGTAACGACCCCAGCGTCAATGGCACCTGGCCGATCGTCACTACGAGCACCAGCCCCAGCCGGTACGCCGTGACCTTCACGGTCAGCGGCACGGCCAGCCCCGACAACAACGGCACCCTGTCCTGCGCGGCCAAATCGACGGTGGCCACTGCCACTGTCAACACCCTGCCCGCCGGCCTGGCTGCCGGCAGCCGCATCAATATCAGCGGGGCACAACCGGCGGCCTTCAATGGCAACTTCACGGTCAATAGCGTCAGCGCTGCCAACAAGACCTTCACTTACACCCTGGACAGCACCCAGGGGCCTGCCACCACCCAAGGCACCCTGAAGGTGGTCAACACCGTCAGTGGCGACACATACTCCGCTGCAACCACCACAGCCAGGATCACTGTAACCGCAGCCAGCCATGGGTTCCAAGCTGGCGACTCGTTGGTGCTTACCGGCATCACACCCAGCACCTACAACGGGAGCGTGACCGTCAGGACGGCAACCACCAACTCTTTCACTTACGATCTGAGCTTCGGCGCCGGGTCGCCCCCTCCTGATGCCACCGCCTTCGGCTATGCTTACAAAGGGGCAACCACCATAGTCACTGTCACCCTGGCCTCCGGCGCCCTCTACCAAAGCAGCCCTATCGACATTACCGGCACAGGCAGTCCCTGCTTCGACAAGACTGGGGCCGCGGCAACCTGGATCAGCGCCACCCAGTTCAGTTATACGACCGGCACCGCTTGCCAGCCGCTGGCCAACATCCCCGCTGGCGCGCAAGTAAATGCTTCTGGATATTCGAAAACCGTCACCGCAACCCTGCCCGGCCACGGCTTCAGCATCGGCAACAACATCACCATCGCCGATGGCACCGAGGCATGGCACCGCGGCGAATTCATCGTGACGGCAGCGGATGCCAACACCTTCACCTACAACAACAACAATGTCGGCTCGGAGGTCGCGCCCACCGGACAATACACGGTGCGCCTGACAACCACCCCCCGGGCCTATGTCACGGCCGCCGCCCATGGCTTCGCCACCGGCGACAGCATCATCATTGCTGGCGTCACCCCTACCAGCTACAACAACACATGGACCATTACCAGGATCGATGACGACCATTTCTCGTTCATCCTGTCGTCGGCACCCGGCATCGGAACTGGCACCATCACCGCTTCCAAGAACACCACGACGGCCTGGGCCTACTCGGTCAACCATAGCTTCAGCGAAGGCGCCTCGGTTACGATTGCCGGGGCGACGCCGACAGCTTTCAATGGCGCCAAGACGATCCATGTGGTGGACAGCAACAATTTCACCTACTCCCTGGACAGCGCTCAAGGCGATGCCGCCGGAACCATCGTGGCGGCCTCTGGAACAGGCAGCAATTCCGAGCGCGACTCCCTGATCAACTGGGTGCGGGGACAAGATAATGCCCTCAGCCCCGGGGGTGAAAATGCCGACGGTTCGATGACCGATTGCCGGGCCTCGGTCCACGGCGACGTGCTCCATTCCCGCCCTGCCGTGATCAACTACAACCGCTACGGCGGGGAAAACGACGTCTATATCTTCTACGGAGCCAATGACGGAGTTTTCCATGCTGTCAAGGGCGGCACGGCCAAGGACGCAACTGACCCCGGGACCCTCAACCCGGGCGAGGAAGCATGGGGCTTCATCCCTTCCGAAGGATTCACCTTCCTCCAGCGCCTGCGCAACAACTCTCCGAAGGTGGCGCCAAATTACAAGAAGCCCTACTTCATGGACGGGCCGATCGGCGTTCTCACCATCGATGGCAACAAGGATGGACAAGAGAATTCGGCAACCGAGTCGGACAAGGTTTACCTATATGTCGGAGCGCGGCGCGGCGGACGTTTCATCTACTCGCTCGACGTGACGAATCCGACCTCACCAAAATATCGCTGGAAGATCGACAACCAAACCACTGGCTTCGGGGAACTTGGGCAAACCTGGTCACTCCCGACTGTGGTCACCAGCATCAATGGCTACAAGAACCCGGTGCTTATCTTCGGCGGCGGCTACGATCCCTTGGTCGAAGATGCGGAAAACTGCACCATCCAGTCCGCCTCGGCAAGCGAAGTCCAGTACTACACAGGCCCTATCAAATACACCACCACGGGCTGCACCAAGAGCGACGACAGCGCCATCGGGGCAACGGACACCCCAAACACTACTGCCACCCGCAGCATGGGCCGGGCCATCTACATGGTGGATGCCATTACCGGCGAATTGATCTGGTCGGCCAGCGGCAGCACGACCAACGGGACTCCCAATCTGCAGGTCGCCGGCATGGACTTCGCTATTGCGGCAGACCCCCTTGTGGTGCGGAACGAGAGCGGCGGAAAGACGAATCGCGCCTATTTCGCCGACACCGGCGGCAACGTCTGGCGTTTCGACTTTGGCAACAGCAACAAAGCCAACTGGACAATCACCAAGATCGCCGCCGTCGGTAATGTCGCCTCCGCCTCGGGACGCCGCAAGTTCCTGTATCCCCCCGATGTCGTTGGCGCGGCTGGCTACGACGCCGTGCTGATCGGCTCGGGTGACCGGGAGCACCCCTTCGACATGAGCGTGACCAATCGCTTCTATATGCTCAAGGACAAAGGCAACGACAATGGACCGCTGACCGGGGTGGACAACACGCCGGACTCGACCGATCCGACCATCACCGAAGCAAGGCTCTACAACGCCACCACGACCTCGCAGACCACTGCGAGCACCACGGCCACCCAGGCGGACAAGACCACTGCCACAACCACCGCCACGGCGGCCATCCAGGACCAGGATGGCTGGTACGTCACCCTGGCGGCAGGCGAGAAGGATATCGGCAATGCGGTGGCGCTCAACGGCGTCGTCTTCTTCAATACGAACGTATCCCCGATGTCGCCGAGCGTTACCGACTCCTCCAGCTGCGAGAGCAACCTGGGCATCGCCAAGCAGTACCAGGTTGGAATCGCGGACGTGGCGACCACTGTCGACAACCACGTTGGCGGCGGATACCTGCCTTCGCCGGTCCACGTCGTGGTGACGGTCGATGTGACCAGCACCGATCCGGTAACCGGGGTGCAGAGCACCACCCAGAAGACGGTCGAGGGCGTGGTCTCGGGTACCGAAGTCCAGACACCCGGTGGTGTAATCCTGGGCACCCGTAGCCGCCGCTTCTGGTATAAGGAAATCGACTGACCCCGAATTCCACCGAAACAGAAACCGGGGGGTTGAAGCCCCCCGTTTCTTTTATGCCTCAAGAAACCGATCCATCCCAAGGGCTCTCGATCGCGCTGGTAGTCTCCCTGCTGGCCCATGCCGCACTGCTGTCCTTGCCGCTGGCCCCCATCTCAGGAAAGGGACTTCCCTTTCTCCCGACCCGGACACAGCTTGCCGCCCACTTGATTAGTCCGGCCTTAGAAACAGCCGCGGTGCGCAATATCCCGACGGAGGATGCCCGCCTGATCGGATCGACGCCGGGCGCCTCGAAGGACAATCCGGAAATCACCCACGTCGGCCCGGAAGGGCCGATCGAGTCTTCCCTCAGCTCTCCTTACCTGACCTCGGCGGAAGTTGATGTCCGCGCCAGCCCAATCGACCCGCCTCCCCTGATCCTGCCGGAATTCATCCTGCGGCAGCACATCAAGGGAAGCGTGGAACTGAAGGTCTTCATCAGCGCTGGCGGCGAAGTTGACGCCATCGAAGTGATTTCGTCCAGCCACCCGGGCCAGCTCGAGAATGAAGCAGTGGAAGTCACCATGGCGACCCGTTTTTCACCGGCCTACAAAGCCGGTGTTGCGGTCAAGAGCGTCAAACGAATCGAGGTGATTTTTGACCCGGACGAGCCAAACGCTGGCCCTGTGCAACCAGCCTCAGCTGGCCCGGTTCAGGCACCAGCGGGGCGCAGCCTCAAGCCAATTCCTTCGGCAACGGAAAAACCACGTTTTCCGGACTCCCAAGGTCCTGCCGTACCTCGATGACCCCTAGTTCCGCCAAGCGCGCGACGACCTGATCCACCAGGATCTCCGGGGCTGAAGCACCGGCGGTGACCCCCACGACCTGCTTCCCGACCAGCCAGGCCGGCTCGATCTGCTCGGCGCTATCCACCATGTGGGCTTCGACGCCCCGGCTGGCGGCCACTTCCCGCAGCCGGTTGGAATTGGAGCTGTTGGGGCTGCCCACCACGATGACCAGATCGCACTGCTCGGCCAGCAGCTTGGCGGCGTCCTGCCGATTCTGGGTGGCGTAGCAGATGTCGTCCTTCTTCGGCCCCTGGATGGTCGGAAAGCGCTGGCGCAGGGCATTGACGATGGCCCCGGCATCATCCACCGACAGGGTCGTCTGGGTGACGTAGGCCAGGTTTTCCGAATCGGCCACCTGCAGGCCGGCCACATCCTCCACGGTAGCGACCAGATACATGCCCCGATCGCTTTGCCCCATGGTGCCCTCCACCTCGGGATGGCCCTTATGGCCGATCATGATCACTTCCCGCTCCCGGTTCCGCAGCCGGCCGACCTCCAGGTGGACCTTGGTCACCAGCGGACAAGTGGCATCGAACACCTCTAGCCCCCGCGCCTCCGCCTCCTCCCGCACCGCCCGCGAAACCCCGTGAGCGCTGAAAATCACCGTGCTGCCGGCGGGCACCTCGGACAGCTCCTCGACAAAGATGGCGCCCTTGGCCCGCAGGTCGTCGCAGACGAACTTGTTGTGCACCACCTCGTGGCGCACGTAGATGGGGGCGCCGAACTTTTCCAGGGCCCGCTCGACGATGGCGATGGCCCGTTCCACCCCGGCGCAGAAGCCCCGGGGGTTGGCGAGGATGACTTCCATGGCTTAGAGGATTCCGATGATTTCCACCTCGAACCGGATGGTCTTGCCGGCGAGGGGGTGATTGAAATCGAAGAGGCCGCTGTCTGCCGTGAGTTCCCGCAGGAAGCCGGCAAAAGTGGCGCCGTTGGGGGCGCCGAATTCGACCACGGAATTCTCCTTCAGCTCCATGCCCGCCGGCAGGGCGGAACGGGCGATGCGCTCCACCAGCCGCGGGTTTTGCTGGCCGAAGGCCTCTTCCGGCTCCAGCTGGAAGACGAAGCGCTCGCCGGCGGGCAGGCCCACCAGGCGGGATTCCAGGGTGTCGGCCAGCTGGCCCCCGCCCATCTGCAGGGTCGCCGGGCTCATGTCGAAGGTGGAAAGGAATTCCTCGCCGTCCAGGGTCGAGATGCGGTAATGCAGGGTGAGGTAGCTGTCCGGACGGACCGTCGTCATGATTGCGCCTCCTTGGCGTTTTTGGCCCGGACCGAGAACAGCTGTTCCCAGACCAGGAGCACCGCGCCGACCGTGATGGCGGAATCGGCCACGTTGAACGCCGGCCAGTGCCAGCCGGCGGCATGGAAATCGAGAAAGTCCACCACGGCGCCGTAAATCACCCGGTCGATGACATTGCCCAGGGCGCCGCCGAGGATGAGGGAA
Organism: Rhodocyclaceae bacterium; assembly: GCA_018261935.1. Lineage (GTDB taxonomy): Bacteria > Pseudomonadota > Gammaproteobacteria > Burkholderiales > Rhodocyclaceae > JAGTRP01. The sequence goes on from JAGTRP010000001.1 coordinate 90,086, forward strand.
AGGGCCAGGCAGAGGAGCGCATCCGCCGCGTGGCGCTTCAGCATGCCGATGATCCAGGCCGAAATCCCCAGGGCCAGGACAAGGAAGAACCACTTCTGCCAGCCGCCGGCATCGGCCAGGAAGCTGAAGGCCGCCCCCCGGTTGTAGACCAGCACCAGATTGAAGAAAGGCGCCACCTCGCGACTCTCGCCCAGGGTGAAGGCTCCGAGGACGGCCAGCTTGGTGATCTGGTCGAGACCGATCACCAGGCCGGCCAAGCCCAGCCAGCGGCCCACGCCCTTAGGCATGGCGGCGCGCCTCGCCTTCGCCGAACAGGTTGGAAACGCAGCGGCCGCACAGGGTCGGGTGCTCGGCATTGCCGCCCACGTCTTCCCGCACATGCCAGCAGCGCTCGCACTTGCCGTGGCCCGAAGGCTCGGCCACCAATTGATCCCCTTCCGCCTTGACCACCGTCGCCTTGGAACAGATCAGCACGAAGCGCAGATCGTCCCCCAGGGAGGCGAGGAGGTCGTATTTCTCGCCGTCGCAGCGCAGTTCCACTTCGGCCTGCAGGGAGGAGCCGATCTTCCCGGCCACCCGCAGCTCTTCCAGGGCCTTGGTCACCTCGCCGCGGTAGGCCCGCAGCTTGGCCCACTTGTCCAGGAGGGCCGCCTCGTCGGCCGGCTTGGGCAGATCGTGCCAGAGCTGGAACATGACCGAATCGTCGGCCTTGCCGGAGAGCACCTGCCAGACTTCCTCGGCGGTGAAGGACAGGATCGGCGCCATCAGTCGGGTCAGGGCCTGGACGATGTGCCACAGGGCCGACTGGCCCGAGCGGCGGGCCTGGGAGCCCGGCTGGGTGGTGTACAGGCGGTCCTTGAGGATATCCAGGTAGAAGCCGCCCAGGTCCTCGGAGCAGAAGGTCTGCAGGGCCTGGACGACCCGATGGAATTCGTAGCGCTCGTAATCGGCCAGGCAGTCCGACTGCAGTTCCCGGGTCAGGGCCAGGGCGTAGCGGTCGATCTCCAGCCACTCCTCCACCGGCAGCATCTCCTCGACGGCGAAGTCCGCCGTATTGGCCAGCAGGAAGCGCAGGGTGTTGCGGATGCGGCGATAGGCCTCCACCACCCGCTTCAGGATCTCGTCGGAAATGGACAGCTCGCCGGAATAGTCGGTGGCTGCCACCCACAGGCGCAGGATATCGGCCCCCATCTTGTCGGACACCTGCTGGGGCGCGATGACATTGCCCTTGGACTTGGACATCTTGTGTCCCTTGCCGTCCACCACGAAGCCGTGGGTCAGCAGCGCCTTGTAGGGCGCCCGGCCGTCGATGGCGCAGCCGGAAAGGAGAGAGCTCTGGAACCAGCCGCGATGCTGGTCGGAGCCTTCCAGGTAAAGGTCGGCCGGATACTGGTGCTCGGTCTTGTGGGAACCCCGCATGACATGCCAATGGGTGGTGCCGGAATCGAACCAGACGTCCAGGGTATCCTTCATCTTGACGTACTGGCCGGCCTCGGCGCCGAGGAGTTCGGCGGCGTCCAGCTTGAACCAGGCTTCGATGCCTTCCTTCTCCACCCGCTGGGCGACGGCCTCGATGAGTTCCGCCGTACGCGGATGAAGCTGGCCGGTCTCCTTGTGCAGGAAGAAAGGAATGGGCACGCCCCAGTTGCGCTGGCGGGAAACACACCAGTCCGGGCGGGTCTTCATCATGGCTTCCAGGCGGGCGCGGCCCCAGGCCGGGAAGAACTGGGTCTCGTCCACCGCCCGCTCGGCGATCCAGCGCAGGGATGGGGCGTCTTCGGCGCACTTGTTCTCCATGCCGATGAACCATTGGGTGGTGGCGCGGAAAATGATCGGGGTCTTGTGGCGCCAGCAGTGGGGATAGCTGTGCTTGATCTTCTCGGCCTTCAGGAGCTTGCCCAGGGCCTCCAGCTCCTGCAGCACCAGGGGATTGGCTTCCCACACCGACTTGCCGGCCAGTTCCCCCACCGACAGGGCTGGGGTGTTGGCCAGGAACTTGCCGTCGTTGCCCACCGGATTGTTCACCGGCAGGCCATAGACCTTGCCGATGGCGTAGTCGTCGGCGCCGTGGGCCGGGGCGGTATGCACCAGGCCGGTACCGGCATCCACCGTCACGTGGGTGCCGCAGATGATGGCCACGTCCCGGTTCTGGAAGGGATGGCGCAGGAGGATCTGGTCCAATTTGCTGCCCGCGCAGGAGCCGATCACCTCGCCGGAGACGCCATAGCGCTGCAGGCAGGCCTCGGCCAGTTCCCGCACCAGGATAAGGGCGCCCTTCTCGGTGTCGATCAGGTCGTAGGTGAGGTCGGGGTGGACGCTCACCGCCTCGTTTGCCGGCAGGGTCCATGGGGTGGTGGTCCAGATGACGGCGAAGGCGGGGCCCCGCAGATGGGTGAGGCCGAAGGCATGGGCCAGTTTCTCGGCATGGTTCTCATGCACCGGGAAGGCCACGTCGATGGCGGGCGAAGTCTTGTCCTCGTATTCCACCTCGGCCTCCGCCAGGGCGGAGCCGCAGTCCAGGCACCAGTTCACCGGCTTGAGGCCCTGATAGAGGTAGCCCTGCTCCAGGATCTTGCCCAGGGCCCGGATTTCGTCGGCCTCGGCACTGAAATTCATGGTCAGGTAGGGGTTGCCCCAATCCCCGAGGACACCCAGGCGGATGAAATCTTTCTTTTGGCGCTCCACCTGCTCGGCGGCGTAGGCCCGGCAGAGTTCGCGCACCTTGTCGGCGGGAATGTTCTTGCCGTGCTGCTTCTCGATCTGGTGCTCGATCGGCAGGCCATGGCAGTCCCAACCCGGCACGTAGGGGGCGTCGAAGCCGGACAGGGTCCGGGAGCGGACGATGACATCCTTGAGTATCTTGTTCACCGCATGGCCGATGTGGATGTCGCCGTTGGCATAGGGCGGACCATCGTGGAGCGTGAAGCGGGGCCGGCCTTTGCAGGCTTCCCGGATTCTCTGGTAGAGCGTCTTCTCCTGCCATTCCTTCACCCACAGGGGCTCGCGCTTGGGCAGGTCGCCCCGCATGGGGAAGGGGGTATCGGGCAGGTTCAGGGTGTCTTTGTAGTCAGCCATGGTTTATTACCGCTTGAAGTAAGCCCGTGCCGCCTCTGCATCCTGGGCGATCTGGGCTTTTAGGGCATCGAAACTGGAAAATTTTTGCTCGTCCCGCAGCTTGTGCACGAAGCGTACCGACAGGTGGGCGCCGTAGATGTCCCGGTCGAAATCGAAGAGGTGCACTTCCAGCAGGGGCCGGGTGCCCCCCAGGGTCGGCCGGATACCGAGGTTGGCGACGCCGGGCAAGGGCCGGGGCCCCAGGCCGCCGACCTCCACCGCGAAGACGCCGGTCATGGGCAGTGGATTGTGCTTGATGCGGATATTGGCGGTGCGGAAGCCCAGCTGGCGCCCGATCTGGTCGCCGTGCACCACCCGCCCGTCGATGACGTAGGGACGCCCCAGCAGACGGGCAGCCCGCTCCATGTCGCCGGCCGCCAGGGCGCTCCGGACGCCGGAACTGGAGACCCGCTCGCCGTCCACGATGACGCTCTCCATGGCCTCGGCAGTGAAGCCATGGACCAGCCCCGCCGCCTTCAGCAGTTCGAAGTCCCCCTTGCGGCCACGGCCGAAGCGGAAATCGTCGCCGATGATGACATGGCGGACCCGCAGGCCACGCACCAGGACTTCCTCGACGAACTCCTCCGCCGACAGGGCGGCGAAGGCCTCGTTGAAGCGGCAGACCATGGCCTGCTCGGCGCCGCAGTCATTGAGCAGTTCCAGCTTCTCCCGCAGGGTGGTGAGCCGGGCCGGCGCCGATTGGGGTGCGAAGAATTCACGGGGGTGGGGCTCGAAGGTGAGCACCGTCGGCGTCGCGGCCAATTGCCGCGCAGCGCCCACCAGGCGGCGGACAAGCGCCGCGTGGCCGAGATGCACGCCATCGAAATTACCGATAGCGAGCACGGTCGGCGCCGGAACCGGACGTGAATAGCCGCGATAGACCCGCATGGGAAGCCTGATAAAAAGCTTCAATTATAGCGGTCTCTGGCAAGCGGCGCTTGGCGAGGCACGCCCCTTCGCCAGGACAGGGGGATACGGCGCCGGCCGTTTCCCTCTCCATCCCGCCCCCGGGATGCCATCGACCAGGCCCGCGAGGCGCCGGCGGCCAGTCAGCGGTGCTGGAATTCGGGCTTTCTTTTCTCCAGGAAAGCCGCCATCCCTTCCTTTTGGTCCGACAAGGCAAAGGCGGCGTGGAACATCCGGCGTTCGAACAGCAGCCCCTCGGAAAGGGGAGCGTCGAAAGCCCGGTTGACGCATTCCTTGATCATCATGGCCACCGGCAGCGAATAACCGGCAATGCGCCGGGCCACGGCCAGGACCTCGTCGCCCAGGCTGTCCCTGGCGACCACCCAGGCCACCAGCCCCGCCGCCTCCGCCTCGGCGGCACTCATGGTCTTGCCCGTCAGGCAGAGGGCCATGGCCTTGGCCTTGCCGATGAAGCGCGGCAGCCGCTGGGTCCCGCCGGCGCCGGGCAGGATTCCGACCTTGATTTCCGGCTGGCCGAAGACGGCGTCGTCACCGGCGATGATGAAATCGCAGGCCATGGCCAGCTCGCACCCGCCGCCCAGGGCATAGCCGGAAACCGCGGCGATGATGGGCTTCCGGAAGGTCCTGACGCACTCCCAGTTGCGGGTCACGTAGTCCCCAAGGTAAGCGTCCATGTATTCGAAATCCTTCATGGCCGCAATATCGGCGCCGGCAGCGAAAGCCGAGTCTCCGCCGATGAGCACCACGCAGCCGATTCCGGGGTCCTGGTCGAAGCGCTGCAGGGCCGCCCCCATTTGGTCCATCAATTCGTCGCACAGGGCATTGAGGGATTCCGGTCGGTTCAGCCTTATCACTCCGACACGTCCATGGACTTCGGCAACAATAAAGTTATTCAGCATTTTTCCGTCTATGCAGGATTGGCCCACTCAAAAAAACAGGGGCTGGACGCCCCTGGAAAGAGTGGTGGGGTGAAACAAAAAAAACGGGGGGCAAGCCCCCCGCGAAGTGCAGGACGAAGTTCCGCCCGAGGGCGGAAACCTCGCCGCAAGGAGAGACTGCTTCCAGGTATTACTCGTTGCCGCGCATGTACTGGACCTGGAACATTTCCGCCGGGGAAAGCTTCGGGTCCACGCGGCCCTTGAACTGGGCGGTGGTGCAGCGCTTGGCCTGGACGTCGACGATGGTGAAGCCGTCGTCTGCGCCGATGCCCATGCCCTTGTTCTCGGGCAGGTGGTGGTCGGCGTGGGACTTGCCGACCATCAGCACCTTCCAGAGATCGCCCTTGCGGTCATAGATCTCGTTGGCGCCGTTCATGCTGCCGAGCTGGGCGTCCATGTAGAAGACGCGCTTGCTCACCGGATGGTTGGGATTGATCGGCGCCGCCTCCAGCACATAGACCTTGCGCAGCTGCCAGGTGCCGGTGTGGAAGCAGCTGCCCTGGCCGCCGAAGCTGATGTACTTGAAGCCGTCGGGATCCTTGAACTCGTCGCTCAACTGCAGCTCGTTGTGGTTCCACATGGGCAGCAGCACGAGCTTCTTGCCCTTGAAGGTCCACTTCATGTCGCTGATGCGGCCGTTGTAGCCCTCGAAGTCCTCGATCATCATCTCGGAGCCCAGGAAGGCATCCGTAGTCTGGCCGGTGGCCATGCGGCGGACCCGCTTCTGGAAGCCCAGGTACAGATAGGCGTCGTCCATCTTGAGGTCGTCTTCATAGCGCTGGAGCAGCAGCTGGGTATTGCGGACGTCATTGGGCTCCGCCACCTTCAGGTAGGTGCCGCGGAAGATCTGGGACGGGTTCGGCGTCACTTCCGGAATCGGCGCCTGGGAGACGCGATGCTTGAAGTTCAGCATGTGGATGTCCATCTTGACCCGCCGTTCCTCGCGGCCGGTCTCCATGTTCCGGTACTTCCAGTACATGGTGACCGCGGCGTTGTCGCCCCAGTTGAGGCCGTTGCGGAAGTTCCAGGCCAGCTTCTCGCCGGCTCGGGGATCGTTCACGTCGGGCTCCTCGGGGAAGGGGCGGCCGGCCACGTAGCCGGTGATCTCGCCGGGCTTGGCGCCGAGCTTGGCCTTGTTCAGGTTGGCCTTGGTGGCGGCAACGTAGGCCTTGTTCATGGCGAAATTGGTGGTGGCCCCGACCTTGATGTCGAAATTGCCTTCCTTGACCAGCTTGTAGACGGCGGCGCCCAGGATTTCCTTGAACTGGTCCGCGTTGGCCTTGTTGATGGTCACCCCCGGGTTGAGGCCGGGGTAGGTCGGGAAACCGCTCTTGTAGGGGTTGAAGGAATTCTCGACGTCGGCATCGGTGGCCGCCTGGGCGGCGCCGAAGACGCCCGCCGTCAGCAGCAGGGCGATGATGGATTTTTTCATGGGAGTCTCCTCGGTTGGATCAGAACTTGTAGTTCAGCTTGAAATAGATGTCGTTTTCCTTGAACGCAGTCCCGATCGGGCCGGCGCGGAAGCGCCCCAGGGGCTCGACGCCGCCCAGGCCGAAGGACTGGCCGATGGGCTGGCCGGCGGCGTAGTTGGTGAACGGGCCGTAGGGGTTGCAGGAGCGGCAGTCGTCGAACTTGTAGTGCTCGTCGCCGTTGGCGCCCTTGTAGTTGGCCCCGAGGGTGAGCTTGAGGTCGTTGCTCACATTCCATTCCACCTGGGGCGCCACGGCGAAGGCCTTGGCCTTGAAGTCGCGGGCCAAGACGACCTGCGGGCTGACCGTGCCGTTCTTCAGGAAGCCCTTGATCATCAACGTGCCGAGATAGTTGTCCTCCCAGTCCGGCATGCCGACCCGACCCAGAGGACCGTCACGCAACTCGTGGTCGAAGATGTGCTGATAGAACAACTGGGCGGAAATCAGCGTCGCGGTGGAAGTGCTGATGAGGGGGATGAAGGTGGGACGGTCCACCCCGATCACCGAACGGAACACATTGTTCTTCGAATACAGCTGGGAGCGCGCGGTATTGGCGAACTCCTCGCCCTCGGTCAGGGCGGCCTCGAGCCGGACAGCGGCGCCGAGATCCTCCAGTTGCAGGTCCATGGAGCCGCCGACCAGATTCACCCGCGGGAAATGGACGTCGAAGGCAATGAGGTTACTGACCGGCGTCCCGGCATAGGGCGGAGTCGTGTTGCCATTGACCCCGGTGAAGGGGTTGATCGTCCCGTTGCCGTTGATGGCCCGCAGGGACGGCAGCTGGGAGCGGTAGGTCAGGGCGTTCAGGGAGAAGGACAGGCCGTCCTTGCTCACCCCTTCGTACTTGACGCCGAGCTGGGTGTTGGACAATGACCACTCGGGCAGATACACGTTGCGGATACCGGCCTGATGGGGACCGAAGTCGGTGGCGACGGTGCCGCCGTTCGCGAAGTTGGCGACGGTGCCGCCGTTGTCCCACAAGTTGGACATAGAGCGGAACAGGCAGCCGGCGTCCAGCATCACGTTCGGGGTGCCGCACTGGCCCAGGTTGCTGGGGCGGAACTTGTCGAAATTCCACACCACCTGGAAATTGCGGTCCTGCATGGAGTCGCTCGCCCCCATGCGGTACTCCGCCTGGGCGATCCACATCGGGATGCGGATATCGGAAAGCTCGTCGTAGATGTTGTTGCGGGAGTAATCCACCGGGTTGATCACGTCGAGGACGCGGAACAGGTCGGTGCGGCCCCAGACCACCTGCTGCTTGCCGACCTTGACGAACAGCTGTTCGCCGCCGTCGAGGTGGAAGGTCTTCTTGGTATAGACCTCGCGGATGAAATCCAGGCGATCGTTGAATTCCGGCGCTTCCAGCTCGGAGAGCTTCTTGTCGCCGTAGCCGCCGAAGTCCTTGCAGCCACGCTTGTCATAGTCGCAGGGACGGACGGGAACGCCGAAGCCGACGCCGCCCTCGGTGGCGTGCCAGCGGTCCCCCAGGACGCGCATCCCCTGGTTGGGATTCCGGGTCAGGTCGAAGCCGAAGGCGTTGGTCGGGGGCAGTCCCAGGGCCGTGGCGATGGGATTGTTGATGCCGCCGCCAAAGGGCACGTTGGGAAGATTCAGCGGCGTGCCGGCATTGGTCGGAACCGGCGGCAGCGCTGCGTAGCCGGAGTTCTGGATGGTGACGGGGCCACCGGCGTTCTTGCCGTACTCGTCGCTGTTCATGCGATAGACGCCGTCCCAGGTGCCCCGCAGGGTGCCCTGCAGCGTCCAGTCATTGCCCAGGCGCTTGTCGAACTCGGCCTGCAGGGTGTTGCGGAACTTGGCGAGGCCGGCGTTCTCCCGGTGGACGGTGTGGTTCTCGTAAGTCGTATGGACGTTCCACGGCGAGTCATCCTCCCCCAGGCCGGGCAGGCTGCTCGCGGCCATGGCCTGGCCGGCGAAAGCCAGCCACACTGCGATCACGCCCACCTTCAAGTGATGCTCCTTGTACTGATTTGTCTCTTGCATGGATCTCCCCAATGCTTTGGTTATTTATGGAAGGTGCTGCTTTGCTGTCCCCCGGTGGATCCGGGTGTCGTTGTTAGTCGTTCTCCAGCACGCCGTCCTCGTCGTAATGGATCGCGGTCACGAACTTGGGCTTGAACACCACGCACCAGGAGGGCACGAGGAGCATGGCCGCGACGGCATTGACGATGAGCATGAAGGACAGGAGGATGGCGGCGTCGGACTGGAAGCGCAGGTCCGACATGAAGATCCACATCACCACCCCGGCGATCAGGGTGGCGGCGGTGAAGCTCACCGCGTAACCGGTGGTGGCGACGGCGTTGATCACCGCCTGCTTGATGTCCTTGAGGGCGGCGAACTCTTCCCGGATGCGGTCCATGAAATAGACCGCGTAGTCGATGCCGACCCCCACCCCGACCGCGATCACCGGCACGGTATTGACGCTGATGCCGATGTTCATGGCCCCCATGTAGGCGTAGGTCATGAGGGTGGAGAAGAGCATGGGCAGGACCATCAGCCAGCCGGCATGCACCGAGCCGTAGTAGGCCATGACCAGCAGGAAGGCGAGGATCATGACCGCCGGGATGATGATCAGGTGGTCGGTGTGCAGGGCCTGGTTGCCGGCCGCCGTGACGCCGATGATCCCGCCCCCGAGCTCGATGTGCAGCCCGGGCACCTCGGCCTCGATCTTCCGGATGCCCTCTTCCGCCACGCGCACCACCCGGTTGATGGTGTCGGCCTGGTGGTCCTTGTAGTAGAACACCATGTCGGCCTCGTCCTCGTCCGGATTGACGAATTCCTTGAGGGCGCCGGGGATGGGGCTGGAGGCCATGTAGGCGAACATCAGGCCGCCGATCTCGTCGCTGGTGTCGGGGAGCTGCATCCAGCGCGGGTCGTCGTTGTGGGTCAGGCGGTTGACCACCCGCACCACGCCGGGCAGCGCCTTGGTGCCGCCCAGGGCCGGGTCGGCCAGCATGTGGGCCTGGAAGCGCTCGATGGCGGCCATGACCTCGGGGCGCTTGATGCCGCCCTTCTCGTCGGTGCGGGCCACCACGTGCAGTTCCTCGGAGCCCGGGAAGAGATGGTTGATGGCCTGGGTGGACAAGTTGTAGTCGTGGTCATGGTGCAGCAGCGGCGAGCCCGGCTCGGATTCGCCCAGCTGCACCCGGCTCACCAGGTAGGTGGCGCCGATGGCCCCGATGAGGGTGAGCACCAGGATGGAGCGGGCTCCGCCTTCGGTGCCGCCGGTGCGGGCCATGAAGCCGCCCAGGAGGTTGCGCACGCCCTGGTTGCCGTTCTCGGTCTGCCGCGGCTGGGGCAGGATGGTCAGCGCCAGGGGCACCATGAAATGCACCGTGAAGATGACCGAGAAGCCCCAGAAGCCGGCGGACAGCCCGAGCTTGTAATTGAAGGGGGCGGCTCCCAGCATCAGTACGGCGATGCCCACCGCGTCCACGATGATGGCCAGGGACCCGGGGCGGAACAGGGCGTCGAGGGCGTTGCGGGCGGCTTTCTTCGCATCCTTCACCAGCGCCAGTTCCTCGTAGTAGCGCACCACCAGCTGCACCCCGTGGGAGGTGGCCCGGGCGGCGATGAGGAAGGGGATGGGCAGCGCCAGGGGCTCCAGGTTGATGCCCATGACCGCCATGAAGCCGAGGCCCCAGATGGAGGAGAGCGCGATGCCGAGAAGCGGCAGGGCGATGCCGTAGAGGCGCCGGAAATAGACCACCAGCAGGGTGGCCAGCAGCGCCAGGGTGTAGGCCAGGATCTCGACGATCTGGTTCAGGTAGGTATAGACCCAGCCGGTCAGCACCGGATTGCCGGTGACGTGGATCTGGTGCCCCGGCTTGGCCAGGCTTTCCCGCACTTTCTGGAGGGCGGCGAAGGTCGCCGGATAGTCGATGTCCTTCTCGTTGAGCTGGGCCTTGATCAAGGCCGCCTTGAAGTCCGGGGACACCAGCAAGCCGTAGATGGCCGGATTGGCGATGACATCGTTCTTGAGCTGCTCCAGTTCCGCCACGGTGCGGGCGGGCTTCATCGGGTCGTAATAGGACTCGGAGGTGAAGCCGCCCAGGTCATCCAGGAAGACCTTACGGGCGGTGCGGTGGGTGAGGCTGGAGACCAGGTTGTGGTTCACCCCGGGCAGGTTGTCCACCCCCTGGGTGGCCTCATGGACGAGTTGCAGGGTCTCGTCGTTGAAGATGGTGCCCTTCTCCACCTCGATGGCCATCACGATCATGTTGGCGCCGCCGAAGTTCTCCTTCAGGCGGTTGTAGACCTTGATGTACGAGTGGTTCTGCGGCAGCAGGTCGGAGAAGTCCGTGAAGATGCGCAGCTTGGGCAGGGCGAAGCCGAAGAGGATGGTGACCGCCAGGACGAAGGAGAGGACGATCTTCGGGTTGGCGAAAATCCACTCTTCCCCCCGGTGCAGGGCGTGGGTAATGGAATGACGTGCTTTGCTGACCATAATGACTGTTCCTGATCGGCGTTAGTGTTTGGCGACGGTGCTGATGGCCCGCAGGAGGCCGCCGGGACCGCCGATGAGCACCGCGGACTGGCCCGGCAGCGAGGTGCTGCCGCCCAGGAAGACGGGGACGGCATCCGGGTAGGGCATCTGCCGCCAGGTGCCGCCTTCGAGGCGGGCGATGACGCCGCCGGCCCCCGCCCCGTAGGGCACCCCGCCATGCACGAAGAAACGGTAGAGGGAGGCCTGGGCGGCATTGGCCTGCTTCTGCCAGGTCTTGCCGCCGTCGACGGTGTGCAGGACCTGCCCGGCCAGACCGCTGACCCAGCCTTCCTCGCGGCTGGTAAACAGGGCGGCATAGGGGTAGAAGTCGCCGGGGATATTGGCCCCCTTCTTCCAGGTGGCGCCGCCGTCCTCGGTGAGGACCGTGCGGCCGAATTCGCCGAGGGCGATGCCGTGCCGGTCGTCCACGAACTGGATGGTGGTGATCTGGGTGTCCTCACCCAGGCGGGAAACCTTCCAGGTGGCACCCCGGTCGGTGCTGCCGGCAATGGCGGAGCCGCTGCCGCTCACCCACCAGCCGCCCCGCCGGTCACAGGTGACGGCGAGGGGCGTCCGGGGCTCGGCCAGGGGGACGGATTTCCAGTCGGCGCCCACCGCATCGGCAGACCACACCTTGTGGTAGTGGTCGATGGCCACGAAGCCGGCGTCGCCGCAGGCGGCGATATCCACCAGGGAGACCGGACCCAGTTCGGTACGGGCCCAGGTCTTGCCCTGATCCTTCGACACCAGCACGGCGCCGCTCTGGGTCCCCGCCACCACGGCCTTGCCGTTGCCGGCGATGGCCTGGCTGACGTCATAGCGCTGCACCGCTTTCCGGCGCTCCCGATCGACGCCGGACATGTCCGGCGCCTGGGAACAGGCGGCGAGAAGCCCGGAAATCGCCAGGACAAGGGCCATGGACCGCCTCATCAGGGGGCGCGGATACCGGCTCAATTCAGTTTTTTGCATGTGACCATCTCGATTTTTTGCAAAAAGGTCCCCACGAAGCCTCACGGCTTTGTTCGGCTATGGCGGGGGTCCAGCCTTCGATCAGCCGACGCTGACGCTAGACGTTGCGGAACAGGGGACTGCGAACCTTGTTCATGTCCCCGGCGTTGAAGAACTTCTCGGTGAAGATATCCCTCTCGAAAAGCCGGCCTTGCATCAGGGTCTTGATGCAGGCCTCGATCATCATCGGCGGGCCGCAGAGATAGGCCCGATGGCCAGTGAACACACCATCGAACAGTTCCTTCGCCGCCTCGTGGATATATCCCCGCTTCCCTTCCCAGCCGCTGCCCTCGGGCTCGTCGGAAAGGACGGGCACATAGGTGAAGTTGGGAAACTCGGCGGCGAGGTGGCGCAGCAGGCCGTCGTAATAGAGCTCCGACCGGTTGCGCTGGCCATAGACCAGGGTCATCGGGCGCCGGTCGCCCTTCTCCAGCAGGTCGCCGATCATGGACAGGACGCCGGCCAGGCCGGAGCCTCCAGCCAGGAAGATGAGCGGCAGGGGCGACGATTCCCGCACGAAGAAGCGCCCGTAGGGGCCGGAGAAGGTCACCGCATCCCCGACCTTGAGTTCGCGATGGATCCAGGTGGTGCCTACCCCGCCCTCCACCAGCCGGACATGGAGTTCGATTTCATCGCTCAGGGAGGGCTTGCTGGCCGGCGAGAAGGCCCGGCGGATGCCCCCTCCCGCCTGGGGCAGGTTGAGGGCGATGTACTGTCCGGCCTGGAAATCCATGGGGGTAGCCAGCTTGAGCCAGATGCCCCTGATGGTCGGCGTCAGATCCTCGATGCGGCTGACGGTGGCCGCGAAATCCTGCACCGGGAGGTTCCGGGCATCCGGCTCCTCCTCGATGTCGGCCTCCATGACCAGGTCGCTTTTGGGGCGGGCGCAGCAGGCCAGGCACTGGCCGTTGTCCCGCTCGAAGTCCATGAGGGCGAAGGGAGAGGCCTCGCCGTGGTCGACCTCGCCTTCCAGGATCTGCACCTTGCAAGTGGCGCACAGGCCGTGGCAGCAGGCGTGGGGAAGGTAGATGCCGTTGCGCAGGGAGGCGTCGAGCAGGGTCTGCCCTTCCTCGATCTCGATGGTCCGGCCCAGGGGCTCGATGGTGATTTGATAAGTCATGGGTGCTGATTACTTTTCTGGATTTCTAACTGCCAAGCCTGGCCCTTCAGCGGGACGCCATCCGGGTGGCGCCGTCGAGCCGGATCACCTCGCCGTTGAGCATCCGGTTCTCGAAAATGTGCTTCACCAGGGCGGCGTATTCCGCCGGCCTGCCCAGGCGGGAGGGGAAGGGAACGTTCTTCGCCAGGCTTTCCTGCACTTCCGCCGTCATGCCGGTGACCATGGGGGTTTCGAAAATCCCCGGGGCGATGGTGAGGACGCGGATGCCCGAACGGGCCAGCTCCCGGGCGGCCGGCAGGGTGAGGGCAACCACCCCGCCCTTGGAGGCCGCGTAGGCCGCCTGGCCGACCTGCCCCTCGTAGGCGGCGATGGAGGCGGTATTGACGACGACGCCGCGCTCGCCGTCCTCCCCGGGCTCATTGGCGGCCATGACGGCCGCCCCCAGGCGCAGCATGTTGAAGGTGCCGACCAGGTTCACATTGACCACCCGGGCGAAGGAAGCGAGCCCGTGGGGGCCGTCCCGGCCGACGATCTTTTCGCCGGGGGCGATGCCGGCGCAATTGACCACCGCCCGCACGACGCCGAACTCCGCCGCCGCGGTGGCGAAGAGCCCGGTCACGTCGGACTCGGAGGTGATGTCGGTCTTGACGAACAGGCAGCGCTCGCCCAGCTCGGCGGCCTTGGCCTCGCCCTGCTCGGCGTTGACGTCCGCCAGCACCACGTAGCCGCCGGCATCGATGACCATGCGGGCGCAGGCCGCGCCGAGGCCGGAGCCGCCGCCGCTGATCACCACGGTTGAATTCTTCAGTTCCATTCCCTGCTCCTCACAACATTTCGATGGCGATGGCCGTGGCCTCGCCGCCGGCCAGACAGATGGCCGCCACACCGCGCTTGCCGCCGGTCTTCCGCAGCGCGCCGATGAGGGTGGCGACGATGCGGGCGCCGGAGGCCCCCACCGGGTGTCCGAGGGCGCAGGCCCCGCCGTGGATGTTCATCTTCTCCAGGGGGATGCCGCATTCCCGCATGGCGATCATCGGCACGACCGCGAAGGCCTCGTTCACCTCGAAGAGGTCAACCTGGTCCACGGTCCAGCCGAGCCGGGCCAGCAGGTTCCTGATGGCTACCGCCGGCGCCATGGGGAAGGCGCGGGGGTTGTCGGCATAGTTCATCTGGCCCGCCACCCGGGCGAGGCAGTGCACACCCAGCTTGTCGGCGGCGGATTCCCGCACCAGCACTGTCGCCGCGGCGCCATCGGAAATGGAGCTGGAATTGGCCGGCGTCACCGTCCCGTCGGCCCGGAATGCGGGCTTCAGCAGGGAAATCTTGGCCGGGTCGGTGGTAAAGGGCTGCTCGTCCTTGCCGACCACGGTGGACTTGCCCCGGGCATTGAGGGTCATCGCCGCGGTTTCCCAGGCGAAGCTGCCATCCTCGTTGGCCTGGCGGGCGGAGAGCAGGGAACGCAGGGCGTAGTCGTCCTGCTCCTGGCGGGAGAATCCGCACTTGCCGGCCCATTCCTCGGCGATGTGGCCCATGAGGTCGGCGGGCTTGCCCGGGACCCGGTTGATGGCATCTTCCAGGGCGTCGTAGAGCATGTGGTCGAGGACGGCGCCATGGCCCAGCTTCCTGCCCCGGCGGGCGTCCGCGAGGATGAAGGGGGCGTTGGTCATGGACTCGAAGCCGCCCGCCACCACCACATCGGCCGACCCGGCCAGGATTTCGTCGCGGCCGATCATGATGGCCCGCATGGCGGAGCCGCAGGCCTTGTTCACCGTGGTGCACGGCGTCTTATCCGGCAGGCCGGCCTTCAGCGCCGCCTGGCGGGCCGGGACGTGGCCGAGGCCGGCCGGCAGGACGCAGCCCATGACGGCGCTGTCCACCAGGCCGGGGGCAATGCCGGAACGTTCGACGGCGGCCTGGATGGCCGCCGCGCCCAGCTCGATGGCCGAGACATCGCGGAAAACCCCCATCAGCCCGCCCATGGGGGTCCGGGCGGCGGAGGCGATGAGTACTTGATCTGCTTTTTTCAAAAAAATCACCTTTTGCTGCAAAAACTTGTTCAGGCGGCGGCCGTGAGGCCGACCATGATGCTGCGCACCGCCTGGCCGCCTACCGCCCGGGTGCGGTGGCCCTTGCCGGCCTGGTCTTCCGCCAGGATCACGGCGCCGGGACCGAGGACGGCCTTGCGGCCGTCGGAGGTCTCGATCTCGACGCTGCCCTCGAGGATGACCAGGTAGAGGCTGTAGGGCACCGTGTGCCAGCCGGAGTCGTAGTCGGCGCCGGTTTCCCGGAAAAAGATTTCCGGGGCCGGCACCGCCGCCGAGAAGAGGCCGAACTTGTCCCGGGGCAGGAGGGGAATCTCGTGGTCGCAAAACCGCGACTCCCCGCCCTCCTCATAGATCCGAGTGACTTTCATGGTCGGTCCTAGATGCTGGCGGCGAGGAACGGAGCGGTATCCAGCTCGTCGTGGTAGGAGAGCGCCGTGCCCAGGTTGGACTCGCTCCAGATCACCGGCTTGAATTCCGGATGGGGCTCGGCCATGCGCCCGCCGCTGCACAACTCCAGCCGCACGCCGAAGGGATCGAAGAAGTGCAGGGAGAAGGTGTTGCCGTAGGGGTGCCGGGTGGGACCGAAGCTGTCCAGGGTCACCCCGTCGTTGCGCAGGTACTGTCCGTCCAGCAGGATGTCCGAGGCGTCGTCCTTGGTGAAGGCGATGTGGTGCAGCTTGCCGGCCGCCCCGGGGAAAACCGCCAGCTCCTGGCCGCCCACGTTCTTGGTCATGCGGAACAGCAGGGCCGAGACGGGATCGCCCTGGTCGTCCTCGATCACCTCCGAGGCGTAGAAGCCCAGGTATTCCTTCAGGAAGGCGATGGTTTCCTTGGGATGGGGGACGCAGATGCCGACGTGGTTGAGGAACTGGGGCGCCGGGGTGCCGCGGACGCGCTTGGGCGTCACCCAGTCGGGGGTCTCGAAGCCGGTCTCGTAGCCGAGCTGGGCGAGTTCGGCGAAGAGCCGGACGCGCTGGCCGCCGGGGATGGCGAAGCTGATGGAGCGGCCCAGGCCGGGAATATCCCCCGCCTCATGCCGCGCCACCTGGATGTCGCCCTGGGCGAGCCGGGCCGCGAAGCCTTCCAGGTCGGCATCATCCCGCACCTGGAAGCCGATTTCCGCCAGGCGGTGGGCGTCGCTTTCGTCGATGACCAGGGAGAACTGGTAGGGCTCGTGCCAGCAGCGCAGCTGCAGCTGTCCCGGCGCGGAGGCCGTCGGCAGCATGCCCAGGGTTTCGGTGTAGAACTTCTTGGCTTCCCGGAGCCCGGGATCCTTCAGGCCGAGCCTGACAAAACCGATGCGGGTAATTCCCTTGTGTTTGATTGCCATTTCCCCTCCTCCTCAGCTGACGACCGTGTAGAACTGCTCGGGAACCGAGCCTTCGTAATAGAACGTGGCCTGCCCCAGGTCCTCCGGCTTCCAGTTGATGGGCCGCACCCGTCCCGAGGCGCCGGAGGTCTCGTAGGCGCCGCACTGGAATTCGTTGCGGTTGCCGGAAGGATCGAAGAAATAGGTGGTGGTCACGCCGGCCACGCCGTGGCGGGTGAGGCCGTACTCCAGGGTGGGCACGCCGCGGTGCTTCAGGAGGTCGACCCGCCGGATCAGGTCGGCCCGGTCATAGACGTAGAAGGCAATGTGGTGCAGGCCGCCATCCGGTCCGGGGGCGACGGCCAGCTGGTGCATGGTGTTGCCGGCGGAAAGGAAGCCGAGGAACAGGGTGCCGTCGGGGGCCGTGCCGCATTCGGAAAGGTTGAAGTCCAGCTCGTCCCGCAGGAAACGGATGGTTTCCGCCGGGTTGCTGCAGACCATCAGGGCATGGTCCAGGTGGCTGACCGGATTCACCCCGTCCACATTCTTGAGGATGGGGTCCGGGTCGCGCATGCCGGTCTCGTAGCCGATATCCTCGGAATGGTGGAAGAGGTTGATGCGGTGCGTCGACGGCAGGGTGATCATGACGCTCTCCCCCTGGCCGAGAATGTCCCCGGCCTTCAGCCATTCCACCTTGAGGCCGGCGGCGGCGGCCTTGTCCGCCGCCTCCTGCAGGTCCTCCGGCGCACTGACCTTGAGCCCGAAATGGCACAACCCGGCGCTCGCCGACTCATTGAGGATCAAGCAATGGTGATCCTGGGAGTCCGGCGCCTGCATGTAGACCCGGCCTTCTGTCTTTCCCGTGGTGCGCAAGCCCACGACCTTGGCGTAGTGCTGCTCCGCCTTGCCCAGGTCGGTGACATTGAGGCTCGCATAGCTCAGTCTGATGATTGCCACTTACTCCTCCTTATTTGCCTTGTTGATTTATTGCCATCCGCCGCGAAAGCGGGGCCTTGTCCACGACTGCCCACTGCCAGTCGGTCTTGATGCAACAGTCTTCGGTCGGCGTCGCCCGGCACAGGAATACGGCCCTGGCCGGGCAGCCTTCGATCTTGGCGGCGGAGATGGGCGAGACGTAGTCCACCTGCCCGTTCACCAGCTCGGCAGCGCAGATGCCGCAGCCACCGCTACCGCAGGCAACCCGCAGGCGAAAGCCCGCGGTCCTGGCGGCGGCGTGGATGGAGACGCCTTCGGGGCAGTCGAATGCCACCGTCTCCCCTTCCCCGCCGGTGAGCGAAATCCGCCAGTGCTTCATGCTCAGGCAGCCTCGGCGATCCTGGGCGCCTGTCCCGGCAGCCCCGCTTCGGCCGCCTGCAGGAAGCCGCGGCACTGCTCCCAGTTGCCGGCCTGGCCGGCCAGGATGGCCAGGGCCTGGCGGCCGATGGCGAGGGGATCGCCGCCGCGGCCGGCAATGCCGCGCAGGCGCTCGGCGCCCTCGGTGGCGAAGGCCTGGATGTCGGCCAGGGCCTTTTGCCGGGTCCAACCGTAGCCCTTGACGATGCGCCCCGCTTCGGCGAGCACCTGGGCGACGCGGGCATCCTGCCGGGCGGCGGCGGCCACGGCTTCCAGCCAATGGTCGATAGCCCGCTCCTCCCGGCCGTGGCGGGACGAGGAACGCCGCGTCCGGCGCAGCGCCGCCAGCAGCCGCAGGGTCCAGTAGCCGAGAATGCTGTTGGAACGCAGTCGCAGGGGGAATTTGGGCGCATCCTTGTGGAGAGCCTTGCCATCCGGGCGGGCGGCAGGTTGATCCGCGGGCGACCGGAACAAGCGCTCCAGGCCGGGCGGCAGGGCGTCCAGGAGCTGCTCCAGATCGGGGACCAGGTAGTCCCGAATCTGGAGAATTCCCTTCGAGCCGCGGAACTCGGCGGCCAGGCGCTGGAAGCGCTGGGGGGAAGTCTTGATCTGGGCGACCCGCATGGGATCTTCGTAGTCCATCCAGTTGGCGAGATTGGCGCTCAGGGGCTCGAACAGCTCCCCGTGCCCCTTGACCACATCGAGCTTGGCCGCGCCTTCCACCCGGGCGATCTTGCCGGCGAACTCATCGGCATAGGCCGCATCCATGTAGTCGTTCAGGAGATTGCCGATGGAGACCAGTGCCTGATGGCGGGATGTGTCGTCCGCGACCCGCCGCAGGAGCCCCTTGAATCCGGTGCCGGGCTCGAAGGCCAGGGGCGCGCCGGCTTCGGGCCGGGCGGCGGGAGTGCCGAGCCGGGCCCGCTCTTCCGCGGCGAGGCGGGCGAGCCGCCCGTCCCGCACCATTTCGTAGCCGAGCATAAAGGCCTTGGTGTTGGTCTCCACCGCCACCTGGTCGGCGCGGATGGCATCGAGGAAAGGCTCCGGCGGCAGGCCGAACACCGGCGACCCCACCGCCGCCCCCAGCAGGAAGGCGTTGCTGGTCAGGGCCGGCAGCTTGTTGCCCGTCACCACTTCCTGGGCATGGACCAGGTAATTGGTTTCCGGGGCGATCCGGTGGATGGCGTCGACGATGCATTTGGAATCAAAGATGCCGTTTTCCGAGGGCATCTTTTCCAGGGTCGTCAGATAGCGGTAGGTATTGCCGATGACGACGCAATCCGGCGCGGCGTAGCCGCCCTGGATGAGGCGCCCGAGCTCCAGCAGCTCCTGCCCGAGCAGCAGATCCACGTCGCCCGCCATGGCGAACATGGAATTGACCCGCCGCTTGCCCGACTTGGGAGAGGCCTCGCAGTAATAGGTGACGGTGCCGGCCCGCTGGGACAGGCCCAGCAGCCCGATGCTCACGGCGTCCCAGCCATGGTTGATGAGGCCCCGGACCAGCCAGGCGCTCAAGACGCCGCCGCCCTGGCCGCCGACGGTGCCGATGAGGACCCGGCGGGTGCGATTGATGTTTTGGTTTTCCATTACTGCCTCTCCAGAGCCAGGGAAACATGACGTGGCAACAGGAGCCGGCGCAGACCCAGCGCGAGCTTTTCCAGCCATGAGGGATTGGAAACGGTGGTCACCTTGACGAAGGACGGGCAGAGCAGGGCCATGGTGGACACCTCGCCGCAGACGCCGCAGCCGACGCAGGTCGGATCGATGTAAGCCTTGTCGCTTTTCTTGACGACCCCGCCGGACGATTTCAGGGTCAGGGACGGGCAGCCGTTGAAGCGCATGCAGGCGTGGTCGCCGACGCAGACCTGGTCATCCACGTAGAGACGGTCGATGGCCACCCGCTTGCCGGCCTTGAGGGCCGCGGCGTTCTGGGGCCGGATGCGGCGCTGGCGCTGCAGCTGGCACTCGGCCTCGGAAATCAAGACGCGGACCTGGGGCTTGGACTTGTCCTCATGGATGCGGATCAGCTTGCGCTGGAAGCCCTTGAAGTCGTAGGGGTTGGCCTTCTCCAGGTGGTCGACCCCCATGGCCTTGAAGGTCTTCTCCAGGCTCATTTCCGTATGCATCGGCTCGCCGGTCATCAGCAGGCCGACGTTGGGGTTCTCGTGGGCGCCGGTCATGGCCGTCCACCCGTTGTTCAGCACGATATAGGTGGCTTCCTGCTTGTTGTAGATGCCGTTGGCCACCGAAGTGTTGAAGGCGCTGTGCCACAGGGTGCCATCGCCCACCACCGAGACGTTCTTCTGCTCGGACAGCGCCGTGATCGCCGTGGCTGCCGCCAGGCCGGCCCCCATGCCGATATTGGAGTCCGCCATCTCGAAGGGCTTGAACCCGGCCATGCCGTAGCAGCCGACATCGCCGCCATGCCAGTCCTTCTCGCCGAAGACGGCATCCTTGATCTTCATCTGGGAAAACACCGGGCGCTCCGGGCAGCCGGTGCAGAAGGTCGGGATGCGAGCAGGCACCGGCTTGCCGATGGCGTCCATGACCTGGCGGCCCCGATCCAGCACGGCCCGCGCCTTGCGCCCGATGGCGCCGTCGGCATCCAGGCCCACGGTCTCGGCCAGATAGCGGGCCAGGGGCTCCACCAGCCGCTCGGGCACCAGCTCGCCGACCCCGGGGACGACGTCGTGGCCGATGATGCGGCAGGGAATGCCGCGCCTGTTGGCGAGGGCGCGGATCTGGGATTCGATGAGGTCGGGCTGACCCTCCTCGACGATCAGGACCGCCTTCTTGCCCGCCATGAACGCTTCGATCTGGGCCTCGGACAGCGGGTGGATCACGTTCAGCTGCAGCAGATGCAGGCGGCTATCCAGGGCGCCGAACTCGTCGGCCAGGCCGAGGAGGCTCAGCACCCGCAGGGTGGAATTGAAGGTGGTGCCGTGGGTGATGATGCCGAACTCGGCCTGGGAGCCGCCGAAATACTCGTTCAGCCCGCGCTCGACCACGAGCCGGGCGGCGGTGGGCAGGCGGTTCTGGTGCCGGTCCTTTTCCTGCTCCTGGGCGAAGGGCGGCAGGGCGAACAGGGTCGGGTCCTTCCGGAAAGCCTCGACCTTGCGGACGGTGCTGATCTCGGGAACGACGTTGTCGCCGACGGTGATCTCCGCATTGGTATGGGACGCCTGAGGGCGGAGCAGCAGCGCCACCACCGACTTGCTGTCCCGGGAAAGGTCCATGCCCTCCTTCACCATGCGGTGCAGGACCTGCTGGTCGCCCCGGGGATCGATGACCAGGATGCCCGACTTGACGCCCCAGGCCAGGGTACGCTGGACCACGGTCGTGCTGGAGACGCCGTAGTCCTCGCCGACGACGATCATGGCGCCGTCCTTGACCCCCAGCTGGGAGACGTGGTCCACCACGTCGGTGGCGACGCCGTTACCGACCACCTTCCAGGTCACGGCGCCCCGCACCGGACCGTACACCGAGGTGGTGAGCAGGGCGCCGGCAGACATCTCGTTGCTCGAGCTTTCGAAATAGACGCCGTATTCCTTCAGCAGGGGATCGTAGGCGTCGGCGACGGCGTCCATCAGGTTCGCCGTCGGCGAGCCCGGATAGCCGCCGAAATAGCTGATGCCGGACTCCAGCAGCGCCTTGAGGACGACCAGGGCGCCGTCGCCATAAAGGCGCTCGCCCTTGCCCCGCCTCAGTTGCGCCACATCTTCATCGGTGTATGAATGACCCATATTTACCAACTCATAATTGTTTAACTGCCAGTAAATCCATAGCACCATCCGTGCCATGATTTAAACATTTGTTTTTGCGTGTATTTTCAAAACCGCCCGGAGAGGCGAGGCGAAAAATTCTTGATAATTTTTCGCCTCGCGGAGGCCTCAGCCCGCGCAGGGGCCGGGAGCCGGGCGGCGACTCACAGGCACGGCGACAGGCCGCCGTCCACGTCGATCTGGGTGCCGGTGATGTAGGCGGCGTCCGTCGAGCAGAGGAAGCGCACGACCTTGGCGATTTCCTCCGGCCTCGCCATGCGGCCCACGGGGACGCCGTAATGCCCTGCCATCTGCATCTGGAAATCTTCCAGGGTGGCATCGGCGGGACACCAGGCAGCCCAGGCTTCCGTCGCCACCAGCCCCAGCCCGACGGCCACGGCGCGGATGCCGTGGGCGGCTCCCTCCTTGGCCAGCAGCTTGGTCAGGGCCAGACACCCGGCCCGGACGACGCTAGAGGCGTAGAAGGAGGTGTCGGGCGCCTTGGCGAACACGCTGTTGATGTTCACGATGGTGCCCCCGCCCTGCCCCTCCATGACCCCGAAGACAGCGCGGGCGGTCCGCACCATGGCCATCAGCTTCTGGTCGAACTCGCTCTGCCACTGGGCGTCGGTGAGGGTCTGGAGGTTGCCCGATTCCGCCGAAGCGCCGTTGTTGACCAGGACATCGATGGACCCGAAAGTGGCCAGGGCATGCCCGACCAGTTTCTCTATCCCTTCCCCGGTAGCCACATCGGCCGCCACGGCGGCGACCCGCCCCGGAAATTCCGCCAGCAGCGGCTCCAGAGAGGACTGCAGCCGCTCGGCATTCCGGCCGCAATAGACCACCCGGTCGCCCGCCCCCAGAAACTCCCGCACCAGGGCCCGGCCGATGCCGGCGGACCCGCCCGTGACGACGATGGATCGAGACTCAGCCACGGGGCACCTCAGCAGCCGCCGAACACCGGCGCCCGCTTTTCCTTGAAGGCGGCAAAGCCCTCGGCGAGGTCGTCGGTGGTGTGGAGGAAGGCCATGGCCAAGGACTCGGCGTCCATGAAGGCATCGAAGGGCTGCCGCGGGGCGTCCCGCAGGGCGCGCTTGGCCAGGGCGACGGCCAGGGTCGGCTCGGCGGCCAGGGACTCGGCCAGCGCCATGCTCTCCGCGGCGAGCGCCTCGGGCGCCACAACGCAGGAGTAGATGCCGCGGCCCAAGGCTTCCTCCGCCCCCAGTTGCCGGCTGCGGAAGACGATTTCCCGAGCCGTCGCCACGCCGACGTACTGAACCAGCAGATAGATGGCGGCCGAATCCGGCATGGCACCGATCTTGCCGAAGGCCGGGATGAATTCGGCATTGCTGCCGGCGATGATGAAGTCGCAGGCCAGGGCCAGGGAGACGCCGGCGCCGGCCACCTGGCCGTTGAGGGCGGCGATCACCGGCTTGTCGGCCTGCATGATGCTGCGCAGGGCGGGCCGCATGCGGTCGTTCAGGAAGCGGCGGATGGCGTTGGGGGTGGCATCGGTGAAGATGGCCCGCAGATCGCCGCCGGCGCAGAACACGGGACCTTCGCCGGTGAGGATGATGGCGCGGACTTCCGGATCCCGGTCGGCAATGCCCATCTGCTCGGCAATGGCGTCGAGGAGTTCGCCATTGAGGGCGTTTCTCGCCGCCGGACGGTTCAATACGAGGCGGGCCACCGCCCCGGTCTTTTCATAGCGTACCAATTTGGCCTCCCTTACTTGCCGGCAGGCTTGCTGCGGGAAAGGAAGGCGTTCACCGCCTGCCGGTGGTCGTCGGTGCGGAAGGTCAGGCCTTCCAGCGCCAGAGAGGCGTGGAGGATATTGCTGACCAGATTGTTGACCTGGATATTGACGGAACGCTTGGTCAGCTCGATGGCGAGCCGGGGCCCCTGGGCGAGCCGCTCCGCCATTTTGTAGACGTGCCCGGCCAGTTCCTCCGCCGGGACCGCGTGGTTGACCAGCCCCATGCGCTCGGCGTCGGCGCCGGTGACGGGATCTCCGGTCATGAGGAATTCCTTGGCCCGGTTGGGGCCCACCAGGAGGGGCCAGATGATGGCGCCGCCGTCGCCGGCGACCACGCCGATGCCGACATGGGGATCGGCGATCACCGCCGCCTGGTCGGCGAAGACGATGTCCCCGAACAGGGCGAGGCTGGCGCCGACGCCGATGGCCGAACCGTTGACCATGGTGATGACCGGCTGGGGCAGCTGGGTCATGCCGCGGATGATGTCCACGCCGTCCCGCAGGATTTCCTCGTAGGTCTCGCCGGCCTGGGCGGCTTCGCTGACCCACTTGAGGTCGCCGCCGGCGCAGAAGGCCTTGCCTTCCGGGTCGCCCTTGACGACCACGACCCGGACGCTTCTATCCTTGGCGACTTGTCTCCAGAGCTCCGGAAGTTCGCGATGCATGGTCTCGTCCATCGCATTGCGGCGCTGGGGCTGGCTGAGGGCCACCGTCAGCACGCCGCCCACCTGCTCGATCTTCAGTCGATTGAATTTTGCATATTCCATGCTTGCCTCCGATTGTTGGAGCAGCACAGTTAGCAAATTCAGGGCCAGCCTATAACATTATGTTTATAAATGGAAAACTTGTTTTCCATGTTTCTCAATGCGGAGAATTTCCCGCATTAATGAAGAATTTTCGAGGCGGAAAGGCGGCCCCGGCCCCGGGAACGGCCGGGGCCGGCACGGGGATCAGGGCTTGATCTTCTTCAGGGTATAGGAAACCTGGGCCCGGCTGAGCCCAAGGAATTTGGCGGCCTCGCTGAGGTTGCCGCCGGCGCGATCGACGGCGGAGAGGACCAGGTCGTTCTGCAGGTCCTCCAGGCTCTTCCTGTGGGAGATCATCTGCTCCAGCAGGCTGGACGCCGGCTCGTCGCCGTCGGCCGAGCCGAGCCCGCCCGCCCTGCCGCCGACGGGCCGTTCGGCCGAACCGGTCCCGTGGAGGATCAGGTGATCCTCTTCGATGTAGCCACGGTTGCTCGCCAGGATCACCCCCCGCTCGATCATGTTCTGCAGCTCGCGGATGTTGCCCGGCCAGGAGTACTCGGTCAGCACCTTTTTCGCCGCCGGCGAGATGCCCAGGACGGCCTTGGCATGCTTGCTGGAATAGACCCGGACGAAGTCGTCGGCCAGGAGCTCGATGTCGCTCTTGCGTTCCCGCAGTGCCGGGACGGAGATGGGATAGATGTTGAGGCGGTAATAGAGGTCCAGGCGGAACTTGCCCTTGCGCACCGCTTCGGCCAGATCCACATTGGTGGCGGCGATGATCCGCACATTGATCTTCTTGTACTGGCTGCCGCCGACCCGCTCGATCTCTTCTTCCTGCAGGGCCCGCAAAAGCTTTGTCTGGGCGGAGGCGGAGAGTTCCCCGACTTCGTCCAGGAGGAGCGTGCCACCGTCCGCCCGCTCGAACTTGCCGGGTCGGGAGGTCTGGGCGCCGGTATAGGCCCCCTTCTCCACCCCGAACAACTCGGCTTCGATGAGTTCTTCCGGAATGGCGCCGCAGTTCACGGCGACGAAGGGCTGCTTGCTGCGGCTGCTCTTCTCATGGATATAGCGGGCGAAGCGCTCCTTGCCGACGCCGGTTTCTCCCAGCAGCAGCACGGTCACGCTGGAACTGGCGACCTTGTCGGCCAGGACCATGGCGTCCCGGAATCCCTTTGACTTGCCGAGGAAAGGAACGCTACGGAAGCTTTCGTCCACCTCCTGGCGCAGCAACTCGATGTTCTCCTGCATGTCGAGCAATTGCTCGACCACCGGATCGGGCTTGAAAAGATCGAGCACCTTGGGGTCCAGGTCCTCCCATTGGTCCGCCGGCTTGGCGATAACCCGGCAGACCGGATCTCCCTTGCCCCGGCACTCGACTTCCCGGAAGTACACCAGTTCCCCCATCAGGGCGCTGGTATAGCCGGTGGCGTAGCCGACCGCCTCCCAGCAGACGGATTCCTCCTGCTCGCCGTAGAGGTCCAGATGCACGCCGGCCTCATAGGACTGCTCCCAGATGAACTCGCCGTAGAAGTGCTTCTTCTCCAGGTCGATCTCGATCTTGACTTCCCGGGGGTAGGCGCCGCCCCGGACACTGTGGAGCCGGGGCCCGAACCGGAGCACTTCCTCCGGATCCTTGTCCCCGAGAATCTTCTTGGCCCACTCCAGGTCCCGGGCCCCGGAGGCGAAGGCCATGCGCATCAGGACGCCCTTGGCCCGCTCCACCCCCAGGGTGGAAATGAGTTCCTGGCGCAGGAACCCGATGCGGCTGGTGTCCACCAGAAGCATGCGCTGGTTGTCCATGAAGATGACCCCTTCCTGGGGAGAGGCCTTCAACCGCGCGGATATCTGCTCATGCCCAGCTTCCGTGATGCTCATTGCTACTTCCTTTCCATGTCTCCGACCACCATTCCAGCCGGAGCGGATCTGCGTCCGCCCATCATCCTGGTCATGGCTAACCAACAAATTTCGCCCCGGATTCTAGGCCTTTCCGGAGGCTTGCGCGCAGGCCGCCGCCAAACAGGGAAGCCCTCATAAAAAAGGCGCAGGGTGCCTGCGCCTTTTTTCGGTCCTAAAAGGAGGTCAGATGCCCAAGCCTCCTATTCCATCCAGACCCGGTGTGGAGAACTGGATAGCCGCCTTGTGGGCCAAGCCGTTTTCCTTGAGGGTCTTGGAACAATCGGGGGCGAAAGACTCTCCCTTCCGGTGCCACGTCACCTTCGTCCAGTCGATCTTAGCCCAGTCCGGATGGGTCTCGAAGGACGGCGCCATCACGGTCTTGACGAAATCGCCGAACTTCATGTCCGGCTGGACGAGATAGGCGAAGGGGTTGGTGAACATGAGGTGACGGTTCCAGGCGACGTACAGAAGCCTGCCGCCATGGAAGTTGCTTTCCGCATCACGAACTTTCCCCTGGTAGTCGGGGTACAAGGCATTAACAGTCATTGGACATTCTCCCTCAAGCGATTTTCTTCTCGACCGCGGTCTGATGCTTCCAACGCTCCCAGTTCTTCTGGTCGTCGGAGCCCAAGTAATCGAGGTTGTCGTGGCCGACTTCGATGCCGGACCATTTCAGGACCTCCTCGATGGAGGCCCCACCGCAGTTGCCCTGGTAGATCTGATGGGTCGGCAGGCGGGCCTGGATATACTTTTCGGGCTCTCCCTTGAAGATGTCGCAGCAGCCGTCGGAGCAGAAGTGGTAGGTTTCGCCCTTGTATTCCGTTTCCCGATGGCAAAGCTGGGTCGGGTCGTCGGGCTCGGTGAACCAGGCCGGAATCTGGCAGACCTGGCACAACTGGGGCAGCGAGGCGCAGTACATGCGCTTACCGGCCTTCTGCTGCTCGTCCCAGTAGTCGAGCCGGGGCTTGTAGAACTGCTCGAAGGAATTGGGATACTTCTCCGCCATCCACTCCATTTCCTCGCTGGTCGGAATCCAGGTGTGCAGGCCGGCGGCCGCGCCATAGTGGTACAGGGCCGCCCAGGCTTCGTGGGAGTAGCGGTCCTTTTCCTTGACGGAAACATCCGCGTACTTCGGCATGCGGAAACCGTAGCGGGCAAGGTCTTCGAACAGCGCGCCGCCGGCCTGCTCGAAGTACATTTCCCAGGCCTCGCTCCAGGACATCACCTTCTTCGGCAGCATGTAGTCCATCATCATGGCCACCAGGACCAGCATCCGGTAGCCGCGCCAGAACCACTTGTCCATCCAGCGCTGGATGATGGGAATGTTGTCCGGGTCCTGCTCGGCCATGAACTTGATGACTTCCAGGCCCATGGTCATGTGGCGGGCCTCGTCGGACTGGGCCGAGAAACCGAAGGTCACGGTGGCCATGTCGCCGTTGTAAGCGGCGCCGGACATGAAGGGCATGAAGATCAGGTTGGTGAGCACATACTCGAAGGAGAACGAGATGGCGGTCAGGAATTCGAAGGGGCCAGCGGTCAGGGCATCCTCGAAATAGGACTTCGGCACCGACAGGTACCACAGGCGATCGTACATGCCCTGGAATCCGTGGAATCCCGAGAAGTACTTGTTGTAGTGGCTCAGCGCGTGGATCTGGGTCTGGGCGTGGCGGATCTCGTCCAGGGCCTGCATCTGGGAGGCCACCCGGGGACCGACGCCGCGGAACTGCCGGCCAAGATGGACGAAGCCGCGATGGGCGTTGTATTCCGACAGGGTAATCCCCTGCAGGAAGAGCTTGATGGAATTCACATAGCGGGCGTCGGAAATGTTCAGATGGCCGTTATGCTGGTTGAAGGCGTCGAGAATGGCGTAGAGCTTCCGGTCCTTCTCCGCCTGGTACTTCCAGTAGGCGTCCATGGTGAGGCGGAAAGGATCTTCCCACTTGTCCCAGTCGTGGATCTTGATGCCTTCGAAGCTCTGGTAGGGAAAGACCTTGTCCATGGGCTGGTAGGTGGTCTCCCAGCCGAGACCGCGGGTCATCAGCCGATATTTTTCGCGCAAGCCAAGTTTTTTCGTCGTACTCATCTTATTTCTCCATCTCCTCAGCGGTTCCCCAATGCAGAGTGAATTCGTCGTCGGTCTCGTGGACGTTGCCGGCGATAGAAATCAGGTGCAGATGCAGTTCCTGGGGATCCCAGTCCCGCATCAGGCGCCCCTCGACCGTCGCCCGCTTCACCGTGATGCGGCCATCGGCCTCGATGCGGACCATGCCCGGGTAGCGCCGAACCGTCGCGCTCGGGTTGTCCTCGATGATCGAGTCGATGATGGGAAGGGCCTCTTCGTTTTCCTGCAAAGCGATGTAAAGCAGTCTCATCACAAGCCTCCAATCTCTAGGCCAAGCTTCTTGGCCCGGGCATCGAGCGCGTTTTCGATGTTTTGCAAGGTTTCGGCGGAAACGCCGGCCAGATCGG
Organism: Rhodocyclaceae bacterium; assembly: GCA_018261935.1. Lineage (GTDB taxonomy): Bacteria > Pseudomonadota > Gammaproteobacteria > Burkholderiales > Rhodocyclaceae > JAGTRP01. The sequence goes on from JAGTRP010000001.1 coordinate 118,504, forward strand.
TGGCGATGGGCCGTACGGCGGCCAGCGTCAGGGCCTTCCACTTCTTGTACCAGATGGCCAGTTGCTGCCGGTTTTTCTCCGATTCGGCAGCGGCAATCCTGATCACCGAATCCACCCATTTGGACGACTCGTCGGACCAGTCGGACATGAACTCCGTCAGCATGGCGACGGTGGAGCCCTGCACGCCGATGTCCTGGACGAAGTGACGGTACACCAGCGGGTAGATGAGGCCGTCGCCCACCACGTTCTGGGCCACGAAGACTTCGAACCAATCCTTCTCCACGAAGAGGTCTTCCGTTACCTTGCGGAGTCCCTGCCAGGCCGGGTCGTTCAGCCAGGCGTCCTTGCCCGCGTCGACGGTTTCGACGCCGCCAAGGAGCAGGCCGATGCGGGTCAGGTACTGGGCAATCCCGAGACGATCCATGGCGTGGAAAGTGGCGGGAATATTGAGCATGGAGCCATAGGCGAACGAGGCAATGAAGCTGTTGTTCATGTTGGCGCCCCACTCGTAGTGACGGAGGGGAACGAGGACACGGGCCATCTTCTGGCGGGCGGCATCATCGACGAAACGCAGCAAGTCCCGCTTCTCCACGAAATCGAAATTGCTCTCGGCCGCCTCCTGCTGGCGGGAACGGGCGTTGGTATAGGACCCGTAATGGAACTGCCGTGGATCGATGAAGGCATACCAGTCAGCCATTTCGATAGCGGTCCGGCTGGGATCGTAGAGTTCGTGCTCCTTGTCCCACAGGGCCTGGTAGTTGAAATTGGCCTCCGATTGCAGCTTGAGCGTCCCCTCCAAATAGCGGGAAGCTGGCTTGTCGCCACCCAGCACGCGCGCCACATGATCAAAGGTGTTTCGTAACGGCTCGATTGTCGCCGTGCGAATCTCAATCATTTTTTGTTGCTCCTCTTACCCATAGGAAATCTAAGTGTCCTGACGTGTCTTGGTAATTCCATGCCGCCACTTCAGGCGTTCCACATCCACTTGAGCCCCCTGGGCAGGCGTCATGTAGACCACCTGGTTGACCTGGCAGAACTCGACAAAGGCCTTGGGGGGCAGGATGAGTTCGACGCTCAAGTCCGGCTCGCCGATCGCGAAGTCGAACAGAATGTACTTATCATCCTTGACCTCGAGCACCCTTACGTATTTCTTGACCATAAACACTCCCGACAGAACTCAAGTGCCGAGGCTAAAAGCACAATCCAGGCCAGATTGCATATGATTGAAAGTATTGATTAATTCGTAATGCCGCGCCATTGGACCCAAAAAATTCTTAATACTTTGAGACGCAAGGCTGGGCTCCGGATGGGGGATAGCGATTCGGGAGGCGCAGCAGATTTCGGGCGCCCCTGGGGCGCCCGGTCATTTCAGAGATTGCAGGGACGTGCTCAAGCGAGGCACCTTGGCCGACTGGCGGCCGGGGCCGCCGGGACTCCGCTACCGGAGAAGCTGCCTACAGGGGAATTACCCCAGGCGGGCCATCTTGGCCTTGGGCGGCGGCGGGTTCTTGGCGAAATACTGGCGGATGCCGCGCACGATGGCGTCCGCCAGCTTGTCCTGATAGGCGTCGTCGTTGAGCCGCCGCTCTTCCTCGGGATTGGAGATGAAGGCGGTCTCGATCAGGATGGAGGGAATGTCCGGCGCCTTGAGGACGGCGAAGCCGGCCTGTTCGACGCTGGCCTTGTGGAGGGTGTTGATCCCCCCCAGCTCTCCCAGCACATATTTCCCGAGCTTCAGGCTGTCGCTGATGGTGGCGGTCTGGGAGAGGTCCAGCAGGGTGCGGGCCAGGAAGGGGTCCTTGACGTCGATATTGACGCCTCCCACCAGGTCGGCCTCGTTCTCCCGCTGGGCCAGCCAGCGGGCCGCCGAACTGGAAGCCCCCCGCTCCGACAGCACGAAGACCGAGGATCCCCGGGCATCCGGCTTGACCCAGGCATCGGCATGGATGGAAACGAAGAGGTCCGCCTGGATGCGCCGGGCCTTCTGGACCCGCATCTGCAGCGGCACGAAAAAGTCGGAATCCCGGGTCAGCACCGCCCGCATGTTGGGCTCGGCATCGAGCCGGGCCTTGACCCGGCGCGCCACCGCCAGGGTCACCGCCTTTTCCTGGGTGCCCGCCTTGCCGACGGCACCCGGATCCTCGCCGCCGTGGCCGGGATCCAGGGTAATGGTGACCAGGCGGTCTACCACCGGCTTCCCGGATTTCCTGGTCGTCCTGACTTCCGGCGCTTCCTGAACCGGCTCGGGTTTCCCGTCGCCCGTTCGGGGTTCGACCTCGGGGCGTATCGGCTCCACCGCTTCCTCGCGGCCTTGCAGCAGGGCCAGCAGCGGATCGGGCGGGTCCTGGGGATAGACGTCCAGCACCAGGCGATGGCCGTATTCCCCCACCGGCTTCAGATTGAAGACCTGGGGATTGATCCTGGCCTTGAGCTCCATGACCAGGCGCACCACGCCAGGCTTGAAGCGGCCGGCCCGCAGGAGCTTGATATAGGGATCGTCCGCCGCGACGTTCTTGGCGATGCTGTCCAGCACGCTGTTGAACTCGACGCCTTCGATATCCACCACCAGGCGGTCCGGGTTTTCGACGGTGAAATAATTGAATTTGAGGGGCGCGTCGTGTTCCAGGGTGACCCGGGTATAGTCGGCCGCCGGCCAGATGCGCACCGCCAGGATGGAGGGCAGCCGCCCCATCGCCCTGGCGAGGGGAGTCACCGAAAAGACGAGGGCGGCGCCGGCTAGATGGAGAAGCCGCCGCCGGGAGAGGCGAGGCGCAGGCTCTCTACGCATGCAGCACCCGCCGCCGACTGGGCGACCAATTCCACCCACCGCCCCGGCCCGGCGTGCTGAAGCACGCAGCATAGATCAGCCGGCGGAGCGAATCCGCGGGCTTTCTCCGGCCACTCGACAAGGCAGATTGAAGCGTCATGAAAATATTCACCCAGGCCAGCATCCAGGAATTCTTCAGGCGACTCAAACCGATAAAAATCAAAGTGATACAAGTATAAACTCGAAACCGCGTAAACTTCAACCAGAGAATAGGTCGGGCTCTTCACCGCCCCGTGATGGCCGAGGGCGCGCAGTAGCGCCCGCACCAGGGTGGTCTTGCCAGCCCCCAGGTCGCCTTCGAGGTAGATCACCATCCCCGGCTTCAGGAGCGGCGCCAGGATTTCCCCGAGGCGCTGGGTGGCGGCCTCGTTCGGCAGGTCGAAAACGGCAGTAACATCGGAATGATGCAAGATCGGAACTCCACTATCGATTACGCGGCACTAGCCGGGCGGATCAAGGCCATGGGCGGCGCCCTGGGCTTTGCCCGGGTGGGCATCGCCAGGGCCGACGTCGGCGCTGCGGCTCCCCGGCTCCAGCGCTGGCTGGCTGAGGGCCGCCACGGGGAGATGGATTATATGGCCCGCCACGCCCCTTTGCGCAGCAATCCCCAGGCCCTGGTGCCCGGCACCCTCACCGTGGTCTCAGCCGCCCTCGACTATCTACCGGCGGCAGCCGAGGCCGCCGCCACCCTGGGCGACGGCCGGCTCGCCTACATTTCCCGCTATGCCCTGGGCCGCGACTACCACAAGGTGGTCCGCAACCGCCTGCAGAAGCTGGCCCAGGGAATTGCCGATGCCATCGGCCCCTTCGGCTACCGGGTGTTTTCCGACTCGGCCCCAGTCATGGAGGTGGAGTTCGCCAGCCAGGCCGGCCTCGGCTGGCGGGGCAAGCATACCCTCCTCCTCTCCCGCCAAGGCTCCTGGCACTTCCTCGGCGACATCTACACCGACCTGCCCCTGCCGCCCGACCAGCCCGTCGAGGAACACTGCGGCAGCTGCACTGCCTGCCTCAAGGCCTGCTCCACCGGTGCCATCGTCGCCCCCTACCAGGTGGATGCCCGGCGCTGCATCTCCTACCTCACCATCGAGTTGGCCGGGCCGATTCCGGTGGAGCTGCGGCCCCTGATCGGCAACCGCATCTACGGCTGCGACGACTGCCAGCTATGCTGCCCGTGGAACCGTTTCGCCCGCCTCGGCGACCCGGAATTCGCCGTGCGCAACGGGCTGGATGCCGCCAGTCTGGCCGATCTCTTCCGCTGGGCCGAAACGGAATTCAACGACCGCCTAGCCGGCAGCCCCATCCGCCGCATCGGCCATGAGCGCTGGCTGCGCAACATTGCGGTCGCCCTGGGCAACGCCCCGGCTTCGGCGGCGGCGGTGGAAGCCCTGCGCCAGCGGGAGAACCATCCATCCCCCCTGGTACGGGAGCATGTCGCCTGGGCACTGGCCCGGCAGTTGGCCTGATTACCCCCGCTTCGGACGCGGACAAAAAAAACGGAGCCTCGGCTCCGCTTTTTCCTGACAAGAAGCGAGAGACGCTTCTTGTGCCCTTACTTGGTTTCAGCCGGGGCAGCAGGCGCAGCGGCCTTCTTGGCAGTGTGCTTCTTCTTGGCGGTGTGCTTCTTCTTGGCGGCAGGCTTCTTCTCGCCAGCAGCGTTGTCGGCAGCCGGGGCAGTGGCGGCGGGAGCGGCAGAGTCGGTCTTGGCTGGCTCGGCAGCCTGGGCAGCGAAAGCAAAGGCAGCGGCCATGATCATAGCAATCAGTTTCATCTTCTTATTCCTCTTCGAGATTGGAATTTGGGGGATACAAGGCGACCATTTGCATATCGGTCACCCGCATTAACGAAACATATCAGAAACTGGTTGACCTCATTTGGAATATTTTTTCAGCATGGAACCGGCCGCCCGGGATTGGCGCCCCCCCGCTCCAGGAGCCGGCAGGCGGGATCCTCGGATGCCGCGCCAGCTCCCCGGCATGCACCGGGGCTGAAAAGCTCAGTCGCCGGATTCCAGCCAGGCCCTGGCCTCGTCGGCGTCGGGAAAGACCTCCACGTCGGCATTGACGAATACCTGTGACAGCCAGGCGCTCCAGGTCACCCACTGGCTGTCGGTAATGACGGCGATGCGGCGGAAATCGTTGGCGTGCTGGCGGGAGAACTTGATCTCCTCCCAAGCCACGTCAACGGTGAAGTCGGCCATCTGGCGAAGGTCGAAAAAGAGATCCACAGGACCTTCGAATCTGACCTTGTAATTGACGACCTCCTCGAATTCCCGGTAATCGGCCAGGGAAAATTCACCGAAGACGGTCACGCTGACGCGGCCGGGCTGATGGTCGGTAACGATCATGTTGCAACTCCCGTGTTGTTTGTTGAAGCGGATTCTGGCTGCGTGCATGGCCTTGGTCCGCTCCGAAGTTTAATCCTGTTCCACCGGAGCGGCGCGCGAAAAATGCGTGGCCGCCGCCCCCGACAGGACGATGAGGCCGATGGCGACCCAGGCCGAGGCAGACAAGACGTCACCCCAGAAAACGATGCCGAAAAGGCTGGAAAAGATCACCGTGCTATAGGCCAGGACCGCCGCCATCATGGTTCGTCCCCGGGAATAGGCCCGGGTCATGGCCAGCTGGGCAGCGGTGGCAAAGGCTGCCACCCCGAGGAGGAGCCCGCCGCTACGCCAATCCACGGCATGCAGGTCCGATAGCGCCAGCCAGAAACCGGAGCCGACGGAGGAAACCAGGGAAAAATAGAACACTGTCCGGGTTTCCGGCTCACCCCGGGCCCCAAGCTCCCGGACGCTGAAATAGGCCATGCCGGCCAGGACGCCCGAACCCAGCCCGACCAGGCCGCCGAACAGTTGGTCGGCATTGAAGGTTGGCTTCAGGAGGAGCGCCACCCCCACGAGCCCGATGGCCAGGGCCGCCAGGATGCCGCCGGTCATCCGCGAGCCGGCCAGGGCCAGGTAGATGGCCAGGAAGATGGCCGAGGTGTAGTTGAGGGTGACCGCCGTGGCCAGCGGCAGGAGGGTGATGGCGTAAAAATAGGCAACGAGGGCCACGAACCCCACGACCCCCCGGTTGATCTGCCAGCGCAGGTTGGGCGTCGCCAGGGAAACGCCGCGCAGGCGGACCAGCCCGAACATCAGCACCAGGGAAATGAAACTGCGGTAGAAGACGATTTCCACCACGGAATGGGTTTCGGCCGCCAGCTTGATGCACACGCCCATGCAGGCGAAAAACAGGCTGGCGACGACCATCCAGAGGGATTGCATAGGGAAGGGAGAAATGGAAAGGGCGCCGGATTTTAACCCGGCGCCCCTGGCCATGCACCCGAAGGATCAGAGATGGGATTCCATGATCCGCCGATAGAACTCGTGGAAGTGCTGCATGCCGTCCTCCATCGGGCTCTGGTAGGGCCCCACCTCGTTCCTGCCTTCCTGCAGCAGGGCGTAGCGGCCGCGGTCCATGCGCTCGCCGATGTCGTCGTCCTCGATGGCCGTCTCCATGTAGGCGGCCCGCTCGGCCTCGATGAATTCCCGCTCGAAATCGACGATTTCCTCCGGGTAGTAGAACTCCACCACGTTCATGGTCCGGTTCACGTCCTGGGGCACCAGGGTGGACACCACCAGCACATGGGGGTACCACTCCACCATGATGTTGGGATAGTAGGTGAGCCAGACGGCGCCTTGCCTGGGCTGCTCGCCCTTGCTGCCGTAGTAGTCCCGCACCGCCTTCTGCCAGCGGCCATAGACCGGGGAGCCCTCCTTCAGCAGGGAGGTGATACCCACCCGCTGCACCGAGTACCAGTCGCCGAACTGCCAGGTGAGATCGTCGCAGGTGACGAAATTGCCCAGACCGGGGTGGTAGGGCACCACGTGGTAGTCCTCCAGGTAGACCTCGATGAAGGTCTTCCAGTTGTAGTTGCACTGGTGCATTTCGACATGGTCCAGCTTGTAGCCGGAGAAGTCGAATTCACCGGCCACCTTCATGCCCTTCAGGTCGGCATTGGCCGAGCGCGGCCCCTTGAAGAGCAGGCCATTCCAGTTTTCCAGGGGCTGCTTGTCGAGGTTGAGGCAGGGATTCTGGGGAAAATGGGGCGCCCCGATGAGCTGCCCCTCGGTGTCGTAGGTCCAGCGATGGATGGGACAGACGATATTGCCGTTGAGGTGCCCGGCTCCCTGCAGCATGATGGCTTGGCGATGCCGGCAGATATTGGACATCAGCCAGTGCCCGCGGTCACCGCCGTTGAGGACCAGCTTGCCGTGATCTAGCCACTCCAGGGAACGGTAATCCCCCGCTTCCGGTGCCATGAGCTGATGGCCGACGTAACCGGGACCGGCATCGAAGATGAGCTTTTTCTCCAGTTCGAAGATTTTCTCATCGAAATACCAGTCCACCGGCAATTGGGAAACGCCGGGGGCCAACTTGGACAGGGTCGCAAGGTTGGACATGCCACTCCTCCAGAAACAAGGGTAAAACAAATAATTTTAACCCCCCTGCAATTTGACCAAAAGCCCCTTGTTAAGGTATTTTCGTAGGTTTCACCGGACCCGGTACCATGGACCAATCTCCCATCGCCGACATGAAATTCGAAACGGCCCTGGCCGAACTCGAAACCATTGTCCAGAGCATGGAAGGCGGCAAGCTGGAGCTCGAGGCATCCATCGCCGCCTACCGCCGCGGCATGGCGCTCCTGAAGCATTGCCAGGGGCAGCTCGCCGAAGCCGAACAGCAGATCCGCATCCTGGAAAACGGCGAAGCCAAGGACTTTCATCCCAGCGGACGGGAGGAACCATGACCCAATCCACCTTCACCGGCTGGATGGCTGTCATCCAGGATCGGACTGAGGCGGCCCTGGCCCGCTCCCTGCCGAAGTCCGACTCAATCCCTGCCCGCCTTCATGCCGCCATGCGCTACGCCACCCTGGGCGGCGGCAAGCGGGTCAGGCCGCTGCTGGCTTTCGCCGCCGGTGAGATCACCGGCGCCGCTCCGGAAAAGCTGGAGATCGTCGCCTGCGCGGTGGAACTGATCCATGCCTACTCCCTGGTGCACGATGACTTGCCCTGCATGGACAACGATGTCCTGCGCCGCGGGCGTCCCACCTGCCACATCGAATACGACGAGCCTACCGCCCTGCTGGTAGGGGACAGCCTGCAGACCCTGGCCTTCGAGCTCCTCGGCCGGGAAGGTATCGCCGAGCCGGCCCGCCAACTCGAGATGGTGAGCCTGCTCGCCCACGCCAGCGGCTCCAGGGGCATGGCCGGCGGCCAGGCCATCGACCTGGAATCGGTAGGAAAACCCCTCAACCAGCCGGAGCTGGAGCTGATGCACGCCCTCAAGACGGGCGCCCTCATCCGCGCCGCCGTCCTCTTGGGGGCCCTGGCCGGCCGGCCCATGAGCCCGGCGGAACGCAGTGAGCTGGACCGCTTCGCCAAGCGGGCAGGCCTCCTCTTCCAGGTGGTGGACGACATCCTCGACTGCACCGCCAGCACCGCCACCCTGGGCAAGACCGCCGGCAAGGACGAGGCGGCGGAAAAGCCGACCTATGTCAGCCTCCTGGGACTCTCCTCCGCCCGCGCCTACGCCGAGGACCTGCGCTCGGATGCCCTCGCCGCCCTGGCCTGCTTCGGCGAACGGGGCCGGCGCCTCCACGAACTGGCCGATTTCATCTGCCATCGGCAATTCTGACGATGCCCCACCAAAACCTTCTCGAAGCCATCAACAACCCCGCCGACCTGCGCCGCCTGGATCGGCGGGACCTGCCCCGGCTGGCCGACCAGCTGCGTGGATTCCTCATCGACTCCGTCTCGAAGACCGGCGGCCACCTGTCCTCGAACCTGGGCACGGTGGAACTGACCATCGCCCTGCACTATGTCTTCGACACCCCCCATGACCGCCTAGTCTGGGACGTAGGCCACCAGTGCTACGCCCACAAGGTGCTCACCGGCCGGCGCACGGGCATGGCGCGGCTGCGCATGCACGGCGGGATTTCCGGCTTTCCGAAGCGCAGCGAGAGCGAATACGACACCTTCGGCGTCGGCCACTCTTCCACTTCCATTTCGGCCGCCCTGGGCATGGCCCTGGCCGCCAAGCAGAAGGGTGAGGAGCGCCGGGTGGTAGCGGTGATCGGCGACGGCGCCATGTCCGCCGGCATGGCTTTCGAAGCCCTCAACAACGCCGGCGTGGCGGACGCCGACATGCTCGTCATCCTCAACGACAACGACATGTCCATCTCGCCGCCGGTGGGGGCCCTCAACAAGTACCTGGCGCGCCTTTTCTCCGGCCGCACCTTCAACGCCGCCCGCCGCGGCGCCGAAAAGGTGCTGGAGTTCGCCCCGCCCCTGCTGGAACTGGCGCGACGGGCCGAGGAGCACGTCAAGGGCATGATCGTTCCCGGCACCCTGTTCGAGGAGTTCGGTTTCAACTACATCGGCCCCATCGACGGCCACGACCTGGACGCCCTGGTGCCCACCCTGGAGAACCTGAAAAACCTCAAGGGGCCCCAGTTCCTCCATGTCATCACCCGCAAGGGCCAGGGCTACAAGCTGGCGGAGGCCGATCCCGTCCTCTACCACGGCGTTTCCAAATTCCATCCCGCAGAAGGCATCCAGACCGGCAAGGGCGGCGGCAAGCTGACCTACACCCAGGTCTTCGGCGACTGGCTGTGCGACATGGCGGCCGCCGACCCGCGCCTGGTGGGCATCACCCCGGCCATGGGGGAGGGATCCGGAATGGTGCGCTTCGCCAGCGAATACCCGGGCCGCTACTACGATGTCGGCATCGCCGAGCAGCATGCCGTTACCTTCGCCGCCGGCCTGGCCTGCGAGGGGCTGAAGCCGGTGGTGGCCATCTATTCCACCTTCCTGCAGCGGGCCTACGATCAGCTGATCCACGACGTCGCCCTGCAGAACCTGCCCGTGGTCTTCGCCATCGACCGGGGCGGTCTGGTGGGGGCCGACGGCCCCACCCACCACGGCACCTTCGACTTGTCCTATCTGGCCTGCATTCCCAACATGGTGATCATGGCGCCGGCCGACGAGGCTGAATGCCGCCAAATGCTGTCCACCGCCTTCCGGCTCGACTGCCCGAGCGCCGTGCGCTATCCCCGGGGGGGCGGCACCGGCACCGTTCCTTCCACCGACCTGGACTCCTTGCCGGTAGGCAAGGGGAAAGTGATTCGGGAAGGCCGCGGCGTCGCGTTGCTGGCCTATGGCAGCCTGGTGCCCGCCGCCCTTGCGACTGGCGAGGCGCTGGACGCCACCGTCGTGAATATGCGCTTCGTCAAGCCCATCGACGCGGAACTCGTCGCCCAGATGGCCGGGAACCATTCACTTCTGGTAAGCATCGAAGAGAATGCCGTCATTGGGGGGGCCGGGACGGAAATCGAACGAGTTCTCGAAGAGCATCGCTTGGCAGTACCATTGCTGCGCCTGGGTTTGCCGGACCGTTTCATCGATCACGGCGAACAGGGGCAACTGCTCGCCGAACTCGGCCTCGACAAGGATGGCATCATCAGCGCTGTCAAGGCGCATCAAGCCCATGGAAAATGAGAACATGACCGCACCCCAGCAACCGATCCCGGACGTCCAGAGTTCGGCAGACACCCGCCAACTTGCCATCAACAAGGTGGGCATCAAAGCCATCCGCCACCCCGTCAAGGTGAAGGACAAGTCCAGCGGCGTACAGCACACCATCGCCGTGTTCAACATGTACGTCGGCCTGCCCCACAATTTCAAGGGCACCCACATGTCCCGCTTCGTGGAGATCCTCAATAGCCATGAACGGGACATCTCGGTGGAGAGCTTCCCGATCATGCTGGGGGAGATGGTGGAACGCCTCGAAGCCGAAACCGGCCACATCGAGATGAGCTTCCCCTACTTCATCAACAAGACCGCCCCGGTCTCCGGCGTTCAGAGCCTGATGGATTACGACATCACCTTCATGGGCGATATCTGCCACGGCGAAATTTCCACTTCGGTCAAGGTCGTGGTGCCGGTGACCAGCCTCTGCCCCTGCTCCAAGAAGATTTCCGAACGGGGGGCCCACAACCAGCGCTCCCATGTCACCATCACTGCCCGCACCCGGGGTTTCGTCTGGATCGAGGAAATCGTCGCGATGGTCGAACAGGAAGCTTCCTGCGAACTTTTCGGCCTCCTGAAGCGCCCCGATGAGAAGTTCGTCACGGAACGGGCCTACGACAACCCCAAATTCGTGGAAGACATGGTCCGGGACGTAGCTGCCCGCCTCAATGCCGACCCCCGTATCGAAGCCTACGTGGTGGAATCCGAGAACTTCGAGTCCATCCACAACCACTCGGCCTACGCCCTCATCGAACGGGACAAGCGGCGGGAAAGCTGCAAGCCCTGAGCCCCCCCCCCCCCCCCGCGGAAGCACAAAAAAAGGGCGCCAGCGGCGCCCTTTTTCATTGGCAGAATCCGTCTCAGACGGACTTGCGCGTGAGCTTTTCCTTGATGCGGGCGGACTTGCCGGAGCGCTCGCGCAGGTAGTACAGCTTGGCGCGGCGCACATCGCCACGGCGCTTCACTTCGATGCTGGCCACCAGCGGGGAATAGGTCTGGAAAGTACGCTCGACGCCTTCGCCGGAAGAAATCTTGCGGACGATGAAGGCGGAGTTGAGGCCGCGGTTACGCTTGGCGATGACCACGCCTTCGTAAGCCTGCAGACGCTCCCGGTTGCCTTCCTTGACCTTCACCTGGACGACGACGGTGTCGCCGGGGGCGAATTCGGGGACAGTCTTGCCCAGGCGGGCAATTTCTTCCTGCTCGAGTTGTTGAATCAGGTTCATGTGAGATCCTTTAGTTGAAGATATTACTCACCGCATTGCTCCTCTCCCGAAATCTCGGCAAGGAGTTGCGCTTCCTCCGCGCTCAACGCGCGGTGCGCCAGCAAATCCGGACGGCGCTTCCGGGTCCGCGCCAGCGACTGCTTCAGCCGCCAGCGCCGAATTCTTTCATGGTTGCCGGACAACAGCACTTCCGGCACCCCCTGGCCCTCATACACCTCGGGCCGCGTGTAGTGCGGACAATCCAGCAAGCCCGCGACAAACGAATCTTCCACCGCCGACGCGGCGTCGTTCAGCACCCCCGGCAACTGCCGCACGATGGCATCGATCAACGCCATGGCCGGCAACTCGCCGCCGGAGAGCACAAAATCTCCGATCGAAACTTCCTCATCGACGCAGCGCTCGATCAGCCGCTCGTCGACGCCTTCATAACGACCACAAAGAAGGACCAGCCCTTCTTCGCCGGTCGCCAGTTCCATCACCCGATCATGGGTGAGGGGCCTGCCCTGAGGAGACAGGTAGATGACCCGACTGGCCGCCATACCGGCCTCCCGCTGCCGAGCCTTGGCTGCCGCGATCGCCTTTTCCAGGGGCCCCGGCTGCATCACCATGCCAGGACCGCCGCCATAGGGCCGGTCGTCCACCGTCCGCCAGGTGTTTTCGGCAAAATCCCGGGGATTCCACCCTTGCCAGCCCCAGCGGCCTTCTTCCAGAGCCCGGCGGGTAATCCCGCACTGGGTCACGGCAGCGAACATCTCCGGGAAAATAGTGATGCAGTCGAACTGGATCACCAGTCCCTACCCCACTCCACCCGGATGCGGCCCGCATCCTTCTCCACCGCCAGCACCACCGCCGCCACGAAGGGCAGCAGACGTTTCGTCCCATCCTCGGCGGCCACGCTCAATACGTCGTTGGCGCCGGTTTCGATCAGGCCATCGACCTGACCCAGGGACTCACCGGCCGTGTTTACCACTTCCAGACCGATCAGATCGGTCCAGTAATACTCGTCCTCATCGGTGGCCGGCAACGCGCTACGCGGCGCCCCCACCAACGTGCCTTTCAGGGCCTCAGCTCCGCTGCGGTCGGCAACCCCTTCGAACAGGACCACCAGACCATCGCCGTGGACGCGCAAACCCTTCAGCCTGGCTTCACGCCAAGCCTCGCCGTCCCGACTCATGTGCCAGACCGGCATTTCCGCCCAGGCCATGGGGTCATCCCCGAAGGCATGCAGCCTAACCCAGCCGCGAATGCCGTAGGGGTCGGCAAGCCTCCCCAGTACGACGATATCGCTACCGGTCAAAGCTCGAATACTGCTTAGGCAGCCTGCTTGGCAGCGTATTGCTTGACCAGGCGGGCAGCGGTCGGGGACAGCTGGGCGCCGTGCTGCTGCCAGTAGGTCAGGCGATCCATGGCGACCCGCAGACCCTCTTCGGACTCAGCGGCCACCGGATTGTAGAAGCCGATGCGCTCAACGAAACGGCCATCGCGGCGATTACGGGAATCGGTCACGACCATGTTGTAGAAGGGACGCTTCTTGGCGCCACCGCGGGCGAGACGAATAACAACCATCGCAATTCTTTCCGTGCTAGAAAAAGGGCTGAATTATCTTTCATTTATGCAGGAAAAACAAGCTGGTCAACGACTTCCCCGATTGTTTCCGAAACCAGCCGGGAGGCTGCCAATAGCCAGGGGACAGGGCTCTTCCCGCCTTACCGTGGAGAAAATCGCAAATATTCGTTATCCTCGGCCATCGAACCGGTAACGTCCATGCCCCACGACACGCTCCACGAACCCGCCGAAAAGACGATCAAGTCCATTCTGGAGTGGCTGGCCCGCGCGCACTCGCCCGATGGGCTTGAGGACGCGTCCGGGCTGCGGCGCCTGCTATTGGCTTTGCGGGCCACCTCGTTACCGGTGGAGCAGCGCCTCAAGCTACTGGATCCGCTATACGACTATGCCGCAAAATTGGTCGTTTCCCAATTTCCGTCACTCCACCAGGTCACCTTGCCGGTATCGCGACAGACCCGGCAGCTGGTGCGTGCCATCCAGGACGTGCTAGAGATATTGGCCCAGGATTATCTCGACGCCCAGGTCGCCGACCCCGAAACCGCCGCCCAAGCCCGGCCGCCGATCGACAGCTTGCGGCCGACCATGCAATGCCTGTCCTGGCACCTGACCATCAGCCACCTGGTGGCCGCCCCCACCGGCGCCGGAATCTGGCAGCAGCTCCACTCCACCTTCCGGATCTGCCGCCGACTGGGACTGGACCAGATCGAAGGACCGGCAGGCGCGAGCCGCATCGAGCGGATTTACCTCTCCAGCCTGCTCCTGTCGGTGGTGCAACCGGCCTCCTTCACATCCCAGGAACTGGAATTCATCGGCCAGTACATCGACCACAGCGCCCAGGGGATCGAAATCTCTTCGGAGGCGCCGCCGGGGCACGAGGGCATCTTCTGGATCGATTCGGACCGGGACTCACCCCCCCACGCCCTGGCACGGCGGGTGCCACCGCCGGAAACGCCGGTGCTTTATTTCGCCTGCGACACCATCGCCCGCCGCGCCGCCGACCACTTGGCAGCCCTGGAGGGCGGACACGCCGCTACGGACCTCGATCTTCCCCCCTTTGCCGACAGCCCTGCGGGCCACGGCGTATTGAAGCGCTTGATCGACTTCTGGGGACACCCCGCCAAGCGCAAGTTTCCGCGCCGGCGGCAGTCTTACCGGGCTGATCTCTGCGCCGGCCTGGACCGCCTGTGGCAGCTGCTGCAAAGCCCCAGCCTGCCGCCTTCCGCCAGCAGCGAATGGATGATCACCAACGAGAGCCCGGACGGCTACGCCATGATGCATGTTGCCGGCGCCACCGAGCAGCTCCGGGTCGGCGACATCGTGGCCCTGCAGCCGCGCCGCGGCGAAGCATCGAGCCTACTGCCCTGGCAAATCTGCATCGTCCGCTGGGCCCTGTCCGAAAACCCGGAGCACATCGAACTGGGGCTGCAGGTCCTTTCGGGCCAGGGCATTCCCGCCCGGCTCGCCCTGCCCCACTGCCCGGACAACGCCCGCAACGGCGCCGCTCTGCTGCTGCCCAAGGCGCCACCCCTGCGGCCATCCCCGGCCCTGGTGGCCCCCACCGGCCTGGTGGGCGACTGGTCCCAGAAACTGATTCTGGTGGTTGAGCAGGACAATGTGGCCGTCCATGAACTGCGGGCCATCCACCTGGACGAGCAAACGTCCAGCATCGAAGTCTTCACCGTCGAGCCGGACGAAAGGCCGTAGCGGCGATGAGGCCGCCGACGAGGACGACAGCCCAGGAAAGATGGAGCCAGATCAGAAAGATCGGCACCGCCGCGAAGGCTCCATAAACGCTCTTCAGGGTGCCGAAACTCCCTAGATAGAGCTCGAACCCCTTCTGCATGGCAACGAAGGCGAGGCTGGCGAAGGCGCCCCCGACGGCGGCGGCGGTACGGGACACCCGAACGTTCGGGACGGCGTAATAAAGAAATCCGAAGAACAGCCCCAGCAGCGCCATGGAGGCCGACTTGAGCAAAAAGCGCCGAACCCAGGTCGCCTCCTCGACAAACCCCAGAGAAATCGTCACCGCATAGGAAATCAGGGCGGCAATGGCCCCCAGCATGAAAGGCCAGACGGCCATCACGAAGGCATAGAGCTTCAGGCGTGCCAGGAGGGGCCGGGGCTGCACGTGCCACAGGTGATTGAAAGTCCGCTCGATGGTGTGCATGAGGAGGAAAGCCGTCACCCCAAGCATCGCTATCCCGGGCACGGTCAGCTTGCGGGCCTGCTGGGCGAACAGGCCGACATAGCCGGCGATGGTCCCGCCGGCGCCGGTCGGCAGGAGAGTCTGCACCAGAACGGCATCCAGGCGCCGGATCGGGATGTCGAAGAAGGGGACGGAATGAGCCACCGCCGCGACGAGGGTGACCAGGGGCACCAGGGCAAGCAGGGTGGTGAAGGCCAGGGCGGCGCTGGTCTGGCCCATGTTCTCGATATGGAAGCGCCGGATGATGGTGCGGACGACGCCCGGACGGGAGCGAGAGTGGGATCGGGAAGGGGATCGCATGGGGCCGTATAATAGCCGACCATGACAACGACTCGCCTGCAGTGGGCTGCCAGCGCCAGCCTGATCGCTCTGATTTTCCTCTGCCTGAGCTGGGAACTCTGGCTGGCTCCCCTGCGGCCCGGCGGCTCCTGGCTGGCACTCAAGGCGGTCTTCCTGCTGGCGCCCCTCTTCGGCATCCTGCGGGGCAAACGCTACACCTACCAGTGGACCTCGCTCTTCATCCTGCTCTATGTGACTGAAGGTCTGGTGCGCGCCACCAGCGATCGAGGACTCTCCCAGGTTCTGGCCATGGCCGAGACCGCCCTCTCCGTCACTCTTTTCGCGGCGGTGGTGGCCTACGCCCGGATCACCCGCCCCTCAAAGCAGAAGGCCGCCTGACGGCGGCCTTCCTCAGCCTTACACGTCGCCCTGGGCCTTTACCTTCTCCAGGCTGGAGTACAGCTTGTTGAGGGCATTGAGATAGGACTTGGCGGAAGCGATGACAATATCGGTATCCGCCCCGTTGCCATTGACGATGCGCTCGCCCTTGGAGAGGCGGGTGGTTACCTCGCCCTGGGCATCGGTACCGGTGGTAATGGCATTCACCGAATAGAGCAACAGTTCGGCGCCGCTGCCGGCGACGCTCTCGATCGCCCTGAAGGTGGCATCCACCGGCCCGCTGCCTTCGGCTTCGCCCTTGTGCTCGACGCCGCCGACGGTAAGGGTCACCTGAGCACTGGGCGTTTCGCCGGTTTCCGAGCAGACCCGGGAGTACACCAGCTTGTAGTGCTCGTGGTCCGGGGTCACCACCTCTTCGGAGACCAGGGCGTGGAGATCTTCGTCGAAAATCTCGTGCTTCTTGTCGGCCAGTTCCTTGAAGCGGGTGAAGGCGGCATTCAGGGCCTCGTCGCCTTCAAGCTCGATGCCCAGTTCCTGGAGGCGGGTCTTGAAGGCATTGCGGCCACTGTGCTTGCCGAGCACCAGCTTGTTCTGCGACCAGCCCACGTCCTGGGCCCGCATGATCTCGTAGGTTTCCCGGTGCTTCAGGACCCCGTCCTGGTGGATGCCGGACTCGTGGGCGAAGGCATTGGCACCGACGATGGCCTTGTTGGGCTGCACCGGGTAGCCGGTGATCTGGGAAACCAGCTTGGAAGCGGGAACGATCTGGGTGGTGTCGATGCGGGTCTCCACCGGGAAGATGTCGGCCCGGGTACGCACCGCCATCACCACTTCCTCCAGGGAGGCGTTGCCCGCCCGCTCACCGAGGCCGTTGATGGTGCATTCCACCTGCCGCGCCCCTGCCATCACGGCGGCCAGAGAGTTTGCGACGGCGAGGCCGAGGTCGTTGTGGCAGTGCACCGACCAGACCACCTTATCGGAGTTCGGCACCCGCTCGATCACCTGACGCAGGGTTTCGGCAAACTGGTCGGGAATGTTGTAGCCCACCGTGTCCGGCACGTTGATGGTGGTGGCGCCGGCCTTGATCACCTGCTCGAAAATGCGGCACAGGAAATCAATCTCGGAACGGCCGGCATCTTCTGCGGAAAACTCGATGTTATCCGTGTATTGCCGTGCCCAGCCGACGGCCTTGACAGCCTGTTCCACCACCTGATCCGGCGTCATCCGGAGTTTCATTTCCATGTGGATAGGGCTGGTAGCGATGAAGGTGTGGATGCGCCCGGACTTGGCCGGCTTGATGGCCTCGCCGGCCCGGCGGATGTCGTTCTCGTTGGCCCGGGCCAGGGAGCAGACGGTGGCATCCTTGATGATTTGAGCAATCGAATAGATGGCATCGAAGTCGCCGGGAGACGCAGCCGCGAAGCCGGCCTCGATGACATCCACCCGCATGCGCTCCAGTTGGCGGGCGACCCGCAACTTCTCTTCCTTGGTCATGGAAGCGCCGGGGCTCTGTTCGCCGTCGCGCAAGGTGGTGTCGAAAATCACCAAAGGTTGTTTCATGTTCTGTGCTCCGAATGGATATGCCATCGCGACTGCCTATCGAGGCAATCGACCGAATACTGCTCAAATTGAGGGGGTATGGTATTTAGCGCGCGAAGCGCAGCAGCGGCCGCGCGCCCAGCAGGGCACGGAGCGAAAGGAAGGCGGCGAAAGCGATTTCTGGGGCCATGCGCCAGAATATAGCCAAAGATCCGGCTCAGTGCAACGCTTTCGCCAGCCTCGGATGGGTCGCCACGAAGTAATAGAGGGCCGGCAATACGAAGAGGGTCAGGAGGGTGGCCGTGATGAGGCCGCCGATGACCACCAGAGCCAGGGGGCGCTGGGTTTCCGAACCGATGCCATGGGACAGGGCCATGGGAAGCAGCCCCAGCATGGCCAGCAAGGCCGTCATCAGGACCGTGCGCAGCCTGGAGAGCGCGCCCCGGAAGACGGCCTCGTAGGCATCCATCTTCTGCTGTTTCAACTGGTTGATGTAGCTCACCATCACCACGCCGTTCAGCACCGCTTGCCCGAAGAGGGCGATGAAGCCGATGGCCGCCGACACCGACAGGGGAATCCCGGTGAGCAGCAGGGCGAAGATGCCACCGATGAGGGCGAAGGGAATGTTGCAGATGATAAGCAGGGCATCCCGGAAGGACTTGAAGGCATCGAACAGGAGCACGAAGATGAGGAGGATGGACAGGGGCACCACCAGCATCAGGCGCTTCATGGCCCGCTCCTGGTTCTCGAACTCGCCGGACCAGGTGATGGAGTAGCCCTGGGGCAGCTGCAGGCCCTTGGCCTGGGCCTGCATGTCGGCCACCACGCTGCCCATGTCCCGGTCACGGATGAAGACGCCGATGGCCACCACCCGCTGCCCGGACTCCCGGGCGATGTTCATGGCGCCACTGCCGACCTTGAAATCCACGATGCTGGAAAGGGGGATCTGGGCGCCCGAGGCGGTGGGGATCAGGACCTCCCGCAGGCGGTCGAGGGCTCGCTCCTCGTCCTTCAGGCGGACGACCACGCTGAAATGGCGATCGCCTTCCCACAGTTCGGTCGCCGCCTTGCCGGCCAGCACGGTCTCGATCACATCCTGCACATCCATGACATTGAGCCCGTAACGGGCCGCCGCGGCCCGGTCGATCTCCAGCCGGTACTGGGGCAGGTCCCCATCCCGGTCGATGAAGGCCCGCACCACCCCGGGCACGTTGCCGATGCGGCCCAGCAGCTGGTTGGCGCTGTCCTTCAGGACTTTGAGGTCGTCGCCGAAGAGCTTGATGACGATTTGGCCGTCGATCTGGGAAATGGACTCCAGTATCTGGTCCCGCACCGGCTGGCTGAAGGAAGGCTCGATGCCGGGCACGTCGTTGAGCTTGTCCTCCATGTCCCGGATGAGCCGGTCTTTCGTCATGCCGGCGCGCCACGCCGATTCCGGCTTCAGGTCCACCAGCATTTCGGTCATGTTGATGTTCTTGGGATCAGTGCCGTCCTCCGGCCGCCCGGCCTTGGAAACCACCGCATTCACTTCGGGGAAGCCGCCGACGATGGCCCGCAGCTTTCTGAGTTCGCCCTTGGCCTCGGCCACCGACGCCGAGGTGGGCAGGGTGATGTTGATCCAGATGGAGCCTTCGTTGAGCTCGGGCAGGAATTCGGTGCCCAGCTGCGGCACCACCGCCACCGTCACCACCAGGGCGGCCACCGCGGCAAGCAGGACCCGGCGGGTATTGGCCAGGGCCCATTTGAGGGCCGGCTCGTACCAGCCCATGCACCAATGCATCAGGCGCGTCTCCTCGTGGGGAACACGGGATCGGAAGGCGATCTTGCTCAGGAAGGGCACCAGGGTGAGGGAGAGGACGAGGGAGGTGATGAGGGCCGCCACCACCGAGTAGGCCATGGGGGCGAAGATCTTGCCCTCGTGGCGCTGCATGGTGAAGATGGGCAGATGGGCGACGATGATGATGACCATGGAGAAGACCGTCGGCCGCCCGACCTCCATCACCGCCTCCTGAATGGTCCGTGCCCGGGGGCGATGGTCCCCGGCGTGGGACGCCTCCCCTACCCGCCGGAAGATGTTCTCGATGACGATCACCGCCCCATCGACAATGATTCCGAAGTCCATGGCCCCCAGGGACAGCAGGTTGGCCGGAATATTCACCAGGGAGAGGCCGATGAAGGTTCCCAGCATGGCCAGGGGAATGACCGAGGCCACGATGCCGGCCGCCCGCAGATCCGCCAGGAAGAGGTAGAGCACCAGGGTCACCAGGAGCGCCCCTTCCAGCAGGTTGGTGAACACTGTCTTCAGGGTCTTGCTGATGAGCCAGGAGCGGTCGTAGAAGGGAACGATCTGCACGCCCTGGGGCAGCACGGAAGTGTTCAGGGCATCCACCTTGGCCTTGAGGGCATCCAGGGCCATGGAAGGATTCTCATCCTTGCGGAGCAGGACGATGCCGGAAACCACATCCTCCTGGTCCCCGTTCTGGTCCTTGAAGCCGACGATGCCCTGCTCCGGCACCCGGGACTCCGCCACTTCGGCCACGTCCCGCACCAGGATGGGAGCCCCCTTGCTCTCGGCCACCACCACCTGACCAATGTCGGCCGAGGAGCGCAGCAGGCCCAGGGAGCGGATGAGGAACTGCTGCCGGCCCTGGGCCACGGAACCGCCGCCGGCGTTGGCGTTGGCCCGCTGCAGGGCGGTGAAGAGCTGGCCCAGGGTGAGCTTGTAATCCCGCAATTTCGCCAGGTCCGGACGCACCTCGTACTGGCGGATGGGGCCGCCGAAGGACACCACGTCGGCGATACCGGGCACCTGCTTGATCTGGCGGGCGACGGTCCAGTCCTGGAGGGCGCGGATTTCGGAAGCCTTCAGCCCCGGCGCCTCGATGCGGTAACGGAAAATTTCCCCGGTGGCGGTGGCCGGCGGCGCCAGTTCGGGCTCCACTCCGGGCGGCAGATCGAGCCCCCGGAGGCGCTCTTCCACCAGCTGCCGGGCCATGAAGAGGCTCGGCTTCTCGTCGAAGGTGACGACGATGAAGGACAGGCCGAACTGGGTGTGGGAGAACATCCGGATCGAGTTCGGCACCCCGGAGAGGGCGATCTCCAGGGGAATGGTGACCTGCTTCTCCACCTCCTCCGGCGCCCGGCCGGGATAGAGGGTGATCACCGTCACCTGGGTGTCGGTCACATCGGGAAAGGCCTCGACGGGCAGGGACCTGAAGGCGGCAATGCCGGCGCCGATGAACAACACCAGCCCGAGGATGATGAAGAGGGGCTGGTTGAGGGCGAAATGGGAGATGCGCTTGATCATCGCGCCAACCGCGGAGACTGGTCGGCGGCCTTGAAGAACTTGATGAGGTGCAGATTCCCCTCAGCGATCACCTTGTCGCTTTCTCTGACCCCCGAATGGATATCCACCCGGCCGTCCCGCTCGGGTCCGACCTGGACTTCCTGGCGCCGGTAGCGGCCAGCGCCCTCCTCGACGAAGACGTAGCGCTTGTCGCCCGCCAGGAAAACGGCGTTGGCCGGCACATGCAGGGTATCGGTGGGCGGCAGCTCGATGAGGGCGGTGACGAACATTTCCCCCTTCAGGCGCCGGTCGCCGTTGGCCACCTCGCCCCGGACCTTGACGGTGCGGCTGGCCGGGTCCACGAAGTCGGCCACATGGCGGATGACGCCCTGGAAGCGCTCTCCCGGATACTGCTTCACCTCGATGGCGAACCGGGTGCCGGGCTTGAGGCTGGCCAGATCGGCCTCCCCGGCATCGAGCTGGATCCAGAGGGAGGATGGCTCGGTAATCACGAACAGGGGTGCGCTAGGCTGATCCGGCCGGAATTCCTGACCCGGGTTCAGGTTGCGCTCCACCACGACGCCGGCCAGGGGACTCCTCAAAGTGTACGAACCGTCCCCCTCGCCGCCGAGCAAAGCCATCCGCCTGGCGGCCCGATCAGCTTCGGCCTCGGCCCTGGCCGCGTCGGCCTCCGCCTGCAGCAGTTCCTTGCGCGCCACCACCCCGGCGTCCAGGAGTTCCCGGTTGCGCTCCAGGGTGTGCTTCGCCAGTTTCAGGTCGGCCTGGGCCTTTCTCGTTTCGGCATGGGCCTGGCCGAAATCCGGCGAAGCCAATAGGGCGAGGGGCTGGCCGGCCTTGACCTGCGCCCCGATCTCCGCCTGGATGCGCACGACCCGGCCGCCCAGCTGGGGAAACACCCGCACCGTCCGGTTCTCGTTCCAGATCAGGCGCCCCGGCAGGCGCAGGACGCTGCCCATGTCCTTCCCGACCGCCGCCACCTTGAGGAAGGTCGCCTTGTCGGCTTCGGCCAGGATGACGCGGTCACCCTCAACCTTGATGGAATCTTCCTTGCCCCGGTCGATTTCCTCCGAACAGGCGGCCAAAGCCAGCAGGACGCATAGCACAAGCAGGTTCTGTTTCATTTCCCTTTTCCGAATTCGGCTTGCAGACGCCAGGCGGCCAGGGCCTTGGCGTAGTCGGCGCGGGCCATGGCCGCCTCCACCTGCACCTGGCGCAGGGTGCGGCGGGCATCGAGCAAATCCATGAGCCCCATGGCTCCCTTGCCGTAGGCGAATTCCGCCGCCTTGGCGACGCGCTCGGCATCCGCCAGGAGCCCCGTCTCAAGGCGGCGGCGCCGGTCCCGGGCCGACTGCACGGCGCTACGGGCCTGATCCACGTCTCCCACGGCCAGGGCCAGGATCTTGGCGTATGTTTGCCGGGCGGCGTCCAGGTCGGCTTCGGCCTTGGCGATTTCGCCCTCGTACTCATGCCAGATGAACAGGGGCACGCTGACTCCAAAGCCGTAGCTGTTGGTCGGCATATTCTGGAGGTTGTGTTCCAGCTGAACCCCGACGGTGACATCCCGCTTCTTCTGGGCCCGGGCCAAATCACGGGCCGCTTCGGCGGCGGCCAGACGGAGGCGGGCAGCCTCCACGTCCGGACGCTGCTCGAGATTGGCCGCCTCCTGATGATCGCGCTCATCCACCCGGGGCCAATCATCCCCCGCTACCAGTTGCCGGGCCTCGTTCTCCCGGCCGATCAGGTAGGCCAGGGCCGCCTGAGCCTGTTCCAGGTCGGCCTGGGCCTGGCGAGCATCGTTATCGGCCCGGGACTTGTCGATCTGCAGGCGGGAAAGATCCACCTGGGATATATCGCCGGCCTTCTGGCGAAGCCTGCCGGCCTCCAGGCCCTTGCTGTAGAGCTCGGCCGCATCCTGGGCGACCCGGCGCTTTTCCTGGGCCAGCAGGAGATCGTAGTAGGCGGAGTACAGCGCCAGGAGCTGTTGGCGGCCGGCATCATCCAGATCCCGCCGGGCGGCGTCCAGGCGGGCTTCCGCCCCCTTCACCCGCAGGTCCCGCTTGCCACCGCGCTCGATCAGCTGGTCCAGGCGCAACTGGGTATCCATCTTCTTGTCCTTCCAGCCGCCGGCGCCATAGCCGGACCAGGGACTGATGGAAAGGGTGTTGAGGGATACCTGGGGATTGGGCGCCTGACCGGCCGCCCGCACGTCGGCCTCGGCCCCAGCAACCGCCGTCCGGGCCAGGCGCAGCTCATGGTTGCGGTCGCGCCACAGGGCCTCGACTTCAGCCAAGGAGAGCCCGACCTGGCCTTGCGCCAGGGCGGTCATCGGCAGCAACAGGAAGAAAACCAGAAAATGATGCATCCGCGAGCCGTCAGAAAGGGGTGGTATCGTATTGGGAGACCCTGACCGAAGACTGACCTTCCCGAACGCGGCAAGAACAATGCGCATACTCCTCGTTGAAGACGACACCCTGCTGGCCGACGGCCTCGCCCGCGCCCTGCGCCAATCCGGATATCTGGTCGAGGTCGCCGCCGACGGCCGGACTGCCGACCGCTGGCTGGAATCCGACGCTTTCGACCTGACCATTCTCGATCTCGGGCTGCCGGGCCTCGATGGTTGCCAGGTCCTGCAGCGCCTGCGGGCCCGCAGGCAGCGCACGCCTGTGCTGGTGCTGTCGGCCCGGGAAGCCCTGGAAGAGCGGGTTCGCCTCCTCGATCTCGGCGCCGACGACTACGTGGTCAAGCCGGTGGCCCTGGTGGAACTCGAGGCCCGGGTCCGCGCCCTCATCCGGCGCGGCCAGTCGGCTCCGGACCCGACCATCATCCTCGGCCGCCTGACCCTGGACACGGTGGGCAAGCGGGCCTGGCTGAACGACGAGGCCCTGGATCTGACCGCCCGGGAGTGGGCTGCCCTGGAATTCCTGGCTTTGCGGGTCAACCGCATCGTCAACAAGGAGCAGATCATGCAGTCGCTCTACGGCTGGGAGGAGGACATCACTCCCAACGCCGTGGAGAAGTTCATCTCCCGCCTGCGCAACAAGCTGGAACCGGCGGGCATCGTGATCCGGACGGTGCGCGGCCTCGGTTACTACCTGGAAAAGCCCGCCGAAGCCGATGGCACGGCTTAGCCTGCGCTTCCTGCTGCTGCGCCGCCTGCTGCCTGCCATGGCGGGGCTGCTGGCGGCGGGCGCGGCCACCGCCTACTGGGTGGCGCACAGGAGCGCAACCACCGCCTACGACCGCTCTCTGCTGGATACCGCCCTGGCTATCGTGGACCAGTTGAGCATCGTCGATGGCAAGCCGACGCTGCGCCTCACCCCACAGGCCCGGGCGGTCTTGCTGACCGACAAGTTCGACCAGATTTTCTTTGCGGTCCGCGGCCCGAACAACGAGCTGTTCGGCGGCGAACCCGGCCTGCCGCTCCCCGTCGGCGACGCCCTCGAATCCTTGCGAACGGAAGGACGTCACTATTACAACGGCACTCTGGGCGGCAACCCGCTCCGGCTGGCCGCCCTGCAGGCTGAACGCGGGGGACAGCCCGTCACCATCGTGGCGGCCGAAACCCTGGTCAAACGTACCGCGCTCCAGCGCGAAATCATCGTCGGCATGCTCCTGCCCGAACTATTGCTGGTCCTGGCCACATTCATGGTGGCCTGGTTCGGCATCCGCTCGGGCCTGCAGCCCCTCGCCGGCCTGCAGCGGGAACTGGCCGGCCGCTCCCACGCCGACCTGAGCCCAATCGCCACCGCCGTGCCCGACGAACTCCAGCCGGTGGTGGACGAAATCAACGAACTCATGGGGCGCCTGGAGCACTCGCTGGACAGCCAGCGCCATTTCGTTTCCGACGCCGCCCACCAGCTGCGCACGCCCATTGCCGCGCTCCAGGCCCAGGTGGAGGCAGCCCTGGGAGACGCCAGCCGGCACAACCGGACCCAGCTGGAGGGCGTTCTGGCCGCTGCCCACCGACTGTCGCACCTGGTGGACCAATTGCTTGCCCTGGCCCGCGCGGAGCCCTCTCAACCTCAGCCCCTGCCCGAAATCTTCCTCGAGAACGTGGTTCATGGCGTAGCCGAAAACTGGCTGCCGGCGGCGATCGAGAAAGGCATCGACCTTGGGTTCGACCTGCAACCGACGGTCGTCCGCGGCAATAACTTCTTGCTGCAGGAAATGCTGGCCAACCTGGTCGATAACGCCTTGCGCCACACCCCGGCTGGTGGCGCCGTCACCGTGGCCTGCGCCCCGAAGGATGACGGCGCCGTACTGGCGATCGACGATAGTGGACCGGGCATTGCCGCCGATGAGAGGGAGAAGGTGTTCGAGCGTTTCTACCAATCCCCGGACAGCCTGAGCGACGGCTGCGGCCTGGGACTGGCGATCGTTCTGAAAATCGTCCGCCAGCACGGCGGCGATGCCAGCATCGGGGAGTCCCCGACCCTGGGTGGCACCCGGGTGGAAATCAGCCTGCCGGCGGAGTCCTCTTCCGAGCCAGACTGACAGCGGTCACGACGTAGCCCGAGAGGCCGTAGATGACGAAGAAACCGAACAGGGTCGCTTCCGGCTTGAGGGCCACCAGGGCGAACCCGAGGGCGATGGCCGCCACCACGAAAAAGGGCACGCTCTTCCTCAGATTGATGTCCTTGAAGCTGTAGTAGCGGATATTGGAAATCATGGTGACGCCGGCAAAGATGGTCAGGGCCCAGGCCAGCCATTGCACATCTCCGCCACCAATGCCGTGGGTCAGCATCACCCAGACGAAGCCGGCCACCAGGGCAGCGGCCGCCGGCGACGGCAGCCCCTGGAAGAAACGCTTGTCCACCACTTCCAGGGTGGTATTGAAGCGGGCCAGCCGCAGGGCGGCACCGGCGCAATAGATGAAAGCCGCGATCCATCCCAGGCGCCCCATATCCTTCAGGGCCCACTCGTAGATAACCAGGGAGGGAGCGGCGCCAAAGCTCACCATATCCGACAGGGAGTCGTACTCGGCGCCGAAGGCCGACTGGGTATGGGTGAGGCGGGCCACCCGGCCGTCCAGGCCGTCCAGCACCATGGCAAAGAAAATGGCGATGGCGCCCCGCTCGAAATCCCCCTGCATGGCCTGGACGATGGCAAAGAAGCCACAGAACAGGGCGGCGGTGGTAAACAGGTTGGGAAGGACGTAGATTCCCCGGCGCTTGAGCTCGGGGTTGAAGAGCACCTTGCGGGGCTTGCGTTCCGTCATGGGGTAAGACTATGAGAGTTCAGCCAGCACAGTGCTGGAAGCATACACCTTTTCGCCGATCACCACTTTCACTTTGGCGTCCAGGGGCAGGTAGAGATCGACCCGGGAGCCGAAGCGAATGAAGCCGTAGCGCTGGCCGCGGACCAGCTGGCAGCCCGCATCCACGTAGTTGAGGATGCGGCGGGCGACGAGTCCGGCGATCTGCACGCAGGTCACGTCCTGGCCGTCGGCAGTCTTCAGGTGCAGGGCGCAGCGCTCGTTGTCGAGGGACGCCTTGTCCAGGGCGGCATTGACGAAGCCGCCGGGCTTGTACCAGCGCTGAATCACCTTCGCATCGAGAGGAGAACGGTTGGAATGGACGTTGAACACGTTCATGAAGACGCTGACCTTGAGGGCCCGTCGCTCCAGGTACGGGTCTTCGGCCTCTTCCACCACGATCACCCGTCCATCGGCCGCAGAAACCACGCTCTTAGGCCCGCCGGCGATCAGCCGCGGCGGATCCCGAAAGAACTGGACACAGAAAATGAAGACCAGCCAGACCGGCAGAGACCACGGACCGGCAAACGACGAGAGCAGGACCGCCAGGACAAAAGACCCGCCAATGAAGGGCCAGCCTTCCTTGGCGATAATCGGATGCGGATAGTTCATCTAAACCCCAAAATAATTTGGGCGGTGCAGCGTACCACACCGCCCAAAGCGAAGGCAGAGCTAGGCGCGAGCGCGCAGACAGTACGTTAGTACGGCAAGCGCGACGCAACAACGCTCTGCCGAGCCGGCACCTGCCTTAGTTCTTGGTTTGGTCGACCAGCTTGTTCTTCTTGATCCAGGGCATCATGTCGCGCAGCTTCTCGCCCACTTGCTCGATCGCGTGAGCCGCGGTCAGGCGGCGGCGGGCGGTCATGGACGGGTAGTTGGTGCGGCCTTCCAGGATGAACATCTTGGCGTACTCACCGGTCTGGATGCGCTTCAGGGCGGCGCGCATGGCTTCGCGGGACTGTGCATTGATGACTTCGGGGCCGGTCACGTACTCGCCATACTCCGCGTTGTTGGAGATGGAGTAGTTCATGTTGGCAATGCCGCCTTCGTACATCAGGTCCACGATCAGCTTCAGTTCGTGCAGGCACTCGAAGTAGGCCATTTCCGGAGCGTAGCCGGCTTCCACCAGGGTCTCGAAGCCCATCTTGACCAGTTCGACGGCGCCGCCGCACAGAACGGCCTGCTCGCCGAAGAGGTCGGTCTCGGTCTCTTCACGGAAGTTGGTTTCGATGACGCCACCCTTGGTGCCGCCGTTGGCGGCGGCGTAGGACAGGGCGATGTCCTTGGCCTTACCGGACTTGTCCTGGTACACGGCGATCAGGGAAGGCACGCCGCCGCCCTTCAGGTACTCGGAGCGGACGGTGTGGCCGGGGCCCTTGGGGGCGACCATGATGACGTCCAGGTCGGCGCGGGGAACCACCTGGTTGTAATGGACGTTGAAGCCGTGGGCGAAGGCCAGGGTAGCGCCCTGCTTCATGTTCGGGGCGACTTCCTTGTTGTACACCTCAGGGATGTTCTCGTCCGGCAGGAGGATCATGACCACGTCGGCGGCCTTCACGGCTTCGGCAATCTCGGCGACCTTGAGGCCGGCGCCTTCGGCCTTGGACCAGGAAGCGCCGCCCTTGCGCAGGCCGACGGTGACATTCACGCCGGAATCCCGCAGGTTCTGGGCGTGGGCATGGCCTTGGGAGCCGTAGCCGACGATAGTGACCTGCTTGCCCTTGATGAGGGAGAGATCAGCGTCCTTGTCGTAATAAACTTTCATGAATTCCTCTTGATGAACAGATGGTTACACTTTAAGAATGCGGTCGCCGCGGCCGATGCCGCAAACGCCGGTGCGCACGGTTTCCAGGATCAGGCCGGCATCGATGGCGGCGATGAAGGAATCCATCTTGGCGCCGGTGCCGGTAAGCTCGATGACGTAAGTGGATTCGGTGACATCGATGACGCGGCCGCGGAAGATATCGGCCATCCGCTTCATCTCCTCGCGATCCTTGCCGGTGGCCCGCACCTTAATGAGCATGAGCTCCCGCTCGGAGTGGGCGGCCTCGGAAAGATCCACCACCTTGACCACGTCCACCAGCTTGTTGAGCTGCTTGGTGATCTGCTCAAGGATCTCGTCCGACCCGCGGGTGACGATGGTCATGCGGGAGAGGGAGGCATCCTCGGTTGGAGCCACGGTCAAGGATTCGATATTGTAGCCCCGGGCCGAGAACAGGCCCGCCACCCGGGACAGGGCGCCAGCTTCGTTTTCCAGCAGGACGGAAATGATATGTCGCATATTGTTTTCTCCCCGCTTACAGGTCTTCGGCCAGGATCATCTCGGTCAGCCCCTTGCCCGCGGCGACCATGGGGAAGACGTTGGCGGTGGGATCGATGATGAAGTCCATGAACACCAGCCGGTCCTTGTATTCGGTGAAAGCCTGGCGCAGGGCCGGCTCCACGTCTTCCGGCTTCTCGATCTTCATGCCCACGTGGCCATAGGACTCGGCCAGCTTGACGAAGTCGGGCAACGAGGTCACGTAAGACTGTGAATAACGCTTCGAATAGAACATCTCCTGCCACTGGCGGACCATGCCCAGCATGCCGTTGTTCAGGTTGATGATCTTGAGCGGCAGACCGTACTGCTTGCAGGTCGACAACTCCTGGATGTTCATCTGGATCGACCCCTCGCCGGTGATACAGGCCACCTGGGCCTCCGGATTGGCCATGAGCACGCCCATGCCGTAGGGCAGGCCGACGCCCATGGTGCCCAGACCGCCGGAATTGATCCAACGACGGGGCTTGTCGAACTTGTAGTATTGGGCCGCGAACATCTGGTGCTGGCCCACATCCGAGGTGATGTAGGCGTCGCCGCCGGTAACCTCGTAGAGCTTCTGGACCACGTACTGCGGCATGATCAGCTCGCTCTGCCTGTAGCGCAGGCAGTCACGGCCGCGCCATTCTTCAATCTGTTTCCACCAGTCGCCCACGGCGACCTTGTCAGTCTTGAAGCTGGCATCCATGAGCTTCAACATTTCATCCAGGACATCCGGCACATTGCCGACGATGGGCACATCCACCTTCACCCGCTTGGAAATGGAGGAGGGGTCGATGTCAACATGGATGATCTTGCGGGGCTCGTCGCCGAAGTGGGCGGGATTGCCGATCACCCGGTCATCGAAACGGGCGCCCACCGCCAGGACCACGTCGGCGTGGTGCATGGCCATGTTGGCCTCGTAGGTGCCGTGCATGCCCAGCATGCCCACCGACTGGCGGTCAGTGGCCGGGTAGCTGCCCAGGCCCATGAGGGTGTTGGTCACCGGAAAGTCCAGCTTGCGAGCCAGGTCGGTAAGCTTCTCGGCGGCATCGGACAGGATCACGCCGCCGCCGGCGTAGATGATGGGGCGCTTGGCTTCCTGCAGGAGTTGGACGGCCTTCTTGATCTGGCCCAGATGCCCCTTGACCACCGGATTGTAGGAGCGCATCTGGATGGTCTTGGGATACTCAAACTCGCACATCTGCGCCGTGACGTCCTTGGGGACATCCACGACCACGGGGCCGGGACGGCCGGTGGCAGCAATGTGGAAGGCCTTCTTGATGGTGGACGCCAGGTCCTTGACGTCCTTCACCAGAAAATTGTGCTTGACGCAGGGGCGGGTGATGCCGACGGTGTCGCACTCCTGGAAGGCGTCCTGGCCGATGTAGGCGGTGGGCACCTGACCGGTGATCACCACCATGGGGATGGAGTCCGAGTAGGCGGTGGCGATGCCGGTGATGGTATTGGTCACCCCGGGGCCGGAGGTGACGAGGGCGACGCCCACCTTCTGGGAAGAACGGGAGTAGGCGTCAGCTGCGTGCACCGCAGCCTGCTCATGGCGAACCAGAATATGTTTTACCTGGTCTTGCTTGAACAGGGCATCATAAATGTGGAGCACCGAGCCACCAGGGTAGCCGAACACGCAGTCCACCTTTTCTTCCTGCAGGCACCTGATTACAATTTCTGCACCGCTGATCATGTTTTCTCGCCCAATAAAGCTGTTGCCTGAAAAACCTGTAACCTTAATCGACTGACCTCCATCGGTCAAGGCACGGCGCCATAACCATAAGCTATTCAAGGGCTTCCACAGGGAGACACTGTCCTGGCTTCACCAAACGAATTGTCGCATTTCCTGGAATCGGTCGAACGCCGCGCCTTCAAGCAGGCCATGTTCGCCGTCCGCGACGAGGAAGCGGCCCTCGACATAGTCCAGGACAGCATGCTGAAACTGG
This sequence comes from Rhodocyclaceae bacterium, assembly GCA_018261935.1. Taxonomy (GTDB): domain Bacteria; phylum Pseudomonadota; class Gammaproteobacteria; order Burkholderiales; family Rhodocyclaceae; genus JAGTRP01. The sequence continues at coordinate 148,931 of JAGTRP010000001.1, forward strand.
CGGAAAAGTACGGAAACCACCCCTGCGACGAATTTCCCATGCTTTTCCAGCGCATTCTCCAAAACACCATCCGCGACTATTACCGCCGGACCAAGGTGCGATCCATGTGGACCACGGTCCTTTCGGCCCTCACACCGGACAATGAGGAGGATGGGGACCCACTGGAAACCCTGGAAACCGAAGACACATCCAATCTGGCCTCGACTCCGGAAAAGCAGGTTTTGCAGGCCCAAACGCTCACCGCCATCGAAGACGAAATTAGAAAATTGCCAACTCGTCAACGAGAAGCCTTTCTCATGCGTTATTGGGAAGATATGGATGTCGCCGAGACAGCAGCCGCCATGGGCTGCTCGGAAGGCAGCGTCAAGACTCATTGCTCACGCGCCACCCACGCGTTGGCGGCAGCCCTGTCCGCCAAAGGAATCAAGTTATGACCGATGACCGTTTCGCTTATCGGATCCGGCAGACCCTGAATTACGGCCTGCAGGACATCCCGCCTGCCACCTGCCGGCGGCTAGAGGCCGCCCGCCACCAGGCCCTCGCCCACCAGAAGCAAACGGTCCCGCAATGGTCCCTGGCGACTGCGGGGCACGGCGCCATGCATTTCAGCTTTCCCGCCCCCCTGAAGCAGGTCTTGACCATCCTCGCCCTGCTGCTCGGCATGTGGATCGCCTTCTATTGGCACAGCCACCAGTACATCAGCGAACTGGAGGAAGTCGACAGCGCCCTCCTTTCCGACGACCTGCCGCCGGAGGCCTTTCTCGATCAGGACTTTTCCCAGTGGCTAGAAGACTCCTCGGGGGAATAGCGCTCTGCGCCTTCCTTTTGGCGCCAGCCAGAAGCGAGCCGCCCGCGACGACGGTGATCGGGACGCCGCCGCAACCCAACTGGGGTGAACTGACGGTCGAGCAGCGCGCCACCCTCACCCCCCTGCGCAATGAGTGGAAAAACCTGGAAAACTACCGCCGCAAGAAATGGCTCGGCATTGCGGATCGCTACGCCAAGATGACGCCCCAGGAGCAGCAGCGGATGCAGGACCGGATGCGGGAATGGGTGACCATGACCCCGGAACAGCGCGCCCAGGTGCGGGACAGTTACAAGGAATTCAAGCAGTTGCCGCCGGAAAAGAAGCAGGCAGTGAAGGAAAAGTGGGAAACCTACGCCAAGCTCCCAGTGGAAGAAAAGGCCAGACTCAAGCAAGGCAAGACAGCCCCTCAAACAACCAGCCCAACCGGCCCCCAAGTAGCCGCGCCCGCCGCCCCCGGCACACCGTTTCCCTCCCCAACCGAAGCTCCTAAACCCTGATGCCTGCACAACACCCGAGCATCCTTCGCCGCCTGGCGAGCATGCTATATGAAGCGCTTGTCGTCGCCGCGATATTGCTGATCGGCTTCCTCCTCCCCCAGATCGTCCTCGCCGGCTTCGGTTGGCCAATGCCAGGCAAGCTGCAGTGGATCCATATCTTCAGCCTGCTACTGGTCTATTTCGTCTGGTTCTGGCTGCATGGCGGCCAAACCCTGGCCATGAAGACCTGGAAGCTGCGCATCGTCAGCACCGAGGGCACCCGCCTGCGCCCGCTGCAGGCGGTCCTGCGCTACCTGGCCGCCTGGCCCAGCATCCTGCTCTTTGGCATCGGCATTCTTTGGGCGCTATTCGACCAGGACGGGCAGTTCCTCCATGACCGCATCGCCGGGACGCGGATAGTCTTCGAACCCTCTTAACGCCGTTCGACCCACCACAGCATCACCATCGCCGCCAGAAGAAAAAGGATCGAGGGTGCGGCGGCGCTGGCAAAGGGGGGCCAGGAATTGATGACCCCCAGGCTGGAGAAAAGCCCGTTCAGCATGTGGAAAAGGATGCCCACCATCACACCGCCGAAGATCTTCAGGCTGACTCCGCCTACCCGGCTGTAGGAATAGCCGAAGGGCAGCGCGAGGGCCACCATAACCAGCGCCGTCAAAGGATAAATCAGCTTTTTCCAGATGGCGATTTCGTAGCGCTCGGTCTTCTGCTTGTTCTCCAGAAGGTGGCGGGTGTAGTTGAAAAGCCCGTAGAGGGACATGCGCTCCGGCGCCACCATCAGGACGGAAAGCAAATCCGGAGTGACCGCCGACTGCCATTCCTTGGTCTCCTGCCGATCGACCCGGGCCGATTCCCCCTGCAGTACCATGCTGACCACACCGCCCAGCTTCCAGCGATCGGGGGGCTCGAACTCCCCTTCCTTGGCGTCGGTGACCGATTCGAGGGCATTGGCCTCATTAAATGTATAGATGCGCACCCCCTCCAGACGGGCATCGGGGGTCGCCGTCCGGATATTGATGAAGCTGCGGCCGTCCTTGACCCAGAGCCCGGAATTGAACCCCTGCAGGGCGATGACGTTCGACATGGCCCGAGTCCGCAACTCCTGGGCGGCCTTCTCCGAAAAAGGCATGACTCCCTCTCCGACGACCAGGGTCGCCACCGCCAGGACGCCTGCGACCTTGAAGAGGGTCGTCAGCAACTCCCGAGTGGACAGCCCCGATGCCCGCAGGACGGTAATTTCCGAATTGCGGGCCAGGGTCGATAGGGAATACAGGGCGCCGATCAGTGCCGCAATGGGGATCAGCTCGTAAACCCGGCCGGGCAGGCTGAGGAGAACGAAGATGGCGGCGTGGATGAACTGGTACCCCCCCTTGCCGACGCTCTTCAGCTCGTTGATGAGGTCAAAGAAACTGAACAGCGCCAGGAAAGCCGCCAGCACCAGCAAAATAGCCGAGAAAGTCTCGCGGACCACGTACCGCTCGTAGAGCTTCAGGTACATCAGCGAATCCTCCGCTGCCAGGGCATGCGCGCCATGACCCGCCGGTAAAAGAGGAGCCCGAGGGGCACCAGCATCAGCACGTGGACGGCCCAGACGCCAAGCCAGAAGGGCAGTTTCCCTTGCACCACCCAGGCTTGGCTCATGGAAATGAAGTTGCTGTAGATGGCGTAGATAAGGATGGCGATCAGCATATTGGCGGAACGCCCGGCCCGGGGATTCACGAAGGACAGGGGAATCGCCAGGAGCCCCAGGATGAGGGCGGAAACCGGCATGCCGATGCGCCAGAGAAGCTCGCCCCGAGCGGCATTGCTGTCATCGAACAGCAAATCCCACAGGGGCATGCGGCTGGGGACGCCCTCCGCCGGCTTGGCCCGGGCGTCCTCGGTGCGGAAGGCGTAGCGCTTGAATTCCATGATCCTGAATTCCGGCGTCCCGGGTTCGACCTCGTAGCGGCGTCCGTTTTCGAGCACCATGAAGCGATCCCCATTGGGGGCGTATTCCTGGTGGCCGGAGGAGGCCATCACCACCCCCAACTTGCCCTGCATCATGGACGTGACAAAAACGTTCCTGACCACGCTGGCATCGTTGGCTAATGCCTCCACGAACACCACCCGTTCGCCCCGCTTGGCCTCCCGGAAAGCGCCCGGGGAAACCTGGGAAGCGTCATTCCGGGTACTCAGACGCTCCCGGTACTCGGCGCTCTTATAGTTGGCCCAAGGGGACAGGAAGCCCGACAGCAGCGCGATGGCCAGCACCACGGGCAGGGAGAATTTCAGCACCGGCCTGACCCAGGCAGTCAGCGGCTGGCCGCAGGAAAACCACACCGCCATTTCCGAATCCCGATAAGCCCGGGAAAGACTGAGCAAAATCGCCACAAAAAGGGTCAGAGATAGCAGTACCGGCAGGAAATTGAGCGACGCGAACCCCAGCAGGACCAGCACGGCTTCAGGCGCGACCCGGCCACCGGCCGCATCGTTCAGCAAGCGGATAAGCTGGGTCGAAGTGAGGATGGCAAGCAGTGCAACACTGATTCCTGCCGCAGCGTGGACAAACTCGCGCCGGGCGGCGCGGTCGAATATCATGCTTTGACGAAACTGAAAAAATGCAGGGATAATCCTGCGAATGTCTGAAATTGCGAGACCAGGAGCGGCAAGTGGAATTTAGCATAAAAAGCGGTAGCCCGGAAAAGCAGCGTAGCGCCTGCGTCGTAGCCGGCGTCTTCGAGCCCCGGAAGCTGACCCTGCCGGCCGAATTGCTCGACAAGGCATCGAATGGCTACATTTCCGACCTCATCCGCCGCGGCGACATGGAGGGCAAGGCCGGCTCCACCCTGCTTCTGCACAATGTTCCCGGCACCCTCTGCGACCGCGTTCTGCTGGTTGGACTCGGCAAGGAACGGGAGTTCCACGAGAAGGAATACGGCGCCGCCATCCGCACGGCGGTGAAAACCCTGAATGAAACCGGCGCCTTCGACGCCTCCCTCTTCCTCACCGAGACTTCCCTCAAGAAGCGTAGCATCGCCTGGCGCGTCCGCCAGACCGCCGCCATCGCCCTCGACGCCACCTATCGTTTCGACCAGTTCAAGAGCAAGAAGGACGACGTCCGCCGCCCCCTGCGCAAGCTGACCCTGGCGGTGGAACGCCGCAACGAACTGACCATCGCCGAAGAGGCCCTGGTCCAGGGCGAGGCCATCGCCGAAGGCATGGCCCTGGCCAAGACCCTGGGCAACCTGCCGGCCAACGTCTGCACCCCTTCCTACCTGGCCGACCAGGCCCGGCAGCTGGCGGAGGAATTCAAGCTCGACTGCCAGGTCCTGGAACGGGAGGACATGGAAGCCCTCGGCATGCACTCGCTGCTGGCCGTGGCCAAGGGATCGCACCAGCCCCCGAAATTCATCGTCCTCAGCTACAAGGGCGCCAAAGCCAGCGAAAAGCCCGTGGTGCTGGTGGGCAAGGGTATCACCTTCGATACCGGCGGCATTTCCCTGAAGCCGTCCGCCGAAATGGACGAGATGAAGTTCGACATGTGCGGCGCCGCCGGCGTCCTGGGCACCATGAAGGCCGTCGCCCGCATGCAGCTCCCCATCAACCTGACCGTGGTCATACCCAGCACCGAAAACATGCCCGGGGGCAGCGCCACCCGGCCGGGGGACATCGTCACCTCCATGTCCGGCCAGACCATCGAAATCATCAACACCGACGCCGAGGGCCGCCTCATCCTGTGCGACGCCCTCACCTACGCGGAGCGCTTCGATCCCGCCGCGGTCATCGACGTGGCCACCCTCACCGGCGCCTGCGTGGTCGCCCTCGGCCACGTGGCCACCGGGCTACTCGCCAACAACGACGCCCTGGCCCGGGAACTGCTCCATGCCGGCGAGGAAGCCCACGACCGGGCCTGGCAGCTGCCCCTCTGGGAAGATTACCAGGAGCTGCTGAAGAGCCCCTTCGCCGACATGACCAACACCGGCGGCCGCCAAGGCGGCACCATCACGGCCTCCTGCTTCCTGTCGCGCTTCACCAAGAAATACGACTGGGCCCACCTGGACATCGCCGGCACCGCCTGGAAATCCGGCACCGACAAGGGGGCCACCGGCCGCCCGGTGCCTCTCCTCATCCACTTCCTCCTGAAACGGGCCGGCAAGCTGAATTGACCCAGGTTTTCTTCTACCACGGCGCGGCCGACAAGCTGGCCGCCGCCTGTTCCCTCCTCGGCAAGTCCTGCGCCCAGAAGAAGCCGGTCCTGGTCTACGCCCCCCAGCCGGACGTGGCCAATCTTCTGGACCGACTCCTGTGGACTCAGCCCGCCCTCGGCTTCGTCCCCCACTGCCGGGCCGACTCTGCCCTGGCCGACGAGACCCCCATCCTGATCGCCGACTCCCTGGAGCGGTTGCCCCAGGACCAGCGTCTGATGAACCTGGGCCCGGCCGTGCCCCCCGGCTTTTCCCGCTTCCAGAGCCTGATCGAAGTGGTCGGCCAGGACGATGAGGACCGCAATGCCGCCCGGGACCGGGTCAAGTTCTACCGGGACCGGGGATACGAAGTCCGCTACTTCGACCTGTCGGGACGCTAGCATGGAAGACCAGGAAGGCAACGACCTCAGTTCCGTTGTCGCCCGCGCCGATGCCCTCATGCAACGGCGGCGCTTGCCGCCGACGGAAGTCGAGGACGTGCCGCTGCTGACGGAGGTAGTGGACCCCGACGCCGACCTGCCCGTCCTCGTCGCCGAGGAGCCTTCCCCGCCTGCTCCCGCCCAAACCGAACCGCCCCGCCTCGATCCAGCCGCCCTGGACATCCTGGCCCACGAACTCGCCCGCCGCCTGGGGGAGCGCCTGGCGGCGGAAATTCCCGACCTGGTCGCCACCGCCCTTCAATCGACTCTGGGCGGCCTGACGGAAGAACTGCGCTGGGGGCTGGAAAAGACCACCGAAGATGCCCTCCGCGACTTCTTGGCCGAGCGGGAAAGGCTGGCCAAGCTCCAGCAGCAGCGCTAGACCATGAACGACTTCGTCGCTTACCAGCAGGATGGCCCCGTCGTCACCCTCACCCTCAATCAGCCTGAGACCCGGAATGCCCTCACCGGCCCGGCGGAGTGGGACGCGGTGGTCGCCGCCTGCGAGCGGGTGCAAGGGGACGATGCTGTCAAGGCTGTCATCGTGACCGGCGCCGGCAGCGCCTTCTGCGCCGGCGGCAACGTCAAGGACTTCCGGGACAAGCAGGGCCTCGCCGCCGGCACTCCGGCCGAGGTGCGGGAGAACTACCGGCGGGGCATCCAGCGCATCCCCCTGGCCTTCCACCGCCTCGACGTCCCCACCATCGCCGCCGTGAACGGCCCGGCCATCGGCGCCGGCTGCGACCTGGCCTGCATGTGCGACATCCGCATCGCCTCCGAGGAGGCCAAATTCGCCGAAAGCTTCGTCAAGCTCGGCCTCATTCCCGGGGATGGCGGCGCCTGGCTGCTGCAGCGGGTGGTGGGCTATGCCAAGGCAGCGGAACTCGCCTTCACCGGCGACCTGCTGGACGCCCGGGAAGCGGAGCGCATCGGACTGGTTTCCCGGGTGGTGCCGGCGGAATCGCTGCTGGCCGAAGCCCGGGCACTGGCTGAACGCATCGCCGCCCATCCGGGCGCCGCCCTGCGCATGACCAAGCGCCTGCTGCGGGAAGCCCAGACCAGCCGCCTCGACACCCTCCTCGAACTGGCCGCCGCCTACCAGGCCCTGACCCACACCTCAGCGGAACACGACGCCGCCGTCAGCGCTTTTCTCTCCACCCGAAAATAACCCACCGGCACCTGCCGGACTATAGGGCCGATAACGCGCTCTGCGCCGCCTCGGCCAAGGTCGGATGGATATGGATGGCCCTTTCCATCACGGTGTAGGGTGCGTCGGCATTCATCAATTCGACATAGAGGTGTACCAGTTCCGCCGCCTCCTCGGCCAGCACGGCGGCCCCCAGCAACTTGCGGCTGTCGGCGTCGACGATTACCTTGATGAAGCCCTCGGTTTCCCCGAGTTCCTTGGCCTTTCCATTGCCCCGCATGTCGAAGCGCCCCACCCTGATCTTGCGGCCTTGCAGCTTGGCATCAAGTTCCGTCATACCGACCCGCCCTAGCTGCGGGTCGGTGAAAATGGCGTAGGGAACAACCCGGTCGAGGGTGCGGGAGCCATCGCCCACCATCTGGGATTCGACAATGCGGTAATCGTCCCAGGAGGTATGGGTGAACATGGGCCCACCGCGGATGTCTCCGACCGCCCAGACACCCGCCACCTTGGTGTGCAGCCGTTGATCCACCTCGATGAGGCCCTTCGACGTTTTCCAGGCCGAGATCGTCGGTATTGGGCTGGCGTCCGACGGCGACGAAGACATGGGAGGCCTGGATTTCCTCCTGCCCCTGGCCGGATTCGATGGTTAAGGCCAGCCCGGAACCGGCCCTGACGATGCTTTTCACCTTCGCGCCTATCCGAAAGCCGATGCCTTCGCCCTCCAGGATCTTCTGCAGGCTATCGGCCACATCCTTGTCCTCATGCCCGGCGACCAGAGGGTCCTGCTGGACGATGGTGACACGGCTCCCCATGCGACGGTAGAACTGGCCCATTTCCAGGCCGATGTAGCCGCCCCCGATCAGCACCAGGTGCGCAGGTAATTGGGGATGGTCTAGCCAGTTTTCACTGTCGAGGAAATCGGTGTCCCGGAGGCTTTCTATCGGCGGCAGGACGCTACGGGTGCCCGTATCGAGCACAACCTCCCGGGCAAGAACTTCCTGCCCATCGACAGCGAGCCTGAAATTGGCGCCGTCCTTGCCGACAAAGCGGGCATGGGCGTGGATGAGCGCCGGATTGCCGGACTTCCCGATGGCGCCATCCAGGCTCTGGCGCGATGCCGCAGCGATGTCGCGGGCCCGTTGCAGGACTTTCGGAAAATCCACCTCCACTCTATCCACCCCAATTCCGTAATCCCTTGCCCGGCGCGCCAGATGAGCCACTCGTGCCGAAGCAATGACAGCCTTGGAGGGGGAGTGCAGCCGAAATTGACGCAGGAGCCACCGAGCTGCTTATGCTCGGCCAAGGCCACTTTCCTACCGGACTTTGCCAGGGAGCGGGCCAGGGGAATACCTGCCTGACCGGCACCGATGATCAATACGTCGTATGAATCGCCCATCGCAAACTCCATTCCTCCGGCCTTGGGCTATTCCATCTCCCAATGGCCGGAATGCTCGTCATGGCACAGGGTGTAAGTCTCGCCGTCGTAAGCCTGGACCTTGAAGCAGCGATATCGCGGATCACGCCAGCGCTCGATGACGGCCATGACATCGATGCGGCGATGATCAAGGTAGAAGGCTCGCGGTTCCTCGTCGCCACGCTGGCCGGCATAGCATTCGACGTGGATTTGGGTAGGCACAGGCTGCGACAGTTAGTCCAGCAAAGGACATGCCTTGGGGCTGGGATGGAAAACTTCGGCCGCCATGGCCGATCTATCCAACCCTGCGCGGTCCGCACTTCTTGCGAAAATACATAGCAAGGCAACTCCCTCCCCCCTATCCCGGCTGTACCATCTCGACCGGTCGCACCCAGCGGTCGAAATCTTCCCCGCTCATATAGCCCAGGGCCACGGCCGCCTCCTTCAGGGTGCAATCTTCCCGCTGCGCCTTCTTGGCGACCTCCGCCGCCCGGTCGTAGCCGATATGGGGAGTGAGGGCCGTCACCAGCATCAGCGAGCGCCCAAGGAGTTCGGCGATACGCTCCTCCCGGGCCGCAATACCGCGGGCGCAGTGGGTCTCGAAGCCGGCCATGCCGTCGGCCAGTAGGCGCACGCTCTGGAGGAAGTTGTGGGCGATGAGGGGCTTGAAGACATTGAGCTCGAAATTGCCCGACGCGCCACCGAAATTGATTGCCACGTCATTGCCGAAGACTTGGCAGCAGACCATGGTCAGGGCCTCGCTCTGGGTCGGGTTCACCTTGCCCGGCATGATGGAGCTGCCCGGTTCGTTCTCCGGAATGGCGATCTCCCCGAGCCCGCAGCGGGGCCCGGAAGCCAGCCAGCGGATATCGTTGGCGATTTTCGTGAGGGCTCCGGCCAGGGTCTTCAGGCCGCCGTGGGCCGCCAGCAGGGCCTCGTGACCGGCGAGGGCGGCGAACTTGTTGCCCGCGCTCCTGAAGTCCAGGCCGGTACGGGAGGCCAGTTCCGCCGCCACCCGCTCGCCGAACTCCTCGTGGGTATTAAGGCCGGTGCCCACTGCCGTTCCGCCCGCTGCCAGCTCCAGGAGCCCCGGCAGGGTGGCCCGGACTGCCGTTTCGGCATGGTGGAGCTGGGCGACATAGCCCGAGAACTCCTGGCCGAGTGTGAGGGGTGTCGCATCCTGTAGATGGGTGCGGCCAATTTTCACCACTAGAGCGAATTCAGCCGCCTTGGCGGCCAGGGTCTGCCGCAGCCGCTCCTCGGCCGGCAGCAGCCGGCGATCGAGCCCCAGGGACGCCGCCACATGCATGGCGGTGGGAAAAATGTCGTTGGAGGACTGCCCCAGGTTCACATCGTCGTTGGGATGGACCAGGCGCTCCTCGCCCCGGCCGCCCCCCAGCAGTTCCGATGCCCGGTTGGCCAGCACCTCGTTCATGTTCATGTTGGTCTGGGTACCGGAGCCGGTCTGCCAGACCGACAGGGGGAATTCCTGCCCAAGCTTCCCCGTCAGCACTTCGTCGGCGGCAGCGACGATGGCCGCTGCCTTGTCGGCGGGAAGGAGGCCCAGGTCCCGGTTGACCATGGTGCAGGCCCGCTTGACCTCGGCCAGGGCGAGGAGGAGCTCCTCCGGCATGCGCTCGGTGGAAATGCGGAAATGCTCCAGGGAACGCTGGGTCTGGGCGCCCCACAGGCGATCCGCCAGCACCTCGACGGCACCCAGGCTATCCCTTTCGACTCTGGAGGCTGCCATGGGCGGCTCCTCGTATCTGAACGTAAGTTTGCCGGGCAGGGTCAACCAGAAAAACGGAGGCAGACCATGCCACACAATGTCTTTAATACCCTGCGGGCTCTGAAATTCGAGTCCGGCGCCGAAGCCAAGTTCTATTCCCTGCCGGCCCTGGCCGACGCCCTCGGTCCCCAGGTCCAGCGGCTGCCGGTATCGATCCGGATCGTCCTCGAGGCTGTCCTGCGCAATGTGGACGGCGGAAAGATCACCGAAAATCACGTCCGCCAGTTGGCCGGCTGGACGCCCCAGGCCCCCAGGACGGCGGAAATCCCCTTCGTGGTGGCCCGCATCCTGCTGCAGGACTTCACCGGCGTGCCCCTCCTCTGCGACCTGGCCGCCATGCGCAGCGCCGCCCAGCGCCTTGGCCGGGACCCCGAGGCGGTGGAGGCCATGGTGCCAGTGGACCTGGTGATCGACCACTCGGTCCAGGTGGATCACTACAACGTCCCCAACGCCCTGACCCTCAACACCGAACTGGAATTCAAGCGCAACGCCGAACGCTACCGCTTCATCAAATGGAGCATGCAGGCCTTCGACACCTTGCGAGTGGTGCCGCCGGAAATCGGCATCGTGCACCAGGTCAATCTCGAGTACCTGGCCCGGGGCGTCTGGCACAAGGACGGCATCTATTTCCCCGACACCCTGGTGGGCACCGATTCCCACACCACCATGATCAATGGTCTGGGCAGCGTCGGCTGGGGCGTCGGGGGCATTGAGGCGGAGGCCTGCATGCTGGGGCAGCCCTTCTATTTCCTGACCCCGGACGTAGTCGGGGTCCACCTCCAAGGCCAGCTCCAGGAGGGCGTCACCGCCACCGACCTGGTACTCGCCATCACCGAAAAGCTGCGCCAGGTCGGGGTGGTGGGCAAATTCGTCGAGTACTTCGGCAGCGGCGCCGCTTCCCTGACCGTACCGGACAGGGCCACCCTCGCCAACATGGCGCCGGAGTACGGAGCCACCATGGGCCTCTTCCCGGTGGACGACCAGACCGTCGCCTACCTTGCCGCCACCGGCCGCAGCAACCAGGAAACCGACGCCTTCCGCAGCTACTTCCGGGCTCAGGGTCTCTTCGGAATGCCGAAGCCCGGCGACATCGATTACAGCGCCGTGGTAGAAATGGATCTTGCCGAGGTCCGGGCCAGCGTCTCCGGGCCCAAGCGGCCCCAGGACCGCATCGACCTTCCGGACCTCAAGAACCGCTTTACCGAGCTGTTCTGCAAGCCGGTGGCGGAGAACGGCTACGGCAAGCCGGCGAAGGAACTCGCCCACCGCTACCCGGCGCGGCAGCGGCAGCACGGGCTGCTATGCGCCACCGAGGCCGGCGCCGAGCCTCTGACGGCGCGGCACGAGCGGGAAATGCTGGACAACCGCCCCATGGTGCCGTCCGACGAGATCCTGCCGCCGGAAACCATGCCTGAAGATTTGAAGATCGGCCATGGCGATGTGCTCATCGCCGCCATCACCTCGTGCACCAATACCTCCAACCCAGTGGTGATGATCGCTGCCGGCCTGCTGGCCAGGAAGGCGGTGGAACAAGGACTTCGGGTCCAGGCCCACGTCAAGACTTCCCTGGCTCCCGGTTCCCGGGTGGTGACGGACTACCTGGTGAAGAGCGGTCTCCTCCCCTACCTGGAACAGCTGGGATTCCGCCTGGTGGGCTACGGCTGCACCACCTGCATCGGCAACTCGGGCCCCCTGGACCCAGACCTGGAGGAGACCGTCACCGACAAGGATCTCATCTGCGCCGCCGTCCTCTCGGGCAACCGCAATTTCGAAGCCCGCATCCATCCCAGCATCAAGGCCAATTTCCTGATGAGCCCACCCCTGGTGGTGGCCTTCGCCCTCGCCGGCCGGGTCACCATCGACCTCAGCCGCGACCCCCTGGGCAAGTCCCCCAAGGGCCGCCCCGTCTATCTCAAGGACATCTGGCCCAGCGGCCGGGAAATCGCCGACGTGATGGGCTTCGCCACCGACCCCGAAGCCTACCGGACCCTCTACGGCCATGTCGCCCAGGACAATCCCCTGTGGAACGCCATCACCGCCGGCAGCGGCGAGGCCTATGCCTGGGAGGATTCCACCTATATCGCCGAACCGCCCTTCTTCCAGGGCTTCGCCATGACCCCGGCCCCGGTGGCCGATATCCACGGCGCCCGGACCCTGGCCATTTTCGGCGACTCGGTCACCACCGACCACATCAGCCCCGCCGGCTCCATCAAGCCGGCCTCCCCCGCCGGGCAGTATCTCCAAGCCCGGGGCGTGGCGGTGCCCGACTTCAACAGCTACGGCTCCCGCCGCGGCAACCATGAAGTGATGATGCGGGGCACCTTCGCCAATGTCCGCATCCGCAATCTCATGGTGCCTCCCCGCCCCGACGGCACCCGGGTCGAGGGCGGCTTCACCCTGATGCAGCCGGAAGGGAAGAGCACGACCATCTACGAGGCCGCCATGGGCTATGCCGACCGGAGCACCCCTACCGTGGTCTTCGCCGGCGAGGAATACGGCGCCGGCTCCAGCCGCGACTGGGCCGCCAAGGGCACCCTGCTGCTGGGGGTGAAGGCGGTGGTGGCCCGGAGTTTCGAGCGCATCCATCGCTCCAACCTGGTGTGCATGGGCGTCCTGCCTCTCCAGTTCAAGGGTGGCGACAGCGCCCAGTCCCTGGGCATCCGGGGCGACGAGGAATTCGACATCGTCGGCGTGGCGGGCGGCTTCAAGCCCCAGCAGGAAGTGACCCTGGCCATCCGGCGGGCGGACGGCAGGCGCCAGGAAGTGCCGGTGAAACTGCGGATCGATACCCCCATCGAGGTGGAGTATTACCTCCACGGCGGCATCTTGCCCTACGTGCTAAGGACCCTGATGGCTGCCTGAGTGGAACAGGAGGCTCGTTGCCTCCAGGAGTCCCACACCACCAACGGGTCGGATTGGGGCAAAAACATCGAGGCGCGGAAACCCTACGGCATGCAGGCGCTTCTCCACCCCGCCGTTAAATGACGCGAAGGCGCGGGTCATACAGGAAGGGCCGGACCACCGTCATGCCCACATCGGCGAAGGCTGGGTGCAGCGGATTGAGGATCACATTCCGGGCCTCCGGGATGATGGCGGAAGGCACGACGAGCCCCAGCTTGCGGCCAGAGCGCAGGAAGTCCGTGCCATAGTCCGCCGACACCGATCCGGGCATTAGAGCATCCCAACCCGGCAACGCACCGGCATCGAGCGTCTCGTAGCCCCCTGGATCATCGGGAAGCGACAACTCCACCAGAACCAGGTCCACCGGCAGCACAGACCCCGTATGGACCAACTTTTCCATGGCGCAAATCTCGATGCTCAAGCCAGCATAGACGACTGGAACCCCCTGGGCATGCCACCGGCCAGCCGCATAAAGGCCGCCGACACCCGATCGGTCGAGAGCAAAGCTGGCCTTGGCAATACGCCAAGCCCGCATCAGGCAACGCCACCGTAAGCGATGGCGTTGAGCACCCGGGATACCTCCCTGCAACCAACTTCTGTGTCGAGGATAGACAGCGGCTCTACCCCCCCCAGTCCGGGGTTGGTCGTCCGCAACCAATGGTGCGCAAGATCCCGGTTGCCGAAAGCGTCCTCCGCCTGCTTCTCGATGGCCCCCAGCCGCACCAGGCGTTCAGTGGCAACGGCATCAAGCAGCTCGCCTTTGACCAGCTTGCGTTTAACGGTAGAGGTGGACACGCCAACCAGGTGATAAACCGACTCCCGCGGGGCCTGGACCGAGTTCGCAAAACCCACCAGATTCGTGATCTGCACGCCGTTGCGGATCGTGACAATTTGCTCGCCAGCCGTGCGCTTCAGGAAATCATCCCGGAACATCACCCACTCCCCCGCATCCTTTTCCTGACGGGGCCCGGTGTACGCCATTGCCGTTGATGGCAGCGGAGTACGGCCTCCTTTGCTCTGGCGCTTTGGGTCAATCATCTTGCGGGGCATGGCTACACCTATAGGTTCATCTGAGCCTTAATCATAGCTCATTTGACCCTTTATAACGAGGGGGTTCCACACACGGAATCGGTTGATCTGGGTGGAACGGAGATAGCCACAGTCACACTGAGCGGCCGAATTCCGCTGCCCGACGGAGCAAATAGCCCGCCCGACGCGCTCCCCAGACGCCTTTCCTTCGAATGCAGCCGCCGGGGAGCCCCCCCGACCCGGTATAATCGATCCTTTTCCGTTTTCCTCCAATTACATGGAACTCGCCAAAGCTTTCGAACCGGCCGACATCGAGCGCCGCTGGTATCCCGAGTGGGAGAACCGGGGCTATTTCGCCGCCGGCCTGGACAAGTCCAACCCCGACGCCTTCTGCATCCTGCTGCCGCCGCCCAACGTCACCGGCACCCTGCACATGGGCCACGGCTTCAACCAGACCATCATGGATGCCCTCACCCGCTACCACCGCATGCGGGGCGATAACACCCTGTGGCAGCCGGGCACCGACCACGCCGGCATCGCGACGCAGATCGTCGTGGAGCGCCAACTGGACGCCCAGGGCATTTCCCGCCACGACCTCGGCCGCGAGAAATTCCTGGAAAAGGTCTGGGAATGGAAGGAATACTCCGGCGGCACCATCACCCGCCAGATGCGCCGCCTGGGCACCAGCCCGGACTGGACCCGGGAGCGCTTCACCATGGACGCAGGGCTCTCCAAGATCGTCACCGAGACCTTCGTGCGGCTCTACAACGAGGGCCTCATCTACCGCGGCAAGCGGCTGGTGAACTGGGATCCGAAGCTGCACACCGCCGTCTCCGACCTGGAAGTCGTTTCCGAGGAGGAAGACGGCTTCATGTGGCACATCCGCTACCCCCTGGCGGACGGCTCCGGCAGCCTGACCGTGGCCACCACCCGGCCGGAAACCATGCTGGGCGACACCGCCGTCATGGTCCACCCGGAGGACGAGCGCTACAAGCACCTCATCGGCAAGATGGTGAAGCTGCCCCTCACCGACCGGGAAATCCCCATCATCGCCGACGCCTACGTGGACCTGGAATTCGGCACCGGCTGCGTCAAGGTCACCCCGGCCCACGACTTCAACGACTACGCCGTCGGCCAGCGCCATAACCTGCCGGTGATCTCCATCCTCACCCTGGATGCCAAGATCAACGAGAACGCCCCCGCCAAGTACCAGGGCCTGGACCGCTTCGACGCCCGCAAGGCGGTCGTCGCCGACCTGGAAGCCCTGGGCATCCTGGAAAAGACCGACAAGCACAAGCTCAAGGTCCCCCGGGGCGACCGCACCGGCGTGGTCATCGAGCCCATGCTCACCGACCAGTGGTTCGTGGCCATGACCAAGCCCAGTGCCGATGGCAAGTCCATCACCGAAAAGGCCCTGGAGTGCGTGGCTTCCGGCGAGATCAAGTTCGTGCCGGAAAACTGGGTGAATACCTACAACCAGTGGCTCAACAACATCCAGGACTGGTGCATTTCCCGCCAGCTCTGGTGGGGCCACCAGATTCCCGCCTGGTACGGCGAGAACGGCGAGGTCTTCGTCGCCCACAATGAGGAAGAGGCCAAGGCCCAGGCTGCCAAGGCCGGCTACACCGGCGCCCTCAACCGGGATGCGGACGTCCTCGACACCTGGTACTCCTCCGCCCTGTGGCCCTTCTCCACCCTGGACTGGACGCCGGAATGGCCGGCCCAATCCAACCCGGCCCTGGACCTCTACCTGCCGTCCACGGTGCTGGTCACCGGCTTCGACATCATCTTCTTCTGGGTCGCCCGCATGGTCATGATGACCAAGCACATCACCGGCAAGATCCCCTTCAAGCACGTCTATGTGCACGGCCTCATCCGGGACGCGGAAGGCCAGAAGATGTCCAAGTCCAAGGGCAACGTGCTGGACCCCATCGACCTCATCGACGGCATCGGCATCGAGGACCTGGTGAAGAAGCGCACCTTCGGCCTCATGAACCCGAAGCAGGCCGAGCAGATCGAGAAGAAGACCCGCAAGGAATTCCCGGAGGGCATTCCCGCCTTCGGCACCGACGCCCTGCGCTTCACCTTCGCCTCCCTCGCCTCCCCCGGCCGGGACATCAAGTTCGACCTGAACCGCTGCGACGGCTACCGCAATTTCTGCAACAAGCTGTGGAACGCCACCCGCTTCGTGCTCATGAACGTGGAAGGCCAGGACCTCGGCCTCGAACACAAGCAGGATGGCCCCACCTGCGGCGGCAACGGCCCCCTGGCCTTCTCCTTCGCCGACCGCTGGATCGTCAGCCTGCTCCAGAAGGTGGAGCGTGAGGTGGAGCAGCACTTCGCCGACTACCGCTTCGACCTGCTGGCCCAGGCCATCTACAAGTTCGTCTGGGACGAGTTCTGCGACTGGTACCTGGAAATCGCCAAGGTCGAGATCCAGACCGGCAACGAGGCCCAACAGCGCGGCGCCCGCCGCACCCTGGTGCGGGTGCTGGAGACGGTCCTGCGCCTCGCCCACCCGCTCCTGCCCTTCATCACCGAAGAGCTGTGGCAGACGGTGGCGCCCATCGCCGGCAAGAAGACCCACGATTCCATCATGGAGGCCGCCTATCCCAAGGCCGACCCGGCCAAGATCGACGAGGCTTCCGAAGCCAAGGTGGAGCGGCTGAAAGCCCTCACCTACGCCTGCCGCAACCTGCGGGGCGAGATGAACGTCTCCCCCGCCCAGCGCCTGCCGCTGCTGGTAGCCGGCGCCGGCGAGGAAATCGCCGATTTCGCCCCCATCCTCCAGGCCCTGGCCAAGCTGTCCGAAGTCCAGGTCGTGGCCGACATGCCGGCCGACGCCATGGCGCCGGTGGCGGTGGTGGGCGAAGTACGCCTCATGCTCAAGGTGGAAATCGACGTCGCCGCCGAGCGGGAGCGCCTCGCCAAGGAAATCGAGAAACTCGAGAAGCAGGTGGCCGCGGCCCAGAACAAGCTCGGCAACGAGAGCTTCGTGGCCCGGGCGCCGGCGGCCGTGGTGGAACAGGAGAAGCAGCGCCTCGCCGACTTCTCCGCCATGCTGGACAAGCTGAAGCCCCAGCTGGCCAAACTAGGAAAATAAAAGGAAGACCATGTCTCAAGACAAGCGCGGCCTGATGGCCGAAATCTTCATCGCCATGATGATCTTCTGCGGCCTGGTCTGGGTCTGGACGGTGGCTTTCATCCTGGGCTGGCCCTGGGAGAAAACCACCACCTGGAAGCCCGAGATGCGTCTGGCCGTGACCTGCAAGGACGAGGCCTGCGGCGTCGCCTACGGCGAGTTGGCCCAGGCCAAGGCCGAGGGCCGGGTGACCGCCCTGGCGCCCGCCGAGGATGCCGGCCAAGTCCAGGACCAGGACGCCTGGCTGAAGTGGAAGAAGGTCGCCGGCCAGCCCTGGCAGATCGAATCCACCGCCTCCTCCTGGTCCTTCCAGACCACCGTGCGCTATCGCCTGGAGGGCGAGACCCCGGTCCTGGTGGAGTACCAGGACGTCGGGGGCAAGGCCCTCTACTACGGCATGGCGGCCGCCTTCCTTTCCCTGCTCGGCATCTATCTGAGGAAGCTGCGGCGGCGCTGACGTTCCGCCCCATCCAGGGGGCCCTGGGCCGTCACCGGCCCACCCCCCTGGACCTCGGTCGAGCCCGAACTAGGGTGTTCCGCCCATCTGGTCGAACCACAGCAACAGGCGGGCAGCTCCGAAGAGCAGCCCGGTCATCAGGACGGCCCCGAGGATTTTTGCCCAGAGCGGCAATTTATTCATTTTCTATTCCTAACCGGCGCTGACGCCAAGAGGGGGAAGCATACCGTCTCCAACTGTCGGCAGGCGGACGGGAATCAGGCCGCGCAGAGCGTTGCCGAGGAAAAAACCCTCCGCCAGATCAGCCGGAGTCAGGGTCGCCTCCCGGGCCAGTCCCATCGCCAGCAGCTCGGCGCGGAGAACACCGGGCAAGGCGCCACTGGCCAGGGGCGGAGTCAGGAGGAGGCCGCCCCGCTCGACGAAGACGTTGCTGCGTGCCCCTTCGGCCACTTCACCCCGTTCATTGAGGAAAACCACGTCGAATAGGTCGGGCCGCCCGGCGATCTCCCCCAGGGCGCCGTCGTAAATGGCACGGGCAGTGGTCTTGTGCCGCCGTAGCGGATTGCGGCTGTCGATAGGCACGGCAGACACCACGGCCAGGCGCTGTCCGGCGGGTTCCGGCGCCATGGCCGCCGCCGTGACTTCCACTGTTCCGGCTTTCGAAAGGGTCAGACGAACCCGCCAGAGTCCATCCTCGGGGGCCTCCGCCAGGACTCGGCGCAGCTCCCCTTCATCGAAGACAAAGCCCAGCCAGGCCGCGGAAGCCTCCAGGCGGGCGAGATGGCCGGCGAGTCTCGGATAACGCCCGTCCTCCCGGCGCAGGGTCTCGATAAGCTGCAGACCGGGATCGAGCTGGGTCAGGAAAGCCGATTTCAACAGGCATTCGTTCCATTCCTCTTCGCCTTGCGAATCGGCGACGATACCGCTGCCGACCCCCAGGCGCCCGCTGCCATCCGCCGCCAGCTCCAGGGTACGGATGGCGACATTCAGACGGAAATCCCCGCCGGGGGCGATCCATCCCAGGGCGCCGGTATAGAGCCGCCGGGGTTCCCCCTCCAGTTCGCCGGCAATCTGCATGGCCCGGATTTTTGGCGCCCCGGTGATGGAACCGCACGGGAAGAGGGCCTCCAGGATGGCGCCGAAGCCCCGGCCGGGCACTTCAGCGGAAACCTGGGACACCATCTGCCACAGGGTCGGGTAATCCTCGATCTCGAAGAGGGCGTCCGCCCGCACCGAGCCGCCGGCGGCCACCCGGCCCAGGTCGTTGCGCAGGAGGTCCACGATCATCAGGTTCTCGGCCCTGTTCTTTTCCGACGCCCGCAGGGCTTCCGGATCGGTGGAACGGGGGGCGGTGCCTTTCATGGGCCGGGTGACGACATGGTCGCCCCGGCGCTCGAGAAAAAGCTCCGGCGAAAGGGAGATGATCCCGCCCTCCTCTGCGGCAACCAGGCCGCCGTAGCGCACCGGCTGGCGGTGCCGCAGGGCGCCGTAGAGGGCGAGGGAGTGGCCGAACCACTGGAAGTGCAACGGAAAGGTGTAATTGACCTGGTAGCAGTCTCCCGCCGCAATATAGGCCTGGATGCGCTCCACCGCCTGGCGGTAGGCAGCCGGGTCGATCCCGGCAGCGATGCCGCCGACGCCGGCACAGCGCCCATCCCGTGCCAGGGCTTCGAGATGCTCTTCCAGCCAGGCCTCGACGCCGGCGGCGTCCAGACGACGGCAGGAGGCGAAGCGCCAGAAGCGGGCCAAAGGCCGGACCGGATCGGGTTTCCAGCCCCGGGGCGCTGCCGCAGGTTCCAGTAGATAGCCCAGTTCGTAGTCCAGGGCGGCGACCCACCAAGCGTCTCCCCGGTCCACTTCGGCCAAAGCGGCAGCCAGGCTATCCCGGTCGAAGGGAGTCAGGCAAAGGAGCGGGTCTTCGAATACCCAGGCTGCAGGCTCGCCCGCCAGGGCCTGCCGATCTTCAAATAGGGCGAACAGGGCTGGACTACTTGCGCTTGAGGAAGAACTCGAAGGCGTTGTTTTCCGCCTTCTGCGCCAGGAGCTCGTTGCCGGTCTGGCGGGCGAAAGCCGCGAAGTCCTTGACGGAACCCGGATCGGTCGCCAGGACGTGCAAGACCTTCCCGGAGGCCATTTCGGCCAGCGCCTTCTTGGTGCGCAGAATGGGGAGCGGGCAGTTGAGGCCCCTGACGTCAAGCTCTTGATCGAATTGCATGGTGTTACCAGGGAAAAACAAAAAACTATTTTATCGCTATTTCCGCTTTTCCCTGGCTTCCTCCGCCTGTCGCGCCTTCAGTTCCCGCAGGCGGGCATCGATGGCCGACAACTCGTAGAAATTGGCGTCGCCGGCCCGCTGCGCCAGTTGGAGCTGTTCCACGGCGGCGCCGGTTTGGCCCTGGAGCGCATAGGCTTCGGCCAGAGAACGGTGCTGCAGGGCCCGGTGCCCGAGGGCAGCATGGCTTTCCGCCCGCAGCTTGTGGAGCCGCACATCCTGCGGGTAGGTAAGCAGCCGGTCTTCGGCAAAGCGGAGGCTGTCCTGGTAGTGCCGATGGGCGACGAGGGCGTCGCCATAACCGTAGGCCAGGGCATAGTTGAGGGGATAGCGGGCCATGGCATCCCGATACCGGGCCAGGCCGCCTTCCACATCCCCCTGCCCGAGACGGGCTTCAGCCAACAGGCGGTCCAGCATGGAAGAGGCGATCCTGAGGTTCTTCGCCGCCAGGACCTCCTTTTCCGCCCCGGCCCAGTCCTTGGTGCGGGACAGGGCTACCGCCAAGCCATAATGGGCGGCGCCTTCGGAGGCGAATTTCTTGTCCCGCAACAGCGCCTGAAAGTCCTTGGCAGCCTCTCCGGCGGGCCCCTGCATGGCCCGCAGGCGCGCCCGGACCAGCTGGAAATCGACGCTATCCGGTATCTGCCGGTAGGCCAGGGGGTGCTCCCGGTTCTGCATGTCGGAAATGCGTTCGCCGGTAATGGGGTGGGTGCGCATGTAAACCGGCGCATTATTTTCGTATATCCGGCCGGCCCGCTGCAGACGCTCGAAGAAATTGGACATGCCGCGCACGTCGAACCCGGCCTTGCCGAGGGTCTCGAAGCCGGACCGGTCCGCTTCCCGCTCGAAATCCCGGGAAAAGGCCAACTGGGCCGAGACCGCCGAAGCCTGGCCGGAAACCAGCGCGGCGCCCGCCACCTGGGAGTTAGAACGGGCTGCCAGCAAGGCCACCGCCATCCCCAGCATGGTCGCTACCGAAAGCTGCTTCTCCTGGGAAATCTGACGGGCGATATGGCGCTGGGTGACGTGGGAAACTTCATGGGCCAGCACGCCTGCCAACTCCGACTCGGTTTGAGCCGCCAGAAGGAGTCCCGTATGGACCCCGATGAAGCCGCCGGGCATAGCGAAGGCGTTGATGCTGGGATCGTTCACCGGGAAGAAATAAAAGCCGATGGCCGGATCGCTGCTGGCCGAAGCCAGGCGGCCGCCAATCTGGTTCAGATAGCTCTCGACGTCGGGATCGTCGAGATAGGTCGGTTCGCGCCAGCGGATTTCATGCATGATCTGTTCGCCGATCTTCTTCTCGGTGGCGAGGGAAAGATCGTTGCTTGCCGCATCCCCAAGCTCCGGCAGTTCGTCGGCATGAAGAGGCGGCAAGGCGAGGATGCAGGCGACAGCAATCGCCGAAAGGCGGTGAGGTAGGCGCATGGTGCTATGATAGCGCAGCCAAGTTTTCATCTACCTGACCGGTCGGTAACCAAACGTAACGCCCGTGAGCACCAGCCCCTTGACCCATTTCGACGCCGCCGGCCAGGCCCACATGGTCGACGTCGGCGGCAAAGCCGAAACGGCCCGCGTTGCCCGGGCTGGCGGGAGCATTTTCATGGAGCCCGCCACCCTCCAGCTGATCGTTTCCGGCGGCGCCAAGAAGGGCGACGTCCTCGGCATCGCCCGCTTCGCCGCCATCCAGGCGTCGAAGCGCACTGGCGAACTGATCCCTCTCTGCCATCCCATCGGTCTCACCCGGGTGGCTGTCGATTTCACCGTGGACGAGGGAAGCCACGCCGTTCACTGCCAGGTCACGGCCGAGTGCTTCGGCCGCACGGGGGTCGAGATGGAGGCGCTCACGGCAGTTTCCGTCGGCCTCCTGACCATCTACGACATGTGCAAGGCAGTGGACCGGGGCATGCGCATCGAGGATGTGCGGCTATTAGAGAAGTCCGGCGGAAAATCCGGGCATTGGCAGGCGGCCCTGTAGTCGGGCCGATTGGCGAAAAGCGTTTGATCTCGGCCCGCCTCCCCGCCGAGCGGGCATAAAAAAACCCGTCCGGAAACGGACGGGCTACAAAAATCCGTGGGCCTTGTTGATTAGGCGCGCTGGATGTTTGAAGCCTGCTTACCCTTCGGACCCTGCACGACTTCGAAGGAGACCTTTTCGCCTTCCTTCAAGGTCTTGAAGCCGTTCATGTTGATAGCGGAGAAATGTGCAAAGAGATCTTCGCTGCCATCATCGGGAGTAATGAAGCCAAAGCCTTTGGAATCGTTGAACCACTTGACGGTACCAGTTGCCATATCTGCTACTTTCCTACGAATTAACTAAGAAACGGGTTTCCCCGACTGCCTGTTTGACTTCAGTGACCGTGGTGCGCAGCGGCAGCCTTGATTCAGCGTGAATCCAAACATACCAGCTTTCTACGCCAGTTGAATCAAAGCGTCAACTCCCCGGGTATCTTGGCCCATTACCCGAAAGTAGTGCGAATCACCATGAAGCCCCCAGCCGGTCCGTCACCCTTTGTCCCTGTTCTCAGTGACTTCCGCCCATGGCGGGTGATGGCAAAAGGGCAAGCTACGGAGCCCCCCGCCCGAGGCCAACGGAGCAGAACTCGGCGACATCGCCAGATGTCTCATTATCGCGATCCGGCTGATATCGACTACAGGCCAGGCCAACGCGGCGGCTTGAGCCGGCCGTGGATCAGCGCATCATTATCGTCGACAGCTTCTTGAGGAATCGCTCTGTAACCCCATATGGAAAGTGAAGAGCGCGGTTCGAAAGGCGCGATTTTTGCGGCTATTGCACAATAAGGGGGTCTGTATAAGAATCGAAAGCATGGCCACTAAGCACCAGGATGGCGAGCTTCTCGAGGCGCAACGCACCCGCCTGGAGCCGCCAAAGTTGTACAAAGTATTGTTGCTGAACGACGATTACACGCCCATGGAATTCGTAATCGTCGTCTTGCAGCGCTTTTTTGCCATGGACACAGAACAAGCGACGCGAATCATGCTCAAAGTTCACAACGAAGGCCGGGGGATCTGCGGAGTGTTTCCCCGCGACATTGCCGCCACCAAGGTGGAGCAAGTGAGTGCCTTTGCCCGCCAACACCAGCATCCGCTCGCTTGCGTCATGGAGGAAAACTGATGATTGCCCAGGAACTCGAAGTCAGCCTGCATATGGCTTTTGTCGAAGCTCGGCAGAAGCGTCATGAGTTCATCACCGTGGAACATCTCCTCCTGGCGCTTCTGGACAATCCTTCCGCCGCCGAGGCGTTGCGTGCCTGCGGAGGCAAGATCGACGTGCTGCGCAAGGATCTGACCAACTTCATCAACGAACACACCCCGACGGTCTCCGGCGAGGAGGATATCGACACGCAGCCGACCCTGGGCTTCCAGCGGGTCATCCAGCGCGCCATCCTGCATGTCCAGTCCTCCGGCAAGAAAGAGGTGAATGGCGCCAACGTCCTGGTTGCGATCTACGGCGAAAAGGACTCCCACGCGGTGTATTTCCTGCAAAAGCTGGGGATCACCCGGCTTGACGTGGTGAATTTCATTTCCCACGGCATCAGCAAGGTGCCGCAGCAGAAGGCCCCGGCGGAGCCTGAAGCCGAAGCTGAGGTGGAACAGCAGCAGGCGGGCCCCCTGGAGCAGTACACCATCAATCTCAACGCCTTGGCCCTGCAAGGCAAGATCGATCCGCTCATCGGCCGTGACAAGGAACTGGAGCGGGTCATCCAGATTCTCTGCCGGCGTCGCAAGAACAACCCCCTGCTGGTGGGCGAAGCCGGTGTGGGTAAGACCGCTATCGCCGAGGGCCTGGCCCGCCGCGTGGTGGAAGGGGACGTGCCCGAAATCCTGGCCAAGGCCAATGTCTACGCATTGGACATGGGCGCCCTGCTGGCCGGAACCAAGTATCGCGGCGATTTCGAGCAGCGCCTGAAGGGAGTTTTGAAGGCCCTCCAGGACAACCCCAACGCCATCCTCTTCATCGATGAGATCCATACCCTGATCGGCGCTGGCGCGGCCTCCGGCGGGACCCTGGACGCCTCCAACCTGTTGAAGCCGGCCCTCTCCTCCGGCCAATTGAAGTGCATTGGCGCCACCACCTATACGGAATTCCGCGGCATTTTCGAGAAGGACAGCGCCCTTTCCCGCCGCTTTCAGAAGATCGACGTGAATGAGCCGTCCGTCGCCGAGACAGTCGAGATCCTCAAGGGCCTGAAGGCCCGCTTCGAGGCGCACCACGGCATCAAGTACTCGGCCACCGCCCTGTCCTCCGCCGTGGAACTCTCGGCCCGCTACATCACCGACCGCCACCTACCGGACAAGGCCATCGACGTCATCGACGAGGCAGGCGCGGCCCAGCGCATCCTGCCGAAGTCCAAGCAGAAGAAGGTCATCAGCAAGCAAGACATCGAGGAAATCGTCGCCAAGATCGCCCGCATCCCATCCCAGCACGTCACGGTGGACGACCGGGGCGCCCTGCGGAACCTGGACCGCGACCTCAAGGCTGTGGTCTTCGGCCAGGACAAGGCCATCGATGCCCTGTCCCAGGCCATCAAGATGGCCCGCTCCGGCCTCGGCAACCCCGGCCGGCCCATCGGCTCCTTCCTCTTCAGCGGCCCCACCGGGGTCGGCAAGACCGAAGTCGCCAAGCAGTTGGCCTATTGCCTGGGCGTCGAACTCACCCGCTTCGACATGAGCGAATACATGGAGCGCCACGCGGTTTCCCGTCTCATCGGGGCGCCGCCGGGGTATGTGGGATTCGACCAGGGCGGCCTGCTGACCGAGGCCATTTCGAAGAAGCCTTATTGCGTACTGCTGCTGGATGAAATCGAAAAAGCCCATCCGGACATTTTCAACATCCTGCTGCAGGTCATGGACCATGGGACGCTGACCGACAACAACGGCCGCAAGGCGGATTTCCGCAACGTGGTGATCATCATGACCACCAACGCCGGCGCCGCCGATCTCCAGAAGACCAGCATGGGCTTCACTGCCGTCAAGCAGACGGGAGACGAGATGGTGGAGATCAAGCGCATGTTCACCCCGGAATTCCGCAACCGGCTGGATGCCACCATTTCCTTCGCCCCGCTGGACCACGAAGTCATCCTGCGGGTGGTGGACAAGTTCCTCATGCAATTGGAAGAGCAACTGCACGAAAAGAAGGTGGAAGCCCATTTCACCCCGGCCCTCAAGGAAATGCTGGCCGAGAAAGGCTTCGACCCGCTCATGGGCGCCCGTCCCATGGCACGGCTCATCCAGGACACCATCCGAGCCGCCCTGGCCGACGAACTGCTGTTCGGCCGCCTGTCCAGCGGCGGGCACGTCACCGTCGATCTGGACAAGGACGGCAAGGTGATCTTGATTTACGCGGAAGAACCAGAAGCCGTCGTCTGACACAACGACCCGACCACCAAGCCATGCCCGACCCGCATGGCTTTTTCTTTTTCAATCAGGGAGAAACCAATGACCTTCAAAACCCCCGATCTGTGCGATCAATTCGAGGCTGAACTGGGCCGCACGGTGCGCGTCGTCGCCCCCATGTTCCAGCGCTATGGCGGCCGTGCCGCCTTTGCCGGCCGCATCGTCACCCTCAAGCTCTTCGAGGATAATTCCCTGGTGCGGGAAGTCCTCGGCGAGCCCGGCCAGGGCAAGGTGCTGGTGGTGGATGGGGGCGGTTCACTACGCTGCGCCCTGGTGGGCGATCAGCTCGCCATCCTGGCCAAGAAGAATGGATGGGAAGGGATCGTGGTCTATGGCTGCATCCGTGACTCCGGCGACATCAACCAGATCGACATCGGCGTCCGCGCCCTCAACACCCATCCCCAGAAGAGCATCAAGAAGGGCGTCGGGGACCGGGATATCGCCGTCACTTTCGGCGGCGTCACTTTCAATCCGGACGCGCATCTCTACGCCGACGAGGACGGCATCGTCGTCTCCAGCCAGCCCTTGGTGTAAGGCCGATCGGCGGCGCCCGGGGGCGCCGCTGCAATGGGATCACACGTCCAGCAGCACCTTGCTGTCGCAGCCGACCCGGACATTACCCCAGTGCTGGCCGCCCACCATGATGGGCATGGCGATGTCGCAGAGCAGTTCGCCGGTGTCGCGGATATAGGTCTGCAAGAGCAGCAACTGGGTGTTCCGGGCTGCCCGGAGTTCGGTCGGGGCCTCGAATTTGCGGTGGGTCCGGTTGCCGGCCAGGTCGGTCTGGTAGTCACCGGTCAGGGGCTTCGAAAACTTGCTGTTGTGGGCGGTCAGATAGCCGTTCACATCCACCGCCACGGCATAGACGCCGCCCGTGATGCCGACCAAGGCATCGTCCAGGAGGCCCTGGCATTCGCGGCCATAGGCATCATCATAGGTCACCGTGAATTTTTGCGGACTGGTGTTCGGAATCGGCCTGTAGTTCCGGTCGAAGACATTGACACCCCGTTGCTGCATCGCTTCCAGCCTAGCCTGGATGGCATCCCGGAAAGCCCGCACGGCATCGACGTTGTGGTCGAAGGTCCCGCGCCCGATTTTGAAGCGGGACACCAGTTCCTGCACGCTTTCCGTCGCCTGGGCCAGGGTGGCTGTCGATTCCTCGGATTCCGTCATCTTCTGGGACACGTCATTGGTGAGCTGGTGAATATGGGTCACGTTGTCGTGCACCTGGCCGTTGGTGGCGGTGAGCTCTTCCATGGCGGCGGCGATCTGGTTGAGCTGGCCGCCGGTGCGCTCGAAATCCGACACCATCTGCCGGAATTGGGCGGAGGAACGTTCCACCACCACCCGGGTCTGGCGGATGTCGGCATTGATCATTTCGTTCTCGGCCTGGGTTTCCCGCACCAGATCGATCATGCCGCCGATATTGCTGGTGATGTCGGCCGTAGCCACATTGACCCGCTCGGCCAGCTTCCTGACTTCATCCGCCACCACCGCGAAGCCGCGCCCCTGCTCCCCCGCCCGCGCCGCCTCGATGGCGGCATTGAGGGCCAGGAGATTGGTCTGGTCGGCGATTTCCCGGATCAGGCTGGCGATCTGCCGGATACTGTCGGAACGCTGGGCCAGATGGTCCACGGTGGCGTTGAAACGGGATAGCTTCTCGCTCACCAACTGCACCTTGCTGACGATTTCCATCATCTCGGCCATGGATTCCCGGGCGTGGCCCAGGTTGTTCTCGGTGGACTCGGAAATGACCTCGGTCGAGGCCGAGACTTCGTGAATCGCCTGGGTCGCCTCATTGCTGGCGGAGAACACGGCATGGGCGATTTCCCCCTGGCGACCGGCCTGGAGGGTGGTATCGCCCACATTTTTCCTCACCACCACCGCCTCCCGGGCGATGTTGACGCTCATCTTGCGCACCTCGTTGATAATCTGGCGCATCTTGTCGGCGAAGCGGTTGTAGCTCTCCGCCAGTTGCCGAAGCTCGTCATGAGTGATCGTGGGCAGGTTGCGGGAAAAATCCCCTTCGCCGCGCCCGATTTCGTCGAAGATATGGGTAATGGCCTTGACCGGGCGCACGATCAGATAGCGCAAGTAGAGGATTTGCAGCACGCTCCAGCACAGGGCTATCAGGGTCAGGACGACCATCAGGGTGAGCCCCTGGTCCAGCATGCCATCGACCCGCTGAACCAGTCCGGCATCGACGCCCCCTTTCCGCAGCTCTTCCAGCACATCCTGCTTGTAATGGAGGTAGAGGCCCAGGTAGGCCACATCGACCACGAACAGCAGGAGGAAGCTCATCAGCTTCTTGGTCAGGGAATTCCAGAAGGTACGCTCGGACCAGTCGTACAACTTGCGCAATGTATCCATGATGTATCTGTATCGCCCGTTACTTTGGGTAGTGGCCGGATTCAACGCTAATGAGGGGGACACGTCAATCGCTGTTTTTGCCGTGGGTCAAAAATCACATCTAAGCCTTATGGAATACGACAGATTTTTCACATGGTGGTTAGCGCATTTCACAATGCAAAACCGCGAACGTAAGCCACTGATTTTTAGTGGCAAATAAATTGTCTTATGTCTTATATAAGACTATTGCTGCCCCCGGGGAAAGAATCTATACTGGAATCCATCGACGCTCCCACCGGGCCCGTGGGAGAAGGAGTCGGAGAACTGAACCCAAGAACTTTGAGAGGAACACACATGAGCACTCGCGAACAGCAAATCGCCGCCCTGGAAAAAGACTGGGCCGAAAACCCCCGCTGGAAGAACGTCAAGCGCGGTTACTCCGCCGCTGACGTGGTTCGTCTGCGCGGTTCCCTGCAGCCGGAATACACCCTGGCCCAACGCGGCGCCAAGGTCCTCTGGGAAAAGGTCAACGGCGGCGCCAAGAAGGGCTACGTGAACGCTTTCGGCGCCATCACCGCCGGCCAAGCCATGCAACAGGCCAAGGCTGGCCTGGAAGCCGTCTATCTGTCCGGCTGGCAAGTTGCTGCCGATGGCAACACCTCCGAAACCATGTACCCGGACCAGTCCCTGTACGCCTACGACTCCGTCCCGACCATGGTTCGCCGCATCAACAACACCTTCAAGCGCGCTGACGAAATCCAGTGGTCCCGCGGCATCAACCCGGGCGACGCTGGCTTCATCGACTACTTCCTGCCGATCGTGGCCGACGCTGAAGCCGGTTTCGGCGGCGTCCTGAACGCCTTCGAACTGATGAAGAACATGATCGCCGCTGGTGCCGCCGGTGTGCACTTCGAAGACCAGCTGGCTGCCGCCAAGAAGTGCGGCCACATGGGTGGCAAGGTCCTCGTCCCGACCCGCGAAGCCATCGAGAAGCTGATCTCCGCTCGTTTCGCTGCTGACGTCATGGGCGTTCCGACCCTGATCCTGGCCCGTACCGATGCCGAAGCCGCCAACCTGATCACCTCCGACTACGACGCCAACGACAAGCCGTTCCTGACCGGCGAGCGCACCCAGGAAGGTTTCTTCCGCGTCAAGAACGGTCTGGAGCAGTCCATCTCCCGCGGCGTTGCCTACGCTCCGTACGCTGACCTCGTCTGGTGCGAAACCGGCGTGCCGGATATCGGCTTCGCCCGCGAATTCGCCCAAGCCGTGCTGGCCGCCTGCCCGGGCAAGCTGCTGTCCTACAACTGCTCCCCGTCCTTCAACTGGAAGAAGAACCTCAGCGACTCGCAGATCTCCTCCTTCCAGGAAGAACTGTCCGCCCTCGGCTACAAGTACCAGTTCATCACCCTGGCCGGTATCCACATCAACTGGTACAACACCTTCCAGTTCGCCAATGCCTACGCCCAGGGCGAAGGCATGAAGCACTACGTGGAAATGGTCCAGGAGCCGGAATTCGCCGCCCGCGAAAAGGGTTACACCTTCGTCTCCCACCAGCAGGAAGTTGGCACCGGCTACTTCGACGAAGTGACCACCGTCATCCAGGGCGGCTCCTCCTCCGTCAAGGCCCTCACCGGCTCCACCGAAGAAGAGCAGTTCCACTAATCTGCTACTCCCTCTCCCGTCCCTCGGGATGGGACCAAGGCCGCGCCCACGAGGCGCGGCCTTTTTTGTTTACCGCCGCCTCATCAGCGCGGCCCGCCGCACTCCGTCGGCTATGCCCAACGCATTTTATTGCCTTTCCCAGTAGGCAGGCTGGCTGTAGGTTTCCTTCAGAAAGTCGATGAACAGGCGCACCCGCAGCGGCAGGTGCCGGCGCTGGGGAAAGACCGCGTAGATCCCCATGGGCGGTGCCTGCCAGGCATCGAGCACCGAGGCCAGCCGCCCCTCCGTCAGGTCCTGCCCCACTTCCCACAAGGATCGCCACGCCAGCCCTCGGCCGACCAAGGCCCACTCGTGGAGGACGGCACCGTCGTTGCAATCAAAGCGGCCGCTTACTTTCCAGGCATCGACGCTGCCGGTCGCCGGGTCGCGGAAGACCCAACCCCGCTGCTGCCCCAGCACCAGGCAGTTATGCCCGGCCAGTTCGGCCGGCTCCCGCGGGGTGCCATGGGCCACCAGATAGGCCGGACTGGCCACCACCATGCGCCGCATCTCCCCCAGGCGCACACTGACCATGCTCGAATCGGTGAGCTCGCCGATGCGCACGGCACAATCGATCCCTTCGTTCACCAGGTCCACCAGGCGGTCGCTCAGGTCAAGGCTGGCCGTCACCTCCGGATTGTCTTCAAGGAAACGCATGACCAAGGGTGCCACGTGCCGCCGCCCGAACCCGGCCGGAGCCGAAATGCGCAGGTGGCCGCTGGCCTTCACCCCGCCCGCCGAAACGCTGGCCTCGGCATTGGCGAGGTCGGTAAGGATGCGCTGGCAGTCCTCTAGGAAGGCCTGGCCTTCGAAAGTCAGGGAAAGGCGACGCGTGGTGCGCACCAGGAGGCGCACGCCGAGGCGGGCTTCCAGGCCGTCGAGGCGGCGGCCGATGATGGCGGGCGTCACATTCTCCGCCCGGGCGGCCGCCGACAGGCTGCCGCGGGTGGCGGCGGAGACGAAAGCGGAGATTTGCTTGAAGCTATCCACAGAATTTACCGGTCATTTTTTCTCGACAAATGGTCGCAGTCGCAACACCTGAAAACCCTTCGCCCAGCTTAACGATGCACACCAAAATGGGGTTAACACCCCATCGCTACAAGAAGCATCTGCCGGCAATATACGGCCTTCGGTATTCGGAACCTCGCCATCGACGAGGGATTTAACAACAGTTCACCCTAGGAGACCAAAAAATGACAGTACGACTTGAAAGTCGCGATCGTGGCTGCAGGCTTATATTCGACGGAAAAATGACCAAGGAATGCCAGCGGGAGATGGAAGATCGCGTCATCGAAGCCTTACGCCGCTACCGTTATTTTGAATTGGATCTCTCCGGGGTTTACTACATCGATG
The DNA here is from genome assembly GCA_018261935.1 of Rhodocyclaceae bacterium. Taxonomy (GTDB): domain Bacteria; phylum Pseudomonadota; class Gammaproteobacteria; order Burkholderiales; family Rhodocyclaceae; genus JAGTRP01. The sequence goes on from JAGTRP010000001.1 coordinate 179,817, forward strand.
CCTACGGCAAGCGCTTGCTCAACCTGCTGAAGGAATTCGGCGGCAACGCCGTGGAAATTGTCGCCTGCTCCAGCTCCGTCGAACAAGCCTTGGGCCAGCCTTGCTACACCCACTAGGTCCACGTACTGAATCCCACACCGCCGAATTGACACCATAACCAATAAACGACCGGCTCCAGCCGGCGAATAACGCAGCCCCGACCCCAACCCCGTTCGCGGTAGTTTTTGCGCCGATGTCTCTTCCAGAGGCATCGGCGTTATTTTTTACAAAAAGTAAAAGATAAAAGCCGAAAATGCCGGCTTATATTTTGTACCGTGGTGCAATAGACTTCGGGTCAATCCTGACCACAGCACCGCCATGAACCGAATGCTCCCCCTCGATCAGCGTACCGCCGGCCTCGATGGAAAGCTCTGTCCATGCCGAGGGCCGGTGTGACATGGACGCCTTGCAGGCATCCCTGGTGGCCGGTGGAGCCTTCCTGGCCGGCGGCATGAACGCCCTGGCCGGCGGCGGCACCTTTTTCTCCTTCCCGGCCCTGCTCGCTGCCGGCGTCCTGCCGGTGACCGCCAATGCCAGCAACACGGTGGCCTTGTGGCCCGCCAGCCTTTCCAGCGCCTGGGCCTACCGCCGGGAAGTGACCCGCCACAAGGCGTGGACCGCCCTGCTCGTGGCGGTCTCCCTGGCCGGCGGGCTGGCCGGCGGACTGCTTCTCCTGGCCATTTCCAATGCCGCCTTCTCCCGCCTGGTGCCCTGGCTGCTGCTGGTGGCCACAGCCCTGTTCGCCTTCTCGTGCCAGGTGTCCCGCCTGGTGGCCGCCTTCAAGGCTCGGCTGGGTTTCGCCGCCGGGAGGAGCGCGACCGGCACGCCCGGGGGCCTGGGTGGGCTCATTTTCCAGCTGCTGGTCGCCATCTATGGCGGCTTCTTCGGGGCGGGGATGGGGATCCTCACCCTGGCCGCCCTGTCCATCCAGGGCGTCGAGGACATCCAGGAACTGAACGGCCTGAAGAACCTGACTTCCGCCGTGAACTACACGGTGGCGGCCGCCACCTTCGTCATCGCCGGGGCCATCAGTTGGCCCCACACCCTCATCATGCTGGCCACCGCTCTGGTCGGGGGCTACGCCGGGGCTTCCCTGGCCCGCCGCCTACCCGCCCTGTGGCTGCGCCGCTTCGTCATCGCCGTGGGCAGCAGCCTGACGGCGATCTATTTTGTCAAAACCTATTTGTAAGCTTTTTTGCAAGGAGACCCCATGAGCTTGAACCTTCCCACCGGCGTCCAGATCAACGCCCCCCTCCACCCCCGCTTCGATGAAATCCTCACCCACGACGCCCTCGCCCTGGTCGCCAAGCTCCACCGCGCCTTCGAAGGCCGCCGCCAGGAACTTTTGAAGGCCCGCGTCGAACGCCAGGCCCGAATCGATGCCGGCGAAATGCCCGACTTCCTGCCGGAAACCAAGGCCATCCGCGAAGGCGACTGGAAGGTTGCCCCCCTGCCCAAGGCCCTGGAACGCCGCCGCACCGAGATCACCGGCCCGGTCGAAGCCAAGATGATCATCAACGCCTTCAATTCCGGCGCTGACTCCTACATGACCGACTTCGAGGATTCCAACAGCCCCAACTGGTTCAACCAAGTCCAGGGCCAGGTGAACCTCTACGACGCCATCCGCCGCAAGCTGTCCTTCAAGAACGAAGCCGGCAAGGAATACAAGCTCAACGACCAGATCGCCACCCTGCAGATCCGCCCCCGCGGCTGGCACCTGGACGAGAAGCACGTCCTGGTGGACGGCCAGCGCGTCTCCGGCGGCATCTTCGACTTCGCCCTGGTCTTCTTCCACAACGCCAAGGAACAGATCGCCCGCGGCGCCGGCCCCTTCTACTACCTGCCGAAGATGGAAAGCCATCTGGAAGCCCGCCTGTGGAACGACATCTTCGTCATGGCCCAGGACCACGTCGGCATTCCCCAGGGCACCATCAAGGCCACCGTGCTGATCGAGACCATCCTCGCCACCTTCGAGATGGAAGAGATCCTCTACGAACTGCGGAACCACTCCGCCGGCCTCAACGCCGGCCGCTGGGACTATATCTTCTCCTGCATCAAGAAGTTCAAGAAGAACAAGGACTTCTGCCTGGCCAACCGGGGCGCCATCACCATGGAAGTGCCCTTCATGCGCTCCTACGCCCTGGCCCTGGTCAAGGCCTGCCACAAGCGCGGCGCCCCCGCCATGGGAGGCATGTCGGCCCTGATCCCGATCAAGAATGATCCGGTGGCCAACGAAAAGGCCCTGGCCGGCATCCGCCACGACAAGACCCGGGACGCCAACGACGGCTTCGACGGCGGCTGGGTGGCCCACCCGGGCCTGGTGTCCATCGCCCACGAGGAATTCGTCAAGGTCCTGGGCGAGCGCCCCAACCAGTGGGACAAGCAGCGTACCGAGACCTTCACCGCCAAGGACTTCCTCAACTTCCAGCCCGAGCAGCCCATCACCGAGGCCGGCGTGCGCAACAACATCAACGTCGGCATCCATTACCTGGGCTCCTGGCTGGCCGGCAATGGCTGCGTGCCCATCCACAACCTGATGGAAGACGCCGCCACCGCCGAAATCTCCCGTTCCCAGGTGTGGCAATGGGTGGTCTCCCCGAAGGGCGTCCTCGACGACGGCCGCAAGGTCACCGTCGACATGGTCCGCGCCATGATCCCCGAGGAACTGGCCAAGGTGAAGGCCACCGTTACCGCCCAGGGCGAGGACACCGCCACCTACGACCAGGCCGCAGTGATTTTCGACAAGATGTCCCTGAGCCCGGACTACCCGGAATTCCTGACCCTGCCGCTGTACGAGGCGATGGAGTAAGCCCTGCCGGGGCGCATCCGGCGCCCCGAAGCAGGCAAGACAAAACGCCCCGGTTTCCCCGGGGCGTTTTGCTTGGCGGCACAAAAACTTTGCCGCACTTCCATTAATCCCTAACATAGGGCCTTTTCCATGACAGTGCCTTAGCGCGCCGTCCAAACTGCCTCAGCGCTTCATGAACGCCAACCCGCATCAGAACATCATCGGTCTTATCGCCGCCGCCATCACCGGCAAGATCGACGTCCGCAGCGTACCGCTTCCCGGGGAGGCCTCGGCATGACTCCCGACCGCCTGGAACGCCTGCTCGCCAACCTGCGCGCCCTGCCCAACGAAACGGAATGGGTGGAGTTCAAGGAAAACCGGGCGGAGCACGACGACATCGGCCAATACATCTCTGCCCTTTCCAATTCGGCCCGCCTGAAGGGCCAGCCTTTCGGCTACATGGTCTGGGGCATCCATAACGATACCCACGCGGTCGTAGGCACCAGCTTTTCTCCCGGTTCAGCCAAGCAGGGCAACGAGGAACTGGAGCATTGGCTGGTGCGCATGCTCGCGCCCCGGCAGGACATCCGCTTCCATACCTTCACGAGCGGAGGCCAGAAGGTGGTGATCCTGGAAATCCCTGCCGCCCTGCATACGCCGGTACGGTTTTCGGGCAGTGAATTCATCCGCGTCGGCAGCCTGAAAAAGCTGCTCAAGGACTATCCGGAGAAGGAGCGGGAGTTGTGGCAGATCCTTGGCGCGGCCCCCTTCGAAGCGGGTATCGCGAAGGCAGATCTGGATGCCGACGAGGCATTGCTGTTGCTGGAATATACGAAGTATTTCGAACTGACCCGGCAACCCCTGCCGAGCACCAAGGAGGGCATCCTCGCCCGCTTGAAGGCGGATTCGCTGATCGCCGAGTCGCCCCAGGGCTGGGCCATCACCAACCTGGGGGCCATCCTCTTCGCCCGGAATCTCGAGAACTTCCGCAACCTGGCCCGCAAAGCCTTGCGGGTCGTCCAATACAAGGGCACCAACCGCATCCAGTCCCTGCGCGAGCACCCTGATCTGGCCAAGGGCTATGCCCTGGTTTTCGAGGCCGCCATCAGCTACATCGACAACCTGCTGCCTGCCAGCGAGCGCATTTCCCAGGGCTTGCGGCAGGTGGAGAAGCCCTTCCCGGAACTGGCGATCCGCGAGCTGATCGCCAACGCACTGATTCACCAGGATTTCCTGCCCACAGGCACCGGGCCGATGGTCGAGCTGTTCGACGACCGCATCGAGATCACCAACCCGGGCCACCCGCTGGTGGATACCCTGCGCATGATGGACGAGCCGCCGCGCTCGCGGAACGAGGCCCTGGCGGCGCTGATGCGGCGCATGGGGATGTGCGAGGAGCGGGGCAGCGGCATCGACAAGGTGGTATCGGTCGTGGAAAGTGCTCAGTTGCCGGCCCCGGCCTTCATCTTGAAGGAGCAGTCGATGCTGGTGACCCTTTACAGCCGCCAGGCGCTGAAGGACATGAGCCCCAACGACCGCATCCGTGCCTGCTACCAGCATGCCTGCCTGAAGCATCTTTCCAACGATGCCATGACCAACACCAGCCTGCGGGAACGCTTCAACATTTCCGAAGGCAACTCGGCCCAGGCTTCGCGAATCATCGCTGAGACCACGAAGGCCGAGCTGATCAAGCAAAGCGATCCCGGGAACAAGTCGCGCAAGCTGATGAAATACGTGCCTTTCTGGGCCTGAGACTATTTGATGGCTATTTGACCAGGACCACCGAAAATCTCGCCGACGGCGCACCGAAACGTCTCAACATATTGTTTATTAAACGAGTTATTTATTTGACGGCTGTTTGATCGGAAAGCATCTGATACCGCCTGCAGAAGATCAGCGAGGGCGCCATCAACCTGAAGGCAGGCGAGCCGGAGGTCCTCTACGGCCCTACGGCCGTCGGCACCGAATTCGCCCTCGCCGGCGTGCGGTATATAAGCAAGTGCAACACCAGCAAGGCATTAACACGCCCCTGATGCCGGGGCCCGGGAAACATTCATGAAACTCAATCTCCGCCAGACCGTAGTCGACTTCCTCAAAACCCATCAGGAAGAACGTTTCACCGCCCGCCAGATCGCCTCCTGGATGTTCGACAACTTGCGGGAAGCCTGCGAGGAGAAGCGCCGCAACAGCCAGCAGGATTTGTCCGATGATGCTGCCCTGGTTCAGCAACTGGTGGCTGAAATCGGAGTGAACCGCCCGGGAATCCAGAAACGTTTTCCCCAGGTGAGGACCACCGAAACCCGTCCCCGCCGCTATTACTGGAGCACCACAAGCGAAGAGACCGAGGTCGCCCAGGCCGAAGAGGTAATTCGCCCGGCCAAAGGCAGGGCAAAACCCGATGAACCGATAGTCGGTGAACATCGGCTCTACCCCCTCCTCTGCCGCTATCTCCACAGCGAATTGGGCCTTTACCCCAAGCGTATCGACGAGAAACGCGCTTCGAACCGGCGCGGCCCCAACGGCAACAAGTGGCTCTACCCGGACCTGGTGGCAATGGAAGACCTGGGGGCTGAGTGGGACAAGGAAATCCGTGCCTGCGTCGAACAGACCGGAGCCCAGCGCGCCCGGCTGTGGTCTTTCGAGGTGAAACTCCTGCTCAACCGTTCCAATGTTCGCGAGGCCTGGTTCCAGGCGGTTTCCAATTCTTCCTGGGCCAACTTCGGCTACCTGGTAGCGGCCGAGGTGGAAGGATCGGAAACCATGAAGGAGCTTCGCCTGCTGGCGGCCTCCCATGGCATTGGGTTGATCGTTCTGGATGCCGAGAACCCGGCCGAAAGCGAAATCCGCATTCCGGCCCGTGAGCGACCTGATATCGACTGGGACGCCTGCAATCGCTTGGCACAGGAAAACACCGATTTCCGCAATTTCATCAGCTGGGTCAGGCAATTCCACCAAACAGACAACCCGAGGGTAGGCGATTGGGACTTGCCTGAGGCCGTTGAATAAGCGCCCCGTGAAATCGTCACAACTTGATCTTCGACATATCCACGCACCGCCGAGGGCGTAGATTGTCAGCCGTGACCACTACGCAGGGAGAACGGCATGGATACCTGGACCAAATGGACCGAATTCCTCTCCTGCGGGCTGTTCGCCCTGCCGCCCATCCTGGGTATCGGGCTTGATAGCTTCGAGGCCTTCGCCGTCACTCTTGGGCTCATGCAGATTCTGCTCATCGCGGTCACCATGGGGGCGCAGACTGTCTCCGCGCCGGCCAGGGACGATGGGCGATCGAAGCATCGACAGCGCTGATCCTCCTTCCCCGGGCCATCTATTACAATTTGTACCAAATAAACGTACAAATCCTGGTGTTCTGTTAAATATTCAGGTGCAATAAACTGGCGCCGTTCCCTTCGGAAATGGCCCATGCTTGCCGCCCTGACCCAACTCCTGCTCTTCCAACTCGCCGGCGAAGTCATCGCCCATGGCTTCGGCTTGCCTGTCCCCGGGCCGGTCATCGGCATGGCTTTGTTCTTCCTCTTCCTGGTGCTGCGCGGCGGCCCCGGCCAGGAGTTGCAGCAAACCGCCCAGGGGCTTCTGCAGCACCTTTCCCTGCTTTTCGTGCCGGCCGGCACCGGCGTCATGCTCCACCTGCACCGGCTGCAGGACGAGTGGCTGCCGATCCTGGTTTCGCTGCTCGTCAGCACCGCCGCCACCCTGATCGTGACAGCCCTGGTGATGAAGGCCCTGGCCCGTAACCCGGCAACGCCCCAATAAGCCATGGCGCCCCAATTCACCGAAATCTGGGTCTACCTGGCCACTTCGCCCCTGCTGGGCCTGACCGTGACCCTCCTCGCCTACCAGGGCGCCTGGTGGCTCTACCGGCGCACCGGTTTCCATCCGCTCGCCAACCCCGTGCTTCTGGCGGTGGCCATCCTGGTCGGCCTGCTGGTCCTGACCGGCACCCCCTATCGCACCTATTTCGACGGCGCCCAGTTCGTGCACTTTCTCCTCGGCCCCGCCACCGTCGCCCTCGCCATTCCCCTGTACGCCCAGGTGAAGCGCCTCAAGGCCATGCTGCTGCCGGTCATAGCCGCCCTGCTGGCCGGTTCGCTCACCGCCATCGTCTCGGCCATGGCAGTCGCCAAGCTCTTCGGCGCCAGCCTGCCGACCATGCTTTCCCTGGCGCCCAAGTCGGTCACCACCCCTATCGCCATGGGAGTCTCCGAAGGCATCGGCGGCATTCCCTCCCTGACGGCGGTGCTGGTCATCATTACCGGCATTCTCGGCGCTGTCGGCGCCCGTTACCTGTTCGACGCCATGAGGCTTCGCGACCCGGCTATCCGCGGCTTTGCCATCGGCGTGGCATCCCACGGTATCGGCACCGCCCGCGCCTTCCAGGTGAGCGAGCAGGCGGGGGCCTTCGCAGCGCTCGCCATGGGGCTGAACGGCCTCCTCACCGCCCTGTTGCTGCCCGCCCTGCTGCCCTGGCTGGCACTCTGACTAAAGGGGTAATTTCCTCGCGGCTATGGGAAGTGCATAATGCCGCGTCCTGTAAGGTTATTCCGCCACTACCGAGATGAATCTCAACAACAAGGTCACCGTACTTTTTTCCGCCATCGCCGCTGCCCTGCTGGCCGTGCTCATCGCCATCAGCCTCTATGCCTTCCGCAGCTTCTCCATCGCGTCGGCCACGGAGCACCTCCTGACCTCGGCGGAGATCGTCCGGGTGCACCTCACCGAGTCCATGATCAATGGCGTCATCGACAAGCGGGAACGCTTCCTGCAGCGGCTGACCGAGGTCCACGGGCTGCGGTCGGCGCGGGTGGTGCGCTCGGCCGATGTCAGCAAGCAGTTCGGCCAGGGCCTCAACCTGGAAACCGCGGCGGACGACATCGAACGCTCGGTCCTGGCCGAGGGCAAGCCCCGCTTCGAACTGGTCACCGACAAGGGCGAGGCCATCTACCGCGGCACTGTCCCCTACATCGCCACGGTCAGCGGCAACCCCAACTGCCTGCAATGCCACCAGGTGCGCGAAGGCACCGTCCTGGGCGCCGTCACCATGACCTTGTCCATCGACGACCTGAAGCAGAAGGCCCTGCTGACGGTGGCCGGCATCGCCGGCGCCGTGACCCTGTTTTCCGCCCTTCTCATCCTCCTCGCCCGCCGCCTCCTGCGCCCCATTTCGGATACGGCCCACGCCGTCGAGGAGGCCGTGCATCGGGCCCTGGAAGGCGACTTCAAGGCCCACGTTCGGCAGCAGACCAAGGACGAGATCGGCCAGATCGCCAACGACATGAACCGCCTCCTGGGCTTCCTCGACGACGGCCTCAACCGCATCGGGACCAATGTGGCGCGCTTGACCCAGCGCACCCCGTCCGCCGACGAGAACCTCCTGACCGCCACCATCGACATGGTGGACAGCCTGACCCGCGCCGCCCACTTCAAGCAGGCCATCGAGGAAGACGAGACCAAGGCCGAAATCTACCAGCGGCTGGCTGTCACCCTCGAGAACCAATTCGGGATCAAGGAATATTCCCTCTATGAAATCGGCCAGGGCACCAACCATATCCGGCCCATCATCGTGGACGGCACCCTGTCGGCGGACTGCCGCTGGTGCGACCCCCAGATTTTGACCCGTCCCGAAGCCTGCCGGGCCCGCCGCACCGGCCACACCACCGACGGTGTCGTCAGCCCCGCCATCTGCTATGCCTTCCAGCCCCCGGCGGAGGCCGGCGACCGGCAGCACATCTGCCTGCCGGTCATCCAGTCCGGCAGCGTCGGCAGCGTCGTCCAGCTGGTCGCCAAGCCCGAGGCCGCCTCGGAGCTTTGCCGGGTGCTGCCCTACATCAAGGTCTACCTGCGGGACACGGCACCGGTGCTGGAAACCAAGCGCCTGATGGAAACCCTGCGGGAAGCCAACCTCCACGATCCCATGACCGGCCTTTCCAACCGCCGCTTCCTGGAGGAGTTCATCGCCACCCTCCTGGCCAGCGTCCAGCGCCGCCACACCCACCTGGCGGTACTGATGCTTGACCTGGACTACTTCAAGATGGTGAACGATACCTACGGCCACGATGCCGGCGACGCAGTCCTCAAGGCGGTATCCAAGGTCTTCACCCAATCCGTCCGCGCCTCCGACCTGGTGATCCGCTACGGCGGCGAGGAATTCCTCATCATCCTGCAGGACGCTGCCGCCGAGGCCGCCGAGCGGGTGGCGGAGAATATCCGCGTCGCCGTCGAGAACCTCAAGGTCCAGACGGCCGGCACCCTGCTCCAGAAAACGATCTCCATCGGCATCGCCGACTTCCCGACCGACAGCGAGACCTTCTGGCAGGCCGTCAAGTTCGCCGACGTGGCCCTCTACCAGGCCAAGGAAACCGGCCGCAACCGGGTGGTCCGCTTCAAGCCGGAGATGTGGCACGACAAGTCGGAATACTGAACGACCTCGGCATTAAGGGTTTTCTCCAATGGCCGGGCCACGGCCCTTGCCCAAGAATAGCGGGATGCTTTTCCCCTCGGCTCCTCCCCAGCGCCGGCAGGCCTGGCTGTGGTCGGCCCCCTACGTGGCTATCGGCTTCTTCGCCCTGGCCATGCTGGTCACCACCGCCATCCTCCAGTGGCGGGAGCAGGATACCGCCCGCTCCGCCCTGGAAGGGGACATGCACTGGGCCGGGCGCACCATCGAGACCCGCCTCCACGGCCACCAGGATTTCCTGGCTGAACTGGCCCGGGACCAGGAATACCGGCGGCTCGACTACGAGGCCTTCCAGGTCCGCACCGGCCGCTACATCCAGGACAACCCGGAGATCGCCGCCATCGCCTGGGTGGATACCGGCGGCAAGGTGGAATGGGTGGCGCCCTACGAGACGACAGCGACCTTCGTGGGCGAGCAGATCTCCGGAGTCCGCCTGTCCGCCCTCAAGGACGCCCTGCGCAGCCGGCGGATCACCTTCTCCCGGGACTACGCCGACGCCGGTGGGCGCCACGCCATGGATCTCATCGTGCCGGTCCAGCGCGGCAGCAGCGACCTGGGGGCCTTCATCGCCCTCCATTCCCTGGACAGCCTGTTGTGGGTCAGCCTGCCGGCCTGGTTCAACACCCGGTACAGCCTGACCCTGATGGACCCCGAGCAGCGGCAGTTGCTCAGCAACACCACGGTCAAGCCCACCGACCGCAAGATATCCGGCACCATCAACCTGGATCTTCTCAACAATCCCTTGGGGCTGCACCTCATCGCCTACCGCACCGGCGGCGCCTGGCTGCCCTATGTGCCGGCGGCCATCATCGTCGCCCTCACCCTGCTGGTGGCGGGCACCCTGATCCAGCTGCGCCGCCACGCCCGGCACCGGGCGGAGACCGAAGAACAGCTGCGGGCCGCCTACGCCTTCCGCCAGGCCATGTCCCAATCCATGGTCACCGGCCTGCGGGCCATCGACCAGGAGGGCCGCATCACCTTCGTAAACGCCGCCTTCTGCCGCATGACGGGCTTTCCCGAGGCGGAACTGCTGGGGATCAAGCCGCCCTACCCCTACTGGCCGCCGGAGGAATTCGAGCAACTGCAGCACAACATCGACCTCGCCCTGGCGGGGCAGGCTCCGGCTCGGGGCTTCGAGATGCGCATCATGCGCAAGAACGGGGAGCGCTTCGACGTCCGCCTCTACTTCTCCCCCCTCATCGACACGGCGGGCCGCCAGCTCGGCTGGATGGCCTCCATGAACGACATCACCGAGCCCAGGCGCTCCCGCCTGGAGCTGGAACAGGCCCACGAGCGCTTCACCGCCGTCATCGACGGCCTCGATAGCGCCGTCCACGTGGCCGATGCCGGCTCTGGCGAAATCCTGTTCGCCAACCGGGTCTTCCGGAATATCTACGGCTTCGACACCGTCGGCCGCGACACGACCCAGGTCACCGCGCCCTGCCGCCCGCCGCAGGACGCGCTTGCCCGCGACCCCGGCCAGCTCACCGGCGCCGATCTGCCCTGCGAACTCTACGACGGCGAAATCCAGCACAGCCTGTCGGGCCACTGGTACCACGTCCACGAACGGGCCATCCGCTGGGTGGATGGCCGCACCGTGCGGGTGCAGATCGCCGCCGATATCACCGACAGGAAGCGCATGGATGAGGAGAACCTGAAGCAGCAGAAGCGCCTGGAACAGACTTCCCGCCTCATCACCATGGGAGAAATGGCCTCGTCCCTGGCCCACGAGCTGAACCAGCCCCTCTCGGCCATCGCCAACTACAACGCCGGCTGCGTCAAAAGGCTGCAATCCGGCAGCTACCGCATGGACGACATCCTGTCGGCCCTGCAGAAGGCCGGCGACCAGGCCGAACGGGCCGGCAAGATCATCCGCCGCATGCGGGACATGGTGAAAAAGAGCGACCCCAACCGGCAGCCCGCCGCCCTCACCGACCTGGTGGAGGAAACCCGGGCCTTCGCCGACATCGAGGCCAGGAAGAACGGCGTCCAGATCCTCACCGACATCCCGGAGCACCTACCCCGCATCCTGGTCGACCGGATCATGATCGAGCAGGTGCTCCTCAATCTTCTGAAGAACGGCATCGAGGCCATGCAGGACATCGCGGCCGAGCGCCGCCGGCTCACCATCAGCGCCGAGCGCATCGACGAGCGCCTGGTCGAGGTGGCCGTCGCCGACCAGGGCCATGGCCTCGCCGACGACGACCTGGAAAAGGTCTTTGCCCCGTTTTACACTACCAAGCCGGAGGGGATGGGCATCGGGCTGGCCATCTGCCGCTCCATTATCGAATTCCACCAGGGACGTTTGTGGGCCGAGCCCGCCGGGGACGGCGGCACCGTTTTCCGGTTTACCGTCCCGATCGAGGAGTGACATGACCGATACCGTGCCGACCATCCACGTCGTGGACGACGACGAGGCCATGCGCGACTCCATGACCTGGCTCCTGGAAGGCGAAGGCTACCGGGTGGCCTGCTACGATTCCGCCGCTGCCTTTCTCGCCGCCCGCTCCGATGACATGCGGGGCTGCCTGGTGCTGGACGTGCGCATGCCGGAGATGAGCGGCCTCGAACTCCACGAGCGCCTCGATGCCCTGGGCTGCCCGCTGCCCATCATCTTCGTCACTGGCCACGGCGACGTGCCCATGGCCGTTTCCGCCCTGCAGCGGGGCGCCTGTGATTTCATCGAGAAGCCCTTCAACAACGAGGACCTGCTTTCCCGCATCCGCCGCGCCCTGGAACTGGAAAGCCGGCGGGCGGCCCGGCGTCGGCGCGACACCGCTCTTTCCCACCGGGCCGGGCAGCTCACCCCGCGGGAAAGGGAAGTCATGCGCCTGGTGGTGGCGGGCAAGCTCAACAAGCAGATCGCCGACGAACTCGGCATCAGCATGAAGACGGTGGAAGCCCACCGGGCCCGGGTCATGGAAAAGATGGACGTCCAGACCCTGGCCGAACTGGTCAAGGTCTCGATGGCCCTGGCCGCCGGGCAAGGCGCCTGAGGCAGGGCCGACCTACTCCGGCTGCCAGGAAAAGACGCCGGTGCTGCCGGCAAACAGGCGATGGCTCCCCGTCTCCGAAGCCCGCAGCCGGAGCTTGAGCTCCCGGGGCGGCAGGTGCGAGAGGGGCGGCGCGTCCAGGGGAATGGTCAGGGTCCGCACGGCCACGTCTCCCTGGATGGAATCCACCCGGCACTCCATGACCGTCGCCGTCTTCGCTCTCTCGGCCTCCAGGGTGGCGATCCTTTCCTGGGCCGCCACGATTTCACCCTCCAGGGCCTTGATATCCTCGCGGCCCTGGGCGATGCGTTTCAAGGTCGGGCCCAGATGAACGCACATCTGGTGCCAGTGCCCCTGCTGCTCCGGAGTGAGGGTGATCTCCTTGTGATGGATCTTGCCGGCGATGATGAAATACTTGTGCACCTCCGGCTCGCTCATCAGATGCTCGATGCCGCTCTTGAGGCCGGCCATCAGCTCCTCGCACTCGGCGATATGCTTGCGCTGCTTTTCCTGGGCGTGGTCGATGCCGGAGCAATCCGGCAGCAGGATCGAGACCAGGGTCTCCTCGCCATTGCGCGCGTCCCCGGTGCCCACATGGATGCGCTTGCCGGCGATGGTGCAGCCCTCCGATACCTGGATTTCGGCCTCCTCGGCGAGGATGGTGCAGTTGGACGCCCATTCCACCTCGACCCGGTCGCCGATGAGGACCGAATTCTCCGCCCGCTTCAGGTGCAGCGCTCCATGGGCCGTCTGCACCAGGGCGTTGGACGCCAGCCCGGCAATGGCGATGGAACCGTCCCGGTTCAGGGCCGCCCCGCCCACCAGGTTCTTGTCCAGCACGATGGCCCCGCCGGTGGAAAGCACCTTGCCGAAGACGTTGGCGTGGAAGGTCAGGCTCTTGCCCTCCACCACCCGACCCTCCTGCACTTCCCCGAAATCCTCGTACTCGTCGCCGGTCAGGACGAGATTGCCGGTGGTGCGCGCACTGACCCCTTCCCGGTTGATGACTTTTTCGGTGATGGCGACGCGGTTGGTGGCGGTATCCAGATTGAGGAAGCCATCCATGGCGGCGACGATGTATTCGCAGCCATCCCGGCTCTCGATCAGGGTCCCTTCCCCGGCCAGGCTGGCCAGGTCGAAATCCTTGGGCACGGGGGGCTCCACCCGCTCGCCGGCCACCGTGCGGCCGGCCTTCCCCAGTTCCCGGGGGATCTTCTTGAGCAGCATCGTGCCCTTGCGGATCTGCGGGAAGCGGTTCTTGAACTGGCCCAGGTCCACCCGCCCATCGGGGAGCCGCCGGGGTGCATTGTCCCGGTGCAATTCGGCCGCCTGCTCCTTGACTCCGGCATCTTCCCCGGGGGTCGGCTGCATTCCCCTGGCCACCACCACCCGCTCGCAACGCCCTTCCCGGATGGCTGCCTGGACGGCGGCGACATCGATGCCGAAGCGCACGCCCTTGGTCCACAGGTCGGCAATGAATTCATCCACGTCGAGGCTGGCCTTTCCAGGCGACACCTGGGCTTCGCTGCCGGCCGCCGCGCTCTCCAGGGTCACCGGCTCGAACATGTAGGCGGCCTCGCCGCCGGCGATCTTCACCCCTTTGTAAAGGGCCCGCCGCGCCGGCGGAAAGTCGCGGATCGCGCTGGCCAGGCGGAGCGGACCCGCCGCCGGGGCCGGGCCGGTGCCATAGAGCAGGCGCTGGAAGAGAGGATAGTCGAGGCCGCCGAAGAAATGCCCCCCATTGAAGACCCGGTCCACAGCCCGCAGGAAGTCGTCCGCCGAGGCAAGCTTGCCGGCATCGACATAGACGCCGTCCGGGCGCAACTCGATGAATCCGGGCAGGACGAAGTCCCCGTTCCCCGACGGGCCGGACGGTTTCAGATCCTCTTGATCGGCACTGGACACTGACGCCATACTCTCCCCCTTTTTTGTACTTTATATCATGTATTTGCGGTGGGAAACTCCAGCGCGCCTTGAAGTCCAAGAAGAGCTTCCGCCAGCTCCCCCTTTCCCGATCCGTCGCTGCCGTCCAAGAAAATGAAAAATCTGCTTTCCATCCTCCTCGCCGCTGCGCTGTGCAACGTCCCTGCCCTCGCTGACCAGTCAGGCACGGGAAGCGACGGCGTCCATGTCGGCAAGGCCTCCGCCCTGCGCAACCTGGTCCCCGCCGAACAGCTCGAACGGGCGGCCGGCCAGCAGTACCTCCAACTGAAGCAGCAGGCGGCGGAGAAAGGCGCCCTGGCCCCGGACAGCCATTCCCAGGTGCAGCGCCTGCGCGCCATCGCCCAGCGCATCCTGCCCCATGCCAGCCGCTTCAATGCCCGGGCCGAGCACTGGAAATGGGAAGTGAACCTGATCGGCTCCCGGCAGCTCAACGCCTTCTGCATGCCCGGCGGCAAGATCGCCTTCTACAGCGGCCTCATCGACACCCTCAAGCTCACCGACGACGAAATCGCCATCGTCATGGGCCATGAAGTGGCCCATGCCCTGCGGGAGCACTCCCGGGAACAGCAGGCCAAGGGCCAGATCACCCATGGCATCGCCGCCATCGCCGCGAACATGGTCGCCGGCACCAAGTACGGCGGTCTCGCCCAGTTCGGCATCCAGGGCGCCGCCGACCTGGCCACCCGAAAATTTTCCCGGGACGACGAAACCGAGGCCGACGTCGTCGGCCTGGACCTCGCCGCCCGGGCCGGCTTCGACCCCCGGGCCGGCATCAGCCTGTGGCAGAAGATGGGGGCGGCCAACCGGGGCAGCGCGCCGCCGGCCTGGCTGTCCACCCACCCGGCCGGCCGCGACCGCATCCAGGAAATCCAGCACCACCTGCCCGAGGTCATGCCCCTCTATGAGGCGACCCGGCGCCGGAGCTAGAAACGCCAAGTCATTGAACGATTGGAGTAGGGCCCGGGGGCGGCGATAATCCGCACTTTGCTTTTTCCCGTCCCGGCATGCCCTCTTCCCAACCCGAGCGCCGCACCCAGAGACAGGTCGTCGTCGCCGCCTGCTTCGGTACTTTTCTGGAGTGGTACGATTTTCTCACCTTCGCTTCCCTGGCCACCCACTTCGGCGCCCTCTTCTTCCCCGCCGGCGATCCGGTGGCGGGGCTGCTGGCCAGCCTCGGCACCTTCGGCGTCGGCATGGTAGTGCGCCCCCTGGGGGCCGCCCTCTTCGGGTCCCTGGGGGACCGCCACGGCCGGCGCACCATCTTCCTCGTCACCATCGTCCTGATGGGGGCCGCCACCGTCTGCATCGGGCTCCTGCCGACCTATGCCCAGGCCGGTCTCCTGGCCCCCGCCCTGCTCCTGCTGCTACGCATCGTGCAAGGATTGTCGGTGGGCGGCGAGATCGGCGGCGCCGCGGTCTACCTGACCGAGCACGCCCCCACCGGCCGCCGCGGCCTCTACACCAGCGTCCTGCAGCTCATGGGCCCCCTGGGCATGCTGGCGTCCACCCTGCAGATCGTGGTGCTCCAGCACTTCCTGTCGGAGACCGATTTCCGGGCATGGGGCTGGCGCATCCCCTTCCTGCTCTCGGCCCTGCTGCTGGCGATATCCATCAAGAGCCGGATCAATCTCCACGAGTCCCCGGTCTTCCGCCAGCTGCGGGCCCGCAACGCCGTCGCGAAGGCGCCCCTCAGGGATTGCTTCACCGACCGCCAGACCCTGGGGCGCATGGCCCTGCTGTTCTTCTGCATCTCGGCCGGGGGCTCCCTGCTGTTCTTCTCGTCCCAGGTCTACACCACCGTCTTCCTGAAGGCCGTAGCCAAGCTGGATGGAGCCACGGCGAGCTTCCTGGTGATGCTTTCGACCCTCGCCCTCTTTCCCCTCACCATTTTCTGCGGGTGGCTGTCGGACCGCATCGGCCGCCGTCCGGTCCTGCTGGCGGGGCTGCTGCTGGGAGCGACCAGCATTTTCCCGCTCTTCCAGGGGCTTCTCCATTACGGCGCACCGGAGAGCCTGGACAAGGGGATGGTGATCCTGCTGCTCCTGGTGCTGGCGGTGGCCCTGGCCTGCATCACCGGCCCCCAGACCGCCACCCTGGCCGAGCTTTTCCCGGCCCGCACCCGCTACACGGCGGTGGCGCTGCCCCACAACCTGGCGGCCGGCTGGATCGGCGGCATGTCGCCCCTGGTGGTGACCTGGCTCGGCATCCATTTCGACAACCCCCTGGCCGGGCTCTGGTACCCCACGGGGCTCCTCATCCTGGCCGCCGTCGTCGGGCTCTTCTTCCTGCCCGAGGTCAAGGACCGGCCGCTGGATCAATAAGATCGGACGGGCACCCGGGGCGGCATCCTGGGCTGCCCGGTGAAGGTGGGCGGCGGCACCTTGTAGCCCTGGGCCTTGCCGTCCGGGCTATAGACGATATTGGCCGACTGCTCGCCGGGCCGCTTGCGGCTGGCGGTAATCTCGAGGGCCGCCGCCCGGGGCGGCAAGGCGGCGCGGTTGAATTCGGTGCGCACGATGCGGGCCCGCTCCGTCGCGATGCGGCTGTCGACGGCCTCGGTGGTCAGGCCGCGCTCCACCAGCATCTGGCGCATGCGCATCAGTTCCTCCAGCTGGGCCGAGCTTTTCAAGGAACGGCGGGCCTCTCCCCACCTCTCCCTGGGCTCGTTCATGGCCGTGTTGAATTCAGCCGGGCTGGCGGCGATCTGGCGGGCGATGTCCAGGCGGTTGAAGCGCATCGCCCACTCCATGGCGCCTTCCCCCCAGTCATTCCTGACATTGCGCCGGGCGCCCTTCTCGATCAGGGTCTTGGCGAGGTCCTCGTGGCCTTCGTAGATGGCCATCATGAGCACGCTGGAGCCGTTGGTGCTCTGGGCATTGATGTCGGCCCCCTGCCCCATCAGGTAATTGGCCACCTCCTTGTGGCCGCCGAAGACCGCGTAATGCAGGGCCGACCATTGCCGCCCCGGGCTGTTGATGCGCGCTCCCCGGTCGATCAGCCATTTCACCGCCTCCAAGCGGCCGTTCCACGCCGCCAGGGCCAGGGGGGTCTCGCCGTTGGCGTTGGCCCGGTTGATGTCGGCACCCCGGGAAATGAAGAGGCGCATGAGCTCCAGGTTGCCTTCCCATGCGCCGATCATGAGGCCGCTGCCGAGCCGGCTGCCCAGAAAATTCGGGTCGAGGCCGGCGTCGAGCCAAGCCTTGGCCTGGGCGATGTCGCCCATCTCCATCTTGACACTGAAGGCGGTCGGATCCGGCAATGTCTCGGCACCCCAGCCCGAGCAGGCGAGTCCCATCCCGATTATCATTGCAGCCGCCAGACGTTTCGCTTCCCGTTTCATTGCCAATTTCACCTCACAGGCCAGCCTTCATTCTCTCATGACTCGGACGCACCGCCGGTTGACCCTGGCGCTGGCTTTCTCCCTGCTGCTCCATATCCTGCCGCTGCTGCCCGCCTTCGCGCCGGCCGCCCTGCCCCCTCGCCTGCCGCCCCTGGAGGCCCGGCTCCTGCCTCCGCCGCCGGCGGAGCAGCCACCCCTCATGCTGCCGGAACCGCCCAAATCGGCCAGGGCCGAGCCGCCGCGTCCGGCGCGCAAACCTGCGGCGCCGACGCCGCCGAAGCGGCCGGCCCAGGAGAATTGGACCGCCGAAGTCAAAAAGCAATTGAAGGAATTGGACAAGCGGGGCCTCTTCTACCCCGAGGAGGCCGTCGCCCAGGGCCTCGAAGGAGAGGCGGTGGTGCTGCTGATCCTGGACGAGAGCGGCAACCCGGTGGCGGCCCGCATCGAGCAGAGCAGCGGCTACAAGATCCTCGACGACGCCGCCCTGCGGGCCGTCAGGAGCCTCCGATCCCTGCCCGCCGCGGCGCCCCGGGAAACCCAGCTGCCGGTCCGCTTCCGGCTGCGCTAGACGGCCCCGTCGGCCCGCATCCGGGCAATGCGCTCGTCGTCGTAACCGAGGCCGGCGAGCACCTCGTCCGTATGGGCGCCGAGGGCCGCCCCTAGCCACTCGGTGCTGCCAGGGGTCGCCGACAGCTTGGGCACGACGCCGGGGATACGGAACTCCCGGCCGTCCGGCAGGCGGGCGGTCTCGATCATCTGGCGGGCCAGGAATTGGGGGTCGGCGAACATGTCGGCCACGGAATAGACCCGGGAGGCAGGCACCTCGGCCTTCTCCAGGGCAGCCAGCACATCCTCCTCGGCGTGGGCCGCGCACCAGGCATCGATAACGCCGTAGATCTCGTCCCGCCGGGCGTCGCGCCCGGCGTTGTCGGCGAGGGCGGGGTCATCGGCGAGGTCGCGGCGGCCGATGGCCTGCATGAAGCGCTTGAATATGGCATCACCGTTGGCGCCGATGGTGACGTGCTTGCCGTCCCGGGTGGTGTGGGTGTTGGAAGGGGTAATGCCGGGCATGATGTTGCCGCTCCGCTCCCGCACAAAACCGAAGACGTCAAATTCCGGCACCAGGGACTCCATCATGGCGAAGACCGCCTCGTAGAGGGCCACGTCCACCACCTGCCCCTTGCCGCCGCCCACCTCCCGGTGGCGCAAGGCCATGAGGGCGCCGATGGCCCCCCAGAGGGCGGCGATGGAATCGCCGATGGAAATGCCGGTGCGCACCGGCGGCCGGTCGGCAAAGCCGGTGACGTAGCGCAGCCCGCCCATGGACTCCCCCACCGCGCCGAAGCCCGGCTGGTCCTTGTAGGGCCCGGTCTGGCCGAAGCCCGAGAGGCGCACCATGACGAGGCCGGGATTGTCGGCGGACAGCTCTTCCCAGGAGAGCCCCAGCTTTTCCAGCACCCCGGGGCGGAAATTCTCCACCAGGATGTCGGCTTCGGCGATGAGCCGGCGGATGAACTCCTTGCCTTCCGGGTGCTTCAGGTTGGCGGTCACCGACTTCTTGTTGCGGGACTGGACGTACCACCACAGGGACGTGCCCTCGTAGAGCTTGCGCCATTTCCGCAGGGGATCGCCACCGTCCGGCGCCTCCACCTTGACCACCTCGGCCCCGAATTCGGCCAGGATGCGGCTGCAGAAAGGCCCGGCGATGAGGGTCCCCAGTTCGACGACCTTGACCCCGGCCAGGGGCTTGTTCGCGTTCATGTTCAGATTTCCCAGAATTCGACGGGCAAGGGTTCGCCCCAGAGGCGGATGACGGTTTCCCGGACGGTGGCCGGGGCGCCGCTGGTGGCGACGGCGAGGCGCCCCCCTCCCCCGCCTAGCAGCTGGCCGGCGGCCAGTAATCGTTCCAGTTGCCGGGCCACCGCCTCGCCCGTATCGACGATGCGCACATCTGCCGGCAAGCGGGCGGCGATGGCCTGGGCCACCCAGGGGTAATGGGTGCAGCCCAGCACCACCACGTCGGCTCCGGCAGCCGTCAGCGGAGTCACAAAGACATCCAGATGGCCGGCCACCTGTTCGCTCCCCGGCCCATGGGCCTCGATCGCCTCAGCCAGGCCGGGGCACGCCCGGGCCAGGACCCGGACATGGTGGGCGTGGTTGTCCACCAGGCGCCGGAAGCGCTCGCTCTCCAGGGTGCGGGTGGTGGCCAGCACTCCGATGATCCCCCTCCGGGTCAGGGCCGCCGCCGGCTTCACGCCGGGCTCCAGGGCCACCACCGGCAGGTCCGTGGCCGCCCGGATGGCTTCGGCGGCGGCGGCGGTGGCGGTGTTGCAGGCGATCACCAGGGCCTTGGCGCCCCGGGCCGCCAGGGCCTCGGCGATGACCAGGCCACGCTCCTTGAGGAAGGCTTCGGGCCGATCGCCGTAGGGCAGGAAGCGGGTGTCGGCGAAATAGAGGAAATCCTCCGCCGGCAAGCGCGCCCGCAGGGCCCTCAGGACGGTGAGGCCGCCGAGGCCGGAATCGAAGACACCGATGGGCGATTTCATGGGGTCAGATGCGACGAAGCCCCCTTGCGGGGGCCTCAGCAGCTATTCCGGTTTGCATTCAGGTCAGGACGCGAAGACGGAGCGCAGGCAGTACAAATAGTACGGCAAGCGACGTCGACAAAGTCATGGCCTGAATGCGGGCCGGAATTACATGCGGGCGATCATGGCGTCGCCGAAGGCCGAGCAGGACAGCTCGTTGGCCCCTTCCATCAGGCGGGCGAAGTCGTAAGTGACCTGCTTGTCGCCGATGGCGGCTTCCATGGACTTGATGACTAGGTCGGCAGCTTCCGTCCAGCCCAAGTGGCGCAGCATCATTTCGGCGGAGAGGATCAGGGAACCCGGGTTCACCTTGTCCAGGCCGGCGTACTTGGGCGCGGTGCCGTGGGTGGCTTCGAAGCAGGCGTACTGGTCGGAGATGTTGGCTCCCGGCGCGATGCCGATGCCGCCTACCTGGGCTGCCAGGGCGTCGGAGATGTAGTCGCCGTTCAGGTTGCAGGTAGCGATCACGTCGTATTCGGCCGGGCGCAGCAGGATCTGCTGCAGGAAGGCGTCGGCGATGGCGTCCTTGACGACGATTTCGCGGCCGGTCTTGGGGTTCTTGAACTTGCACCACGGGCCGCCGTCGATGGGCTCGGCGCCGAATTCCTTCTGGGCCAGCTCGTAGGCGGAGTCACGGAAGAGACCTTCCGTGAACTTCATGATGTTGCCCTTGTGAACAATGGTCACCGACTTGCGGTCGTTGTCGATGGCGTACTTGATGGCGGCGCGCATCAGACGCTGGGTGCCTTCGACGGAGACGGGCTTGATGCCGATACCGGAGGTTTCCGGGAAGCGGATCTTCTTGACGCCCATTTCGTCCTGCAGGAACTTGATGATCTTCTTGGCGGCGTCGGACTGGGCGGACCATTCGATGCCGGCGTAGATGTCTTCGGTGTTCTCGCGGAAGATGACCATGTTGGTCAGTTCCGGATTCTTGAGGGGGGAAGGCACGCCCTTGAAGTACTGCACGGGACGCACGCACTGGTAGAGGTCCAGTTCCTGGCGCAGGGCCACGTTCAGGGAACGGATGCCGCCGCCGACGGGGGTGGTCATGGGACCCTTGATGGAGACCGAGTATTCCTTGAGCGCATCGAAGGTTTCCTTCGGCAGCCATTCGTCGGGCCCGTACAGGCGAGTGGATTTTTCGCCGGCATAGACTTCCATCCAGTGAATCTTCTTCTTGCCGCCGTAGGCCTTGGCAACGGCAGCATCGATGACCTTCATCATCACCGGGGTGATGTCGACGCCGATGCCATCGCCTTCGATGAACGGGATGATGGGGTTATCGGGGGTAGCTTGCCCCGGAACGATTTTCTGGCCACCTTGGGGAACTTTTATGTGAGATGCGCTCATATCCACTCCATTGCGTTGTTTTGACGACCGTTTGTGCGTCGAGCTGTGTCCGTGGTACGGACGGTAGCTTTTCCGGCGGATTACGCCAAAAAGCAGCATTCATAATTATGCTTTAAAGCCTCGGCTCTGTCAGCCATTTCAGGCTCATAGCGGATGCTAGAATGCTTTCCTTACACTGGCCTGAACACGCATATGAAGATTTCCGTCGGTCTCTACGGGACCAGCGCACACCAGATCGCGCTGGCCATGATCCAAGGCTTCAACAAGCACTACACCCCCTTTCGCGAGACCTGCCGCGAAGCCAAGGTGCGCTTCGAGGAAGGCGACTGGCAGGGGGTGCACAAGGCGGTGAAGGACCGCATCCCCTTCTACGACAACCGGGTGGATGAGTGCGTCGAGCGGCTGCGCACCGAATTCGACGCCGGCAATATCGACGACGCCACCTGGCAGCAGGTGAAGCTTCTCTACATCGGGCTCCTCATCAACCACAAGCAGCCCGAACTGGCGGAGACCTTCTTCAACTCGGTCACCACCAAGATCCTGCACCGCAATTACTTCAACAACGATTTCATTTTCGTGCGGCCGGCGATCTCCACCGAGTACATCGAGGGCGACAGCACCCCCACCTACCGCTGCTATTACGCCCACAACCGGGGGCTGCGGGGCACGGTGAAGCAGATTTTCCTCGACTTCGAATGGAAGCGGGACTTCGCCGACCTGGACCGGGACGTGGAATACCTCTACCGGGCTGTGGCGACCTTTCTCAAGGGCATGCCCCAGCGGGAGGTCAATTTCCAGATCCAGGTGCTGTCCTCGGCCTTCTACCGCAACAAGGCCGCCTACGTCATCGGCAAGTGCATCAACGGCCAGCACGAGTACCCCTTCACCGTGCCGGTGCTGCACGACGACCACGGCAAGCTCGTCCTCGACACCATCCTCCTGGACGCCTGGCGGATCAGCCTGCTGTTCTCCCTGTCCCGGGCCTATTTCATGGTGGATATGGAGGCCCCCTCCGGCTACGTGCAGTTCCTGCGTTCCATCATGCCCGGCAAGCCGCGCTCCGAGCTCTACACCATGCTGGGCCTGGGCAAGCAGGGCAAGACCATGTTCTTCCGGGACTTCATCTACCACCTGCACCACTCGGAAGACCGCTTCATCATCGCCCCCGGCATCCGGGGCATGGTCATGCTGGTATTCACCCTGCCCTCCTACCCTTACGTCTTCAAAATCATCAAGGACGTGTTCGGCAGTTCCAAGGAAGTAGACCACGATACCGTCAAGCGCAAGTACCTGATGGTGAAGCAGGTGGACCGGGTCGGCCGCATGGCGGACACCCTGGAATTCTCCAACGTCGCCTTCCCCGTCGAGCGCTTCACCCCGGAGCTGATGGAGGAATTGCGCACCCTCGCCCCGTCCACCTACGAAATCGAAGGCGACAACATCGTCATCAAGCATCTCTTCATCGAGCGCCGGATGGAACCCCTCAACATCCATCTGGAGAAGATGGAGCGCACCCAGAACATGGAGGGGCTGGAGCACGCCATCCGGGAATACGGCAGCGCCATCCGGGAACTGGCCCAGGCCAACATCTTCCCCGGCGACATGCTATGGAAGAATTTCGGCATGACCCGCTATGGCCGCGTCGTCTTCTACGACTACGACGAGATCGAGTTCATGACCGACTGCAATTTCCGGGCAATTCCGCCGGCCCCCAATTTCGAGGCCGAGATGTCGGGGGAAGTCTGGTATTCGGTGGCCAGGAACGATGTCTTCCCGGAGGAATTCGCCACCTTCCTCCTGGCTTCGCCCGTCCTGCGCAAGGTCTTCATGAAATACCACGCCGACCTGCTGACCCCTTGGTTCTGGCAGGACGCCCAGCAGAAGATCCGGGACGGCCATGTCGAGGACTTCTTCCCCTACCCCACCTCCCTGCGCTTCGTAAACTGCATGAAGGACAAGTAGCCCCCAGCGGGGGCCGGGACGCTCAGTTGTGGCCGGTGCTGCCGAAGCCGCCGGCGCCCCGCTCGCTGGCGGCGAAATCATCGACGACGTTGAACGCCACCTGCAGCACCGGCACCACCACCAGCTGGGCGATGCGGTCGAGGGGATTGAGGGTGAAGCTCGCGTTGCCCCGGTTCCAGACCGACACCATTATTTCCCCCTGGTAATCCGAATCGATCAGCCCCACCAGGTTACCCAGGACGATGCCGTGCTTGTGGCCCAGGCCCGAGCGCGGCAGGATCATGGCCGCCAGGCCGGGATCGGCGAGGTGGATGGCGATGCCGGTGGGCACCAGGGTGGTGCTTCCGGGCGCCAGGTGCAGGGGCGCCTCCAGGCAGGCTCGCAGGTCGAGGCCGGCGGAACCCGGGGTGGCGTAATGGGGCGGCGTTTCCTTCAGGCGGGAATCGAGAATCTTGACGTCGATACGGTGCATCAGTTTTTTCCTGTTGTGATGGCGGCGATGTGCTTAATCAATTGCCGGGCGAGTACCGGCTTGGGCGCCGGCGCCAGGGGGTGAACCCCGTTGTCGTCGAAGAGGACGAGGCGGTTGTCCTCGCCGCCGAACCCCTCCTGGATCAGGTTGCCGGCGATGAGGGGAATATTCTTCTTGCGGCGCTTGGCCTGGGCATACTGTTCCAGATTCCGGCTCTCCGCGGCAAAGCCGACACAGAAGGGACCCGCCGGCAGGGAGGCCACCTCAGCCAGGATGTCCGGGTTCTCCACCAACTCGATGGCCGGCGGCCCGCCCTCATCCTTCTTGAGCTTCTGCTCGGCCGGGTTGGCGACCCGGTAATCGGCCACCGCCGCCACAGCGATGAAAATATCGGCCTGCCCCACCCGGGTCATCACCGCCTGATGCATGTCCAGGGCGCTGCGGACATCGACCCGCGCCACCCCCTGGGGGGCAGGCAGGCTCACCGGACCAGAAATCAGGGTCACTTCGGCGCCAGCCTGGCGGGCGGCCCGGGCCACGGCGTAGCCCATCTTGCCGGAGGAGAGATTGGTGATGCCCCGCACCGGGTCGATGGCTTCGAAGGTGGGCCCGGCGGTCATGAGCACCCGCTTGCCGGCCAGCCGCTTGGGGGTGAGGAAGGCGATCAGCTCTTCCAGGATTTCCTCGGGCTCCAGCATGCGGCCAGCGCCGGTTTCGCCGCAGGCCTGCTCGCCGCAGGCGGGCCCCAGGAGGGCGACGCCGTCGGCCTGGAGCTGGGCGGCGTTGCGCCGGGTGGCTGGGTTTTCCCACATCTGCCGGTTCATGGCGGGAGCCACCAGGAGCGGGCAGTCCCGGGCCAGCACTAGGGTAGTCAGGAGATCATCGGCCAGCCCCTGGGCCACCCGGGCCATGAAGTCGGCGGTGGCCGGGGCCACCAGGATGCAGTCGGCCGACCGGGAGAGGTCGATGTGGGCCATGTTGTTGGCCATGCGGGCGTCCCACTGATCGGTAAATACCGGCTTGCCGGACAGGGCCTGGAAAGTCACCGGGGTGACGAAACGGGTCGCCGCCTCGGTCATGGCCACCTGGACTTCGGCCCCCTGCTTGACAAAGAGCCGTACCAGTTCGGCCGCCTTGTAGGCCGCAATACCGCCGGTCACCCCGAGGACGATGCGTTTTCCCTGTAATTCCATTGTCGTAGCGCTAGAATGCGGATTCCCCATTTTACTGGAAAGCCATGGCGATCACCGATTGGCCCGAAGGCGAGCGACCCCGGGAGCGGCTGCTCCGGCACGGCCCCCAGGCCCTGTCCGATGCCGAGCTGCTGGCCATTTATTTACGGGTCGGCGTGCGGGGAAAGAGCGCCGTGGATCTGGCCCGGGACCTGGTGAAGCGTTTCGATGGCAACCTCGGCCGCCTGGCGGAGGCGCCCGTGGAACAACTGGCCGGCGTACCGGGCATCGGCATCGCCAAGGCCGCCCAGCTGAAGGCGAGCTTCGAGCTTTCCCGCCGGGCCCTCGCCCAGGAAATGACCAGCCGCGACACCTTCACCGCCCCCGGCGCCGTCCGCCAGTGGCTGCGCCTGAAACTGGCTGGCCGCCCCCATGAAGTTTTCATGGCCCTCTGGCTGGATGCCCAGAACCGGCTGATCGAAGCCCAGGAGCTCTTTTCCGGCAGCCTCACCCAGACCAGCGTCTATCCGCGGGAAGTGGTCAAGGCGGCCCTCGCCCACAACGCCGCCGCGGTCATCCTGGCCCACAACCATCCTTCCGGCGTGGCCGAACCTTCCCGGGCCGACGAACTCCTGACCCGGGCCCTGAAGGACGCCTTGGCCCTGGTGGATGTCAAGGTTTTGGATCATTTCGTGGTGGCGGGAAATGCTCCTCCACTCTCCTTCGCCGAGCGGGGCCTCCTCTGAATTCCAAAAAAATGCTTGAAGAAACCAGGGGTTTTTGGTTAAAATCACGGGCTTTCTTCTAGCGAATTCTGGAGCACCAATCATGGCGCGAGTCTGCCAAGTGACGGGCAAGAGCCCGATGGTTGGGAACAACGTTTCCCACGCCAATAACAAAACGAAGCGCCGCTTCCTGCCGAATCTGCAGTACCGCCGCTTCTGGGTCGAGAGTGAAAACCGCTTCGTGCGCCTGCGCGTTTCCAACGCTGGCCTGCGTGTCATCGACAAGAACGGCATCGATTCCGTTCTGGCCGATCTGCGCGCCCGTGGCGAAATCTGACGATTAAGGAAGGATCAGCAAAATGGCAAAAGGCGGTCGCGAAAAAATCAAGCTGGAATCCACTGCCGGCACCGGTCACTTTTACACCACCTCCAAGAACAAGCGCACGACGCCTGAGAAGCTGGAGATGATGAAATACGACCCGAAGGCCCGCAAGCATGTGGCTTACAAGGAAGTGAAGCTGAAGTAAGCTTCCTGCCTCCGGCTCAAGACGAAACCCGCCCTCCGGCGGGTTTTGTTTTTGGTGCCTTTGGAGCTGCGCCTTCAGCCCCTGCGCTTGGCCAGCCAGGCGGCGAAAGCCACGAAGCCGGCGAACACGAGCAGCGACCAGTTGGCCATGGAGAATCCCAGGAACTCCCACTCGCGGCTGGTGCAAAAGCCTGTCGCCAGGAAGAGGGATGGCCATTGCATGCCCAGCCAGTCCACCAGGCGCTCGATGGCGTTGGGGTCGGCATAGCCGCATTCCGTGGCGAGATGCGGAAAAGCCTGCATCCAGGTCTGGTAGCCGGCCACCGTCGCACCGACCACGCCGACCAGCCCGATCAATCCCGCCCACAACAGCCGCGCCGCCGGCAGCAGGCAGCCGATCAGTCCTACCGCCCCGATGACGAGGTAGAGCAGGCGCTGGAAGATGCACAGGGGACAGGGGCTCAGCCGCAGCAAGGCCTGCATTTCCATCCCCACAGCCACCAGACCAACGGCTCCCAGGCCGAGGGTGGCGAACCAGGCCCGAACCGGCACATTACGCCACGGCACGGTCGCGCCCCCCTGCCAGAACGAGAACACCGGAGAGAATACCCACGCAAAGATCTCCTGAAAATCGAGGCAAACGATTGATTGTACGGCAAAGGGCGGCTCGGCCGCAGCCTTTTGACGGCATGCCTTTCATGGCTTTCCCGTCGCAGGTACACTAGCGCCCATGACTGCCCGCATCCTTCTCGTCGAAGACGACGAACGCCTGGCCGGCCTGACGGCCGAATACCTTTCCCGCAACGATTTCGAGGTATCGATCGAAGGCCGGGGGGATACGGCTGAACAACGCATTCTTGCGGAGCAGCCGGACCTGGTCATTCTCGACATCATGCTGCCGGGGAAGGATGGCTTCGCAGTCTGCCGGGCGGTGCGGCCGGCCTATCGTGGGGTCATTCTCATGCTGACCGCCCGGGATGAGGATTTCGACCAGATTCTCGGCCTCGAGATGGGCGCCGACGACTACATCGCCAAGCCGGTCCAGCCCCGGGTCCTTCTCGCCCGCATCAAGGCCCTGCTGCGCCGCATGCCCGGCAGCGGCGAGACCTCCGCCACCAGCGCCGAAGAGAAGGTTTTCGGCCACTTCCGCATCAGCCAGGCCACGCGCACCACCACGCTGGCCGGCCACCCCATCGACCTCACCACCGCCGAATTCGACCTTCTCTGGCTCCTGGCCAGCCATGCCGGCAACGTCCTGTCCCGGGACGATCTCCTGCAGGAACTGCGGGGCATCGGCTTCGACGGCCTGGACCGCTCCATCGACGCCCGCATCTCCCGGCTCCGGAAAAAACTCAACGACGATCCGGACAACCCCACCCGCATCAAGACCGTCCGTGGTAAGGGCTACCTCTTCAGCAAGCATGACTGGAACTGAGGGCGCCCCCGAACGGGCCGCAGGCAGCGGCCTGGTGCGCTCCCTCTTCCGAGTCTCCCTGCCGCGCTGGCGGGGGGGCCGTTACAGCCTGTCCAAGCTATTCTTCAATTTCTACCTGCTGGCCATGGGCTCCTTCGTGGCCATCGCCTTCACCGCCGATTTCGTCATTTCCACCGCCCAGCGCGGCATCACCGACGACTATGCGCGGCGCTTCATGCACGGCACCATCACCCTCATCGAGGAGGAGCTTTTCCGCCACCCGCGCATCCACTGGGACAGGGAAATCAAGGACCTCGACAGCAAGTTCTCCTACAAGCTCGGCATCGTCGAGCGCATCACCCTGGACCGGGTGCTGACCCCGGCCCAGGTGGTCAAGCTCGACGGCGGCGAAATCGCCATCGACCACGACGGCGAAGTGATGTACCACCGGCTCCGCACCACCAGCCAGGTCCTGGTGGTGGGCCCCCTGGCCGGCAGCCGGAACCAGGACCTGAGCGAGCGCGGCATCCCCCTCGACCTGCGGCTGCGGCTGCTGACCTGGTCCCTCATCGGGGTCATTTTCGGCGTCGCCCTGTGGTTCTGGGTGTGGCCGGTGTGGCGGGACCTGGAAGCCCTGCGCCAGACCGCCCGGGCCCTGGGCGACGGCCATTTCGACTCGCGCTCCCCGGCTGCCAAGAGCCAGCTCTTCGCCCCCCTGGCCGACACCCTGAACGGCATGGCCGACCGCATCCAGCAGCTCATCGCCATCCACAAGGAACTCTCCAGCGGCATCTCCCATGAACTGCGCACCCCCATCGCCCGGCTGCGCTTCGCCCTGGAAATGCTCAACGAAACCAGCACCCCCAATGAGCGGGAACGGCTGTGGGCGATGATGGAAACCGATCTGGACGAACTGGACAACCTCATCGACTCCAGCCTCACCTACGCCCGCTTCGAACGGGAGGCCCCGGCCCCCCACTTCAGCACGGTCAATTTCGCGGAATGGCTGGAAGAGGAAATCGATTCGGTCCGCCTCCTCGGCCGCCAACTGGAAATCTCGGTGGATACTCGCTCCCTGCCGGAAAACCTGGCCGTGGACCTGGACCGCAAGGCCATGCCCTACGCGTTGCGAAACCTGCTGCGCAACGCCATCAAGTACGCCTCCCGGCACATCGCCATCAACGCCGAACTCCGGGACGGCCGCATCATGATCCATGTCGATGATGACGGCATCGGCATCCCGCCGGAAGAGCGGGAGCACGTCTTCTCCGCCTTTACCCGGCTCGACCGCTCCCGTGACCGCTCCACCGGCGGTTACGGCCTGGGGCTCGCCATCGCCCGCCGGGTGATGGAACTCCACGGCGGCACCGCCAACGCCGATGTTTCCCCCCTGGGTGGCGCCCGCTTCACCCTGAGCTGGCCGCCCCGTCAGTAACCCCCCAGCCCGGGGCTCGGCGCGCCTGTCACAGAATGTCACAGGCAAACATGAACGGTTACGTTCTTCCCACGGGACCCAAACAGACGACCAGCGTCCGCCAGCCCTAGAATGCACCTCATCGATTAAGGCATGGCGCCTGGTGAGGATTAAGCAAATGAGTGACAAGGACCGCAAGGAATTTCTGGAAGCCGCCCGGCGCTACCTGTTCGGGATGCTGCCGGCCAAATCCGTGCCTGTCGGCCTGTAAGCTTGTTTGGAATGTCGAGCATGGCAGCGGGGCATGATTTTCCCATCAGCGAAACCATCGGCATTTTCCTTGGCGTCACCGGGGTGGATTGGCTGGCCGATGGCTACGCAGAACCGCTGAAGGCTGTCGCCCTCGCCCTGGCTGCCGGAACCGCTATTTTCTTGGGCCGTGAATGGATGAAAAAACGCCGGCGCAAGGACTGAATGTTGTACCCCCTCTCGAAATCCCCCTTTCGAGACCTCCCTGTTACCCCGCCACCCGGCGGGGTTTTTTTTGGCTACGCCGCCGGGGCGTTGAGTATCCTGACTTCCCGCTGCGGGAAGGGAATCTCGATGCCCTGGTCCCGGAAAGCCTTCCACAGGGCCAGGTTGACGTCGGAGCGCACGTTGCCCGTCCCCGCTTCGGGATCGGTGATCCAGAAGCCGAGTTCGAGATTGATGGCGCTGTCGGCAAACTGGGTCAGGGCCACCTGGGGCGGCGGATCGGCCAGGACCCGCGGGTGGGCGGCGGCCACTTCCCTCATCACCGCCATGGCCCGCTCCAGGTCGGTGCCGTAGGCGACGCCGACAGTCGTCGCAATCCGGACGCGACTATCCGAATAGGACTGGTTCTGGACGATATTGGAGACCAGGGCCTCGTTGGGAACGATGAATTCGATACCGCTCCCGTTGCGCAGGACGGTATAGCGGGTGGTGATCTGGGTAACCGCCCCGCTGGTGGCCGCATCGACCTGGATCAGGTTGCCGATGCGGATCGACCGGTCGAGCAGGATGATGAAGCCGGAGACGTAGTTGCTGGCGATCTTCTGCAGACCGAAGCCCAGCCCCACGCCCAGGGCCCCGGTGAAGACGGAAAGGGCCGTCATGTCGATGCCGATGAGGGAGAGGCTGACCAGGATGGCCACCAGGGTCAGCAGCGCCTTGGTGATCCGCAGGGCGACGATGCGGACGCTGGAGTCCAGTCCCGTCAGCTTCATGAGCTGCGACTCGAAGAGGGCGGCCACCCAGAGGGCGAAGACCATGATGACAAAGACCGTGGCGAGGCCGTGCAGGACCGTCCACAGGGTGATGCGCTGCTGGCCCAGGGGCAGGGCCACCTGCTCCAGGGTCTCGATGACGAAGGGGGCCACGTCGGTGATGTAGAGGGCCAGCCCGCCCCAGATGACCAGGGCCAGGATGCGTTCCCAGGCGGTCAGCCAGGCTGCCGACGGGAAGGCGTGGCGAAGCACGTAGACGATGGCGCGGACCAGGGCCAGGGACCCCAGGAGGGCGATCGCCAGACGCAGGAGGTTGACATGGATGAAGGGCCGCAGGGCGAACTGGGCCACCGCCGCCAGGACCAGTGCTGTCACGGGAAAGGCCAGGCGGGCTCCGGCTCCGCCCAGACGGCCGGCGGCTTGCCGCCCCCGTCGCTGCCACCAGCGGTCCGCCAGGATCGCTACCCCGATGCAGACCACCAGGGCGACCACCTGCCAGATGAAATCGGGGTCGCTCAGATCGGACCACAGTTCGCCGAGCAGTTTGAGGGCGCGTTTTTCGGTCATGATTTCTTTTCGAGAATGGCGGCGAAGAATCCGTCAGTGCCGTGCCGGTGCGGCAGCAGGCGCAGGCGCTCGCCCGGCAATGCCACTCCCTGCTTGGCCAACACCGTGTCGGCCGGGACCAGGACGAATTCCGGATGGGTGCCCAGGAAGGCATCCACCACCCCGTCGTTCTCCGCCGCCAACAGGCTGCAGGTGGCGTAGACCAGCCGGCCGCCGGGTCGCAGCAGGGTCGCCGCCCCGGCCAGGATGGCGGACTGCTTGGCGGTCAGTTCGGCGACGGCGGCTTCGCTCTGCCGCCACTTGAGGTCGGGGTTGCGGCGCAGGGTCCCGAGGCCCGAACAGGGAGCATCCACCAGCACCCGGTCCACCTTGCCGGCGAGGCGCTTCACCTTGGCGTCCCGCTCGTGCTCGATGCGCACCGGATGGACGTTGGAAAGGCCGGAACGGGCCAGCCGGGGCTTCAGGTTGGCGAGCCGCTTGTCGGAAACGTCGAAGGCATAGAGGCGGCCGCTGTTCTTCATGAGGGCGCCCAGCATCAGGGTCTTGCCCCCGGCACCGGCGCAGAAATCCACCACCATCTCGCCCCGCTTGGGGCCGAGCAGAAAGCCCAGCAGCTGGCTGCCCTCGTCCTGGACCTCGAAGCTGCCGTCGGAGAACAGGGGATGCCGGGACAGGGCCGGCTTGTCCTGGAGCCGGATGGCGAAGGGCGACCAGGCCCCGGCGGCGCCGGCGATGCCGTCGGCCGCCAGGCGGTCGAGGACGGCCTGGCGGTCGGCCTTGAGGGTGTTCACCCGCAGGTCCAGGGATGCCGGCTGGTTGAGGGACCGGGCCAGGGGTTCGACTTCGGCCTCGCCGAACTGGGCCGCCAGGCGCTCGTACAGCCAGTCCGGCAGATCGCAGCGCACGGCGGGGGGCAGGTCGCCTTCCTTGACCGCCTTCACGGAAGCCAGCCATTCCGTCTCGCTCGCCTTCAGCACCGGTTCCAGTTCCCGCTGGTTCCAGCCCCGGGCGCTGACCAGGGCGGCCAGCAGGAGCCGGCGCGGCGTCGCCTGGCCGCCGCAGCGGGCCTCCAGGCTGCGCTTCCGGCGCAGGACGGCAAACACGGTCTCGGCCACGAAGCCGCGGTCGGCATGCCCGAGCTCGCGATGCAGGCGGAAATAATGGGAAGTCGCGGCATCGGCGGGATGCTCGAAACGGAGCAGTTCAGCCAGCAGCTTCTCGGCGTGGGCAAACAGGGCGGGGGTAAAGCGTGCTTTCATCATATTCCCAGTTCAGTGGCGACCTGCTCGAAGCTTTCGCCCTTCTTGTCGGTGTAGCGGATCTTGACCGGGACCATCAAGCGGTCCCGGGCAAGCCAGAGTTCGGTGGTGGAATCGATTTTCACCCGCACGTGCAGGGTGCGGAAATGCCCGGCCGGGGTATCGATGTCTTCCTCCCCCACGGCCTCGAAACGGTAGTTCTCGAATTTCTTGCCGGTGGCTACCCCCATGCCAATGCCTTCCCGGGCCGTCGCCAGGTAGCCGAACTGGTAATGGAAGGACAGCAGGTCCTGGGCACCCTCCGGCAGGTCGCGCCGGCTGCCGTCCCGCTCCAGGGTGACCTGGCGGACGTTCCAGTCGAAATCGGCATTCTCGTTGGTGGCATTGCCGTTGCGGCGGGTGGTGAAGCGCTCCGGCTGCAGACCGCCGGCCGTCAGCTCGCCGCGGCTCTCCAGTTCGACCCGGATAGGCTTGAAAAGGGCCGCCAGCCCCACCGTCTCGGTTACCGCCTGCAGCCGGTAATGGCCATCGGCGAATTCCCAGGAATGCACGGCCTGCCCCACCAGGAGGCCCTCGCTGCCTTTATAAACGGCGAAGCGGATATGGCCCTGGCTCGGCAGGCGGGGTTCGGCCGGCGCCGGGGGTTCGGCTTCCTGTACCGGTTCGGCCTTGGCCTCCGGTTGTTCCGCCCCGGGAACCTCGCGGGGTACCGCCGGCACCTCGGCAGCCTCCGGTTCAGCAACCGCCGGCCCCTTGGCCGGCTTGGTCCGGCGGTGCTCCGATCGGGGCTTGGGAGCGGGCGGCTTGTGAATTTCGCCGGCGGCCAGGGGGCGCGGCGGCAGCTGGATCTCCGCGGTGATGACCGGCAGCTCGGGGGCCGTGGACAAATCCACGTCCGGCAGGAAAAGGGCGGCGGCGTGGATGGCGAAGGAACCGGCCAGGGCGGCCAGCAGGGCGATGGGCATGGGGCCTTAGCGCAGCACCGGCGAAATCAGCGCCCCCGTGCCGTCCAGGGGGGCATCGAGGCGGATTTTGCCGCCTTCCAGGCGCAGCCGGCCTTCGGCAAACCAGCGCACGGCCTGGGGATAGATACGGTGCTCCTGGGCCAGGACCCGGGCCGCCAGGGTAGCCTCATCGTCGCCATCCAGCACCGGCACGGCGGCCTGCAGGATCACCGGCCCGTGGTCCAGGGCCGGGGTGACGAAATGGACGGTGCAGCCATGGAGGCGCACCCCTTCGTCCAGGGCCTGCTGGTGGGTATGGAGACCGGGGAAGGACGGCAGCAGGGAGGGGTGGATGTTGAGCAGGCGCCCCTCGTAGTGGCGCACGAATTCCTCGGTCAGGATGCGCATGAAGCCGGCCAGGACCACCAGGTCCGGAGCGAAGTCGTCGATGCATTCGGCCAGGGCGGCGTCGAAGGATTCCCGGTCCGGGAAGGCCTTGTGGTTCATCACCCAGGTGGCGATGCCGGCGGCCTGGGCCGTGGCCAGCCCCTCGGCATCCGGCCGGTTGCTGATGACAGCGGCGATATTGACCGGCAGTTCCCCGGCGTCCCGGGCCCGGATGAGGGCCTCCATGTTGCTGCCGCGGCCGGAGATCAGGATGACGATATTTTTCATTCGAGTATGCCTACAGGCGGAAAAAGGCCATCAGGCAGCCTTGTGCCTGAGGTAGCCGACGGCCACCGGCACCAGGGAGACGACGATGATGCCGACGATGACCAGGGACAGGTTCTGCTTGATCCAGGGCAGGTTGCCGAACCAGTAGCCGGCCAGGGTGAGGGATGCCACCCAGCCCAGGCCGCCGATCAGGTTGAACAGGGTGAAGCGGGGATAGGTCATGGCCCCGATGCCGGCCACGAAGGGGGCGAAGGTGCGGAACAGCGGCAGGAAGCGGGAGATCACGAGGGTCTTGCCGCCGTGCTTCTCGTAGAAGGCGTGGGTCTTCTGCAGGGCCGCCTGGTTGAAGAAGCGGGAACTCTCCCAGTGGAATACTTTGGGCCCCAGGAAGCGGCCGATCTGGTAATTGAGCATGTTGCCGAGCACGGCGGCGGCTCCCAGAACGCCCACCAGCACCGCGATGTCCATTCCTCCTTCGCCGATGGCCGCCAGGGCGCCGGCCACGAAGAGCAGCGAGTCGCCGGGGAGGAAGGGGGTCACCACGAAGCCGGTCTCGGCGAAGATGATGACGAACAGGATGCCGTAGATCCACACCCCGTATTGCTGCACCAGCACGGCCAGATGCTTGTCTAGATGGAGGACGATATCGATGAACTGGGCGAGGAATTCCATGGGCGGGCTTTCGGGAAAGAGGCGATTTTACCCCAAGGTATAATCGGGCCATGCCTTCGATCCACCTTCTCTCCGACCTCCTCATCAGCCAGATCGCCGCCGGCGAGGTGGTGGAGCGTCCCGCCTCGGTCCTCAAGGAACTCCTGGAAAACAGCCTGGACGCCGGCAGCACGGTCATCCAGGTGCAGCTGGAGGAAGGCGGGGTGAAGCTCATCCGGGTGGCCGACGATGGCTGCGGCATCGCCCGGGACGAGCTGGCCCTGGCCTTGACCCGCCACGCCACCTCCAAGATCGGCTCCCTGGACGATCTCGAACAGGTCGGGACCCTGGGTTTTCGCGGCGAGGCGCTGGCATCGGTCGCGTCCGTGGCACGCCTGTCCCTCACCAGCCGCGAGCGGGGCGCCAGCCACGCCTGGAAGCTCAAGGCCGAACCGGGGGCCGAGCCGGAACCGGCGGCCCTCATGGCCGGCACGGTGGTGGAAATGCGGGACCTCTACTACAACACCCCGGCCCGGCGGAAATTCCTCAAGGCCGAAGGCACCGAGTTCGCCCACTGCGCCGACGCGGTGAAGCGCATCGCCCTCACCCGGCCCGACGTGGCCTTCAGCCTCACCCACAACGGCCGCAACATCCTGCAGTTGCCCCCCGCCGACCGCCGGCGGCGCATCGCCGACATCCTGGGGGTGGAATTCGTGGATGCCGCCCGGCCGGTGGACGCCCAGGCCGGCCAGATCGCCCTCGCCGGCTTCGCCATCGATCCCACCCGGGCAGGGGAAGGCAGGGACGGCCAGTACGTCTTCGTCAATGGCCGCTTTGTGCGGGACAAGGTGCTCGCCCACGCCCTGCGGGAAGCCTACCAGGACGTGCTCCACGGCAGCCGCCAGCCGGCGGTCTGCCTCTTCCTCGCCATCGACCCGGGCCAGGTGGACGTCAATGTGCACCCGGCCAAGACCGAGGTCCGCTTCCGGGATTCCCGGGGCGTCCATCAGTTCGTCTACCACGCGGTGAACAAGGTCCTGGCGGTGACCGCCGGCCAGCCGGCACTCCTGCCCGCATCCCAGTCGGCGGCCGAGCGGCCCCTGCCAGCCGCCAGGCCCTACTACCCGCCGCCGCACCAGGCCTCCCTCGGTGTCGCCGAGCCCGCCGCCAGCGCCTACCTGGCCTTCGCCCGGGCCGCCCAGGCCATACCGGCCTCTTCTGCCCCCGGGACCTCATTCACCCCGGCCGCTCCCGAACCGGAGAACGCCCCGCCCCTCGGCTACGCCCTGGGCCAGCTCCACGGCATCTACATCCTGGCCCAGAATGCCCGGGGGCTGGTGCTGGTGGATATGCACGCCGCCCACGAGCGCATCCTCTACGAGAGGCTGAAGGCCGCCTTCGATGCCCGGCAGGTGGCGACCCAGGCCCTCCTCATTCCCGCCGTCTTTTCCGCCGACCCCCTGGAAGTGGCCGCCGTCGGGGAACACGCCGACGCCCTTTCCGAACTCGGCTTCGAGATCGCTCCC
Source organism: Rhodocyclaceae bacterium (assembly GCA_018261935.1). Classification (GTDB taxonomy): domain Bacteria; phylum Pseudomonadota; class Gammaproteobacteria; order Burkholderiales; family Rhodocyclaceae; genus JAGTRP01. The sequence goes on from JAGTRP010000001.1 coordinate 215,888, forward strand.
CTCGGCCCCAACCAGCTCGGGGTACGGGCAGTGCCGGCCCTGCTCCAGGGGGGCGACCCGGCGGCCCTGGCCCGCAGCCTCATCGAGGAGCTGCGGGAGCACGGCATCACCCGGATGATGACCGCCCGCCGCAACGAACTGCTGGCCACCATGGCTTGCCACGGGGCGGTGCGGGCCCGCCGCCAGCTGACGGTGCCGGAAATGAATGCCCTCCTGCGCCAGATGGAGGAAACCGAGCGGGCCGGGCAGTGCAACCACGGCCGGCCCACGTGGACGGAACTGCCCCTGGCCGAGCTGGACAACCTGTTCCTGCGGGGAAGGTAATCCGGCTAAGCGGACTCCTGCTCGCCCGCCAGGGTGGGAGCGCCGGCTGCGCCGATATCCCGGGTGTTCTTCTGGACAGCCACGGCAGCGAACAGGCACAGCACGAAGGCCATGGCGTAAAAGCCCTTTTCACTCAAGGCCAAGGTGGCATTCCACAAGCCAATGCCGAGCAGGGAAACGGAAGTGATCAGGGAAAACCAGGCGAGCCCTAGGTAGATGCCGGTCACGGGGATTCTCTCGATCTTGTCCCGGACCGCCTTTTGCAGGGAGACGGCGGAAAATAATCCGTACATCAGCACGGTAAAGTAATAACCCTTTTCGTTGAGCTGCATCTCGGCATTCCAGAGGCCGAAGAGATAGGCGCCCATACCGACGGCCATGGCGCCCCAGGAGGCTCCGACAAAGGCGCCGGACGGTTTCTGCATGATGTTCTGCATTGCTGATCTCCCTGAGTTTGGAATGGATATCCTGCCGGCAGCTGCGTCGGATTTCGCCAAACGCCTTGCCGACCGCAGCACAGTCTATGCAATCGTCCTATCCCTGTCTAATGGATGATCCCGGGCCCCTCGGCTGCCGCCCCGGAAGTGCCCACCCGGCTCCATGATAGGATTCAGCCCGCAATGACTACCCCTGCTTCTCCCCCCCCCGCCATCCTCCTCATGGGCCCCACCGCCAGCGGCAAGACCGCCGCCGCCATGGAACTGTCCGAGCGCTTCCCCGTGGAACTGGTCAGCGTCGATTCGGCCCAGGTCTTCCGGGACATGGACATCGGCACCGCCAAGCCCGACCGGGAAACCCTGGAGCGCTATCCCCACCGGCTCATCGACCTCATCTCGCCGGAAGAGGCCTACTCGGCCGCCCGCTTCCGGGAGGATGCCCTGGCGGCCATGGGCGAGATCACCGCCGCCGGCCGCGTGCCGCTCCTGGTGGGCGGCACCATGCTCTATTTCCGCACCCTGCTCCAGGGCCTGGCCGACCTGCCCCAGGCCGATGCCGCCCTGCGGGCCGAGATCGATGCCGAAGCCGCCGCCCGGGGCTGGCCGGCCCTCCATGCCGAGCTTGCCCTGGTCGATCCGGTCACCGCCGCCCGGCTCCCCCCCACCGACAGCCAGCGCCTGCAGCGCGCCATCGAAATCTTCCGCCTCACGGGCCGGCCCATGGCCGAGCTCCTGGCTGCCAGCGAAACGGCGCGCCCGCCCTACCGCTTCCTGTCCCTCGGCCTCCTGCCCGCGGACCGGGCCGTCCTGCACGAGCGCATCGCCCGGCGCTTCGACGCCATGCTGCTGGCCGGCCTGGCGGACGAGGTGGCGGAGCTGCGCCGCCGCTATCGCCTCCATCCGGACCTGCCTTCCATGCGTTGCGTCGGTTACCGGCAGGTGTGGGAGGCCCAGGACGGCACCATCCCGATGAAGGAAATGCGCGACCGGGGCATCTTCGCCACCCGGCAGCTCGCCAAGCGCCAGATCACCTGGCTCACCAACAGCCTGGATGCGGAGACCTTCGACTGCCTGGAGCCGCAGATGCCCCAACGGATCGCGGCACGGGTCGCCGCTTTCCTCGACCGCTAGGCAGCCTCCGGAACGCCCTCCACCTCCGCCGTCTTGCGCCGCGCCAGGAGGGAATAGACGGTGGGCACGACGAAGAGGGTGAAGAAGGTCCCGAGAACCAGGCCGCCGACGATGACCCAGCCGATCTGCTGGCGGGATTCCGCCCCGGCGCCGTGGGCCAGGGCCAGGGGCACCGCTCCCAGCACCATGGCGCCGGTGGTCATCAGGATGGGGCGCAGCCGCAGCACGGCTGCCTCGATCACCGCCGCCTTCAGCTCAGCGCCCTGGCGCTGCAACTGGTTGGCGAATTCGACGATCAGGATGCCGTGCTTGGTGATGAGCCCCACCAGGGTCACCAGGCCGATCTCGCTGTAGACATTGAGGGTTCCGCCCGCCAGCCAGAGGGCCAGCAGGGCGCCCGCCATGGACAGGGGCACGGTCAGCATGATGATGAAGGGATCCCGGAAGCTCTCGAACTGGGCCGCCAGCACCAGGTAGATGAAGGCCAGCGCCAGGCCGAAGGTGAGGGCCAGGGAGGCGGAGGACTGGCGGAACTCCCGGGTCTGGCCGTTGTAATCGACGGCATAGCCGGGCTTCAGAATCCTGGTGGCCACCCCGTCCATGAAATTCAGGGCTTCGCCCATGGCATACCCGGGGGCCAGGTTGGCCGTGATGGTGACGGCCCGGCGCTGGCCGAAGTGGTTCAATTCCCGGGGCGAAATGGTTTCCCGGATCTTCACCAGGTTGTCCAGGGAGATCATGGCGCCGTCCTTGCCCCGGGCGTAAATGCCGCTGATGTCGTTCGGCGTGGTGCGGTTGGCGTCGGCCACCTGGACGATCACGTCGTATTGCTCGCCGGCGCGCTTGAAGCGGGTCACCTTGCGGCCGCCGAGCATGGTCTCCAGGGTGCGGCCGATGGTTTCCACCGGCACCCCGAGGTCGGCCGCCTTGTCCCGGGCCACGGTCACCGACAGCTCCGGCTTGTTGAGTTTCAAGTCGGTGTCCACATTGGTGAGCCCCGGGTTCCTGGCGATTTCTCCCAGGAACTGGTCGGTCACCTGCTGCAATTCCTCGTAGCTGGCGGAAGTGGCGATGACGAAGTTGATGGGCCGCTCCCGCGGGTTCTGGCCCAGGGAGGGCGGCGTGACCGGGAAGGCGAGCACACCCGGAATGCCCATGAAGCGCGGGAACAGTTCCTTGGCCACCTCCGGCGAGCCCCGCCTGCGGTCGTCCCAGTCGGTGAGGCCGACGAAGGAGATGCCCTGGCTGACGACGGGATTGCCGGCCACCACGAAGTAGCGCTCCACGTCCCGGGTCTGGCTGTAGATGCCTTCGATCTCCCGGGCGTACTTGTCGGTGTAGTCGATGGTCGCGCCTTCCGGCCCCTGGAAGACGCCGAGGATGATGCCCCGGTCCTCCACCGGCGCCAGCTCCGATTTCAGGAGGTTGAGGAGAATGGCGCAGCCCCCCGCCACCGCCAGGAAAGCGGCCATGACGATCCAGCGCCGCTGCAGGGAGGCGGCAAGCACCCGCCGGTAGCCGTTGGTGAGCCAGGCGAGGAAGCCCTCGACGGCGAGGAAGACCCGGCCGTGTTTCTCCTCCTGCCGCAGGAGCAGGGAGCACATCATGGGGGACAGGGTGAGGGCCACGAAGCCGGAGACCAGCACGGCGCCGGCCAGGGTCAGGGCGAATTCGATGAAGAGCTTGCCGGTGCGCCCGGTCATGAAGGCCACCGGGGCATAGACCGCCGCCAAGGTCAGGGTCATGGCCATCACCGCGAAGGCGATTTCCTTCGCCCCCAGGAAGGCGGCCTGCCGGCGCGGCATCCCCGCCTCGATGTGGCGGAAGACGTTCTCCAGCACCACGATGGCGTCATCCACCACGAGGCCGATGGCCAGCACCAGGGCCAGCAGGGTCAGGGTGTTGATGGTGAAGCCCATGACGAACATGAGGGCGAAGGCCCCCACCAGGGAGACCGGAATGGTCACCAGGGGAATGAAGGTGGCCCGGAAATTCCGCAGGAAGAAGAAGATGATGGCCAGCACCAGCAGGATGGCTTCACCCACCGTATGGAAAACCGCCTGGATGGAGCGCTCGATGAAGATGGAGGAATCGTAGGCGATGTCCGCCCGCATGCCGGGGGGCAGTTCGTTGATGACCCTGGGCAGCTCGGCCCGCAGGGCCCGGGACAATTCCAGGGGATTGGCCGTGGCCTGCTTGACCACCCCGAGGGCGACGGCCGACTTGCCGTTGAAGCGCACCGAGCTGCGCTCCGAGGCCGCTCCGATCTCCACCTGGCCTACGTCGTGGATGTGCACCGGGTACCCGTTCACCGTCTTGACCACGATGGATTCGAACTCCTCCGGACGCCGCAGATCGGTGTCGGCCACCACCGAGAACTCCCGCTCCCGGCTCTCGATGCGCCCCGCCGGCACCTCGACATTTTGCTTGCGCAGCGCGTCTTCCACGTCGGCCGGGGTGAGCTGGTAGGCGGCCAGGCGTTCCCGGTCGAGCCAGACCCGCATGGCGAACTGGCGGTCGCCGAAAATGCGCACGTCCGCCGCCCCCGGCAGGGTCTGGAGCCGGGGCTTGACGATGCGGCTGGCGACGTCGGTCACTTCCAGGGCCGAGTGCTTGTCGGAGGAGAAGGCGATCCAGATGATCGGGTTGGCGTCGGCCTCCACCTTGGCGATCACCGGCTCATCCACCGTCTCCGGCAGCTTGTTGCGGACCCGGGAGACCCGGTCGCGGACATCGGCGGCGGCGGAATCCGGATTGCGCTCCAATTTGAAGCGGATCGAGATCTGGCTGTTCTCGGCCCGGGAAATGGAGGTGATGACTTCCACCCCCTCGATCCCGGCCAGGGAATCCTCCAGGGGCTTGGTCACCTGGGACTCGATAATCTCCGCCGAGGCGCCCCGGTAGGTGGTATCCACCGTCACTACCGGCTCGTCGATCTTGGGATATTCCCGCACCGGCAGCCGGGTATAGGAAACGACGCCCACCAGCATCACCACCAGGGACAGCACGGTGGCGAAAACCGGCCGCCGGATGCACAGCTCCGGAAGATTCATTTGGCTTCAGCCGTCTGCATGGCCGCCGCCCCCCGGGCTGCCGGGGCGCCCTCGCCGATGGCCCGCACCGGCGCCCCCTCGCGGAGCTTGAGCTGGCCGGCGGTGACGACCAGGTCGCCGGCCGCCAGGCCGTCCACCACTTCCACCTGGCCGGTGCGCCGCACCCCGATCCGCACCTTGACCGCCGTCGCCTTGCCATCCACCACCTTGAACACCGTCGGGGCTGCCCCGGCCACCAGGGCCTGTTCCGGGATCATCAGGGCGTTGTTGCGCTGGCCGAAAATGAGGCGCACCCGTACAAACATCCCGGGACTCAGCGACCCCTCGGGATTGTCGAGCCGGGCCCGGCAGGAAATGGAACGGCCATTCTGGTCCACCAGGGGATCGACGGCATCCAGCACCGCCCTGAAGCTCTGCCCCGGCAGGGCGTCGCTGTTCACCGCCACCGGCAGGCCCTTGTCGACGCGGCCGAGGTAGGCCTCCGGCAGCCGGAAATCGACTTTCAGGGTGCCCACATCCTCGATATTGATGAGGTCCTGCCCTTCCTTGACGTAATCCCCGATGCTGACGTTGCGCAGGCCGACGACGCCATCGAAGGGCGCCCTGATCCGCATCTTGCCGACCTTGGCCTCGGCCAGCCGCACCGCCGCCTGCTGGATCTTCAGGGTCGCCGCTACGTTGTCCAGGGCCTGCTGGCTGATGAACTTCCGGGCAAGCAATTCCTGGCTGCGCCGATAGTTGGTCTCGGCCAGGGCGAGATTGGCCCGGGCCTGCTGCAGCTCGGCATCCTGAACCGCAGAGTCCAGGGCGAGCAGCACGCTGCCCTTGGCCACCGGGGTGCCGTCCTTGAAATGGATGGCGGCCACCCGGCCCGGCGTCTCCGGCCGCAGCACCACCGACTCGTTGGACTTGAGGGTGCCGACAGCGCCAGCCTCGTCGATGAAATCGGTGGCGGCCACCCGGGCCGTCTCCACCGCCACCGCGAAGCCCCCCGGCGGCCCGCCCGCTCCCGGCTTGCCCGGGGCCGCTGCCCCCCGGGGCATGGCCAACCCGCCGGCCGGCTGGCGATTCACGCTGTAGGCGACGTAGCCGAGGCCGACCAGCCCGAGCAGGGCCAGGACGACCACCAGCAAACGTTTTCGGGAAGTGAACATGAGAAGAGGCCCAACGATGATTTTTGAATACTGACCATAAGGTCAGTAGAAAAATCCCGGATGGGCCTCGATGGCCGGAGGAAGGCTGGAGGGCAGTCCCTCGGGAGAAGGGGCCGGCCGCCCCGCCTCAAGCCCTGGAGCTTATTCGACCCGGGTCTGGGCCTCGTCGCCCGAGCGGGCGCGGATTTCGCCGATGCGATAGACCTGCTCCCCAGCCGCCTTCAGTTCGGCCAGGGCCGCGTCGGCATGCTCGGCGGCGACCACCACCACCATGCCGATGCCGCAGTTGAAGACGCGGTGCATCTCGTTCTCGGCCACGTTGCCTTCGGCCTGCATCCAGTCGAAGAGCTTGGGCCGCGGCCAGGCGGATTTCTGCAGCACGGCCACGGTGTTGTCCGGCAGGACGCGGGGAACGTTCTCGAGCAGGCCGCCGCCGGTGATGTGGGCCATGCCCTTGACCGGCAGCTTTTCCATCAGCTTCAGGACGGGCTTCACGTAGATGCGGGTCGGAGCCATGACCACGTCGGACAGGGTGCGCTCGCCGTCGAAGGGAGCGTTCATGTCCGGATTGGCCCGCTCGATGATCTTGCGGACCAGGGAATAGCCGTTGGAATGGGCACCGGAGGAAGCCAGGCCGAGCACCACGTCGCCGGGCTGGATGGTGGAACCGTCGATGATCCTGGACTTTTCGACCACGCCGACGGCGAAGCCGGCCAGGTCGTATTCGCCGTCCGGGTACATGCCCGGCATTTCGGCGGTCTCGCCGCCGATGAGGGCGCAACCGGCCAGCTCGCAGCCCCGGGCGATGCCGCCGACGACGCTGGCGGCGGTATCCACGTGGAGCTTGCCGCAGGCGAAGTAATCGAGGAAGAACAAGGACTCGGCGCCCTGGACCAGGATGTCATTGACGCTCATGGCCACCAGGTCCTGCCCGACGGTGTCGTGGCGATTGAGTTGGAAGGCGAGCTTCAGCTTGGTGCCGACGCCGTCGGTGCCGGATACCAGCACCGGCTCCTTGTAGCGCTTGGGCACTTCGAACAGAGCCCCGAAACCGCCGATGCCGCCCAGCACGCCGTCGCGCAGGGTCTTCTTGGCCAGCGGCTTGATGCGGTCGACAAGGGCATCCCCGGCATCGATATCGACACCGGCATCGCGGTAGGAAAGGGAGCTGTTCTGGGTCATGGCGTGTTCCGATGGGTCGGCGGGGCCAGGAGAATTCCGGGCCCCCGGAGAAAAACCGCGATTTTACCCGAAAGCGCGGGACAACCGTTCGCCAAAGCCACCGCCACCCCGGCGGGTTATGATAGAGCCATGCACATCCTGATCGTCGATGATGAGCCGGCCATTGCCGACACCCTCGCCTACGCCTTGCGCACCGAGGGTTTCACATCCGACCGCTGCGGCCTCGGCCAAGAGGCGGTGGGGCTCGCCGGCAGCGGCCGTTACGCCCTGGTCATTCTCGACGTGGGGCTGCCCGACATGAGCGGCTTCGACGTCTGCCGCAGCCTGCGCCGCCATTCCGAAGTACCGGTGATTTTCCTCACCGCCCGCGACCACGAGGTGGACCGCATCGTCGGCCTGGAACTGGGAGCCGACGACTACGTGGCCAAGCCCTTTAGCCCCCGGGAAGTGGTTTCCCGGGTCCGGGCCATCCTGCGCCGGGCCCGCCCCGAGCCATCGGCTGCGGCCCCGGCGCCCCAGGCCGGCAACGGTTTTGAAACCGACCCGGAAGGCCTGCGCATCGCCTACTGCGGCACCTGGCTCAACCTCACCCGCTACGAATACCTGCTGCTGGCCCTGCTCCTGGAACGCCCCGGCCGGGTCCTGAGCCGGGAGCGCATCATGGACGCGGTCTGGCAGGACGCCCCGGAAACCACGGACCGCACGGTGGATACCCATATCAAGACCCTGCGGGCCAAGCTGCGGGCCGTCACCCCGGACCACGACCCCGTCGTTACCCACCGGGGCCTGGGCTACAGCCTCGCCACCCCGTGAACATTTCGGTCCGGCTCTTCCTCGGCTATTTCCTCGTGGTCGGTTTGGCGGCCTGGTTCGTCCTCAACATCTTCAGCCATGAGACCGAGCCCGGCATCCGGCAGGCCACCGAGGAAACCCTGGTGGACACGGCCCATCTTCTCGCCGAACTGGCAGCCCAGGACCTCGCCGGCGGTCGCATCGGCACCGGCAGCTTCGCCGCCTCCGTCCGGGCCGCCATCCGCCGGACGCCGCAAGCCTCCATCTCCGGCGTTCAGAAGGATTCGGTGGATTTCCGGGTCTATGTCACCGACGCCCGGGGCATCGTCGTCTACGACTCCGAAGGCAGCGCCCGGGGCGCCGACTACTCCCGGTGGCGGGACGTGGCCCGGGTGCTGCGAGGCGAGTACGGCGCCCGCAGCACCCGGGAAGACCCCGACGATCCCGGTTCCTCGGTCATGTACGTGGCGGCGCCGATCTTCTGGCAGGGTGATTTGATCGGCGTCCTTTCGGTCGCCAAGCCGATCGCCTCTGTGCAGCCCTACATCAGCCGGGCGGCGACCCGGGTGAAGAAAGCCGGCCTCGTCCTGCTGGCGGCCTCGGCCTTCATCGGCCTTGCCTTCTCGGCCTGGCTCACCTTCTCCATCAACCGCCTGCAGGCCTACGCCCGGGAAGTGGCCGCCGGGCGCCGGGCCGAGCCTCCCACCACCGGCGGCACCCAATTTTCCGAACTGGCCAAGGCCCTGGCGGCCATGCGGGAGAAGCTGGAGGGCAAGCAGTACGTGGAGAAGTACGTCCAGAACCTGGCCCACGAAATGAAGAGCCCGCTGACCGCCGTGGTCGGAGCCGCCGAATTGCTGGAGGAAGACCCGCCCGCCGAGGATCGCCGCCGCTTTTCCCGCAGTATCGCGGACCAGGGCCGGCGCCTGCAGCAGATCATCGAGCGCATGCTCTTGCTGGCCCGGGTCGAGCAACTCCAGTCACCGGAAGGCCGGGCGGAGATTTCCATGGCGGAGGTGGCGCGGCAATGCATCGCCTCCCGGGCCGCCGCCCTGGAAGGCCGCCAACTCGCCTGCCGCCTGGATGCCCGGACCGAAGGCCGGCTACGGGGGGACGCTTTCCTCCTCCAGCAGGCCTTGTCCAACCTCCTGGACAACGCCATCGAATTTTCCCCTCCCGGCAACCCCATCGACCTCACCCTGGCTGAACGGGACGAGCGGGTGGAAATCGCCGTCCGCGACCACGGGGACGGCGCCCCGGACTACGCCCTGCCCCACCTCTTCGAGCGCTTCTATTCCCTGCCCCGCCCGGCCACCGGCCAGAAGAGCACCGGCCTCGGCCTGCCCTTCGTGCGGGAAGTGGCGCGGCTCCACGGTGGCGACGCCCGGTTCGGCAACCACCCGGAGGGTGGGGGCGAGGCGATGCTTATCCTTCCACTCTCCCGCTAGCCCGCTTCATTCTCCCTTCACGCTGGCTTCACTCGCCCTTCCGAGGCTCTTCACCGGTCCCCGGTACGCTCCCTTCATCCGATACCACGAAGGGAAGAACCATGGACCGCAAACTCTTTTTCAAGCTCGCCACTATCGGCCTCCTGATCCTGCTGCTGATGGTGCCCCTGTCCCTCATCCAGGGCCAGATCACCCAGCGCAGCCAGCGCCAGGCCGAGGTGCAGAACAACATCGCCCAGACGGCCGCCGGGCCGCAAACCCTGGTCGGCCCGGTGCTGGCCGTCCGCTACCGGGAGCTGCTGCCGCCGGAGACCGCCAAGGACGCCAGCGGCCGGGAAACCACCGTCCGCAAGCAGGCGGAGCGGGTGCTCTTCCTGCCCGCCGCCCGCCTGGACATCAAGGGCCAAGCGACGGTGGAATCCCGCAGCCGGGGAATCTACAAGGCCCGGCTTTTCCACCTCAACCTGACCCTGGCAGGCAACATTCCCGTCCCGGCCCATCTGGGCCTGGACCCGCGGGCTGACATCCTCGAAGCCCATGCCGACCTGCTGCTGGGACTCTCGGACCTGCGGGGCATGGACAACGATCCGGACGTGCTGATCAACGGCGCCAAGTACCAGTTCAAGGCCGGCGGCAACCCGAGCCTGCCGGGGCAGCAGGTTTCCATTCCCCTCGGCAGGCTGGATCCCGTTTCCCCGAGCCGGTTCGACTTCTCCTTCCCCCTCAACCTGACCGGCACCGAGCGCCTGGCCATCGCCCCCACCGCCGAGGCCAACACCGTCACCCTTGCCTCCGACTGGCGGCATCCCAGCTTCCAGGGCCGCTTCCTGCCCCGCACCCGGAAAGTGTCCGCAAGCGGCTTCGAGGCCCAGTGGGAAATCTCCCATCTCGCCCGCAACTTCGACAACGCCCTGAAGGCCAACGGCAGCGGCGGCGAAGTGCTGGAAATCGCCTTCATGGAGCCGGTGAATATCTATCTCCAGTCGGAGCGGGCTGTGAAATACGGCAGCCTCTTCATCGTGCTGACCTTCGCCGCCTTCTTCCTGGGGGAAATCCTGCGCCGGCGGCCCATGCACTTCATGCAATACCTGCTGGTGGGTCTCGCCCTCGCCATCTTCTTCCTGCTCCTCATCGCCCTCTCCGAGCATCTGCCCTTCGCCTGGGCCTACTTGGCCTCGGCCATGGGTTGCATCGGGCTCGTCACCGCCTACCTGTCGGGGGTCTTCGGCGGCGCCCGGCCCGCCCTGGCCTTCGGCGCCGGGTTCACCGGCCTCTATGGAGTGCTTTACGGGGTCCTGCAGTCGGAGGACAACTCCCTCCTCATGGGCAGCCTGCTCCTCTTCCTGGCCCTGGGCGCCATCATGCTCACCACCCGGCGCTTGGACTGGTACGGCCTGGGCCTCGCCCGCCCCGGCCACTGCGGCGAGTGAGGGGCTGCCATGCTCAAACACATCCTGCGCTGGGGATGGATCGCCGGACTCCTGTGGGTGGCGATCCACCTCAAGCACCCCCTCCTCTACCGCTTCCGGGATATGGAAATGCCCCTGCTGCTCCTCGCCGCCGCCCTTGGCATCTGGCTCGCCGGCCGCAGTCTCGGTCAGGCGGCCGGCCGAATGCCCAGGCTGGAAAACCGGCTCCGAATCCTGGCCATGGCAGCCGTCGCCGCCATCACCGTCGGCAATGAGGCCTGGTTCCGCTGGCAACAGCACGAAGTCCTGGCCGCCAATCCGGTCATGCGCCGCCTGGGAGCCCATTTCGTGGTCGGCTTCCGGGATTTCGAAAGCATCCGCCCCCTGGCCGAGCGGGGCCTGATCGGCGGCATCTACCTCAGCCGGGCCAACCTGCGGGGTGCTTCCGCCGACCTTATCCGGCAGAAGATCGACGCCCTGCAGGCAAGCCGGCGGGCGGCCGGACTGCCGCCCCTGTTCATCGCCGCCGACCAGGAGGGCGGGTCGGTTTCCCACCTGTCGCCCCTCGTCGAGCTCTTGCCGCCCCTCTCCAGCCTGGCCCATGCCGGCCCGGCGGACAGTCTGCCCCTGCGGGCCAGGGAGTACGGCGAGCGCCAGGGACGGGCACTGGCAAACCTCGGCGTCAATCTCAACCTGTCGCCGGTGGTGGATTTGAAGCCCCGGGCCGCCGACGGCTGGCCCGACCTCCACACCCGCATCGGCGAGCGCGCCATCTCCGCCGACCCGGCCGTGGTCACCGCCGTGGCGACCGCCTACGGCAGCGGCTTGGTGCGGGCCGGCGTCCAGCCGACGGTGAAGCATTTCCCCGGCCTCGGGCGGGTGCGGGGCGATACCCATCTGGTCAAGTCCCGCCTCGACGCCACCCCGGAGCAGTTGGCCGCCGACTGGCACCCCTTCCGCGAGGTCACGGCCCGCACGGGAGCAGCCATGATGCTGGCCCACGTCACCCTGCCCGCCATCGACCCGAAACACCCGGCATCCCTGTCGAAGGCCGTGGCCCAGGGGCTGCTGCGGGAAAAATGGGGCTACCGGGGGCTGCTCATGACTGACGACCTCAACATGGGAGCGGTCTACGCCGACGGCATCGGCCGGGCGGCGACAAGCGCCCTGGATGCCGGCGTGGATCTCCTCCTGGTGAGCTACGATCCCGACCAGTACTACCGCGCCCTCCATGCCGCCGGCCGGGCGTGGCGCATGGGCGCCATCGACTCCCTGCGGGAAATCGACAGCGCCCGGCGGCTGAAGGCTTTCTGGAGTAACCGGGCAGGGTGATGGGGACCGCTGGGCGACAGTGTTAGAATCCGTCGCCCACCAGAATTCCAACCCGTTTTTCCCATGCGCCAGCTTCTTCTCGACCTCCTGCCTGCCAGCCCGCCTTCCCTGGACAATTTCGTCCCCGGCGGCAACGGGGAGACCCTGGCGGCCCTGACGGCCTGGCTGGCGGGGGAGCGGACGGACCCTTCCTTCTGTCTTTGGGGCGAACCCGGTTCCGGCAAGACCCACCTGCTCCAGGCCAGCGGCTTCGACTTGATCGATGCCGCCGCCGACCCGGACCTTGCCGGCGCCCCGGAGAGCGACCAACTGGCGGTGGACCAAGTGGAAGCCCTGAGCGAAGCCGGCCAGATCGCCCTCTTCAACCATTTCAACCGGCTGCGCATGGGCGGCGGCCGGCTGCTCACCGCCGTGCGGCAGCCGCCGGTCCACCTGGCGGTGCGGGAAGACCTGCGCACCCGCCTCGGCTCCGGCCTCATTTACCGCCTGCTGCCCCTGTCCGACGGGGAGAAGGCCGACGCCATCGCCGCCCAGGCCCGGGAGCGGGCCCTGAAGCTGGGGCCCGAAGCCATCAATTACCTCCTGCGCCACGCCCCCCGGGACATGCGCATCCTGTCCGGCATCATCGTGGCCCTCGACCGCTACTCCCTCGAACACAAGCGCCCCATCACCCTGCCGCTGCTGCGGGAGGTGCTGCTGGCCCCCCTGGAAACCTGACCATGAATCTCGCCCTTTTCGATCTCGACAACACCCTGCTGTCCGGCGACTCGGATTTCGAGTGGGCCCAGTTCCTCATCGGCAAGGGCGTGGTGGACCGGGAAGTCCAGGAGGCCAAGAACGTCGAGTTCTACGAGCAGTACAAGGCCGGCACCCTGGATATCCAGGAATTCCTCGCCTTCCAGCTGGCGCCGCTGACCCGCCATCCCCGGGAGCAGCTCGATGCCTGGCACCGGGAATTCATGGCCCAGCACATCCGCCCCCTCATCGGCCAGGCCGCCCGGGACCTGGTCAATCGTCACCTGGCCGCCGGCGACCTCTGCGCCCTGGTCACCGCCACCAACAGCTTCGTCACCGGCCCGGTGGCCCGGGAATTCGGCTTCGCCCACCTCATCGCCACCATCCCGGCCTGGGAAGACGGCCGCTTCACCGGCGGCCCCCGGGGCACCCCCTCCTTCCGGGAAGGCAAGATCACCCGGGTCGATGCCTGGCTGGAATCCCTCGGCCTGTGGTGGGGAGGCTTCGAGAAGAGCTGGTTCTACAGCGATTCCCTGAACGATCTGCCCCTGCTGGCCCGGGTCAGCGACCCGGTGGCGGTGGACCCGGACCCGACCCTGCGCGCCCATGCCGCTCAAAATGGCTGGAAAATCATCAGTCTGCGCTAGATGCGGTAGAATTCTAATTTTTCCGCGGCGCTTTCTGCGCCCGCCTCTCGCTACCCCGTGATCCGCAAATTCATTTCCCGCGTTTTCAGCGGCAAGAACAACAAGGCCGTCGACTCCGCACCGGCCGTCATCCCCGTCGCCACCCACGGCATCACCCGCAACCAGCTCAGCTCCGGCAGCCGGCGCGTCTGCGAGGGCCTGCAGAGCCAGGGCTACAAGGCCTTCGTAGTCGGCGGCGCGGTGCGCGACCTGCTTATCGGCCAGACGCCCAAGGATTTCGACATCGCCACCGATGCGACGCCGGAACAGGTGAAGCAGTGCTTCCGGCGCTCCCGCATCATCGGCCGCCGCTTCCAGATCGTTCACGTGATGATGGGAGCCGAGACCATGGAGGTCACCACCTTCCGCGGCACCCTGGGCGACGACGCCAAGACCGACGAGCACGGCCGCGTCCTCCACGACAACGTCTTCGGCACCCAGGCCGAGGATGCGGCCCGGCGGGATTTCACGGCCAACGCCCTCTATTACGACCCGGCCACCGAGACCATCATCGATTACCACCACGGCGTCGCCGACATCAAGCAGAAGACCCTGCGCATGATCGGCGAGCCGAAGAAGCGCTACCGGGAAGACCCGGTGCGCATGCTGCGGGCCGTGCGCCTGGCGGCCAAGCTGGGGCTCATCATCGACCCGGCGGCCCGCACGCCGATCCGGGAAATGGCCGAACTGCTGGAAAACGTCCCCGCCGCCCGTCTCTTCGACGAGATGCTGAAGCTCCTGACCTCGGGCTACTCGGTGCGCTGCCTCACCCAGCTGCGCCAGGAAGGGCTGCACCACGGGCTGCTGCCGCTCCTGGACGTCATCCTGGAGCAGCCCATGGGCGAGCGATTCGTCATGCTGGCCCTGGCCAACACCGACGACCGGGTCCTCAAGGGCAAGCCCATTTCCCCCGGCTTCCTGTTCGCCACCCTCCTCTGGCACGAAGTCCTGGGCCAGTGGGAAAAGCTCAAGAACAAGGGCGAACTGCGCATTCCAGCCCTGTACACGGCCATGGACGAGGTGCTCGACGTGCAGGCCGAAAAGCTTGCCATCACCCGGCGCATCGCCGGCGACATCAAGGAAATCTGGGCCCTGCAGCCGCGCTTCGAGTACCGGGCCGGCAAGCGCCCCTACAACCTCCTGGAGCAGCCCCGCTTCCGCGCCGCTTACGACTTCCTGGTGCTGCGGGCCGAGTCGGGTGAAATCGAGCCGGAACTGGCCGATTGGTGGACCCGCTTCCAGAAGGCGGAAGGGGAGGAGCGGGCCGAAATGCTGCTTCCCGAAAAATCCGGCGACAAGAAGCGGCGCCGCCGCCGCAAGAAGCCCCAGAGCAGCGAAAGCGTTCCCGCCGCCCAGGCATGAAATCAGCGTATATCGCCCTGGGCGCCAATCTGGGCGACCCGGCGGCCACCGTGCGGGCGGCCCTGGAAGCCCTGGCAGGACTCGAAGGGGTGAGGCTGGTCCAGGCCTCCTCCCTCTACCGCACGGCGCCGGTGGGCCTCGCCGGCCAGCCCGACTTCATCAACGCCGTCGCCCATATCGAAACCTCCCAGGCGCCCCAGGAACTCCTGGAAACACTGCTCGGGCTGGAAAACTGTTTCGGCCGCGTCCGCCTGGAAAGGAACGGCCCCCGCACCCTGGATCTGGATCTCCTGCTCTACGAGGATCTGGTCCTCGATAGCCCGGCCCTGATCCTGCCCCACCCGCGGCTCCACCTGCGGGCCTTCGTCCTCGCTCCCCTGGCCGAGATCGCGCCCGACCTGGCCATTCCCGGCCGCGGCACGGTGGCCGCCTGGCTGCCGGCGGTGGCCAACCAGGCCATCGAGCGCCTATGAACATCCCGGTCATCTGGCAGACGGCCATCCTGCTGGGACTGTCGAACGTCTTCATGACCTTCGCCTGGTACGCCCACCTGAAGCACCTCAACGAGAAGCCCTGGTGGGTCGCTGCCCTGATCTCCTGGGGCATCGCCCTCTTCGAGTACCTGATCCAGGTGCCGGCCAACCGCATCGGCAATACCGAACTCAGCCTCGCCCAACTGAAGATCCTGCAGGAAGTCATCACCCTGTCGGTGTTCGTGCCCTTCGTCGTCTTCTACATGGGCCAGCCCCTGAAACTTGACTACCTGTGGGCAGCCCTGTGTATCCTTGGCGCCGTCTTTTTCATCTTCAGGTCATGAGGACCCGCCCCCAATGTCCGCCCAAAGCCAAACCCGCCGCCTGACCCACACCGACCTGGCCAAGATGCGGGAAGCCGGCGAGAAGATCGCCACCCTCACCTGCTACGACGCCAGCTTCGCCAGGCTGCTCGACGCCTGCGGCGTCGAGATGATGCTCATCGGCGATTCCCTCGGCATGGTCCTGCAGGGCCACGACTCCACCCTGCCCGTGACTCTGGCCGACATGGCCTACCACACCGCCGCCGTCGTCCGCGGCTCCCAGCGCGCCCTAGTGGTGACCGACATGCCCTTCGGCACCTCCCAGATATCCCCCGAGGAGACCTTCAGGAACGCCGTCCAGCTCATGGCCGCCGGCGCCCAGATGGTCAAGATCGAAGGCGGCCTCGAAATGGTCGCCACCACCCGCTTCCTCACCAGCCGAGGCATCCCGGTCTGCTCCCACATCGGCCTGACGCCCCAGTCGGTGAACCAGCTGGGGGGCTACAAGGTCCAGGGCCGCTCCGACTCGGCCGCCGTCCGGCTCAAGGAAGAGGCCCTCGCCCTTCAGGAAGCCGGCGCCAGCCTCATCGTCCTGGAAGCCATCCCCGCCGCCCTGGCCGCCGAGGTGACCCGCCTCCTCTCCATTCCCACCATCGGCATCGGCGCCGGCGCCGAATGCTCCGGCCAGGTGCTGGTGCTCCACGACATGCTGGACGTGGCCCCGGGCCGCAAGGCCAAGTTCGTGAAGAATTTCATGGCCGGCGCCGGCAGCCTCCAGGCCGCCGTCGAAGCCTACGTCCGCGCCGTCAAGGACGGCTCCTTCCCCGGTCCCGAGCATACCTACTGACATGGAAATCCACGCCCCCATCGCCGACCTCCGATCCGCCCTCAGGAACCGCGGCCGCGTCGCCTTCGTGCCCACCATGGGCAATCTCCACGCCGGCCACATCAGCCTCATGCGCCAGGCCCGGGCCCACGCCGACACGGTGGTGGCGAGCATTTTCGTCAACCGCCTGCAATTCGGCCCCGGCGAGGATTTCGACAAGTACCCCCGCACCTTCCAGGCCGATTGCGAAAAGCTGGAGGCCGCCGGGGTCGACGTCCTGTTCGCCCCCACCGAGGCCGACCTCTACCCCGAGCCCCAGCAGTACATGTTGGAACCGCCGGAAATCCAGGGCCTCCTGGAGGGGGAATTCCGCCCCGGCCACTTCCGGGGCGTCGCCACGGTGGTATTGAAGCTCTTCAATTGCGTGCAGCCCCAGGCCGCCCTCTTTGGCAAGAAGGATTACCAGCAGCTCATGGTCATCCGCAACATGGTCCGCCAACTGGCCCTGCCCATCGAGGTCGTGGGCGGCGAAACGGTGCGGGCCGAAGATGGCCTGGCACTGTCGTCCCGCAACGGCTACCTGTCCTCCGCCGAGCGCGCCGAAGCCCCGCGCCTGCGCCGGGAAATTTCACGCATTTGCGACGCCTTGCGCCATGGTGAACGGGATTACGCCCGTCTCGAAAGGGAAGCGGCAGCGAGTCTCGACAGCCACGGCTGGGCGACCGATTATGTTGCAGTGCGCCAACAGGCGGACCTGCTCCCCCCGGCCACCCCGGATGCCCCGCTGGTTGTGGTTGCCGCCTCCCGCCTGGGGGCCACCCGGCTGATCGACAATCAGGAAGTTTGACGCGGCGCAGCAAGAGCAGAAAAACGCGGATTGACAGAGGGCGATTTGCCGTTAAAATTCCCTTCCCCCAATTATTACTTGGATGACTGACGCCATGCAGAGAACGATGCTGAAGTCCAAGCTTCACCGCGTTACGGCGACCCATTCGGAACTCCACTACGAGGGTTCCTGCGCCATCGACGAGGATTTGCTGGATGCAGCCAATATCCGCGAGTACGAGCAGATCGACATCTGGAATGTCAATAATGGCGAGCGCTTCACCACCTATGCCATTCGTGCGGAACGGGGTTCGGGCGTCATTTCCGTAAACGGCTCGGCAGCCCGCAAGGCCGCCCCCGGCGACATCCTCATCATCGCCACCTTCTCCGTCTACAACGAAATCGAACTCAGCAAGCACGAGCCCGTGCTGATCTACGTGGATTCCCAGAACCGGATCACCCGGCAGGGCCACAAGATCCCGACCCAGGCCGCCGCCTGATTTTCGGCGCCCAATAGAAACCCGCCCCATTCCGGGCGGGTTTTTTTATATACAATAATCCTCAAAATAGAACGAAACGCCTACTTCGAGGAGACATCTATGGGCGTCGTGTTTGCCAAGACCCGCAAGGGTCAGGAGGAGATCGAAACCAAGACCGGCGGCCTGACGCCGCGGGTACGCCGTGTGCTCATCTTCGTCGATGGCAAGCGTACCGTCGACGACCTGCGGGCCATGCTGCAATCCGACGATCTCCAGCATACCCTGGGCATGCTGGAGGAAGCGGGCTACATCGAGGTGGCGGCGGTCACCAATGCCGCTGGCGAAGCGGCAGCGCCGCCCGCTCCGCTGCCGCCGGTGACGGCCTTCCGGGAATTGCCGGCCGAGACGGACCTGGTATCCCTGCAGAAGGCCCGGAATTTCATGCTCAACACCCTCAATGCCTTCGTCGGCTCCCTGGGCGCCAGCTCCCTCCTGGACCGTATCGACCGGTGCCATGACCACGCCAGCCTTAGGGCCCTCTTCGACGAGTGGTACCACACCATCGTCATGTCCCGGGAAGGCAAGCGGGAAGCCGAGGCGCTACGCGCCAAGCTGCTCGAAGTCATCTAGCAGGCCAGCAAATCCCCTGCCCCGTCCGGTCGCACGGGTGCCATGCAATGTGGTATTCCCCATGGGTCGTAAGGCCTTTACCTTACTTTAGCCTACGCCCCCGATTTCTTAACCCGAATCAAGGTTGCATACTTTCTCAAAACCTACCATCCCCCTGCCACACCATTCCTAGAAAGGGGGATTCACCATGAGCGGCGCTTTCACCAAGTCGATGGCGCGCAATATTTTCTACGGGGGGACAGTGTTCTTCTTCCTCCTGTTCCTTGCGCTCTCGTTCGACACACACTCGCAATTACCCAAACGTGACATGCGGCAGAACATCACCCCTCAGATCGCCGAGGGCAAGAAGCTCTGGGAGACCAACGACTGCGTCGGCTGCCACACCTTGATGGGCGAAGGGGCGTACTTCGCGCCGGAGCTGGGCAATGTCGTCGCCCGCTACGGCGATGAGGGCGTCAAGGCCTTCATCAAGGCCCGTCCGAAGGAGGGCATCCCGGGACGTCGCAGCATGCCGCAGTTCAACTTCACGGACGCTCAGCTGGATGCCCTCGTGGCCTTCCTGAAGCACGTGAACTCGGTCAACGACGCCAACTGGCCGCCCAATATCCAGGGCTGATCGAAAGGGAGACCCGATAATGCAATACAAATCCCAAGCGGTTGCAAAACCCTACTTCATCGCGGCCATCGGACTTTTCGTCGCCCAGATCCTGTTCGGCCTGATTCTCGGCCTGCAGTATGTGATCGGCGATTTCCTGTTCCCGCACATTCCCTTCAACGTGGCCCGCATGGTCCACACCAACGCCCTCATCGTCTGGCTGCTGATGGGCTTCATGGGCGGCGCCTACTACATGATCCCGGAAGAGGCGGAAACCGAACTGTTCAGCCCGAAGCTGGCGCTGGCCATGTTCTGGATTTTCCTGGTGGCGGCGGCGCTGACGGTGGCGGGCTACCTGCTGGTGCCCTACTCCACCCTGGCAGCCATGACCGGCAACGACATCCTGGAGACCATGGGCCGCGAGTTCCTTGAGCAGCCCCTGATCACCAAGGTCGGCATCGTCATCGTCGCCCTGGCCTTCCTGTTCAACATCTCCATGACGGTGCTGAAGGGCAAGAAGACCTCCATTTCCCTGGTCCTGCTCCTGGGCCTCTGGGGACTGGCCGTCTTCTTCCTGTTCTCCTTCTACAACCCGGTGAACGTCGTCCTCGACAAGTTCTTCTGGTGGTGGACGGTGCACCTGTGGGTGGAAGGCGTGTGGGAACTGATCCTCGGCGCCTTCCTGGCCTTCGTGCTGATCAAGACCACCGGCGTCGACCGGGAAGTGATCGAGAAGTGGCTGTACGTCATCGTCACCCTCACCCTCATCACCGGCATCATCGGCACGGGGCACCACTACTACTGGATCGGCACGCCGGAATACTGGCAGTGGTGGGGTTCCATCTTCTCCGCCCTGGAACCGATCCCGTTCTTCGCCATGACCGTGTTTGCCTTCAACATGGTGAACCGCCGCCGCCGCGAGCATCCGAACAAGGCTGCCGTGCTGTGGGCGCTGGGCACCGGCGTGATGGCCTTCCTGGGTGCCGGCATCTGGGGCTTCCTGCACACCCTGGCGCCGGTGAACTACTACACCCACGGCACCCAGATCACCGCCGCCCACGGCCACATGGCCTTCTACGGCGCCTACGTGATGGTGAACCTCACCATAATCTCCTACGCCATGCCCATCCTGCGCGGCCGCGCCGCCAACAGCAACAAGTCGCAAGTGATGGAAATGTGGAGCTTCTGGCTGATGACCATCGCCATCGTCTTCATCACCCTGTTCCTCACCGCCGCCGGCATCCTCCAGGTCTGGCTGCAGCGTGCCTCCGACACGCCGCTGCCCTTCATGGTCGCCCAGGACAAGATCGCCCTCTTCTACTGGATGCGTGAATGGACCGGCGTGGTATTCCTGATCGGCCTCCTCGTCTATGTCGCCAGCTTCTTCGTCGGCGGCCGGGAAGAAAAAGCCGCGTAAAGCTCTCCTCCACGCAATCTTTGGCGCGGGCCGCAAGGTTCGCGCCTTTTTTTCGCCTGCGACCAGCGCAGGCGGGGTCTTCCCCCCCGGTTTTAGGGCGTATCAATTTTCGCCGCGGCGCCCCCCGCTATCATCGGCCCATGACCGATACATCCCTCGCCCTCGACCCCGCCGAAATGCCTTCGGCCCGCCGCCTCCCCGGCGACCTGGCCATCTGGGTGTTCATCCTGGCCGAGATGCTGGCCTTCGCGGTCTTCTTCGCCTCCTATGCCTTCGCCCGGTCGAAGGACGTGGAAATGTTCAACTTCTACCAGCAGACCCTGGACCGCAACGCCGGCGCCTTCAACACCCTGCTCCTGGTGACCGGCTCCTGGTTCGTTGTCCTCGCCGTGCAGGCGGCCCACCGGGACGACAGCCGGGCCGCCGCCCGCCGCATCGGCCTCGGCTTCCTGTGCGGAGCCGGCTTCCTGACGGTCAAGGTCTTCGAGTACGCCGCCAAGTTCGGGGCGGGGATTTCCCTCTCCACCAACACCTTCTACATGTTCTACATCTCGCTGACTTTCTTCCACTTCATGCATGTCATCCTCGGCATGGTGATCCTCGCCATCCTGTGGGTGAAGACCCGCCAGGGCGCTTACGGCAGCCGTGACGCCCACGGCCTGGAGAGCGGCGCCGCCTATTGGCACATGGTGGATTTGCTGTGGATCGTCCTCTTTCCCCTGGTGTATGTGATGCGATGAGCGCCCTTTTCCTGAATCCCGCCCACCGGGCCTGGCTCATCCTCATGATCGCCACCGGCGTCACCTGGTGGCTGGGGGAGGTGGGCGCCGCCGGCACCACTGCCATCGTCGCCCTGCTGGCCATCGCCTTCGCCAAGGGCCGGCTGGTGATCCTCGATTTCATGGAACTGCGGGGTGCCCCCCTGATGTGGCGACTCCTTCTCGAGGGCTGGCTCGTGGTGGTGTCCAGCCTCATTCTCCTTGCCTACTGGATCAGCCTCAAATGACTGAAAACCCCCCGCCCTTCTACGAGCCCTCCGGCAACGAAATCGCCCTTTTCGAGCACGCCTGGCGGGAGCGCCTGCCGCTCCTCATCAAGGGCCCCACCGGCTGCGGCAAGACCCGCTTCGTCTCCCACATGGCGGTCCGCCTGGGGCTGCCGCTCTACACCGTCGCCTGCCACGACGACCTCACTGCCGCCGACCTGGTGGGCCGCCACCTGATTTCCGACCAGGGCACCTACTGGTGCGACGGGCCGCTGACCCGGGCCGTGCGGGAAGGCGGCATCTGCTACCTGGACGAGGTGGTGGAAGCCCGCAAGGACACCACCGTGGTGCTCCACCCCCTGGCCGACGACCGCCGTATCCTGCCCATCGACCGTACCGGCGAAATCCTCGAGGCGCCCCCCAATTTCATGCTGGTGGTGTCCTACAACCCGGGCTACCAGAATCTCCTGAAGGGCCTCAAGCCCTCGACCCGCCAGCGTTTCGTTTCCCTGCGCTTCGACTTCCCGGGGAGCGAGCGGGAACAGTCCATCCTCATCGGCGAAACCGGCTGCGACGCCGACCTGGCCAGGCGCCTGGTCGGCATCGCGAAGTCCTTCCGGGCCCTGAAGGACCGGGACCTGGAGGAAGTGGCGAGCACCCGGCTCCTGGTCTATGCCGCCACCCTCATCAAATCCGGCTTCGACGTGGCAGCCGCCTGCCGCGCCGCCCTGGTGGAGAGCCTCACCGACGACGAGGAAACCGGCGGCGCCCTGATGGAAATCGTCAATGCCACCTTCGGCAGATAGGCCCGGCAGCGAGCCTGCAGCCCCCGGCCAGGGCCTGGCCGTTGCCGCCGAATCCCTCTACCTGGCCAACCTGCTGCTGGCGCCGGGGCTCGCCTTTGCCGCCCTGTTCTGGCTCTGGCGCAGGCATAGGGACAGCGCCCCGGCACTCGCCCGCCAGCATCTGCGGCAAACCACCTTTGTGAGCCTCTACGGCGGCATCCTGATCGTGGCCCTGTCGGCCGTCTTCATCGCCCTGGGCGGCCTCCATTGGGAATGGACCTGGGTCCTGGTGATCACCTACTTCACCTGCATCCACTCCGCTCTGGTGCTGTTGGGCATGTTCGGGCTTTCCCGGGCCATGGCCGGCCAGTCCTGGCGCTATCCGCTGATCGGGCCCGACGACGCATGAGCAAGCCCGCCCTGCAGCGCAGCCGCCTCCTGGCGCAGATGGGGTTCTTCACCCTATTCGCGGTCACCCCCCTCTTCGACCTTTTCCGCTACGACCTGGTGGAGAACCACGCCTATTTCCTCACCTTGCCCTGGGACCTGGGGCGCGACGACTTCCTGGCCGGCCGTATCGGCTCCCTGGAGGCGGGCTTCAACATCGTCCGCTTCCTTTTCCTGCCGGTCCTGGGGCTCCTCGCCCTCATCGTCGGCGTGGCCTGGAAATGGGGCCGTCTCTACTGCGGCTGGTTGTGCCCCCATTTCTCCGTGGTGGAAACCATCAACCGTCTCATGCTGGCGGCCTCGGGCAGGCACTCGATCTGGGACCGCAAACCGACGCCCCCCTGGGAGCCCGACGGCACCCCGGCCCTGCGGGATCGGCGCTACTGGCTGCTGGTGCTCCCCGTCGCCGCGGGTTTCGCCTTCGCCTGGGCCCTGGTGGGACTCACCTACCTGATGCCGCCCTTCCAGGTGTACCACGGCCTCTTCACCGTCTCGCTGCACAAGTACGAAGGGATTTTCCTCGTAGCCGCCACGGCGGTGCTGACCCTGGAATTCCTCTTTGCCCGCCACCTTTTCTGCCGCTACGCCTGCGCCATCGGTATTTTCCAGAGCATCGGCTGGATGGCCAACCGGCGGGCCATGGTGGTGGGCTTCGAGCGGCAGCGCCTGATCGACTGCGTGGGCTGCCTGGAAGGCCACGGCAGCGCCTGCGACGCCGTCTGCCCCATGCGCCTCAAGCCCCGCAACGTCAAACGCTGGATGTTCGCCTGTACCCAATGCGGCCAGTGCCTTTCGGCTTGCCGCACCGTCAACTGCAACAATCCCCAAGGCCCTCTGCTGCGCTGGGTGAGGGACGAGGAGGCACGCCAGAACGAGGCCCGCTTCTCGGCCCTGTCGAGGACCGACGAAGACGCCGGAGGAAGGCAATAATGGAAGAACTGGTCGGCAAACTCTGGCACACCTGGATCACCAAGGCGGCGGGCAACACCTATCCGGAGGCCGTCGTGACCCTGGCCGAGGTGGAGAAAACCGCGGGCATCCTTTTCCGGGCCTTCGGCGGCGACCCCGGCCTCAAGGTGGCGGCGGCTGTGGCGGAGACCCACGGCGCCCGCCGACGCTGGGTGCAGCGCC
This sequence comes from Rhodocyclaceae bacterium, assembly GCA_018261935.1. Lineage (GTDB taxonomy): Bacteria > Pseudomonadota > Gammaproteobacteria > Burkholderiales > Rhodocyclaceae > JAGTRP01. Next base: position 239,849 of record JAGTRP010000001.1, read on the forward strand.
TGGCGGGCAGCGGCGAAAAGGTTTCCCTAGCCAAGCGCGATGCCGAGACCCTGCGTCTGCCCCCGGAAATCGCCGCCTTCCCCGACCGGCCCCTGAACCGGGACCTCTACCTCTGGCTGGCGGTGCTGGCGGCCAGCGACGAGACCCCGCTGCGCCCCTGGATCGTCCGCAACCAGCTGGCCACCCGGGCCGCCCTGCGGGATTACCCCGGCCTCCGGCCGCGCTATGAGCGCCTGGTGGCGGCCCACCTGGCCGAGCGCCCGGCCCCGGCCGGGATGGCACCCGACGAGGCAGCCCAGGAAAAGGCGATCCGCCAAGCCCTGATGGAACCCGGCAGCGTCCCCGGCCTGCCGCCGCTGTCCTCCAGGAAGTCGAGGCCGCCGCAGCCGGTGCTCCTGTGGCTGATGGAAGCGCCTGCCCGGGCCTCCGGCAAGGTGACCGATCCCGGCCAGGAGCTGCCCCCGGAAGGCGGCGGCAGCCCCGAAACGGACAAGGAAGCCTACAAGGCGGAACAGGTGGAGGCCCCGGACAACCGGAGCCCCATGCTCATGATGTTCCGGGCCGAGAGCCTGCCCACCTGGGCCGAGTACGTGCGGGTCAACCGGGCCTACGACGAGGATCCGGACCCCAATGCCCGGGACGCGGCCAAGGACCTGGAACAGCTATCCCTCATGCGGGACGGCCAGACCAGCGCTTCCCGGGTGAAATTCGATTTGGACCTGCCCTCCGCCGCCGAGGACGACGCCCCGGTAGGGCCTGGCATCCCCCTGCCCGAATGGGATTACCGGAAAGCCCAGCTGCTCGCCGGCCATTGCCGCCTGCAGCCCATGATCGCCCGGAATACCGGCACCGCCCCCCTGCCCGAAGCCCTGGCGGCCACGGCCCGGCGGCTGCGGGGCCAATTCGCAGCCCTGGCGCCCCAGCGGCGCTGGCTCAAGGGCCAGCCCGATGGCACCGAACTGGACGTGGATGCCTGCGTGCGCAATGTCGCCGACCGGGCCAGCGGCCACACGCCGGAACCGGGCACCTATCTAGCCCAGGCCCGCTGCGAGCGGGATCTGGCCTGCCTGCTCCTGGCCGACCTTTCCATGTCCACCGATGCCTGGATTTCGGACAGCCACCGGGTGGTGGACGTCATCCGGGATTCCCTGCTGCTTTTCGCCGAAGCCCTCTCCGCCACCGGCGACCGCTTCGGCATCTACGGCTTTTCCTCTCTGCGGCGCCAGAACATCCGCTTCCACCTCCTCAAGGATTTCGCCGCCCGCTACGACCCCGCCGCCCGAGCCCGCATCCTGGCCCTGAAGCCGGGCTACTATACCCGGATGGGCGCGGCCCTGCGGCAATCGGCCCGCATCCTGGCGGAGCAGCCCGCCGGCCGGCGCCTCCTGCTCCTCATTTCCGACGGCAAGCCCAACGACCTGGACCTCTACGACTCCCGCTACGGCATCGAGGACACCCGGATGGCCGTGTTCGAGGCCCGGCGCCAGGGACTCATGCCCTTCTGCGTCACCATCGACCGGGAAGCCGGCGCCTACCTGCCTTACATTTTCGGCCCGGCGGGATTCTGCGTCATCAGGAAGCCCGAGGACCTGCCGCGGCGCCTGCCGCTCCTTTACGCCCAACTCACCCGCCAATAATGCCCCCTGTATTGTCAAGGCGTTACCGCGGTGCCAATATGCACCGATCCTATTAGAGAAAGCCCCCATGCACGGAAACCACGCCATCAACATCGAGGCCCTGTTGTCCCATGTGCCTCTGTTCAACGGCCTCGCCCCCGAGGAGATCGCCCGCATCGCCCGCGGCACTCGGGAAATCCACGCCGACAAGGGCAACATCCTGTTCCAGAAGGGCGACGCCTGCACCGGCTTCCATCTGGTGGTCTATGGCCAGATGAAGCTGGGCTTCACCTCGGCCCAGGGCAACGAGAAGGTGGTGGAAATCCTCGGCCAGGGGCAAACCTTCGGCGAGGCCATCATGTTCATGGAAAAGCCCTACATCGTCTTCGCCCAGGCCCTGACGGATTCCCTGCTCCTGCACATTTCCAAGACGGTGATCTTCGACGAGCTGGAGCGGGATCCCACCCTGTGCCGCAAGATGATCGGCGGCATGGCCATGCGCCTGCACCAGCTCATCACCGACGTGGAGTCGTACTCCATGCACTCGGGCAAGCAGCGCATCATCGGCTACCTGCTGCGGGAAGTCCCCGACGAGGAGCACCGCAAGAATATCGTCATCACCCTGCCCACCAACAAGGGCATCATCGCCTCCCGCCTGAACCTGACCCAGGAGCATTTCTCCCGCATCCTGCATGAGCTCTCGGAACTGGGACTGATCCAGGTGGAAGGCCGCCGAATCCACCTCCCGGACATCGACAGGCTGCGCACCCACGAGGGCTGATGCCGGCCGGAGCCCGCTGAATTTGCGCTTGCCCCGGGGCGAACGCATAATCAGCGCTTTCCCGTCTTCGCTGCACCGTTCATGGCAACGGAAATCGAGCTCAAGCTGAAGCTTCTCCCCTCGGCAGCCCGCGCCCTGCCCGGGCATCCCCTGCTGGCGGGCCAGGCGCCCCAGCACCGCCGGCTCCTCAATACCTACTACGACACGCCGGACCTGCTCCTCAAGAAGCGGCGGGTGGCGCTGCGCTTCCGGAAAATCGGGCGGCAGTGGCTCCTGACCGTCAAATCGGCCGAGCCGGCGAGCGGCGGCCTCGCCGTGCGCAGCGAATGGGAGTATCCGGCCGTCCCGGGCGTCTTCGATTTCGCCCCCGTGGAAGCCCCGGAATTGCGCGCCGAGCTGGAAGCAGCCGCTCCCTCCCTGGTACCGATTTTCACGACCGATTTCCGGCGCAGCACCTGGACCGTGGCCTACGGCGAATCCACCATCGAGGTCGCCCTCGACCGGGGACACGTCGCCAGCCAGGGACGCCAGGCCCCCTTGGGCGAGGTGGAGCTGGAACTCGTCACCGGCAAGGTGGCCGACCTCTTTGCCGTGGCCCGGGAACTGCAGGAGCGGTGCCATCTTCATCCCAGCGTCGCCAGCAAGGCCGAGCGGGGCTATGCCCTGTTCGCCGACGAGCCGGCGGCCGCCTTCAAGGCCCGGCCGCTGCCGCTAACCGCAGAAATGACGCCGGTGGAGGCTTTCCGCAGCATTGCCCTGGGCTGCCTGGAGCACCTGCAGCGCAACGAAGAGGGCCTCGCCAAGGGCGAGCAGCCGGAATTCGTCCACCAGGCCCGGGTCGCCCTGCGCCGCCTGCGCTCCGCCCTGCGGCTCTTCTCTCCCATCCTGCCCGCCAATTTCGTCGATGCCTATGGCCAGGCCTGGCGCACCCTGGGCACCAGCCTGGGTACGGCGCGCAACTGGGACGTCTTCGTCAATGAGACCTTGCCGCCCCTGCTTGCCGCATTCCCCGACGACCGCAGCGCCCGCCGCCTGGCAAAGGAAGGACGGCGCCGCGCCCGTAGCGCCCACCGGGCGGTGGCCGCGATGCTGACGCTGCCGGAGTATCCCCGGCTGCTGCTGGAATTCACGGCAGCGCTCCTGGCCCTGCCGGATACGGCCGCTCCGACCACCACCGAATTTGCCCGCGAACGCCTCGCGGGCCATGCCCGCAAAGCCCGCCAGCTCGCCACCAGGCATCACGCCCTGGGTGCGGCCGAGCGGCACCAGTTGCGCATCCGCTTCAAGAAGCTACGCTACGCCCTGGAGTTTTTCGCCCCCCTCCTCCCGCCCCGCCGGCTGAAGCCCTATCTGGCCGCCCTCACCCAGCTGCAGAATGAATTGGGGCGCATCAACGACCACGTCACCGCCGAGGCGCTGATCGCCGAAGTGCTGGACAGCCGCGCTTCCGGCCCGGTGCGGGGCTGGATTGCCGGACGCCACGCCCTGCTCCTGGCGGAATTGCCGGAGGCTCTCGATATCTGGATGATGCAGAAGGCGCCATGGAAAAATCTTTGAAACAATCCTCCGGCAACATGCCTGTTTTTCCGGAGGAGACAACCATGGACCTACTGCTGTGGCGCCACGCCGAAGCCGAAGACGGCCCGATCGACCTGCAGCGCCGCCTCACCGCCCGGGGCGAGAAACAGGCCAAGGCCATGGGCCGCTGGCTGCGGGAACACCAGCCAAAGAAACTGCGCATCCTGGCGAGCCCGGCGGTGCGCTGCCAGCAGACGGCCAAGGCGCTGGACCTGCCTTTCGAGACCCATCGCCGATTGGGGCCGGAGGCCGGCGTTTCGGATCTCATCGCGGCTTCCGGCTGGCCTGGTGCCGGGGGATCGGTGATGATCGTGGGGCATCAGCCGACCCTGGGGCGCATGGCGGCGCTGCTGCTTTCCGGGGAAGAAGCGGACTGGACGATCAAGAAGGGGGCGGTCTGGTGGTTTACGAACCGGGTGAGGCGGGGGGAGACGCAGACGGTGTTGCGGGCGGTGATGCCCGCCGACCTATCTCAATAACGGGGATTCAGTCAGTCCGTTTGGCCGCGATGGATAAGCAGCACCTTGGGCGCCCTGAAGCGGATCAACTTCCGATACAGCCATAGATAAAGGGCAACGAAGACGACGCACCCCGAAACAAGAACCGGCGTGTTGTTCCAGAACAAAGTTGCCGGTACGACAGACGCGAGGGCGATGGCCCAAAGGTAAGGGGCCGTGAGCGAGTTGCGGCTGAGAACCTGCCGTGCGTCCCGGGAACAGACCATCCAGCGCACGAGGCGTTTATAAACCAGCATGTGGAGATGCAATCCATCGGGCTGCATCGGCGACCGTCTGCGCAGCACCCCTTTGCGATAGGCCGAGAACAGGGTTTCCCAGACCGGATAAATGCACAGCAACATGGGAAACCATGGTGAAACGTCCGGGTGTCGGGCTACCAAGAGGACGGCCACCAGGCCGATCACCGCCCCCCAAAGGTAGGCCCCCCCGTCACCTGCGAAAATCAGGCCCCGGGGATAGTTCCAGACGAAGAAGCCGACGGTGCTCGCCCCCAGGGAAAGACAGATGGCGAGAAGGGCCGAATCCCCCAACTTGAAGGCTACGTACCCGAGAGCGGAGAGAATCATCAATGCCACCATCCCTGCCAGTCCGTTGAACCCATCGATGATATTCATGGCATGGGGCAACCCGCCGAGGGCCACGATGGTGAGCGCCACGGACAACAGAGGCCATTGCAGGAGCCAGGCATCGATGTAGGGGAGATCGAACCTGACCAGGCGGGCATCGATCAGCAATACGGCCAACCCTGCCGCCAGCAGAGTCAATCGAAGCCGCGAGCCGACGCTGGCCCGGCGGACTACATCCTCCCACATCCCCGCGACCCATGCCGGCATGATGCATAACAGAACGAGTCCGAACCAGCCGGGATGGGCCCAATCTTTCCAGGCCGACCAGGCAAGGCCGGCAGCAAATCCAAGGACGATGGGGAAGCCTCCCAGGCGCGGAGTGCTACCGGCGTGGTAACGCTGTACTTCCCGCTCCCGCCACTGCGGCAGGATGCTCTGAGAAATGCCCTGGCCGCTATGGTGCCAATACAGCAGCAATGTGGTCGCACCCCAGGAAACAAACGCAGCCAGGACGATGATATGCAGCAATGTTGCCCCGCCAGATCAGGTATGTGAAACGAGCGGCAGATGCCCCGCCAGAAAGTCAAGATAATGCCGTGCCACAACATCGTCTGCAAAGTTTTTGCACACGAACTCTCGGGCACGCCTGCCCATAGCGGCGATTACCGACGGATCGGTTTCGATTATTTCAATCAGGCGCAGAGCCAAATCGGCAGCATCGCCCGGGCGGCAGAACCAGCCGTTACTGCCTTCGACCAGCACTTCGCGACAGCCAGGCACATCGGTTGCAAGCAAAGGCCGGCCGACGGCAGCGGCCTCCAGCAAGGCCCGTGGCAGACCTTCCCGGTACGAGGGCAGAACAACACAATCCGCTGCCGCAATGGAAGGCCTGACATCTTCGATCCGCCCCAGATAATCGATGTCGCCAGCTGCGATCCAGGATGCCAACTCCGGTTCGGTTATCGAACTGGGATTATGGGGATCGATGGTCCCAAGGACATGGAAGCGGGCATCCGGATACTTTTCCCGCACCAACCGAGCCGCCTTGACGTACTCGAAAATCCCCTTGTCGCGCAACAGCCGCCCCACGAAGAGGAAGGACTTGCCACCTTTCCGCGCCACTGGAGGCGGAACGTAGGAAAAGTAGGAAACATCGACTCCCTCACCCGGCAAGACATGGGCTTCCCCCCCGGACAGAACACCCTTGTCCAGGAAAAAATCCCGATCGTGGGGATTGAGGAAAAACACCTTTTGCGCCCCACTCAACCCGATCCGGTACAGGCCGCTGGCTAGACGACTCAGCCAGCCGCCCCGGATAAAGGCGCTTCCCAGGCCGGTTATCACCGCAACCGAGGGAATCCCGAGCCAACGGGCTGCCAATCCGCCATAGATCACGGGCTTGATGCCGAAATTGAAGACCATGTCCGGGCGTAGACGGGCAAATTCACGGGCATACAGCCGAAGCAGCAGGAGATCTTTGAGTGGATTCATGGAGCCGCGATCGAAATCGGCGCCGCAAACGGTCACCCCCATCGCCTCGAGTTTCGAACGGGTATCGTCCAGCGGCGCCACTACCGTCAGCCGATAGCCCGCTGCCAGCAGGGCACGGACTATACCCGGCCGATAGTTCCAGAAGTCCCAGCAGAGATTGCCGTTCAGGACGATATGCCTTCCTGGCGGGATGAAGGGGGGCACGTCAGCCTTCCCCGTGGGCGATTTCCAACAACAGCGCCTCGTACTGTTTGGCGATCTCGGCGAGATCGTAATGTTTGCCGATACGCTCCCTGGCACGTCGCCCAAGGCTGCTGCGTGATTCCGAGTCAAGCGACAGAATCTCCTTGCAGGCTTCAGCAAGCCGATGCGGCTCTCCCGGCGGCACGATCACGCCACATCCCCCAAGCAATGTGGCCGAGTCGCCCACGTCGGTTGCCACACATGGTACTCCCGCGGCCATCGCTTCGCCCAGCACGTTGGGGAAGGCTTCTGCGATGGACGAACTGACCATGAGGTCGAACCCCGCCACCAGCCCAGGGATGTCATCGCGATGTCCGAGAAGACAAACCGCATCCGTCAGGCGGAGCCGCTGGATATCTCCCACGATCGCCGGATTGTTGGTATCCAGCCCCTTCCCCGCCAGCACAAACCGCACATCCGGCAACGAAGAATGCAGTTCAGCGGCGGCAGCGAGAAACGAGGGAATATCCTTTTGCGGATCGTCACGCGCAACCCTGCCGACCACGAGGCAGCGGTCCGGAATGCCCAATTCCCGGCGCAAGGCAGTTCCCGCCCCTGGATCAGGCTGAAAACGATGGCAATCGAAACCATTGGGAATGATCCGGAACCTCGATCGGTAACCGAGCCGGGCATGGGCTTCGGCCGCCCGGGTGGAGCAGCATAGGACTTCCCGGGGAAGCCACCAGGACAACAGCACACACATACGTGCCGCCAGATGAACGTGCCACCGGGCCGCATGCCAGGGAATGACCGTATTCCTGAGATTCCAGATCACCTTTCGGCAGCCCGCGGCGCGCGCCACCAGGCCGCCCAACAGGTCGGCGTGGTAAAGCCACGTAAAGACTGCATCAGGCCTCTCGGCACGGCAAAGGCGATAGAGCCTGAGCAAACCGCGGGACAACCCAGTGGAGCCTATGCCAAGGGTCTCGACTCGGACCCCATGGCGGCGCAGCCGGTCGCCGATGGTCCCCAGGTCGGAGAGGGAAACGACGACCGGCGAAATAGCCTTGCTCCAGCGGGTGAGCAGCTGGAACAGCATGCTCTCCGCGCCGCCGACCTGCAGGCCTGTAATGACGATCAGTATTCGGGTGGAGGACAACGGGACTTTATCCTAAACGAGGCGGGTAGGGCCCGGTCACTGGTTGCGCTCCAGCCAGGCCTGGAACATGAGCACGTCCCACAACAGATACTGCCAGTTGGCGCGCCCCGCCAGGTGGGACTCCCAGTAGGCACGCACTGCCGCCCCATCGAAATAGCCCTCCTGCCGCAGGCGGCGTGGATCCAGGAGGGATTCCGCCCACTCCCGCAGGGGGCCGCAGAGCCACTGCCCGAGGGGAATGCCAAAGCCCATCTTGGGCCTCTCGAACAGCTTGGCCGGAATATGGCGCGCCAGGAGGCGCCGCAGCAGCCATTTTCCCGTTCCGCCCGAGAGCTTCATGGACGGCGGCAGGCGCCAGGCGAATTCGATCAGCCGGTGATCAAGGAAGGGCATGCGCGTTTCGAGGCTAGCCGCCATGCCAGCGCGATCCACCTTGACCAGAATGTCGTCGGGCAGGTAACTGACGTAGTCCAGGTAGAGCATGGTGTTGAGCAAGCCGTGGCGGCGGAGGAAGTCGCCAGTGTCGGCGAAGACCGTGGGCTTCTCCCTGGCGCCGATGAGCACCTCGGCCGGTCGCCCCCAGTGGGAAACGAGGTCGCGATAGATAGTCACCGGGTCATCGTGCCGAAGCATGCCGGCAAGCTTGTGGGCTTTGGCTCCGACATCCCGCAGGGCGGCATAGCGCCTTGGCATCAAGGGCCGCAGAACCTTGCCAAGGCGGTCCCAGGTGGCTGCGCTAACGCCGCTGACGGCGGACGCGCAGGTCCGGCGTAGGACCCGCGGGAGCCGTGACTGCCGACGATAGATATCTAAGGCATAGGGATAGCGGTCATACCCACCCAGCAATTCGTCTCCGCCATCCCCCGACAGGGCTACGGTGACGTGCTTGCGGACCAGGCGTGACAGCAGCAGGGTCGGCACTTGCGACGAATCGGCAAAGGGCTCGTCATAGACAGTCGGCAATTGCTCGATGACCGCCAGGGCTTCTTCCGCCGTCACATAGAGTTCGCAGTGCTCGGTCCCCAGATGGGCCGCCACGGCCCGGGCGTAGGGAGCTTCATCGAAGCCGCTCTCGGCAAAGCCGATGGAAAAGGTGCGGACCGGCATCGAGCTCCTCGCCTGCATGAGGGCGACCACGCAGGAGGAGTCGATCCCGCCGGAAAGGAAGGCACCGAGGGGCACGTCGGACAGCATCTGGCCGGCGACTGCCTGGCCGAGGAGCCTCTCCAGCTCGGCTTCGGCCGCTTCGGCCCCCTCCCGCCAGGGCGTGGCTAGTCCCTGTTCCGCCGTTTCCCGCAGGGACCAATAGGCGGTTACCCCCGGCTCCCGGTGGGCCGGCGACAATCTCAACAGGGTGCCGGGCGGCAGCTTGTGGACGCCCTCATGGATGGTGAGGGGTGCCGGCAAATAATTGTGGCGCAGGTAAACCGCCAGGGCATCGCGGTCGATGGATCCCTGCCAGTCCGGATGGCGGCGCAGCGCCTTCAATTCGGAGGCGAAAACGAAGGACCCACGCAGGTATCCGTAATAGAGCGGCTTCTCCCCCAGCCGGTCGCGGGCCAGGCAGAGCTCCTGTTCCCGCCGGTCCCATAGGGCGATAGCGAACATGCCGACGCTGCGCCTCAAAGCCACCTCGATGCCCCAGGCGGCAATGGCGGCGAGCAGCACCTCGGTATCCGAATGGCCACGCCAGGCCAGCACCGCCGACCGGAAATAGGCTGTGCTTTCCAGTTCATCCCGCAGCTCGGGGCAGTTGTAGATTTCGCCGTTGAACACCAGGGCATAGCGGCCGCAGGCCGAAAGCATGGGCTGGGCGCCGGCGGCGGTGAGGTCCACGATGGCCAGGCGGCGGTGGCCCAGGGCCACCGGGCCTTCCTGCCAGCAGCCAGCGGCATCCGGGCCCCGGTGGACAAGGACGTCGGTCATGCGGCGGCAGATGTCGCCGATGCTTTCCCGTGCTCCCGCCAGATTGACCAGTCCCGCAATACCGCACATGGCGGCTACTCCCCGGCCAAGGGTTTGAACCCGCGCCAACGGGACAGGGGCCGGCCGGCGGCCCGATGCACCCGTCCCATCACCTCGATGATGGTCCGGCCCGGATCGAGGCGGAAACACCGCCCCATGGTCTTCAGCCATTCAAAATGCCGGCGGTTGACTTCGCAAATCTCTGCCACCTGGAAAAGCAATGTCGCCCTGGCCCGGCGCGCCACTGCCGGCGGCTGGGCCGCGAACAGGGCCTGGTGCTTTTCCAGAAACATTTCCGTAGACTTTTGGATGGCTTCAGGGCGGGATTTTGCGGTGAAATAGACTCGTGCCAGGGGGGCGCCCTCCAACTGGACGATTGTGCCCCCCTTTGCGGCGAAGCGCAGCAGCCAGTCGTGATCGGTGCGCCGGAGCAGCCGCGCATCATAGGAGCCGGCGCGCTCGAAAGACGCCTTGCTGGCGAGCATGGTGGTGCCGGCGCCGACGCCGCATTGGTCGAGGAAGTACCTGAGCCAATCACCGCCTTCGCCCGCAGCAGTCTCGCATATGGTCTCCCGCCGGCCGTTATCCAGGTTGTAGAGCTCGTAGGGCACCAAGACGACGCAGCATTCTTCCCTCAGGCCGGCCAGGGCCTCGAGCTGCACCCGCAGCTTGCCGGGAAACCACTCGTCATCGGAATCGAGGAAGGCAAGCCAGGGATGGGAGGCGGCGCGAAAACAGGTGTTGCGGGCCCCGCCCTCCCCCTGGTTGCGGTCATGGCGCAGGACGCGGATGCGGGGATCGGACTGGCGGGCCAGGATTTCCGCCGTCCCGTCCTTCGAGCCATCATCGACAATGAGCAGCTCAAAGTCGCCATGGGTCTGGGCCAGGACACTGTCGATAGCCCTCTGCAGGGTGCCGGCGCAGTTGTAGGCCGGAATAGCCACGGTGACGGCGGGAAGCTGCTTCCTGATAGCCACGTCTACCCCTTTCCCAGCCTGTCCAGGACGGCATCCCACATTGCCAGGATCTTGCCGGTCTCGAAGCGGGCGGCGCCCTCCCGGGCTTCCGCTCCCATGGCGGTCCGGCGCTCTGGGTCGGAAGCCAGACTCAGGAGGGCGTCGGCGATGGCCGCGATGTCGTCCACCGGTACCAGCAGGCCGTCCTGCCCCGGCCTGACGATATCGGCCGGACCGCAGCGGCAGTCCGTCGCCACCACCGGCAAGCCGACTGCCATGGCCTCGCACAGGGAATTGGGGAATCCCTCGTTGCGCGAGGTCAGGACAAAGAGATGAGCTTCGGCGAGCCGTGCTTCGGCCTCGTCTGTCGAGCCGGGAAGGAAGGCACGCCCCGCCAGTCCCGCCTCGGCGATGATGCTTTCGAGATGGTCCCGCTCGGCCCCTTCACCGTGGATCACTAGGACCCACTGGGGCAGCCGGGAATGTATCCGGGCCCATGCTCTCAGTAGCATCTCATAGCCCTTGACCGGGTCGAGCCGGCCCAGGGCGACCATCTTGTAGCGGCCGTCGGCGCCCGGCACCCCGGGAGCGGCGCGGGACGTCACCGGGCGGATGGGATTGGGGATAACGCTGGTCCGCCGCCGCTGGCCGGCCCCGAGGACCGCCCGGGCGGCGTCGGACTGGACGACGATGGCGTCGGCGCGGCGCAGCGCCAGTCGGTGGATGGTGCGCTTCAGCTTCCCCATTTCGCGCTCGGTGAATAGGGGGTCCGACTGCTCTCGGGAAATGGCCTTGGCTCTCAGGCCGGCCACCGCCAACGGGGCCAGGGCCATGCACGGGCTGCCGAAACCGATGACCACATCGCAGTCGGCGGATTGAATGAAACGGCGCACCTTGCCGATTCTGTGCCGGAAATAGACCAACATCTCCCAGAAGCCGCGGCTCGGCCCGGAAACGCCCAGATGATGCAGGGACACCCGCCTGTCCAGTTCGAAATAGGGGCGGTGGGGGCCATCCAGGGTAAGGATCGAGACGGCGTGGCCCGCCTCGGCCCATCGCCCCGCCAGGAAGCAGGCCATCCGCTCCCCCCCACCCATCTGTAATCCACCGATCAGTATGAGGATGTTCATGGCTTCGATTTCAGCTGGCGGCCGAGGTAGTGGCGCAGGAGGCTGCCGCAGGCCCGGGCGGCGACGCCGGGGGCGAGGCCGAAGGCTTGCCGGACCAGGAACACGCTGTAGGCATTGGGAGGCCGGACAAAGGCGCCGTCGGCAAGCACGGTGGCGACCGCCTCGGCCCGCACGCACCGCCTTTCTTGGCGCCCGAGATCGGCCTGTCGAATGTAGCTCTCGGCTAGGAGCAGCAGCTGGCTTCGCAACTGGCTGGCCGGGGGAGCATCCGGGTGCGCTGTCCCGGCCAGCATCCGCCGCAGGTGGGGCAAGACCGCCGGGGGCACCGCCGGGGTGAGGAACGGGGCGGATTCCCGCTCGCATACCCGGTGGGCCCAGTTCTCCTGTTCCCCCCGCCTAGCTGCAGAAGCGCTTTGGCCGTGCAGCCGGTAATCGAGCAGGGGCTCCGCCAGGTTGGCACCGCGGCAGTGCCGCAGGAGGCGGGGCCAGAATTCGTAATCCTGGGCGACCGGCCAGGCCGGATCGTAGCGCAGCCCGTGCCTGTGCAGCACTTCGGCCCGCATCATGGCGCTGGGGTGGGCCAGGGGCGGCCCGAACAGGAGGCGCCAGCGCATGGCCGCGTCGCTTCCCGGGTGACGGGCGATGCCAAGGAATTTTCCGTCGTCGTCGATCAGTCGGCAGGCGGCGCCAAGGACCCCCACCTCCGGCCGGCTTTCCATGAAGCGTACCTGTTCCTCGAAGCGCCTGAGGTGGCAGATGTCATCGGCGTCCATCCGCGCGATGTAGCGTCCCCGGGCGCAATCGAGTCCGCTATTGAGGGACCTTGCCAGCCCCAGGCGCTCAGAATTCCTGATGACCCGCAGGCGGAGATCCGGACATTGGTCGAGTAGCTGCCCGGTGGCATCGCTGGAGCCGTCGTCAATGACCAGAATTTCCAGGTCTGCGCAGGTCTGGGCCCGAATGCTGGCCAGGGCGGCGCCGAGATGGCGCTCGCCGTTGTGGACCGCCATCACTACCGAAACCAGAGGAGCGGTCATGGTGTCCTCATCCCCGGAACGCCCGCCGCTGCCGCCGAAAGCATTTCCAACTCCAGGAGGAGGATGCGTTCGATGGACAGGGTAGCTTCCACCTGGCGCCTTGCCGCCGTGCCCAGCCGCCGACGCAGGTTCGGGTCGCCTGCGACCCGGGCGATGGCTGCCTTGAGAGCGGCGGCGTCGGTCCCAGCGGCTAGCCAGCCGGTCTGTCCATGCTCTATGGCTTCCCGGATGCCTGGCACGTCGGTGCCGATGACTGGCAAACCAGCCGCCATGCCTTCGATCAGGGCCTTGGGATGCCCCTCGTAGAGAGAAGTCAGGGCAAAAAGATGGCAGGAGGCCAGGATGCCCGGAATTTCCCGGTAGGGCCGGCGCCCCAGGAAGAGGGCCCGGCAGCCGAGTTCGCGGGCCAGGGCTTCCAGTTTTATGCGATCGGGACCGTCGCCGACCAACACGATATCCATGCCCAGCTCGGCGACCGCCCGAATCAGCGCTTCCAGGTTCTTCTCCTCCGACAGGCGGCCGACGAAGGCCAGGCAGCCGGCCTGGCCTTCGTAGCGTTCTGGCGGCGTGAACCAGTCCAGGACCACATAGTTGGGGATGACGCGGACCCGCTCCGACCGGATGCCATAGCCCAGGACCCGCTGGCGCATAGCCTCGGTGGTGACCACCACCTGGTCGGCGGCGGTGAACAGGCGACGCTCCGCCTTGGTCTCCTCCTGGGACCGCGGGCTGCCCGGGCCGAATTTCTGTTCCCCCACGAAGGAAATGAGATAGCCGCAGCGGGCCACGAAACGGCCATCCAGCCGGGTCGCCACCCGCCTGGCCAGATCTCCGCCATGGCTCTGGTTGGTCTTTACCACCAGTTGCCCTCGCACGGAGCGTAGCGCCCAGCGGGTCAGGTAGGTCTCGTAGAAGGGCCGGGGCAAACGCCAGCGGTTGCAGACCACACGGATTTCGGGAAAGCGGCGGGACAACCTGGCATCCGCGCTTCCGCCATAGGTAACGATGGACACCGAGGCGCAGTGGGCGGCCAGGCGTCGGTAAATTTCCACTTCCCGGTCGAGCATGCCAAGCCGGTCCCACTCGGCAAGTGACATGCCGGCGGTCATGAACATCACCAGGTGGACCTGAGAGAGGTCAGTCGGATTGTCTTGCGGCGATCGCATAGCCTCTTTGCTCGCTTACCTGGATTCTTTCCATGGCATAGGGAAAGGAGCATTCGATTTGGTCCACTGCCTGGACCACCCCAGGGAAAAGGCCAGGAGTCACATCGTCAAAGACGATGATATCGCCTTGGCGCTGACGTGCCGCCACGAAACGGAATTCGGCCATGACATCCTCGAAGGTGTGTTGGGCATCTAAGTAGGCGGCGTGCACACGGCTCAGGCCAAGCTGCCCCAGCATCTCCCGCGTATCGCCCTCGGCGAACACGATGCGCGCCAGCAGCGTCTCCTGGTCCGCCAGGAGCTCCCGGCGAGTCTTCGGTCCCTCCAAATCGTCGATACAGTTCCAGTACATGGCCACATCATGGGGCAGGACATCGATGGTGAGGATATGACCGGGGACACCGGCATCGGCCAGGGCCTTCGCCATACAAAGGGCGGAAAAGCCGCGGGCGGTACCGGTCTCGAGGATCAGGGCCCCTTCGCCAGTGGGCAGGCGATTTTGGGGAAAATGGCGCCGTAATACAGAATAAAGCACCCTACCGTGGGAAAAATTAAGAGCGCTGTCCTTGATCACGGTCTGGGTGTGCAGGGCCAGGCTGTGCATCCAGGCGCGGTCGATGACGAAGCCCGCGGCGGCCTCCAGCGCGTCAATCTCCGGGTACACCGCAGCACAGGCCTGACTGTGAAGCCGGAGGTAAGTCTCAGCGTCGGCACGGGGCTGCCGCCCCAGGGGGAAGTCCCGCCAGGGATTCGGGCAGTCCCGGCGGCCAAGGGGGCCGACTAAGCGCGAGATCAATCTGGATAACAAGGACTATTCCTCTTTGCTTGCCAATTTCATAATTCAGAGTCTGCCGCCAGCCAAGTGAAAACACTCCCCATAACGTCGGGCCACCTCGTCCAGATCCGGGGCAAGGACAAGCCGGCAAAATGCCGGATAGTCTGCCACGATGGCATCGATCAAGGCCGGTATCTCCTCCCGCCGGTCAAAACCCAGGCCCCCGAAACCCACCAACTCGGGATGGCCGCCCCGGTTCAGGTAGATTGCCGGTAGGCCGCAGGACAGGCCCTCGATCAGAGCATTGGAGCAGGGATCATTGTCGCTCGCGGCAATGTATATGTCATTGGACCGGAGAATTTCGGCCAACTGACGGGAGTCCACCGGCTCCACCACCCGGATGTTCCGCAAGGGCTCTGAAACTCGGCCGACAAAGGTATAGTCGAATCGACTCCAATCCAGATGGTCGTCGAGCCACTTGTAGATGGGACCGCCTTTGCGGGGATTGTCGGACCAACTGGTGGAAATGAGCTTCCATTTGCGGCCCCCCTCCCTGCTCTTCGGCGACGCCGGATGGAAAATCGCGGAATCAGCCGCATTATGGATGAGAACCGGATTGACTGGCCGGAAGCCGAGCTCAAGGGTTGCCAGCAGACTCCATTCAGACTGAATGACCGATACGGCGGCGATGCGCTGGTTGATGCGGAAAATCTCCTGGTCCAGTTCGATGTCCTTGCCGCGGATCAGGACCGTCGGCCCGTCGATCCGGTGCACATAGCGCTTGCCGGCCAAGGTACCGCGCGCAATCAGCTTGGAATGAAAGGAATTGAGCAGGACGATGCCGCATCCGGCGTCCTTGCTGAAACGCACCCGCCAGCCCTGGCGGGGCAGCGCCGATGACAAGGCGGTAAGGAACTGGTTGCCCCCTCCCCAGGGCCCGCGACGGGGGGTATAGTCGAAGCAAATAGGTTGTCCGAAGCTGCGCGCCAGCAGGCGGCGCCAGCCGCTTGTTGGCGATGCCGGCGTCAGAGGACGAAAGTTGGTGACCCCTGGCGCCAACTTGCCGGGGAGGTTCTCGTAGACCTGGCGCCAAAGAGCGGAGACTGCCTCAGGACGGCGTGCCTGGGCCTTGGCGGCCGCGACGGCCACGTAGGCATGGAGGGTTCCCGCCTCCATATCCGACTCGACCATACTTGCCGCCTGCGACAGACTGCGGAACAGTTGCCCGGCCTCGAGCAGGTCCGGCGCCTGGCCGACTGGGGAAGAAATGATTCTAGTCCCCGCTGCTGCACACTCCAGGACGGCCTTCGGCCCCCCTTCCAGACGGGAAGCCACGATGTATAGATCAATCGCGTTGTACAGCTGGTTGATGGTGGCGTGGTCTAGGGTATTCTCTTTGATGTCATCGGCCGCGCCGCACTCGACGCCGACGAAGGTGAACGGAATGCCGGCCGCGGTCAGCTGCCGCTTCAGCCACATGCGGCGTGGCCCCGCCAAGACAACATGAAGCCGGCGGCCGGATGCCTGAAGCTTGCGCACGATTTCCAGAAAGATGTCCGGTCCCTTGACCAGCTTGGGACTTGCCAAATCCCGACCCTCGGTGTCCCGCTGGAAACTGCCGATCAAATAATCCGACTCGGACAGTCCGAGACGTGCCCGCAGTTCTTGGCGCTGAGCGGCGGACAGTGGCTTGAACACAGAGGTGTCCACAGCATAGGGAATGTAGGCCGTCGGCAATCCGAGGAGCGACAACAGATACTCGGCGCGACGGCTGGGCGCGATCCAGCAGTCAATGTAGGGAGCAACCTTAAGGTAATCGGGCTGGCCTAGCATCGCCCGGACATCGTGTGAAACATGGGCAACCACCCGGCGGGTGCGGAGCAACTCGACGGGGATGGCTAACAGTGCGCGCCAGTTGACGGTATGGATGACTTCGGCCTCTTCCGAACCATCGACAAAATTCGCAAACGGGGACAACGCTCGTCTAGTGAGAGCGTAGTCATCATCGGTCGCCCAACCGACATGATCACGGCCGCAAAGAAATACTCTCATTCCCGCCACATCCTCTGGGCTCCCCGATGGCTCATTGCGCGGACTCGCTCGCACAACGGGATTTGACGGCAACGATGCCGAAGCCGGTCGTATGGTTGCCCAGCACCCCCGCCGCACCCGACAAACGAGCATCCAGCACGAATCCCAGCCGCTGGACTAGGCCGGTGAGCGCGCGCCAGCGGGCCATACGGTAGCCGCGGCCAGCGAGCCAGTTCTGAAATATCTTCACTAGGCCTGCGGCGACGCCGAAGAAACGCCCCTGCCGCTCGACAATCACCGGGCGAAAGCCCAGGGCCTTCAATACCCGGATGTAATAGGAATCCGTATATCGGCCGTAATCATCGGGATCTCCATGAATATGGAACATGAATGGCGCCGTCAACATCAGGATCCCTCCTGGGCGCAATACACGATGGGCTTCTCTCAGCACCGCGCCGGGATCGAAGACATGTTCGAGGATTTCGGCCAGTACGACGGCATCAGCGCTGGAGGCCGCGAGAGGCGTCGCTGCAACGTCAGCGCAGATATGCGGCCTTGAAGAACGATCAGTGTTGATGTAAGTAACGCTTAGGCCGTAGTCTTCAAATTTGAAGTGTCCTCGCTTGTTTGCTCGCTTTCCGCCAAAGTCGATGAGGCGGCCGTTACAGGGAAGGCCCCCGGCGTGTTGCGAGAAGAAGGCATCGACATAGTAGCGCCGGCGGGAATAATGGATATCGCCATAGAGGCTTGCCTCAAGGTCATGAGGCGCAGGCGGTGCCCCGAGGTCGAGTCCGAGGTGCTGCTGAGCGAAGCGAAGCCACGGGGCGCAGGGATCGTCACCGGTCTCCGCCCCAGAACCAGGGATTTCCCGGCTCCGTGACGACTTGATCACCCCACGCCCAAGATGAAGAAAGATCACGCGCCCATGGTCGTCGAAAGAACGGTCGGCGGCCAAATGGCGCAGCGGCGACTCTGGAAGCAGTTGCTCTGCCAATTTCGGAGAACAAAGCGTATTTGGCGTAGCGAAAATGTTGTAGCCAGCTCGGCGCAGCCCAACGATTGCACGATCACCCACGTCGTAGGCAGGCAATTCCGGAAAGAAGTCCAGCCCAAGCTGGCGAAACAACTGGAAGTCTATGACGTAGCCCAGTACATGCAGTATTCCCTCAGGGACTCTCGTGGTATCGAGACGAACTCCCGCCGCCCTGGTCTTTTCATCCAGCTTGGAAAGCAGATAGGACAACCAGGTCGGCTCCACGGCCGCGGTGTCCTGATGCAAGGTCATCAGATAATGTGTCGCGGGATCGATAAGTGCTGCGCCAATCTCAAGGGCCACTGCATTGGCATAACTGCCGGCGACGACCGGGGATGTACGGCTGAAGGCGATACGGACGCCACCTTCGTTGAGCAACCAGGCCACATTCTCCGGCGGGGAATTGTTGTCCACGACCCAGAGTTCATAGGGGCTTGCCGTATTTTTCTTTATCGAACGCAGGCAAATCCGAAGCAAATCAGCGGTTCGCCGATCCGGCAGATAGGATACCACCACCAGCCTCGGCACTTCGGGCGGGGAAGGCAGCCAGTCCTTCACCCAGACCTCGTATGTGTGCCCCCCCACGGTCACCGGCTGTTTGACATAGGCGCGATTGCGCAACAGCTCATGCATGCTTGACCGCCCTCACCAACAAACTGTCGCACCAGTCCATGCGATAAATTCGCCCCGCGTAGCGGGCGAAAAGCCTTTCGATCAAGCCCCGCGGGTGAACCTTGGAATAGCGGGCCATATTTTTCACTTCCAGGCCGGCGGCCTTGAACAGCATGTAGAAGCTGTGGTGCCCCCAATAGGTTACATGGGTGATGTTGCTCATGAACCGGTTGGGATGCGCCACGTTTGGCACCGTCGCGACGATGCTTGCTCCCGGCGCCATGTGGGCGGTGGCATGGGCCATGACTTCGAGAGAGGTGTCTATGGTTAAGTGTTCAAAGACCTGATTGGCTACAATTAACGAGAAGCTGAGGTCATCAGGTATTTCCTGGACTTTGGCGAAATCGAATTGTCCTCGCGGGTCGGTATCCAGCGAATAGTAGCGTCCGTCTTTAAGGGCTCCGTCCAGAACGCGCTCCAGGGCATGGGCCCGGCCCGCCCCGATGTCCAGGACATTGCCTGAGGCATACCACCGCCGGGCTTCCGAATAAGGGCTATCGACAATGGGCAAATCCAGGATACCCCCGAATTTCTCATAGCTCTCCCGGAGGCACTGGTCGTAGAAGCCATATTCGAAGGCGGGGACTGTCACACCGCCGGTGGGCTGAGTCAGCGTTTCCGGGGAATTATTTTGAGCCGGCATCGATTTCTCTTGTGCTAGTAATCGTCATGGGCAGGAGGGGGAAATGCAAAACTTGACCGGCTCGTTGAGCAGGCCGCTGCCGGCATCGGACAGCAGTTGATCACCGGCCGGCAGGACCACCAGCTCCGGTTCGGCGCTCCAGGCGGTGACATATTCATTGCCGCTCTTGATATTCACGCTGACACGATAGGTATCCACCTTGAGGGGCACGTTCAGGGTGAAAATCACGTCCCAACAGCCGGGCATCAGGGTCAGGCCCTCCGAATGGGTGGTGTTGCTGGTCCCTGAGACGACCCGGATCCCGGTCAGGGTCTGGATGATGAAGCCCATCCGGACATGGGGCACCCGGGTTCTCGCCACCAGGCGGAAGACGAAACGGCAATTCTCCCTGGAATAACAAGAATGCGGGTCGTCCGCCGTGGAACCCTCGAGGCGCCAGGCCAGGAAACGGACTTGGCCTTCAGGCACGTCGTCCGGGGAAGTTTCCACCGGCCCGGTGACAGTCCGCAGATAGCGGGTCACGATGTCGCTCACCGGCCCGCTGGCGACCAGCGCCCCCCGGTCGAGCATCATGGCGGCATTGCACAGCTGCCGGATGGTGCCCATGTTGTGGCTGACGAAGAGCACGGTGCGCCCTTCCTGCACCGACACGTCTTCCATCTTGCCCAGACATTTCCGCTGGAAGGCCGCGTCACCGACGGCCAGGACTTCGTCGACTATCAGTATCTCGGGCTCGAGATGGGCGGCGACGGAGAAGGCCAGGCGCACGTACATCCCGCTCGAATAGCGCTTGACCGGAGTGTCGAGAAATTTCTCGACTTCGGCGAAGGCGACGATTTCGTCAAATTTGCGTGCTATTTCCTGGCGGCTCATGCCCATGATGGAGCCGTTCAGGAAAATGTTCTCCCGCCCCGTCAGCTCGGGGTGGAAGCCGGTGCCGACTTCCAGCAGGCTCACTACCCGTCCATTCAATTCGATGCGCCCGGCGCTCGGTTCGGTGATGCGGGACAGGATTTTCAGGAGAGTGGACTTGCCGGCGCCATTCCTGCCGACGATGCCGATACGGTCGCCCTGCATGATCTCGAAGGAAATGTCCTTGAGAGCCCAGAACTCCTCCTCGGTGACCGCTCCCCCAGGCTCCTGGCGCCCGCCCCGCAGGGCACGCCGCAGACCGCTGCCGATGGCGTCACGCAAGGTGGGATAGGCGGGTCGGGCGGCATGCCGCAGCAGGTAGCGCTTCGACAGGTTGCGGACCAAAATGGCGTTGCTCATGGCGTGGCGGGAACTCAGATATTGTCGGCGAAGGAACGCTCGACGCGGCGAAAATAGGCCAGGCCGCCAACCAGCAGTAGTAGGGACAGGAGGGCGGAAAGCAGCACGCCCTCAAGATAAAACTGCCCCCCCCCGCCAAGAAGCGACCACCGGAAGCCATCGATGGCGCCAGCTATCGGATTGAGATAGAAAACCAGGCGCCATCCATCAGGCACCAGCGAACTGGAAAACCCTACCGGAGAGAAGTACAGCCCGAACTGCAACACGAATGGAAGCACATAGCGGACATCCCGATAGCGCACATTCAGAGCTGCCGCCACCAGACCTGCGCCGAGCGCCGCAGCCAGGGCCATCAGCATGAACACCGGCAGAGACAGGATCGACACTGATGGCCAATGGCCGTACCAGGCCATCAGGCCGACGAGGATCAGGCAGGCCACGGCGAAGTCGGCAAGGCAAACCGCCAGAGTGCTCAACGGGAGGATAAGCCTGGGAAAATAAATCTTGGATACCATCCCCGCGTTGGCAACGACACTATTGCCCGAATCGGCAAAGGCGGAGGCAAAGAGCTGCCAAGGCAGCATGGCTGAAAATACCAGCAAGGGATAGGGAACGCCGTCCGAAGGCAGCTTGGCAATTTGTCCGAAAATCACGGTGAAGGCTACCATGGCGACCAGCGGTCTCAACAGCGCCCAGGCGAGACCTATGGCGGTTTGCTTGTAGCGCACAAGGAGATCGCGCCACGCGAGAAAAAGCATGAGCTCGCGGAATCGCCAGAGGTCCTGCCAGTAGCGGCGGTCGCCTCCACCTGCTTCTATCACGACTCTTTGCATGAAAACGTCTTTCGTCCAAGGGGCATAAATGCCACACGCAAACAGGTTTCCGGGTGAATCAGCCTCGATGGCCTACTGCTGGCCAATCGCCATGTCGCAAGGGCTGTCGATGACAAGTAAGAGCTCCCCCTAAGGGAAGTACCTATTGAAGTAATATTCTGTCTATGAATTTGGCATGTTGGTGGACAAAAGAAGGCCTCAAGTGCGAGCTATCTTTGTAAATTGGTTCCCCATCAGGCATTACAGCCTTGCACTTCTCCGAATCACACAGAAAATCCATAGGATCAATAACTTCAGCACCAGTTCGAGCACCGATTTCTCGCAGTCGTTTCATTACACTATCCATTCTCCTTACAACCAGCTTCCTATCAACGCCATCCGTGTTAATTTCGAATTTATCAAAAAATCGCCTTGAGAAAAGAAACCTTGGGTCAAGACCCGAAGCGTTCGGAATTTGAAGTATCAGGTATACTTTTTTATGCTGGTCCTTAAACATTGTGAGCATGTCGAACAGTCTCTTGAATGCTTCCTCTGATCCTGGTGAGTTCGGTCGCAGTGTGCCGCTCCCGTCGATGAAATAGGTCGATGTCTCGGAAAAATATCCGCTCCAGAAGGCGGCGACCGCCACTACCTCTATTGAAGGGTCATCCGCGTAGCGCTGAAGCGAATCAAACAGTCCGTCACAGTTTGGATGAGTGACTTCTCGC
Organism: Rhodocyclaceae bacterium; assembly: GCA_018261935.1. GTDB lineage: Bacteria > Pseudomonadota > Gammaproteobacteria > Burkholderiales > Rhodocyclaceae > JAGTRP01. The sequence goes on from JAGTRP010000001.1 coordinate 261,961, forward strand.
ACTCCCGGGATGGGCACGCATCCGCCGCTGGTAAGGAATATTGCCGACCTGGATGAGGCATTATTCTCCCGTACCAAGGCGTCAATGCGAGGCCAATACTGCTCCATATTGCTATCACCTAGAAGCAGAGCCTTGTAGGGAGATGACCCGACAGATAGCAAATCCCCTGACTTTAAGACCCCCGGATACGTCCATTGACCGATCGCTTCGAGAATCTTTTTTATTTGCGGAGAATTGTTTCTCGGTGTGACAAAGCCATTGAATACAGCAGAGCCAGCCGCGCCAACCAACAATATGGCGGTACACAACAGAACTGGCACCGTCTTTGTCTTGCCAAAGCGCAAATTACCTTCGATGAAACGATAGGTTAGCCAGGAGAACGTCAGAGACAGTGCTACAACGGTGATGTCACGTAATGTCTCATTGCCACTCGGCGAAAATAGTCGGAAGACAAAAAGTATTGGCCAGTGCCAAAGGTAGAGCGGAAAGCTGATCTTTCCAATAAATACAGCGACCGGATGGCTAAGCAGGCGACGATTTATCCATGCTTGGGGCCCCGCTGCGATAAGCAACATAGCGCCGATCGTAGGCGGCAATGCCCACAACCCCGGAAATACTTTGCTTCCGTCAAGGACCCAGAAAGAAACCAATAGCAAAGCAACGCCGCTACATGAAACGAAGTTCGAAAAGCGGCTTATGGTTTGTGGCCTTGGTATGCGATACCGCCCAATTGGTAGATTGGATATGAACTCATAAATGCTGGTGCGATGCAAATTCAAATAGGCTAATAAACTCCCAACCAAAAGCTCCCACGCGCGCGTTGTTGGCAAGAAGAAAGTATCTACCGGGCTTATGGGTGCCTCCGCAACATTGAGAATCAGCGACGAAGCCAGGAAAACCATAAGCACTACAATTTGGCCCCATCTAAGCTTGAAGGCTAGAGCAAGTAATATGGGCCATACGATATAGTACTGCTCCTCAATCGCGAGAGACCACAAGTGCAGTAAAGGCTTAAACTCTGCCGTTGTGTCAAAATACCCGGCTTCAAGGCACAGCACAAAATTGGAGACGAAAAAAGCGCCTCCAAGAACATGTTTCCCGAGCGCTTTGAACTCGTTTTCGAGCAGTATTAGCCAACCGATCACCAAGCTGGCAACAAGAACAGTGATAAGTGCTGGAAGAATTCTGCGCACTCTTCGTGCATAGAACTGCGTCAAGCCAAATGTTCCGTTGATTAGGGCTGTAAGCAGGATGGTAGAAATCAGGAAACCTGATATGACAAAGAAGACGTCTACGCCAGAGAATCCTCCAGGCATAAACCCAGGCCTAACATGGAAAATAACGACAGAAGATATAGCGATTGCGCGCAACCCATCGATATCCGGCCTATAACAGGGATGCGGCATTTGAGATTCCGGAAAATACAGACCATGCGGACGCTGATGTTGGGAATCGAGTCGGAGAGATGCTCGACATGTCGCCGCACCGGACGAGACGCCAGCCCGGACACCAACGCGGCGGCAGAGCCAAAGCCGAGCGTATACGTGGTCATCTCGGGCGACATCAGAAGGGCCGACCAGACTAGAGGAATCGCGGTGAGAACCGCACCGATGGCGGTCAGTAATGGCCGCGCCGAGACTACACCAACCCATGCAAGTGCAATCCATCCGGATGGCAAAGCGCCAATTGACAGGCTGCGAGGTAATGTCGCACGGCCTCATCAAAAACCACTTGTTGGTGGAATGCCAATCCTTCCTGTAATAGCTTGTCGATTTTCTTCACGGCCTTCTCTAGATCCTGCCGCAGAGTGGAAGCAACCAGCCTTGTTGCCAAAACCGTGGCGCTAGATGCGAGGTCGGGCGATCATTGCCAATATAGGAACGGTTCACCTCCGGCACCGCCACCAGCTCTTGCAGGAACACTACGGAAATGAGCACCGCAAGCCCGCTGGCAAAGACGCACAAGGCATACCCGACACGGGGCTTGCCGACAATTTCGGAAACGGGCTGAGATACCTTATACGCGGACCATCCCAAGAACAGTGCAAGCATCGTCTGCGTCACCGGCGCATTGATGACACCATTTGCCATCCCATGAGCCAATAAGACCAGCAAACTGCCGGCCATGGCCATCTCGAATTGTGCAACTGAATTCAGGTCTCGGAGCCGGCAACGCAATCGGTTCAATAAATAGACAAGCATTCCGGCTGCCAGCAGAGCCTGGGCAACGCCCCATTCTACCGCCAGTTGGATTAATGCATTGTGAGGATGCGCCATGTCGCCATTAAAACGGTTATACGGATCGTTGAAATCCGCCTTGAGGTAACAGCCGTAGTGACGACCTCCCACACCGAAAAGCGGTCTCTCCTTGATCAAGCGCCAGGCTTTGAGCAATAGCTCATCGCGCCCCGATGAATCAAGGCGTTGAGGGGCCAACAAGGTATTCGTCAACGGTGCCGCGTGGGCAATTACTTGTTCTTCCTGTGTGCTGCCAGGGGACTGGGACCATGGCACATAGATCAGGAACAACCCCACATAGATGCCGAATCCGATCACCCAGCAGGCAGCAATACGCAGGAAAAAAACCCCATAGCGCTTGCCCAGAACTGCAAACAAGACGGCATGAGCCACCAACTGCCCCAGCAACACACTGCGCGATCCGACATAAAAAGCGAGAGAAAACATCAGGCCGATGAGCACAAGGGCCGCCCAGCGCCATCGGGATTCCGGAAGCAATAGGCCCCACGCGGCGGGGGCAAGGAAAAGCAAGACCGCCTGAAAGTCGGAGAAATAACGTGAGTTGCTGAAGCCTACGACATTGGGCTCGGTAAACCGGAAATCGTACGAAAAGAGGTAGTCAGTGTTACTGACGAAGAACCAGAAAAGATAAAGCAAGGTCGCAATAAGCGCCGACTTGAGGACGCTGTCTCGAAACGCCTCATAGTCCAGATAAAACAAATGGGCAACCAGGAGAATCATCACGACTAGGCCATTCATCCATCCCCAATCGAGCAAGGCAGCGACCGGGCGTTCAGCAATAGCTACCGACCACAGCCCGGAAACACCAAGCACGCACCACAACAAGAGCGTTCGACTTGCCGTGGGAAACGCTTTCGGTTTTCGGAAACAGAGCACCGCGAAGACCAGCAAACCCGACAGCAGGGCAAGGCATTGAAAAATGCGCTGCCAGTCGAGGAGATACAAACCATTCAGGAAAAATCCCCACCCAGGAAGCAGCGCCACGTACGGGAGGAAAAAAGATGCGCCGAGCACCGCGGCGTAGCCCAGGCCAGCAAGGAACCTGTCCGGCATTGAAGCGGGTTTCAGCGCTGCCGGCTTAGAGCCGTCAGATTGCAACGGCAGAAACATCGGCTCTAATGTCGTCCTGGACGAAACGCATGAATGCTGCCTCGAGGGACAACATCGGCCTAATTTCGATAACTACATGACCTGCCGCCCGCAAGCGCTCCAGGAGTTGCCAGAGCCCTTCGCTGGCAATCTCAGTCACCCAACGCCCATCGAAATCCGCCCGCATGCCTTCCACCACCGCCTGGCCAACGGTCCTTACAGTGACCATCTGGCTTTCACCCAGAAGTTCGGACGGCGAACGCACAGTGCGCAAGCGGCCGCGATGAATCAGGGCAAAACGGTCCGCCACTCGTTCCACGTCATGTAGAACGTGGGAAGTAAAGAATATCGTGCCCCCATCTCGCCGATAATTTGCCAGGACATCGACAACATCCCGTCTGCCGATAGGATCCAATCCGGAAAGCGGCTCATCGAGAATCAATATCCTGGGCATAACGACCATGGCATGCGCGAGCGCCACGCGCTGCACCGTGCCTTTCGACAGTTCCCGGATACGCCGCATAGCGGCATCTGCTACCGAGAACCTTTCCAGCCATTCCATGCACAAGCGCTTGGGCGAATCGTGGCGTACCCGGTGCATGGCCACGGCCATCATGAGCAGGTCCAGGGGCGTAAGGACTTCATAAAGCGCGGGGGATTCGGGCACGTAGCCGACGCCAATGCGCGAACCGGCCTCCCGTGCCGGCCGCCCTCCCAGGAGCACATCCCCCTCATAGTCGCTGACAATATCGAGCAGTATCTTGATAGTGGTGGATTTGCCCGCGCCATTCGGACCAATGAAGCCAAATGCTTCGCCAGCCGCAACGGAAAAGGACACATCGTGCAAGGCCTGCACCGTACGCCCTTTGGCTCGGAATAATTTGGACAGCCCCGAAACTTCGATCAGCGACTCACTCACGGCTTACCTCGCGCAACACCACCAAATTCCTTAAGTTCAAATCGCCCATCGGCGAATTCGTAACCGAGGCCCACGGGATCCTTTGGAAAGCTCTTTATGATTCCGCTCTTTATCAATGCAGCGGGATCGTCGAGCCGGTGCCGGTAGCGCTCCTCGAACCGCTTCTGGGCATCACGCAGCACTGCCAAGCCCTGCAGGCGCCCAATCCGCTTCTCCAATCCCCGCTTCAGCGCCGGATCGTGAATTCGCTTCTGCTCTGCCTTCAAATATTGGATGGCCGCTCCGACATCGTCGAAGGATCTGGCCTTCACGGCAATGGCTACCGACTGGAAAAATCGCTCGTTCGGATCACCTCGTGATCGATCCGCCGCTGTCTGCAGGGCTATCGCAGCGGCCCCTGGGTCGTGGGCGAAAAAAAAGAGATTTACCCCGAAATGGAAGGATGCCCAAGGATCCCAGAAACGGCAGCGTGCCTCCCGGTCAAGTATCTCCATGGCGGGCTTCACCGCACCGCCGGAGGGCAGGAAGGCAGCCGCCAGATACATGCTGTCTTCATGGCAGGGATTGAGATCTGCAGTAGCGCGATACAGGCGAACAAAAAAATCGAGATTTTCCGGACTGTCCAGCCCTTCCGATACCTGTACGCGCGCTGATTCTATATTGGCGGCGAGGTAAGGGTCCCCACCATAGATCACCCACTGAACAGCCGGGGGCAGCACGACCTCCCCCTCGGTCAAGAGCGCCTGTTTCGGGCCGGAAGGAAGATGCGAAACGGATAAAACGAAAACCCCGAGCGCGGCCAGCAACCCAAACGACCAGCTCAAGTTGAGGGACAAACGCTGTTTCACGGCAGTCTCAAGAGAATTGGCGGCGTTCGAACTTCCAGCATCCCAAGGCCAGGAGCAGCACGGCATACGCCAGAGGCATGCCGATCAAGGGCCATAGCGGGTCGGGGAGCAGGCCCGCCTGATCGTACAGCGCAGCCCGCCGAAGATCGAGCATCCCCAGGTCCGGCACGAGATAGCGCAGCCATTCAAGGCCGGCCCGGTAATGCTCTGCGGCCGTCACCAAGGTATTATCGGCATACAGTAATTGGATGACACCCGACAAGCTCCTGGCCACTACCATGAAGCCGATGGACACCAGAAAAACCAGGTTCGGCACGGTCGCCACAACCGCCAGGAAAGTAGCGAAGGCAATGACCACCATGGCGTCGCCAATGGAAAAAAGCGTGCTGGTCGCCAGCTGCCCCCCCAGATTCACAGGTGTCCCCTGCTGATAAGTGCCGCCCAGCGACTTGACCAGGATGGCCAGCACGGCGGTAAAGATGATCATGGTGACAGCCGTCAGAAACAAGACCGCCGCGTAGCGGGCCAGCAGAAAAATGCTTCGCGAACGCGGATAGGTCAGGCTGGTGAATATCAGCCGGCGCTCCACTTCCCTGGCCACGAAATCCTGGATCTGGAGCACCCCGAGCACAGGCACAAATACGCGAATAAAGGAAATCCCCAAGTCCAGCGCTACGGTTTGCGGCTGCCGGCCGCTAAATTGGTAGCCCAGCCAGGCGATCAGCAGCATCGCGGCCATTCCAAGTGCCACCGTCGCCAGCATGCGGGACCGGTACGCCAACAGGAGGACACAACGAAAATCAGCCACTTTTCCTCCAAAAAAGAAGGGAGCCGTCAGGGCTCCCTTCTTCAAACAAAAAACTGCTTAGGTACCCTGACTTCCTTTGAGAGCAACACTGGCCGCCTCGCCAGTCGTGCACACCGTGGCAGCACACTTAACAGCGCCGTCGGCGACAACCTTGCCGCCCAACGAGCTACCCTTGTAAATGTTCTTCTGGCCAGCAGTCGAGGCAGCCGCAACTCCGATGTAGTTGCTCGAGCAATCCCAGGCTGCCACCGAATTCTTCGAGATCTGCACGTTCTGCACACTAGCAGCAGCGTCAAGATAGTTAGTGCAATCGGTCCCGGGAGTGATGGTCCCACGACCACCTTGAGTAATAACACCCGTGTCAGCAGCGTAAACAGCGCCCGAAGACAGCATCGCAGCAGCAGCAAAAACACCAATCATGCGTTTCATAAGTATCTCCTTGTTGATCTGCTGGATGTTACTTTTGGTTGGCCATCATGGTGGTCAGGAAGTTCTTGGTATCGGTCTGAGCCGCAGCATCATTGGCCTTCTTCTGGTAGTCGCTGAAGGCGGGAATGGCGATGGCAGCCAGAATGCCGATAATCGCGACGACGATCATCAGCTCGATAAGGGTGAAGCCCTTTTGCAGCTTTTTCATTCGAAATCCTCCTTGATCAGAGTAACGGACGGATATTCCGTTGCTTTTAACTTAACACGATCCGTGCCAGGGAAAACTCTGTGCAGATACGCCCTTTGTCGTAGTTTTTTTCCAGGGACTGACAAATTTCGTCACCCAACTACATGAATAGTCACCTTTCGGCCGTCTTTCCAACGCCGACATCAACCTGCTCAGGATTCAGATACCCCTTCGCATAAGCCGAAAAAACCCGCTTCTCCATGAACACCGCAAACAAATCCGGATCGATATGCCCGATATCCCGGAAATTCTCCATGATCGCCAGCGCCTGGGACAGCTTCATCGGCTGCTTATAAGGCCGGTCCCGCGCCGTCAGGGCCTCGAAAATATCGGCAATCCCCATCATCCGCGCCTGCCAGCTCATCTGTTCGCGCTTGAGGCCCTTGGGGTAGCCCTTCCCGTCCATCCGCTCGTGGTGCCCGCCGGCGTATTCCGGCACGTTCTTCAGGTGCTTGGGCCACGGTAGCTGTTCCAGCAGCCGGATGGTGGCGACGATGTGGTGGTTGATGGTCTCCCTTTCCTTTTGCGTCAGGGTACCGCCGCGGATGGTCAGGTTTTCCATCTCGTTTTCAGTCAGGAAAGGCACCTCCTCCCCCTCCTCGTTGTGCCACCGGTAATCGCGGCCGATGCGCTTGATGCGCTCCACATCCTCGTCGCCCATGCGCTCGCCGCCGACATTGACCTTGCGCAGGAAGCCCCGCTCCTCGTCATAGAGAGCGATGCGCAGCCGATAACGGCGCTCCAGTTCGGCCTTGTCGCCGCCGGCGGCAAGGGCCCGCAGCATGTCGATTTCGGCATCCCGCTTCAGGACTTCGAAGCGGGTATCCAGCAGGTGAATGCGGTCGAAGATGGTCTCCAGCTTGGTGGCCTTGTCCACCACATGCACCGGCGTCGTCACCTTGCCGCAATCGTGCAGCAGGGCGGCGATCTTGAGCTCGTAGAGGTCCTTTTCGGTGAGCTTGACATCGGCCAGAGGCCCTGCCGTCGTCTCATTGACCGCCTGGGCCAGGAGCATGGTCAGCTCCGGCACCCGCTGGCAGTGGCCGCCGGTGTAGGGCGATTTTTCGTCGATGGCGGTGTTGAGGAGGCGGATGAAGGACTCGAACAGCTCCTCCAGCTGCAGCACCAGCTGCCGGTTAGTGAGGGCAATGGCGGCCTGGGAAGCGAGGGATTCGGCCAGGCGCTGGTCCGATTCGGAGAAGGCCCGGACCTCGCCGCCCTTCGGGTCGATGGCGTTGATGAGCTGGAGGACGCCGATGATCTCCCCTTCGTGGTTCTTCATCGGCACGGTCAGGAAGGACTGGGAGCGGTAGCCGGTGCCCTCGTCGAAGCGGCGGGTGCCGGAGAAATCGAAGCCCTCCGCCCGGTAGGCGTCGGCGATATTGACCGTCTTGCCGGTCATGGCCGCATAGGCCGCCACCATGCTGTCGTTGGGGGAGCCGTCCTCCCGGTAGAGGAGCAGATCGGGGAATTTGTCGGAAGGGAGCTTGCCGCTGGTGCCGCCGAAGGCAATGCCCAGGGAATCCGTGCGGACGATTTCAAAATGCAGGCGGCGCCGGTCCTCGGACATCCGGTAAAGGGTGCCGCCGTCGGCCTGGGTGATGGCCTTGGCCGCCAGCAGGATCTTTTCCAGCAGCCGGTCGAGGTTGCGCTCGCTGGACAGGGAGGCACCGATGTCGTTGAGCTGCTCCAGTCGCTTGAACAGCTCTTTGATGGTTTCCATGCGCCCCCCCTGCTTACTTGATGCAGACTGACCGGACCTGCTTGATGTCGGTAATGCCCTGGACGACCTTTTCGATGCCATCCATCTTGAGGGTCCGCATACCCTCATTCAAGGCGCAGGCCAGGATTTCCGCAACCCGGGCCTTTTCCTGGATGAGGCGCTTGACCGTGTCGGTACCCACCAGCAGCTCATGCAGGCCCACCCGCCCCTTGTAGCCGGAGCCATTGCAGGCGTCGCAGCCCTTGGCATGGTAGAGGGTGAATTTGCCGTCCTTGGCATAGCGGCTCGCCCATTCCTTATGGATGGCATCCCGGAAGCCCTGGGGGTCCTTCTTCCAGCTATCCGTATTGGCGAGTTCCTCGCAGTACTCGTCCACCAGATGCTTCATTTCCTCCGGGGTCGGCTGGTAGGCCTCCTTGCAGCCCTTGCACAGGCGCTTGGCCAGGCGCTGGGCCAGGATGCCGAGCAGGGCGTCGGCAAAGTTGAAGGGGTCCATCCCCATGTCGAGGAGGCGGATGATGGACTCCGGCGCCGAGTTGGTGTGCAGGGTGGCGAATACCAGGTGGCCGGTGAGGGAGGCTTCGATGCCGATGCCCGTCGTTTCGGCATCGCGCATCTCGCCCACCATGATGATGTCCGGGTCGGCCCGCAGGAAGGCCTTCATGACGGTGGCGAAATCGAGCCCGGCCTTCTTGTTCACCTGCACCTGCCTGAGGCCCTTCTGGGTGATTTCCACCGGGTCCTCGGCGGTCCAGATCTTGGTGTCGACCCGGTTGAGATAGCCCAGCACCGAGTGCAGGGTCGTCGTCTTGCCGGAGCCGGTGGGTCCGCAGACGAAGAAGAGGCCGTAGGGCTTCTCGACGCACTTGATGAGGTTCTCGTGGTTGCGCGGGGCAAGCCCCAACTGATCCAGCTTGATGGGCTCGCCGGCGGCCAGGATGCGCATCACCACGTCCTCGACGCCGCCGGCGGTGGGAATGGTCGCCACCCGCAGCTCGATGTCCAGGGGACCGTATTTCTTGAACTTGATCTTGCCGTCCTGGGGCTTGCGCTTCTCGGAGATGTCCAGGTCGCACATGATCTTGAGACGGGTGATCAAGGCGCTGCGATAGGAGGCCGGCACCTCGATGTAATTGACCAGGGAGCCGTCCTTGCGGAAGCGGATGATAGTCTTTTCCTTGCCGGGCCGGGGCTCGATGTGGATGTCCGAGGCGCCCTGCTGGTAGGCCTCGACGATGATCTTGTTCACCAGCCGGACCAGTTCGTTGTCGGCGGCGGCATTGATGTCGTCGGCACCGCTGTCGCCGCCCTCCTCCTCTCCCCCGAGGTCGGACAGGAGATCGGTCACCGAACCCATGTCGGCGAGGGCGCCGAAGAACTGGTCCACGGTCTGGACGAACTCCCGGCTGGTGGTCACCCGGTAGACGACCTTCTTCTTCGGAAAGACATTGTTGGGCACCCGGGAACTGCGCACCCGCTCCGGGTCGATGGCGAGAATGACGACGCCTTCCGGATTCTCCTCCAGGGGCAACCAGTGGCTTTCATCCACGTATTCCCGCTTGATATTGCGCAGCAAGTCCATGGGCTTGATGCGATCCGGCTTGAACGATTCGTAGGGGCAGCCGAAGAACTTGGACAGGGCGCCGCCGATGGCTGCCGGCTTGGCGCCGAAATCCTTGATCAGCACCTCCTCCAGGTCCGTTCCCTGCTCCCGCGCCGAACGCTGGGCCTGTTCCATGTCGGCGGCCGAGATGAGGCCGTCGGCCACCAGGTGGTCGTACTTGGAGCGGATGGCGAAAGCCGGCCGCTGGCGCTGGGTGAAGGCGATGGCCAGGGTCTGGGCAAGTTCTCCCACCCCTTCCTCGGCCAGAGGCGGGAAAGGCGTGCCCGCCTGGTTGTTGATGAGCTGGATGACCCCCAGCAGTTCGCCTTCCGTATCCACCACCGGCGCTACCAGCATCTCCTTGGAGCGGTAGCCGGTACGCCGGTCCACTTCCTGCAGGAACTGCATTTTCGGGCTGTAGCGCAGGAGTTCCGCCTGGTCATAGACATCGCGGATATTGACCGCCTTCTTGGTGGCCGCCACATAGCCGGCGACGCTCTGGTCGCTGATGGGGAGCTTCAGGTCCTTGAAGGAATTGAGTCCGGTCTTGATCTTGGAGACGATGGACTGCTTGTCCTCGCCGACCAGGTAAATGGTCAGGCGATCGGCGTTGAAAAGGCTGCAGATGTCCTTGGACAGCTCCAGCATGATCTCGTCCACATTCCGGGTCGCATGGATCCGGTTGGTGACTGTCTGCAGGTTCTTGAGGAAAAGCAGGCGGCTCGCCACGTCGCCGCCGGTTTCCACCTTCGCAACATTCCCCATGGTCAGTGTCCTCCGCGGCCAGCCAGGCCGCCTTCCAGCCAGAAGGCGTTGAAGCCATGCTGGGCGAGCAGAAAGGCGGCCGTCGAACTGCGCCTGCCGCTCTGGCAATAGACGATGTATTCCCGCTTCCGGTCCAGGAGGTCGAAAACCGTACGGATTTCGTTGAGCGGGATGTTGATGGCCCCCGGCAGGCCGTCCGAGGCGAATTCCACGGCATAGCGGACATCCAGCCAGACGGCCTTGCCCAGGGCCACCCGGCGCTCCGCCTCGGCCCGGGCAATGCCGTGCAGCAGGGGCGTGCGCAGCAGCTCGATGAAATCCGGCTTGGCCAGGCGCAGGACGACGCCATCGGTCTTCATGCGCACCGTGGCATTGCGCTTGGCATTGGACACCAGGGCCTCCTCGCCGAAGGCAGCGCCGGCTTTCAGTTCAGCCAGCAGAACGTCGGAGCCGCCAATGGAACGCAGCACCTCGCAGCGGCCCGATTCGATCAGGTAGTAGTAGTCGCCCTCATCCCCTTCCCGCACCATGACCTGCCCGCGCTTCGTCTTGACCCGCTCGAAGCGCCGCAACAGTCCCTGCAGATGGGCCGGCGGCAGTTCCCCGAGCCCGCCAGCGGTGAGGGCATGGACCGAAAAGGCCCCGGACATGGTGCGCCAGACGGCCGCATCCTCCGGCTTCGCCAGGGCGAGTTCCGACGCGGACGACAACTCGTCCCAGGTCATCATGAGGTCGAGAACGTCGGCATCGATGCGTACCAGGTCGATGTCGGTAATGGCCTTGCCCTCCGCCGGCGGGGCCGACTTGTAGCCGAGCGGCCAGTTGGCCAGGTCGCAGCCGCCGACCATGAGGCGCATGCCGCCGTCGGGCAGGTTAATCTTCAGCTCGCCGTTCAGGAGATAGACCAGTTGCCCCTGGGCCGGGGCAACGCGGAAAGGGTCGATGCCGAGGGGATAGTGTTCGGGGCGGCAGAAAGCCGCCAGTTCGTCCAGGCGCTTGCCGGACAGTCCGCGGATGGGCTCGAGGCGGCCAAGGGTTTGGGAAGTGAGTTGTTCCATGGCGCGGCCTAGAATTCCAGAACCTGATTGTTTTGCAGCATTTTGGGTTTGAAATCGCTCAGGCATTCCGCAATCTCTTCCATGGTGAGTTCGATTTGCCCGGGCTTCAGGTGGGTAATGTAGATTTCGCAATTGCGCTCCAGTTTCTGGAGTTCGCTGGCCAGCATGCTGGGATACAAGTGCTTGGAGGCGATGGCGAGGCGCTCCTCCCGGTTGGAGAAGGCACACTCGACGATCAGGTATTTCAGGTTGCCGATGCGGTTCACGGCCTGCCAAAAGGCCTCACAGGCGCCTGTATCACCGGAAAAAACCAGGCTGCCCTGGGCTGATTCGACATGATAGCCCACCGCCGGCACCGTGTGCTCCACCGGCAGGGGGGTGATGCGGCGCCCATCCAGGGTCAAAGTCTCGCCCACCTTGACGCTCTGGAAGCGCATGAAGGGCTTGGCAGCGGTCGGAATTTCGGAGAAATCCGGCCAGACGGCCCAGTTGAAGACGTGGTTCTTCAGGATGGTGATGACGGCATCGGTGCCGTATACCGTTATCGGCCTGGAGCGGCGGTCCCCCACCGTATCCACGATGAGGGGCAGGGAGGCGATGTGATCCAAGTGCGGGTGGGTGAGGAAGATATGGTCGATCACTGCCAGTTCGGCAATGGAGAGATCGGCCGCCCCGGTGCCAGCGTCGATCAGGATGTCGTGATCCAGCAGGAGGGACGTCGTCCGCAGATGCCTGCCGCCGATACCACCGCTACAGCCCAACACTCTCAGTTTCATGGTTATTTGGTCTTGAAGGTGGTTACACCGTCCCAGTTGTCGCCTGGCGGATTGGTCCGCAGATATTCGATTCGTTCGCTGTAGAGCTGGTAGAGGCGGCTTTCCGGGTCCCGCTGCAGCAGATTGTACACCTGCATTCCAGCGGCATCCCAATCCTGGGCCCGGTAAAGGCGAAGGGCGTTCTGCCAGAGCTTGAGCTCGTCCATGGCTTCCGTGGAAACTTCGCCGGCGACGCCGAGAGGCTCGTAGATAGCCACCGGCTCATCCTTGCCCTTGACCCGGACACGGTCCAGCTCCCGGAAGACGATGTCCTTGAGGATGGCCCGGGTGGATTCCCCGGCCACGATGCCGACCCCGTACTGCTTGGTGATGCCCTCCAGCCGGGAGGCCAGGTTCACCGCGTCCCCGAGCACCGTGTAGGCCTGGCGTACCGGGGAGCCCATGTCCCCCACCGTCATCGGGCCGGTATTGATCCCGACCCCGATATGCAGCACCGGCCAGCCGCGGGCCTTGAAGGGCTCGTCCAGCTTCCTGATTTCCCGCTGCATTTCGAGGGCGGTGACGACGGCGTGGCGGGCATGGTCGGCATCGGCAACCGGCGCCCCCCAGAAAGCCATGATGGCGTCGCCGATGTACTTGTCGAGGGTGCCCCGATTGTGGCGAATCACCGTCGTCATCGGACCCAGGTACTCGTTCATGAGCTGGGCGAGCTCCTTCGGGTCGAGCCTCTCGGAAATGGTGGTAAAGCCACGCACATCCGAGAAGAGCACGGTCAACTCCTCCTTACGCCCGTCCATGCTGTAGTTCTCCGGATCCCGGGCCATCTCATCCACCAATTCCGGCGGCACGTATTGCCCGAAAAGTCCGGTCAGCTGCCGCTTGGTGCGGGACTCGACGAAATAGCCCCAGGACATGTTGAGGCCGAAGAGCAGCAGCACCATCATCAGGCTCGAAGCCAGGGGCAGGACCAGCCCGGCCGCCTCCCACACCCAGAAATTGAGGGTGAGAATCAAGGCCAGGGTGACCGTCGTCAGCAGGGACGAGCGCAACGGCGACAGAAGCGGCAGCAGGAAGGTCAGCAGGCCGCCGAAGAGCAGCAATTGCGCCACTTCCGCCCCCATGGCATAGGAGGGCTGGTGCTTGATGTTGCCGTCGAGCATGCCGGCGATGAGGTTGGCATGGACTTCCACCCCGGGATAGGCGGCGCCCACCGGCGTGGACCGCAGGTCCTTGAGGGCCATGGCGGAGGTTCCCACCAGGACGATCTTGCCTTGCAGCAGGGCCGGATCCAGCCTGCCCTTGAGGACATCGACGGCGGACACGTAGGGGAAGCTGTGCTCGCCGCCCCGATAGGGGACCAGGGCTGCCCCGATCTCATCCACCGGCACTTGCAGCCCCCCCTGGGCCGTGACCACTTCCAGCCATTCCATGGGGAGGCCTGGCTCCGGATAGCCCGGTCGCAGCCCGGCCCCGCCCAGCAGGGTGCGCACCATGGCCAGGGACAGGGCCTCGTAGTAGGCGCCGCCGTGCTCGACTACCAGGGGAACGCGGCGGGATACGCCATCGAAGTCCGGCAGGGCGTTGAAGTGGCCGGCGCTGGCCGCCCGTTCCTGCAGGAGGGCCAGGTTGCCGCCGAAGCCTTTCCAGTCGATCAGGGTGACCGGCTGTTCCCCGAAATGGCCAGCCGGAAAGACGGGCGGCGGCAGAGCTCCGCCCTTGCGGGCATCCTCCAGGTTGGAAAAATAGTAGCCCAGGACCACCGGCCGACCCTGCAGGGTCTCGGCAAAGAGACGGTCGTAATTGAGGCTCTTGCGCAGGCCGTGGAGCACTGTCTGGTAGGCTTCCACCTCCCGCAGCTGGCTACGCCCGATCTCCTCCAGCACCTTGAGGCCGGAACTCTCGTCCGGCTCGGCAAAGACCACGTCGAAGCCGACCACTGCCGCCCTGTAGTCGTCGGTGAGATGCCGCACCATGCGGGCCACGGCATTCCGGCTCCAGGGCCAGCGCCCCACTTCCGCCAGGCTCTTCTCGTCGATGTCGACGATGACGACGCGGTCGTCCACCGTATTGGGGGCCGACAGCCGTACCCGGACATCGTAGAGGTAGGAATCCACCACGCTGACGAAGGGAATCTCCCACAGGCGCCCGGCGAATCCGATGAACAGCAGGGTGCAGGCGGCGCCCAGGATGAAGCGGAGGAGATATTTTTTCATGCCGGCCCCGACATGCGCATGGTGGCGCCTTTAGGTCTTGAAGAAGAACTCCATCTTCACGCCGGCGATCTCGATGACGTCGTGGTCGGAGAGGGGGTGTGCCTGGGTGTCCAGGACCTTGCCGTTGAGCACCGGAAACTGGGCGCCTTCGACATGGGTGATGAAATACCCGTGGGGGCGTCTGGCGATGACCGCCACCTGGACGCCCGGCTTGCCGAGGGTGGTCAGGGTCTTGGTCAGCTCCAGTTCCTTGCCGGCGTTGGCCCCGTTGAGAAGCTGGATGGCGGCGGCCGGAGCTGCCGGTGCCTGGCCAGCCACCGGAGCGGCGGACGCAGGGGCTTTCATCCCCAGCGAGGTGTTGCTATGGTCCTTGGGCGCTTCCATCGGCCGGACGGCGCCGGGGCGCAGGATCATGGTCTTCTCGAAGTCGGGCGCATCGCCGGCGATGGCGGGATCGTTGATGTACTTGAGCCGGTACTTGCCCAGTTCGATCACGTCGTTGTTGCGGAGAAAATGCTTCGTCACCGGCTCGCCGTTCACCAGGGTGCCATTGGTGCTGCCCAGGTCCTCCAGGAAGGAGTCGTTGAGAATGGTGACAATGGCCGCGTGCTCGCCGGAAATGGCCAGATTGTCGATCTGTATGTCGTTGTGGGGCTTGCGTCCGATGGTCACGCGCTCCTTGCCGAGCGTAATTTCCTTGAGGACCAGCCCTTCCATGGAAAGAATCAGTTTCGCCATCTCGCCCTTCCCCCTCACTTCAACCAGGCCAGCAGCTTCTGCCACCAGCCCCGCGGCACGGCGAAATCCCCCCGTACCTTAACCAGAATAACCGAAACGTTGTCCCGGCCGCCATTGTCATTCGCCATCTGGATCAATTGGTCTGCCGCAAGCTCCAGATTGGCAGCCAGGGTCTGCACGGTGAGTCCGATTTCCTCGTCGTCCACCATGTCGTTGAGGCCGTCCGAGCAGAGGAGATAGATATCCCCGGGCTCGACCTCGTAATCGTGAATTTCCGGCTCCACCACGGGATCGACGCCGAGGGCCCGGGTCACCAGATTCTTGTTCTGGGAATGGCGGGCTTCCTCGGCCGTGATCATGCCGCTGTCCAGTTGTTCCTGCAGCAGCGAATGGTCCCGGGTGATGACCCGGAAGTCGCCGTCCCGCAAGCGGTAAAGGCGGGAATCGCCGATATGGGCCACAGTCACCTGGTTCTCGTAGAACCAGGCCATGACCAGGGTAGTGCCCATGCCGGCATACTGGGGCTGGCTCTGGGCCGTGTTGTAGATGGCCGAGTTGGCGGATGCCACCTCCTCCTCGATATGGCGGTGGGAGACGCGCTTTCCGGTATCGGCATCGACTGCCAGGGGCTGGCAATGGCCGACCTGTTTCAGGAGCCTTCCAAAATTGCTGGCCAGGAGAGTGGTCGCCATGCCGCTCGCCACCTCGCCGGCGTTGTAGCCCCCCATGCCATCGGCCAGGATGACCAGGCCCTGCTCGGCGCTGCCGAATACGGCGTCCTCGTTATGGGAACGCACCCGGCCGGGGTCGGTCCGGGTCGCCACTTCCAATGCTTCGGCAAGCTTCATTGTTATTTTTCCTTGTTCAGAACTGGATATCGACTCCGGCAGCAGACGGGCTTCCCTGGCTGGCCAGGCACTTCCTGAGATCGGCCGCCATTTCCGCCCCCCGCTGGTAACGCCGGGCCAGATCCTTGTCCATGGCCTTGCCGATAACCGCCACCACCGCCGGCGGAATGGCCGGATTGATGGTGGTGATGTCCGTCGGCGCCTCGTTGGCGATCTTGAACATGAGCTGGGCCATGGATTCACCGTTGAAGGGCAGATGGCCGCAGCACAACTGGTAGAGGGTCACCCCCAGGGAGAAGAGGTCGGAACGGCCGTCGATCTTCTTGCCGGCCAGTTGCTCCGGCGACATGTAGGACGGAGTGCCGAGCACCATACCGGTCTTGGTCTTGCTGGAATCGGTGATGCGGGCGATGCCGAAATCGGTGACTTTCACCTGGTCGGATTCCGGTTCGTACATGATGTTGGCGGGCTTGATGTCGCGATGGACGACGCTGTTCTGGTGGGCGTAATCCAAGGCTTCGGCCACCCGGGCGACGATGGACACCACCCTGGGCAGGGGCAGCAGCTTGTCGGGCTTGGTGAAGGGGACGAGATCCTTGCCCTTCAGGAATTCCATGGCGATGTAGGCGAGATCGTGCTCCTCGCCGGCGTCGTACATGGTGACGATATGGGGATGGTTGAGGCGGCCGGCCGTTTCCGCCTCCCGGAAGAAGCGCGCCTTGACGTCGGCCAGCTCGTCCTCGTCGAATTCCTGGGAGAGGGCCATGGTCTTGATGGCGACGATACGGTTGATCTTCGGGTCGCGGCCCAGGTAGACCACTCCCATGGCGCCCTTGCCCAGCTCCTTTTCCACCTGGTAGCGGCCGAGCATGGGCTTTTCCACCTTGCCGTCGCCGATGATGACGGTCCCGCCCACGGCCTGGCCCCGGGCGCCGCCCAGCATCACCGTTTCCGACATCTGCTTGGCCCGGGCGATGCGTTGCGGCAGGTCGCGGAAATTGAGGTTGAAGTCCGCCATGTAGCGGAAGACCGCTTCCGCCTTGTTGAACTGGCGCTTTCTTTCGTAATCCAGGGCCAGGTTATAGAGATTTTCCATCAGCCCGTTGTCCATCGGACACTTGCGGAACTTGTCGAAGGCCATGTCGAGCTGGCCCTGGCCCTGGAAGGCCAGCCCCAGCATGCGGTTGGATTCGGCCGACTCCATGTCGGACTTCTGCTTGCCGTGCTCGGTGTGCAGGAAGCGCTTGGTGGTCAGGAGCAGATGCCCGACCAGCAACAGGGTGGCGGCCCCCATGAGCTGGATCCACATGCCGGCGCCCACCATGAGGCCGAAATGGGTCCCGATCAGGACCGCCAGCAGGGCCAGGGTGGCCAGGGCCCCGACCCCGGCCGTCAGGCGGGGCAGCAGCAGGGCCAGGTAGAGGCCGACCAGCAGGGAAGCGCCGAGGCCGGCCCACAAGCCCCAGCCGGGGGTCACGAAGAAATGCTCCTGCAGGATGCTCGATACCGAGTGGGCCAGGGTCAGCACTGGCGCCATGGCGGGGGAAACCGGGGTCACCTGGGCAGTTCCGACACCGGCGGCGGTGGCGCCGATCAGCACGATCTTGCCGGCGTACTTGCTGGCCGGAATCTTGCCCATGAGCACGTCGTAGAAGGAATCCACCTGGAAAGCCGGACGCCCCTCCTCCCCCTTGTAGTAGAAAGTGCTCATCTGGGTAGCAATGTCGGTGGGAATGCGCAGGTTGCCCAGGCGGACCTCCTGGCCGAGCCGCACCCGGATGTCCGCCGGCCCCAGGTTGAGGCTCTTGGCGGCGATCATCAGGGACAGGGAGGGGTAGTACTGGTCGAAATACTTCAGCACCAGGGGTTCGGTGCGAACCCCGCCGTCCATGTCGGGGTTGGCGTTGAGATGGCCCAGGGCCAGCGCCTTGCCACCCAGGATTTCTACCGGCACCTGGACACCGGCGGCGGGCAGGGCCAGGCCGGCGCCCTCCCCCACCTGGTTCAACTGGTTCCTGGCCACGAATTCGGGCAAGGGCTTGTCAGGCCGCCCATGGGCTTCTCCCAGCTGGAAGAAGACGGGCAGCAGGACGGTATTGGCCTTGGCGTAGCTGTCCCCCAGGCGGCGATCGGTATTGAGTTCCTGCTCCGCCTGCTGAAGCAGTGTCGCCATCTGCGCGACCTCGGGGGTCGGGGCAGTCGACTGGTTGACGATGTCGAGGAGCTTGGTGATGTAGCCGTAGCCGGCATCCACCTGGGGCTCGGAGAAGAAGATGGTGTTGGCGACGACCTTCGCCTGGGCCCCGGCCAGGAGGTCGGTCATCCGGGCATGGAGCTCCCGGGACCAGGGCCAGCGCCCCAGGTTGGCGATGCTCTGGTCGTCGATGGCGATCACCGCGATGCGGTCGGACGGGGTGCGGGTGGAGGCCTGCACCCCCAGGTCGTAGGCCTTGCGCTCCAGGCTCTGGACCAGATCGATGCCGCTGATGGCCAGCATGAGCACCGTGACCAGCGCGCCCAGGAACCAATCGGCCTTCCAGAACCCCACCTTCCCCATCGCCAGCTCCCTGTGGGTTTTCCGGCGGCAAAGCGCCGAAAAACCATATGTTTAGTCCGTATTCTTACGCGCGGTTCTGAAGATAGTCAAATCGGCAGCGCCTGGCCCAGCCCCCGCTCCCGCGCTGCCGCCAGCACGCGGACGGCCACCGCCAGATCCTGGATGGCCATGCCCTGGGATTCGAACAGGGAGATTTCCTCCGGCCCCGTCCGCCCGGCCCGGCGGTTGATGATCACATCCCCCAGTTCCACCAACTGGCGCTGGTGCAGCCTACCCTTTTCCAGCAGGGGCAGCAGATCGCCGGCCTCGGCCAGGGCAGTGGGCACCGAATCGACGCAGACCAGCCCGCAGCGGCGCACCGCCGCTTCGGAGATTTCCTGGCGAATGAGGGCGTTGGAGCCGGCGCCATTGATATGGGTGCCGGGCTCCAGCCAGTCGGCATCGAACAGGGGATTCGCCGCGGTGGTGACGGTGCCCACCAGGTCGCTGCCCCGCACCGTGTCCTCGGCGCTGGCGGCGGGCACCACATCCACGCCGGTCTTCGCCGCCATGCGGGCGCAGAAGTCGGCGAGCTTGTCGGCCTTGCGGCCATAAACCTTGACCCGGGTCAGCGGCAGGGCCGCGCAGATGGCTGCCACATGCCCCTCGGCCTGCCAGCCGGTACCGAAGACGCCGGCCACCCGGGATTCCGGCCGGGCCAGCCAGCGGGCAGCCACACCGCTGGCGGCACCGGTACGCATCATGCCGAGGAAATCGGCTTCGATCATGGCCTGGAGGACGCCGGTAGCGGCATCGAACAGATGGACCAGGAAGCGGTTGCCGCTCCGGTTGCTGGTGTAGGCCTTGTAGCCCAGCACGCCCTGGGCCGGCAGGGCACCCTGGAGAATGTGCAGGGCCGTCTGGGGCAGGCGGCTGCGGGCCCGGGGCGTGTCCTGGGCCTGGCCCAGGGAAAGATCCCGGTGGGCGGATTCGACAGCTTCCAAGGCCATCGGCATGGTCAGCACCTGCTTTACGTCATCTTCGCTCAGAAAAAGCGCCATCATTCACCTCAAAGAATCGTTGCGTCCTGCTTCGCCAGCATCCTCCGTTCCAGCCAGCGCCCCAGGGCCACCACCAGGATGGCGCCGGACAGGCCGGCTGCCTCGGGAGCCCAGGCGGGCGCCCCGGGGAGGAGGACGATCATCCCGGCATCGGTGAGCATCATCTCGCCCGCCACATAGCCCAGCAGGCCGGCGCCGAGCAGGACGATGGCAGGCCAGCGCTCCATGGCGTGCATGATCATCTGGCTCGACCAGACGATGAGCGGAATGCTCACCGCCAAACCGAAAAGGAGCAGCATCAGGTTGCCGTGGGCGGCCCCCGCCACGCCAATGACATTATCCAGGCTCATGACGAAATCGGCGACGACGATGGTCTTGACGGCCCCCCAGAGATGATCGGCGGCCTCGATGTCCTCGCCGCCATCCTCCTCCGGCAGCAGCAGCTTGATGGCGATCCAGAGGAGAACCAGGCCACCGGCCAGCTTGAGCCAGGGCTGGTTCATGACCAGGGCGGCAAAGGCGGTGAGGACCACCCGCAGGCTGACGGCCCCCGCCACGCCCCAGAAGATTCCCCGCCTGCGCTGCTCCGGCGTCAGGTTGCGACAGGCCAAGGCGATGACTACGGCATTATCGCCGGAGAGAACGACGTCAATGACGATGATCTGGGCGACGGCGGCCCAGAACTCGATGGAAGCAAAATCTGGCATGGCAGGGCACTGGCAAAAGCGCCCTATTGTACAACCAGCAACCTCCTTACCCTGAGTGGGCGGTCCGCACCAGTTTGCCCTGGGGCGCGGGGACGGGCGCGCTGTCGGCGGGCGCGGCCTGCGCCAGGCAGCGGGATTCCGGCGGTGCCGGCTGCCCGGACACCAGGGGCCGCAGCCTGGGCTCCAGTTCCTTCAGGACCTGCACCGGCAGCGCCGAGGTGAAATCGTAGGCGGCCGCCTGCTCGCCGGGGACGAAGGCGGTCACCGTGCCGAAGAAACGCTCGCCCAGGTAGAAGACGAAGGTGGCCGCCCGGTTCACCACGCGGGAGGAGGTTATCCGCCCCCCCGGCCCGAAGGTATCGAAGCGATGGTCGCCGGTGCCGGTCTTCCCTCCCACCAGGAGCGGCTTGCCGGATTCATCCCGGTAGGTGTCCCTGACCCGGCGGGCGGTACCGCTGTTCACCACCCGCAGCAGGGCCTGGCGGGCCGCCTGGGCCACCTCCTCCGGCAGCACCCGCTCGCCTTCCTGCTCATGCCAGGCCAGATGGGTCTCGAAGGGGGTATTGGCGGCGAAATGGAGCTCTTCCACCCGCACCGGCAGCCGGCGCACGCCGCCGTTCACCATGATGCCCATGAGTTCCGCCAGGGCCGCCGGCCGGTCGGCGGAGCTGCCGATGGCCGTGGCATAGGAGGGCACCAGGCGCTCGAAGGGATAGCCCAGCCGGCGCCAGCGGGCGGTGATGTGCTCGAAGGCCGCCTCCTCCAGCATGATCTTGACCCGGACGTCCTGGGCATGGTGGAACCGGGAAGCGAAAAGCCAGTGGTAGGCGTCCTGGCGCTCCTTGGCGCTGGCAGCCACCACCTGGTCGAAGGTGGCACCCGGATGGCGCCGGAGGTAGCCGACCAGCCACAGTTCCAGGGGGTGGACCTTGGCCACGTAGCCCTGGTCGGCCAGGCTGAGGCGCAGGGGCGCATAGACCATGTAGAGCCGCTTCAGCTGAACCTCGTCGCCGACCTTGTCCCCCAGCTGGTTGCGCATGAAGTCCACGAAGGCGGGGAAGTCGCTTCCCGGCTCCACCCCCAGGTAGGCCGCCGCCAAGCGGCTCGGCAGGGGACGCAGGTCCGACACCAGGGCCGGCAGCAGCTCATCCGGCCCGGCGCCCCGGTATTTGCGATAGAAGTGGGCCAGGAATTCCCGCCCTTCCCGGTCGGCGAAACGGCTCAGGAAGCGCTGCCGGACCACCTCGTCGCCGTCCCGCAGGGCCCGGCCCGGAGCGTCTTCCACCTCGTAGGCGAAGTAATGGACCACGTCCCGCATCAGGCGGACGAAAACCAGATTCACCGACTGCTCGAGGGCTTCGGCCACGCTCGGCACCTTGTGGTCATCCTCATGCTTGAAATTGCCGAAGACATGCATGCCGCCGCCGGTGAAGAAGCCCTCGTGGGGACTGGCCGAATAGCGCCGCTCCAGGGCTGCCGCCAGCATGGCCGGCAAGCTTCGGTCCTTGGCCGCCAGGAGATGGGAGACGGCCCAGCGGCTGAGGTTATCCGCCCCTTCGAACTTGATCTTCTTCAGTTCCTCGGCGGGCCGCTGGGCGTAGCGGCGGTGCAGGTCGGCCACGACCTCCAGATAGGTGACCAGGGTCCGGAACTTGGCGCTGGAACCCAGATCGAGCTTGGTGCCGACGTTGATGTCCAGGGGCTGGTCCACGTTGTCGGCCTGAACCCGCAGCAGGTTTCCGGACGGGGTGGCCTCGTAGAGGGTGAAGCTGTAGCGCACCTGGGCGGGATCGCCCTTGTCGAGCAGGCGCTCGCCCTTGAAACCGGCGCACTGCAGGAAGGCATCGTCCTTCATGCGCCCGAGGACGTCCGTCACCGCCCGCTGGGCCGGGCCGTCCAGGGTGGCCCGGGCGGTCAGGTCGTAGCGGTCCAGGGAATAGAGGTCCTTCACCTCGAGGAGGTCCGCCAGGGTGCTCCGGGTGGCATTCACCGCCTTGCGCTGAATGAAGGAAACCGGCGGCAGCTGCAGCGGCTTGTCCCGGGGCTTCAGTCGGGTCGCCAGAGCCTCGTCCTGCAGACTATTTGAAATCACCCCTTCCCGGGCCAGGAGGCGAATGTAGCTGTTGGTGAGTTCCGCCAGGCGGTCGCTGTTTTCCGCCAGAAGGTCGGAAGGGCGGCGCTGGGCAATGAAGAGCGACAGGGCTTCCTTGAAGGGGGCGGCTGCGGCGCTGGGCGCCTCGTCGGCCGCCGCCAGGCGCTGGTTGGCGTCGTCGAAATCCCGGCCATACCAGGCCCAGAGGCCATCCCCGACCCCATTGACCTCGCCGATCCCCGGCACCGCCCCGAGGGGGACCGAGTTAACGAAGTCGAGGACGATGCGGCGGCGGGCCGCCAGGGTTTCCTCTCCGTCCTGATAGGCGCGCAGCGAGGCTGACGTCATTTGCCGCAGCTTTTCCGCCGCGTCGTGGGTCCGGCCGTCGGGCGAATGGCGGAACTTCTCGATCTGGGTGGCCAGGGTGCTGCCGCCGGCGCGACTGGCGCTGGCATCCACTGCCCGGATGGCCCGCCCGGCCACTGCCCGGCCGAGACGATCCCACTCCACCGCCGGGTTACGGCGGGGATGATCGGCATCCAGAAGTTCCCGGTTCTCGATGTAGAGCAGGGAAGCCACCAGCACCGGCGGAACGGCCTCGAAGCGGTCGTACTGGCGCTCCGGGTAGCGGGTGGAATACAGGGGGTCGCCGCGGCGGTCGAGGATGGTGAGCCCGGCCTGGGATTTTTCCCGATAGATGGGATAGAAGCCGCGGCCGGTCAGGTCCACAAAGCCCGGGGACTGGCGGGCCTGTGCGGTGATCTCGAAGCCGGCGGCAGCCAGCCGCGGCAGCGCCGCCTTCATCTGGCTATAGCCCAGGCGAATATCGTAGGGACCTGAAAGGGGAAGCCAGAGATTGGGATTGGCGCCGGATTCCACCCGGAAGGATGCATCCTTCGCCAAATCCGAGAAGAACCTGGCCTGCAGCCCGGAGCCCCGCATCTCGACCCAGGCCAGGGAACCGACGCCGCCTGCCAGCAGCAGCGCCATCCAGACCATCCGGGATCTCAAAGCACGAGGCAGCCTCCTTGGGCGGTGTGCTGCGCGGCCCTCTCCCTTCCGGGTGCTCTCGTCATTATCCATGCCGTTCCCTTTTCTCGGTGACGTTTGACCAGGAATGCCGCGAATTTAGACAAACCTGACGAAGATAATTCCCGCCTTTTGCCGAGGCCGGCGCAACCAAAAAAAAATGCGCCGGGGGAAACCCGGCGCATTCTCGTGTCGCATAGGCTGACCGTACGTACTTACAGCATGGCCTTCAACAGCTTGGCCATCTCGGACGGGTTGCGGGTCACCTTGAAACCGCACTCTTCCATGATGGCGAGCTTGGCATCCGCCGTATCGGCGCCGCCGGAGATCAGCGCGCCGGCGTGGCCCATGCGCTTGCCGGCCGGAGCGGTAACACCGGCGATGAAGCCGACGATCGGCTTCTTCATGTTGGCCTTGCACCACTGGGCGGCTTCGGCTTCGTCCGGGCCGCCGATTTCGCCGATCATGATGACGGCGTCGGTATCCGGATCGTCATTGAACATCTTCATGACGTCGATGTGCTTCAGACCGTTGATCGGGTCGCCGCCGATACCCACGGCGGAGGACTGGCCCAGACCCAGTTCGGTCAACTGGCCGACCGCTTCGTAGGTCAGGGTGCCGGAGCGGGAAACCACGCCGATGCGGCCCTTGCGGTGGATGTGGCCGGGCATGATGCCGATCTTGACTTCGTCCGGGGTGATGAGGCCGGGGCAGTTCGGGCCCAGCAGCAGGGTCTTCTTGCCGCCGGCGGCTTCCTTGGCCTTCATCTTGTTGCGCACCATCAGCATGTCGCGGACGGGGATGCCTTCGGTAATGCAGATGGCCAGGTCCAGGTCGGCTTCGACGGCTTCCCAGATGGCGGCGGCAGCGCCGGCGGGCGGCACGTAGATGACGGAGACGG
The DNA here is from genome assembly GCA_018261935.1 of Rhodocyclaceae bacterium. Lineage (GTDB taxonomy): Bacteria > Pseudomonadota > Gammaproteobacteria > Burkholderiales > Rhodocyclaceae > JAGTRP01. Next base: position 286,609 of record JAGTRP010000001.1, read on the forward strand.
TGGCGCCGGATTCAGCGGCGGCCTCCTTGACGGAGGCGTAGATGGGCACGTCGAAAATCTTCTCGCCGGCCTTCTTGGGGTTCACGCCGGCCACGAAGCAGTTCTTGCCGTTAGCGTATTCGATACACTTTTCGGTGTGGAACTGACCGGTCTTGCCGGTGATGCCCTGGGTGATGATCTTGGTGTCTTTGTTGATGAGGATGGACATTCTCGGTGCTCCTTACTTGACCGCAGCGACGATCTTGGTGGCGGCTTCGGCCATGGAATCGGCAGAGATGATGGGCAGACCGGAATCCTTCAGGATCTGCTTGCCCAGATCTTCGTTGGTGCCCTTCATGCGGACGACCAGCGGCACGGACAGGTGGGTTTCCTTGGCAGCGGCGACGACGCCGGTGGCGATGGTGTCGCAGCGCATGATGCCGCCGAAGATGTTGACCAGGATGCCCTTGACCTTGGGGTTCTTGAGCATGATCTTGAAGGCTTCGGTGACCTTCTCGGTGGTGGCACCGCCGCCCACGTCCAGGAAGTTGGCCGGCTCGGCGCCGAACAGCTTGATGGTGTCCATGGTGGCCATGGCCAGGCCGGCGCCGTTCACCAGGCAGCCGATGTTGCCGTCCAGGGAGATGTAAGCGAGGTCGAACTTGGAGGCTTCGATTTCATCGGCGTCTTCCTCGTCCAGGTCGCGCATGGCGACGATTTCCTGCTGGCGGTAAAGGGCGTTGGAGTCGAAGTTGAACTTGGCGTCCAGGGCCTTGACGGTACCGTCGCCTTCGTGGATCAGCGGGTTGATTTCCGCCAGGGAAGCGTCGGTTTCCATGTAGCAGGTATAGAGCTTCTTGAAGGTATCGCAAGCCTGGGCGATGGAACCTTCCGGCATGCTGATGCCCTTGGCCAGGGTCAGCGCCTGCTCGTCGGTCAGGCCGACCAGCGGGTCGATGAAGACCTTGATGATCTTTTCCGGGGTCTTGTGGGCGACTTCCTCGATGTCCATGCCGCCTTCGTAGGAGGCCATCATGGCGACCTTCTGGGTCGCGCGGTCGGTCAGGGCGGCCACGTAGTATTCGTGCTTGATGTCGGCGCCTTCCTCGATCAGGAGGTTGCGCACCTTCTGGCCTTCGGCGCCGGTCTGGTGGGTGATCAGCTGCATGCCGAGAATCTGGCCGGCGTATTCGCGAACTTTTTCGAGGGAGGTTGCAACCTTGACGCCGCCGCCTTTGCCACGGCCACCGGCGTGAATCTGGGCCTTGACCACCCAGACCTTGCCGCCCAGGGTTTCGGCTGCCTTGACCGCGTCTTCGACGGTGGTGCAGTGAATCCCGCGCGGAACCGTAACGCCGAATTTCTTCAGGATTTGCTTGCCCTGATATTCGTGAATTTTCATGCGCTTTCCTTGCGTTTAGTTAAGTTGCGAGCAATGGGCGGTAGGGTTTTCCTCCACCCGGTTATACCGCTATTGGACCCAGGATATTAGCACAACCTTGCATGAAGCTTGCAGTCCAAAATTCATAATTACGGCGTAGATTCCGTGGCTTGCATGGTCTTCCAGAGCAGCCCTCCGAGCAAGGCCGCCGCCAGGACCAGGCTCGCCACCGAGGCCAGCCAGAAGCCGCCGACGCCCAGGGCCGGCTGCCAGCGGTAGCACAGCCACCAGCCGCCGGCGAGGCCGACGCCCCAGAAGCAGAGCGTCTGGGCCACCATGGGAACGAAGGTCACCCGGTACGCCCGCAGGGCAAAGCCGGCGATGGTCTGCAGGGCATCGAAGAACTGATAGATGGCAATGTAGGCCACCAGTCCGGCCGCCACCCCCAGCACCGCCCCGTCGTTGGTATAGAGCGCCAGGACCGGCCCTGCCGCCAGCCAGAGGAGCACGCCCGCCGCCGTGGATAGCCCCGCCGCCAGCACCAGTCCGGCCCGGATGGCCGCATGGGCCCGCCGCCAGTCCCGGGCGCCCACCGCCTGCCCCACCGCCGCCAGGGTCGCCATGGCCAGGGAGAGCGGCACCATGTAGCACAGGGCCGCCAAGTTGGCGACGATGCGGTGCCCCGCCACCACCGAGGCCCCGAGGGACGCGACGAAGAGGCTGATGAGGGTGAAGGAGGTAATTTCCACCAGGTTGGAGAGCCCCATGGGCAGGCCGAGGCGCAGCAATTCCCGCCAGGCCGCCCAGTGGGGCCGCTGCCAGCGGCTGAAGGGACGATATTTCCTGCCCAGGGGGCCGAAGGCCAGGTAAATGGAAGCGGCCAGACAGGCCGACCAGGCGATGAGGACATTGGACAGGGCGCAGCCGATCACGCCGAGGCGCTCCCCGGCCCAGCCCTGGAGGGCGAATCCCCAGGCCAGCACGGCATGGGCGGCCAGGCTGGCGAGACCGATGGCCATGAGGGCCCGGGGACGGCCCAGGGCATTGCAGAAGGCGTAGAAAGTCCGGTAGCAGAGAGCCGCCGGCAGCCCCCAGGCGAGCAGCATGAGATAGCCCCGCACCCGGACCTCGACCGCCGCATCCATGGCGGAGAGCCCGAGGAGGGCGTCCGGGTGGTAGAGAAAGGCGATCCCGGGCAGGGAAAGCACCAGGGCCAGCCAGAAGCCCTGCTGCAGTACGCCGGCCACCTCGCCGTCCCGGCGGGCGCCATGGAGATGGGCCACCATCGGCGCCACCGCCTGCAGGATACCCACCAAGGCGAAGACCACCGAGACATGGATGCCGCCGCCGATGGCGACCGCCGCCAGGTCCACGGCGCTGAAGTGGCCGAGCACCGCCGTATCCACCAGCATCATGCCGATGGAAGAAAGCTGGGCGATCAGGATGGGAAAGGCATGGGCGATGAGCCCGCGGGCGGCGGCGACGAACATAGCCCGCCATTCTAAGGGGCTCGTGCTAAATTCCCGGTCTTTGGCTTCCGACGCACCATGCACGACAACACCCGCGACTACTCCCCCGAAGAACTGGCGACCGCCGTCAGCGCCGCCATGTTCGAGCGCGACGCCGCCGCCAACCACCTCGGCATCGCCATCGAGGAAACCCGCCCCGGTTACGCCCGGGCCCGCATGCAAGTTCGCGATTCCATGCTGAACAGCCACGGCACCTGCCACGGCGGCATGCTCTTCGCGCTGGCCGACACGGCCTTCGCCTACGCCTGCAACAGCTACAACGAAAACGCCGTCGCCGCCGGCTGCGCCATCGACTTCCTGGCCCCCGGCCAGGCCGGCGACACCCTGACCGCCGTCGCCATCGAGCGCTCCCGGGCCGGCCGCACCGGCATTTACGACGTGGACATCCGGGACTCCCAGGGGAACGTCATCGCCGTCTTCCGGGGCCGCTCCCATCGCATCAAGGGCCACACCATCGGCCACCCGACCACCGAAAACGCCTGATCCGCCGCACGGCGCCCCAGGTTGCGCCATAATATCGGGTTCAGGGAGGAAGATTCACATGAGCCAGAACAAGGGCTTCGAAGCCATCGAAAACGCCAGCCGCGACGAAATCAGCGCGCTGCAGACCGAGCGCCTGCGCTGGACGCTCAATCACGTCTACCACAACGTGCCCCACTACCGGGCCAAGTTCGACGCCGCCGGGGTCCATCCGGACGATTTCAAGTCCCTCGCCGACTTGGCCAAGTTCCCCTTCACCACCAAGCAGGACCTGCGGGACAACTACCCCTACGGCATGTTCGCCGTGCCCCGGGAAAAGGTGGTGCGGGTCCACGCCTCCAGCGGCACCACCGGCAAGCCCACTGTGGTCGGCTACACCCAGAAGGACATCGACACCTGGGCGAACCTCATCGCCCGCTCCATCTACGCCTCCGGCGGCCGCCCCGGCGATATCGTCCATGTCGCCTACGGCTACGGCCTGTTCACCGGCGGCCTGGGGGCCCACTACGGCGCCGAGCGCCTGGGCTGCACCGTCGTCCCGATGTCGGGGGGCCAGACCGAGAAGCAGGTCCAGCTGATCAGTGACTTCAAGCCCAGCATCATCATGGTGACCCCGTCCTACATGCTCAACATCGCCGACGAATTCCGCCGCCAGGGCATTGATCCCAAGAGCACGGCGCTCCGGATCGGCATCCACGGCGCCGAGCCCTGGACCGACCAGCTGCGCAAGGAAATCGAGGCCACCTTCGGCATCGACGCCATCGACATCTACGGCCTTTCGGAAGTCATGGGCCCCGGCGTCGCCAACGAATGCGCCGAAACCAAGGACGGCCCGGTCATCTGGGAAGACCATTTCTACCCCGAAATCATCGACCCCAGCACCGGCGAAGTGCTGCCCGAAGGCAGCCAGGGCGAACTGGTCTTCACTTCCCTGACCAAGGAAGCCATGCCGGTGATCCGCTACCGCACCCGGGACCTCACCCGGCTCCTGGCCCCCACCGCCCGCTCCATGCGCCGCATCGGCAAGATCACCGGGCGCTCCGACGACATGCTCATCATCCGGGGCGTCAATGTCTTCCCGTCCCAGATCGAGGAACTGATCCTCAAGCAGCCCAAGCTGTCGCCCCACTACGTCATCGAAGTCAGCCGGGACGGCCACCTGGACTCCATCAAGGTCAATGTGGAAATGAAGCCGGAATTCCAGTTCGCGAGCAGCGTCGAGAAGGAATACGCGGCCCACGACCTGCAGCACCACATCAAGTCCTACATCGGCATCTCCGCCCGCATCGACGTGGTGGAAGTGGGCGGCATCGAGCGCTCCATCGGCAAGGCCAAGCGGGTCATCGACAAGCGGCCGAAATAGGCGGTCCGGACTTGCGCCTCCCGCTGCCGCTCCTGGCCCTGTCCGCGGCCGCCCTCCTGGGCGGCTGCGCCACCCGGCCGCCGGAAGCCATGGCGCTGCACGCCTGGACCCAGGTCGGGCCGGACAACCACCTCTCCGTCCGGGCCATCGTCCAGATCGGCACCCCCTGCCCCACCGCCCAGGTGGACGGGGCCGCCCAAGCCCTCTCCGTCCGGGCGGCCGACACCCCGGCGCCGGCGGCGGAAGGAAATCCCGCTTTCCAGCCGGCCTTCGCCGTCCAATCCTGCGAGTTGGACCTGGCCAACCATCCCCGGCGCATCGTCCTGTCCGGCCGCGACCTGCCGGTGGCCGCAACCGCCCACCGGCGCGTCGCCGTGGTCGGCGACACCGGCTGCCGCATCAAGGTGCCAGCCAAGGGCAAGGGCGACCCCATCCAGGATTGCACCGATCCCCGGGCCTGGCCCTGGGCCCGGATCGCCCGAGCGGCCGCCGCCAGGTTGCCGGACCTGGTGATCCACGTCGGCGATTACCACTATCGGGAATACTGCGACGATCCGGCCCGCTGCCAGGCCGTCAAGGCCGCCGGCGTCGTCATCGACTACGGCTGGCGGGGCTGGGAGGCGGATTTCTTCGCTCCCGCCGCGCCGCTCCTGCAGGCCGCGCCCTGGGTCTTCGCCCGGGGCAATCACGAAAACTGCGACCGCGCCGGCGAAGGCTGGCAGCGTTTCCTTGCCCCCCGCGCCTACCGGGCCTGCCCGAACCAGATCTACAAGGGCGCCAGCCGCTCGCTGCCTCGCAACAATCTGACCGAGAACGGGTACCGCGTCGATCTCGATGCCGAGACCTCCCTTTTCGTCGCCGACAGCGCCGGCAGCGAGGATTACCGCCTGGCCGCCGACACCACCGCCGACACCGGCGTGCTGGCCGCGGCCCTGGCCGGCCTGAACGACATGCCGGCCGGGCGCCGGGTCTGGCTGCTTTCCCACAAGCCCCTGTGGTTCGACCTGCTGGCCGCCAGGTTGCAGCCCAACGCCTGGCAGGCCGCCTCCCGCCGGGCCCTGACCGGCCAGGTGGACCTTACCATCGCCGGCCATGAGCACGCCTTCCAGACCCTCAATTTCAATCCTGCAGCCGATCCGGGCTACGCCGGCGGCCGGCCGGCCCAGCTCATCGTCGGCGGCGGCGGCACCCAACTGGAAAGCCAGGACCCTGCCTCCCCCCTGTACGAGGGCGACACCGGCCCCGGCAGCCGGGAAAGGGCCCGGCCGGGGGAACGCCTTTACGAGGGCATCCCGGCGACGGACGGCATCGTCCTCAACCGCTTCAGCTTCCTGATGCTGGAGAAGGAACAGGACGGCTGGCACGGCACCGTCTTCGACCCGGACGGTTCCCCCATCACCCGTTGCCGGCTGGTGGCCGGCGCCAAGCGCTTCGACTGCGCCTTCCCGCGCTAACCGCTACACCGGGTTGGCGATATCGATGAACTCGCAGTCCAGGCCGAAACGGGCGGCCAGGTGTTCGGCCAGGGCCTGCACCCCGAAACGTTCCGTGGCGTGGTGGCCGCAGGCGAAATAGGCGACGCCGCTTTCCCGGGCCAGATGTACCGTCGGCTCGGAAATCTCCCCGGAGACATAGGCATCGACGCCCAGGGCGATGGCCGGCTCGAAATAGCCCTGGGCGCCCCCCGAGCACCATCCGATGCGGCGGATCTCCCGCTCCGGCGCGCCGATGAGCAGCGGCTCCCGATCCAGCGCCGCGGCCATTTTCTCCCCGAGGGCCAGGGCCGTCAGGGGCTCTTCCAGGGAGCCGATCCAGGCCATGTCCTGGTCGCCGAAGCGCCCTTCCGCCTGCCAACCCAGGCGCCGGGCCAACTGGGCGTTGTTGCCCAGCTCGGGATGGGCATCCAGGGGCAGGTGGTATGCCAACAGGTTCATATCGTGGCCGAGGAGGGTCTTGAGGCGATTCTTCCGGAGGCCGGTCACCCGCCCGTCCTCTCCCCGCCAGAAGTAGCCGTGGTGCACGAGGAGGGTGTCGGCGCCGGCCTCGATAGCGGCATCGAGAAGGGCCTGGCTGGCGGTCACCCCGGCCACCAGGCGGCGGACCTCGGGGCAACCTTCCACTTGTAGGCCATTTGGGCAATAATCGCGGAACTTCGGCACGTCCAGCAACTCTTCCAGGTATCGTGTCAATTCATCACGTTTCATAACAATCGGTCTTCCATGCGCAGGTTGTGGCTGATTTTTGCACAAACGGTAACGGTTTCGCTGGCCGTCTCATTTGTCGTCGGCACCCTGAAGCCGGAATGGCTGGGACGCCACCCGATGGTGGTCGAGTTCCAGCAGGCCTCCCCATCCCAAGTCAGCGAGGCGGGCCCCCTAGGCTCCGCCTCCTACCGCGACGCCGCCCGCAAGGCCCTGCCGGCGGTGGTCCATATCTATACTACCCAGGCCGTCAAGACGCCGCGTCACCCCCTGCTGGACGACCCCATCTTCCGCCACTTCTTCGGCGAACGCCCGGACGGCCAGCCGCGGCGCAACTCCGGCCTCGGCTCCGGGGTCATCGTCAGCCCTAACGGCTATGTCCTGACCAATTTCCATGTAGTGGATGCGGCCGACGACATCAAGGTCGCCCTCTCGGACGGCACCGCCTACAAGGCCAAGCTCATCGGCAGCGATCCGGAATCGGACCTCGCCGTATTGCAGATCAAGGCCGACAAGCTGGCGGCCATCACCTTCGGCGCCACGGAAAACCTGCAGGTCGGCGACGTGGTCCTGGCCATCGGCAATCCCTTCGGGGTCGGCCAGACCGTCACCATGGGCATCGTCTCCGCCCTCGGCCGCTCCCACCTCGGCATCAACACCTTCGAGAACTTCATCCAGACCGACGCCGCCATCAATCCGGGCAACTCGGGCGGCGCCCTGGTGGACGCGGCCGGCAACCTGATCGGCATCAACACGGCCATCTATTCCCGTACCGGCGGCTCCCTGGGCATCGGCTTCGCCATCCCGGTCTCCAGCGCCAAGACCATCATGGACCAGATCATCCAGAACGGCACCGTGATCCGGGGCTGGATCGGGGTGGAGGCCCAGGAGATCACGCCGGACCTGGCCGAGTCCTTCGGCCTGCCGGGCACCGAGGGCGCCCTGATCGCCGGCGTCGTGCGCGGCAGCCCGGCGGATCAGGCCGGGATCAAGCCCGGAGACGTCCTGCTGGCGGTCAACGCCCAGCCGGTGAAGGATCCCCAGGTGATGCTCGACCTCATCGCCGGCCTGAAGCCCAACGACAAAGCCGCTTTCCGCCTGCGCCGCGACAAGAGCGTCCTGGACATGCCGGTCAAGATCGGCAAGCGCCCCTCGGTGAAACGGGAGACCGAGGAGGACTGACGGTCCCTCTGGAACCTTAGCGATGTGCCAGCTCCTCGGCATGAACTGCAACGTGCCGACCGATATCTGTTTCTCCTTTACCGGCTTCCAGGCCCGGGGCGGTACCACGGATGTGCATACCGACGGCTGGGGCATCGCCTTTTTCGAGGACCGGGGGGTGCGGCTCTTCCTCGACCCGCAGCCTTCAAGCGCCTCGCCGGTGGCCGAGCTGGTGCGCCGCTACCCGATCCGCTCGAAAAACGTCATCGCCCATATCCGCAAGGCCACCCAGGGCGCCATCGGGCTGGAGAATACCCACCCCTTCATGCGGGAACTGTGGGGACGCTACTGGATTTTCGCCCACAACGGCCACCTGGTGGATTTCGCCCCCGATCTGGACGGCAGCTTCCTGCCGGTGGGTTCCACCGACAGCGAGCGGGCCTTCTGCTGGCTGCTGCAGGAGCTGCGCCGCCGCTTCGGCAGCAGCCAGCCGCCGGGGGCGAAAGTCTTCGAGGCTCTGCATGGGCTGACCCTGGAAATCGCCCGCCACGGGGAATTCAACTTCCTGCTCTCCCAGGGCGGCGCCCTCTTCGCCCACGCCTCCACCCGGCTGGCCTACATCATCCGGCAGGCGCCCTTCACCCAGGCCCATCTCAAGGATCAGGACGTCACCGTGGATTTCAGCGAGGTAACGGCCCCCGACGACCGGGCGGCGGTCATCGCCACCGCCCCGCTGACCGACAACGAAACCTGGATGGAGATGCCGGCCGGCAGCCTGTGGTGGTTCGAGGAGGGCCGGCCGGTGCAGACGCTGGCCACCCTCCCCGGCCCGGAAAAACGGGCCGGAAACGGCTGATTACTGTTCGGCGGGCAGCTGGGGCTCCGGCGCCGCCGGCCTGGAGACCAGGCGGGCGACGATGATCCCGATCTCGTACAGGAGGCACATGGGAACCGCCAGAGCCAGTTGGGAGACCACGTCCGGCGGGGTCACCACGGCGGCCACGACGAAGGCGCCGACGATGAAGTAGGAGCGCCATTCCCTGAGCTTTTCCACCGTCACCACGCCCAGCTTCACCAGCACCACCAGGGCCACGGGCACCTCGAAAGTCAGGCCGAAGGCAACGAACATGGTGAGGACGAAGGACAGGTAAGCCTCGATATCCGGGGCCGGCGTGATGCTCTTGGGGGCGAAGCCGGTGATGAAGCGGAACACCTGCCCGAACACGAAGAAATAGCAGAAAGCCATCCCGGCCATGAAAAGCAGGGTGCTGGAGATGATCAGGGGGAGCCCCAGGCGCTTCTCGTGGGCGTAGAGCCCCGGCGCCACGAAGGCCCAGACCTGGTAGAGGATATAGGGAAGGGCGAGGACGAAGGCCACCATGGCGGTGACCTTGAGGGGCACCATGAACGGCGTGATGACGCCGATCGCCACCATCTTCGTGCCCTCCGGCAGGGCCTGGGTCAGGGGCATGGCCAGCAGGTCGTAGATGTTTCCCGGCCCCGGGTAGAGGCAGAGGATGGCCAGCACGACGCCGACGGCGATCAGGCTGCGCAGGAGGCGGTCCCGCAGCTCGACCAGATGGGAAATGAAGGATTCTTCCTGGCCGCTGTTCATGAAACCGTCTTGCCGGGGTTATCCGCCGCTGGCTCGGTGGCCGGCGTAGTGGCCTGGGCTACGGTCTGCTCCAGGGACTTGCCCGCCGCTTCCACCTCGGCGGCGGCGGCCTGGACGGGCGCCTCGACCGTCAGGCGGGCCGCGTCCAATTCCTGACGCATCGACTCCTCCAGGGAACGGGCGGACTCCGTCACCTGGGACTGCAGCTTCTTCAGCTCGTCGAGCTGCATTTCCCGGTTGATGTCGGCCTTGACGTCGTTCACGTAGCGCTGGGCACGCCCGAGCAGGTGCCCGAGGGTGCGGGCGACCTTGGGCAGGCGCTCGGGACCGATGACGATGAGCGCCACGATGCCGATGACAAGGAGTTCGGAGAAGCCGACGTCGAACATGATTCCCGGTGGAGCCGTAGCCCCCTTGGATTAGGAGCGGGTCTTTTCCTTGACCTCGACATCGATGGTCTGACCGCCGACCTGTTGCGCCGGCACCTGCTCGGCCGGCTTGTCGGCATTGGCGTCCTTCATGCCTTCCTTGAAGCCTTTCACCGCGCCGCCCAGGTCCTGGCCGATATTGCGCAACTTCTTGGTGCCGAAAACGAGCATGACAATGACCAGAACGATGAGCCAGTGCCAGATGCTGAAGCTGCCCATGAGTGTCTCCTCAGATGCGTTTGAGCATGGGGCCGACCGGGTCCGGTCCGCCCACGATATGGATATGCAGATGCTGGACTTCCTGCTGTCCGATCCGCCCGGTATTGGCGATGACGCGGAAGCCGTCCGGGCTGCCCTGGGCCACCGCGATCTCGTTGGCCTTCGTCAGGATCTTGCCCAGCACCGGCGTGTCCGCCTCGGTGACGGTCGCCAGGGAGGTGATATGGCGCTTGGGGATCACCAGCACATGCACCGGCCGGGCCGGATTGATGTCGTTGAAGGCGAGGATATCCTCGTCCTCATAGACTTTCTTGGCGGGAATCTCGCCCCGGGCGATCCGGCAGAAGATGCAGTCGCTCATTTTGCGCCCCGGGACTTCTTCTCGTCGATGCCGGAAATACCCTCCCGGCGCCGCATTTCCTGCAGCACATCGTCGATGGTCAGGCCGTTGAAGGCCAGCAGCACCATGATGTGGTAGATGACGTCGGTGGATTCCCAGACGATATTGAGGGATTTGCCATCCTTGGCGGCCATGATCAGTTCGGCGCATTCCTCGCCGATTTTCTTCAGGATCGCGTCCGGCCCCTTGGCGAACAGCTGTGCCGTGTAGGAGCTGCTGGGGTCGGCGTTGCGCCGGGACAGCAGGGTTTCGGACAGGCGATGCAGAACGTCACTGGTCTGGGGCATCATTTGGCGTAAATATCCTTAGGGTCTTTCAGAACCGGATCGGCGGGAACCCAGCGGTCCCCGCGCAATTCGTTGAAGAAACAGCTTTCGCGGCCGGTATGGCAGGCGATGCCGCCCACCTGTTCAATGGAAAGGAGCAGCACGTCGCCATCGCAGTCGGTCCGGATGGCCAGCACCTTCTGGAAATGGCCGGATTCCTCGCCCTTCTTCCACAGGCGGCGGCGGGAACGGGACCAGTATACCGCGTTGCCGGTACGGACCGTTTCCTGCAGGGACTCCCGGTTCATCCAGGCGAACATCACCACTTTTCCGCTCGCCGCATCCTGGGCGATGGCCGGTATCATGCCGTCGCCGTCCCACTTGACGGCGTCGAGCCATGGCAAGGCGTTGTCGAGGTCGCTCACAATCTCACTTCGATGCCGCGGCCGCGCATGTATTCCTTGGCCTGCCGCACCGTATATTCGCCGAAATGGAAAATGGAGGCCGCCAGCACTGCGTCGGCCCGGCCTTCGGTGACGCCGTCCGCCAGGTGCTGCAGATTGCCGACCCCGCCGGAGGCGATGACCGGAATCCTGACTGCATCGGCCACGGCCCGGGTAAGGGCCAGATCGAAACCATTCTTCGTGCCATCCCGGTCCATGCTGGTGAGGAGAATTTCGCCGGCCCCCAGGGCCTCGACTTTCCTGGCCCATTCGACTGCGTCGAGGCCGGTATTGTTGCGCCCGCCGTGGGTGAACACCGACCATTGGCCGGGCCCCGTCTGCTTGGCGTCGATCGCCACCACGATGCACTGGGAGCCCACCTTGCTGGAAGCGTCGAACACCAGTTCCGGGTTATTCACCGCCGCGGTATTCATGGAAACCTTGTCGGCCCCGGCGTTGAGGAGGCGCCGCACGTCTTCCACCTTGCGGACGCCGCCGCCCACGGTGAGGGGAATGAAAACCTGCTCGGCGCAGGCCTCGATGATGTGCAGGATGATGTCCCGCTGGTCCGAGGAAGCCGTGATGTCGAGGAAAGTGACCTCATCGGCTCCCTGCTCGTCGTAACGGCGGGCGATCTCCACCGGGTCGCCGGCGTCCCGCAGATCGACAAAATTGGTACCCTTGACGACGCGGCCGGCGGTGACGTCCAGGCAGGGGATGATGCGTTTGGCCAGCGACATTACCGGCCGGCCTGGTCGGCGGATTCCTGGGCTGCCTTGAAGTCCAGGGTGCCATCGTAGATGGCGCGGCCGGCGATGGAAGCGACGATGCCCTCGTGCTCGACCGCACAGAGCTTCTTCACATCCTCGACGCTGGAGAGACCGCCGGAGGCGATGACCGGGATGGACAGGGCCTGGGCCAGACGCACAGTCGCTTCGATATTGACTCCGGAGAGCATGCCGTCGCGGCCGATATCGGTATAGATGATGGATTCGACGCCGTAATCCTCGTACTTCCTGGCGAGGTCCACCACGTCGTGGCCCGTGAGCTTGGACCAGCCGTCGGTGGCCACCTTGCCGTCCTTGGCATCGAGGCCAACGATGATGTGGCCCGGAAAGGCGCCGCAGGCATCGTGCAGGAAACCGGGATTCTTGATGGCCGCAGTGCCGATGATGACATAGCTGATGCCATCGTCGAGGCAGCGCTCGATGGTGTCGAGGTCGCGGATGCCGCCCCCGAGCTGGACGGGGATTTCGTCGCCCACTTCCTGGAGAATGGCCTTGATGGCGGATTCGTTCTTCGGCTTGCCGGCGAAGGCACCGTTCAAATCCACCAGATGGAGCCGCCTCGCCCCCAGGTCAAGCCAATGGCGGGCCATGGCGGCGGGATGTTCGGAAAAAACAGTGGCCTGTTCCATCAGGCCCTGCTTGAGACGGACGCACTGGCCGTCCTTGAGGTCAATGGCGGGGATTATCAGCATGGGGAATTAGGGGAAAGGGGGACCCGACAGAAAAATAGAAGTAGGACAGTACCCGACTAAGGCTGCCACTCAACAAAATTCTTCAAAAGCTGCAACCCGTCGCGGGCGCTTTTCTCCGGGTGGAACTGGACGGCGAAGATATTATCCCGCCCCACCGCACAGGTAAAGGGGATGCCATATTCGGCCGTGCCGGCAGCCAACCCGGCATCCCGGGGCTCGACGCAGTAGCTGTGCACGAAGTAGAAACGGGCGCCGTCGGCAATATCCCGCCACAGGGCGTGGGGCTTCTGGCGCACCTCGTTCCAGCCCATGTGGGGCACCTTGAGGCGCTGGCCATCGGCCGTCACCATGCGCGCATCCGGGAAGCGCCGCACATTGCCGGGGAAGATGCCGAGGCCCGGCACATTGCCTTCCTCGCTGTGCTCGAAGAGCATCTGCAGGCCGATGCAGATGCCCATGAAAGGCTTCTCCTTCGCCGCCGCCAGGACAGCGGGGCGCAGGCCGCGGGCGTCCAGCTCCCGCATGCAGTCGGGCATGGCGCCCTGGCCAGGGAAGACGACCCGCTCGGCGGCAGCCACCACCGCCGGATCGGCGGTCACCACCACGGGCTTGCTGCCGGCCACATGTTCGATGGCCTTCGACACGGAGCGCAGGTTGCCCATGCCGTAATCGATGACGGCGATGGTCATTACAGGGTTCCCTTGGTGGAAGGCATGGCGCCCGCCATGCGGGAATCCGGGGTCGCCGCCATGCGCAGGGCCCGGCCGAAGGCCTTGAAGACGGTCTCGGCCTGGTGGTGGGCGTTCACTCCGCGGAGGTTATCGATGTGCAGGGTCATGCCGGCATGATTCACCAGGCCCTGGAAAAATTCCCGCACCAGGTCCACGTCGAACTGGCCGATCGAGGCCCGGGTGAAGTCCACGTTGAATTCCAGACCCGGCCGCCCGGAAAGATCGATGACCACCCGTGACAGGGCCTCGTCCAGGGGCACGTAGGCATGGCCGTAGCGGGTGAGCCCCTTCTTGTCGCCCCAGGCCTTCGCCAGGGCCTGGCCGAGGGTGATGCCGATATCCTCCACCGTGTGGTGGGCATCGATGTGGAGATCCCCCTTGGCTTCGACTTCGAGGTCGATGAGGCCATGGCGGGCGATCTGGTCAAGCATGTGGTCGAGGAAGGGCACGCCGGTGGCGAACTGGCCGCGGCCATTGCCGTCCAGGTCGAGACGCACGGTGATCTGGGTCTCCAGGGTATTGCGAGTGATTTCTGCTTGCCGCATGGTGCGAACAGGTTGTCGAGATGGCCGGATAATACCATTGGCCGAGGCAACCCTGGCCACGCCGGCGCCCATGATAGAATTCCCGGTCGATTCCCCGGCCGCAAATACCGATGAGCAAATTCTGGAGCCGTCTCGTTCACGGCCTGACGCCTTACGTTCCCGGCGAACAGCCCAAGCTCGCCAACCTCGTCAAGCTCAACACCAACGAAAATCCCTATCCGCCCTCTCCCCGCGTGATGGCCGCCGTGCAGGCGGAACTGGGAGAGGATGGAGCGCGGCTGCGCCTCTATCCGGACCCCAACGCCGACGGCCTCAAGGCGGCGGTGGCGCGGGAATTCGGCGTCCAGGCCAAGGAGGTGTTCGTCGGCAACGGTTCCGACGAGGTCCTGGCCCATGTCTTCCAGGCGCTCCTCAAGCACGATCAGCCCATCCTCTTTCCGGACATCACCTACAGCTTCTATCCGGTCTATTGCGGGCTCTACGGGATCGACTACCGGGCCGTGCCCCTGGCCGAGGATTTCTCCCTGCGGGTCGAGGACTACCGCCAGCCGAACGGCGGCATCATCTTCCCCAATCCCAACGCCCCCACCGGCCGGCTGCTGTCCCTGGCGGAGATCGAGAGCCTCCTGGCCGGCAACCCGGGCTCGGTGGTAGTGATCGACGAAGCCTACGTGGACTTCGGCGGCGAAAGCGCCGTCGCTCTCGTCCATCGCTTCCCCAACCTGCTGGTGGTCCACACCTTCTCCAAGTCCCGGTCCCTGGCCGGCCTGCGGGTCGGCTTCGCGGTCGGGCACGCCGACCTGATCGAAGCCCTGGAGCGGGTGAAGAATAGCTTCAACTCCTACCCCCTGGACCGACTGGCCCTGGCCGGCGCTGTCGCCGCCCTGGAGGACCGGGAACACTTCGAACGCACCCGCCAGGCAGTGATCGCCACCCGCGAAAAGCTCACGGCGGAACTGGCGGTCCTGGGCTTCGAGGTGCTGCCTTCTGCCGCGAATTTCGTCTTCGCCCGCCATCCGCAACGGGATGCCGCCCAGCTGGCGGCCCAGCTGCGGGAGCGCTCCATCATCGTCCGCCACTTCAAGCAGCCCCGCATCGACCAATTCCTGCGCATCACCGTCGGCACCGACCAGGAATGCGCCGCTCTGACTTCGGCCCTCCATGAAATCCTCGCCTGAATCCACGCAGAAAACCGTCGTCTGGAAACGCCCGGACGGCTCCACCGTCGCCTGCACCGAAAAGATCAAGGTGCTGCAGCAGAATCTCGACGAACTGCGGCAGATCGCCCAGGATGCTTTCGAGGATGCCCTGCTGATGGAGTGCGACGAGGACCAGATCCGGGCGGTTTTCCTGGAGCTCATCCGCTCCCTGGAAAACCCGTACCAGCGGGGCTAAACCGCCCCCAAGGCCCCGACGGCCGCCCCCAGGGCGATGAGCCACAGGGGGTGCAGTTTCGTCTTGAGGCTGAGGGCGACGGTAGCCGCCACCAGACCGGCGCCGGCCAGGCCGATACCGGCGGAACGGGCGATCAGGGTTGCCCCGGAGAACACCAGCCCCACCGCCAAGGGCGCCACGCCCACCTGCACCGCCTGCTGCCAGGGAGCGCCGCGAAAACGCTCCCAGTGGCGGAAGAGAAAATAGATCACCACGCTCATGGGCAGGCACATGGCCAGGGTAGACACAAAGGCCCCGGCCAATCCCGCCACTTCCCAGCCGATGAGGGTCACCACCAGGCCATTGGGCCCCGGGGCGGCCTGGGCGATGGCGTAGAGGTGGATGAAAGTGGTCTCGTCCAGCCAGTGCTTCTCTTCCACCACCACCCGCTGCATTTCCGGCAGGAGCGCCGAAGCGCCGCCGAAGGCGACGAAGAAGAGCAACGTGAACTGCAGGAAGAGGTCAGCGAGGAGCGGCATCTTGCAGGCGCCAGTAGGCGATGCCGGCGGAGAGCGCCAGGAGGCCCACCATCACCGCCGGCATGGGCCAGCGCAGGAGGGCGATGGCCACGAAGACGAGGCCGGCGAAGGGCAGCAGGAAAGGCTTTTCCCGGACCGCGACACCCATGCGGATGGCGGTGGCGAAGAGCAGCCCGCAGCCGACGGCGGCGATGCCCCGGAGCATGCCCTGCACCACCGGCAGGCTGCCGTAGTGGTCATAGAGCAGGGCGAGGGCCAGGGCGATGACGATTGGCCCCGCCAAAAGGCCGGCCACCGCCGCCACCGAACCGGCAACGCCGCGATAGCGGGCGCCCACCACCACCGACAGGTTGATGACGTTGGGCCCCGGCAGGAACTGGCAGAGCCCCAGGAGGGTATTGAATTCCTCCGCCGACAACCAGCGGCGCTCGTCCACCAGGAGGCGCCGGGCAAAGGGCAGGACGCCGCCGAAGCCCGACAGGCCGATGCTGGAAAAACCCAGAAACAGCGCCTTCAGGCCGATGGACGCCTGAGGCGCCGTTTCTGCCGCCATCAGTCTTCCAGCCGGTACTCGGCCGACTTGGCGTGGGCCGGCAGGCCTTCGCCGTGGGCCAGGACCGAAGCGATGCAGCCCAGCTTCTGGGCGCCTGCCTTCGACACCTTGATGAGGCTGGTGCGCTTCTGGAAGTCGTACACCCCCAGGGGCGAGGAGAAGCGGGCGCTGCCGGAGGTGGGCAGGACGTGGTTTGGCCCGGCACAGTAGTCACCCAGGGATTCGGAGGTGTAGTGGCCGATGAAGATGGCCCCGGCATGGTGAATCTTTTCCACCCAGGGGTCCGGGTCGGCCAGGGACAGTTCCAGGTGCTCCGGCGCCACCCGGTTGGCGATGGCGCAGGCTTCCTCCAGGTCGCGCACCCGGATGAAGGCACCGCGATTGGAGAGGGATTCGCGGATCACAGCCTGGCGCGGCATGGTCGGCAGCAGTTTCTCGATGCTGGCCTGGACCCGGTCGATGAAGGCAGCGTCGGTGCAGATGAGGATGGACTGGGCCAGTTCGTCGTGCTCGGCCTGGGAGAAGAGGTCCATGGCCACCCAGTCGGGGTCGCTGCTGCCGTCGGCCACCACCAGGATTTCCGAGGGCCCGGCGACCATGTCGATGCCGACGATACCGAAGACCCGGCGCTTGGCGCAGGCGACATAGGCATTGCCGGGACCGACGATCTTGTCCACCTGGGGCACGGTGTCCGTGCCGTAGGCCAGGGCCGCCACGGCCTGGGAGCCGCCGATGGTGAAGACCCGGTCCACGCCGGCCAGGCAGGCGGCGGCCAGCACCAGGGCATTCCTCTCGCCCCCCGGGGTGGGCACCACCATGATCAGTTCCTTGACCCCGGCCACCTTGGCCGGGATGGCGTTCATCAGCACCGACGAGGGATAGGACGCCTTGCCGCCAGGAACGTAGAGGCCGACCCGGTCCAGGGGGGTAATCATCTGGCCGAGAAGGGTGCCGTCGGCTTCCGTATAGCTCCAGCCTTCCATCTTCTGACGCTCATGGTAGGCGCGGATGCGGGCGGCGGCGGCTTCCAGGGCCTGGCGCTGCTCGGCGGGGAGACCATCCAGGGCGGCCTGGAGGACCGACCTGGAAAGCTCCAGGTCGGCTATGCCGCCCACCGTCAGACGGTCGAAGCGATTGGTGTATTCCACTACCGCCGCGTCGCCCCGGGCCTTCACGTCGGCCAGAATGGTTGCGACGGTGCGCTCGATGTTTTCGTCCTGGGCAGCCTCGAAGGCGAGAAGGGCGTCGAGGCGCGCCGTGAAATCGGCATCACTGGTGGAAAGGCGTTTGACAGCGACCATGGTTACTCCCCGACCACCTGGGCAAAGGCGTCGATAATGGGTTGCAGGGTTTCCCGTTTGACCTTGAGGGAAGCCTGGTTGACCACCAGGCGGCTGGAAATGGGCATGATGTCCTCCACCGCCACCAGGTTGTTGGCCTTCAGGGTGCCGCCGGTGGACACCAGGTCCACGATGGCGTCGGCCAGGCCGGCCAGGGGGGCCAGTTCCATGGAGCCGTAGAGCTTGATGAGATCCACGTGCACGCCCTTGGCCGCGAAGTGCTCCCGGGCCGTCTTGATATATTTGCTGGCCACCTTGAGCCGCGCCCCCTGGCGCACCGCCTTGTCGTAGTCGAAGCCGGCCGGGACTGCGACCATCATGCGGCACTTGGCGATCTTGAGGTCCAGGGGAGCGTAGAGCCCTTCCCCGCCGTGCTCGATGAGGACATCCTTGCCGGCCACGCCGAGATCGGCGGCGCCGTACTGGACATAGGTCGGCACGTCGGTGGCGCGGACGATGACCACCCGCACCTCCGGCTGGTTGGTCTCGATGATGAGCTTTCTGGAAGTCTCCGGATTCTCGTTCGGGACGATGCCGGCCGCCGCCAGGAGGGGCAGGGTTTCGTCGAAGATGCGGCCCTTGGAGAGGGCGATGGTGATGGTGGTCACGGGGTTACGCCTGGAAACAAAGGCAGCATTTTACCGCAAGGGCGGGGGATGGCCCCAGGTTCGCCCCCTCCGGGCAGCGCTTTATCGGCGCCACATCCCTCCCCGCCTGTCTTCCAGCGGGGGGCGCAAGCTAGAATGCATGTTTTGTGCGGCCGGCGGGCCGCGCCTGCTCACACAAGGAACCCCAATGGCCGCATCGAGCCTCCTCGCCCTGATCGACGACATCGCCACCATCCTGGACGATGTGGCGCTCCTCACCAAGGTCGCGTCCCAGAAGACGGCCGGCGTCCTGGGGGATGACCTCGCCCTGAACGCCCAGCAGGTGGCCGGTGTGCGGGCGGAGCGGGAATTGCCGGTGGTCTGGGCGGTGGCCAAGGGCTCGTTCCGAAACAAGGCCATCCTGGTGCCGGCCGCCCTGGCCATCAGCGCCGTCGCCCCCTGGGCGGTCATACCGCTGCTAATGGTGGGCGGGGCGTTTCTTTGCTACGAAGGCTTCGAGAAGCTCGCCCACAAGTTCCTGCACAACCCGGCGGAAGAAGGAGCCCACGAGGCCGAACTGATGCAGGCCCTGGCCGACCCCGCGGTGGACCTGATGGCTCTGGAAAGGGACAAGATTCAGGGGGCGGTGCGCACCGACTTCATTCTTTCGGCGGAAATCATCGCCATCACCCTGGGCACGGTGGCAGGCGCCGCCTTCATGACCCAGGTGGCCGTCCTCACCGGCGTAGCCATTATCATGACCATCGGGGTCTATGGCCTGGTGGGGGGCATCGTCAAGTTGGACGACGCCGGGCTCTACCTCAGCCAGCGCTCCGGCGACGGGGCTTTCGCCCGGCTGCAGCGGCGCTTCGGCAGCGCCATCCTCAAGGCGGCCCCCTGGCTCATGAAAGGCTTGTCGGTGGCCGGCACGGCGGCCATGTTCCTGGTGGGTGGCGGCATCCTGACCCACGGCATCCCGGTGGCGCACCACTGGATCGAAGGCGTTGGCCAGGGCGTAGCCACCCTACCCGGCGTCGGCGGCCTGCTGGGGGGGACGACCACCGCCCTGATCAACGGATTGGCCGGCGTCCTGGCCGGCGCCCTGGTGCTGACCGGAGTCAGCGGAGTTCAGCGGCTGTTTTCCAGGAACCGGGGAAGATAGCCTTCGCCGGCC
The DNA here is from genome assembly GCA_018261935.1 of Rhodocyclaceae bacterium. GTDB lineage: Bacteria > Pseudomonadota > Gammaproteobacteria > Burkholderiales > Rhodocyclaceae > JAGTRP01. The sequence continues at coordinate 306,397 of JAGTRP010000001.1, forward strand.
CTGAACCCGGCGTTCAATGCACCCGCTTGACTCGGGCGCCCAGGCGCGCCAGCTTCTCTTCGATCCGCTCGTAGCCCCGATCCAGGTGGTAGATGCGGTCGATCAGGGTTTCCCCCCGGGCCACCAGCCCGGCGATGACCAGGGAAGCGGATGCCCGCAGGTCGGTGGCCATGACCGTGGCCCCCTCCAACCGATCCACGCCCCGGACGATGGCATTGCTGCCTTCGATCTGGATGTCGGCCCCCAGGCGCATCAACTCCACCGCATGCATGAAGCGGTTCTCGAAAATGGTTTCCCGGATAGTGGCCACCCCTTCGGCCACGGCATTGACAGCCATGAACTGGGCCTGCATGTCGGTGGGGAAGGCCGGGTAGGGAGCGGTGCGCAGACTGACGGACTTGAGGCGCGAGGGCGCCTTGAGCCGGATGGCGTCCCGTTCGGTGACGATATCGCAGCCGGCATCCATGAGCTTGTCCACCACCGTGTCCAGGTAGGCGGCGGAGGTGCGGGTGAGGCGAATCTCGCCGCCAGTGGCGGCGGCAGCGCAGAGATAGGTGCCGGTCTCGATGCGGTCCGGCATGATGGAGTGCTGGGCGCCGGTGAGGCGCTCGACGCCCCGGATGCGGATGACGTCGGTGCCGGCGCCGGAAATGCGGGCCCCCATGCTGATCAGGCAGTTGGCGAGATCCACCACCTCCGGCTCCCGGGCGGCATTCTCGATAATGGTCTCGCCCTCGGCCAGGCAGGCGGCCATCATCAGGTTCTCGGTGCCGGTCACGGTCACCATGTCGGTGCAGATGCGGGCGCCCTTCAGGCGGCTGGCCTTGGCATGGACATAGCCTTGCTCCACCTTGATCTCCGCCCCCATGGCCTGCAGGCCCTTGATGTGCTGGTCCACCGGCCGGGCGCCGATGGCGCAGCCGCCGGGGAGCGATACCCTGGCCTCGCCGCAGCGGGCCACCAGGGGCCCGAGGACGAGGATGGAGGCGCGCATGGTCTTCACCATCTCGTAGGACGCCAGCGGGTTGTTCAACCCCTTGCCGTCCAGCACCAGGCCGTCGGCTCCGTCCAGGGTGACTTCGACCCCCATCTGGGCCAACAGGCGCAGCATGGTCGAGATGTCGTTCAAGTGGGGCACATTGGCCAACTGCAAGGGTTCCGCCGTCAGCAGGCTGGCACAGAGGATGGGCAGGGCTGCGTTCTTGGCGCCGGAGATGGCGACTTCGCCGGCGAGGGGCTGGCCGCCCTGGATCAGGAGCTTATCCATGCTGGGCGCTCCATTCTTCCGGGGTCAGGGTCTTGAAGGACAGGGCATGCAGCTCGCCCGAATCGAGCTTTTCCTGGAGAGTTTGATAGACCCGCTGCTGGCGCTGCACCCGGTTCTTGCCTTCGAATTCGCGGCTGACCACCACGGCCTGAAAGTGCTGGCCATCGCCTTCGATGGTGAGATGCTCGCAGGCCATGCCGGCGAGTATCAGTTGCTCGATTTGTTCGGGGTGCATCATGTTGGGACTCTTAATGTCTGAGTTTCCAGCCTCGCTTGAGGAGGCCGAGGGTAAAAAGCGAAACGGCGGCAAAACAACCGACGACCACGGCGAGGCTCACCAGGGGAGACACATCCGAAACGCCGAAGAAGCCGTAGCGGAAGCCGTCGATCATGTAGAAAACAGGATTGTAATGCGACAAGCCCTGCCAGAAGGGCGGCAGCGAATGAATGGAGTAGAACACCCCGGAAAGCATGGTCAGGGGCATCACCAGGAAATTCTGGAAAGCCGCCAACTGGTCGAACTTCTCGGCCCAGATTCCGGCAATGACCCCGAGGGTAGCGAGGATGCCGCCGCCGAAGAGGGCAAAGGCCAGGATCCACCCGGGAGCCTCGACCCGTAGCGGCGCGAACCAGGCGGTTACCGCCAGCACGCAGACGCCGACCGCCAGGCCGCGCACTACCGCCGCCAGGACATAGGCCAGGAAGAAGGCGGTATGGGAAATCGGGGGGAGCAGGACGAAGACGATGGACCCCGTCACCTTGGATTGGATAAGGCTGGAAGACGAATTGGCGAAGGCATTTTGCAGAACCTGCATCATGACCAGGCCGGGGATCAGGAAGGCCGTATAGACGACCCCGTGCACCTGGACCCGGCCTTCCAGCACATGGGAGAAGATGAGGAGGTAAAGGAGCGCCGTCAGCACCGGCGCCGCGATGGTCTGGAAACCGACTTTCCAGAAGCGCAGCACCTCCTTGGAGAAGAGGGTCCAGAAGCCGATGAGTTGCCTGGCTGGGGCCCGAGCCATGGTCATCCCCGCATCACCCGCACGAAGACATCCTCCAGGGAATCGCCCGCATGGCGGGCCATGAGATTGGCCGTGGTGTCCAGGGCCACCAGCTTCCCCTGCTTCAGGAGGGCGATCCGGCCGCACAGGGCCTCGGCCTCCTCCAGATAGTGGGTGGTGAGGATGATGGTGTGGCCCTCGCCGTTCAGGCGCCGGACGAAATGCCACAGCCCCTGCCGCAACTCGACGTCGACGCCGGCCGTAGGCTCGTCGAGGACGATCACCGGCGGCTTGTGCACCAGGGCCTGGGCCACCAGCACCCGCCGCTTCATGCCGCCCGAGAGGCGGCGCATGTTGGTGTCCGCCTTGTCGGTCAGATCCAGATTGGCCAGGATTTCATCGATCCAGTCGTCGTTCCGGCGCAGCCCGAAGTAACCCGACTGGATGCGCAGGGTTTCGCGGACGGTGAAGAAGGGGTCGAAGACCAGTTCCTGGGGAACGATCCCGAGGCGCCGGCGGGCTTCCCGGTAATCGGTGACGACGTCGTGGCCCAGCACCGACAGCGTCCCGGAATCCGGCCGCACCAGGCCGGCCAGGCAGGAGATCAGGGTTGTCTTGCCGGCGCCGTTGGGGCCGAGGAGGCCGAAGAATTCACCTTCCTCGATCGCCAGGGAAACCCCGGCCAGCGCCCGCAGGGCCCCGAAATGCTTGACAACATCGACGATGGAGACTGCAACAGCCATGCGGGCGAGACCCAGTCGCCCTAGGCGACGGACAGCAGTTCGGCGACGCCGTAAAGATCGGCGAGGGAACGGACGCCAACCGGCAGGTTGGCAAAAACAATGCTCGATCCGCGCGCCTCGGCGGTGCGCAGCCAGCCCAGCATGACCGCCAGGGCGGAGGAATCGGCCTCGGCGACCGCCCCGAGATCAATGACCTCGCCCCCCTGCCCCAAAGCGGAGCGGCCTGCTTCCAGCAGGCCGCGGGCATTGGCCATCACCATCGGCACGGTGACGCGCAAACGGCCGTCCTCCCTTTCGATCATTTCTTCTCCACCTTGGTGGGAGGATTGGCTTCCAGGGACTTGTTCTTGTTGGCGATGGACTGGATCAACCCTTCGATACCGCCACTGCGCACTTCCTGGGCGAAGGTCTCCCGATAATTGGTCACTAGGCTGATGCCGGCAACGGTCACGTCATAGACCTTCCAGTCGTCATCCACTTTCTCCAGGCTATAGTCGAGCTGGACGGGCTTGTTGCCGGGTTGCACGACCTCGGTGCGTACCAGGACGTCGGTATCGCCGGGATTCATCTTGAACGGCTTGTAGCGGATGGTCTGATCCCGATAGGAGGTCAGGGCATTGGAATAGGTGCGCACCAGCAGGGTCTTGAATTCCTGCATCAGCTGCTGTTGCTGCTGGGGGCTGGCCCGCCGCCAGTCCTTGCCCACCGCCAGGGCGGTCATGTGCCGGAAGTTGAAATGGGGAAGCACCTTGGCATCCACCAATTCCAGGACCCTGTTCGGATTGCCGCTCTGAATCGCCTTATCCTTGCGGACGATATCCAGCACTTCCTCGCTCACCCGTTTGACCATGACATCGGGCGCCTCCTCAGCCCACACCGAGGCGGCAACCAGGCAGGTAAACAAAAACGCGAATAGTTTTTTCATACTGTTCCGGGGATTCAAGTTATTAATAGTCTTCTTCCTGCAATTTTGGCGGACGGCCATCGAAAATCTGGCTGCGCCGCCGCTGCAGGTAGGCATCACGAATGTAGGAATATTTGTCGATGGCGGCCTGCTCCACCACCTTGTCGGTGGGCAGGAGACTGGCACGGATATCGACGAAGCGCAGTGCGATGGTGCTGTTGCGCACCGGAATGGGATCGATACCCCAACCCACCGGGTCGGCAAAGGCATCCACCACGAAGCCGCCGGTGTCGCGGACGGTACGGGGCCCGATGAGCGGCCAGAACAGATAACCGCCGTCGTCCACGCCCCAGCGGGCCAAGGTCTGGCCGAAATCCTCGTCGTGCTTTTCGAGACCCAGTTCGCTGGCGACATCGAAAAGACCGAAAATGCCGACGGTGGAATTGATCAGGAGCCGTGCGATATCGCTGGCACCATCGTCACCCTTGCCCTGCAAGCCGTTGTTGATGCCGGTCCACAGGTCGCCCACATTGCCGAAAAAGTTGCCTACGCCGGCCTTCACCGGCAGCGGCACGGCATTATCGTAGGCCTTCGCCACCGGCTTGGCGACCGCCTTGTCGATCCCTTCATTGACCGCGAACATGGCCCGGTTGAAGCCTTCGTAGGGATCCTTCGGATTGTCGCCACGGGTAGCGCAACCCGACGCCAGAGCCGCCGCGCCACAGAAGGCCAGTGCAGTTCCGGTCCTTCGACCCCATTCTGAAAACTTCGCCATGACGGTCATTTCTGCGTTTGCCCTTCCGAAGCCTTGCTAAACAGGAACTGGCCAATGAGCTTTTCCAGCACAACGGCCGACTGGGTCTTGGCGATGACATCGCCAGGGTTCAGCATCTTTTCGTCACCGCCCGCTTCGAGACCCACGAACTGCTCCCCCAGCAGGCCGGAGGTGTAGATGGAAGCAAACGTATCCTTCGGGAAGTGGTAACGACCGTCAATCGTCATGGTCACCACCGCCTCGTAGGCATGGGTGTCGAAGCCGATATCCGTGATCCGCCCCACCACGACGCCGGCGCTTTTCACGGGGCCGCGCACCTTGAGGCCACCAATATTATCAAACTTGGCTTGCAGCACATACGCATTTGACATACGGGCCGAGGAAAGGTTGCCTACTTTCAGAGAAAGAAACAACAACGCGGCGATGCCGATGGCAACGAAGATACCAACCCAAAGGTCGAGAACAGAACGGCTCATGAATTTCCCCGGAACATGAACGAGGTCAAAACAAAATCGAGGGCCAGAATAGCCAAGGCCGAGGTGACGACGGTGCGGGTAATAGCCCGCGAGACACCTTCGGCCGTAGGCAACGAATCGTAGCCTTCGAAAACGGCGATAAGGGATACCGCGGCACCGAAAACGAAGCTTTTTATCACGCCGTTCCAGATGTCGTAGCGGAAATCCACCGAACTCTGCATCTGGGACCAGAAGGCCCCGTCATCAACGCCGATGAAAACGACGCCGATGAGCCACCCCCCCAGCACCCCCAGGGCTGAGAACAGGGCCGCCAGGAGCGGCATGGCGAGCAGCCCGCCCCAAAAGCGGGGAGCGACCACCCGGGCGACGGGGTCCACCGCCATCATGTCCATGGCCTTCAACTGCTCGGTGGCCTTCATCAATCCGATTTCTGCGGTAATCGAAGAGCCGGCCCGGGAAGCAAAGAGGAGTGCCGCGACCACCGGCCCCAACTCCCGGGAAAGGGACAGGGCCACCATGACGCCGAGGTACTCGGGGGAGCCGAAACGCTGCAGGATCTCATAGCCCTGCAGGCCCAGCACCAGGCCGACAAAGAGCCCGGAGACCGAAATAATGAGCAGGGACAACACGCCGCTGACATAGATTTCACGCAGGGTCAGGTGCAGGCGGCGGAAGGATGTCCCGGACTGGAGCAGCAGGGCGAAGAAGAAGCGGCTGGCAAAACCGAGGCGCCAGATGCGCTCGGTGACGGCATGCCCCAGCCGGCGAAAAGGTTGCAACAAATCAGGCACGGACGACTGCCCTCCCCAGAAATTCATCCCGCACCGAAGGCGCCGGGACATCGAAGGTGACCGGCCCCTGGACCTCGGCATGGACGAACTGATGCACGAAAGGATCCTTGGAAGCCCGGATCTCGTCCGGCGTCCCTTCCGCCACGATCTGGCCGTCGGAGACGAAGTAGATGTAGTCGACGATAAGCAGGGATTCCTGCACATCATGGGTCACCATGATGGATGTCGCCCCCAGGGCGTCATTGAGCTTGCGGATCAATTGGCCGATCACCCCGAGGGCGATGGGATCGAGGCCGGTGAAGGGCTCGTCGTACATGATCAGCATGGGGTCCAGGGCCACGGCCCGGGCCAGGGCGACGCGCCGGGCCATGCCCCCGGAGAGTTCGGCCGGCATCAGGCGGTGAGAGCCGCGCAGGCCGACGGCCTCGAGCTTCATGAGCACCAGGTCGCGAATCACCTCCTCCGGCAGATCGGTATGCTCGCGCAGGGGAAAGGCGACGTTCTCGAACACCGACATATCGGTAAACAGGGCGCCGAACTGGAAAAGCATGCCGAGCTTGCGGCGGAAATCATGGAGGCCCTTGCGGTCCAGCTTGTGCACCTCGTTGCCGTTGATCCGGACAGCGCCGGCCGACGGCCTCAGCTGCCCGCCGATGCAGCGCAGCAGCGTCGTCTTGCCGCAGCCCGACCCCCCCATGATGGCCACCACCTTGCCGCGCGGGATGGACATGTTGATGCCCTTGAGCACGGGCCGGCCGGCGTAGCTGAAAAACAGGTTATCGACGCGAACCAGCGGCTCGTCTGACGGAGTGGAAAGCACGATCAATTTGCAGGGTTGGGGAATTTTTGATTTTACCAGAGGGCTTCCGCATTCCAGTCAACTATTCCAGTCGGCTTCTTCACGGCGCCATTCCACTCCGCATAATATGGCATCCCATGAACTTATACCTTAATCATTTCGGCCTCCGGGACGCCCCTTTCCGCATTACGCCCGCCACGGACGCTTTCTTCACCGGCGCCAAGCGCGGCAGCATCCTTGCCGCCCTGCTCTACGCCATCGAAAGCGGCGAAGGCCTGATCAAGGTCACCGGCGAAGTCGGAAGCGGCAAGACCCTGCTGAGCCGCATGCTCACCGAGCAGCTGCCTGGGAACACGGACACCATCTATATCGCCACCCCCTCCCTGTCCCGCCACGAGGTGCTGCAGACCCTGGCCGACGAACTGGGACTGGCCGGCACGGCCGAGCGCCCCGGCCAGGTCTTGCGCTCCCTGCAGAACACCCTGGTCGCCCGCTACGGGCAGGGACGCCGGGTGGTGGTCATCGTAGACGAGGCCCATGCCATGCCGCAGGAGAGCCTCGACCAGATTCGCCTGCTTTCCAACCTCGAGTCCGGACGGGACAAGCTCCTGCAAATCGCCCTTTTCGGCCAGCCCGAACTGGACGAACTGCTCGCCAGCCATGCCTTGCGCCCACTGCGGGACCGGATTACCCACAGCTTCAGCTTGCCGCCCCTGGACCAGGAGGCGGTACGGGAATACATCGAGTTCCGGCTGCAGGCCGCCGGCCACCGGGGACCGAGCCTCTTCTCGCCCAAGGCAGTCGCGGTCATCGCCCGCGCTTCCGCCGGCCGGACCCGTCGCATCAACATACTGGCGGACAAATCCCTGCTGTCGGCCTTCGCCGCCAACCGCCCCGGCGTCGAGAAAGACGACGCCGAGCGGGCCGCCAAAGATTGCAGGTTGACCGACGGAAGGCGCAAGACAGCCTATTTCCAGCGCCTGCCCCACCTCCTGCTCGCGGCCGGCGCCCTGGGAATCGCCCTGGCCACCGGCTGGGTGGCCCATAGCCTGGCGATCTCCTCGCCGCCCCCTCCGAAAGAGGCGGCACTCTCCAGCGCCAGCCCACCGCAAGCCACCCCGCCGGCGGCGAGACCGGCCCCCACCGGTTCGTCCGAACCTGCAACGATGGCAATAACGGCACCCCAGCCCACCGAAACCATCCCCACCCCGCCGGCCCTCGTCATTCAACTGGCTTTTTCCGATTCCCTGGCGGCCCCCTGGTTTGCCGCCTTCCGGGCCCAGGCCGCCAGCCTTCTCGGACCCGACCAGGTCAGGGCGATTCCGACCCGCATTGCCGGCCGAGAGGTCGTGGCGCTGTGCACCGGCTCCTACACGACCCGCGACCAGGCCATCGCCGCCGCAACGCAGCTGCCAGAAGCCCTGCGGCGCCACCAGCCCCAGGTCCGCTCCCTAGCCGGGCTGGACTCGGCTCTGAGAAATATTTCTCAAAAATAAGGATGGAATATTACAATGGCGAATTAATTGGCATTATTTGACAATTCTCAAGGCGAAGGTCCCACCGACGGCCTCATGACATCTCAGTATCGAGCATTTTTCCTGGCCCATGCGGGCGTCGTCATCGCCACTCTGCTCTCCGGCTGCGCCGAGCCTCAAGTCAAGCCCTCCGAGCAACACATCAAGCCGGCCGCCAAGCCGGCCGGCGCCCCACCACCGCTGGCGGCCATCCCGGCCGTCGCACCGCCCAAGCCGGCACCGCGCCAGGAAACCTACAGTGTCGTGGTAAACAACGTGCCAGCCCGGGAAGTGCTCTTCGCCCTCGCCCGGGACGCCCGGATCGACATCGACATCGCCAGCGACATCGAGGGCTCCATCACCCTCAACGCCCTCAACCAGTCCCTGCCTCAGTTGCTGGACCGGATTACTCGGCAGATCGACATGCGCTGGGAGATGGAAGGCAAGGTCCTGCAGATCAGCCGGGACACGCCTTTCCTGCGCAACTACAAGGTGGATTACGTCAATCTGGCTCGGCAGTCCACCAGTTCGGTGAATGTGGCCACCCAGATCGCCGGCTCGTCGTCGGCCGGCAGCTCAGGCGGCTCCGGAGGTGGCGCAAGTGCCGGCGGCGCTGTCGGCAACAGTTCGCTGACCAACGTAACCAGCCGCTCGGACAATGACTTCTGGGCCACTCTGATCGCCAATATCCGCGACTTGTTGCGGGAAACCGACCGGGTATTGCCGGAAGGTTCCTATGAGCAGACGCAGGAGGCCACCAACTCTCAACAGACCACGGGCACCGGTGCGCCGGCACCTGCCCATACCCGAGGCACCACGACGCCATCCCTCGCGACCAGCCCGAACCCGGCGGCCATGCAAACCGCCGGCACGACCACCGTCCGTCGCAGCACTTTCCGCGAGGCGGCCTCGGTCATCGCCAACCGGGAAACCGGCGTCATCGCCGTCCGCGCCACGGCGAAGCAGCACGAGAAAATCCGCGAATTCATGGACCGGGTCCTCAGCAATGCCGGGCGCCAGGTGCTGATCGAGGCCACTATCGTCGAGGTCAGCCTCAACGATCAATCGCAGACCGGCGTGGACTGGAAGAGCGTCGCCCTCGCCTCCGGCTTCACCTTCCGCCAGAACCTGCTGGGCACGGCCCTGGACAAGGCCCTGCCCGACTCGACCCGGTCCAGCCTGATCAGTTCCATCATGGGGGACAGCAATCTCTCCACGGCCCAGAAATCCAACCTGATTCAGCAAGTCGCCAGCGGCATGGGCACCCTTGGTGATCCGACCAACAGCGTCCAGCAGTTACAAATCCTCAACGCTTTCACACTACCGGCCGATCAACAAGCTGCCGCCTTGCAACAGGCTATTGCCCTCCCCGCCTACGGCGGCGTCGTCGGCACCCCTGGCGCCACCGTACCCCTGACCGACAGCCGCTTTACCGGCGGCATGTTCCCGCTCACCAACAAGAGCGCCGGCATGACCGTCGGCTACGGCAGGGGCAGCAGCTTCGCCGCCGCTATGAGCCTCCTGTCCCAATACGGCCGCACCAAGGTCATTTCCAGCCCCAAGATCACGGCCCTCAACAACCAGAGCGCGGTGCTGCGGGTGGTGGACAACCTGGTGTATTTCAACATCAGCGCCCAGATCACCCCCGGCGTCGCCGGCGCCGCCCCTGTTTCGGTCTATACCTCCACCGCCAACACGGTCGCCGTCGGATTCGTGATGAACGTCATCCCGCAGATCGATGACGGAAACCAGGTGACACTGACCGTCCGCCCCACCATTTCCCGGCTCCGCGGCTACGCCCAGGATCCCAACCCGGTCCTGCAGAACGTGCCAAACCTGGTGCCCATCGTCCAGACCCGGGAAATGGAATCGGTGATGAAGGTGCCTTCCGGCAACGTGGTGATGATGGGCGGGCTGATGGAGGATTCCGAAAACCGGGGCCAGGAAGGACTGCCGGGCGTCGGCGACCTGCCCGGCGTCGGCGGCCTGTTCTCTACCCGCAACACCCAGGCCGGCAAGACCGAACTGGTCATCTTCCTGCGCCCCGTCGTCATCAATGACGCCAGCCTGGAAGGCGACTACAGCTTTGCCAAGGACCTGCTACCCGGCAAGGATTTCTTCAACCAGCCGGTCCAGCGCAAGATACCCATGCAGCCGGCCTCCTATCCGCCGGAGGCAACGCCGTGAGCCTGCTGCTGGAGGCCTTGAAGCGGGCTGAGCGGCAACGCCAGCCCACCGAATCTGCGGGGTCGCTCTCTCTCGCCCCAACGCTACCGCCGGTTCCCGTCCCGCCCGAGCCCGAGCCGCCGGAGCCTTTCCCCGAGCTGACCATGACGCTGGAGCCCCTGCCAGCGCCGGAAACGGCCCCGCAAGCCGCGCCGGAAGGCGACAAAGCGCAGAACGGAGCAGACGAGCTGGCACCGGAGCCGGCAGGTGACACACCCGCCGTGGCGGAAATTCCACCGCTCGAATTTTCCCCGTCCGAAACGCCGCCAGCCCCCGCCGCCGAACCGGCGGATAGCCTCCCCGCACCAGCGGGTGAATCGCCACCGCCCCCTGCAGCTCCCTGCCCCGAACCTGTCCAGCCGGCACGGCAGCCTTCGGCCCCACCGGCACCGGCCGCAAGCGACGCCTCGCCGAAGGAGCACCGCCCCTCGCCCCTCGCCCCCCCAGAGCAGCGGGAGCGAGTCCGCGCCCTGCTCCGTGCCACGGACAGCAGCGGCAAATTGCCGCCGGCCCGCAAGCGGCAACTGGTTCTCGGCGGCATTGCGCTGGCGACTGCGGCGGCCGCGGCCGGGGCGCTTTTCTGGCTCGACCGGCAGTTGTCGGCGCCGCCCCCCCTCCAGGCTGCGGCCGCATCCATGCCGCCGGCGGCACCTCCGTCCCCCGCCGTACCGGACACTGCTTCCATGCCCGCTCCGGCGACAGCTGAAGCCGCCCTCCCTGCTCCCGGTGGAGAAGCCGCCCCGCCCCCGGCAGACAACCGCGCAAGAGCCGCCTCTGCCGACCTGCCGTCCCCCAAGACTCCGCAGGAGACTCCTGCAGCCGCACCCCGCGAACCGCGGCCCGGCCAGCCGGCCATCCGCCGCGACACCCAGATCGTCATCGTCCATCCCGCCACTGCAGCCGCCTACGCCGCCATGGCCAACGGCAACCTGAATGCCGCCCGGGAACACTACCAGGAAGCCCTGAAGAGCGACCAGCGCAGCCGCGACGCTCTGCTCGGATTGGCCGTCACGGCCCTGCGCGAAGGACGCCGCGAGGAGGCGGCCCGCCGCTACGAGCAGATGCTCGGCCTCGACCCCCGTGATCCCGACGCCAACGCCGGCATCGCCCTCCTGCACGGCGCCGTGGACCCGGTTGGCCATGAGAGCCGCCTCAAGGCCGTCCTGGCCGAACGGGGCGACAATGCCGCCCTGCACCACGCCCTCGGTTCCCTGCTGGCCCGCCAGCACCGCTGGGGCGAAGCCCAGGAAGCCTTCTTCCGGGCGGTCACCCTGGCCCCCCAGTCCGCCGACTATCAATTCAACCTGGCCGTCAGCCTGGATCACCTGGGGCAATATACCCAGGCCCGCATCTATTACCGCAAGGCCCTGGGCTTTTCGGCTCCGGGGTCGTCCACCTTCGACCGGGAAGCCGTCCAGTCCCGGATCGCCGCCATCGACGCCCTCAGCCCATGAACGCCCCGCCCCGCAAGAAGCCCCTCGGCGAGCTGCTCGTCAGCCAGGGCATCATCACCAGCGACCAGCTGGTCATCGCCCTGTCGGAGCAGAAGCGCACCGGCATTCCCCTGGGCAAGCTCCTGGTGCAGCTGGGTTTCGTCACCGAGGAGACGATTACCGACGCCCTGTCGGAAAACCTCGGCCGCGAAACAGTCAGCCTGGCCAACATGCTGCCGGACAACACGGCGCTGAAGCTCATCCCCAAGGACATGGCGAAGCGCTACAAGCTGCTGCCCCTGGGCTTCGACCAGGAAGGGAAGACCCTGGTGGTGGGCATGGCCGACCCCAACAACATCGTCGCCCTCGATCAGCTGCGGGCGCTCCTCAAGGGCCAATTTGTTCCCTCCCCGCGCCTGGTGGGCGAAGGCGAGGTGCAGCGCGCCATCGACCAGTTCTACGGCTACGAGTTTTCCATCGACGGCATCCTGCGGGAAATCGAGACCGGCGAAATCGACTACGCCAGCCTGCAGTCCAGCGATGCCGAATACAGCCAGCCGGTGGTCCGGCTCATCGACGCCATCCTGGCCGACGCCGTCCAGAAGGGTGTCTCCGACATCCACATCGAGCCGGAGGAGCGCTTCCTGCGCATCCGCTACCGCATCGACGGCGTCCTGCGCCAGATCCGCAGCCTTCACATCAGCTACTGGCCGGCCATGCTGGTGCGCCTGAAGGTGCTGGCCAGCATGAACATCGCCGAATCCCGGGCCCCCCAGGACGGCCGCATTTCCCTGATGATCTCGGGCCGCCCGGTGGATTTCCGCGCCGCCGTGCAGCCGGTCACCTGGGGCGAGAATTTCGTCGCCCGCATCCTCGACCGCCAGCGCTCGATTGTTCCCCTGGAGGGACTCGGCCTGGCCGACGACAACCTGGATCTCCTCAAGCTGATGCTGGCCCGTCCCGAGGGCATCCTCCTCGTCACCGGCCCCACCGGCAGCGGCAAGACCACGACCCTCTACTCCATCCTGAGCCACATGAATTCCGAGGGGGTCCACATCATGACCCTCGAAGACCCGGTGGAATACCCCCTGCCCCTGGTACGCCAGGCCTCGGTGAACGAGTCGGCCAAGATGGATTTCGCCAATGGCATCCGCTCCATGATGCGCCAGGATCCGGACATCATCCTGATCGGCGAGGTTCGGGATTCGGACACGGCCGACATGGCCTTCCGCGCCGCCATGACCGGCCACCAGGTGTTCTCCACCCTGCACACCAATAGCGCCATCGGCGCCATTCCGCGCCTCCTGGACATCGGCGTGCTGCCGGACATCATGGCCGGCAACATCATCGGCATCGTCGCCCAGCGCCTGGTGCGCAGGCTCTGCCCCCACTGCAAGGAGACCTACCAGGCCGATGAAATCGAAGCCAAGCTCCTCGGCACCACCGGCTACCCGATCCTTCACCGGGCCGTCGGCTGCGGGCGCTGCGACAACCTCGGCTACAAGGGCCGCCTGACCATCATGGAACTGCTCAAGATGGACAGCGAACTGGACGAACTCATCGCCCGCCGGGCCACCGCCCAGGAGCTGCGCAAGACGGCCCTGTCCAAGGGCTTCAAGACCCTGGCCGACGACGGCAGCCGGCGGGTCCTCGACGGGACCACCTCCCTGGAGGAAATCTCCCGGGTGGTGGACCTCACCTCCCGGCTCTGACCCGCCATGGCCCTCTTTTCCTACAAGGCCGTCAATGCCGAAGGGCTCATGGTGACGGGGGAAATGGAGTGCCCCAACGACATCGACCTGGAATCCCGCCTTTCCAGGCTCCAACTGGAGCTGATCCGCGCCAGGGAAATCAAGCCGCGGGCGAAGCTCTTCGCCCGGCGCAAGATCAGCCGGCAGGAAATGATCACCCTGTGCTTCCAGATGGAGCAGCTGATTGCCGCCGGGGTGTCCATCCTGGATGGCCTTGTCGACCTGCGGGACTCCCTGGACGAAGGCCCGTTGCGGGCCATGGTGGCCGACTTGGCGGAGTCGATCCAGGGCGGCCAGCAGTTTTCCCAGGCGGTCGCCCGCCATCCCCAAGCCTTTTCACCGGTCATGGCCAGCCTCATCCAAGCGGGAGAAGTGAGCGGCGAACTCCAGCGCGTCTTCGAAAAGCTGACCCAGTCACTCAAGTGGGAAGACGAGCTCATGGCGCAGACCAAGAAGCTCCTCATGTACCCGGCCTTCGCCGGCACAGTGGTGATCGGGGTCGCCCTGTTCCTGCTGGTCTATCTGGTCCCGCAGCTCGCCGGCTTCATCAAGAGCATGAACAAGACCCTGCCGCTACCCACGGCCTTCATGCTCGGCCTCTCCGACTTCATCCGCGGTTACTGGTACACCATTCCCATCACCCCGGCCGGTGCTGCCATCGCATTCATTGCCTACACCAGGAGCAGCGCCAAGGCACGCCTCCGTGTCGATGCGTGGAAGCTCAATATATGGATGGTGGGTCCCATCCTGAAGAAAATCGCCCTTGCCCGATTCACCGGCTTTTTTTCCATGATGTTCTCAGCCGGCGTCACCGTGCTGGAAGCGCTGCGCATTGGCGAAAAGGTTGCGGGCAACATGGTCATCGAAAACGCCATCCGGCGCACCCGCGAAGCCATTGTGGACGGCAAGTCGATCGGCGACGGATTCCAGAGCACCGGCATGTTCCCGCCCCTGGTGCTGCGCATGGTGCGGATCGGCGAAACCACGGGCGAACTGGATAAGGCCCTGGACAACGTCAATTACTTTTACGACCGGGATGTCCGGGAAGACATCGCCAAGGTGCAGGCCATGATCGAACCTGCCATGACCGTCATCCTGGGCCTGCTCCTGGGCAGCATCATGTTTGCGGTGCTCGGCCCAATCTACGATGTCGTCAGCAAGGTCAAGTTCTAGGTTGCCATGACCTCCCGTTTCATCGGCTACCTGACCGATCGCCACCTGACCCTGTACGAGACCCGCAATTCCGGGTGGGAGCGCATCCGGGATTTCGAGGAAGATCAGGCTGCCGCCGAACTGGCGGGGTGCCTGCACCGGGACAAGCCCCTGCACCTTCTCGCCGATGTGGTCGAAATGGAATTCCGTTTCGAAAAGACAACGTTCCTGCGGGGCCGCGACCGGCAGGCCCTGCATGAGCGCAAACTGGCCCAGGCCTTTCGTGCCACCCCCTACCGGCATGCATTTGCCCTGGGCCAAGAGCCCGGCAGGCGCGGGGAAGAAAAACTGCTCCTCTCTGCCATCACCAATCCGGAACTGGTTGCCCCCTGGGTGGCGCCCTTGCGCCAGCGCCATTTATCTCTCTCCGGCATCGCCAGTGTGCCGTTTCTCCAGAGCCTTCTGGCCGCCCCTCTGGCTGCCGACAATCCCCATCTCCTGCTGCTCACCGCGCAAGGCCGCGGCGGCATCCGCATCACCTATTTCTTCCGGAAGGAAATGCGCTTCTCCCGGCTGGCGGTCCATCCCGGTGAAATTGATGCCCTGGGGCACGTCGCCTTCGAGGAAGCTGTCCGTACCCATCAATACCTCCTCGGTCTGCGCCTGATTGAACGCAACAGCCCGGTGGACGTCGCCTGCCTGCTACCGGAATACCTCATGGACTCCTGGAAGGCCGCACAGCCGTCTGCCGGCGTACTCCAGTTCCGCCATATCGGCCTCCATGACGTCGTGCGGCTTGCCGGCCTCAAATCGGACCAGGCCTGCGACAGCATTGACGACCTGTTTCTCGCATTGCTGGTCAAGTCGGGCTTTCCCAACCACTTCGCGCCCCCCGCAGAGCGGCACAACTTCCAGTTGTCCCGGCTGCGCCACAGCTTGCTGGCCGCTAGCGGCCTGGTAGCGTTGGCCGCCACAGCCGCCAGCGCCGCGCTGCTGTACGGTGCCCTGGACCAGCAACAAGACGCCAGCCAGACCGAAGCCGCCACAGCCGCCCTGAAAAGCGAAGCGGACAAGGTCCGCCAAAGCTTTCCGAAAACCAGCGTCCCGACCGAAGAAATCCGGGAGGCATTGACACTCACCCGCAGCCTCGCCCAGGAAAGCGCTCCCAGCCGCCGCCTGTTGGCCGACATCAGCCGCGGCTTCGATGCCGTCCCCCAGGCCGAACTCCATCGCCTGACCTGGACGCGCACGGACAAGCCGGAACTGGTCTCCGGCGACTCCCAGGATGCCCCGTCAAAGGCAGCCGTACCGTCTCCCGCCGAGAATGGCGGCCAGCCCCTGGCCATGCGCTGGGTCGCCCTTATCAGCGGCGACATCGTTGGCGCCAGCGACTACCCCTCGGCCAACGCAGCCGTCATTGCGCTACGCGACGCCATTCGCCGGGACAAGATTCGGGTCGAAATCCTGCAGTACCCCCTCAATGTCCATCCGGACAAGGAATTGAAGGAGGACTTTGGCAAGCCGATGGCCCCACGCCAGCCCTTTTCGTTGCGTGTGACATGGAACGAATGACATTTTCCCGAACCGACTGGCCCCAGATAAGGCGTGAAGCGATCGTTTTCCTGGCCACGCTTTTTGTCGGGACATGCGGCATCCTCGCCAGCCACCATCTTTACCAGGCAGCCGCCGGGTCGCTGGCCACCGCCCAGGGCAATCGACAGAATGTCCAGAGCACACTGACCAATTTGGAAACCGAAAGAGCCGAGCTGATCGCCAGTCTCGGCCCCTACCAGGAGCTTGTGAGCCGATCCATCATCGGCGACGAACAGCGCCTGCAGTGGCGCGAAACCCTGGAAACAGAGAAGCAGCGCAGTTCCCTGGACCAGTTGAGCTACAACCTTTCGGCGCGCCAACCATGGACCGCCGATACCGAGGCCCCGTCTCCAGGGCTATTCAAGCGCCACCGATCCACCATGGGTCTCAAGATCGAATTCCAGCGTGAGACCGCCCTGGTCGAGTTCCTGGAGAACATCGTGAAAAAGGGGCATGCCCTCGCCATCGTCCGCGGTTGCGAAATCGCCCGTTCCGGCGCACCCGACCAGGAAGGGGCGGTGCGCTTGGCCGCCGAATGCCTGATCGACTGGGCCACCATCCAGCGGATTACTCCAGCCGACGGCGCTCCTCCCCCATGAAAATCCTCGCCTTCGCCCTGACGATATTCGCCAGCGCCATCGTCCTGGCGGACGAGCAGCCTGTGATCGGCCGCCTGTTCGGCCCGGCAGGCGGCGGGACAGCCCGCGCCATGGAGACGGCCCAGGCCGGCCGCGTCCGGGTCGATGGGGCGGTAGCCCGCTCGTCCCATTCGAACACGGTTTGGGTCAACGGGATTCCAACGACCGCAACCGGACCGGGTGCTTCCTTCGGGACCAAGGTGGCCGTCGGGGCATTGCCGGCGGTCAATCTGCACTACCCCCCTTCTCCACGGACCGGCGACAAGACGGCGGGAGAGACCAGAACCGCCGTGGTACGGGTTGGCGAAACCCTCGACCTCGATAACGCCAATCGAAACGACATTGTTCCCAAAGGCACCATCACCATCGGGAGATCGCCATGACGCGGAGGCGTTTCCAATCTCAAAGCGGCGCCGCGATGCTCATCATTCTTGTCGCCCTGACCCTGGCGGCAGCCTATGTCTTCCTGCGGGCCGCGAAAACCGGTCGCAATCAGGCAACGGTTTCGGCCCTCGCCCAGGCCAAGGAAGCCCTGATCGGATTCGCCGCCACCTATCGCGACTCCCACCAGGACTTGATCAATGGTTTCAACCAGCCGTTCGGTTTTCTCCCCTGCCCGGACAGCAATAACGACGGAGTAGCCGACCCGGCATTCCCGCCATGCGGACCACCCAACGTTTCGGTTATCGGACGCCTGCCATGGCAGACCCTGGGTATTCCACCTCTCCGTGACAGCGGGGGCGAATGCCTCTGGTATGCCGTATCCGGGCACGGCAAGGACAATCCCCAGACGGCCTCGATGAACTGGGACACCACCGGTCAATTCACCATCATGGATGCGGGAGGGGCTGTCCTCACCCCAGGCAGCGCCCACGACCAGGCCATGGCCGTGGTCTTCGCCCCCGGTGTCGCCATCGGCGCCCAGGCCAGGCCCTCCGTGGGCGTCACCCAGTGCGGAGGCAACAGCATCGCCGCCGCCTACCTCGATGGCGGCAACCCGATCTACACCAGTACCCCGGCAGCCGATGCGACCAGTACGCTGACGGTTTCGACCGCCGATAGCGCCCGTATCGGCACCAACAACGACCAGGCTATCTGGATAACCGCCGGCGACATTTTTGGCCGAGCCAGGGTCAGGAGTGATTTCGCCCGCGACATCAATACCCTGATGGACAACATGAAAATCTGCCTCGACAGGAAGGCCTCGGCACCCGGCGCTTCCGGCAGCGATAAGGGCTTCGGCGGCCCGGGGAGCTGCCCGGCCTTGATACCCGATTGCGATCCATACAACTACGTCACGAAAACGGCCGGCTGCCCCCCCTACAACACGGCGGGCACCCCGGTGCGCAACGTTCTGGAAAACTGGAGGAACAACCTGCTTTACGCCAAGCCAGTTGCTCCAGTCATGGTCAACGGCCGTTCCTGCTCGGCCGTCCTGCTGTTCGGAGGCGCCCGTGCCGCCGGCCAGACCCGCTCCAGCGCCGCTGAAATCGCCTCGGCTGCCAACTATCTGGAAGGCCCTAATCTCGCAACCTTTACTACTGGCATCGGCGGATACACCGGTGTCTCGGCCTTCAAGGCCGCCTCGTCGACCGCCGACCTGGCCCGGTGCGTTACCGGTATCCCGCCCGCTTCAGTCTCCTTTGCCAAGAATTTCGGCAGCTTCGCGCCATCCGGCAACGGCGTCGCGGCAGACGGGGCCACGCAGACGGTTCTAATCTCCGGCGCTGCCGGAACCACTACCGGCGGCTGCTTCTGGTATCCCGACGCGATTCCTCTGGCAGGCAAGACCCTGCGCGCCTTCTACCGCTATACCTTCTCCCAACCCGACACCTATGCCTTGACCCATGCCGGCACCGATCGGGGCAATGGCTTCACTTTCCAGCTGGTACGCGGGGACCTCAAACAATCCCCGCCCCACGACACTACGCTTCCCGAATCCCCGGTGACCGCCAACGTCTGCGGCACAGTGTCAAACATGGGAGCCTTGACCGTGGATGTCAATTCCCCGGGCGCCACTTTCGCCCTGCACTCCTTCATAGTCGAGACCGACATCCGCCAGGACAGCGGGAACGGGAACTCCGATCCCGCAGCCAACCACACCGCCATCATGGCCAATGGGAACCTGGATCATCAAGTCGGCAACAGCAGTTCGACAACGGCTTGCGATGGCACGGCCGCCGGTTGTACCCATTCCCCCGCAAATACCTTCGAGGAATCCCCCACTCCCGCCACCCATAGCCAGCGCATCGAGATTGAGACGGGCTGCAACAGCACCTGCTCCTCCTGCAACCCGCCGAGCCATGGCGGCACCAACAGCTACGCCCGTATTCGTACCTGGGTGGATTGCACGGACTGCTCCGACACGCTCAATGACTTCCCCGAAACGCCGAACGCCCAGCGCTGCATTAATCTGGACCTCAAATTCAATTCAGCCTTCTTCGGGTTCACCGGCGGTTTCCGCGCCAGTAGTACATCCAATCCCACCGATCCGCCTTACCAGGGCGTAACCCTGCAGGACTTCATCCTTCTCAGCCAATGACCCGACGGTTACGGAGGCTTTCCATGCGGCTCCCCTTGCCCCTTTCATCCCCCAGGAAAATGGCCGGCTTCAATCTGGTCGAGCTCTCCATCGCCCTGGTCATCATCGGCTTTTTGCTGGGCGGCGGCCTGATGGCCCTCCAGGCCCAATCGGAAATTCAGCAAACGCGGGACACCCAGCGGATCATGGAAGACGCCCGGGAAGCCCTGATCGGTTTTACCGCCACCAGTTTCGCCTTCGATTCCCACCCCTTCCTCCCCTGCCCGGACAAGACCGCCGGCGGAGGCGCCGGCACGCCCAACGACGGCGTGGAAGACCGTCTGCCTGCCGGTGGCTGCGTGACCCCGGAAGGCAACCTGCCCTGGGTTACCCTGGGCCTTTCCGATAATACCGATCCCTGGGGCCGCCGAATCCGTTATCACGTCACCCCCGCATTCTCCAACAGCACCACCGGAATCGCCCTCACCTCGCTGGGCGACATGACCGTACTCGATGCGGCGGCCGGCGCGACCATCGCCACGACCATCCCCGCCCTGCTCCTCTCCCATGGCAGGAATGGAAGAGGCGGCATAACTCCAACGGGCGCTACCGTACCCACCGCCGGATCAGGCGCCGACGAGCTCGCCAACACCGACGGCAACCTGATCTTCGTCAGCCACCCCAAGACAGAAGCCGGGGCTGCGGGCGGCGAATTCGACGATCAGGTCGTCTGGCTGACGCCCAACATCCTGTTCAACCGCCTGATCCAGGCCGGCCGTCTGCCATGAGCGGGAGGACGGCCGGTTGACTCCGCTTCTCCTGGTGGAGGATGACTCCGCCCTTCGCACCCTCATCGCCGGAGCCCTGTCGGGCCGCTTCCGGGTCATCGAAGCAGCAAACCGTCCGGACGCCCTGGCCGCGCTGCACGGCGCCCCGGAAGTCGCCGTTGCTCTCATCGACCTCGGCCTGCCGCCGAACCCCCATGGCCCCAGCGAAGGGCTGGCTCTTCTTCGGGCCATCCGGATCGATGGCCCACCCGTAAAAGCCATCTGCCTGACCGGCCAGGATCAGGAGGCGGCATCCCTGGCGGCGATCCAGGAAGAAGCCTTCGACTTTCTCGCCAAGCCGGCCCCCCTGACCGCCATCATCGCCGCCATCGACCGGGCCGTGTTGTTCGGCCGCAAGGAGAGGGAGCTCGCCAGGCAGGGAATCGCCCGGCTCACCATCAGCGCCCCCCTCGGAGAGGGCCTGCGCAATGTCCGGGACGAGGCGGAGGAACGGCTGATACGCCAGGTTCTGCAGGATACCGGCTTCAACGTTCACGCCGCGGCGCGATGCCTCGGGGTGAAACGGGAAAATATCTATTACTTCCTGAAGAAATTCGGTATCGCCCGCGATGCTTGAGAGCCTCGCCCGCCTCTACCCGCTCCTGATTGTCGCCGGCCTCACTGTGGCGGCCGTGCTGTCGGCATTGCGCTACCAGGCCCGAAAACGGGAGCGCCTGGCCCTGGAATTGATCCGCCTCAACGAGGAACTGGGCTTCGACACCCTGGCGTTTCTCGAATCCGGCAGCCGGCGTCTGGTCGAAGGGGGATTCGGCGGCCTCGCCTGGACCATCGACTGGTTCGGCATCCGCCGCATCGGCAGCACCGGCGAGTGTGGGGGAAAGCCGTGGGAGAGGCAGATCGATGCGCCGGACATCTGCTTGATGCTTCGTTTCTATCCCGGCCGGCTGGGCGGAGAACGCCGCTATTTTGCCGAGCAGCTGTGCGAGTCCTTCACCCTGCTCCTGAAGACCGACATCTGGATCAAAGCCGGCACCACCGCTTCAGCCCTGTCGGAATTCCAGCGCCTGACGCTCTTCCTCTGCCATGACGTCAAGAACCTGGCCCAGTTCATCCAGATCGCCGGCGACCAGATGGAAAACCTCGCCCCCGACGACGAGAGCCGCTACCTGTCCTATCTGCGGACGGCATTCCCCCTTTTTCGCGAGCGGAGCGAACGGATCATCGGGGCGCTCATGGAACGCCAGCCCATCGAGGGCCGCGCCATCGCCATTCCCCTCGCCCCCGCCGCCCGGCGCCTGTGCGAATCCCACCGGCTGGCAGCCCAGGTCCGTGGCGACGCCGAAGTCCGTATGCCGCCCGCCTCCCTCGACACCATTCTCGACAACCTGGTGCGCAACTGCGCCGAGCACGCTCCCGACACGGCAGTCGCCATCGACATTACCGGCGGCCCGTCCTGGGCCAGCCTGCGGCTCTCCTCCGTTGCCGGGCAACCCGAGGGCATCGATCTCCTGCGACTCTTCGAGCCTTTCTGGACCGACTCTCCGGCCGGCCTGGGCCTCGGCCTTTACCAGGCCCGGCAACTCGCCCGCGACCAGGGCGGCGAGCTGGGCGCCGAGTTGATGGACGGCAAACGCCTATGTTTCACCCTCACGCTGCCATCGGCCCTACCGTAAAACCCCTGGACTCGGCAGGGATTAAGCCCATAGGTATATTCCAAGGTGCTTAAACAATCGGAGACTCACAATGAAGAATTCTTCCCGTTCCCAAGGCGGTTTCACCCTGGTGGAAATTGCCATTGTCCTGGTCATCATCGGCCTGCTGCTGGGTGGCGTGCTGAAGGGCCAGGAAATGATCGACAACGCCAAGATAAAGAATGGCGTCAATGACCTCAATGGCGTTTCTGCCGCCTACAACAGCTATCTCGACCGCTTCAAGCGCATGCCTGGCGACGACAACCTCACGCCGGCCCGTGGTGGCCCCTGGGCCGGCCTTCCAGCGGGAGGCCTGAACGGCGTTCTGACCAACGCCTCGGCTGCCACCTTTACGGGGGTAGGCGAAGGTGCCGGTTTCTGGCGGCATCTGAAGGCCGCCGGATTCATCGCCGGCAACCCGGCCGATGCCGGGGTAGCCGCCCTGCCACGCAACGCCTTCGGCGGCCTGATCGGCGTCTCCGCCGGCGCTGCCGCCACCCTGGGCGGCCTCGGCGGCATCCTGGTCTGCATGTCGGAGGTCCCCGGGAAGGCTGCCCGCGCCATCGACGCCCAACTGGACGATGGGATTGTCGGAACCGGAACGGTTCGTGCCACCGTGGGCACGGCGGGTGCCAACACTCCCCCGGCGGGCGTAGCTGCTGCTCCTTACGACGATGCGGCAATTTATACCTTGTGCCGCTCGCTGTAATCCTTGCCCGTTCTCGGCCCTCTACTGATGCCTGACCTCCGGAGCCAAGCCCCACGGCTTGGCTCCATTCTCTGAGATCACTCCACCGGATCGGCAGCCACCCGACGGATTCCGCGAAAACAGCCCATCCCTACTTCCTCAGCAACCTCTCCTCCCCCTTCGCCAGCCCCTCCGGCTGCCCCAGGAGCACCACCACATCCCCTTCCCGCAGCCGGGTTTCCGGCACCGGCTCCAGCGCCCGGATGCCGCGGCGGCGGATGGCGCTGACTTCGCAGCCCAGCCGGTCCAGGTCCAGTTCCGCCAGGGTCCTGCCGATTCCCGCCGCGCCCGGCGCCAGCCATACGGAATGCAGGCGCGGCTGCTCGCCTTCCTCCTCTTCCCGGTCGGAAAGGCCGTGGAAGAAGCCACGCAGGAGCTTGTAGCGCTGGGTGCGGGCATCGCGGATGCGGCGCAGCACCCGGTTCAGAGGCACCCCCACCAGGACCAGGGCGTGGGAAGCCAGCATGAGGCTCGCCTCCAGGGATTCCGGCACCACTTCCGCCGCCCCGGCCTTGATCAGGCGCCCCATGTCGCGCTCGTCCAGGGTGCGGATCACCACCGGCACGTCCGGCCGCATCTCGTGCACGTGGTGGAGGATCTTTTCCGAGGCCTGGGCGTCGGCCACCGCCACGATCACCACGCTGGCCCGGGAGAGCCCCGCCGCCATCAGGCTTTCCCGCCGGGCGGCGTCGCCGAAGACGACGTTCTCGCCGGCGGCGGCGGCTTCCCGCACCCGGTCCGGGTCCAGGTCCAGGGCGACCCAGGCTACCTCCTCCTGGCTGAGGAAGCGGGCCAGGTACTGGCCGCTGCGGCCGAAACCGCAGATGATGGCGTGCTTCTCGGTCCCCATGGTCTGGGCCGCGATCTGGGTCAGCTGCATGGAGCGCAGCAGCCATTCGCTGGCCACGAAGCGCATGACGATCTGCTCGCTGAAATGGACGATGAAGGGCGCCGCCAGCATGGACAGCACCAGGGCCGTGAGGACCGCCTGCTCCACCAGCCGCGGCATGCGCCCGACCTCCCCCAGGAGCACGAAGCCGAACTCGCCACCGGCGGCCAGCCAGAGGGCCGCCCGGATGGCATTGCCGGGGGAAGCGCCGAGGCGCCAGGACAGGAGCCCAACAAGGGTTCCCTTCACCAGCAGCAAGGCCGCCAGCACCCCCAGGACCACCGCCCAGTGGTCCAGCAGGACATGGAAGTCGAGCTTGATCCCGATGGTGACGAAGAAGAGCCCCATCAGCACGTCCCGGAACGGCTTGATGTCTTCCTCCACCTGGAGGCGGTATTCGGTTTCCGAGATCAGCATGCCGGCGACGAAGGCGCCCAGGGCGAGGGACAGGCCGGCCCAGGCGGTCACCTGGGCGAGCCCCAGGGTAATGAGGAGCACGTTGAGGACGAACACCTCGGAAGACTTGGCCTTGGCCACGAAGTGGAACCATTTCCGCATCAGGTGCTGGCCGAAATAGAGGATCACCGCCAGCACCGTGACCGCCTTCAGGAGGGCGACGGCAAGGAGGGCGGCGAGCTTCTCCGGCGGCTGGGACAGGGAAGGGATCAGCACCAGGAGGGGCACCACCGCCAGGTCCTGGAAGAGGAGGACGCCGATGATGTCGCGCCCGTGGGGCGAATCGAGCTGCAGGCGCTCGGCCAGGAGCTTGGAGAGCACGGCGGTGGACGACATGGCCAGCACCCCGCCTAGGGCGATGCCCAGTTGCCACGACAGGCCCAGAACCATGACCAGCCCCATGACCACGGCCATGGTCAGCAAAACCTGCAGGAGCCCAAGCCCGAAGACGATGCGCTTCATGGCGTAGAGCCTGGGCAGCGAGAATTCGAGGCCGATGGAGAACATCAGGAAGACGACGCCGAACTCCGCCAGGGTCTCGGCCTGGGACATGTTGCCCAGGACGTTGAAGGCATGGGGCCCGATCAGCGCTCCCACCAGCAGATATCCCAGGATGGGGGGAAGGTTGAGACGGCGGAACAACACCACCGCCAGAACCGAGGCGCCGAGCAGGACGAGGACGAGGAAAAGGGTGTTCAAGGGCGGGGGGAGAAGTCGGGTATACTTCAGTCATCATAACCGCACGAAACCCATGAACCCAAGCGCTCCACCCACGAGTTTCGCCCCGGAGCGGGCATTGGATCTGGCCCGGAAAACCCTGCAAATCGAGGCCGACGCGATCCTGGCCCTGACCGCGCGGCTGGACGGCGCCTTCACCGCCGCCATCAGGCTCATCCTCGACTGCAAAGGCCGGCTCATCGTCAGCGGCATCGGAAAATCCGGCCATGTCGCCCGCAAGATCGCCTCCACCATGGCCAGCACCGGCACCCCGGCCTACTTCGTCCACCCGGCGGAGGCGAGCCACGGCGACCTCGGCATGATCACCCGCAACGACGTCCTCCTGGCCCTCTCCAATTCCGGCGAGTCCGAGGAGCTGGTGCGCATAGTCCCCATCGTCAAGCGCCAGGGGGCGCGGCTCATCGCCATGACCGGCAATCCCGAATCGTCCCTGGCCCGGGAAGCCGACATCCACCTGGATGCCGGCGTCGCCCAGGAAGCCTGCCCTCTCAACCTCGCGCCCACGGCCAGCACCACCGCGGCGCTCGCTTTGGGCGACGCCCTGGCGGTGGCCCTGCTGGACGCCCGCGGCTTCGGCCCCGAGGATTTCGCCCGTTCCCACCCCGGCGGCTCCCTGGGCCGGCGGCTCCTCACCCATGTGCGGGACGTCATGCGCGCCGGCGACAAGGTGCCCGTGGTCCTGCCGGAAGCGAGCCTGCCCGACGCCATCGTCGCCATGTCCCGGGGCGGCCTCGGGCTGGTGGCCGTGGTCGATCCCGAGGGCCGGGTACTGGGCATCTTCACCGACGGCGACCTGCGCCGGGCCTTCGAGAAAGGGCTCGACCTCCGGCACGCCCGCATCGACAGCGTCATGCATCCGCAGCCCCGCACCATCGGCGCCGAACAGCTGGCGGTGGAGGCAGTCGAACTGATGGAGCGGCACCGCATCAACGGGCTGCTGGTCACCGATGTCGACTCCCGGCTCATCGGCGCCCTCAACATGCACGATCTATTCAACGCCAAGGTAATCTGATGGACGCCAAAGCCCGTGCCGCCCGTATCAAGCTCATGGTCTTCGACGTCGATGGCGTCATGACCGACGGCGGGCTGCACTACACCGACGACGGCCGCGAGCTGAAAACCTTCAACGTCCAGGACGGCCTGGGCCTCAAGCTCATGCAGCGGGCCGGCATCGAACTGGCCATCGTCACCGGCCGCACCTCCGACGTGGTGCTCAACCGGGCCGCCGACCTGGGCATCGCCCATGTCTTCCAGGGTGTCGTGAACAAGCGCGCGGTGGTCGCGGAACTCATCGCCAAGCTCGATCTCCACTGGCCGGACGTGGCCTTCATGGGGGACGACTTCATCGACCTGCCGGCCATGCTCCAATGCGGCCTGGCGGTGGCGCCGGCCAACGCCCATCCCCTCGTCAAGGAACGCGTCCACGCCGTCACCGATGCGTCCGGCGGCCGGGGAGCGGTGCGGGAAGCGGCGGAATTCATCCTCACCGCCCAAGGCAAGCTGGAAGCCCTCTTCACCGCTTATCTCGAGCTATGATCAAGCGCTGGTCCAGCCAACAGGTTTTTCCCATCGTGCTGCTCAGTCTGCTGGCGGCCTTGAGCTTCTGGCTGGAGCGCACCGTGGACCTGCCCGAGCCCCGCCTGGATGGCAAGCTGCGTCACGACCCGGACGCCGTCGTGGACAATTTCGAGATCCGCCGCCTGGATGTGAACGGCGTCCTGCAGTACCGCCTTACGGCTCCCCGCATGCAGCATTTCCCGGATGACGACACCTCCCTCCTCAGCCAGCCCCGCCTCGACTACTACCGCCCTGGCGCTCCGGACATGAGCCTGTCCGGCAACAACGCCGCTGTCGCGTCAAAGGGAGAAACGGTCTTCTTCTGGGGCGACGTCAAGGCCACCCGGGCCGCGACGCCGGACCGCCCCGAGATGGTGGCCCGCATGCCGGATTTGACCGTCCAGCCCGACGAAGGCATCGCCTTCACCAACAGCCCGGTGGAAGTCACCCAGGGCACCTCCTGGTTCAAGGGGGTCGGGATGCACCTGGACAACAACACCTCCGTCCTTGTCCTGAACTCCCAGGTCACCGGGACCTACTACCCGCCCAAGGCGTCGCCATGAAGACTCATTCCCTATTCCTCGCCGCTTCCATCCTCCTCGCCGCCTGCGTCCAGCCTGCCCTGGCCGAGCGGGCCGACCGGGACAAGCCCATCCAGCTCGAAGCCCAGCGCATCACGGTCGACGATGCCAAGAAGGTCCAGGTCATGGAAGGCAACGTCCAGCTGACCCAGGGCACCCTGATGATCCAGTCGGACAGGATCGTCATCAGCCAGGACCAGTACGGCTTCCAGAAAGGCGTCGCCACCGGCGGCAAGAACGGGCTGGCCCACTTCCGGCAGAAGCGGGAGGGCAAGGACGAATTCATCGAGGGCGAGGCCGAGCGCATCGAGTACAACACCCACAACGAGGTGGCCGAACTGTTCCACCGCGCCTGGATTAAGAGCGGCGACGACCAGATCAAGGGCGGCTACATCTGGTACGACGCCATCAGCGAAAAATACATGGCCAGCGCCGGCGAGACCCGCGATGCCAAGGGTTCCTCCCAGCGGGTCCGCGTCATCCTCCAGCCCAAGGGCAAGAATGCATCTCAGGAAGAGCCCTCCCCCAAGACTAGCGCCCCCCTGGAGCTGAAGGGGGCCGCCAACCTCGGCACCAAGCCGGAAAAGGAATAAGCATGTACGAATACATCATCGCCGAACGCCGGGGCACCGACGGCCGGGTGGGCCTCATCACCCTCAACCGGCCCCAGCAGCTCAACGCCCTCTGCGATGCCCTGGTGGACGAACTAGCGGCGGCCCTGGACGCCTTCGAGGCCGACGAGACCGTCGGCTGCATGGTCATCACCGGCTCCGACAAGGCCTTTGCGGCCGGCGCCGACATCACCGCCATGAAGAGCTTTTCCTACATGGATGCCTACAAGGGCGACTACATCACCCGCAACTGGGAACGGGTGAAGACCTGCCGCAAGCCGGTCATCGCCGCGGTGGCGGGCTACGCCCTGGGCGGCGGCTGCGAGCTGGCGATGATGTGCGACTTCATCATCGCCGCCGACAGCGCTCAGTTCGGCCAGCCCGAAGTGAAGCTCGGCATCCTGCCGGGGGCCGGCGGCACCCAGCGCCTGCCCCGGGCCATCGGCAAGGCCAAGGCCATGGACCTGTGCCTCACCGCCCGCATGATGGACGCCGCCGAAGCCGAGCGGGCCGGCCTCGTCTCCCGCATCGTGCCCGCCGACAAGCTCCTGGAGGAGGCCCTCGCCGCCGCCGGGAAGATCGCCGGCTATTCGCTGCCCGTAGCCATGATGATCAAGGAGTCGGTGAACCGCGCCTTCGAGTCCTCCCTGTCGGACGGGTTGCTCTTCGAGCGCCGGACCTTCCATGCCGCCTTCGCCCTGGACGATCAGAAGGAAGGCATGGCCGCCTTCACCGAAAAGCGCAAACCGGCCTTCCGCAACAGCTGAAGCCCTTTCCGACAAACTGGCTGGCCGGGCTGGAAAGCCCCGATGCGGCGGCGCAAGGGCGGCGCCACCGCAAGTCTTACACAATTCTTACAGGCCGCTGAATTTTATGGACATTTCAGCTTTTGTGCGTCGCACAAAATAGCGCTTGACACCAAGGGATTCTTCCCTATAATTCGGCATATGGTGCAGTGCAACATACCCGCACGAGATACTGCAACGCTTTCCCCAACATGCACGACTTATCTAGGAGAAATGACCATGACGTACTTCGCCTCTGCCGAGCAGTTCGCCGCCGCCAACAAGTCCACCGTGGATTCCCTGCTGTCCCTGGCCAACACCGCCCTGGCTTCCGCTGAGCGCATCGCCGCCCTCAACCTGAACACCGCCCGCTCCGTCCTGGAAGACTCCGTCTCCGGCACCAAGGCCCTGCTGGGCGCCAAGGACATTCAGGAAGCCCTGTCCATCCAGGCTTCCCTGGCCCAGCCCAATGTCGAGAAGGCCGTCGCCTACTCCCGTAGCGTCTACGAGATCTCCGCCCAGTCCCAGGAAGAGCTGTCCAAGCTGATCGAAGCCCAGTTCGGCGACTTCCAGAAGACCGTCGCCGGCCTGCTGGACAAGGCTGCCAAGTCCGCTCCCGCCGGTTCCGACGTGGCCGTCGCCGCCGTCAAGAGCGCCATCGCCGCCGCCAACTCCGCCTTCGACAACATCAACAAGGCCGCCAAGCAAGTTGCCGAGATCGCCGAAGCCAACGTGGCCGCCGCGACCAACGCCACCGTCAAGGCCGTCGGCGCCACCGCTGCCGCCAGCAAGAAAAAGGTTGCCTAATTAATCGGCATTCCGCCAGCCCCCGCCCCGGCGGGGGCTATTCGTTTATTCCAGAATTAGACGTTATTCCACACCTGTCCCAGGAGGAAACACCATGAGCAACCCCGGTTTCGACCAGCTGGCCGCAGCCCAGAAAGCCAATGCCGAAGTTATGATGGCCCTCGTGCGCACCGCCTTCAACGGCGTCGAGCGCCTGACCGCCCTCAACATCTCCGCATCCCGCGAGTTTTTCAACAACTCCGTTGCCAACGTCCACCAGCTGCTGAGCGCCCGGGACGCCGGCGAAATCACCAAGCTCAACACCGAGCTGGCCAAGCCCAACCTGGACAAGTGGATGGAATACTCCCGCAACGTCTATGACCTGGCTGCCCAGGTGCAGAAAGAGCTCACCTCCGTGGTCGAGACCCAGTTCAACACCTTTGCCAAGGACGCCTCCAGCGCCGTCGAGAAGGCTTCCGCCAGCGCCCCGATGGGCGGCGACGTCTTCGCCGCCGCCATGAAGTCCGTCCTGGATGCTTCCAGCAAGGCTTTCGACAACATGACCGCCGTCACCCGGCAGTTCACCGACCTGGCCGAAGCCAACCTGCAGGCTGCTTCTTCGAGCACCGGCAAGGCCGCTAGCGCCACCAGCGCCGCCGCCAAGAAGGCCGCCAAGTAACGCCTGGTTCGCCCAATGCAAAAACCCCGGCTTGCCGGGGTTTTGTCGTTTACGGCTTCACTCCCGCCATCGCCAGTCGATGCCGCGTTTTTCGACTTCCACCCGGATTTCCTCCATGGCCTGGTCCACCAGGGTCGGCTCACCCTCCACGCCCAGCTCCAGGTGCCGCCGCTCCTGCCCCGCGATGGAGGGCAGGGAAAAGAGGCGCAGGGTCGGGTAATCGGCGACGATGCGCTCCATGAGGTCCAGCAGGGCGCTTTCGTAGGCGGTCGGGCCGGTGAGGAGAAAAGCCTTTTCCACCCGGGCGTCCACCGGAGAGAACAGATTGCGGTAGAAGGTATCCAGCACCCACTCGATCATGGGATGGGCCATCTGGGGGAAGCCGGGGACGAAATAGTGCTCCCGGGCCATGAACCCCGGAATGCGGTTAAAGGGATTGGGAATAATCCGAGCCCCGGCCGGGAAGGTGACCAATTGCAGGCGCCGGTCGGTGATCTCATCTCCAAAGCGTGCCTCCAGTTCCTTCCGCCCTTCCAGGTGGATTTCGAGGTCGACGCCCAAGGCGGCCGCCGCGGCCTGGCGGGTGTGGTCGTCGGGGGTATTGCCGATGCCGCCGAAGGAGAACACCACATCCCCCGCCGCCATGGTGCGCCGGAAGGTTTCCGCCAGGCGCCGGCGGTCGTCCCCCAGGTATTCCACCCAGGAGAGGCGCAAGCCCCGGGCCGCCAGCAGTTCCGCTACCTTGGCGAAATGCTTGTCCTGGCGCTTTCCCGAAAGGATCTCGTCGCCGATGATGACAGCGCCGAAAACCCGCGATGAATCTCTCATAACCGCTCTCCCTCGATGGTGACGACGGCGCCGCCCCGGGCGCGGCGCAGGGCTTCCAGCCCCAAATGGACGAAGGCCAGGGCCGCCAGGGCCGGCACCAGGAGGCCTACCACGGGCACATGGGCAAGCACGGCCATGGCCAGCCCCAGGAGAAACAAGGGCCGCTTGTATTGCCGGCGGATATCCCGCCATTCCTCGCTGGTGGCGTGCATGGACAGGGCGTCGTAGGCAAAGGTGCGGCGGTTGTACCAGCCCATGAGCAGCAGCGGCAGGATCAGGGCCATGCCGGGAATGAGCCACAAGGGCACCGTCAGCAGCCAGGCCACGATAAAGAGGACGGTCGCCACCAGGCTGTTCGCTGTCGCCGCCACGAAGCTGTCCTTGCCCATGGCCGCCACGTCCCGGTATTGGCCATTGGCCAGGTGCTTCAGGAACAGTGGCAGGACGAACACGGCGGCCAGCAGCGACGCGGTCAGGTAGGCGCAGGCGAAGATGGCCAGCCAGCCCCCCAGCCAGGCCAGCATGTGGGCAAGCCAGACCGCTCCCCAGCTCACCAGGAGGCTCATGGGGGGATAGCCGATGAGCCAGTCCACCAGCTCCCGCAGCCACCAGAAAGCGAGGCCGATCCAGAGCACGAAGGACAATGCCGCCGGCAGGAGCAGGTAAGCCCAGATGCGCCTCTCCCGCAGATTCGCCAAGGTCCGCATCAAAGCCAGGAGCACGTCAGCCATACTGGATTCCTTCCCATTGTTTTTGCAGCCGCTTCACCGACACCGGCACCGGCGTTCTCAATTCCTGGGCAAAGAGGCTCACCCGAAGTTCCTCCAGGAGCCAGCGGAACTGCTCGACCGGGGGATCGGCGGCGCCCTGCTTGGCGAGCTGCAGGGCCCGCCGCTCCCAGTTGGTCCACAGGGGCGCGTACTCGGCCATGAGGCGGGCATCCCGGGCCGGGTCGGCCTTCAGCTTGTCGAGGCGCACCTGGATGGCCTTCAGGTAGCGGGGGAAATGCTGCAGGCGCTCGAAGGGGGTGTCGGTGACGAAGCGCTTGCCCAGGAGGCGCTTCACCTGGGCCTCGATGTCCTGGAAGGCGGCGGCATGGGCCTTGAAGGCGGGGAGTTTCTTCGCGACCGCCTGCCACTCGGCCAGCACCGCCCCCACCAGCCGGCAAACCTCCTGCATGATGAGGCCTAGGCGGGCCTTGGCCTCGGCACAGCGGGCCTTGAAGGCGGCGGCATCGGCGGGCCAGGGTTCCACCAGGCAGGCCCGCTCGAAAGCGAGGTCCACGATCTGGCGCTTCAGCTCCTCGGTGGTGCCCAGGGCCATGTACTGCATGCCCATCTGGGTGAGGCCGGGGACGTTCTTGTCGAAATACTTCACCTGCTCCCGGAACTGGATCATGAACAGGCGCAGGAGCCCCCGGCCATGCACTCGCCGGGCTTCCTCGGGGGAGTCGAAGACCTTGAGGCTGGCCGTCTCGCCGTCGTCGGACAGAGCCGGGTAGCCGATCACCGTCTGGCCACCCGCCGGCACTTCCATCAGTTCCGGCAGCTCGCCGAAGGTCCAGTCGGTGAGCTTCGAATATTCCGAGGGGGTCTCGTGCAGTTCGGCGAACTCCTGCTTCGCTTCCTTGCCCCATTGAGCCCGCAGCTGGGTGAGGTTGCGGCCCATGTCCAGCTGGCGGCCGTGCTCGTCCAGGAGCTTGAAATTCATGGAGAGGTGGGCCGGCAGGGCATCGGGCCGGAAGGCGTCGGGCGTCACCGCCCAGCCCCGGGCATTGAGCCCCCGGGCCTCCAGGATGAAGTCGATGAGGGGCCCGATGAGCCCCTGGGCCATCTTCCGCTCGTCGCTGCCGACCGCGGCGATAAATTCCTCGGCGAATTCCGGCACCGGCACCAGCTTGGCCCGGATCTTCTGGGGCAGGGTCTTGATGAGCTGTACCACCTTGTCCTTGATGAGCCCCGGCACCAGCCATTCCAGCCGCCCGATGGGAAGCTGGTTGAGCTGAGCCAGGGGGACAGCCATGGTGACGCCATCCCGGGGCGAACCGGGCTCGAAGTGGTAGGTGAGCGCATACTCCACGCCCCCCAGTCGCAGATGATGGGGGAAGGCCTCGGTGGTGACCCCGGCGGCGGAGTGCCGCATGAGGTCGTCCTTGGAGAGGAACAGAAGCTTGGCGTTGTCCCGCTCCGCCTCTTTCCGCCAATGGTCGAAGCTGGCGCCGTTGTGGATGCCCTCGGGGATCAGGTGATCGTAGAAGGCGAAGATGAGCTCGTCGTCCACCAGCACGTCCTGGCGCCGCTGCTTGTGCTCCAGGTTCTCGATTTCCCGGATGAGCTTCCGGTTGTGCTGGTAGAAGGGCCAGCGCTTGGCGAAGGATTCGTCGATTTCGCCTCCCACCAATCCCTGGCGGATGAAGATTTCCCGGGCGTCGGCCGGGGCCATGGGGCCGTAATGGATGCGGCGCTTGGGGTTGATGACCACGCCGTAGAGGGTGGTGCGCTCCCAGGCCGCCACCTGCATGGACTTCTTTTCCCAGTGGGGATCGAAGTAGCTGCGCTTGATGAGGTGAGCGCCTACTTTCTCCAGCCAGTCCGGCTCGATGCGGGCGACGCAGCGGGCGTAGAGCTTGGTGGTCTCGGTGATCTCGGCCGCCACGATCCACTTGCCGGCCTTCTTCTGGAGGGGCGAACTGGGGTGGATGAGGTAGCGGATGCCCCGGGCGCCCTGGTAGTAGCCGGATTCGTCCGACTTGCAGCCCAGGTTGCCCAGGAGGCCGGTGAGCAGCGAGCGGTGGATGGCCTCGTAGGTGCCGGGCACCTCGCTTTCCTTCCAGCCCAACTCCGTCACCTGGGCATGGAGCTGGCTGTGGACCTCCCGCCATTCCCGCAGGCGCAGGGCCGACAGGAAATTGTCGTGGCAGGCTTCCACCAGCTTTTTGTTGGACTTCTTGTGCTCGAACTCATGCCGGTACCAGTCCCAGAGCTTCAACCAACTCAAGAACTCCGATTTCTCGTCGGCGAACTTCTTGTGCCGCTCGTCCGCCGCCTGCTGGCGTTCCTGGGGCCGCTCCCGGGGATCCTGCACTGACAGGGCGGCGGCAATGATCAGCATTTCCCTGAGGCAGCCCTCGTCCCGGCCGGCGGCGATCATGCGGGCGATGCGGGGGTCCAGGGGCAGCCGGGCGAGGCTCTGGCCGACAATCGTGAGCTGGTTGTGCTCATCCAGGGCGCCCAGCTCCTGCAGGAGGGCGTAGCCGTCGGCGACGGCCTTGGCCGGGGGCGGCTCGATGAAGGGGAAGCTCTCAACCTCGGTGAGCCTCAGGGACTTCATGCGCAGGATGACGCCGGCCAGGCTGGAACGGAGGATTTCCGGGTCGGTGAAGGGCGGGCGGGCGTTGAAGTCGGCCTCGTCATAGAGGCGGATGCAGACCCCCGCCGCTACCCGGCCGCAGCGCCCGGCCCGCTGCCGGGCCGCCGCCTGGGAGACCTTCTCCACCTGGAGCTGCTCCACCTTGTTGCGGTAGGAGTAGCGCTTGACCCGGGCGAGGCCGGTATCCACCACGTAGCGGATGCCGGGCACGGTGAGGGAGGTCTCGGCCACGTTGGTGGCGAGCACGATGCGCCGCGCCCCGGAGGGCTTGAAGATGCGATCCTGCTCCCCGGCGGAAAGGCGCGAGAACAAAGGCAGGATCTCGGTATGGGGCGGGTGGTGCTTGCGTAACGCCTCCGCCGCCTCGCGGATTTCCCGCTCCCCGGGCAGGAAAACCAGGGTGTCGCCAGGGCCGAGGCGGGCTACTTCGTCCACCGCATCCACGATGGCGTCGTAGAGATCCCGCTCGTCGTCCTCTTCCTCCAGGTCGCTGACTGGCCGGTAGCGCACTTCCACCGGGTAGAGGCGGCCGGAGACCTCGATCACCGGCGCACCGTTGAAGTGGGCGGCGAAGCGCTCGGCATCGATGGTGGCCGAGGTGATGATGACTTTGAGGTCCGGCCGCTTGGGCAGGAGCTGCCTGAGGTAGCCCAGGAGGAAGTCGATGTTGAGGCTGCGCTCGTGGGCCTCGTCGATGATCAGGGTGTCGTAGGCATTCAGATACGGATCGCCCTGGGTCTCGGCGAGCAGAATCCCGTCGGTCATGAGCTTGACCCAGCTTTCCGGCGTGGTGCGGTCCTGGAAGCGGATCTTTACCCCCACCCCGGCGCCCACCTGGGTCTGCAGTTCCTGGGCGAGGCGGGACGCCACCGAGCGCGCCGCCAGGCGGCGGGGCTGGGTGTGGCCGATGAGGCCGGTGGCGCCGCGCCCAAGGTTGAGGCAAATCTTGGGCAGCTGGGTCGTCTTGCCGGAGCCGGTCTCGCCGCAGACGATGACCACCTGGTGCTTCCGGACGAGTTCGGCAATCTCTTCCCGGCGGGCGTTGACCGGCAGGTCGTCCTGGAACTGGGGCCTGGGCAGCCGGCTCCTGCGGGCGGCGACAGCGGCCCGGGACTTTTCCAGGAGGGCGGTGAAATCGGCCTGGGCCTTCTCCCGGCGCGGGCCTTCCAGGCGCTTCATGTCCCGGGATAGGGCACGCAACCGGTGGAGATCGGCGGCCAGGCAGTCGTCAAGGGAAAGGCCGGCGGGACGGGTGCCGGTTCTCGGTTTTGTTTCGGTGATCACGGTCAAAGGCGATGAAAACGATCAGCCCTGGGTAGCTCGTTCCCGGGCAAGTTGATAGACCTGGTTTCGATCCCGCCGGCCGACGGTAATGACGGTCACAAAGACCACATCCTCGTCCACTCGGTAGACCAGACGGTAACCGATGCTTTTCAGCTTGATCTTGTAGCAGTCGGGCATGCCCGACAGGGCGGCGGCAGGCACCCGGGGGAATGCGAGGCGCTCGGCGAGCTTCTTTTTCAAGGGCTCCCGGATGCTGGCATCCAGCTTCTTCCATTCCGCCAGGGCAAGCTCATGGAAACGGAGCCTATAGCTCATCCAGGTTCACTTCGACAAAGGGCCCCTCGCCACGCTCCCGGACCAGCTTCGCGTCTTCCAGATCATCGAGATGAGCGAGCAGCCGCTCGTACTGGGCAGCGGAGAGCAGGTAGGCTTCCGGCCGGTTATGGTTGAGCACCGCCACCGGACTGTCTTCCGCCTGCTTGAGGATGCCCGCGAAATTACGCTTCAGCTCGGTGACGCTGACTGTCATATTGGCCAGGATGGTATCCATAGGAGCCCCAGAGAAAAAATAGATTTTGACATCTATATAGGCATCGAATTTAGCACGAAAATGACCTTTTTCCATGGGGCCACTTTCGATTCCGCGGGGTGATTCAAGCCCTCGAGATCACAACGAGTCCAGCGGGCTTCTCACTCCCCGTCCGCCCCGATTGAGCACATGGGTGTAGATCATGGTGGTGGATACGTCGGCGTGCCCCAGCAGCTCCTGGACAGTGCGGATGTCGTAGCCCGATTCCAGCAAATTGGTGGCGAAGCTGTGCCTCAAGGTATGGGTGGTGGCAGGCTTCGCAATCCCGGCCCTGCCCACCGCCTGCTTGATGGCCCGTTGCAGGTTCTGCTCGTAGACGTGATGCCGGCGCTGGCTTTCCGCGCGGGGATCGGTCGAAAGTCCGGTGGCCGGGAAAACCCAGAACCACCCCCAACTCGTGCCTGCTTCGGGGTACTTCCGGTCCAGGGCATCCGGCATGTGTACGCCTTCGACTCCTCTCTCCCTGTCCAGATCGAACAGAATCCGAATCCGTGCCAGATGCGCCTGAAGCGGCTCCACCAGGGAGCTGGGCAACATCGTCACCCGGTCCTTGCCCCCCTTGCCGTCCCGAACCAGGACTTCCCGCCGTCCGAAATCCACATCCTTGACTCGCAAACGAACGCACTCCATCAGCCGCATTCCCGTACCGTACAAGAGCCGCGCCATCAGGCCGTAAGTACCATCCATGCAGGCCAAGAGCCGGGAGACTTCGGCGGGCGTCAGCACAGTCGGGATACGCCTGGACGGCTTCGCCCGTACGAGGCCTTCCAGCCAGGGCAAGTCCATGCCGAGCACCTCGCGGTACAGGAACAGGATGGCGGAAAGCGCCTGGGTCTGGGTCGCGGCGGAGACCTTGCCGTTTACCGCCAAATCGGTCAGGAAAGCTTCCACCTCCGGCGCCCCGACATCACGCGGATGCCGCCGGCCAATGGACACGACAAAACGCTTTACCCACCCGACATACGCCTGCTCGGTTCGGCGGCTATAATGCTTTGCCCGGATGCGATCCCGAACCACCTCCAGAAGCATCGGGGGCCGTGATGCTGCATTTTGAGGAAGGGGTGCCATGCCAAATCTCACGAAAGACGAAAAATCAATGGCTTGCGACGCGGTCAAAGCAAGTATACAGCATGAACTGGTTTTTTATACAGCATTTCTTCTATCGATTTCACGTTGGGCGTCATGAGAGTTCCCGCTGAGGTGTTCTACGAATGGCATTAACCATAGTCATCGTCCTGTTTGTCACGCTGGCAGGCTTAGTTTTTCTGGGCCGCGTTTCTTACACCCGTGAGCACAACGAAAAGGCCAATGGAACCTACGCGCTGAAGTACGTCTGGGTAGAAGACGATGGCTCTGTTCGACGACTTAACCCAGATGAAGTTGAATATCTAAATACCCAGTTTCATCCAGGAGACGGAGCCCGTCCCTACATTAAGTCCAATTACGCCACACGCTCTCCTGACGGCCGTATGAGTGGGTTTCTTCCAAGAGCGAAATTGCCTTCCTACATCGTCGTTAAATAATGAGCCAACAACCACGCCTTACGCCCAACAATCCGGTCAAGCGGACCTGCCGAACACCCGCCTTGGCCTTCCTGCTGCGCCTCGCGCGGCAGTCCGCTTACCTCCCACGTTGAGGCTGTAGAAAATCCCCCAGCCCCCCGCGGAACTGAGAAAATGCCGACTATGTTGAAAGCATGTCCTGGAGGCGGGAATGGCACGGTTCA
>JAGTRP010000005.1 GCA_018261935.1 Rhodocyclaceae bacterium
CACCTCCTACGCCTTCGACAGCACCCAGCACGGCGCCGATCTTTTCGACCTCAAGGTCCCGGGCAATATCTACACCCGGATCATGAACCCCACCCAGGATGTCCTGGAAAAGCGCGTCGCGGCCCTGGAAGGCGGCATCGCCGGCCTCGCCCTGGCCTCGGGCATGGCGGCCATCACCTACGCCATCCAGACCATCGCCGAAGCCGGGGACAACATCGTCACCAGTTCCACCCTCTACGGCGGCACCTACAACCTCTTCGCCCACACCCTGCCCCAGTACGGCATCGAAGTGCGCTTCGCCGACTACCGGGACCCGGGAACCTTCGAGAAGCTGATCGACGGCAGGACCAAGGCGGTTTTCTGCGAATCCGTGGGCAATCCCCTGGGCAACGTCACCGATTTCGAGCAACTGGCCGCCATCGCCCACCGCCACGGCATTCCCCTCATCGTCGACAACACCGTCCCCTCCCCCTATCTGTGCCGCCCCATCGAGCACGGGGCCGACATCGTCGTCCACGCCCTCACCAAGTACCTGGGCGGCCACGGCAATTCCCTCGGCGGCATCATCGTCGATTCCGGCAAGTTCCCCTGGGCCGAGCACAAGGAGAGGTTCAAGCGCCTCAACGAGCCGGACGTTTCCTACCACGGGGTGGTCTATACGGAGGCTCTCGGCCCCGCCGCCTACATCGGCCGCGCCCGGGTCGTGCCGCTGCGCAACATGGGGGCCGCCATTTCCCCCTTCAACGCCTTCCTCATTCTCCAGGGCATCGAGACCCTGGCCCTGCGCATGGACCGCACCTGCGACAATTCCCTCGCCGTGGCCCAGTTCCTGCAGAAGCACCCCAAGGTGAGCTGGGTCAATTACGCCGGCCTGCCGGACCACAAGGACCATGCCCTGGTGCAGAAATACATGGGCGGACGCGCTTCCGGCATCCTGAATTTCGGCGTCAAGGGCGGGAGCGAAGGCGGCGGCAGGTTCCAGGATGCCCTGAATCTCATCACCCGCCTTGTGAATATCGGCGACTGCAAGACCCTGGCCTGCCACCCGGCTTCCACCACCCATCGCCAGCTGGCACCGGAGGAACTGGCCAAGGCTGGCGTGTCGGAGGACATGATCCGCCTGTCCATCGGCATCGAGCACGTGGACGACATCATCGCCGACCTCGATCAGGCCCTGGCCACGGCCTGATTACTTAGGCGGAACCTTGGGTGGGCCGTCGTCCTTCGGGGCGGCGGCCTTTTTCTTTTTGCCCTGCTGCCGCTGCTGACCGCCGTCGGCGAAGTCCTGGCGGATGGCCGCCATCTCGGCCAGGGTGGCCGCCACCAGGAAATTCACGGTCCCGGCCGGCACCGTGCCGTCCTGATCGGGCTCGCCCACCGGCACATCGGTCAGGATCTCGATGGCGCTGTCGAAGTCGGCCACGGCGTAGATATGGAACTGGCCGTCGGCCACCGCCTGCACCACGTCCTGGCGGAGCATCAGGTGCTTCACATTGGCGGTCGGGATGACCACGCCCTGCCTGCCGTCCAGGCCCCGGGCCCGGCAGATGTCGAAGAAGCCCTCGATCTTCTCGTTCACCGCCCCGATGGGCTGGACCATGCCGTACTGGTTCACCGAGCCGGTGACTGCCAGGGACTGCTTGATGGGAATGCCGCCGAGGGCCGAAATGAGGGCGCAGAGTTCGGCCAGGGAGGCGCTGTCACCCTCGACGTCGCCGTAGGACTGCTCGAAGACAATGCTGGCGTTGAGCGACAGAGGCATCAGCCGCCCGAAGCGGGCAGCCAGGAAGGCGGACAGGATGAGGACGCCCTTGGAGTGGATGGGACCGCCCAGCTCCACCTCCCGTTCGATGTCGACCATCTCCCCGTCGCCCATGCGGACGGTGGCCGTGATGCGCATCGGATGGGCGAAGACGAAGTCCCCCAGTTCCGCAGCCGCCAGGCCGTTGATCTGGCCCACGTGGGAGCCGACGGTGGCGATGAGGAGGGTATCGCGCAGGATGGCGCTCTGCTGCGCCTGCCGGATGCGGTTCAGCCGCCGGTCCTGGGCTGCCAGGGCCTCCTCCACATGGCAGCGGGCGATATGGGAGGCATCGGCCTTGCCGGCCCGGTAGTCGGCCTCGGTCAGCAGGTCCGTGAGGCGGCGCAGGTCAGTGGTCAGGCGCTCGGCATCCTCCGCCAGGCGGGCGGCGTGCTCGATCAGGCGGGCTGCCGCCTCGGCCAGCAGGGGCCTCAGCCCGGCACGGCGGGCCAGGGTGGCCAGGAGGCGGGCATAGAGGGTCGTATTCCCGGCACTGCGCTCGATTTCGCTTTCGAAGTCGGCGGCCACCTTGAAGAGTTCGGCGAAGTCGGTGTCCAGCTGCGCCAGGAGGTAATAGACCATCCGCTCCCCCACCAGCACCACCTTGAGGTCGAGGGGAATGGGCTGGGGCTCCAGTTGCTGGGTGCTGGCGAGTCCGTACATCTCCCCCAGGGAATCGATGCGGATTTCGCCGGATTTCAATATCCGCTTCAGGCCGTCCCAGGCGAAGGGCTGCATGAGCAGGCGCTCCGCATCCAGCACTAGGTAGCCGCCGTTGGCCCGATGCAGGGCGCCGGCCTTGATGAGGGTGAAATTGGAGACCAGCATGCCCATATGGGCCAGGTGCTCCACCCGGCCGACCAGATTCTGGAAGGTGGGATGGTCCTCGTAGATGAGGGGCCGACCGGTCTGGCCGGCGTTATCCACCAGGAGGTTGACCAGATAGCGCTGCACCGACAGGTTGCCGGAAAAAAGGAGGAATTCCATTTCCCCCTCGGTCTTCTGGCTTTCCCGCAGGCTGTCGCCGACCTCCACCACGTCCTTCTCAACGGCGCCGAAGAATGCCTGCACCTCCGGGAGGTCCTGGTAGCCGCTACGCAGCTCCTCGATCAGGTGCCCAACCGCCGCCTGCAGGGCGTCGCGGCTGGCCTGCTTCAGCTTGTCCTGGGTTTCCCGCCGCCAGCGGGGAAACTGGAGGACAAGCTTGTGCAGCTTTTCCTGGAACTCTCCCAGCCGGGCGTTGAGCTGCCGCTGGGTTTCTGCAGGCAGGGCATCGAATTCCTCCGACGACATGGTTTCCTGGTCGTCCTTCATGGGAACGACGCTGAACCCCTCCGGAGTCCGCACCAGGGCGATGCGGTCGGCAACGGCCTCGTGGCCCAGTTCCCGCAGGGCGTGCTCTTCCCGCTCCCTGTATTCCTGCTGCAGGGCCTCGATCCGCAGGCGATGCGCGTCGCTCTCAAAGGCAGCGGTAATGGCCGCCCCCAGGTCGCCGACGAAACGCTGCATGTCGTCCCGCAGCCCCGCCCCCCGACCGGCAGGAAGGCTCAGGAGCCGGGGCCGCCGGGCATCGGTGAAATTATTGACGTAGCACCAGTCGGCCGGGGCATTGTGGTTGCCGTACTCGGTCTCGATCAGCCGGCGCACCATGGCATGGCGACCGCTGCCAGGATCTCCCAGGACGAAAAGGTTGTACCCCGGCCGCCGGATGTCGAGGCCGAAGTGGAGAGCCTCCACCGCCCGCCCGTGGGCAAACTCCTCCCCGAGGTCCGGGAGTTCGTCGCTGGTGTCGAAAGGCAGATCTTCGGGACGGCAGGGCGTATAGAGCTGGGCGCTGGAGAGTGCATATTTTTCGTGCATGGATGCCCCCTGGTTATTGCTGTTTTCGATCGTTGCCCGGAGCATTATTGCCTCATCACTCCCCAAGTCGCCAACCCCATTATCTAGCGAATTTCCTCGACCATGAGCCAGATCGACCGGCTTTCCCGAACCTGGCCGGTGGAATAGCTCCAGCCCCCGGCTCCGCTCCCGGCGGCCTGACGGCCGCTCCCTCCCAGCTCCATCCACTCCCCGAGGCGCCCGGACAGGCTGGTGGACAGGCGCTGGACACTGGCGCTGCCGGCTCCGTAGCCGCCAGGGGAGGCGGCTTCCTGGCTGATCTCCAGGGTCACCCGATCGCCGTTGACCTGGGGCTCGGCGTAGAAGCCCTGGCCGATGTCCCGGTACACCATCGTGTCGGCGACGACGGCGCCGCCCGGGCCCATCACCACCTGGCGCAAGGGGAACGGCACTGAGTAGCCCACCTGGATGAAGGCCCGGCCGCCATCGACGGTCTGCACCCTCTGGCTGCTGCCCTCACTGCGGGTGGCCCACATCTGGGCGTTGGCGTCGCCCCGCCGGCTGCCGCCCTCCGCGCCCCGGGTCTGGCTGACTTGGATGACCAGGCGCCGCAGGGGCTTGTCGATGGCGGCCAAAGCCCGCTTGATCTCCTCCCGGTTCCTGGGCGAAGCCCGCAGGAAGAGCTGGTTGTCCATGCCGCTGAGGGTTCCGCCCGGCTCAAGGAGGGGCTGGAGAACGGGCAGGACCCGATCCACGGTCTGGTGGCGCAAGGCAATGACCTCCAGCGCGGACTGGGCCCAAACGGGCTGCGCCCATAGGGTCACGACAAGAATGAGAACGCGCCACATCCTTCCACCTCCGTCCATGCAGTCAGGAATGCCTAGGCGCCGGTCGCCAGGGCGATGCGATGACAGTTTTGCAGATCGGCGGCCAGTGCCGCAACCACGTCGGCGTCGGCGCTGCCCGCCGCCACCCGCTCCTGCAGGGTGGACAGGATCTTTTCCGGCGCCATGGCTGCCCGATAGGGCCGGTCCTGGGCCATGGCCTGGAAGACGTCCGCGACATTGATGATCCTGGCCGGCAGCGGCAAGTCATCGCCCCGGAGATGGAAGGGGTAGCCGTGGCCGTCCGGCGTTTCATGATGGTAGGCCGCCCAGCGGGCGATGTCCTGGATGGCCTGGAGGCGCCACAGGACCTGCAGCGTCCCGTAGCTATGGCCTTTCATCAGGTCGAACTCGTGTTCCGTGAGGGGATTGGTGCCCTCGATGATCTCGTCCGGAATCTGCAGCTTGCCGATATCGTGCAGGAGGCCGGCCACTTCGATCTTCTCGCAACTCGCCCAATCCAGGCCCAGCCTTGCCGCCAG
The DNA here is from genome assembly GCA_018261935.1 of Rhodocyclaceae bacterium. Lineage (GTDB taxonomy): Bacteria > Pseudomonadota > Gammaproteobacteria > Burkholderiales > Rhodocyclaceae > JAGTRP01. Next base: position 5,007 of record JAGTRP010000005.1, read on the forward strand.
GTGGCGGGCCAGCCGCGCCACACCCCGGGAGTGCTGCTCAGTGTAGGAAGACTTGGCGTCGATGATGGCGGCGAAAATCTCGGCGCATTGCTTGATCCCGGCCCAATCGATGGTGCGGCTATCGGCGAAGGATTCGATCTGCGCCTGGTATTGCTGGACCCAATCGGGCCGTAGCGCCAGCCAGAAAGCCTCCTCCTCGGAGAGGGCCAGGAATGCGTCCACCAGTTCTGGCGAAAAAAGGCGGCCCCGTTCGGCAGCCAGGCGCTCGCGGATGGCGGAACTGTGTTCCAGGACGGTCTGGTCCGCCTGGTAGGGGGCCGCCAGGACATCGATGCGATCCGCCAGGTAGATCAGGTTGGCATACCGTGCCGTGTCCTGGACCTGCATCGCGGGGTCGAACTGCTCCCAGCGGGTGTGGTGGTAGAGGATGATGGGAGCGAGGTGGGCCAGGGGGGGAAAGTCCTTGAGAAGTGCGAAGCCCCGATCGCAATGCTCCTGGGCCCCCTCCCACTCCAGATCGTCAACAAGGCGCCGGTGGACGCGGGTCGATGAGACGCCGCAGTCGTGCAGGAGTCCGGCATCGTAAAGCATGACCCGTTCCGCGTCGCTCCACCCCATACGCTTGGCCAGTTCCGCCGCCAGCATGCCGACGCGCCGGCCGTGCAGGAGGTCGTCCACGCCCACCAGATCCACCGTATGGGCGATGGTGATGACCAGCTGCCGGAGGTCGACGGTCAGTTCGGCGGGGCTTTGCATGTCACTCCTCATTCCGCGTTGTGGGGCTGCGCCAGATACTCCCGGGAGCGCATCTCGGTTAGGCGGCTGACGGTGCGGAAGAATTCCCCCGCCTGGGTGCCCCGGGAGTACAGCTCCTCCGGCGGACCATCGGCAGTGGCGATGAGCTTGACCTTGTGGTCGTAGAAGACATCCACCATCCAGGTGAAGCGGCGGGCCTCGGACGCCTGGTGCTCGGTCATGCGGGGAATGCCCGACAGCAGGACGGTATGGTAGGCGCGGGAAATTTCCAGGTAGTCGTTCTGGGAACGGGGCCCGCCGCACAGGGTCTTGAAATCGAACCAGATGACGCCGTTGCCCCGCCGCAGGGTGTCGATGTCCCGGCCCAGGATTTCGATGCTGCCGCCCTTCTTGCCCTCCTCCCCTGCCACCAGGCGGAAATAGTCGAGCATCTTCTTCTCGGCTTCAGCGTTGGCGGGATGGTGGTAAATCTCCACCTGCTCCAGGGTCCGGAGCCGGTAATCGATGCCGGCGTCCACCCGCACCACGTCCATCATGCCCTTCAGGAGGGCGATGGCGGGGAGGAACTGGTCGCGCTGGAGGCCATTGGGGTAGAGGTCGTCCGGGGCGTAATTGGAGGTCATCACCAGCACGACGCCCCGCTCGCACAACCCTTCCAGCAAACGCCGCAGGATCATGGCGTCGGCGATATCGGAGACGTGGAATTCGTCGAAACAGAGGAGCCGCACTTCCTTGGCGATGCGGTCCGCCACCTTCATCATGGGATCCGGCTCGCCCTTGAAGGCTTCCAGGTCCCGATGGATCATCTGCATGAAGGAATGGAAATGGATGCGCCGCTTGCGCCGATAGGGCACAGCGTTGAAGAAGCAATCCATGAGGAAGCTCTTGCCGCGTCCTACGCCGCCCCAGAAATAGACACCCCGCGGCGATCTTGGCGGAGCCAGCAGGCGCTTGAGGGTGCTGCCCCGGGCTACCTTGAAGGCGAGCAGGTCGCCGTAGAGACGCTGCAAGGACTCGGCCGCCGCCTGCTGGGCGGAATCGGCCACATAGCCCATTTGGTCAAGAAGCCCCATGTAGGCTTCCAGCATACCCTTGGGCGATACGTTCAGTTTGGTGTGAGGCATAGGCGTCGTACTCATCAGCTGCCACAACGGAGGAGGCGTAGGGTGCAAACGAAAAAGGCGGGCGCGTCGCCGCTACCCGCCTTTCGAGCCTGCCGTGTTCCTTAGAAGTGCAGCGAGCGCTTGTCGCAGGCGAGAGCCGCTTCGTGCACCACTTCCGACAGGGTCGGGTGGGCATGGCAGATGCGGCCCAGGTCCTCGGAGGCGCCGGCGAATTCCATGGCCACCACGGCTTCGGAGATGAGCTCGGAGGCATTCACCCCGATGATGTGCACGCCCAGGATGCGGTCGGTCTTGGCATCAGCCAGCACCTTGACGAAGCCGGAGGCATCGCCGTGGCCCAGAGCCCGGCCATTGGCCATGAACGGCACCTTGCCCGGCTTGTAGGCCACGCCCTCAGCCTTGAGCTGCTGCTCGGTCTTGCCCACCCAGGCGATTTCCGGATGGGTGTAGATGACGCCCGGAATGGTCTCCATGTTGGTGTGGCCCGCCTGGCCCGCGATCAATTCCGCCACCATGACGCCCTCTTCGCTCGCCTTGTGGGCCAGCATGGGGCCGCGCACCACGTCGCCCACCGCCCAGACATTCTCGAGGTTGGTCTTGCAGTGGCCGTCCACTTCGACCTGGCCGCGCTCGTTGATCTTGAGGCCGACCGCTTCGGCATTCAGGCCATCGGTGTTGGGGATGCGGCCGACGGAGACGATGAGCTTGTCGCATTCCATCTTCTGGGCGCCGTCCTTGCCTTCGTACTCGACGGTGACGCCCTTCTTGCCGGTGGTGACCTTGCCGATCTTGACCCCGACGTTGATCTTCAAGCCCTGCTTGGTGAACAGCTTGAGGGCTTCCTTGGCCACGTCCTGGTCGGCGTAGGCCATGAATTCCGGGGCGGCTTCCAGGATGGTCACATCCGCGCCCAGGCGGCGCCAGACGGAACCCAGTTCAAGGCCGATGACGCCGGCGCCGATGACGCCCAGGCGCTTGGGCACGCTGTCGAAGTCGAGGGCGCCCTCGTTGTCGCAGATGACCTTGTTGTCCACGGGGATGCCGGGCAGGTGGCGGGGCTTGGAGCCGGTGGCGACGATGACGTGCTTGGCCTGAACCAGCTCGCTGCCGACCTTGACCTGGTAGAGGCCGCCCTCCTTGCCCACGAAGCTGCCGTGGCCGTTCAAGCCGGTGACCTTGTTCTTGCGGAACAGGCCCTTGATGCCGCTGGTGAGCTGGGTGACGATGGTGTTCTTGCGGCCGACCATGGTCGGCACGTCCATGCTCACGCCCTTGGCGGAAATGCCATGGACGGCGAAGGAATGCTCGGCTTCCTCGAACAGTTCGGAGGACCGCAGCAGGGCCTTGGAGGGAATGCAGCCCACGTTCAGGCAGGTGCCGCCCAGGCGGGGCTCGCCCTTCGGATCGGCGTAGGGGTTCGATTCGCAGCAGGCCACGGAAAAGCCCAGCTGGGCCGCACGAATGGCGGCCACATAGCCGCCGGGACCGCCGCCGATGACGAGGACGTCGAAATTCTTGGACATTGTTTTCTCCACAGAGCTAAAAGGGAAAGGGGCGGGGCGAAGGCTTTCACCCTCGCGCCGCACCCCTTGTGCCTTACTGCATTAGACGCCCAGCAGCAGGCGGGCCGGATCTTCCAGGGCTTCCTTCATGGTCACCAGACCGAGGACGGCTTCGCGGCCGTCGATGATGCGGTGGTCGTAGGACATGGCCAGGTAGTTGATCGGGCGCACCACGACCTGACCATTCTCCACCACGGCCCGGTCCTTGGTGGCATGGATGCCGAGGATAGCGGACTGGGGCGGGTTGATGATCGGGGTCGACAGCATGGAGCCGAAGACGCCGCCGTTGGAGATGGAGAAGGTGCCGCCGGTCAGGTCCTCGATGGAGAGCTTGCCGTCCTTGGCCTTGTTGCCGAATTCGCCGATTTTCTTCTCGATCTCGGCGATGGACATCTGGTCGGCATTGCGCAGGATGGGCACGACCAGGCCGCGGGGCGAGCCGACGGCGATGCCGATATCCACGTAGCCGTGATAGACGATGTCGTTGCCATCAACGGAGGCGTTCAGGATGGGGAACTTCTGCAGGGCGGCGCAGGCGGCCTTGACGAAGAAGCCCATGAAGCCCAGGCGGACGCCGTGGGTCTTCTCGAACTTCTCGCCGTACTGCTTGCGGATCGCCATGATCGGGCCCATGTTCACCTCGTTGAAGGTGGTCAGGATGGCGTTGGTGGATTGGGACTGCACCAGGCGCTCGGCGATCCGGGCCCGCAGGCGGGTCATGGGGACGCGCTGCTCGGCGCGGTTGCCCAGGTCCACGCCGGCCGGCGGGGTCGGCAGGGCAGCCTTGGGGGCCGAGGGAGCGGCCGGGGCGGCCACCGGGCCGGTGACGGCGGCGGACTTGATCTGGGCCATCAGGGCGTCTTCCTTGGTGACGCGGCCAGCGCGGCCGGAACCGGACACGTCGGCGGCGGAAACGCCCTTCTCTTCCAGGATCTTGCGGGCAGCCGGGCTGGCGGCGCCGGCCGAGGCGGCAGCGGCGGAGACGGCCGGAGCGGCGGCGGGGGCGGCAGCCTGGGCTTCGGCCTTGGGCGCAGCGGCGCCGGCCTTGGCTTCGGTGTCGATCTTGGCAATCACTTCGCCGGAAACGACGGTCTCGCCGTCACCCTTGAGGATTTCCACCAGGACGCCGGCGTCCGGGGACGGCACTTCGAGCACCACCTTGTCGGTTTCGATGTCGATGACGATTTCGTCCCGGGCAACCGCTTCACCGATCTTCTTCTTCCAGGAGGCCAGGGTGCCTTCGGCGACGGATTCGGAGAGCTGGGGAACTTTGACTTCGATGATCATGTTGACTCCACTCTTGCGTGTTTATTAGTACTCGATCTTGCCCAGGGCGGACGCGATCAGTGCCTTTTGTTGCTCGACGTGCTTGGCCAGGTAGCCCACCGCCGGCGACGAGGAGGCCGGACGGGAGACCAGGAGCAGCTTCTGCTTGCCGCTGATCTGGGCTTCCAGATGGTGGCGGGAAGCGAACCAGTACCAGGCGCCCTGGTTGCGCGGCTCTTCCTGGCACCAGACGATCTCGGTGGCCTTGGGATACTTGGCCAGCTCCGCTTCCAGGGAAGCGCCCGGGAACGGGTAGAGCTGCTCCAGGCGGACGATGGCGATGTCCTTGATGCCCTGCTCGCGGCGGGCGGCCAGCAAATCGTAGTACACCTTGCCGGAGCAGAGGATCACGCGCTTCACCTTCTTGGCGTCGATCTTGTCGATTTCGCCGATGACGCGCTGGAATTCACCGTTGGCCAGGTCTTCCAGGGGGGAGGTGGCATCCTTGTGGCGCAGCAGGGATTTGGGCGACATCACCACCAGGGGCTTGCGCTGCATGCGGACGGCTTGGCGGCGCAGCATGTGGAAGACCTGGGCAGCCGTGGTCGGCACGCAGACTTCCATGTTCATCTCGGCGCAGGCCTGCATGTAGCGTTCCAGGCGGGCGGAGGAGTGCTCCGGACCCTGGCCCTCATAGCCGTGGGGCAGCAGCATCACCAGACCGCAGGCACGGCCCCACTTGGCCTCGCCGGAGGTGATGAACTGGTCGATGACCACCTGGGCGCCGTTGGCGAAGTCGCCGAACTGGCCTTCCCAGAGCACCAGCTCGTAGGGGTTGGCGGAGGCGTAGCCGTAGTCGAAGCCCAGGACGGCCTCTTCCGACAGCACGGAGTCGAAGCACTGGAACTTGGCCTGCTTCTCCTGCAGGTGCTGCAGGGTGTAGTAGGTGCCCTCGGCCCAGTTCTCGCGGTTCTGGTCGTGGAAGGCGGCATGGCGGTGGAAGAAGGTGCCGCGGCCCACATCTTCGCCGGACAGGCGGATGCCGTAGCCGGAAACCAGCAGGGAAGCGTAGGCCAGGTTCTCGGCCATGCCCCAATCCACCGGCAGCTTGCTGTCGCCCATGGCGGCGCGGTCCTCGACGATCTTCTTGACGCGGGAATGGAGCGAGAAGCCCTTGGGCAGGTCGGTCAGCCGCTGGGTCAGGCGCTGCAGTTCAGCCATCGGCACCCGGGTGTCGCAGGTCTCGATGTACTGCTTGGTCAGGTAGGGCGTCCAGTCGATGGTGTTGGGATGCTTGTAGCCCGCGATGACCGGGTTGTACAGCAGCTCGCCCCGGTCCAGGTGGTCGCGGTATTCCTTGATCATCTGGTCGGGACCGTCGGCCGGCAGCACGCCTTCGGCCACCAGCTTGTCGCCATAGAGCCTGCGGGTGCCCGGATGCTGGGAGATCTTCTTGTACATCAGGGGCTGGGTGACCATCGGCTCGTCCTGCTCGTTGTGGCCGAGCTTGCGGAAGCAGACGATGTCCACCACCACGTCCTTCTTGAAGGTCTGGCGGAACTCGATGGCCAGCTTGGTAACCAGGGCCACGGCTTCCGGATCGTCGCCATTGACGTGGAAGATCGGGGCATCGGCCATCTTGAAGATGTCCGTGCAGTACAGGGACGAACGGTAGTCCCGGGGGTCGGAGGTGGTGAAGCCGATCTGGTTGTTCACCACGATATGCAGGGTGCCGCCCGTGCCGTAGCCGCGGGTCTGGGCGAAGTTGAGCATCTCCTGGTTGACACCCTGGCCGGCCACGGCGGCGTCGCCGTGGATCAGCACCGGCAGGACCTTGCTCTTGCCTTCTTCGCCGCGACGGACCTGGCGGGCGTAGACAGAACCTTCCACCACCGGGTTCACGATTTCCAGGTGGGAGGGGTTGAAGGACAGGGTCAGGTGGCAGGGGCCTCCCGGGGTCGAGACATCGGAGGAGAAGCCCAGGTGGTACTTGACGTCGCCGGCGGAGAGGTCGGAGGCCTTCTTGCCCTCGAACTCGGCGAAGAGCATGGAGGGCGCCTTGCCCAGGGTGTTCACCAGGACGTTGAGGCGGCCGCGGTGGGCCATGCCGATGACGATCTCGTCCACGCCATTGGCGCCGCCGCAGCGGACGGCCTCGTCCATGGAGACGATGAGGGACTCGCCGCCTTCCAGGGAGAAACGCTTCTGGCCGACGTACCTGGTGTGCAGGTAGCGTTCCAGGGTTTCAGCGGCGGTGAGGCGCTCCAGCAGGCGCTTCTTCTGGTCGGGCGTATAGGGCGCGCGGGAGCGGATGGTTTCCAGGCGATCCTGGATCCAGCGCTTCTCGGCGATCTGGGTCATGTACATGTACTCGACCCCGATGGGGCCGCAGTAGGTCTGCTTGAGGGCTTCCACCAGGTCGCCGAGCTTGGCGTGCTCGGTGCCCATGCGGAAGGAACCGACGTTGAAGCTCTTGTTGAGGTCAAGATCGGTGAAACCGTAGTAGCCCAGCTCCAGCTCGGGGAGCGACGGGCGGGGCATGCGCTTCAGGGGGTCGAGGTCGGCCCAGCGGGTGCCGAGGAAACGGTAGGCATTGATCAGCTGCAGGACGGAAACCTGCTTCTGGTCATCGATCGGAGCAGCCGCGGCCTGCGGGCGGAAACCGCCCTCCTTGGCCTGCTCGGCGAAGGCGGCGACCACCGGCGCGTGGGGAACGTCGCGGGCGACGAAGCCGGGCATCTGGGCCAGCTTGTCGAAATAGTCGCGCCACTCTTCCGGCACCGAGGCCGGGTTGTCCAGGTAGTTTTCGTAGAGCTCTTCGATGAACGGCGCGTTGCCGCCGAAATACATCGAGTTATCGAACAGTTGCGTCATCGTGGTCATATGCGTCACCTCGGGGGTGTTTTCTTTTCTCTTGGGGAGCGGATCCTCAAAAGGGGGTCCGCGGGTAAAAAAAGGGCGGCCTCGCGGCCGCCCCTTCCTTTCTTAGCCGCGTTTCGCCAAGGGAACAACGTCGCGCTTGGCAGCGCCGATGTACAGCTGACGCGGACGACCAATCTTGTACTCGGGATCGGTGATCATTTCTTCCCACTGGGTCATCCAGCCCACGGTCCGGGCCAGGGCGAAGATGCAGGTGAACATGGAGGTCGGGATGCCCAGGGCCTTCTGGACGATGCCGGAGTAGAAGTCCACGTTCGGGTAGAGCTTCTTCTCCACGAAGTACGGATCTTCCAGGGCGATCTTTTCCAGTTCCATGGCCAGCTTGAACAGGCGATCGTTTTCCAGGCCGAGTTCGGTGAGAACTTCGTTGCAGACCTTGCGCATGAGCTTGGCGCGGGGGTCGAAGTTCTTGTACACGCGGTGGCCGAAGCCCATGAGCTTGAAGGAGTCGTTCTTGTCCTTGGCGCGGGCGATGTACTCGCCGACGCGGGAGACGTCGCCAATCTCTTCCAGCATGTTGAGGCAGGCTTCGTTGGCGCCGCCGTGGGCAGGGCCCCACAGGCAGGCGATGCCGGCGGAGATGCAGGCGAAGGGGTTGGCGCCGGAGGAGCCGGCCAGACGCACGGTGGAGGTGGAGGCGTTCTGTTCGTGGTCGGCGTGGAGGGTGAAGATGATGTCCAGGGCACGGACCAGCACCGGATTCGGCTTGTATTCCTCGCAGGGGGTGCCGAACATCATATGCATGAAGTTGGCGGTGTAGTCGAGGTCGTTGCGCGGGTACATGAAGGGCTGGCCCATGGAGTACTTGTAGGCCATGGCAACGATGGTCGGCATCTTGGCGACGATGCGGTTGAAGCTGATGCTGCGGTGCTCGGCGTCGGAGAAGTCCATCGCCTCGTGGTAGAAGGCGGACAGGGCGCCGACCACACCGACCATCACGGCCATCGGGTGCGCATCGCGGCGGAAGCCCTGGAAGAGCTTCACCAGCTGCTCATGCACCATGGTGTGGTTCTTGATGGTCTTTTCGAAGGTGGTCTTCTGGGTCTGGCTCGGCAGTTCGCCGTTCTTCAGGAGGTAGGCCACTTCAAGGAAGTTGCACTGCTCGGCCAGCTGCTCGATGGGGTAGCCGCGGTACAGCAGCTCGCCCTTGTCGCCGTCGATGAAGGCGATCTTGGATTTGCAGCTGGCGGTGGAAAGGAAACCCGAGTCGTAGGTAAACAGACCGGTCTTCCCGCCCAGGGTACGAATGTCGATACAGTCGTTGCCATGGGTCGGGGACATGATCGGGAATTCGACGGGAGCCTGTCCATCGATATTCAGGGTTGCCTTGCGTTCGGTCGTCATAGAGTCTTCCCTTTACAGGTGTTGGTTGCACTGCCGATAAAACCGGTAAACCATAAGATAGATGGGTTACCTTACTTAACTCTTACGCAACAGGGCCACGATCGGCGCCAGGCGAGGGTCTTCGCACTCGGCCTGGCCGCTGATCAGGTACCACAGGTCGTGATCTTCCATATCCGCGAGTTCCACGAACACCTGCTGCTGCTCCTCGCTCAACTGGTCGAACCGCTCGTCCAGGAAGCGCGTCAGCGCGATGTCCAGTTCCAGCAGGGCACGCCGGCTGCAGCGCCAGCGCAGGCGTCCGTAGTCCTCGCGTTTCATCAGACTGCCCGGCGGACCATCATGTCCTTGATCTTGCCGATGGCCTGGGTCGGGTTGAGACCCTTCGGGCACACGTCAACGCAGTTCATGATGGTGTGGCAGCGGAACAGGCGGTACGGGTCCTCGAGGTTGTCGAGGCGCTCGTTGGTCGCCTGGTCGCGGGTATCGGCCAGGAAGCGGTAGGCCGCCAGCAGGCCGGCCGGGCCCACGAACTTGTCCGGGTTCCACCAGAAGGAGGGGCAGGACGTGGAGCAGCAGGCGCACAGGATGCACTCGTAGAGGCCGTTCAGTTCTTCCCGATCCTCCGGCGACTGCAGGCGCTCCCGCTCGGGAGCGGGGTCGTTGTTGACCAGATAGGGCTTGATCGAATGGTACTGCTTGAAGAACTGGGTCATATCCACGATCAGGTCGCGGATGACCGGCAGGCCGGGCAGCGGGCGCAGGACGACGGGCTGCTTGAGGCCGTCGATATCGGTCAGGCAGGCCAGGCCGTTCTTGCCGTTGATGTTCATGGCGTCGGAACCGCAGACGCCCTCGCGGCAGGAGCGGCGATAGGCGATGGTGTCGTCCTTGGCCTTGAGTTTGGTCAGCGCGTCCAGCAGCTTGCGGTCGGTGGGCTCGAGTTCCACCGAAATGTCCTGCATGTAGGGCGCGTCGTCCTTGTCCGGATCGTAGCGGTAGATGCTGAATTGAATGGTACGTTTGCTCATTCTGGACTCCGATTAGTACGAGCGCGTCTTGAGCTCGATGGTCTCGACGGACAGGGGCTTCATATTGACCGGCTTGTAGACGATCTTGTTGCCTTCCTGCGGGAAGAACAGGGTGTGCTTGAGCCACTCCTTGTCGTTCCGGCCGTTCGGGAATTCCGGGGTATCCGGGGCATCGTCGCGGACGTGGGCGCCGCGGGATTCCTTGCGGGCCTCGGCGGAGATCATGGTCGCCTTGGCCACTTCGATCAGGTTTTCCAGTTCGAGGGCTTCGGTACGGGCCGTGTTCCAGGCCATGGACTTGTCCTTGATCTCCAGTTCGTGCGCAGCCTTTTCGATCTCGAGAATCTTGTCGACACCCTTCTTGAGCATGTCGCCGAAACGGAACACGCCGGCATGATCCTGCATGCAGCGGCGCATGGCGAGGCCGGTCTCGTAGACGTTGGCGCCGCCCTTGCGGTTGTCGAGGGCGCTGATCCGGGCCAGCGACTGTTCGGCCGCACCCTGGGGCAGTTCCCGGTGAGCCTTGCCAGCCTTGAGATCCTCGACAGCGGAGTCGCCGGCAGACTTGCCGAAGACCAGGAGGTCGAGCAGCGAATTGGTACCGAGGCGATTGGCGCCGTGCACCGAGGCACAGCCGCATTCGCCAGCCGCATAGAAGCCCGGCACGACGGAAGCCAGATCATCGCCCTTGGGCACGACAACCCGTCCGGTGTAGTTGGTCGGGATGCCGCCCATCTGGTAGTGGGCGGTCGGAACCACCGGCAGCGGCTCCTTGATGCAATCCACGCCGGCGAACTGGATGCCGATTTCACGAATGCCCGGCAGGCGCTTCATGATGGTGGCCGGATCGAGGTGGGTGATGTCGAGCAGGATGTAATCCTTGTTCACACCGCAGCCGCGACCTTCCTTGATTTCGGTCGCCATGGCGCGGGAAACCACGTCACGTGAGGCCAGATCCTTGGCGTTCGGGGCGTAACGCTCCATGAAGCGTTCCTTGCTGCTGTTCCGCAGGATGCCGCCTTCGCCGCGCACGCCTTCGGTAATCAGCACGCCGGCACCGGCGACACCGGTGGGGTGGAACTGCCAGAACTCCAGATCTTCCAGGGGGATACCAGCCCGGGCCGCCATGCCCAGACCATCACCAGTATTGATGAAGGCATTGGTGGAAGAATTGAAGATGCGGCCGGCACCGCCGGTGGCGAAAATGGTGGCGCGGGAGTGGAAAATCACCACCTGGCCGGTTTCCATTTCCATGGCGGTGACGCCGACCACAGCGCCTTCGGCGTCGCGAATCAGGTCGAGAGCCATCCACTCCACGAAGAACTGGGTGTTGGCCTTGACGTTGCGCTGATAGAGCGCATGCAGCATGGCGTGGCCGGTACGGTCGGCCGCCGCACAGGAGCGGCGCACCGGCTTCTCGCCGAAGTTGGACATGTGGCCGCCGAACGGGCGCTGGTAGATCTTGCCGTTGTCGGTCCGATCGAAGGGCATGCCGTAGTGCTCGAGCTCGACCACGACTTCATTGGCGGCCTTGCACATGTATTCGATCGAATCCTGGTCGCCGAGCCAGTCGGAACCCTTGATCGTGTCGTACATGTGCCAGTGCCAATGATCTTCCTCGGAGTTGCCGAGGGAAGCGGCGACACCACCCTGGGCGGCGACGGTATGGGAACGGGTCGGGAAGACCTTGGAGAGGACGGCCGTCTTCAGGCCGGCTTCGGACAATTGAATGGCGGAACGCAGACCGGCACCACCGGCACCGACGATGACCGCATCAAACTTCAGAACAGGAATACTCACGCTTACAGCCTCCAGAGAATCGTAGCAGCCCAGCCGCTGTAGCCCACCAGCGCGACGATGGTCAGCACATGCAGGGTCAGACGCAGACCCGTCGGCTTGACATAGTCCATCCAGATGTCCCGCACGCCGATCCAGGCGTGGTAGAACAGGCTGACGAAGAAGAGGAAGGTCACGAACTTGATGAAGCCATTGGCAAAGACCGCCTGCCAGGCCTCGAAGCTGTTCGGACGCAGGGCAAGCAGCACGGCCGCCATCATGACGGTGTAAACGGCCATCAGAACGGCGGTGGCGCGCTGGGCGATCCAGTCCTTGAGACCGTAATGGGCGCCGACAACGATGCGATTGATCACAGCAGAACCCCCCACAGAACCAGGGTGAGCGGAATGCTCACAACCAAGACCGCAGCCGCGGACTTGCGGGCGGACTGAAGATCGATGCCGACATGAAGGTCAAGCAGCAGGAAGCGGATGCCGGCACAGAAGTGGTGAACATAGGCCCAGATCAAGCCGGCGAGAATGACCTTGGCCGGCAGGGTGGCGAAGAGCGACTGGAAGGTCGCAAAGGTTTCCGGCGAGGTCAGGCTGGCGCCAAACAACCAGAGCAGGACCGGCAGGCACAAAAACAGGCCAGCTCCGCTCACCCGGTGCAGAATGGAAACCTTGCCGGGCAATGGCAACCTGATGGTAGTCAAGTCCAAATTCTTTGGACGTTTCTTGATGGTCATTTCTGCCATGAACGTCATCCCTCGCGTCAAGATGCGGTTATCCGCTTGTATGAAAAAGAGCCGTAATTATACATTACAAACATACCCAAATCTGCTGCAAACCCCTACTGACGGCCTAATCCGCCCGTACTAATCAGCCTCAACCCAACTCGTTCAGATAGTGATGCCGACGGGTGCAATACAGCCCGCGGCGCCATTCGACCGGCTTGTTGCCATAGGTGAAGGTGGTGCGCTCCACGAGGAGCAGCGCCGCCCCATCCTCCACGCCGAGCAGACTGGCGCTGTGGGCATCGGCCGCCACCGCCCGCAGGCGTTCCTCGGCCCGGATCATGCGAACGCCGTAGTCGCTCTCGAACATGCTGTAAAGGGAGCGGTCACTGGCCTTGAGGCGCTCCAGGGTCAGCCCCTGGAAAAGCTCGCCCACCAGGTAGATGTAGTCGAGGACCACCGGCTCGGAACCGAAGCGCAGCAGGCGCTCCATGACCACCACCGGATCCCCGGCCTGGATTCCCAGCACCCGGGCCACCTCCGGGGAGGCCTCCAGCCAGTCGCAGGTCAAGGGCTCGCTGGTGGAATGGGCCTGGTCGCCGTCGTCCGGCACCAGGCGCAGAAAGCGATAATAGGAACGGGGGTCGTTGTGGGTAGCGACAAAAGTACCCTTCCCCTGGCGCCGCACCAGGAGATTCTCCGCCGCCATCTCGTCGATGGCTTTCCTGACGGTTCCCTGGCTGACATTGAAGCGACCGGCCAGCTCGGCCTCGCTGGGAATCGCATCGCCCGGTCTCCATTCGCCCGCCTCAAGGCTCTTGATCATGAAATCCTTGATCTGGCGGTAGAGGGGACTGAAGGTCGGCGACGGCGACCGGGAGACTGGACGGGAAATTTCGCTGTTCATGACCTCCAATTTCAGCATATTTTGATTCTTTCGTCTATCAAATGTTGTCTTATATAAGACAGATGACGGATTGACAGCCCCCCCTTGAGCTTCTAAGATTCCGCGTCTCTTGCGCACACCATGCCTGCGCCCGAGTCCAATAACTTCAACCACCCAGTCTCAGACAGGAGCGACACATGTCCAAAGCCCCCATGCGCGTTGCCGTAACCGGCGCCGCCGGCCAAATCGGCTACAGCCTGCTGTTCCGCATCGCCTCCGGCGAAATGCTCGGCAAAGATCAACCGGTCATCCTCCAGTTGCTCGACCTGCCGCAGGCCCAGCAAGCCGTGAAGGGCGTGATGATGGAGCTGGAAGACTGCGCCTTCCCGCTGCTCGCCGGCATGATCGCCACCGATGACCCCAACGTCGCCTTCAAGGACGCCGACGTCTGCCTGCTGGTCGGTGCCCGTCCCCGCACCAAGGGCATGGAACGTGCCGACCTGCTTTCCGCCAACGGCGCCATCTTCACTGTCCAGGGCAAGGCCATCGCCGAGAACGCCAAGGAAAACGTCAAGGTGCTGGTGGTCGGCAACCCCTGCAACACCAACGCCCTGATCGCCGCCGCCGCCGCCAAGAAGGTGGGCCGCACCGATCCCCGCAACTACCACGGCATGCTGCGCCTGGACCACAACCGCGCCCTTTCCCAGCTGGCCGCCAAGACCGGCCGTCCGGTCTCTTCCTTCAAGAAGATGGTCGTGTGGGGCAACCACTCCCCCACGATGTATGCCGACTACCGCAACTGCGTGTCCAACGGCGACAACGTCAAGGATCTGGTGAACGACCAGGTCTGGAACAACGACGTGTTCCTGCCCACCGTCGGCAAGCGCGGCGCCGCCATCATCGAAGCCCGGGGCCTGTCCTCCGCCGCTTCCGCTGCCAACGCCGCCATCGACCACATCCGTGACTGGGCCCTCGGCTCCGACGACTGGGTCACCATGGGCGTTCCCTCCGACGGCTCCTACGGCATCCCCGAAGGCATCGTCTTCGGCGTGCCCTGCGAGTGCAAGAACGGCGACTACAAAGTCATCAAGGGTCTCGAGATCGACGCCTACAGCCAGGAGAAGATCGCCATCACCCTGAAGGAACTCACCGACGAAGCCGACGCCGTCAAGGGCATGCTCTAATCCCCAGCCGGCAATCGCTTCATCCAGGGGCCGCGGTAAAATGCCGCGGCCTTTTTTTATTTTCCAATTCCCTGAACAATGCGCCATCCAGCCGAAGTCCTGTTCGCGGGCGAGAAGCCCTTCCCCATCCTGCCAGCCGTGGACCACTACGCTGGTTCCGAGAAGCTGATGCGCAAGGCCATCGCCCTACAGAACGAGCTGGGGCCGATTTTCGACATCACCTGCGACTGCGAGGACGGCGCCCGGGCCGGCGCCGAGCGGGAGCATGCCGAGATGGCGGCGGCCCTCATCATGGGCGAGGAAAACGCCTTCAACCGCGTCGGCGCCCGCATCCATGACATCACCCACCCCCACTGGCAGCAGGACCTGGAAATCCTGGTGGGAATCGCCGGCACCCGGTTGCCCTTCATCACCCTGCCCAAGCCCTGCTCCGCCGCCGACGTGGCCACCCAGATCCAGGCCTTGCGGGAGGTTGAAGCCCGCTGCGGCCGGACCCGGCCGATCCCGGTCCACGTCCTCATCGAGACCCACGGCGCCCTGCGGGAAGTCTGGGACATCGCCCGCCTCCCCGGGGTGGAGAGCCTGGACTTCGGCCTCATGGATTTCGTCTCCGGCCACCATGGCGCCATCCCCGGCAGTGCCATGAAGAGCCCGGGCCAGTTCGACCATCCCCTGGTGGCCCGGGCCAAATGCGAGATCAGTGCCGCCGCCCTGGCCAACGGCGTGGTGCCCTCCCACAATGTCACCACCGAGTTGAAGGACGTGGAATACATCCGCAACGATGCCCGCCGGGCCCGCACCGAGTTCGGCTATCTGCGCATGTGGAGCATCCACCCCAACCAGATCGTGCCCATCGTCGAAGCCATGCGGCCCGACTTCTCGGAAGTCGAAGCCGCCGCCGACATCCTCATCGCCGCCCAGGACAAAGACTGGGGCCCCATCCAGCACGAGGGCAAGCTCCACGACCGGGCGTCCTACCGCTATTACTGGGAGCTGCTGGAGCGGGCCCAGGTCACCGGCATGGGCATAGCGGCCGAGGCGAAGGCCCGCTTCTTTGCCTGAATTGCTGGAAATCCTCTACCGCGACGAACACCTCGTCGCCATCCACAAGCCGGCCTGCCTGCTGGTCCACCGCTCGGAGCTCGACCGCCACGAGACCCGCTTCGCCCTCCAGATGCTGCGGGACCAGATCGGCCGCCGGGTGTGGGCCACCCACCGGCTGGACAAGGGCACCTCGGGCGTCCTCCTCTTCGCCCTGGACCCCGAGACCGCCGGCCTCGTCGGCCGGCAATTCGAGAGCGGCCAGGTGGACAAGGCCTACCTGGCCGTGGTCCGGGGCCATCCACCCGAGAGCGGCGACATCGACCACCCCCTGACCCGGCAGCGGGATGACTACGAATTCGTCGGGGAACGCACGGCTTCCGAAGCCCAGCCGGCCCTCACCCGCTTCCGCCGGCTCGCGACCGTCGAGCTGCCCTACCCGGTGGACCGCTATCCCACCAGCCGCTACGCCCTTGTGGAACTGGAACCCCTGACCGGCCGCCGGCACCAGATCCGGCGGCATCTCAAGCACATCTCCCACCCGATCATCGGCGACGCCACCTATGGCAAGGGGCGCCACAACCGGCTCTTCACCGACCTCTTCGGCAGCCGGCGCCTGCTGCTGGCGTGTACCCGCCTGGGCCTGCGGCACCCCCACAGCGGCGCGCCCCTGAGCCTCGAGGCGCCGCCCGCCCAGGACTTCGCGGCGGTGCTGGCCCAACTGGGCTGGTCGATGGGCGGTCAGTAACCGATGGACCCTTCGATCTCTTCCTGGCGCCTCATTTCCCGTTCGACTTCCAGGATGTCCTGCCCCAGGGCGTCCCGGGCCGAAACCATGCCGACGGGCCGGCCGTCGCCGTTCACCACCGGCACATGCCGGAACCCGCCTTCGGACATCAGGTAAAGGGCAAAGGACAGGGGCTTGTCGACGGAAATGGTGTGCACATCCGCCACCATGACTTCCCCGAGCTGGGTCCTGTCGGGATCCAGGCCGGCGGCGAGGACCTTGTTCAGCGCATCACGCTCCGTGAAAATGCCGGCCGGACGCTGTTTCCGGTCCACCACCAGCACCGCCCCGATGCGATGCTCGGCCATCAGCCGACAGGCGGCACGCACTGCCATGTCTGGGGTACCGGTAACGAGCGGGCGGCCGTCGATCACGTCGCGAATCATTCTATTAGGCATCGGGATCTCCTCACGTTTGGTCGGCACGCAGGTAAGGCACATTCGATAGCGTTTTGTTCCGGCGTGCCGGGCCGGACCACCTCGGTCTCCTTTCCCCCCGGGCCGGCCGCGCCATTGACGCAGGCCGGTGGCGAAAATATGATTCGCCCCCCGGGGCAATCCCCATCCGCACCCCTTGCGCTCCCTCCCTGCCATGTCCGCCAAACGCGATTCCCTGATCGAACTCAAGGGAGCCATGCTCCCCGTCCTATCCGTCATTGTCCGCAGCCTCGACCTGGCGCAATTGACGGCGGAGGCAAGGCAGATGTTCGGCGAGGAGAGTTTCTTCGACGGCGACCTAGCGGCCCTCGACCTGAGCGCCATCGACCCCGCCACGCCGGCCCCGGACTGGGCCGGCATCTGCAAGCTTTTCGGCGGCCATGGCCTGCGGCTGGTCGGCATCCGGGGCGGCTCCCCCGAGCTGGCGGCCAGCGCCACCCGGCTAGGACTGCCCCCGCTATCCATCTCCGATTCCCCCTCCCGGCCCCAGGCGCCGAAGCCGGCGCCCGAGCAGCCGCCCGCCCCGGCACCTGCGCCAGCCGCTCCGCCGCCGGCGCCCCCCCAACCAGCGCCGGCACCCGCCGCCAGCACGACCCTCATCATCGACCGCCCCCTGCGCTCGGGGCAGCGGGTCTATGCCCGGGGCGGCGATGTGGTCGTCCTGGCCGTGGTCAGCACCGGCGCCGAAGTCATCGCCGACGGCAGCATCCATATCTATGCCCCCCTGCGGGGCCGGGCCCTGGCGGGCGCCAGCGGCGACACCAAGGCCCGCATCCTGACCACCCGGATGGAAGCCGAACTGGTCTCCATCGCCGGCCTCTATCGCACCTTCGAGGATGGCGTCCCGGCGGAGCTGCTGGGCAAGCCGACCCAGATCCGACTCGTCGAGGAAGGCAAGAACAGCCGGCTGGTGGTGGAACCCCTCGCCATCGGCTAGAAACCAGGGCGGCCGTGTAGAATGCCGCCCTTATTCCAATCAATACCCAATCAATACCGCTTTCGGGAGGCTCCCACGTGACCCGCATCATCACCGTGACGTCCGGCAAAGGTGGCGTCGGCAAGACCACCACCAGCGCCAGTTTCTCCTCCGGCCTCGCATTGCGCGGCTTCAAGACCGTCGTCATCGACTTCGACGTCGGCCTGCGCAACCTGGACCTCATCATGGGCTGCGAGCGCCGGGTGGTCTACGACCTGATCAACGTCATCCACGGCGAAGCCACCCTCAACCAGGCCCTCATCAAGGACAAGCACTGCGACAACCTTTTCATCCTTCCCGCCTCCCAGACCCGGGACAAGGACGCCCTCACCGAGGAAGGCATCGAGAAGATCCTGAAGGACCTGCAGCACCTGGGCTTCGACTACATCGTCTGCGATTCCCCGGCCGGCATCGAGCACGGCGCCGTCATGGCGCTGACCTTCGCCGACGAGGCCATCGTGGTCACCAATCCGGAAGTCTCCTCGGTGCGCGACTCCGACCGCATCCTGGGCATCATCCAGGCCAAGTCCCGCCGGGCCCTGAACGGCGAGGAGCCGGTGAAGGAGCACCTGCTGGTGACCCGCTATTCCCCCAAGCGGGTGGAAGACGGCGAGATGCTGTCCTTCAAGGACATCCAGGAAATCCTGCGCATCCCCATCATCGGCGTCATCCCGGAATCGGAAATCGTCCTGCACTCCTCCAACCAGGGGTCTCCCGCCATCCACCAGAAGGGCACCGATGTCTCCGAGGCCTACCAGGATGTGGTGGCCCGCTTCCTGGGCGAAGACAAGTCCCTGCGCTTCGTCGATTACGAAAAGCCCGGCCTGCTGCAGCGCCTGTTCGGAGGAAAGTGACATGTCCTGGATGGAACGCCTGTTCGGCAACAAGCCAAAATCCGCCCAGGTAGCCAAGGAGCGCCTGCAGGTCATCATTGCCCGGGAGCGCAGCGACCAGAGCGGCCCCGCCGATTTCCTGCCGGCCCTGCAGCAGGAACTGGTGGCGGTGATCTCCAAGTATGTGCAGGTGAATCAGGACGACATCAAGGTTTCCCTGGAGAAGCAGGGCAACTACGAGGTGCTCGAGGTCAATATCGTCCTGCCCGACGCCACCCGCTAATCCTTCTTCGGCAAGGCGGCCCGCCGGATCGGGCCAAGCCCTGCTGCCATTGCAGGGAAGGGCTTGCTTCGCTGACATCGGGGCTTGAACCATGGGATACTCGCCATCCCGATATCATGACGAGGTTTCCCATGCAGTCCGTTCTTTCAGCGCCGAGGCTCCGTTCCTTGGCGCAGGCTTTTTCCGCGGCCATTTTCCTTGCCTGGAGCGCCCTGGCCGCCGCCGACGCTCCTCTGGTCAAGGCCCAGGTGCCGGGCTACTACCGGCTGATGCTGGGCAGTTTCGAAATCACCGCCCTCTACGACGGCGTGATCGACCTCGACACCAAGCTCCTCAAGAACACCAAGGAGCAGGAGGTGCAGAAGCTGCTGGCCCGCATGTTCGTCAAGGGCCCCAAGGTACAGACCGCGGTCAACGCCTACCTGATCAACACCGGGTCCAAGCTGGTGCTGGTGGACGCCGGCGCCGCCCATCTCTTCGGCCCGACCCTGGGCAACGTGGTGGATAACCTCAAGGCCTCCGGCTACGACCCGGCCCAGGTGGACGTGGTGCTCGTCACCCACCTCCACGGTGACCATGTGAACGGCCTCGTCACCGCCGATGGTCGGCCCGCCTTCCCCAATGCCGAAGTCTGGTCCGCCCAGGCCGACAACGACTTCTGGCTGAACGAGGAAGTGGCCGCCAAGGCGCCCAAGGATGCCCAGCCCTTCTTCAAGATGGCCCGGGACGCCGCTGCCCCCTACCGGCAGAGCGGCAAGTGGAAGACCTTCGACAGCGACCAGGAAATCCTGCCCGGCATTGCCGGCGTACCCGCCCACGGCCACACCCCGGGCCACAGCGGCTACCTGCTCCAGAGCGGCGACCAGCGCCTCCTGATCTGGGGCGACCTGGTCCATAACCACGCCGTCCAGTTCGCCCGCCCCCAGGTGGCCATCGAATTCGACACCGACAAGAAGCAGGCCGTGGCCGCCCGCAAGAAGCTCTTCGCCCGGGCCGCCAAGGAAAAGCTGCTGGTGGGCGGCATGCACCTGCCCTTCCCCGGCATCGGCCACGTCCGCGCCGAGGGCAAGGGCTACGCCTGGGTTCCGGTGGAATTCGGGCCGGTCACGCGCTAAGCCCGGAGATCAAAGCCCCGCCGCCGGCGGCGGGGCCGTCGGGACCGACGCCCGGGTCGGCGGCATCGGAAAGATCACCACCGGCCCGGTCGGCTGCTGTTCCGGCGGAACGTAGGCAGGCACCAGGGACATGGCCGGCCCGAGGGAGCGGACGAAATGATAGATGGCTCGCAGGTCCTCATCGGTCATGGCCCGCAGGGCCGGTGAGGGCATGGGCGGCCGGTAGTTGGCGCCGCGCGCCGTGCGCAGCCATTCTTCCTCGGAAATGTTGTTGAAATAGCGCCGCAAATTGCCCGGATAGGTGGTCCCCCAGGCCCCGCGGTAACCCACCTGGTCGCCGACGAGCCAGTAGCGCTCGGCCACCTTGCCGTCGTTGAGGGCATAGCCCGGCGTATGGCAATCGTTGCAGCCCGCGACGGTGGTGAGATAACGGCCCCGCTCCACCAGGCTCGGGTCCGGAGCCTTGCCGGCCGCTGCCATCGCCAGAGGCGAGGCAGCCAGCAAAAGGGGCAATAGGCAGCTTCCTGCAGAACGGGGATATTTCATTTCTTGTTTCTCCTGGAGTTGGGGAATCGGCTTGCCCGTCGACGTCCGCTGTCGGCAGGCGCAAAGCGATTTTCTATGCATTGGAGAAGCAAAGTCCCGAAGGGTTCTGCCCCGGGAAGCGGCCGATGGAGCGAAGCAGCCGATGTCGATCGTCTTTACAGAAGGCGCCCCGCATTTTTCAAAAACCTGTTTATAACCAATCGTTTAATTCATTGGCACAGTGCTTGCGAACGGCGAGCCATCCCGCCCACCCTGCCAAGGGCGGCAGCGGGAAGGAAACGTTTGCTGCTTCCCGGCACCGCGATCTGACAGCGGATTTGCCGGCAGCAGCCGAATGAGACACTGGAGAATGAGATGAAAGCGAAAAATAGGCTAATCGCCTGTGCCGGCGCCGCCCTGCTGTGGGCGGGCCATGCCGGAGCAGCGGTATTGTTGTCCGACAACTTCAACAGCGAGACCCAAGGCTTGAATTACACCGGTTTCACCAACTGGAATGTCACCGCCGGCTCGGTAGACCTCATCGGAACCGGATTTTTCGACTTCTACCCCGGCAACGGCAACTACGTCGATCTCGCCGGCAGCACCGGCTTCGGCGGCACCCTGACCAGCAAGCAAAGCTTCGCGGTGGCGTCCGGCGGCAGCTTCGATCTCAGCTTCGACCTCGGTGGCTCGGCCCGAGGGCCCACCAACATCGTGGATGTCATCCTGGCCGGCACCACCCTTGCCACCCTGACCCTGGCCAGCAGCGCCCCCCTGGCGTTGCACACCTATAGCCTCCACAACAATTCCGGCTCGGCCCTGTCCGGAAATCTGGTCTTCCGTAATGAGACCAATGGCACCCAGGGCGCCATCCTGGACAACGTCATTCTAAGCAGCAACTCGGCGACGGTATCGGAACCGGCGACGACGTTGCTCCTGGGACTCGGGCTGGCGGGACTGATCCTGGGACGGCGCAGGCTGACGCGCTGATCGGCCAGGCGCCCGATGGAACGCCTCCAGCGCTTTCCCGGCGGAGGCGTCTTTTCTTGGTCTCCGGCCCTGGTCAGGCCGGCAGCGGGATCGGCATCAGGGGTACCTTGCCGGTGGCTGCGTAAATCTCGCAGCGCTCGATATATTCCCGGGTGCTCCGGGTCATGGGCGTGCGGGCGCGGGCGATGTAGAAAACCAGGTCACGGCCGTTATGAATCAGCTGCAGCCCAGCCGAAATGCTGTGGGCCCGGGCTTTCTGGGATTTTTTCTGAGTCCCGGAAGGCGGCCGGGGCACAAAATTGGCCAGCCTTTCCCCCGCCGTCACGAACAGGGCCCAGACATCGAAAATATCGGGGTCGGTGCGCAGGGTCTCGGCCTTGATTTTGGCCGCCTCGGCAAAATCCCGCACCGGCCCTTCGACCCCTTGGAAAACCGGGATCCGGCCAAAGCTCTTCACCATTGCATCGGCGATGCGGTCGATGTCCCGCATGGTCTGCCCGATCTTGATGTAGCGGCTTTCGTAGAAGTCCTCCACGGGGATGGAGAAGGCGCGGAACGGTTCGCCCCAGAGTTCGTCGATGCCTTCCTCGCCGCTTCGGTGCAGCACCCGACGGCCCAGTTCCATGGCTTCCATCAGGCATTGCCCGCATTCATTCATGAGGGCATCGTCGCTGCCGATTTCCACCCCTTCGTACTGCAATTCCACCAGCTTGGTGAAAATATCGGTGGCCCGGTTGAACAGGGCTCCCGCCAGCATGGCGCCCTTCACTCGCCGACGGGCGGGGTCGGTTTCGGCCAGATAGGCTTGGCGCGCCTCCCCGAGCCGGGTGCCGGGGATGTTGAGCCCGTGTTCGGTGTGGTTGAACAACCGGCGGGTCAAGGCCTCAATGAGGCGCTTCTTGGCGATGAGCGTATCGGCGGGCACCGGGTAGGTCTTGATCCAGTAGCCGTCGTAGAAGACCCGTTCCTGGCCGTCGATGACGCAGCGAGTCCCTTCCGGCACGGCGTTGCCGTTTTCCGGGTCCAGGTCGAGTTTGCGTAGGGTGTTCATGGCTGTCCATTTCCGGACGGGTTGGATGGCCTTGTCACAAGCAAGGGTCATGTTGCCCGCCGACGATGTTTTCATGCCTTCGACTTCGAATCCCGTTCTTGATTCTTGTGAAATCAGAAGAATTTGCCCCCGGATTCGCCTTTCCCAACTCTGCATACAGCATATTACCGAAAAAAAAGTTCCAATGTTGCATTGCAGCATTTTAGCTACGGAATTCAGGAGCAAGACCCGGAGTGTTTCACTCCCGTGCGAGATCTAGCGTGAGGTTGTCGAAGATCAGGAAAGGAATGAACGATGGCCCGGACGACTGAAAAACCCGCCGCCAGGATCGCCGACGACCCCCGCTGGGCCGCCGTGGCGACCCGCGACCCCGGAGCGGATGGCCGATTCTTCTACGCAGTCAGGACCACCGGTGTCTATTGCCGCCCATCCTGCGGCGCCCGGACGCCCTGGCCGCAGAACGTCAGCTTCTACCCGACCGCCGCGGCGGCCGAGGAAGCCGGCTTTCGCCCCTGCAGACGCTGCCGGCCGGGGCAGCCGGCCCTGGCCGAACGCCAAGCGGCTCTCGTCGCCGGCCTGTGCCGGCAAATCGAGAGCGCCGAGGTGCCGCCGAAGCTCGGCGAACTGGCCCGGAGCGCGCACATGAGCGTCTTCCATCTGCACCGGGTCTTCAAGGCGGTGACCGGGGTGACGCCCAAAGCCTATGGATTGGCCCAGCGCGCCAGGAAGGTGCGTGAAGAGCTCCGCCGCAGCGGCACTGTGACCGAAGCCATCTACGAAGCCGGATACCGCTCCAGCGGCCGCTTCTATGAGGAATCGGACCGGCTCCTCGGCATGACGCCCAGCGACTATCGGGCCGGAGGCACCCATGCGGCCATCCGCTTCGCCGTCGGCCAATGCTCCCTGGGCGCCATCCTGGTGGCCGCCAGCCAGCGCGGCGTCTGCGCCATCCTCCTGGGCGACGATCCCGATGCCCTCGTCCGCGATCTCCAGGACCGCTTCCCACGGGCCGACTTGATCGGCGGCGACGCCGGATTCGAGCGACTGGTAGCCCGGGTGGTCGGTTTCGTGGAGGCGCCGCAGCTGGGCCTCGGCCTGCCCCTCGATGTACGCGGCACCGCCTTCCAGCAGCGCGTCTGGCAGGCATTGCTGGCCATTCCGCCAGGGGCAACGGCCAGCTATCGGGAGATCGCCGAGCGCATCGGCGCGCCCAGGTCGGTCAGGGCCGTCGCCGCGGCCTGCGCCGCCAATCCACTGGCGGTCGCCATTCCCTGCCATCGGGTTGTCCGTAACGATGGCGAGCTTTCCGGCTACCGCTGGGGCGTCGAGCGCAAGCGTGCCCTGCTCCAACGGGAGGCGGAGGCGCATTCCGCGAAGTAGGCGGCCGAGAAGCAAAACGCCCCCGCCGGTCTCCCGGCGGGGGCGTTTCAATTAACGCTACAGCAGCCGCTTAGACTTCGACGGTGTTCGCCACTTCCACGAACTCGGCGATCTGGTCGAAGTTCATGTAGCGGTAGACCTCGCCGGCCTTGGCATTCACCAGCTGGATCTGCTCCATGTACTCTTCCTTGGTGATGATGCGGCCGACCAGGGCGCACATGGCGGCCAGCTCGGCGGAGCCGAGATAGACGCGGGTGTCGATGCCCAGGCGGTTCGGGAAGTTCCGGGTGGAGGTGGAAATGGCGGTGCTGCCCTTGCGGATCTGGGCCTGGTTGCCCATGCACAGGGAGCAGCCCGGCATTTCCATGCGGGCGCCGGCCTTGCCCAGGACGGAGTAGTAGCCTTCTTCCGTCAGGATGAGGGCGTCCATCTTGGTCGGCGGGGCGATCCACAGGCGGGTCGGGATGTCGGACTTGCCGTCCAGGACCTTGCCAGCGGCGCGGAAGTGGCCGATGTTGGTCATGCAGGAGCCGATGAAGACTTCGTCGATCTTGTCGCCGGCGACTTCGGACAGCAGCTTCACGTCGTCCGGGTCGTTCGGGCAGGCCAGGATCGGCTCGGTGACTTCGGCCAGGTCGATCTCGATCACGGCGGCGTACTCGGCGTCGGCGTCCGGCTGCAGCAGGGTGCCGTTGGCGATCCAGTCTTCCATGGCCTTGATGCGGCGCTTGAGGGTGCGGGCATCCTCGTAGCCTTCGGCGATCATCCACTTCATCAGGGTGATGTTGGAGCGCATGTACTCGACCATCGGCTCCTTGTTGAGGCGCACGGAGCAGGCGGCGGCGGAACGCTCGGCGGCGGCGTCGGAGAGTTCGAACGCTTGCTCGACCTTCAGATCGGGCAGGCCTTCGATTTCCAGGATGCGGCCGGAGAAGACGTTCTTCTTGCCCTGCTTGGCCACCGTCAGGAGGCCCTGCTTGATGGCGTAGTAGGGGATGGCGTTGACCAGGTCACGCAGGGTGATGCCGGCGTTCATCTTGCCCTTGAAGCGCACCAGCACGGATTCCGGCATGTCCAGGGGCATGACGCCGGTGGCGGCGGCAAAGGCCACCAGGCCGGAGCCGGCCGGGAAGGAGATGCCGATCGGGAAGCGGGTGTGGGAGTCGCCGCCGGTGCCGACGGTATCCGGCAGGAGGAGACGGTTCAGCCAGGAGTGGATGACGCCGTCGCCCGGACGCAGGGCGACGCCGCCGCGGGTGCTGATGAAGGACGGCAGGGTGCGGTGCATGCGCACATCGACCAGCTTCGGGTAGGCGGCGGTGTGGCAGAAGGACTGCATCACCAGATCGGCGGAGAAGCCGAGGCAGGCCAGGTCCTTCAGCTCGTCCCGGGTCATCGGGCCAGTGGTGTCCTGGGAGCCGACGGTGGTCATCTTGGGCTCGCAGTAGGTGCCCGGACGGATGCCCTTGCCTTCCGGCAGGCCGCAGGCGCGGCCGACCATCTTCTGGGCCAGGGAGAAGCCCTTGCCGTTATCGGCCGGGTTCTGGGGCAGGCGGAACAAGGTGGAGACGGGCAGGCCCAGGGCCTCGCGGGCCTTGGCGGTGAGGCCGCGGCCGATGATGAGGGGAATGCGGCCGCCGGCGCGGACTTCGTCCAGGATCACCGGGGTCTTCAGCTGGGCTTCGGCGATCACGGCACCGTTCTTGGTGGCGGTGACCTTGGCGGAGGCGCTGTCGATCTTCAGTTCGATCTCGTCGCCCATGTTCATCTGGGCCACGTCCAGTTCGATGGGCAGGGCGCCGGCATCTTCCATGGTGTTGAAGAAGATGGGAGCGATCTTGGAACCCAGGCAGACGCCGCCGAAGCGCTTGTTCGGCACGAAGGGGATGTCTTCGCCGGTGAACCACAGCACGGAGTTGGTGGCGGACTTGCGGGAGGAACCGGTGCCGACCACGTCGCCCACGTAGGCGATCAGGTTGCCCTTCTTGGACAGGGCTTCCAGCTGCTTGACCGGGCCACGGACGCCCGACTCGTCGGCGTCGATGCCGGGACGGGGGTTCTTGAGCATGGCCAGGGCATGCAGCGGGATGTCCGGGCGGGACCAGGCGTCCGGAGCCGGAGACAGGTCGTCGGTATTGGTTTCGCCGGTAACCTTGAAGACGGTCAGCTTCTGGCTGGCCGGCACTTCGGGGCGGGAGGTGAACCACTCGGCGTCGGCCCAGGACTGCATGATGGCCTTGGCGTTGGCATTGCCGGCCTTGGCCAGTTCGGCCACGTCATGGAAGTAATCGAATACCAGCAGGGTCTTCTTGAGGCCTTCGGCGGCCACGGTGCCGACTTCGGCATCGCCCAGGAGGTCGATCAGGGGCTTGACGTTGTAGCCGCCCAGCATGGTACCCAGCAGCTCGGTGGCCTTGGCGCGGGAGATGAGGCCGCATTGCTCTTCGCCCTTGGCGACCTTGGCCAGGAACTCGGCCTTGACCTTGGCGGCGTCATCCACGCCGGCGGGGACGCGGTAGGTGATGAGCTCGACCAGGAAGGCTTCCTCGCCCTTGGGCGGGTTCTTCAGCAGGCCAACGAGATCTTCGGTCTGCTGCTTGGACAGGGGCAGCGGGGGAATACCGAGGGCGGCACGTTCGGCAACGTGGGCACGATAGGCTTCAAGCACGGCGACTTCCTTTCGTTGAGGGTTGCTCAAAAAAGCGAAAATTCTAAGATAGAGCCAGAGGACGGCGAGGCCGAACTCAAGTCTTATATATTTTATCTTTTATAAGGTTTCCTGTGAACGGCCATCGGCCGCCAGTTCCTCGGGAGTGACCACCCGGAAACCGTTCCAGGTCTCCGCATAGGCCCGCAGCTTGGCGCCCTCGCCGCTACGCCTTTCGAGCCCGACCGCAGGCACGCCAGACACCTGCGCCACCAGCAGGGCATGGAGGCTGGAGGCCAGGCACAGGCGGGAACGGGCGACGGTGGCGGCAATGTCGCGGACATGGAGGGAATCCAGGATGCCGAAGGGCACCCGCATTCGCCGGGAGAGGCGCTCGTAAACGGCCCGATCGTCGTGCCAGGGCGCGGCGCCCGCCCGGAAGGCCAGCACCGGCAGCCCGATGCGATCGAAAGCTGCCGCCAGGGCGGCGAGACTTCCATCGTCGCCGAAGGTGGCGGCGCACTGGAAAGCCACGTAGTCGCCGGGAAGGATCGGGACAGCGGCGATCTGTTCGGCCAGCCAGGGGCCGAGGGTGGTGACCGGATCGGGAACCAGGCCCGCGGTCACCCCGAGGGCGGCCAGGGCTCGCCGGGTGCGCTGATCGCGCACCGTGACGGTGTCGGCGGCGCCCAGGGCCGCGGCGACGGCCCGGGCGAAGGCAGGATTCCGCTGGGCCAGGCCGACGCCACCGACGGCGCGGAACTCCAGTCGGCCGCCCGCCGGCAGCTGGTCGCGTCCGATGACGTAGGGCGCAGGACGCCCCGTCGCCAGGAAGGCGGCGGCCCAGTCGGCACGGCCGCGCGGGTTCCCATCCAGGCGGGCGATGGCGGCCTGCGCCGCTTGCGGATCGAGCAGCATGACCGCCGCTTCCCAGGCGTCGGTGTCGAGGATTTCGCCCCCCACGTGCACGAGATCAAGAGGGGCTTCGCCGAAGCGCTGCCGCCAGCCCGCCACCACTTGCCCCAAGGGCTCCACCGCAAAACCGCCCCAGGCCGTCAGGTCGGCGGCCCGCAGCCCGGCGAAAAGGCAGGGCCGGGGAGCCGCAGCCAGCGCCGCCGCCTGCCCCAGAAGCAGGTCGCCGAAATTGTGGCGGTCGAAGGCGCCGAAGAGGACAATGGGAAAGGAACTCACCGGCTGACAATGCACTCCGTTTCCTCATTAGGCAAGGCAGGAGGACATATGGTCAAACCCGACTACGACGGCGGCAGCCTGCTGAACCTCATGGCCACGATCTGCTCGGCCCTGGGCCTGCCGGCTTCCCCCTACGCGCCCCTGGCGCCCGACCGCGGCCTGGACGCCGCCGCCCTGGCCGCCAGCCGCCACATCGTCCTCCTGGTGGTGGACGGCCTGGGGGACGATATCCTCGCCCGCCACGCCCCCGACAGCACCCTCGCCCGCCATCAGGTCGGCAGCCTGACCTCAGTCTTTCCGAGCACCACGGCCAGCGCCATTCCGACCTTCCTCACCGGCCTGCCGCCCCAGGCCCACGGCCTCACCGGCTGGCACATGTGGTTCGAGGAAATCAACCAGATCCTGGCCGTCCTCCCCCTCACGCCCCGGGGAGCCCCGCCGGCGGCCTGGATGCCGGCCTGCGTCGACCTGCCCGCAAAGCTCTTCAACCACGCCCCGCTCTCCCAATCCCTGGCCGGCCGCACCTGGTCCGTGGTCCCCCGGGACCTCATCGAATCTTCCTTCAACCGTTTCCATAGCGCCGGCGCCCAGCGCATCGGCTACCAGGGGACGGCAGGGCTCTTCGCCGCCATAGAGGCCTGCGTCGCCGAAGCCGCCAAGGTCGACACCGGCGGACGGCCGACCTACATCCACGCCTATTACCCGGTCCTGGACAGCCTCATGCACGAGGTGGGCACCCGGGACGACCGGGTGGCCAAACGCCTGGCCAAACTGGACGCCGAATTCGCCGCCTGCCGCCAGCGCCTGGCCGGCAGCGGCGCCACCTTTCTCGTCACTGCCGACCACGGCTTCATCGACGCGCCGCCCGAACACCTGATCGACCTGGACCGCCACCCGGAACTGGCCGCCCTCCTGTCCCGCCCCCTGTGCGGCGAACGGCGCGTTGCCTACGCCTACGTCGAGCACAACCGGCAGCTCGACTTCGAGACTTATGTGAAGCGCAACTTGAGCCATGCCTGCCAAATCCTCCCCAGCCAGGATTTCCTGGCCGCCGGCTGGCTCGGCCCCGGCCCGGCCCATCCCCGCCTGCCCAGCCGGGTCGGCGATTTCGTGATTTTCATGAAGGATGACTGGGCCATCAAGGACTGGATGCCAGGGGAAAAACACTACGACCAGCGGGGAGTCCATGGCGGCGCCAGTGAGGCGGAAATGCGAATTCCCCTCATCCAGGCCCCGTGCCTCTGAACACAATTTCGCCCCGCGCCCCGAGACCGGCGTAACAAACTGTTGCAAATAACTAACACTAACGCCGGCGTCATAGCGGCTCATTATGACGAACGGCATAGTTATGCTGTAAGATTGCGCCCGCATTGTCGGCAGATGACGAGATAAACACCTATTTCATGCCGGCTGATAGTGGCGCCTGGCAGCGTCGCCCCCCAACCATCAACCGCCCCGGGGAATTCCGACATGGACGAACTCGACCTTGCCTTTGCAGACGAATCGGAGAGCCCCGATTCCCCGCCGTCACCGGCCGACGCCCCGCAAATCGCGGATCTGATCGTTTCATATCTTGAAGACATCGGCGTCGAATACGTCTTCGGCATTCCCGGCGGGGCTATCGAACCCCTCTACAACGCCCTCGCCCGCAGCAGCCGTCGCGGCGGCCCGCGCCCGGTGGTGTCGCGCCACGAGGCCGGTGCCGCCTTCATGGCGGATGGCTATGCCCGGGAAACCGGCAAGCTCGGCGTCTGCATCGCCACCTCCGGGCCCGGAGCGACCAACCTGATCACCGGCATTGCCTGCGCCCACGACAGCAACATCCCCGTGCTGGCGATCACCGGCCTGCCCACCCTGCCTTCTTTCGGCAGGAACGCGCTGCAGGAATCTTCCAGCATCAGCGTCAACTCCGTGGCAATGTTCCGCCACTGCACCCGCTACAACTCACTGATTTCCCATCCAGACCAACTCGAACGCAAGCTGATCAACGCCATCATGTCCACCAGGCAGGCCCCCGGGGGTGCGGCGCATCTTTCCATTCCCCTGGACATTCTGCGGACCCCGCTCAAGCATGCCGCACCGACCTATGATCTTTCCAGGCTGCTGAGGCAGAAGGTTTCCCTGGTCGACGACCAGGCGGTCAGGGAACTCCACGAAGATATTCGCCGCGCCCACAGGATCGTGTTCCTCATCGGCGCCGCCTGCGGCGAGGCTATCGAAGCCATCATGGAGTTGATCGAGCGGACCGGCGCCCTGTTCGTCACCACACCCGACGCCAAAGGCCTGATCAATCCCCGACACCCCTCCTACTGCGGCGTCTTCGGCTTTGGCGGCCACAGCAGCGCGGACGAACTGCTGGCCGACACCCCCGATCTTCTCCTCGCCTTCGGCACAGGGTTCGCCGAACTTATCAGCGGCAACCGCTGTGACGAGCTTCTCGGCGAACACCTGGTGCACATCGACAGTTCCGAGGAGAACCTGCTCCGCACGCCCATGGCCAGGCAGCATGTCCGCGGCCGAATTTTGTCGGTGTGCCAGCGCCTGCTGGAATTGCTCGACGCCAACCCGGGCCCTATCGTCCGTCCCGGCCTCGATACCCGGGCTCTATCCGCCCAATCCCGGATTTCCTATTACCGGCCGGAGGCCATGGATTCGGACGCCGTACCGATCAAGCCGCAGCGCTTGATGAAAATGCTTTCCGAGCACTGCCCGCCCACGACCCGCTTCTTTGCGGACATCGGCAATAGCATGGTGTGGACCGCCCATTACCTTGAGCCTGGTAGCGGCCGCCATCAGCCCAGCCGGCAAGAGAACTCGGACATCCTCCGGCAGCCTTCCGGCGCCGCCAACTGGCTGCGCCTGATCATGGAATTCTGTCCCATGGGCTGGGCCATCGGCTCCGCCATCGGCGCCGCCCGGGGCAACCCCGACTCCCCCGTAGTCTGCATCACCGGCGATGGCGCCTACCTCATGAGCGGCCAGGAGATCACCGTAGCGGCCCAGGAGGGTTTGCCGGTGATTTTCGTCGTCCTCAACGATGCCGCCTACGGCATGGTGAAGCACGGACAGCGCCTCGCGAAAGCTGAGCAAATCGGTGCCGAGCTGCCCCACATCGATTACCGCAGGCTGGCCGAGGCCATGGGCATTTCTGGCCATGTCATCGAATCACCCCAGGACCTGGAAGCCCTCGACTTCGCAACCCTATTCCAGCGCAAGGGGCCGACCCTGCTCGACGTGCGCGTCGATCCGGAGGAGGTTCCGCCCATGAGTCTGAGGATGAAGGCATTGGGAACAATGACTTAGCAATGGCCAAGGATTCATGAAAAACTCATCCAACCAAACCGATACGCCGGCCATTCCGCCGATCCACACCAGCATCTGGCGTGAAGAGCCGGAACCGGACAATCCCTTCGCCACCCGCGTCGCCTATTGCCGAGGCTACGACGTCTTTGGGCAGATGGTCGGCACAGCCCGCTGGGTCGAGATGCTGGTCTTGCTGTTTCGCGACCATTTGCCAAACCCTGCCTCCCTCGACATGCTCGAAGCCCTGTCCGTCGCCCTGGCCAACCCGGGGCCCCGGGACCCTTCCATCCACGCCGCCATGTGCGGTGGGGTCGGCGGCTCCACTGCGGCCGCCACTCTGATCGCCGCGTTATCGGTCGGGGCTGGGCGTTACCGCGGCGCCCGGGATGTCTTCGACGCCATGGCTGCCTGGGAAAGGGCGGGCGACAGCTTGGCGGACTGGCCTGAGGAGGCCAAGAAATTCGACCCTGGGGCCGTGGACATCTGGCCGGCCCCGGAGCGCCCGCCGGGTTTCGATCCCCACGGCGTCTCCACGGCCACCGTCGTCCGCCAACTGCTCGAAATACTGGCGGCCATGGGTGCCGCCGCTCATGCCTCGCCCCGCCTTTCCTGGCTGGCGGCCCATCGTCCCCATATCGAAGCGGCCATCGGTCTGCCCCTGGATATCACTGGCGTGGCGGCCGCAGCTTTCTGCGACCTGGGTTTCACACCGGCCGAAGGCGAGATGCTCTACCTCCTCCTCCGCCTGCCCGGCGCGGCGGCCCACGCCCTCGAACAGGAAGCCGGCGGCTTCAAGCAGTTTCCTTTCTATGCCGTTGAACTGACCGACGATCCGGCAGATGGGGAAAATCATGCCGCAACCAAGTCACCGGAGACCCTGTGAACGGCCCTGAATTGCTAAAGTCCCACGCCGGATTGCTGCGCACTGCAGTCGGCGCCTGCTGGCCCGGAACCCGGGCCGTATTCCGTGGCCATGACCTGCATGCGGACCTGCACGACTCCGACTGGCTCGAACTCTATCTCTTCGGCATTACCGGCCGGCGCTTCACGCCCCAGGAAACCAAGCTTCTGCACGGCATCTGGGTGATCACCAGCTATCCTGATACCCGCATCTGGAACAACCGGGTCGCCGGTTTGGCGGGCAGCGCCCGCAGCACGCCGCTGCTCGGGTTGACCGGCGCCCAGGCGGTGACCGAAGCGCGGATCTATGCCGGCGGCCCCGGGCTCCGCGCTATCGATTTCTACCTGCGTGCAAGCAAAGCTGTCGACTCCGGACAAAACCTGCGCGACGTAGTGCAACTGGAACTGGAATCGCGCTACATCTACGGGTTCGGGCGGCCAATCAATTCCCGTGACGAACGCCTGCCTTGGCTACTCGACTTGGCCCGTTCCCTTGGCTTTGGCGAAGGCAAGCATCTGAAACTTGCCTTCGAGGTGGAGAAGATCCTGGTCGAGGACCTCGGAAAGCGGAGCCTGCAAATGAACTACGCCGGCCTGACCGCCGCCCTGGGGGCTGACCTGGGTCTGACGCCCCGGCAATGGCATATTTTCCGTTTTCCCATCGTCCTGGCCGGCATGCCGCCCTGCTGGGTTGAGGCGGCGGAAAAGCCGGAGGGGGCACTATTCCCAACCCCTTGCGATGGCGTTGCCTACGAGGG
The DNA here is from genome assembly GCA_018261935.1 of Rhodocyclaceae bacterium. GTDB lineage: Bacteria > Pseudomonadota > Gammaproteobacteria > Burkholderiales > Rhodocyclaceae > JAGTRP01. The sequence goes on from JAGTRP010000005.1 coordinate 37,826, forward strand.
CCTTCCCGAACGCTCCTGGATCAGATGAGTGGCTCGCGAGGTTGACCACCGGCATAGCGCCCATCCCAACGGCCATGCCCTCTGGCATGAGAACGTCTGCGCCATTGCTTGACCAGTCGAATTCGCCTACGCTTCGCACCAACCGTAAGTAATAACTAATAAGCAAGAGGGGGGTTCTCATGTTCGGGCTACGCGTCGTGGCGTCTGCCGTCGTTTTGGCCTGGGCTAGCGGTGTTGCCGCCCAAGTGTCCATGGACGAGGAAGATCTTGCTTTCGCCTACGGCGACAAGGATTTCATTTCCATCGCCACCGGCAACAGGCAACTCCTGCGGGATGCACCTTCCACTGCCACTGTCGTGACCGCCGAAGACATCGCCGCCATTGGGGCCACCGACCTGGACGATGTCATGGAAACCATCCCCGGCGTCCATGTTAACCGTAATACGAATACTTACCCGCCCCTATACGTCTTCCGCGGCATCGCCTCTCCCAATAACCCGCAGGTACTGATGCTGGTCAACGGCAGGCCGGTCACGGACGCGTTCCAGGGCAACCGCGGCAACCTGTGGGGTGGCTTGCCCCTGGAGAACGTCTCCCGCATCGAGGTCATTCGCGGCCCAGGCTCCGCCCTCTACGGCGCCGACGCCTATGCGGGCACCATCAATATCATCACCAAGACGGCTGCAGAGATTGGCGGCACTCAGTTTGGAGTTCGGGCTGGCTCCTACGACACCTGGACAACCTGGGCCCAGCACGGCGGCAAGTTCGGCCCCATCGAGGTTGCCGCCTATGTCCAGGCCGGCAGCACCAACGGCCAGCATGAGATCGTCCGCAAGGACTACCAGTCGTCTGTGCTCGATCCAGCCTTCGGCACCAGCGCTTCGCTGGCGCCCGGGCCGGTCCGCTTGGGCCGCGAGTCCTTCGATGCCGGGCTGGATCTGGGCTACGAAAAATGGCGCCTGAGACTCGGCGTCAAGGATCGTCTCAACATGGAGACTGGCGCAGGCATCAGCTACGCCCTGGACCCCTACGGCAACAATGCCAGCCATCGGGTCAATGCCGACCTCTCCTGGCAGGACCCGCAGTTCGCCAAGGACTGGAGCCTGTCCTTCGATGCCCGCGCACTGCATCTCTCCGAAGAAGCGAACCTCACCATCTATCCTCCGGGCACCGCCTTGCCCACCGGCGTGTTCCCCGTCGGCGTGATCGGCAATCCCTCCCGCTGGCAAAGGCAATACGGCGCATCCGCCACCGCCCAATACACTGGTTTTGCCGACCATCGCTTGCGCATGGGAGTGGGCCACGACGTCCTCGATCTCTACAAAACACGGGAAACCAAGAATTTCACCTTCGTTGGCCTGACCCCTAGCCCCTTGCCCTCGGTCGTGGATGTTTCCAGTACCAGTCCCTACCTCAGGCCTTACAAGCGCGATCTGAATTACATCTATCTCCAGGACGAATGGAATTTCGCCCGGGACTGGGTACTGACCGCCGGCCTGCGCCATGACGACTATTCCGATTTCGGCACGACCAACAACCCCCGCGCGGCACTGGTCTGGAATGCCCGCCAGGATCTGACCGCCAAGCTCATGTACGGCACAGCCTTCCGGGCTCCCTCGTTTGCCGAGGTTGCCTCCATAAACAATCCAGTGGCAAAAGGCAACCCGGGCCTGCAGCCGGAAAAGATCAAAACCCTGGAAGCCGGACTTTCCTGGCAGGCTCGCAAGGACGTACAGGCCAATTTGAGCATCTTCCGGCATGAGATGACGGACATCATTAACCTGGTGACCAACCCGGTCGCCGCCACCGGCAAGACCTACCAGAACACCGGCAAGCAGACAGGTGATGGTGGTGAATTGGAAGTGGTCTGGGATGCCGGCTCCAGCCTGCGGTTTTCCGGCCACTACGCGTACCAGAAGAATATTGACAAGACCACCAAGCACGACGCCGGCTACGCCCCGCATCACCATGTTTATGCCCGCGCCGACTGGCGATTCGCTTCGGAGTGGCAGCTGAATACCCAAGTGAATTACGTGGCCGACCGCAACCGCCCGGTCGGCGACGATCGACCGCAGATTCCGGACTACACGACGGTCGACTTGACGCTACGCACGGACCGCCCCAGGCAAGGCTGGGATTTCGCCGCCTCCATCCGCAATCTTTTCGATGCCGATGTGCGCGAACCCAGCCTCTCCGGCTCGGGCATCATCTACGACCTGCCCATGCCGCGCCGCAACTTCTGGCTGCAGGCCCGATACAGCCTATGAAATCTCCTTGGCGGCTGCAGACCCCGGGCACGCCGCCATGCCGGAAGACGCCGCACCTGTCATGAAAATGCCATCGCAGCATCTCCTTTAGGTACTGCACCCCACCCATACAACATATAATTGATGCCGTCATCGATAGAGGAAATGCAGATGCAGCCGATCCGTCCAGCCATCTTGGCCGCATGTTTGTCGGCCACCTGCGCTGTGACGGCTAAAGCGATCCTCTGGTCGAGGCCGGCAACCCGCCGCAGCCGCCAAGGATGGGCATGAGGGGATCGTCCTTGCGGAGATTGCTCCTGGCATGGCTGCTGGCAGCGGCCGCCGGCCTGGCCCAGGCCGGCGAAATTACCCGCATCGCGGTCATCTATGCCGGCGCCGACGAGCCGCTCCCGAGCACCTTCGCCCGCATGATCGCCAGCCTGGAAACCCAGCCTGATATCCAGGTCATCCGCCTGGAACTGGACGACCGCCAGACCCAGACGTTCGCCCCCCAACTGCTGCCGATCCAGCTGCCCGGCGGTCCTCTGCGCTTGGCTGCGGCTGGTGGCGCCGGCGCCATCGCGGTGATCTATCCCGATATCGGCGAACCCTACCGTAGCGTCTTCGCCAAGATCATCGACGGCATCGAAGACAAGACCAGGACCAAAGTGACCAGTTACGCGGTGGGCAGCAATTTCAATCCCCAGGCACTGTCGGGAGAACTGAAGAAGCAGGACATCCGGGTCGTCATCGCCCTCGGCCGAAACGGTCTCAAGGCGGCCGGCTCCCTGGACAAAGAAATCGGCGTGGTAGCGAGCGGCGTGGTCTCCATCCCCGAGAGCGAGGGACGCAATGCCCAGATCCTTAGCCTGGCCCCCGACCCTGCTCTACTCTTGTCCCGCCTCAAGGCCATTTCCCCGGCCGTCCGGCGGGTATTCGTGATCTACGACCCCCAGCAGAACGGCTGGCTCATCAGGCTCGCCCGGGAGTCTGCCCGGCACAACGGCATCGAATTGGTGGCGCAGGAGGCCTCCGACCTCAGGACGGCAGTGCGCCTGTACCAGGATGTCTTCACCACTGCCGATGGCAGGCACGACGCCCTCTGGCTGCCCCAGGACAACGTCACGGTGGAGGAATCCACCGTTCTCCCGTTGGTGCTTCAGGAATCCTGGAACCGCAGCATCGCCGTCTTTTCCAGCAGCGTCGCCCACGTCAAGCGGGGAGCCCTCTTCGCCCTCTTCCCGAACAACGTAGAACTGGGCCGCAACCTGGCCGCATCCGCCCTGGGCGTGGCGTCGGGCACATCCCAGCCCCGGGGAGTGCAGCCCCTGCGGGAAGTGCTGACCGCATTCAACACCCGTACCGCCAGCCACCTCGGCCTGTATCCGTCACCCTCACTGCGGCAGAACTTCGATCTGCTCTTTCCTGAACAATAATACCTATGGGCCTTTTCAGGCGACTCGTACAACGCTACCGTGCCGCAACCTTCCAGCGTCAGCTGGCGGTCCTGGCCGCTACCTGCGTCTTGAGCGCATCCCTTCTCGCCGCCCTGACCACGGCCTGGCAAAGCAGCCGACAGATCCGTACCAACCAGCTGCTCCAGGGCGAGCGCATTGCCCAGAACCTGGCCGCCCAGAGCCGGCTGGCGCTGATTTTCGGCTCGCCAGAAAATGTGGACGAAGCCATCTCGGCCACCTTGGCTTTCCCCGATGTCATCCGGGCCGAACTCCACCATGCCGATGGCCGCCTGCTGCTGGCCCGAGGCCAGGAGCAGGCCAATGAAGCGCCTGCTCCCGCTGGAAATATCCGGGACGCCTATCTGGAAAGCGAAAATGAATCGGACTGGCGTTTCGTCGCGCCGGTGCTCGCAAAATCCGGCGGCGACTCGCCCTTCGAGATGACTGAGCGCAAGGAAGAGGTCCTCGGCTTCGTTCGCATCAGCCAGAGCAAGGCCACCCTGACCCGGCTGATGCGTGAAGTCTTCCTGGTCAATTTCGTCACCGGCCTGCTATTCGCCGTCTTCTTCCTCTTCGCCCTGCGGCTTCTGGTGACCCGCCTGATGCGGCCGCTCAGCGACCTGTCGGAAATCATGGCCCGGGCCGAAAATGGCGAAAACGGGCTGCGGGCCAGCCTGTCGGGCCCTCGCGACCTGGCCGACATGGCCCATGCCTTCAACAGCATGATGGGAGCGCTCGAGGAACGGGAAGCGGAACTGCGCACGGCCCGGGACAGCGCCCTGCGCTTCGCCAAGCTCAAGGCCGATTTCGCCGCCACCGTCAGCCACGAAATCCGCACGCCCTTGAACGGCGTCATCGGCACCCTCGATCTCCTGAAGACCGGCCCCATGGACCCCGAGCAGCAGCAGTTGCTCGGGATGGCCTGGGATTCGTCCCAATACCTCCTGGAACTGGTCAACAACATCCTGGACTTCTCCCGCCTGGAGGCCGGCCGCATGGAGGCCGAGAAGGCGGATTTCGAATTGCGCCCCCTCATCGACGGCACCCGGAACCTTTTCCTCAGCCAAGCCGCCGCCAAGGGGCTGGATCTGTCGGCGCACCTCGCGCCCGCTGTCCCGCTGCGCCTGATCGGCGATGCGGCCGGGATTCGCCGGGTGCTCACCAATCTCGTCGGCAATGCCATCAAATTCACCGACCGGGGCCGCATCGCCCTCAGCGTGGATATGGATTCGGCCGGGCAAATCCGCTTCAGCGTATCGGACACGGGCATCGGCATTGCGCCGGAACACCAGACGGCCATTTTCGACTCCTTTACCCAAGCCGACACCTCCACCACCCGGCGCTTCGGCGGCAGTGGCCTGGGACTGGCCATCTGCAAGCAGCTGGTGCAGCTGCTGGGGGGCGAGATCGGGCTCAACAGCAGTCCCGGCCAAGGCAGCACCTTCTGGTTCACCCTGCCCTGCACCCCCGCCACTCCGATCAAGGCCCCTCCCCTGCCGGCTAATGCCGGAGAGGTGAAGAAACGCGGACACATCCTCATCGCCGAGGACAACCAGACCAACCGGGTGGTCGCTGCCGGCATGCTGCGGCTCCTGGGCTGCACGAGCGGGGTGGCCGAAGACGGCAGCGAAGCCATCGCCGCCTGGCAGAGCGGCCATTGGGACCTCATCCTGATGGACTGCAACATGCCCGAAACCGACGGCTACCAAGCCACCGCCAGCATCCGCCGGCAGGAGGCGGCCAGCGGACGCCGCATCCCGATCGTGGCCATGACCGCCAATACCCAGGCGGTGGACATCGAGAAATGCCTGGCGGCGGGCATGGACGACCATCTCGGGAAGCCCCTCACCCTGCACACCCTGGCTGCCAAGCTGCAGCACTGGCTCGAATGGTCGGAAATCCCCCTGGTGGAACAGCCGAAGGCCCCCGAAGCGGCGGCCGGGGAGCCCCTCGACTCTGCGGTCCTCATGCAGCTGCGGGAGGCCCTGGGCGACGCCGTCGGCGCCGCCATCCGCCCCTTCCTGGAAGATATGCCGGGCTATCTGCTCGAACTCGAAGCGGCGGTGAGCAACGGCAATTCCGCCACCCTGCGGCAGGTCGCCCACATCATCAAGGGTGCCGCCGGCAACCTGGGGGCCAACACCATCGCCAGCGTAGCCAAGGAACTCGAGCTTCATGCCGAGGCTGGCGCCCTGACCGGAACCGGCGATCTGGTAACCCGGCTGCGCACCGAATTCGCCCTGGTGGAACCCGCCCTCGCTAGCCATCTCCCTTCCACCGACGAGGCCGGCGAAATCACCGTGGCGGATGAGGCGCCCCTGGTGCTGGTGGTGGACGACGACCGCAGCACCCGCTCCGCCCTGCGCCACGTCCTGCGGCGCAGCGGTTTCCGGGTCGCCGAGGCGGCCGACGGCAATGCCGCCCTGGCCTGGCTGGAAACCGCTGCCGCCGACGCCATCCTGATGGATGCCATGATGCCGGTCATGGATGGTTTCGCCGCCTGTGCCTTCCTGAAGGCCCATCCCCGCTGGCAGGACATCCCGGTGCTCATGATCACCGCCCTCGAGGACCGGCAGGCCATCGAACGGGCCTTCGAGGCCGGGGCCTGCGATTTCATCCCGAAACCCATCCACCTGTCGGTGGTCAATCAGCGGGTACGGCGCATCATCGACGCCACCCGGGCCGAGCGCCACGTTCGCCAGCTTTCCTACAAGGACACCCTGACCGGGCTCCCCAACCGGGCCCTCTTCATGGACCAGCTGCAGCGCGCCATCGAGCGCACTGCCGGCCGCAACGGCATGATGGCCATTCTTTTCCTCGACCTCGACCGCTTCAAGTACGTGAACGACACCCTCGGGCACGAGGTCGGCGACCGTTTGCTGACCGCCATGTCCAAGCGCATCACGGGCTGCGTGCGCAGCGACGACTACGTCGCCCGCCTGGGGGGCGACGAATTCACCATCCTCCTGGACGACATTCCCAACCCCGGCGTCGCCGGCAACGTCGCCCAGAACATCTGCCGCACCGTGTCGGCACAGCTGGAGATCGACAAGCAGGAGATTTTCCTCACCGCCAGCATCGGCATTTCGGTGTATCCCACCGACGGCAGCGACGTCAGCAGCCTGCTGCGCCATGCCGACACCGCCATGTATCGCGCCAAGCAGACCGGCAGCGGCTTCTGCTATTACGAAGCCGCCATGGAATCGGCCATCGCCGAGCGGGTGCAGGTGGAGAACGCCCTGCGCCGGGCCCTGGAGCGGGACGAGATCACCGTCTTCTACCAGCCGGTGGTGGATTGCCGCTCCCAGGCCATCACCAGCGTCGAGGCCCTGGTGCGCTGGCGGCACCCCGAGCGCGGCATCGTCTCGCCAATGGAATTCATCCCGGTGGCAGAAGAGACCGGCCTCATCCTTCCCCTCGGCGAGCGGGTGCTGCGCACCGCCTGCTTCCAGACCAAGGCCTGGCTGGATGCCGGCCTGCCCCTGCAGCGGGTGGCGGTCAATCTCTCCGCCAAGCAGCTGGAACAGGAAGACCTCTGCCAAGTGGTACTCAACGCCCTCAAGGACAGCGGGCTGCCGGCCGACGTCCTCATCCTCGAGATCACCGAGAGCGTTCTCATGGAGCAGGCCCGCGACCCGGCCAGCATCCTGCACAGCCTGCGGGAACTGGGAGTCCGCATCTCCATCGACGACTTCGGCACCGGCTACTCGTCCCTGGCCTACCTGAAGCACCTGCCCGCCGACTACCTGAAGATCGACCGTTCCTTCATCAGCGACATCCCGGACGACGCCGACGCCGTCGCCATCGTCACCGGCATCATGACCCTGGCCCACAGCCTGCGGCTGACGGTGATTGCCGAGGGGGTCGAAACGGCTGCCCAGCGCGATCAGCTGGCCCGCCTGGGCTGCGACTACCTGCAGGGTTTCCTGTTCTCCAAGCCGGTGCCGGCCGAGCTCATCGAGACCCAGATGCTGGCGCCGCCTCCCAAGCGTACCCGGTCCCGGAAGAAGACCACTTGACCCCGGGTGAAGCCGTTGCGTTCCAGAAAACCCTGGCGCCCCGGATCGAACTGACCGATCGCCTGGGGGAAGTCCGGCACATTGCCGGCGTGGACGTGGGCTTCGAAGCATCGGGCACGGTCACCCGGGCGGCCGTCGCCGTCCTGGACGCCGACACCCTGCAGCTGGTGGACCAGGCCATCGCCCGCCGTCCCACGGAGTTTCCCTACATTCCCGGGCTCCTCTCCTTCCGGGAGATCCCTGCCATCCTGGATGCCATGAAGGGCCTCACGATCCGCCCCGACCTCCTGCTGGTGGATGGCCAGGGCATCGCCCATCCCCGCCGCATCGGCATCGCCTGCCACCTGGGGCTGGTGGCCGACTTCCCCAGCGTCGGCGTCGCCAAGAGCCGCCTCATCGGCAGGCATGGCCCCGTGCCCGAAGGCCGCGGCGAGTGGACGCCCCTGGTGGACAAGGGCGAGACCATCGGCGCCGTCCTGCGCAGCCGGGCGGGCGTGGCGCCCCTCTACATCTCGCCAGGCCACCGCATCTGCCTGGAGACCGCCCTCCATTGGGTGATGCGGGCCGTGACCCGCTACCGCCTGCCGGAAACCACCCGCTGGGCCCATCGCCTCGCCTCCGGCCCGGCCGTGCCGCCCAAAAAATAGTCAGTTCCGAATTTCCCCATTACGACAGCAGCTTACGCAACCTGTCCCGAGCTTATCCACAGGCTTACCCCACAAAACCGGGGATAAACTGCATTTATGCCAAGACCATCTACGGCAGAGGCGGTAGCCCGTGGAGGCGGCGGGCCCGGTTGCAGGCCTCGTGCTCCACGTCGAATTCCCGGCAAGGGGACGGCCGCACCCCGTAGATGCCGCAGGCCACCTGCCGGCCGATTTCGCCCCCCAGGGCTACGCAGCGGGGCGGCCCGGCGTCGGTGCCGGCCATTCGGACAAGGTGCGCCGTGACCGGCACGGTCAATTCCCGGGGCACTCCTTCCCCCCAGGCAAAGGCGCCCCCCGCCAGTTCGGCGGGATGGAAATCCACCCGGAAGGCGGCACAGCAGGCGCCGCAGGATTGGCAAGGACTCATGCGGCCAGGGGCAGAGCGGTCAGGATGCCGGCTGCAGCGAGCACGGCTTCCACCTCCCCAGCCTTCTTCAAGGGGCGCACCCGCCGGTAGAGGTCTTCCGCCTCGGGATAGGCGCGCCGCAGCAGCCCCAGCCACTGCTTGAGCCGCCCCGGGGCGTGCCGGTCTTCCAGCTTGCGGCGCACCCCGGACCAGAACCGGGCCACGGCCGGCATCAGCGCTTCCCAGCCGCCTACCGCTTCGCCCCGCAGGCGCCGGGCCAGCAGGGGATCGGCGATGGCACCGCGGCCCAGCATGACGTCGGCGCAGCCGGTGGCCGCCCGGCAGCGCTCGTAGTCCGCCGGATTCCAGATCTCGCCATTGGCGATCACCGGCACTGGCACCGCCTCCCGCACCCGGGCAATCCATTCCCAGCGGGCCGGCGGCCGGTAGCCGTCGACCTTGGTGCGGCCGTGGACGACCAGTTCATCGATGCCCCCCGCCGCCAGGGCCCGGGCGCAGTCGAGGGCCTGGGCCGGGTCCTGGATGCCCAGGCGCATCTTGGCGGAAAAGGGGATGGCGGCCGGCACCATGGGCCGGACGGCGGCGGCGATGCGGTGGAGCAGTTCCGGATCGGCCAGGAGGGACGCCCCGCCGCCGTGGCGGTTCACCAGGGGGGCCGGGCAGCCGAAATTGAGATCGATGCCGGCAGGGTTCAGGGCCGCCAGCCGGGCGGCGTTCTCCGCCAGGCACCCGGGATCGGAACCCATGAGCTGGACCCGCACCGGAGTCCCGGACCCGGTGCGGCTGCCGTTCTTCAGCTCCGGGCAGACCCGGGTGAAGTAACGGCTGGGGAGCACGGTCCCCGAGACCCGCACGAATTCGGTGACGCACCAGTCGTAGCCGCCGATGCCGGTGAGGACGTCGCGCAGGACGTCGTCGGCAAGTCCTTCCATGGGGGCGAGGAGAATACGGGACATGGGCGGGAACGGTTCGGAAAGCGGCGCATTATAATCCGCCTCCATGCTGCGCCTCGTCCTCGACACCAACGTCGTCCTCGACCTCCTCCATTTCGCCGACCCGGCGGCGACGCCGCTCCTGGGGATTTTCGCCAGCGGGCGGGCCCGCTGCTTCGCTGACGACGCCGGCCTGGAAGAGTTGCGCCGGGTGGTGGCCTACCCGGAGTTCGGGCTCTCCGCCCCGGCCGGCGCCCTCCTGCTGGAACGCTACCGCACCCTGGCGGTCCCGGTCCCCCTGGGCCCGGCCCCCGAATTGCCCCGATGCCGGGACCGGGACGACCAGAAGTTCCTCGAACTCGCCGCCCGTAGCGGGGCCCATCTGCTCATCAGCAAGGACAAGGCCCTGCTGAAGCTCAAGGGCCGGACCAAACTGCCTTTTCGCATCCTCACGCCGGCCACTGCCCTTCCTTTCATCGACGCCGGGAGCAGCGACCTTCCCAATATGCCAAAATAACGCTTTGTCATTATTCCCGGCTTCAGGCCTGCATGCCGAAAATACGGGCGCACCCCGTCAGGAGAGTCCTCGAATGAGCGTGTTCGGAAAACTGTCCCATCTCGTCCGGCGCCGCCAGTCCGCAAGGCCGGCCCACCATCCCTTCCTGGCCGAGGTGGCTAGCCTGTTCGGTCCCGGCCTCGCCCGGGTGCCGGATTTCGAGGCTCGCCTGAAGCCGGCACTGGCCTTCGCCATCGAATACTTCGACCGGGAAATCGCCAGCATCCCCGGGCCCTTCGTCCTGGCCCCGGAAACCTACGGCAGCGACGGATTCCTGACCTCCATCTTTCCCACCACCGGCGACATCGCCACCGCCCTCAACCACAGCATCGAAGTCCGGGAATCCCTGCCCTCCCTGGCCGACAGCGGCCATGTCCAGGTCCATGCCCTCCTCGGCATGCGCCGCCGGCCCGGAGACGGGGCCTCCGGCCAGCCGCCGGTCTTCGCCGACCATACCCTGCGCAGCCTGGCTCCCACCGAGCAGGACACCCGCAATTATCTGCGCCTGGTGGCGGTAGATCGCCTCCTCAAGGGCTTCGGCGAGCACGTCCAGCGCTTGCGCCGCCAGGACGAGGCTCCGGTGAAGGAACTCGCCCCGGAAAACATGCTGCGGGGCCTGCTCGCCTGGCTCAATTCCCCGGCCGAGCACCTGCGGATCACTCCCAACGCCGTGCGCTGGGGATGGGGCGACGGCACCCTGCAATACGAACTGCCGACCATGCACAGCGCCGACCGGCGGCAGTGGATCGTCTGCCTGGTGCGCTTTTCCGCCCAGACCGGCTTGGCCGCCCTGCATCAGGCAACGGCCCGGCCGAACCGCTACATCCTCATCTGAGCCTGCCGGGGCCTCAGGCCTCCCGGCGGCGGAAGACCCAGGTGGTCTCGTCCGAGGCTTCGGGAGCGAAGGCGTAGCCGCTGCTATCGAAGCCCTGCAGGCCCTCCGGCTCGGTGAGGCGCCTCTCGATGGCGAAGCGGGCCATCATGCCCCGGGCCCGCTTGGCGTAGAAACTGATGATCTTGTAGCGGCCGCCCTTCCAGTCCTCGAACACCGGCTGGATGACGGTGGCCCGCAGCTTCCTCGGCACCAGGGCCTTGAAATACTCCTCGGAGGCCAGGTTCACCAGCACCGGGCGGGGCATGGCGGCCAGTTCCGCATTCACCGCCTCCACCAGCCGCTCCCCCCAGAAGGCGTAGAGGTCCTTGCCCCGGGCGTTGGCGAGCTTGGTGCCCATCTCCAGGCGGTAGGGCTGGATCAGGTCGAGGGGGCGTAGGAGGCCGTAGAGGCCGGAAAGGATGCGCAGCCGGGGCTGGGCGAAATCCAGGTCGGCGGCGGACAGGTTCCGGGCATCCAGGCCGTCGTAGACATCGCCGTCGAAGGCCAGGGCGGCCGCCTTGGCGTTCTCCGGGCTGAAGGGCAGATGCCACTCGGCGTAGCGATTGAAATTGAGGACAGCCAGGGGATCGGAGAGATCCATGAGGCGGGCGATATCCACCGGCGACAGGGTGCGCAACTGCTCCATGAGGATCTGGGAGTCGGCCGTGAAGCCCGGCTGGCTATAGGCATCGACATGGGGCGGCGTCTTGAAATCCAGCGTTTTCGCCGGGGAAAGGACCATCAGCATCAAACTCTCCTGCAATCGGGACCCTTCCAATTTTACCGGCTTGGTAAAATTACGCCCTTTCTCCCCTTTCCCACGCGAGTCACCCCTATGAAACGCACCCGTTTCGGCACCCGCGCCCGCATTTCCCGGGACGCCGCCGAACTGCAACGCCTGGCCACCGGCCTCTCCGAATCCGGCTGCAAGCTGGAGGACGCCTGGTGGGAGAGCCGTCTCGCCGAACTGGTGGACAGCCTCCTCAAGAACGGCGCCGAGGATGACATCAACACCGCCCTCGACCGCCTGTTCGAGACCAATCCCCGGGCCCACGACGAACTGGCCGACATGGTGGAGGCGCGGGCCGAGTCCAGCCGCCTGGAAGCCAAGGGCCAGGAATTCGACATTCTCCTCTTCGCGGCCCCGGTGCTGGCCTGGTCCCGCTTTTCCATTCCCGCCTGCAGCCTGCCCGGGAACAGCCTGGATGCCCTGAAAGTGCAACTCGGCGCCCACGTCTTCGGTGCCAGCGCCAAGGTCGCCCTGGCCGATTTCCTCTTCAGCCCGGACCAGCTGCCCAGGAGCTTCTGCGACACCTGGCTCCTGATGCGGGAACTGGGCACCGCCGCCCTGGCCGGCCAGCACCTGGCCATCGACACCGAGACCCTGGCCGAAACCAACCGCTTCCTGTCGGATGTTCGCTACCTGGTGGGCGCCGTGGCGGTGCCCCGGGGCCAGGCGGTGTTCCGCTGGAACGAGGCCGACGGCAGCCGCGAGGCCGCCCTCAAGGAGTGGGTCAAGCAGGGCAGCCCCAACCTGGAGCCGCTCCTCACCGGCTGCGCCTACCAGCCGCTGCTGGCGGATGCCTACCACACCGCCTGCCGGCAGGCCGACCGGGCGTCCCGCCCCTATTCCCTGAAGACCTCCGTCGCCTTCCTGCAGACCGTCCAGGGCATCACCCCCGCCGACCTGCGGGCGGTGGTCGGTCCCTTCTACGACCGCCGCATGGAGGAATACCGGGTCGGCCTCGGCCCCCGGGACAACAAGGAAGCCACCTGGCACGGCATCGTCTGGCCCCTGCTGGGCGCCGAGGACGAGGCCACCGACGCGGCCGGCGAAATCGAGTCGGTGCTGCGGGAATGCGGCGTCAAGGAGGTGGTCTTCCTGGATCACCACTTCCCCATGGAATTCTGCGACGACTGCGGCGCCCCCATGTACCCCGACCCGGAAGGGGAGCTGGTGCATGCGGAAATGCCCGAGCAGCCCACCTCCAACTCCCAGGTTCTGCACTGATGAACAACTCCGATTGGCTGGCCCGCAGCCAGGCCGCCGTCTGGCACCCCTGCACCCAGATGCGCCACCATGCGACGGGCGACCTGCCCCTGGTGCCCATCGCCCGGGGCGCCGGGGCTTGGCTCTACGACTTCGACGGCCGGCGCTACCTGGATGGCATCAGCTCCTGGTGGACCAATCTCTTCGGCCACGCCAATCCGCGCATCAACGCCGCCTTGAAGGACCAGCTGGAGCGCCTGGAGCACGTCATGCTGGCGGGCTTCACCCACGCCCCTGTGGTGGAGTTGTCCGAGCGCCTTTCCGCCCTCACCGGTGGGGCGCTGGGCCATGCCTTCTACGCTTCCGACGGCGCCTCGGCCACCGAGATCGCCCTCAAGATGAGCTTCCATTACTGGCAGAACGCCGGCCGCTGCCAGAAGCAGGAATTCCTGTGCCTGGCCGGCAGCTACCACGGCGAGACGGTGGGCGCCCTGGCGGTGACCGACGTCGCCCTCTTCAAGGAGGCCTACGCCCCCCTGGTGCGGGCCGCCACCGTGGTGCCCTGCCCTGACGCCCGCCAGGCCGAGGCGGGGGAAACCCCGGCCGACGTGGCGCGCCGCGCCGCGGCTGCCCTGGAGGCCCACCTGGAGGCCCACGGGGACAACATCGCCGCCCTCATCGTCGAACCCCTGGTCCAGGGCGCCACCGGCATGGCCATGTACGACCCGGAATACCTGAAGCTGGCCCGGGCCCTCTGCGACCGCTTCGAGGTGCATCTCATCTGCGACGAGATCGCCGTGGGGTGCGGGCGCACCGGCACATTCTTCGCCCATGAGCAGGCCGGTATCCGCCCGGATTTCCTCTGCCTCTCCAAGGGTATTTCCGGCGGCTACCTGCCCCTCTCCGTGGTCCTCACCACCGACACCGTCTATGGCGCCTTCTACGACGACGCCGTGACCCGGGGCTTCCTCCATTCCCACTCCTACACCGGCAACCCCCTGGCCTGCCGGGCGGCCCTCGCCACCCTGGACATCTTCCGGGAGGACGACGTGATCGCCGCCAACCGCCGCCGGGCCGAACGCCTGGGCGCCGCCCTCGCCCCCCTCGCCGGCCATCCCCAGGTCCGCCATATGCGCCAGCGGGGCATGATCCTGGCCTTCGACGTGGACACCCCCGACCCGGCCTTCTCCCGCCGCTTCTACCGGGCGGCACTGGCACGGGAAGCCCTGGTCCGCCCCATCGGCAGCACCGTGTACCTGATGCCCCCCTACATCCTGGACGAGGCCGAGATCGCCCACCTGGGCCGGGCGGCGGCAGGCGCCCTCGAAGAGGCCCTGGCGTGATCGAAGACCGCCTCAAGACCGAGCTCGCGGCCATTGCCGCCGATGGCCTCACCCGCCGCCGCCGCGTCCTGGCCGCCCCCTGCGGCCCCCACGCTGTGGTGGACGGCCGCCCCATGCTGGCCTTCACCAGCAACGACTACCTGGGCCTCGCCGCCCATCCGGAGATCGCCGAAGCCATGGCCGAGGGCGCCCGGCGTTGGGGCGCCGGCAGCGGCGCCTCCCACCTGGTGAGCGGCCATCTGGCGCCCCACCAGGAACTGGAAGAACGGCTGGCTGCCTTCACCGGCTTTCCCCGCACCCTGACCTTCTCCACCGGCTACCTGGCCAACCTCGCCGTGGTGCCGACCCTGGCCGGGCGCGGCAGTGCGGTCTTCGCCGACAAGCTCAACCACGCCTCCCTCATCGATGCGGTGCAGCTTGCCAAGGCCCAGGGGGCGGAATCCCACCGCTATCCCCACAACGACCTGGCGACCCTGGAGCGCCAGCTGGCGGCAAGCGAGGCGGCGGAGAAGATCATCGTTACCGATGCCGTCTTCAGCATGGACGGCGACCTCACTCCTTTGCCCGAACTCTTCGAACTGGCCGAGCGCTTCGACGCCTGGCTGGTGGTGGACGACGCCCACGGCTTCGGCGTCCTCGGCCGCCACGGCCGGGGCGCCCTGGACCACTGCGGCATCCCGGCCCATCCCCGGATCCTCCTCATGGGCACCCTGGGCAAGGCGGCCGGGGTCTCCGGCGCCTTCGTGGCCGGCTCTGACATCGCCATCGAATACCTGATCCAGCGGGCCCGCACCTACATCTTCACCACCGCCGCGCCCCCCGCCGTGGCCTGCGCCCTCCTGAAAAGCCTGGACATCATCGCCGCCGGCGACGACCGGCGGGCCCACCTCACGGCCCTCATCCGGCAATTGCAGGATGGCCTCGCCGGCCTGCCCTGGCAGCTCCTGCCCTCCCCCACCGCCATCCAGCCCCTGGTGGTGGGCGGCAACGAGGACGCCCTGCGGCTCTCCCAGGCCCTCGCCGAGCGCGGGCTGTGGGTCCCGGCCATCCGCCCGCCGACGGTCCCCAAGGGCACGGCGCGGCTGCGCATCTCCCTCTCCGCCGCCCACAGGGAGGCGGATGTGGACCAACTCATCGGCGCCCTGAGGGAGTTGGCATGAGCGCTCCCCTGGTCTTCGTTCCCGGCTGGTGCCTGGGCCGTGGCCCCTGGCAGCCCACCATCGACGCCCTCGGCGGCACCGTCGCCGACCTGCCCGGCTATGGGGAAGCGCCCCTCATCGACGATTTCCATGCCGCCGCCAACGCCCTGGCTGAAAGCCTCGCCCCCGGCAGCATCCTCTGCGGCTGGTCCCTGGGCGCCATGCTGGCCCTGGCCGCTGCCTCCCGGGCGCCAGAAAAGGTCGGAAAGCTGGTGCTGGTGGCCGGCACGGCGTCCTTCGTCCAGCGGGAAGGCTGGCCCGACGCCATGGCCCCGGGAGTGCTGGCGGAATTCACCGCCGCCGTGGCGGCCGACGTGGAAGCCATGCTGCCCCGCTTCGTGGGCGGCTTCAACCGGGGCGACGCCCGGGCCAAGGCCGTCACCCGGGAACTCCTGGAGCGGGCCGACCCGCGCCCAACCGCAGTGGCCCTGGCCACCGGCCTCGCCTGGCTTCGGGACGTTGACCTGCGGCCCATCGCCCCCGCCGTGGCCGCGCCGGCCCTCATCCTCCACGGCGCTGCCGACCCCCTCATGCCTCTCCCTGCGGCCGAGGCCCTGGCGGCCCTCATGCCCCGGGCCCGGCTCGAGGTCTTCCCGGCCAGTGCCCACGCTCCCTTCGTTTCCGATCCGACCGCCTTCCAGGCCCGGATCACTGCTTTCCTGAATGACCCAACCCCCTAAGCACCGAGTACGGCAATCCTTCGAGCGGGCCGCCGCTACCTACGACAGCGCCGCCCAGGTCCAGCGCCTGATTTGCGACTGGCAGGCGGATGCCCTGCCGGCAACGCTGGCGCCGGACGTGGTTCTCGACGTCGGCTGCGGCACCGGCTACGCCCTGCGCCTCCTGCGGGAACGCTTCCCGGCCGCCGCCCTGGTCGCCCTCGACCTCTCCCCTGCCATGCTCGCCACCATCCGGGCGCCCGCTCTGCGCCTGGCTGGGGATGCCGAGCGTCTGCCCCTGGCCGCCGCTTCCGTCGGACTCTACTGGTCCAGCCTGGCCCTGCAGTGGTGCGACCTGGACACCGCCCTCGCCGAAGCCCGGCGTGTCCTCAAGGCCGGCGGGCACCTGGCCGTCTCCACCTTGGGCCCGGGCACCTTTGCCGAATTGCGCTCCGCCTTTTCGGCGGCCGATGCCCACCGCCACACCCTGGCCTTCCAGACCCCCGGCCAGATCGCAGCCCGGCTTGCCGCCGCCGGCTTTTCGGATCATCGCATCAGCCGCCGGCAACAGGTCTGCCACTACCCGGACCTCAAGACCCTGCTGCGGGCAGTGAAGGCAGTCGGCGCCAATCAGGTGGGCTCCGGCCGCCGCCCCGGGCTCATGAGCCGCACCGCCTGGCAGCGGGCGGAAGCCGCCTACGAGGCCCTGCGGGAAACCCGGGGCCTTCCCCTCACCTACGACGTCATCACCATCCACAGCCAAAAATGAAACACGCCTGGTTCATCGCCGGTACCGACACGGAAATCGGCAAGACCTTCGTCGCCTGCACCCTCCTCCATGCCGCCCGGGCCCGAGGCTGGTCGGCGGTGGGGATGAAGCCGGTGGCCGCCGGCACCGCTCCCGACGGCACCAACGAGGACGTGGAGCAGCTGCGGGCCGCGAGCAGCCTCGACCTGCCGCTGCGGCTTATCAACCCCTATCTTTTCCAGGCCCCCATCGCCCCCCACATCGCCGCGGCGGAAGAGGGAATCGACATCGACTTCGCCCGCATCGGAAAGGCCTATGGGGAGCTCGCCGCCCAGGCCGACGTGGTCGTGGTGGAAGGGGTTGGCGGCTTTCGCGTCCCCCTGGGGGAGGACCGGGACAGCGCCGATCTGGCCGTGGCCCTGGGCCTGCCGGTGATCCTGGTGGTGGGCATGCGCCTGGGTTGCATCAGCCACGCCCTGCTCACGGCCGAGGCCATCGCCGCCCGGGGCCTGACCCTGGCCGGCTGGGTGGCGAACCGGGTCGATCCGGCCATGACCCGCTTCGAGGAAAATCTGGCGGCGCTGCGTCGGCGCCTGCCCGCGCCGCTCCTGGGGGTCGTCCCCCATGGTCCGGCCGGCGGCGCCGCTGGGGCGGCGGCCTGCCTCGTCGTGCCCGCTTAGCCCTTCCCGGGGCCGAGGGCTGCGGCCACCAGGCGCAGCCGCTCCTGCACCTTCGGCACCAGGTCCGGAAGGGCGGACAGATTGCCGTCCCGGGCCTGCTGCTCGGCTACCGAGGCCAGGGCGGCGCCATGGTCATCGACGAAGGTGGCCAGCAGGCTCTTGATGGTATGGGCGTGGCGCCGCAGGAGTGCCGCGTCAGCGGCGGCCAGCGCCACGGCGATCTGGGTGCCGTAGTGGCTCCAGTCCTGCAGGTACATGTCGGCCATGGTAGCGAAAAGCTCCTCGTCACCCCCGAGACGCCTCAGGATGGTGGATTTGTCGAGTACGAATTCCTCTGCCAACTTTCTTCTCCAGTCCCTGCTGCCGAATCTTGTGTTCCGGACGTTCGGGCCGGCGCGCCGATCGCAATCGATATCACGCTCCGGTAATCGAGCCAATATACCATAGGTATATTCATCACCAAAGCCCTGCTATGGAACTGGGGACTTGGCAGCATGGACATTCCGCCATGAAATTCCGATAATCGCCGGACTCAACCCTAGCAGCCATCATGAAGATTCTCTTCGACCTCTTCCCGGTCATTCTTTTCTTCACCACCTTCAAGTTTTCCGAAAAATCCCCGGACGCCGTCGCCGCCTGGCTCGGGCAGGTTCCCGGACTGGGCGCGGTGGATACCGCCCAGGCTCCCATCCTGGCGGCAACGCTGGTCGTCATCCTCGCCACCTTCGTGCAGATCGGCTGGGTCTGGTTCCGCCATGGCAAGGTGGACAAGATGCTGTGGGTAAGCCTTGTGCTGGTGGTGTTTTTCGGCGGCATGACCCTGGTTTTCAAGGACGACACCTTCATCAAGCTGAAGCCCACCATCCTTTACTGGATCTTTGCCGGCAGCATGGGCTTCGCCACCCTGGTGCTCAAGAAAAATGCCATCCGGACCATGCTCGGCGAGCAGATGGAACTGCCCGAGCCGGTCTGGGCCCGGATGAACGCCGCCTGGATCGGCTTCTTCCTGTTCATGGGGGCCGCCAATCTCTACGTCGCCTTCAACTTTCCGCAGGACGTCTGGGTGAACTTCAAGCTGTTCGGCGGCATGGGGCTTCTGCTCCTGTTCGTGCTGGCGCAAGGCTTCGTATTGTCCAAGTACCTCGAGGAAAAGAAATGATGTTCTACGTCATCGTCGGCGAAGACCGCCCCGACTCCCTGGCTGCCCGCCTCGCCGCCCGTCCCGCCCACCTGGCCCGGCTGCAGGAACTCCAGGCCCAGGGCCGCCTGCTCCTGGCCGGCCCCTGCCCCGCCATCGATTCCCCCGACCCCGGCCCCGCAGGCTTCTCCGGCAGCGTCATCGTCGCCGAGTTCGAGTCCCTCGAAGCGGCCCAGGGCTGGGCCGATGCCGATCCCTACGTCGCCGCCGGCGTCTATGAGCAGGTGTCGGTGAAGCCGTTCAAGAAAGTCCTGCCGGCGTGAGCGACTCTCCGACCGTCGCCCTGCTGAAGGAACGGCTGGCCGTTCTGCAGCCCCTGCAGGTGGACATCGTGGACGACTCCCATCGCCATGCCGGCCATGCCGGCGCCCGGGAGGGTGGCCATTACCAGGTGACCATCGTCGCCGCCGCCTTTTCCGGCAAGAACACCCTGGCCCGCCATCGCCTGGTCCACGAGGCGGTGGGCGACCTGAAGCGCAGCGGTATCCATGCCTTGGTCATCCATGCCAGGGCACCGGAGGAAGTATAATTTTCCATTCTGCAACCAAACCACAACAAGGAATCAAGATGCCCACACTCTCCCGTCTGGCTGCCGTCCTGGTGGCCGCCGCGGTCCTGACGGCTCCCGTCCTGGCGGCGGACAAGAGCAAGCCTGCCGCTACCGTCAACGGCCAGCCCATCCCGCAAAATCTCTACGATGCCTTCGCCGCCGAGCAGAAGGCCCAGGGCGCGCCGGATACCCCCGAACTCCAGAACGCCATCAAGGAAGAGCTGGTTCGCCGGGAAATCCTGAGCCAGGAAGCCAAGAAGAAGGGCATCGACAAGCGTCCCGACGTCGCCGCCAAGATGGACCTCGCCCGCCAGGCCGTCCTGATCCAGTCCTTCCTGTCCGACTATGTGAAGTCCCACCCGGTGACCGACGAGCAGCTCAAGAAGGAATACGACAACATCAAGGCCCAGCTCGGCAACACCGAGTACAAGGCCCGCCACATCCTGGTGGACAAGGAAGAGGACGCCAAGGCCATCATCGCCAAGCTCAACAAGGGCGAACCCTTCTCCGAGCTCGCCAAGCAGTCCAAGGACCCCGGTTCCAAGGACAACGGCGGCGAACTGGGCTGGAGCTCCCCCAAGAGCTATGTGAAGCCCTTCGCCGATGCCCTGCAGTCCCTCAAGAAGGGCGAATACACCAAGGATCCGGTGAAGACCGAATTCGGCTACCACGTCATCCAGCTGGAAGAAACCCGCCCCCTCAATCCGCCGCCCTTCGAGCAGGTCAAGCCCCAGCTCCAGCAACGGGCCAACCAGCAGCAGGTCGAGCAGCTCCTCAAGGACCTGCGCGCCAAGGCCAAGGTTCAGTAAGCCTTAACCAAACCCGCTGCCCATGCGAAAATGCCTGCCACGTCCGTGGTGGGCATTTCTTTTTCCGGGGGGACAAACATGGTATTCGGACTAGGCAAACTGTTCGGCCGCAAGGAAGAGCCTGAATCCCCTTCCCCGGCCCCCACCCCGGCCGGCGGACAGGAATCCGCTTCCGCCTTCATCCGGCGGGACGCCGTCTTCAACCGGGAGCGCCAGCCGGCCGGCCATCTCTTCCGCCTCCAGCACCTCGATGCCGGACTCGGGGACGCCCCCACCCGCCGCCAGCAGGCCCTCGACGACGCGCTCCTGAAGAGCCTGTGCAGCAGCGCCCGGGAGGAAGGCTGGGGCAAGAACCTGGCCTTCGTGCCCCTCTCCACGGTTTCCCTGAACAATCCCTGGCTGGACCGGCTGCCGCCCCAGAATACCGTCCTGCTCCTCATGCTGGCGCCGGAAACCACCGATGCCGCGGCCCTGTCGGCCCGCTGCGCCGCCCTGAAGAACCGGGGGCTGCGCCTGGGCTTCTTCCGCCAGCCCAAGCACCCGGCCTTCGCCGCCGCCCTCTCCCTGGCCGAGTTCGCCGCCATCGACGTGGCCGCCAGCCAGGGCGGCAATGTCCGGGATTTCTCCATCGCCATCCGCAGCGACGAGGTCCGCCACCCGGTCACCCTGGTGGCGGTAAATATCGAGGCCAAGGACGATTACCAGCTCTGCCGCCAGTGGCACTTCGACTACTTCCACGGCCCCTTCATCACCGCCGGGGAAAGCGCCGAGCCGACCCGGGGCGACCCCCACAAGCTGCACCTCCTGCACCTCTTCAACCTGGTCCAGGGGGAAGCCGAGAATGCCGAAGTGGCCGCCCTCCTGAAGCAGGACCCCCTGCTCACCTTCCGCATCCTGCGCTACCTCAACTCCGCCGCCATCGGCCTGGCGCGGCCCGTGTCCTCCATCGACCAGGCCCTCATCCTCCTCGGCCGCCAGCGCCTGGCGCGCTGGCTCTCGGTGCTGCTCTTCTCGGTGAAGGACCCGGATTTCGCCGACTGGCTCCTGGTGGAGACCTCCCTGGGCCGCGGCCGCATCATGGAGCTCCTGGGGGCCCAGCGCTTCCCTGCCGCCGAGGCGGACCATCTCTTCCTCACCGGCGTCTTTTCCCGCCTCGACCGCCTGTTGCGCATCCCCTTGGCCGACGCGGTGCGCCAGCTCCTGCTGCCCACCCATATCCGCAACGCACTGCTCGAGCGGAGCGGCCCCTACGCTCCCCTTCTGGCAGTGGCCGAAGCCTGCGAAGGCTTCGATCCGCCCCGCATGGAAGCGGCCGCCCGGGCCGCCGGCCTCGACCCGGATACCGTCAACCGGGCCCTCCTCGACGCCACCGCCTGGACCAGCGAAATCACCCAGCATTGGGAATAATTCCCGCCGCTGCGGAATGCCGAAGGGCCGAGCCCTCGTGAGCAAACCGGACGGTTGGAAGCGTCGATCAACTGCGGGCTGATTTACAGCCTGATGGCAGCTCGCGATGACGCCATTGGAAGGGCTGCAACCGGACCTTCAGCACCAGTTCATCATTCGATCGCAATGCCATACTTCTGCAGCCGGTAAGCCAGCTTGGGCCGGCTGATGCCGAGCAGCCGCGCAGCCTTCGAAAGATTCCCACCTGCTTCGGCAACAGCCGCGCGCAGCATTGCTGCTTCGGTTTCCTCCAGGCTGGGCATGGTGCCCGGCCGCCGGTATTCCAGTTCCTTGGCCATCGGGTCGGTGGCCAGAATGATTTCGCCGTTGCGCTTCAAGACATAGGAAGATGCGTCGATCTCCTCCCCGCTGGTGAACAGGTGGCAGAGGTCGAGGGGATTGCCGTCCTCCGCCAGAATGACGGCGCGCTCGATCATGTTCTCCAGTTCGCGCACGTTGCCCGGCCAATCGTAAGTGAAGATGGCATCGACGGCACGCTCCCGGAAGCCGGTAATGATCTTGCCATGCCGCTTGGCGAAGCGCTGCAGGAACCAGTTCATCATCAGCGGGATGTCATCCCGCCGCTCCCGCAGGGGCGGCACCTTGATGGGAAAGACATTGAGGCGGAAAAAGAGATCCTCGCGGAAATTGCCGGCTTTCACCTCCTCGCGCAGATTGACATTGGTCGCGGCGATCAGGCGAACGTCAATCTTGCGGGTACGGGTGTCCCCGACCCGTTCGATTTCGCCCTGCTGCAGGGCGCGGAGCAGCTTGCCCTGAGCGGTGAAGCTCAGGGTGCCGATTTCGTCCAGGAAGAGCGTACCGCCGTGGGCACGCTCGAAGCGCCCTGGCCGCGATGTGGTGGCGCCGGTGTACCCGCCCTTCTCGACGCCGAATAGTTCCGACTCCATCAGGTGCTCGGGGATAGCGGCGCAGTTGATGGCGATGAAAGGCCCGTCGTTGCGCCGGCTCAGGCGGTGCAGGTTGTTGGCAAAGATTTCCTTGCCGACCCCGCTCTCGCCCAGAAAGAGCACCGTCGCCTCTGTCGGAGCCGCCTTGCTCACCATGTGGCAGACGGTGTTGAAGCCGGCCGAAATACCCACCATCCCGAAGCTGTTCTCGTTGGCGGTGGAGATGCGTTCTGCCACCCGGCTCGATTCCGCTGGCGGCGATTGGCGCTTTGGCGCCCATTTCACGAAATCGCCGATCTGCAGGAAGCGCAGGTCGTCGTCGGCATCTCCCCATTCCTCCACCGGCTTGCCGACAACACGGCAGCGCGAGTGTCCCATGGCCCGGCATTCAACTTCCCGCCACAGGATCGGGCGGCCCATGAAAGCACTGGTATAGCCACAGGCATAGCCCAACAGCATCCAGCAGACGCCCTCGTTGCCGATGCCATAGCTGGCGATATGGGCTTCGGCTTCCGAACAATCGATCAGGTAGAAGTCGCCATAATAGTGGCCGCGCTCGACATCGATTTCGAGGGCGGCCGGCTCGCAATGGACGATGCCCTCGAGGGAAACCAGCTGGGGACCGGCGAGGAAATCGTCATTGGCCTTGAAGCCGGCGCGGACCTTCCGCGTCATGGCGGCGTCGTGATTGCCGGCCTGGTAGCCGATGCGGGTGATCAGCCCCCGCGCCGCCTCCTTGCCGAGGCTTTCGATCAGTTCCTGGCGCAGGGAACCGAAAGAACTGAGGTGCATAAGCATCATGCGCTGATCGTCGAGCCAGATGCGGCCCTGTTGAGGGGCGAAGCGCAGGCGCTTGGCAAGGTCCCGGATGTCCGGCACCGGAATCTGTCCGGAAACCGGGCTGGGTTCAGGCAGCCCCGGCTTGACCAGGGACAGCCGTTTGGACGCATTTCTCCCGGAATGCTTCATCATTCTCGTCTCCTCCGTTGGGTTTTGGTCCGTACCAGCCGATGCTGGCCGGACCTTATGTTTTTCACGGAATTCTAAGGACGAGCCTCAATGCCGTGGGGAAATTGCCACCTTATACTCCTTTCGGGTAGGTATCCAGATGGGGCGCGCTCTTAGAAGCGGTGGGTGTAGTTGAAGACGAAGTTGTCCTGGGTATGTTCCGAGCGAATCGGTGCGGCCGTCGATACGTTCGGCAGGCTGGAGTTGCTCAGGGTCTGCTTCAGGGCGTGGGAATAGGCAAAATTCACGGCGTTGGCCCGGTCGAAGTCATAGGAGAAGCCAGCGGACAGATGCTTGGTCGGCGTTGCCGGGATCACGGCGAACAGCATGTTGTCCGGGATGGCCTGGTTGGAGATGCTGGCCCCCGCGCGCCAGGTCCAGCGGTCGATCCGGTAGGCGGCTCCGAGGTTCAGGATGGTCACGTCCCGGTAGTTCTGGGGCAGTTCGATGGCCAGGTCACCGCCGCCGTTGGCCGTGTAGCGAACCCGGATGTCCTTCATGGCATCCTTCCAGCCGATATAGGAAACATCGGCCGCCAGCAGCAGGTTCTCGGTTGCCTGGTGGGCAACGCCGGCCGTCAGCACCGAAGGCATCTGGAAGTCGACGATGCTGATGTCGCCGGACAGGGGTATCTGGCCGGCCACCGAGCTGATGGCGGTGAGCCGAGCGCGGCCCTTGAGGTCGGCGAGATGGCTCTTCAGGGTGTAGGACGCCCCGACGCGGGTGCTCTCCGATGCCTTGTAGGTCATGCCGAAGCGTCCGCCCCAGCCCCAGGCCTCGACGCCGCTATGGATGTCGCTGCCTTTGGAGAGGCTGAAATGGGCGCCTTCCAGCCCCGGGATGCCGCCCAGCACCGGGACGAGGGAGCCCCGGGCGCGGTTCTGCCCGATCAAGCTGCCGACCTGATCGACGCCGAGGAGAAGATTCAGGTTCAGGCCGGTCCACATGGCCTCGAGGGCAGCGCCGACCGTGAGGCGATCATTGACCTCCCAGGAGACGCCGACCGGAATCTGGAGCACCAGCAGGCGGCTGGAATTCTCCAGGCCGGTATCGATCCCGCCCGGCGTCCGCGACAGGAAGCTCGACTTGCCGTATTGCGTGCCGAGGCCGCCGCCGGCATAGGCGCCGACACCCCAGGTCAGGTTCCCGGAACGCCGGGCGTAGCCGGCCTCGGGCGCGAAATAGGCGCTGGTGATGTCCTTGTGTCCCGAGCGGACGGTTTCGCCGGTGGCGGTATCGGTGATCTTCAGCCGGCTGGTGGTGACCAGGTCGAAACCCAGGTCCAGCCGGCTGGTATCGGTTGCCAGGCCGAGGGTGGCCGGGTTGGCCACCAGGGCCGCGCTGCCCACGTCATAGGCGGCGCTGGTGCCGCCCATGCCGCGGGAAACCGGGCCGTAGCCCTCAAGACGGAAAACATTGGTGGCGTTCGCTTGGCCAGCCAGGCAGAGGGCACCAAAGATGAGGGCAAGACGGTGAAGCTGGGGCATGCATTCACTCCTTATACGAAACGGTCGAAATGGATTTGCTGATAGGGCACCTGGTGCTGGTGCAGCAGCAGGGTCTGGACGGCATCGATCATGGGTGGAGGGCCGGCGAAGTAGAACTCGTAGCGCTCCAGGGGGTGCGGCAGGACGCGCTCGATATGCTCGTGCACGAAGCCCGTGGCGCCACGCCAGTCCGGAGAGGCGCCGGGGGCTGACAGCACCGGCGTGTACGAGAGCCTCCCGCCGCCAAGCAGGCCGGCGCCGAGCATGGCTTCGCCGCAGAGGTCGGCTGTAGTCCGTACCCCGTCGAAGAAATGAACCGGCGGCGCATCCGGGCGCGCCAGGGCCCCGCGGGTGACCGACAGCATGGGCGCCAGGCCCGAGCCGCCGGCGATGCAGACGATTTCCCGCTCGATTCCATCGCGCAGATAGGCATGGCCGTAGGGGCCGTCGAAGGGAATCTCATCGCCGATGGCGACCTGGTCGAACAGGGCGTTGCTGCCACGGCCGCCCGGGACGCGGCGGATGACGAATTGCCACAGGCCGTCGGCATTGGGCCGGTTGGCCATCGAATAGGCGCGGGTCCCCTCAGTGCCGGGCGGGTACAGCAGAGCGTACTGGCCGGCCAGGAATTCCGCCGGCCATTCGGTGCGCAGGCTGAACTCGCACATGTCGGCGGTCAGCTGCCGCCGGCCCTCCAGGCGCGCCAGCCCGCGCCGCGGCGGAATGGCGGGCTTGTACTCGTCAGCGCAGCGGACCCGGATGGTGCAGTCGCCCAACGGCCGGCACTGGCAGGCCAGGCGCTTGCCGCGTTTGCGGTCGCGTTCCGACAGCCCGGGCGCTTCGGCCCACAGGGTTTCAGTATCACCCTCGACAAGGTCGAAGCGGCAGGCACCACAGCCGCCCACACTACATTCGTGGGGCATGCCGATGCCGGCCCGCAGCGCGCCGCGCAGCAGGGTGTCCTCGTCGGTGGAGACGACAAAGGTCGCCCCACCCTCGATCTTGATGGTGTGCTCCATAACGGAAGCCGGGCGGGGCGGCAAAGCCGCCCCGCTCCGGATCAGAGACCGATGCTCGCGCGGAAGGCGCGGGTGGCTTCCCGGGCCTGGGCGCAGACGGCCGGGGCATCGGGCAGCGCGGCACAATAGGCGTCAATGGCGGCGTCCGCCAGGGGCTCCCACTTGCTCACCCAGCCGGCCAGAACCTCACGGTTGCCTTCCTGCTCCAGGGCCAACTTCACCAGAGCGCCAGCCCAGCGGCGGTGGCGTTGGGTATCGGCCAGTTGGGCATCGGTCAGCAGCCCCAACAGGGTGTCGCCGTTGTGGCGGGCAGCCTGGCCGAGTCCGCGCAGCACCGCCTCCTCGACCGCCGGACGGGTGATCAGGTTGAGCGCCGTGAAGCTCTCCGCCCAATCCCAGGCGACGAGAGCCTTCTCGATCAGCTCGCGGAAGCCTTGCCAAGCGGGATCGGTCTCCCAGTAGCGGCGCTCATCCTGGCCGAAGCCGATATCGCCGAAGGTCTTGGCGAGTTCGGCGGTGCGGTAGGCGGTGTGGGTCAGCCAGCGCAGGGAATCGGCGCCCTGGTAAGCGGCGCAATTGGACATGGTGGAAGCCGGCGCGATCTGGCACAGGTAGGCCGAGCCCATCTGCAGGGCGTGGAACAGATAGCGGCCGGGGGTGTACAACCGGGCCAGGCTGCCGGCCCAGGTGCGCTCGAGCATGGCGTCGTGGCCCCGCGCCGAGAACTGGTCGAAGAGGCCGAGGACGTAGGTCTCCTGGCCGTCCTGCAGCATGTTGTAGGTGCGATAGACGATTTCGTCGGGATCGCGGAAGGCGTTCCAGTCGGCGTGCTTCAGCGGGCTGGCGTTGCGGTTCTGCTTGAACCACTGGGCCATGCCGAAGTTGGGGTCGAGCTCGAACGGGGCATCGGGACGGTCGGTGGTGTAGTGCAGGTTGGTGGAAACGATCTCGTATTCGCTCGGCTTGCGGCGCCGGGTGGCGAGATGGCTCCAGGTCTTCAGGGGCTTCAGGATTTCAGGTTGGTTCATGTCGGGGCCTCTTCTTACAGCGTCTTTTCGTAATAGAAGCGGACGTAGTCGTCCGTGGTTTCGATGCGTCCGGCGAAGGAACCGAGGTTCACCTCCAGTTCGGACATCTTGAAGGGACGGCCGATGGTCCGCTCCAGGGTCGAGCGATTGAGGACCAGTTCGCCTTCGGTCTCGATGCGGACGTAGGCGGTCTTGTCCTGGACACGGATCTCTTTCCCCGGGTTGTCCTCGTGGGCGGCCTCGATGACCCCCTCGGTGATCTCGCTGGCCCGCAGGATGGGGCCGACCCGGTTGTTGCGGTAGGCGTTGATGGATTGTTCGATGCTCAAGATGTTTTCCTCAGTAATGGTTCAGGCCTGGGCGAAGAGGGGCTGGACCCCTTCCACCGCAACCAGCACGTCGTCGCCTTCGACCCGGACGGGATATTCGGCCAACCGGCAGTTGCCCGGATTGATGCCCTGGCCGCTGTTGCCATCGAAGGTCCATTGATGGGCCCGGCACATGACCACGCGGCCGTCGAACTTGCCGTCGGCCAGCGGGATGTCCTGGTGCGGGCAGATGCCCTGGAAGGCGCGCAGTTCGCCGCCTTCGGGCCAGACCAGCAGGATCAGGTGGTCATCCAGCTCGACCTCGGTCATGTCGCCTTCCCAGAGATCGTCGAGGGTGCAGACTTTCTTGTAGGACATGGATCGATCAGGCCTCCGTGAAAATGAACTCGACCGTTTCCATCGGCTTGATGCCGGTCTCGCCCAGCTTGGCGTGGCGGGGGAAGAACTCGGTATCCCCTTGGCGGCGGACCCGCACCACCTTGCCCGGCTGCGGCGCGACCCGCCGTCCCACCGAGTGGTAGGCCGCGGCGGCGGCCACCTCGTCCATGGTGTTCTCGGTATCGACCGCGACCAGTTGCAGGAGGAAGTCGTACTGGAAATTGGAAATCATCGGAAATGCTGCCATTGTTTTGTCTCCTTTCGTCGGCCGCTCAGGCGGCCTTCTTCTGGTACGGGTTGTTGCGATAGGCCTCGGCCCAGGCGTACTTGTGGGCGTCGTCGCCGATTTCGCCGGGGGCCAGGTTCATGTACTGCAGGGCACCCATCAGGTTGGGCGGCTGAATCTGGCCGGCCAGGAAGCGGTCCACCAGGCTCATGTGGTCGCGGTAGCGGGCCGGATCCTGCTGGAAGACCCAGCGGTCGATCTCGGAATTGAAGTGGTAGGTACGGCCCTGGTAGTCGAGGGGATAGTCCTTGACGTTCCAGCCATTGCCGGGGACGGCGCAGATCGGCAGCTGGCTCATGTTGCAGATCATGGGCAGGGTCTCGGGCAGCGTCAGTTCGTGCCTGCCGGCCAGCAGGTTGTCGATGATGACGTCCCAGACCTTGCCGAAGCTGTCGTTCCAGCCCGGATACTTCTCTTCCAGCCAGTCGCGGCAGTCCGGGGTCATGCCAGCGGCCGGGTTCCACCAGAGGGTCGGGCGCCAGAACCAGATGCCCATCTGGTAGGCGTGATGCTGGTAGTCGAACTCGGCGATCATCTGGTTCCAGTACCAGGGCAGGTCGAGGCCGAGGTCGATCAGGGTGCGTTCGAACTGGCCGACGATCCACTCCAGCATGAATTCCTTGAAGGACTGCTTGCGGTGCTCCAGCGGCGTGGCGTAGTCCATGGAGGTGCCGGTCAGCAGGCTGAACAGGCGCCAGGCGCGGGCAATGCCGACGTCCACCAGCTTCTGGGCTTCCTCCTTACGGCCATTGGCGATCATCACCTGCAGGGCCGGGCCGCCGATCTGGGCGTGGCGCGATTCGTCGGTCTGGATGCTGGAGATGAGGCTGGCGAAGGTGAAGTCGCCGGCTTCGGCGGCGTCGGCTGCCAGTCCGAGGAACTGCATGTTGGTAAAGCCGGTCTCGAAGGCGAAGGTCAGCATCACCGCGATGTCGGTGGCGCTTCTCGCCATGAACAGGTCGTCGAAAGTGTGGCGGGCGGCGATGGCACCCCATTCATTGGAGTGATAGGCCTTGTGCGCCCAGTCGAACTGGCGGTCCTTGGAGCAGTGCTCGTGGGGGAAGTAGAGCTGCAGCTGGGCGTGGCGGTTCTCGTCCAGCATGCCGAAGGTGGCCATGTTGCGCATGCCGGGAGCACGGCCGAAGCGGGCCATGCGGGCCTCGGCACTCATCGCCGCATATTCGCCCAGGGCGATGGCGCCGTAGTGGGCCTTCAGGATGGAGACCCAGCCCGGGTCGGCGTCCTCGAACATGCGGCTGCGCTCCAGCGCCGCCTTGACCGAATAGGCGCCGGCATCCTTCTCGCGCTGGATGCGCACATATTCCGGATACGAGGTCTTGTAGGGTTCGTCATAGACTTCCCACTTCTCGACCGGCACGCCCTTGGCGCCAGTCATGACATCGGGGAAGAGCTCGGCTTCGGTAACGTGGGTCGGGGTCCAGTTGGTATTACGAGCGATGTCGTACCACTCGTTGCGTTCTAGTAATGCCACTGTGTTTCCTCCTCTTGTGGTCGCGATGGGTTTGTCTTGCAGCGCAAGCCTGTTCGGCGGCGCCGTAAGTCATACAGCAAGGGCAATGCCAGTCGCGGCCACGGCTTTCATTTGGTGCAATGCACCACGCCCGCAATGCCGGCGGAAAGAGACTCTTGCGATCAACAAACGACGAATACGCTGCGGGGCAGCAATTCATCATTACGTAATGCTTTCATCGATTGATGAAATTCGACTGAGCTACGAGGAAGGTACAAATCTCACGATTTGGTAATAATCTCGAGATGCATACGTAACCATTACGGCGCCGGCCGACCCGTCATCGGCCGGGCGTCGGCATGGACGTTTAGTGCAATGACAACCGTCTCATGGCGGCCTTTTTCGCCAATGGCTGGCAGACCCCATGACTCTTAGCCTGAGGAATTTGATCCAGATTCACGACTGAATCCGAAGTCCGTGGCTTAATTCCCGAGTCATGGCAAAGACCCTCGCGACCCTCGCCGGATTCTGGCTGGCCCTGCTCCAGCCCGCCGGCGGCTGGGCGGAGCAGCCCCTCCAGCCCTGGCTCGATACCGCCCTGCCCGGCGCCACCCTCAAGCTTCTTCCCGGCGTCTACTCCGGGCCGGCGGTCATCAACAAGCCCCTGACCCTGGACGGCGGCGGCAAGGCGGTCATCGACGCCGGGGGCAAGGGCACGGTGCTGACCGTGAAGGCCGACGGCGTCACCCTGCGGGGCCTGGTGCTGCGGGGCAGCGGCGGTTCCCATGACGCCATCGACGGCGGCCTCATGGTGGAGGGCCAGAGGCACCGCATCGAGGACAACGTGATCGAGGACGTGCTCTTCGGCATCTCCCTGCACCGGGTCACCGACAGCCTCGTGCGCGGCAACCGCATCCGCTCCCGGCCGGTGGGTTCCGCCGACCGGGGCGACGGCATCCGGGTCTGGTACAGCACCCACAACCGGATCGAGAACAACGACATCGCCCAGATCCGCGACATCACGGTCAGCAATTCGCCCCGCAACCGCTTCGTCGGCAACACCGTCCGGGACAGCCGTCGGGCCCTCAATTTCCTCTTCGCCAACCGGACCCTGGTGGAAGGCAACCTGTTCGAGAAGAACTCCACCGGCATCGTCGCCCTCAATTCCGACGGGCTCCTGATCCGCAACAACCGCATCCTCCACGCCACGGATGCCTCCGGGGCAGGGGTCGCCCTCAAGGAAACCTCGGCCGCCCTGGTGCAGGGCAACGACATCGTCCACTGCGCCCACGGCATCATGGCCGATTCCCCCTCGGACGCCATCAACCGCATCGTCTTCCATGGCAACCTCGTTGCCCACAACGTCACCGGCATCTACTTCTACGGCGAGAAAGGCGGCCACATCGCCATCGGCAACCGCTTCCAGAACAACCTGTGGCCGGTCACCGTCATCGGCGACGGGGACCCCATGAACGATACCTGGTGGAGCAACTACTGGGACGACTACCAGGGCTTCGACCGCGACGGCGACGGCGTCGGCGACACCCCCCACGAGGTCTACGCCTACGCCGACCGCATCTGGATGGCGACGCCGGCCGCCAAGTTCTTCCGCAATTCCCCGGTGCTGGAATTGCTGGACTTCCTGGAACGCCTGGCCCCCTTCTCCTCCCCCGACCTTATCCTGCGGGACACGGCGCCGCGCCTGCGCTGACCCCCGGCGAGGGGCTTCGAACGCTCGGCCAAAGCTCGGGTCATAAGCGTATGTACTATGCCCCCGGCTTGCCAAACAATTGGAATCCCCTGTCCCCTGACGGCGGCCCCAAGGAGAAACCCATGCCCGCCCCCCGCGGCCCGTCTTTCCCCATCCTCGCCACCTGCCTCGGTGCCGTGGCGACCATCGGCGCCCTCGCCGCCTGCAACCGGGGCGGCAACCAGCCACCGGCCGGCATGTTCGGGGGCCCGGTGCCGGTGGCCGTGGTCACCGTCCAGCCCGAGGCGGTGCCGGTCGATCTGGAGTACGCCGCCCGCACCCTGGGATCCAGGGAAGTGGAGGTG
Organism: Rhodocyclaceae bacterium; assembly: GCA_018261935.1. Taxonomy (GTDB): domain Bacteria; phylum Pseudomonadota; class Gammaproteobacteria; order Burkholderiales; family Rhodocyclaceae; genus JAGTRP01. Next base: position 69,578 of record JAGTRP010000005.1, read on the forward strand.
CGGGCCCGGGTCAACGGCATCCTCCTGAAGCGCAACTACGCGGAAGGCGGCAAGGTGAAGGCCGGCCAGTCCCTGTTCTCCCTCGACCCGGCGCCCTTCGAGGCCGCCCTCGCCCGGGCCGAGGCCGACACTGCCGCCGCCGCGGCCCGCCATGCCCAGGCCAGGCGCGAGGCCGAGCGCCTCAAGCCCCTCTACGAGGTGAAGGCGGCGAGCCAGAAGGACTACGACCAGGCCGTCTCTGCCCAGGCCATCGCCGCCGCCGACCTGCAAGCCGCCGAGGCGCGCCAGCGGGAAGCCCGCCTCAACCTCAGCTGGACCCGGGTCGAATCCCCCATCTCCGGCATCGCCAGCCGAGCCCTGAAGTCGGAAGGTTCCCTGGTGTCGGGCCCGGAGGTGCTGCTCACCACCGTCACCCAGACCGATCCCATGGATGTCCTTTTCGGCATCCCGGACAACGAGCGCCTGGCCCTCCAGCAGGAGGTCGAAGCCGGGCGGCTGCGCTGGCCCCGGGACGGCCGCTTCCGGGCGACGGTGGTGTTCGCCGACGGCAGCGGCTACAAGGAAGCCGGGGTGGTCAATTTCGCCGACGTGCGGGTTTCCCCCGACACCGGCACCAGCGAGGGCCGCGCCACCATTCCCAATCCGGCCGGCTGGCTCCGGGCCGGCCAGTTCGTCCGGGTGCGGCTGGCCGGGGCGGTGCGCGAAGCCGCCTTCAAGGTGCCCCAGCGGGCCATTCAGGAGGGGCCCCAAGGCAGGTTCGTCTATGTCGTCGGCAAGGACGGCAAGGCGGCCGAGAAAAAGGTCGAAGTCGGGGAATGGAGCGACGGCAATGTCGTCGTCCATGCCGGACTGGCCCCCGGCGACCGGGTGATCGTGGATGGCGTCCTCAAGCTCGGGCCCGGCGCCCCGATCCAGGTCGCCGCCCCGGCGGTCCCAGCCAGGCCCGGGAGCTGAGCCGTGTTCTCCCGCTTCTTCATCGACCGCCCGATCTTCGCCGCCGTCATCTCCTTTTTCATCGTCATCGCCGGCCTCGCGGCCATGGGCCGGCTGCCCATCGCCCAGTACCCGGAGATCGCGCCGCCCCAGGTGCTGGTGGCCGCCACCTATCCGGGGGCCTCGGCCGAGGTGCTGGAAAAGACCGTCGCCGCTCCTCTGGAGACCCAGATCAACGGCGTCGAGGGCATGACCTACATGAATTCCACCTCCGCCTCCAACGGCCGGGTGGAAATCTACGTCACCTTCGACATCGGCACCGACATCGACCAGGCGGTCATCAACGTCAATAACCGGGTCAAGCAGGCCGAGGCCCGGCTCCCCCAGGAGGTGCGGCGCCAGGGCATCCAGGTGGACAAGGCATCCTCCTCCTTCCTGCAGGTGCTGGCCTTCACCTCCCCGGACGGCCGCTACGACGACCTCTACACCAGCAACTACGTCACCCTGAACGTCCTCGACGTCCTCAAGCGGGTGCCGGGCACCACCAATGTCCAGATCTTCGGCGCCAAGGATTACGCCATGCGGGTCTGGGTGAAGCCCGACCGCCTGTCCCAGCTCAAGCTCGCCACCGCCGACCTGGTGCAGGCCATCAACGAGCAGAACGCCCAGTTCGCCGTCGGCCGCATCGGCCAGCCCCCGACGGCGGGAGGCCAGGAAATGGCCCTCACCATCAATACCAAGGGCCGCCTGGCGGAGGTGGCGGAGTTCGAGGACATCGTCCTGCGCGCCAACCCGGACGGTTCCCTCCTCAAGCTCAAAGACGTGGCCCGCATCGAACTGGGAGCCCGGGACTACGACTTCATCGGCCGCCAGAACGGCCAGCCGGCCACCCTGGTGGGCATTTTCCTGAAACCCGGGGCCAACGCCCTGGACGTGGCGGAAGCGGTCAAGGACACCGTCAAGGACCTCTCCACCCGCTTCCCGAACGGCCTCACCTATGGCATCCCCTACGACACCACCGATTTCGTCCAGGTCTCCATCCGGGAGGTGCTGAAGACCCTGGGCCAGGCCATGGTCCTGGTCTTCCTGGTGGTCTACCTGTTCCTGCAGAACTGGCGGGCCACCCTCATCCCCAGCCTGGCGGTGCCGGTGTCCCTGATCGGCACCTTCGCCGGCCTCCTGCTCCTGGGCTATTCCATCAATACCCTGACCCTCTTCGGCATGGTGCTGGCCATCGGGATCGTGGTGGACGACGCCATCGTGGTGCTAGAAAACGTCGAGCGCATCATGCGGGAGGAAGGCATCCCGGCCCGGGCGGCCGCCGTCCAGGCCATGCGGGAAGTGACCTCGCCGGTGGTGGCCATCGTCCTGGTGCTGTGCGCCGTCTTCGTCCCCGTCGCCTTCCTGGGGGGCCTCACCGGCGAGCTCTACCGCCAGTTCGCAGTCACCATTTCCATCGCCGTGGTCATTTCCGGAATCGTCGCCCTGACCCTCACGCCCTCCCTCTGCGTCATCATCCTGAAGCACGAGCACAAGGCGGAAAACCGCTTCTTCGCCGCCTTCAACCGCGGCTTCGGCCGGATGACCGGCCGCTACAGCCACGGCGTCGCCTGGCTCATCCGGCGCGGCACCCTCGGGCTCCTCCTCTTCGCCGCCATGGTCTTCCTCGCTGCCGGCCTGTGGAAACTCACCCCGGGCAGCCTGGTGCCGGACGAGGACCAGGGCTTCTACATCAGCTCCGTGTACCTGCCGGACGGCGCGTCCCTGGAGCGCACCGACCGGGTGGTGAAGGTGGTGGAGTCGCTGCTGCGGGACAACCCGGGGGTGGACAGGACCGTCGCATTCACCGGCTTCGACTTCATCGGCGGCAGCTTCAAGAACAATGCCGCCACCTTCTTCGTCACCCTGAAACACTGGGACGAGCGCGCCGTCCCGGCCCAGGCCCTGGTGGGCGAAGCCTTCATGAAGACCGCCGGGATCAAGGAAGCCCTGGTGCTCGCCTTCAACCCGCCGGCCATCTTCGGCCTCGGCACCGCCGGCGGCTTCGAACTCCATCTCCAGAACCGCGGCGAAGGCAGCGCCAGGCGCCTGGCCGAGGTGAGCCAGCAGTTCATTGGCAAGCTCAGGGAGGACAAAAGCTTCGCCATGGTCCAGTCGCCGTGGCGCGCCAGCACCCCCCAGATCTACGTGGACGTGGATCGGGAAAAGGCGAAGAGCCTGGGGGTGCCCATCGATGCCGTTTTCGACACCCTTTCCGCCACCTTGGGCACCGCCTACATCAATGACTTCAACAAGTTCGGCCGCACCTGGCAGGTGCTGATGTCGGCGGAGCCCCGCTATCGGCGCCGCCCGGACGACATCGGCGGCGTCTATGTGCGCTCCGGGCGGGGCCAGATGGTGCCCCTGGCGGCCCTGGCCCGCATCCGCCACGACACCGGACCGGAAACCCTGGAGCGCTTCAACAACCTGCCGGCGGTGAAAATCCTCGGGGCCGGCGCCCCCGGCGTGTCCTCGGGCCAGACCATCGCGGCGGTGGAGAGGATCGCCCGGGAAACCCTGCCCCCCGATTTCACCTTCGACTGGAGCGGCGCCTCCTACCAGGAGAAGAAATCCGGCGGCACCTCCGGCATCGCCCTGGTCCTGGGCGCCCTGATGGTGTTCCTCATCCTCGCCGCCCAGTACGAGCGCTGGACCCTCCCCTTCGCCGTGCTCCTCGCCCTGCCCTTCGGCACCTTCGGAGCCCTGGCCGCGGTCTGGCTGCGGGGCATGAGCAACGACGTCTATTTCCAGATCGGCCTGGTCACCCTGTTGGGGCTTGCTGCCAAGAACGCCATCCTGATCGTCGAATACGCCATCTACAAGCACCGGGAAGGCATGACCGCCGCCGCCGCGGCCATCGAGGCGGCGCGCCTCCGGTTCCGCCCCATCCTCATGACCTCCCTGGCCTTCATCCTCGGTGTCCTGCCCCTGGCCATCTCCCACGGCGCCGGTGCCGGCGCCCGGCAAGCGGTGGGCACCGGGGTCATCGGGGGAATGATGGCCGCCACCTTCCTCGCCATCTTCTTCGTCCCCCTCTTCTACCGGCTGATCACCGAGCGCCGCCTGGCGGAGCCCCGCACCACCGGCGAACTGCTGGAGGAGGCGCGCCAGGCCCATGCCCAGGAGCACGAGAAGCTCGTGGCTCGGGCTCAGGAGGAGGAAGCCCCCGGAGAAATCCATGGCTAGGACGATGCCCCTCGGTCTCTTCGCCCTGGCCCTGGCCCTGGCCGGCTGTACCGTCGGCCCGGACTACCGGCAGCCGGCCCTGGAACTGCCGGAGACCTGGCCGGCCGCCCCGGCCCAGGCCACGGCGGCCGACCGGGTCGGCGAACGCTGGTGGTCCCTCTACCGGGATCCGGTGCTGGATCGCTTGATGGACGAAGCCCTGGTCCACAACGCCGACCTCCAGGCGGCGCTGGCCCGGGTCCGGGAAGCCCGGGCCCTGGCCGGCATCGCCGACGCCGACCGCTATCCCGCCGTATCGGCGCGCTTCTCCAAGGACCGCACCCGGAGCAGCCTGGAAGGCAGCTTCCCCCTGCCGGAGGACTTCCCGCGCACGCTGAACAACCACCGGGCGACCCTGGACGCCGCCTGGGAAGTCGATCTCTGGGGCAAATACAGCCGCGCCAGCGAAGCCAGCCGGGCCGAATTCCTGGCCGCCGAATGGGCAAGGCAGGGGGTGCGCCTCAGCCTGGCGGCCCAGGTGGCCCGGGAGTATTTCGCCCTCCTCGCCGCCGATGGCCAGCTGGCCACGGCCCAGCGGACCCTGGCCACCCGTAACGAAACCCTGGCCTTGTTCAGGCGGCGACTGGAAGTGGGCGCCATCTCCGAATACGACCTGCGCCAGGCGGAGGCGGAAGTTGCCATCGCCCGCTCCCAGCTTGCTGCCCTCGCCCTGGCCCGCGACCGGAATGAAAGCGCTCTCGCCCTGCTGCTCGGCCGCTCGCCCCGGCAGGTGATGGCCGGCGCCATCGAACGCGGTGCCCCGGCGCCCCTGGCCGAGACCGCCGTTCCGGCCGGGCTGCCGTCGGACCTGCTGCTGCGCCGCCCGGACCTCCAGGAAGCCGAACAAAGGCTGGTGGCCGCCAATGCCCGCATCGGCGCCGCCCGCGCCCAGTATTTCCCGGCCGTAAGCCTGACCGCCTATCTGGGCAGCGAGTCGGTAGCCTTCTCGAACCTGTTCACCGGCCCGACCGGCATCTTCCAGTTCGCCGCCACCATGACCCAGACCCTCTGGGATGGCGGCCGCATCGGCTGGTCGGTGGAGGCTTCCGAAGCCCGCCGCGGCCAGGCCCTGGCCCAATACCGGCAGGCGGTGGCGGCAGCCTTCCGGGATGTGCGGGACGCCTTGGCGGCCCAGGCCTCGGCCCAGGAAACCCTGGCCGCCGAAAGCGCCCGGTCCGAAGCCCTCGCCCTCGCCCTGCGCCAGGCCCGGCAGCAGTTCAATGCCGGGCAGGCGAGCTGGCTGGAGGTCCTGGATGTGGAGCGCAACCTGCTGGACGCCGAGCTGGCCCGCATCGACGCCGAAAGAGCGAGGAAAGCGGCCTTGGCGGACCTGTTCAAGGCCCTGGGCGGGGGCTGGGAGAAGCCGGAGGGCTAACCGGGGACGGACTCCCGGCTTTCCACCCAGTCCAGCATGTCGTCGATGACGTCGGCGACGTCCTGCTCCGCCATGCCGAGGAAAGCGCCCACCGGCTTGGCGGCCTTCCTCCATTCGTTCTCCTGCCCGACCCGGGCGTGGAGGCGGATGATGTGCTCGGCCAGGGCATTGACGGCGATGGCGGCCTGGGCTTCCGGCAGGGCGTCGGTGGTGCCGTCGAGGACGCTGTAGTCGTGGTGCAGGAGGATTCCCTGGACGACGAATTCCGGCAGGTTCCAGCGCCGGGCCAGGAAATAGCCCACCACCGCGTGGTGGGTGCCGAGGCGCGCCTCTTCGACGGTGGACAGGCTTTCGTGCTCGGAGGCACTGGCCTCGTCCAGCACTTCCTGGTAATTGGGGAAGCGCCGCATGAGGAGCGGAATGCCGCAATCGTGGAAAAGACCGAAGGTATAGGCCATCTCGGGCTTGAGGCAGCGCAACCGACGGGCCAGCTCGGTGGAGACCCGGGCATTGAGCGCCGAATCCTCCCAGAAGCGCTCCATGGCCACGGCCTGGGGGCCGGAGAGGGCGGCCTTGAGGAGCTGGGTCACCACCACATTGAACATCTGGCGCATGCCGAGGACGGTGATGGCATGGATGATGGAATCGATGCGGCGCCCCGTGGAGAAGGCCGGCGAATTGACCACCAGCATGATCTGGCCGGCCAGGGCCACGTCACGGCTGATGAGGGTGGCCATGGCGCGCTGGTCGGGCGACTCCTTGCGGAGTTCAGCGTCCAGTTGGAGCAGGATGTCGGGGCAAGGCGGAATGTCGATGCCCCGGAGCAGGGCGGACACCTGGCCTTCGTCGAGGAGAGCAGTCATGGGCAGTCCTGAAAGTATGGGCAGTGGATCAGAAATATAGGGGCGGCATCCCGCCCGGGAAAATAGGTCGGAGTCACAGCTGGTACTCTTCCCCGCCGCCCTCCATGGCCATGTCCACGACCTTGCGGGACAGGTGGGGAGCGAAGAGAGCGATGAAATCGTATTCGTAGCGGCGCAGGTAGGTGCCGCGCCGCAGGGCCAGCCGGGTGGTGTTGGACTCGAAGAGGTGTTCGGCTTCCAGGGCCACCAGGCCCGTATCCCGCTGGGGATCGAAGGCCAGGGCGGAGATGATGCCGAGCCCCAGCCCCAGGCTGACGTAGGTCTTGATCACGTCGGCGTCGAGGGCGGTGAGGGCGACGTTGGGGGTCAGCCCCACCCGCTCGAAGGCCCGGTTGATACGGGAACGGCCGGCGAAGGCCGTGTCGTAGGTGATCAGGGGCCAGCGCACCAGCTCCTGCAGGGTCAGGGGCTGCTTGTCCGCCAGGGGATGGCCCTCGGGGACGATGACGCAATGGCTCCACTGCCGCACCGGCAGGGTGACGAGCTGGGAATACTGGTCCAGGGATTCGGTGGCGATGCCCAGGTCCGCCTCCCCGGCCGCCACCCATTCGGCGATCTGGGTCGGGCTGCCCTGGTGCATCTCCAGGCGCACCGCCGGGTGCTGGGCGACGAAATCCCGCACCACCAGCGGCAGGGCATAGCGGGCCTGGGTATGGGTGGCGGCCAGCACCAGGCGCCCGGTATTGCCGCCGCTGTATTCGCTGCCCACCCGCTTCAGGTTTTCCGCCTCCCGCAACATGCCGGCGGCGATCTTGAGCACCGCCCGCCCGGGCTCGGTGACCCCCACGAAACGCTTGCCGCTGCGCTCGAAAATGGTGATCCCCAGCTCCTCCTCCAGGAGCTTCACCTGTTTCGAAATGCCGGGCTGGGAAGTGAACAGGGCTTCCGCCGCTTCCGACACATTGAGTCCCCGGCGCTCGACTTCGACGATATACCTGAGTTGCTGGAGTTTCATGGCCACACCAAATAGCTCGTTGTTATAACAATCTAACCCAATATTCTTTTTGTTTCAAATATGCCGCTGCTACCATCCATTGAATCCCATTACAACGCGGCACCATGGATCCCCTTTACACCCTCTCAGGCTTTGCCGTCGGCGCCATCGTCGGATTGACCGGCGTCGGCGGCGGCTCGCTGATGACGCCGCTCCTGGTGCTGCTCTTCGGGATCCATCCCGCCACCGCCGTCGGCACCGACCTGCTCTATGCCGCCATCACCAAGGCCGGCGGCACCGCGGTGCACGGCCGCAAGAACCAGGTGGCCTGGGGCATCACCGGCCGCCTGGCCCTGGGCAGCATCCCGGCCGCAGCCCTCACCATCTGGATCCTCTCCCGCCTGCCCAAGGGCGGGGAAACCCTGTCCCACATCATTTCCAGCGGCCTGGGCGGCGCCCTGCTGCTCACCGCCACCGCCCTCTTCTTCGGCCGGCGGCTGCGGGAATACGCCGCGCAAAGGGCGGACTCCTCCCTGAGACAGCGCCACCTGGGCAAGATCACGGTCCTGGTGGGCGCCATCCTCGGCGTGCTGGTCACCCTGTCCTCGGTGGGCGCCGGCGCCCTCGGGGTCGCCGCCCTCTTCTTCCTTTATCCCACCCTCTCGCCGGCCAGGATCGTCGGTTCCGACCTCGCCCACGCGGTGCCCCTCACCCTGGTGGCCGGCCTCGGCCACTGGACGCTCGGCGGGGTCGACTGGTCCCTCCTGGGTAGCCTCCTGCTCGGGTCCCTGCCCGGCATCTGGCTCGGCAGCCACGTTTCCTCCAGGGTGCCGGAGCACATCCTCCGCCGCCTCCTCGCCTCCATGCTCATCCTCATCGGCGGCAAGCTGATCGCCGCCTAAGGAGTTTCTTCATGTACCGCTACGACGCCGTCGACCGCCAGTTCCTGCAGGAGCGGGTCGCCCAGTATCGAGACCAGGTCCGCCGCTGGCAGGCGGGCGAACTGTCCGACGACGAGTTCCGGCCGCTCCGCCTCCAGAACGGCCTCTATATCCAGCGCCACGCCCCCATGCTGCGCATCGCCGTGCCCTACGGCCAGCTGGGCAGCGGGCAGTTGAGGAAGCTCGCCGCCGTCGCCCGCACCTACGACAAGGGCTACGGCCACTTCACCACCCGCCACAACCTGCAGTTCAACTGGGTCCGGATCGAGGACACCCCCGATATCCTGGCCCGGCTGGCGGAGGTGAACCTGCATTCCATCCAGACCTCCGGCAACTGCATCCGCAACATCACCACCGACCACTTCGCCGGCGTCGCCGCCGACGAGGTCATCGACCCCCGGCCGCTCGCCGAGATCCTGCGGCAGTGGAGCACCTTCCACCCGGAATTCGCCTTCCTGCCCCGGAAGTTCAAGTTCGCCATTTCCGGCACCCGGGAGGACCGGGCCGTCACCTGGTTCCACGACATCGGGCTGCATCTGGTGGAAGGCCCCGGGGGCGAAACCGGCTTCCGGGTCCTGGTGGGCGGCGGCCTCGGCCGCACCCCCATCCGGGGCCAGGTGGTGCGGGACTACCTGCCCTGGCAGCACATCCTCACTTACTGCGAGGCCATCCTCCGGGTCTACAACCGCTTCGGCCGCCGGGACAACGCCTACAAGGCCCGCATCAAGATCCTGGTCCAGGCCCTCGGCATCGAGGCGTTCGCCCGCCAGGTGGAGGCGGAATGGGCCCACCTGAAGGACGGCCCGTCCACCATCACCCAGGCCGAATTCGACCGGGTGGCCGCCCACTTCGAGCCCCCCGCCTACGAAGCCCTGCCGGACGCCGATTTCTGTCTGGCCCAGCACAAGCAGGACGATCCTGCCTTCGCCCGCTGGGCGGCCCGCTGCGTCCATGCCCACAAAGTGCCGGGCTACGCCGCCGTCACCCTCTCCCTCAAGAAACACGGCGACAACCCCGGCGACATCACCGCCGACCAGATGGACGTGGTGGCCGACCTCGCCGACCGATTCAGCTTCGGCGAACTGCGGATCAGCCACGAGCAGAACGTCATCCTGGCCGACGTCCCGAAATCCGAGCTCTACACCGTCTGGCACAACGCCCGGGCCGCCGGCCTCGCCACCCCGAACGTCGGCCTCCTGACCGATGTCATCTGCTGCCCGGGGGGCGACCTCTGCGACCTGGCCAACGCCAAGTCGGTGCCCATCGCCAAGGCCATCCAGGCCCGTTTCGACGACCTGGACTACCTCCACGACCTGGGGGAGATCGATCTCAACATCTCCGGCTGCATGAACGCCTGCGGCCACCACCACGTCGGCCACATCGGCGTCCTGGGGGTGGACAGGAACGAAGCCGAGTTCTACCAGGTGACCCTGGGCGGGCGCCAGGGCAGCGACGCCCGGCTCGGCAAGGTCATCGGCCCCGCCTTCGCCGCCGAGGAAATGCCAGGGGTGGTGGAGAAGGTCCTCCAGGTCTACGTGGCCCACCGCCACGCCGACGAGCGCTTCATCGACACCCTGGACCGCCTCGGGCTCGCTCCCTTCAAGGACCGGGTCTATGAGGGCCGCGCCCACGGCGCCTCCAGGCACGCCGAAAGGAAAGTGGCATGACCCATACCCTCATCAGGAACGGCAACCTCGTCGCCGACGACTGGACCATCCTGCAATTGGCCGAGGGTGACAGCCCCGCCGCCGTCGCCCTGCCGGCCGGCAAGACCTTCTTCCCCCTCGCCGTCTGGCAGGCCCGCCGCGCCGACATCCTGGCCCGGGGCGAGCCCGTCGGTCTCCTGCTCCAGCCCGACGACCGGGTCGAGGACATCGTTCCCGACCTCCCCCGTTTCGCCGCCATCGCCGTCCATTTCCCCAAGTTCGCGGATGGCCGCGGCTTCTCCACCGCCAGCCTGCTGCGCCAGCGCCACGGCTACCGGGGCGAGCTGCGGGCGGTGGGCGACGTGGTCCATGACACCCTGTTCTACCTGAAGCGGGTCGGCTTCGACGCCTTCGCCCTGCGCTCCGGCAAGGATGCCGAATACGCCGCCGAAGAGGGCTTCGACGCCTTCAGCGAACGCTACCAGGCCGCCGCTGACCAACCCCTTCCCTATTTCCGCCGCCGTAGCGCGTAAACAGCCATGACGCCGAACATGCTCAACCTCACCCCGGAACTCACCGCCAGCATCGCGGCCAAGGCCGAGAAGGCCCAGGCCCTGCTGGCCGAGATCGCCCGCGACTGGTCTCCCGCCGCCTTTGCCAACAGCCTGGGCGCCGAGGACATGGTCCTCACCGACCTCATCGTCAAATCCGGCCTGCCCATCGAGATCTTCAGCCTCGACACCGGACGCCTGCCGCCCGAGACCTACGACCTCATGGCCAAGGTCCAGGAGCGCTACGGCTTGAAGCTCAAGGTCTATTTCCCGAACAGCGCGGCGGTCGAGTACTACGTCCGGGAGCACGGCATCAACGGCTTCTACGAATCCGTGGACCTGCGCAAGGCCTGCTGCTTCGTCCGCAAGGTGGAGCCCTTGCAGCGGGCGCTCGCCGGCAAGAAGGCCTGGATCACCGGCCTGCGGGCCCAGCAGGCCGCCACCCGGACCGGGCTGCCGGTGCGGGAGTTCAACGAAGGCAACGGGCTGGAGAAATTCAATCCCCTCGCCGACTGGTCCGAAAAGGAAGTCTGGGCCTACATCAAGCAGAACCGCGTGCCCTACAACGCCCTGCACGACAAGTTCTACCCCAGCATCGGCTGCGCCCCCTGCACCCGGGCCGTCACCCCGGGGGAGGACATCCGCTCCGGCCGCTGGTGGTGGGAGTCTCCGGAATCCAAGGAGTGCGGACTGCACATCAAGAAGAAAACCGCGTGAGCTGAAACCATGACGCAAATCATCACCCGAAAGACCCTCTCCCACCTGGACTGGCTGGAAGCCGAGGCCATCCACATCATGCGGGAGGTGGCCGGCCAGTGCGCCAACCCGGTGCTGCTCTTCTCCGGCGGCAAGGACTCCATCTGCATGCTGCGGGTGGCCGAAAAGGCCTTCCGGCCGGGCCGCTTCCCCTTCCCCCTCATGCACATCGACACCGGCCACAATTACCCGGAGGTCACCGCCTTCCGCGACCAGCGCGCCGCCGAGCTGGGCGAGCGCCTGATCGTGCGCTCGGTGGAGGATTCCATGCAGCGCGGCACCGTCGTCCTCAAGCACGAGGGCGAATCCCGCAACAAGCACCAGTCGGTGACGCTCCTTGAAGCCATCGAGGAATTCGGCTTCGATGCCTGCATCGGCGGCGCCCGCCGGGACGAGGAAAAGGCCCGGGCCAAGGAGCGCATCATGAGCTTCCGGGACGAGTTCGGCCAATGGGACCCCAAGAACCAGCGCCCCGAGCTCTGGAATCTCTACAACGCGCGGGTCCACAAGGGCGAGAACATCCGCGCCTTCCCCATTTCGAACTGGACCGAGCTGGACGTCTGGCAGTACATCGAGCGGGAGCAGCTGGAACTGCCCAGCATCTACTACGCCCACACCCGGCCCGTCGTCCGCCGCGGGGTTGGCCAAAACTCCGCCATCGTGCCGGTGACCGCCATCACCCCGGCCCGTCCCGGCGAGGAAATCATCGACCTCCAGGTGCGCTTCCGCACCGTCGGCGACATCACCTGCACGGCGCCGGTGGAATCCGCCGCCGACACGGTGGAGAAGATCATCGCCGAAACCGCCGAAACCACCATCACCGAACGGGGCGCCACCCGGCTGGACGACCAGACCTCGGAGGCCTCCATGGAACAACGCAAGAAGGAAGGGTATTTCTAAGATGTCCGCCCTGGAAAGAATCGAAAAAATGGGAATCGACCGCGGCCTCCTGCGCTTCCTCACCTGCGGCAGCGTGGACGACGGCAAGAGCACCCTCATCGGGCGCCTGCTCTTCGACACCAAGGCCATCCTGGCCGATACCCTGTCGGCCATCGAGCGCACGTCGCAAAAGCGCGGCATGGCCGCCGTGGACCTGTCACTCCTCACCGACGGCCTCCAGGCCGAGCGGGAACAGGGCATCACCATCGACGTGGCCTACCGCTACTTCAGCACCGGGACCCGCAAGTTCATCATCGCCGACGCCCCGGGCCACGAGCAGTACACCCGCAACATGGTGACCGCCGCCTCCACCGCCGACCTCGCCATCATCCTCATCGACGCCCGCAAGGGGGTGCTGACCCAGACCCGGCGCCACTCCAAGCTCGCCCACCTGGTGGGCATCCCCCACCTGCTGGTGGCGGTGAACAAGATGGACCTGGTGGATTACTCGGAGGAGGTGTACGAGAAGATCAAGGCCGACTACCTGGCCTTCGCCGCCAAGCTCGGGATCGGGGAGGTCGGCTTCATCCCCCTCTCCGCCCTCAACGGCGACATGATCGTGGACCGGGGCGGCAACCTGCCCTGGTACCAGGGGCCGACCCTGCTGGACATCCTGGAAGCCGCCCCCGGCGCCCATGCCGACCATGCCGAGAAGTTCCGCTTCCCGGTCCAGTACGTCTGCCGCCCCCAGGACTCCGCCAACCCGGAACTCCACGACTACCGCGGCTTCATGGGCCGGGTGGAGTCCGGCTCCCTCAGGGTGGGGGACGCCGTCACCGTCCTGCCCTCAGGCCTCGCCACCACGGTCAAGGCCATCCAGGTCGGCGGCGAGGACATCCCCGAGGCCGTCACCGAGCAGTCGGTCACCCTGCTGCTCTCCGACGAGATCGACATCTCCCGGGGCGACATGATCGTCCGGAGCGGCGAAGCGCCGGAAGCGGTGAAGCAGATCACCGCCACCGTCTGCTGGCTCTCCGAGACGCCCCTGGACCGGGCCCGCACCTACCTCATCCGCCACACCACCCGGGAGACCAAGGCCAAGGTCGCCGCCATCGACTACCGGCTGGACGTGAACAGCCTGGAAGAGGTGCCGGCCGAGCGCCTGGCCATGAACGACATCGCCCGGGTGAGCTTCAAGCTGGCCCAGCCGGTCTTCGCCGATCCCTATGGGGAGAACCGGGCCACCGGCGCCTTCATCGTCATCGATGAGAGCAACAACAATACGGTCGGGGCGGGGATGATCCTGTAAGCAACCGGTTCGGCCGATCAATGAAAACGCCTCCTGAACGGAGGCGTTTTCATTTCGGATCGACTTGGGCGGCTCAAGTCGACCCAAACCGGAAATAGCGAGCTTTGAAAAGCGGACGGTTAGGAACGTCTGAAATAGCTGGCACTGCGTAGCTTCATCGCACAGCGTCCGTGGTGAAAGATGGGTCGGATAGTAGGTCGCATGCTAATGAACTGCAGGTGTTGTGGACCCAAAGGCCAAGTTCACCGACGAAATACGTGCGAAATTCTTCAACCTCGATATTGAAGACTGTAGTTTTAAAGTTCCTTACTGGTCCCTTGAGGCGATTCAAATCATCCAAATCGTCCCCGGTGAACGTCGCGCCATGGAAGGCGACCCTGGTATTGCTCGTCGATCGATCGGCATAAACGAAAGGATCGAAGCCATCCAGTTGAGTCTTTCCGTCGAAGCGCATGGTGTAACCGATCGTGCCGTCCCCTATCGCCGAGTTGCTTCCTATGCACACAAATGTGGGATTCTCGGCGTCCGACAGGCTTAACACTGGCGCTCCCAACGCTTCGTATTCCGCGAAGAAGATCGACTTGCGTCCATCGGCTCGCTCAAACGTCCAATTGTCTATCACATAACGCTGTCCGGGATCATAGAGTTCCCCCAGCGTCATCCACCCCTGACCATTGACCCAAATCAGATGGCTTGGCGTCGCAAACAGAAATTCCACCAGAAGCTCGGAGCCGTCCTCGTTCGTCGTCCCTTCGGCACAGAATGTACAAAGCTCTTGATCTTCCGTCCTAAAGGTGCGCAGCACGCGCTTGAAGGCTTTCTCCCCGGTTGTCTCCGACTTGGAAAGCAGCATATCGCCCACCTGAATCTTCTCGATTGGCACAAGGCCTTTGTCGGTCCACACCGGGGTGCCTGCGACGAAGCAAGGGCAACCTGACCTAACGACGGTAGCTAATCCAAGCAATGGGGTCTTCATGATGCTCAACAGTTATTCAACGGACCCGCCGGGTCCGTATATAAATTGTCTTTCATGCATCCATTATGCATACGGAATTCCGGGCGCCGCAACGAATGCATATCTGTGCCGTCCGCATAACGACTCCAATAATACGAACGCTAGGAAGTCAGCAAGGATGTCCGCTATTGGGACGAAATCGCAATGGCCGGTTGTGGCCGCTTGCAGCCTCATGCTGGTTGGCTGGCCAACCGAAAGATCGTGCCTGGCCAGAAGCAATGAGATTTGATGGTCAGCCTGCCAAGATTCCTACCGTTCAGCTGAGCACGCCCAGCGACCACCGGGCCTTTCTGAATTTCCGGCGCGATGTCCGGCAGGCCCTTGCGGCTTGAGGCTTCTCAGAAACCAAACTTCGCGGCGCCGATGATTTCCTTCTGCCGCTGGAAGCAAGCTTGCAGACGTTTGCGGAGAACCTCCGGCACGTCCTGCATCCCCGCATGCAACCACCACTGGCCGTAAACCATGCCCGCCATGCCCTTGACGATGGCGCTGGCACGATCCGGCGACAGGTCGAAGTGCGGGGCCGACTGGACCGCCAGTTCCAGGCTGGATTCCTGGGTCGTGCCGTCGACGGAGAGCATCTGGTAGCCAAGGTTGGTCAGTTGCGGGACGATGTCGAAAGCAGGGGAAAGCAGGTATCGGTCACCGCCCATGCAGAGCATGCCGTGGTTTTTCAGATGATCGTCGGTATTGTCGATGAGCAGGTTAAAAACCATGCGCCGGAACAGTTCTTCCAGATCCGCACCGGGCCTCACACTGAGGCGGCGGATGACGCGGGCGAAATCGACATAGCTGCCGTCGCTGGATTGGTACGGAATATCGAGCAAGGCGCCGGCCGAGAGAAAATGCTGGCGCTGCCGGGCATTCTCGCCAAAGCGGTCGAAACGGCGCGACAGGAAGGCCGTTTCGCCGCGTCCGATGGGCAGAGTCGTGAATTGCGGCACGCGGATGCCGCAGTTTGCCGCCAGTCCGAGGGCGACGGCCTCCAGCGTTTGTACGTCAATGGGATCGCCGGCGGCGGGAAACTTGGCGAGCCACAGGGCATGATCGTGGGCAAATGACGCCTTCGGACGCGCGCCGCCCAGGCTGCCGCCGCGCAGCAGCAGGCGTTTGAGCGGTTTCGGGATGTCCATGTCGTATTGCAGGCGACGAACCGCCTCAGCCAGTTGCGCCAGATCGTCGTGGGGCAGATCGGCCACCGGCGGCATGTCGCGGTTTTCGGAAAAAACCATGGCGCCGACACGATCCTCGTTGGTCAACAACAGCTGTTCGCGCTCACTCGGCAAGCGACCGCCCAGTTCGTGAGCCAGTACCCGCAGCCCCCAGGCGTCCGGCAGGGCATCCCGGAGGGTCAGCGGCAGGGCGCCGCCCTCGCGCAGTAGACGGGGCGGCAGGCGGAAGGCGTCGCGTTGCAGCGGCAAGCTCAGGGGATTGAGCGCCATCGCTCCCGGTCTTTCCAGATAGCCGAGGCCATAGGCGAAATGGCCGCTCTCCTGGAGAGCACCACGCTCCAGTTTGAGCAGCGCTGCGGTCACAGGCGCCGTTGCCTGCTCCTCCATCAAGTACAGGCCGACGTACAGGACGCTTTCAGAAATCCCGCTCGTCATCGCTTATTCCTTTTATCGCCGGGCGAGCCCGCTGGCTGCGCTTGTTGCTTAGCATGCCGATTTCCAGCGGGAAGAGCCCGTCGAGTTCGTCCGTCTTGCCGAACAGCCACAGCGCATGCGCCAGCAGGCCGAGATTTACCGTCGGCTTGCCGCTTTCCAGGGCACGGTAAGTCGTCGGCGAACAAAGGAGGCGTTCGGCAAGCTGCTCCACGGTCATGTTCTGCGCCAAACGCTGGGCACGCAAACGCAGCCCCAGGTTTTTCAGGGCAGAACGGGATTCCTCCGGGAGGGCGGAAATGCTGTTCGTTGAGCGCGTCATCAACAATATATTGTCGGTTAACAGACACAATCAACAGGTTATCAGCTTACGCAGAATTTTCCAGCAGTTTTCCGGCATTGCCTGGGCAATCCCATGAATCCAGAAGCAAGAGCCCCCTATCGGGCGCCAGCCGCCGACGCCAAGGCCCAGGTCGGCGCCTGGATGATCCTGTAGCCGGTCAGGAGGCTGTCCCTTTGACGGCCTCCTCCGCCGGCAGGGTGAAGAAAAAGGTGGCGCCCTCGTCCAGCCGGGCGTCCGCCCAGATGCGGCCGCCGTGGCGATGGATGATGCGCTGGCTCAAGGCCAGCCCGACCCCGGTGCCCTCGAATTCGTCCATGCCGTGGAGGCGCTGGAAGACGCCGAACAGCTTGTTGGCGTATTGCATGTCGAAACCCACGCCATTGTCCTTGATCCAGTAGAGCAGCTCCGAATCCTCCCGGCGGCCGCCGATCTCGATCCGCGCCACGTCCCGGGTCCGGGTGAACTTGATGGCGTTGGCCAGCAGGTTCACCCAGACCTGGCGCAGCATGGCGGCGTCCCCCGTGGCGGCAGGCAAGTCCATGACTGACACCTCGATGGCCCGGCCCTCCGCCTCGGCGGCCCGCATCTCCTCGACCAGGCCCTGCACCAGGCCCTGCATGTTCACCGGCGCCGACGCCATGCCGCGCCGCCCCATGCGGGAGAAGGCGAGCAGGTCGTCGATCAGCTGCCCCATGCGCAGGGCATTGCTCCGGATGACATGGATGAGCCGCCGGCCCTCATCCCCCAGGAGGTTGGCGAATCCGGCTTCCAGCTTGCTGGCGAAGCCGTTGATGGCCCGCAGCGGCGCCCGCAGATCGTGGGAAATGGAATAGGCGAAGGACTCCAGTTCCTTGTTGGCCGTCTCCAGCTCGGCGGTGCGCCCGCGCACCCGTTCCTCCAGCTCGTCGTTGAGATGCTGGATCGCCGCCTCGGCCCGGCGGCGCTCGTCGATCTCCACCTGCAGTTGATCCCGCGACACGGTCATGTTCTGGAGCCGGGTGAGGGTCTCGTCGAAGGCCCTGGCCAGTTGGCCGATTTCGTCGCGCCGAGTGCTTCTCAGGCGGATGTCGAGATTGCCGCGGCCGACTTCGTCGAGCCCCGCCCCCAACTGTTTCAGGGGGCGCAGGATGCTGCGCTCGAGGGCCAGAACCGCATCCAGCAGCAGACTGAGGAAAAACCCGGCGAGGGTGACGACGCTGACCTGGGTGAGGTTCCTCCCCCGCGTCAAGCGTTCCCTCAGCGGACCTTGCAGCCGGTCCACGGCGGACAACGCCGCCTGGCTGCGCAGCAGGAAGAGGCGCACCGTCTGCCGGTCCTTTTCGCCCTCCACCGGCTTGTCCGATAACGGCAGCTGAGCAAGCAGGGCGGCGCAGGCATCCAGCTCCTCGCTGACATCCCGCCACGGCACCACGGTCTCATGGACGTTCTGCGCGAATATCTGGCCCGGGGTATTGGCCACAAAGTCGCGCAACTGGCCCAGCTTGGCCTGCACCTGGGCCAGCGGCCGTTGCCCGCGCTGGGTCAAATACTCGACGCTGACGGTGCGGAACTCGGCGAACATGCTCTTGAAGGTGCTCACCCGCGCCAGGTCGGCGGCGGCGCTCATCATCAGTTGCTGGGCGTAGAGGAAGAGCACCAGGAGAAGGAAGGTCAGCACGGCTCCCAGCGCGGCGAACAGGCGGGTGCGGGTCAGCAGGCTCATGGTTCAGTGGATGATCGTGATGGCCGCCGGCTTGACCGCCTCCATGATCGACATATCCACGAAATCGAGGTAGTTCGGCACCGTCTTCGAGCTCACCTGGCCGGTGCGGATTGCCCAGTCCGCCTTGTCCTCCAGGGACAGGAGCAAGGTCTGGTCCAGGGACAGGGCATACCTGAAGTCCTTCAATACGGTTTCGCTCATGGGCCCGTCCAGGGCCAGGCGGCGCATCATGATGGCGATGGTCTCCTGCCGGTGATCCCGCCCCCAGGCGATGGCCCGGTCGGTGGCGCGCAGCAGCCGGGCCAGGGCCTCGGGCCGCCGCTGCGGCAGGTCGCGGGGGGTGACGTAATTGAAGGAGGTCCACACCCGATCAGTGCGGATCACGGTTTGCCGGCTCTTATCCAGGGCCATCATGGCCTGGGCCGGCTGGGGCTCGAAGGCGGCGATGGCATCCACCTGGCCGTTCATCAGGCGGCCGACGATTTCCGTCGGGGACAGGGGCACCTCGACGACATCCCGGGGAGAAAGCCCGTGATCGGCGAGCAGGGTGTCCAGGATCACATGGGCGCTGGTACCTACCGGCACGCCAATGCGGCGGCCGCGCAGGTCAGCCACGGTGCGGATGCCGCGGTCGGCCCGGGCGACCACCTTGCTTTCCCAGTAGCTTCCCATGAAGGTCGCCACGATGACGAAATCCCGGCGCCGAAAGCTTGCCAGCACCAGGGGGACCTCGGCGACGGCGGCCACCTCCACCTCGCCGTCGAACATGGCCGCCAGGGCCATCTTGCCGGACGGAAAGGTCCGGAAGGTCACGTCCAGGCCCTCGTCCCTGAAGAAGCCCTGTTCCTCGGCCAGGATCACCGGCAGGGAGTGCAGCAGGTCGGGCTTGCCGACCACCAGCGACTCCCGCCCCACCGGCGTCAAGGCCCGGTGGGGCCAGAGGACCCAGGCCGCAACGACGGCCAGGGCCAGGACGAGAAGGATTTTTGGTCGCGATAGGGTCATTTGCCGCCACCTCCGAGGCCCGGGGAACCTCGAGGCCGTCGGCGACAGTGTGTCGGGTGACGGTTGGAGGCCGCTGGAATGCCGATAGTTCGGGGGGCAGCGGCGGGCTGAGGTCTATCCCTCAGCGATAAAGCAGGAAATCCTCCCGCTCAGCCTCCCAAGCCGCCTCGTCCGGCCGTGCCAGGGCTTCCAGGTCCCCCGGGGTGGCGGCGGCATCGTCCACCCATTCCCGCAGCAGGGGAGAGCCGTTGATGAGGTCGATGGCCAGGCGGTCATGCTCGTATTCGTAGGCGAAATCCCGCCACAGGGGATAGTCCGGTTGCAGGCGCCGCAGGGCCTTGAAGGCCAGGGCCTGGAGGCGCCAGGGGCGGAAGGCGCCGTGGTCGTAGCTGCCGTCCTCGACATGGATCTGGAGGCCGTGGCAGAGCTTGCCGGCGTGCTTGTGGAAGGTGGGCTCGAACCAGCACTCCCGCAGGCGGCAGCCGGCCAGCCATTCGGGCGCCAGGGCCCGCATTTCGGCCAGGAGGGCGCGGGCGTCGATGTCCGGGGCGCCGAAGAGCTCCAGGGGACGGGTGGTGCCCCGGCCCTCGGACAGGGTCGTGCCTTCCAGCATGACGGTCCCGGCGTAGGCCCGGGCCATGAAGAGGTTGGGGGCGTTGGGGCTGGGGTTGATCCAGGTCCGTTCCCCCAGGGGCCAGCCGAAACCGGGACCGGCTTCCGGCGCCCAGCTGGCCATGGCAATCACCTCGCACTCCACGTCCAGTTTCAGGGTGGCGATGAACCAGCGGGCCAGCTCCCCCAGGGTGAGGCCGTGGCGCATGGGCATGGGGCCGGCGCCGACGAAGCTCTCCCAGCCGGGCCGCAGGGTCAGCCCCTCCACCGGCCGGCCGGCGGGGTTGGGGCGGTCCAGCACCCAGACCGCCTTGCCGTGGGCGGCGGCGGCTTCCAGCACGTAGCGCAGGGTGGTGATGAAGGTGTAGATGCGGCAGCCGAGGTCCTGGAGATCCACCAGCAGCACGTCGAAGCTGTCCATCATCGCCGGGGTCGGGCGGCGCACTTCGCCGTAGAGGCTGAAGACCGGGATGCCGTGGCGGGGGTCGAGGAAATCCGGGGATTCCACCATGTTGTCCTGCTTGTCGCCCCGCAGGCCGTGCTGGGGTCCGAAGGCGGCCGTCAGGCGGATATCCGGCAGGGCCGCCAGGGCGTCCAGGGAATGGGTGAGATCGGGGGTGACGGAAGCGGGATGGGCCAGGAGGGCCACCCGGCGCCCGGCCAGGGGGTGGCGCAGGGCGGGGTCCGCCAGCAGGCGGTCGATGCCGAACTTGATGGTCGCAGTCATGTTGTCGGTTTTCAGGGACTTGGGGGCGGGACGGCCACCGGAAGAAGGAAGGCGGCCCGCAGGTGGAAATCCGGCCGCGGCCCGGGATGGGCCAGGGCCCAGTAGGTCTTGCCGCCGTCGGCCGCCTCCACCACCGCCGTCAGGCCCAGGCGCAGGACGCTGCCCGGGGGGGCCGGGGGCAGCAGGGAGGGAGGCAGGACGACGTCGAGTTCGAGCCCGCCAGCGGCGGGGTGCAGGACAATCTCCGGCACCGCGGCGGGCTGGAAGGCGTGATCCCGCTGCCGGTAGTCGGAGAAGGCGTAGACCGCCCATTGCCCCGAAGGGGAAAAATTGAATTCCCGGTAGGCCGGGCCGTCATCGGCGGCGACGAAGGCCTCGAAGCAGGTGTGCTCCCAAAGGCCATCGGCTGGCCCCGAGCGCCCGGGGGAAGGGATGCACAGACCCTCCGGACGGCCTTCAAGGCGATAGGCCAGGGACAGCCCGCCTTCCTCCGCCGGGGACACCCGCACTTGGAGGGCGCTCACGGCGGATGGGGACGATGCCGGATGGCAGACGAGGACGACGGTCTGGCAGGAGGACACGGAAAGGTTCGGCAGCGGCGGGAAAAGCGATACTTTACCCTGGGCCGGCCGTGAACGGCGCAGCCCGGGATTCAGGCGCAATGAACTCCCGGGGGGTGCCACGGGACAGAGAAGGAGTGCCTTCCCGCGCGCCGAGAGGAAACCATCCTGCGCCCCAGCCCCAAATCCCTTGCCGTCATTGCCCTGGCCTGCGCCGCGCTGATCGCTGCCTGGTATTTTATCCGTGTTCCGGGTCCCGTCCCCGAGGGACCCCGGGATACGGCGAGGATCGCCATGCCCACGCATCCGACCAGCCTCCTCGCCCATGTCGCCTTGGACCAGGGCTATTTCGCCGCCAACGGCCTCGATGTCGCGGTCAGTGAATACCCGAGCGGCAAAAGGGCGCTGGAGGACGGCCTCTTCGCCGGGCAGGCGGACATCACCTGGAGCAACGAGCTGCCCGTGGCCTTGGCCGGTTTCCAGCGCTCGGACTTCCGGATCATCTCCACCACCCTGACGGCAGACAACGTGAACATGGTGGTCGCCCGCCGGGACCGGGGCATCGCCAGGCCCGAGGACCTGCGGGGCAAGCGGATCGGGACCCAGAAGGGGTCGGCCGTACACTTCTTCCTCCATCTCCTGCTCCTCGAGCACGGGCTGACGGACGAGGATGTCCGGATAGCCTTTTTCAAGGCGGAGGAACTCCCGGGGGCCCTGGCCGCCGGCGCCATCGACGCCTTCTCCATGCGCGAGCCCTACGTCAGCCAGGCGCGGGCGCTCCTGGGGGAAGCGAATGTGATCGTCCTCCGGGCGCCGCGCATCTACGACCAGATGGACATCATGGTGATGCGGCAGGATATCCTGGAAAGGAACCCCAGGATCGCCGCCAAGGCCCTGCGCGCCATGCTCGACGCCCAGGCCTTCGTGGCTGCCCATCCCCGGGAAACGGCGGCGATCATGGCGCGGCGCCTCAGGATCCCGCCGGAGGAGGCCGACAGGATGCTTCCCGATCTCCAGCCCAATGTCTCCCTGTCCCAGCCCCTGCTGACCCTGCTGGAATCGGAGGCGCGCTGGGCCGTGAAGCACGGGCTCGTCGACCGCCGGGAGGTGCCGGACTATCTGAGCCTGATCGACGTCAACGACCTCAAGGGGCTGCGGCCCGCGGTGGTGACCATCGTCCGCTGAGCCACCGACCACGCCCCCGATATCCGGCCAGGAACACCATGGAATGAAGATCAGCCACAAGATCCGTCTGGTGATATTCCTGTCGATCGCCCTCGGCCTCGCCCTGGCGCTGACCTTTTTACTGGCCCAGCGCCGGATCGACTCCGCCGTTGCCCAGGGACGGCAACTGAGCCTGCTCACGGCCGAAATCTTCCAGCTCACCCTCCTCGGCCAGGATGTCGCCCTCCACCCGGAAGAACTCCGTGCCCCGAACCAGTGGCTGAAACAGCACCGGGAACTGGGCGAGCTGCTGTACCGGGTCCGCCTGGACGACCCGCAGGACGGGGCGGTACTGGAAAAGCTGCGGGAAGCCCATGGCTACCAGCTGCGCCTGTTCGAGGATCTGCAGCTCCTGAGCCGGCAGCAAAAGGAGTCCGGAGCCACGGCCATCGGCCGGGAAAGGCTGGAGAGGCTGGCTTACCGGATGAGCTTCAGCGCCCAGTCCATGCTTTCCAATGCCCTCGCCCTGGAACAGCGCAAGCGGGGGGAAATCAGCGGCTACCGGCGCGAGATCGACCGCATCGCCCTGGGGCTGGCCGGCATCATGACTTCGGTCATCGCGGCCCTCGCCTACCTGATCGGACGCAGCATCACCCTCCCCTTGGCCCGGCTGCGCCGGGAGACGGAAATCATCGGCGCCGGCAACCTCGGCCACCGGGTGGGCACGGCGGACAATGACGAACTGGGCGACCTGTCCCGGGACTTCGACCGCATGCTGGACCGCCTGCAGGCGGTCACCGCCTCCCGGGAGGACCTGCAGCATGAGGTCGAGGCCCGCATCCGGGTCGAACAGGCGCTGCGGGAAAGCGAGCGCAGCCTCAAGAAGGCCCAGGCCATCGCCCGCATGGGCAGCTGGGAATGGGATATCCCGAGCGGCAGGCTGCGCTGGTCGGACGAGACCTACCGCATCTTCGGCCGCCAGCCGGGGCACGACAGTCCCAGCCATGAAGCCTTCCTGGACACTGTGCATCCCGATGACCGCCCGCTGGTCGCCCGCAGCATGGAGGGAGCCCTCCGGGGTGAAAACTACGACATCGAACACCGCATCCGCCTGCCCGGCGGGGAAGTGCGGGTGGTGCACCAGATCGGCGAGGTGGAGTTCGACGACGCCGGCAAGCCCGTCAAGATGCTGGGCACCGTCCATGACCCCTCGGGCCGGCCGGTCCGGATGCTGGGCACCGTCCACGACATCACCGAGCGCAAGCGCGCCGAGGACGAACTGCGCCGGGCCAACGAGCGCCTGGGGGCCCAGCTCATGGAAATCGAGCGGCTGCGGGCGATACTCCAGGAGCAGGCCATCCACGATCCCCTGACCGGCCTCTTCAACCGCCGCTACATGGAAGAAACCCTGGCGCGGGAATTTGCCGGGGCCGAGCGGGAAAACTACCCGGTCAGCCTGGTGATGGTGGACATCGACCACTTCAAGCGGGTCAACGACACCTATGGGCACCAGGCCGGCGACATGGTGCTCACGGACCTGAGCGAGACTCTGTCCGGACATATCCGCGGCCGGGACATCGCCTGCCGCTATGGCGGCGAGGAGTTCCTGGCGGTGCTGCCCCACACCCCCATCGAGGTGGCGGCCCACCGGGCGGAACTGTGGCGCGCATCCTTCGAGGCCCTGGAACTGGAGTACGAGGGGCAGACGTTCCGCGCCACCATCTCCCTGGGAGTGGCCGCCTTCCCCGCCCACGGGACCACCAGCCAGGCAGTCCTGGCGGCGGCCGACAAGGCCCTTTACGCGGCCAAGGCGGGGGGACGCAACCGGATCGTAGTGGCGGACTGAGGCGAACCGAGGCCTGCCACTCCCATCCCTGCGAGGGCCGCGAGGGGCCCGGCTATGCCGCCTTGGTGGCCGCCGTCAGCTTCGGGTGGTTCAGCAAGGCCTGCCATTTCGCCTGCAACCGAGGCAGCAAGGCCTGGGCCCGCGCCAGATCCCCGGCGGCGGCGGCCTGCTCGATGTCCAGGGCCAGGGCCTTGACGCCGGGGGCCAGCACGTTGGCGGCGACTCCCTTCAGATAATGGGCAGCCTGGCGGATCTGCCGGCAGTCGCCGCCAGCCACGGCCTCCTCCAGCCTGCCGAAGTCGCCGGGGGCGTTGGCCACGAATATCTGGAGGATGGCGTGGGCCAGCTCCTTGTCGCCCATGACGAGCTCCAGGAATCCCTCGTAATCGAATTCCTCGCCTTCTTCCTGCGCCAGCCCGGGCCCTTCGATCCCGAGGCTGGAGGGGGAAGTGAGCCAGCGGTCGATGGCGGCGGCCAGCCGGTCCACCACGATGGGCTTGGTCAGATAGTCGTCCATGCCCGCTTCCAGGCATTTTTCCCGGTCGCCGCCCATGGCGTTGGCGGTCATGGCGATCACCGGAACCTTCATCCCCGCCGCCCGCAGGTAGCGGGTGGCCTCGTAGCCGTCCATCCGGGGCATCTGGCAGTCCATCAGGATGAGGTCGTAATGGTCCTTCTCCATCGCGGCGACCGCCTCCAGGCCGTCCAGGGCGGTATCGACGCGGTCGTAGCCCAGCTTGCCGAGGATGCCCTGGATCACCATCATGTTGACGGCATTGTCCTCCGCCACCAGGAGACGGGCAGCCCGCCGGCCGCCCTCGGCCAGGGAATGGCGGGTGACGATGGGCGCCGGTGCTTTTCGGCGGGGGGCGCCGAGGACGGCCAGCAGGCAGTCCAGCAGGAGGGAGCGCCGGATGGGCTTCTGCAGGTAGGCGGCAAAGCCCTCCTCCTCCAGGTGCCTGGCCTCCCCCCGGTAGCCGGCGGCGACGCAGATGATGAGGGCGATGCCGGCATTGGCGGGATTGGCCAGGATGCGCTTGCCCAGCGCTTCGCCGTCGGTCACCGGCATGGTCATGTCGATGAGGACGCAGCGGAAGGGAGCCCCCCGGTCGCGCTCGGCGTCGATGCGGGCCAGGGCCGTCTCGGCGTCGGCCGCCTCGGCAGCGTCGAAGCCCCAGCTGGCCAGGAGGGAGGTGACGGCGCGGCGGGTGGTGGAATTGTCGTCCACCATGAGGACGCGGGTGCCCTGCAGTCGGCGCAGGCACGCCGTATCCAGGGGGGCCGGGGTTGCGGCACAGCCCTCCGGAGCCTTTTCCAGGTCCAGGGTGAACCGGAAGGTGGTCCCCACGCCCTCCTCGCTGTCCACTTCGATGCAGCCCCCCATCAGTTCCACCAACTGCCGGGTGATGGCCAGGCCGAGCCCGGTGCCGCCGTAGTTGCGGGTGGTCGATGAATCGGCCTGCTCGAAGGGCAGGAAGATGTCGCCGATGCGGTCTTCGGGAATGCCGATGCCGGTATCCTTGACCTCGAACTGCAGCACCACCCGGCCCTCCCGCTCGCGCCAGCGGGAGACCAGCAGGGCGATGGTGCCGGCGTGGGTGAATTTGATGGAATTGCCGATCAGGTTGGTGATGATCTGGCGGATGCGTCCGGGGTCCCCCTTGAGCAGCACCGGCACCTCGGGGGCGACATCGCAGGTGAATTCGATATCCTTCTCGGCGGCCCGCAGGCCGAAGAAGTCGGAGAGATCCTCCAAAAGCGCCAGCAGGTTGAAATCGATGGGTTCGAGCACCAGCTTGCGAGCCTCGATCTTGGAGAAGTCCAGGATGTCGTTGATGATGGACAGCAGGGCGTCGGAACTGGAGCGGATGGTCTCCAGATAACGCCGCTGCTGGGGATTCAAGGGCGTATCCAGCATCAGGGAGGTCATGCCCACCACGCCGTTCATGGGGGTGCGGATTTCGTGGGACATCATGGCCAGGAAATCGGTCTTGGCCCGGTTGGCGGATTCCGCCTGCTGGCAGGCCGCCATCAGCTCCTGCTCGATGCGCATGTACTCGGTGATGTCGTTGAAACCGAACACCCGGCCGATGATGTGCTCCCCCAGGTACTGGGGCCGGGACTTGCACTGGAACACCCGGCCATCCTGGAGCTGCAGGACATCTTCCCTTTCCTGGGCATCGATGATGGCATGGAAGCGGCCGAGGCAGGCCTCACCATCGGCCACCTGGTCGGCGATGAACTGGAGGATGGCCTCGTCGTTCTGGCCCAGGAGCAGTTCGTCGGGGAGCTGCCACATGCGGCCGAACAGGCGGTTCATGCTGGCGACCCGGCCCTTCCAGTCGATCACCAGGATGCCATTGCCGGTGGATTCCAGGGTCGCCCTGAGCTGGGAGGTGGTTTGCGCCAGATCGTCCTCGACCCGGCGCTCGTCGCGGATGTCCGTGGCCTGGACCAGCAGGAGGGCCGCCCCCTCATGGTCAATGACCCGTATCCACTTCCTGACCGGCACCATGGAGCCGTCGGCACGGAGATACAGCCCTTCCTGGGCCTCGATGTCCACGTACAGGCCATTGCGGACGTCCTCCCAGTAGAAGACGTCCTGGAGGGAGCTTTCGATGTCGGTGATCGCCCTGGCCAGCAGTTCCTCGCCGGAATAGCCGAGGGTCTGCTCCACCGCCCGGTTGGCGACGATGATCCGCAGGCCGGGCGGCTCCACCAGCAGCATCATGGGCTGGGCATGATCGAGCATGAGGCGGGCAAGGCTGCTCATTGGGGACGTTCCTCCTGCCCCGGGCCGACGGCATCGAAGTAGTAGCTGACCCGCCGGCGGGGGCTCAGGTAATTGTAGATTTCCCGGGGCAACTGGGCGGGCCGGATGGCCTTGGCGATATTCACGTCCCGTTCCCGCTCCAGGTCCACCAGGATGGCCTCGTCCTTGGGGATGTCGGCATCGTAGACCAGCACCATCGGCTTCAGGGGCCGGGCGGTATTGACGGTGGCCACCATGCCGATAACCCCGTTGGAAAGCTGGACGATGGTGCCGGGGGGATAGACCCCCAGGCAGCGGATGAAGACCTGCAGCAGCCGGGGATCGAACTTGCTCCGCAGCCTGGCGAACATCACCGACAGCGCCTCGTGGGGCGTCATGGCCTCCAGCCCGTTGGCCGGGTTGCAAAGCTCGTCGTAGTAATCGGCAATGGCCACGATGCGGGACAGCATCCCGATGGCCTCGCCCTGCAGCCGGGCCGGATAGCCGCTGCCGTCGAAGAGCTCGTGGTGCTCCCGGATGATGGCCAGGACCGGGGGAGCGAGCTGGAGATGCTGGCCGAGGGAAACGCCGTACTGGCAATGCATTTCGTACAGATGCCGTTCGGCGGTGGTCAGGGGCTCCATCTTGTTGAGGATGGTGCCGGGAAGCTCCAGACGGCCGATATCGTGGAACAGGGCCCCCAGGCCCAGGGGACCGGCCAGATCCGCGGGCAGCCTGATGTCCCTGGCCATCATCATGGCCAGCAGGGTGACATTGAGGGAGTGGAGATACATTTCCTCGCCGCCCGCCCTCTCTCCCATCACGTGGATGGCAATTTCGGGGGTGCCGAGGAAGGCGTCGGCGATCCGGGCCACCAGTTCGGTGGCCTGCCGCACGCTTTCCTGGGGTCTGGAAAGGAGGTTCTTCTCCACGTTGCGGATGGTATCGGTGGTACTGACGAAGGCGCTGGCGATGCGCTCCGCCGCCGCCCGCCGCTGCTTCACCCGTTCCACCATGGCCCGTTTGGCCTCCAGGACGGAAGACGACATCGTCAGCACAGCCGGGTCCGAGGGCGCCTCCGCGGGCGCCGATGACGGGGCCAGGGGCTTGGCCTCGCTGCGCACCGGATCGCAGCGCACGGTCTGCAGCCCGAGGCTGCGGATGGCGTCGACCTGTTCCTCGGTCCGGATGAGGAAGTTGTTGAAGGCGAAGGGATGCTCGAACCACTTCAGATCGAGGTGGACATACAGCCCGACTCGAAGCTGGTCCATGGTGATTTCGATCGTCTCTGTCATCCCGGTGGGCGGCCTCCCAAATCCAGCCCAGGATAGTCCTAATCTCCCCGGTTTTCCAGGCCCTGGGCCGGCCACAGGGCGTAGCCGTCCATGGCCAGCACCAGGCTGTCGACGCCCTGGTGCAGCCGCTCGGCCCGGCAGCCCCGGCCGGCGGCCCCGAGGGCGACATGGAGGGGCAGCAGGTGGTCCTCGCTGGGGTGGGCGCGGACGGCGTCGGGTGCCCGTTGCCGATAGTCGAGGAGGGCGTCGGTGTCCCCAGCGGCGATATGGTCCCAGATCCAGTCGGCGAAGCGGGGAACGTAATCCGGCGTTCCGCTGCCGTTCCCGCTCGCCACCTGGAAATCCCGCAGGTTGTGGGTGAGATTGCCGGAAGCGACGAGGAGGACGCCTTCCTCCGCCAGGGGAGCGAGGGCCTCCCCCAGCCGGAAGTGGTGCCGGGGACCCAGGGAGCCCTGGATGGAGACCGGCACCACCGGGATATCCGCCGCCGGGAACATGAGCCGCAGGGGAATCCAGGCCCCGTGGTCGAGGCCCCGGACCGGATCCAGGCGGGGCTCGAAGCCCGCCCGGGAAAGCAGGCCACCCACCGCCCCGGCCAGCGCCGGGTCCCCCGGGGCCGGGTAGCGGATGTCGTAGAGGGGGGCCGGGAACCCCCAGTAGTCGTGGATGGTTTCCGGTTCCCGGGCGCTGCCGACGGTGGGCGACCCGGTATCCCAGTGGGGACTGACCACGACGATGGCCCGGGGTCGGGGCAGGCCGGCGGCGGCCCGGACCAGGGCCGCCCCGGCCTCGCCGGGCCGAAGGGCGAAGGTGGGGGCGCCATGGGGCACGAAGAGAACGGGCAGGGATTCGGACATGGGATATTCCTAATGGGCAAGGCTCCACTGTAATGGGGCAAGCCCTTCCCGTCACCGTTCCGGCGACCGGTAAGGAATGGGTGCCGCCGGTAACAATTACAACCCGCAGCCCCCCGCGGCCTGGCGATCCCTTGCGCCGGCGAAACCGGGGAACCGGGATTGCAGCGGGAAGATGCCGCTATCGGCGTCGCCACCCATGCCCAGATCCCGCTCCGCCACGCCCTTTGACATCCTGCCGCCTTTCCAGGACGCCGACATCGTCAACGTCATCGTCGAGACGCCGGCCGGCTACCGATCCAAGCTCAAGTACGACCCGAAGGCCGGGGTCTTCGCCCTGGGCAAGATCCTGCCCGAGGGCTTCGTCTTTCCCTTCGACTTCGGCTTCGTGCCCGGCACCCGGGCGGCGGATGGCGACCCCGTCGATGTCATGCTCATCGCCGAATCCGGCAGCGCCCCCGGCTGCCTGGTGCCGGCCCGCCTGCTGGGCGTCCTCGAGGCGGAGCAGCGGAAGCTCAAGGAGGACGGGAAGGCGATGCGCAACGACCGGATCCTGGCCGTCCCCCTCCCCTCCCGCCAGTACGCCGATCTCTCGGACATCGACAAAATGTCCCCGGCCCTGCGGGAGCAGATCGAGTATTTCCTGATTTCCTACGGCGTCCTGGAAGGCAAGGAAATGCGGATCACCGGCGTGGCCGGCCCCGCGGTGGCGGCCACGCTGGTGAAACAGGCGGCCAGGAAGAAATAGCCGTCAGCGGGGCGGCCCGCCGCCTTCCTTATTC
This sequence comes from Rhodocyclaceae bacterium, assembly GCA_018261935.1. Lineage (GTDB taxonomy): Bacteria > Pseudomonadota > Gammaproteobacteria > Burkholderiales > Rhodocyclaceae > JAGTRP01. The sequence continues at coordinate 99,350 of JAGTRP010000005.1, forward strand.
CGGCAACGCCAGGGCAGCACCAGCCAAAGCCCGAAGAAGAGCGCCAGGAGCCCGAGGGCAAGGAAGGCCGCCAAGTGCAGCGCGGCTTCCGAGAGGGGGAGCTGCTCCATTTCCCGGCGATCGTCTGCCCCGGCCATCCTTGCTCCTGTTCTCCGATCCGCGGAAGGACCCGTGCCAGGGACGTTGCAAGAATCATGCGCCGCACGGCGCGGAACGACAGCGCCGGCAGGCTGTCCATTTGAGGCGTCCGGCGGAAAGCCGGCAGGCATCCTGTCCTGCGCCTCCGGTCGAGGAGGTGCCGCAATGAAATGGCTAATGGTTCTATGGTTTTTCGGGGGCCTGTTGCCCGGTATCGATGCCGAGGCGGTAGCCACCCCGCCCCCAGCGGGTACCGATCAGGAGGCGAAGGCCAGCCCGCCCCTGCGCCAGGGCAAGACCCGCCACCGGGCGGTCAAGCCCCAGCGGGGCAAGGCGTCCTACTACAGCCGCAAGTTCGCCGGCAAGAAGACCGCCAGCGGCGCGCCCCTGAATCCCCGGGCCCATGTGGCCGCCAGCAAGACCCTGCCCCTGGGCACCCAGGCCAAGGTCACCAACCTGAAAACCGGGAAGAGCACCATGGTCCGCATCGAGGACCGGGGCCCCTACGAAAAGAACCGCATCATCGACGTCTCCCCCAAGGCGGCCGAAGAGCTGGAAATGAAGAAGGAGGGGGTGGCGCCGGTGCAGGTCACCCCGGTGGAAATCCCGCCGCCCCGGGGCGCCCCCGAGGGCTGGCAATGACCCGGGCCACGGCCGCCGGTGTCGACAGCGGCGGTCGGCTTCGGTAGCTTAGCGCCTTTTCCCATCCCCCGAAGTACGGCTCCCCATGGCTATCTCCGCAGAATCCCGGGCCCAGGCCCAGCATCTCATCGATTTCATCGACGCCAGCCCCAGCCCCTGGCACGCCGTCAAGAGCGCCGAGGAGCGCCTGCTGGCCCACGGTTTCACTCTCCTTGCCGAGACCGAGCGCTGGCAACTGGAGCCCGGCGGGCGCTATTTCGTGGTGCGGGGGGGCTCTTCCCTCATCGCCTTCGTCCACGGCCGGGAGCCCCTGGACCAGAGCGGCTTCCGCCTGGTGGGGGCCCATACCGATTCGCCGGGGCTGCGCCTGAAGCCGAAGGCCCCCCAGGCAAGCGAGGGCCTGGTGCGGCTGGGGGTGGAAGTCTACGGCGGCCCTATCCTGGCCACCTTCACCGACCGCGACCTCGGCCTCGCCGGCCGGGTCAATGTCCGCACCCCCAACGGCTTCGCCACCCGTCTCCTGAAATTCGACCGCCCCCTGGTCCGCCTGCCCAACCTGGCCATCCACATGAACAGGGACGTGAACGAGCAGGGCCTGAAGCTCAACAAGCAGACCGAACTGCCCCTCCTCTTTGCCCTCGCCCGGGACGGAATGGAGGCCGACGGCCAGTTCCGCCGCCACCTGGCGGATGCCCTGCAGGCGGAGGCCGGCGATATCCTCAATTGGGAGGTGTGCGCCTACGACACCCAGAAGGGCAGCTTCTGGGGACCGGAGCAGGAATTCATCGCCAGCCGCCAGCTCGACAACCTCTCCTCCTGCCACGCCGCCCTCACCGCCCTGCTGGCCAGCGACATGCCCGCCGCCACCTGCGTCTGCGCCCTCTTCGACCACGAGGAAGTGGGGAGCGAGAGCGCCACCGGCGCCGGCGGCAGCTTCATTCTCGATGTCCTGGCCCGCATCGCCGCCAACCGGGGAGTGGACGAGGAAGGCCGGCGCTGCGCGGCTGCCCGCAGCTTCTTCATCAGCGCCGACATGGCACACGCCTGGCACCCCAACTTCCCCGGCGCTTACGAGCCCGGCCACAAGGTGATGGTCAACGGCGGCCCGGTCATCAAGACCAACGCCAACCAGCGCTACGCCACCGGGGCCGACACCGAGGCCCGCTTCATGGCCCTGTGCGAGGAAGCCCGGGTGCCCTGCCAGCAGTACGCCCACCGCACCGACATCGGCTGCGGCAGCACCATCGGCCCCATCGTCGCGGCCCGGCTGGGGATGCCGACGGTGGACGTGGGCTCCCCCATGTGGGCCATGCACAGCATCCGGGAAAGCGCCGGGACCCTCGACCAGGGCTACATGATCGCCGCCCTCAAGGCGGTGTTCGCCAGCTGAACGGAGGAAGCCCTCAGACCACCGAAACGGTTCCCGCGCCAGCGGTCACTTCGCCGATGACCGCCACCTGGGAGAAGCCCTGCTGCAGGAAGATGGAGAGCACTTCGGTCTCCGTCTCCGGGCTGCAGGACACCAGCAGGCCGCCGGAGGTCTGGGGATCGGTGAGGAGGGCCCGCTCCACGTCCCCCAGGCGGGCCGAAAGCCGGACGCGCTCGCCGTAGCTCGCCCAGTTGCGCCGGGAGGCCCCGGTGACATGGCCCTCCCCGGCGAACGGCAGGGCCTGGGGCAGCAGCGGCAGGCCGGCGAAATCCACCCTGGCCGCGACGCCGGAGCCCTTGCAGATCTCCAGCAGGTGGCCCAGGAGGCCGAAGCCGGTGACGTCGGTGAGGGCATGGACGCCGTCCAGGCAGGCCAGCAGCGGTCCCGGGGTATTAAGGCGGGTGGTGCTGTCGATGAAGGCGGCGTATTCGCTCGGGGTGAGCTTGCCCTTCTTGAGGGCGGCGCTGTAGATGCCCACCCCCAGGGGCTTGCCGAGGATGAGCTTGTCCCCCGGTTTGGCGCCGGAGTTGCGCTTCAGGTGCTTGGGATTGACCAGGCCGATGGCCACCAGGCCGTAGATGGGCTCCACCGAATCGATGGTGTGGCCCCCGGCGATGGGAATGCCCGCCGCCCGGCAAACCTCCTCGCCGCCCGCCAGGATCTCGCCGATGGTTTCCAGGGGCAGCTTGTCCACCGGCATGCCCACCAGGGCCAGGGCGAACAGGGGCGTGCCGCCCATGGCATAGACATCCGAGATGGCGTTGGTGGCGGCGATGCGCCCGAAGTCCCGGGGATCGTCCACGATAGGCATGAAGAAATCGGTGGTGGCGACGATGGCCTGGTGATCGTTGATCTTGTAGACGGCGGCGTCGTCGCTGGTCTCGATGCCCACCAGGAGCTGGGGCGGCACGATGCCGGGGGCGCTCTTGGCAAGGATCTTCTCCAGGACGCCGGGGGCGATCTTGCAGCCGCAGCCGCCGCCGTGGGAAAGCTGGGTGAGGCGAATCGTTTCGGTCATGCTCATCATTTACTCCGCATCGAAACCGGCGTCTTCGATGGCGCCTTTGAGATTTTCCCGGCTAACCTTGGCGGGGTCGTAGGCCACCTTGGCCTCGCCGGCTTCCAGGGACACCTCGGCTGAGGCCACGCCGTCCAGGGCCGTGAGGACGCCGGTCACATTCTTGACGCAGCCCTGGCAGCTCATGCCGCCGACTTTGATGATCGTATTTTCCATAGCTTGCCTGTGATCAAGGTTCGCGCCGGGGCCGCCAGGCCCGCAGCAGCAGGGAATTGGACACCACCGAAACGGAGCTCATCGCCATGGCTGCCCCGGCGATGACGGGGTTGAGGAGCCCCAGGGCCGCCAAGGGGATGCCGAGCACGTTGTAGATGAAGGCGAAAAAAAGGTTCTGGCGGATTTTACCCAGGGTGGCCGCCGACAGGTCGATGGCGTCCGCCACCCCGGCGAGGTCGCTGCGGATGAGGGTGAGGTCGGCGGCCTCGATGGCGGCGTCCGAGCCGGCGCCGATGGCGAAGCTCACGTCCGCCGCCGCCAGGGCCGGCGCATCGTTGATGCCGTCGCCCACCATGGCTACCCGCAGGTCGCCAGCCTTGAGCTCGGCCACCGCCGCCGCCTTGTCGGCGGGCAGGACGCCGGCGCGGAATTCATCGATGCCGGCCTCCCGGGCGATGGCCGCCGCCGTCGCCGGGTTGTCACCGGTCAGCATGACGAGCCGCAGGCCCTTGGCCCGCAGCCGCGCCACCGCCGCCTTCGAGGTGGGGCGCAGGGGATCGGCGATGGCGAAAAGGGCCAGGACCCGCTCCCCTTCCGCCAGGGCCACCACCGTCTTGCCCTCGCCCCGCAGGCGGGGGATTTCATCGTCCCCGGCACCGATCCACTCCGGCGCGCCGAGGCGCAGGGCCCGGCCCTCCACCTGGCCTTCGACCCCCTGCCCCGGCCGGGCCGCGAACTCCTCCACCGTCGGCAGGGTCAGGCCGGCGGCCTTGGCCAGCACGGCACGGGCCAGGGGATGCTCCGAGCCCTGTTCGAGGGCGGCGGCGAGCCGCAGGACTTCGTCGGCCGCCAGTCCCCGGGGCAGCAGGTCGGTGACCCGGGGTTCCCCCAGGGTCAGGGTCCCGGTCTTGTCGAGGGCGAGGACGGCGATTTTCCCAGCCTTTTCCAGGGCTTCCGCGTTCTTGACCAGGATGCCGGCCCTGGCGCCCTGCCCGGTGCCCACCATGATGGCGGTGGGAGTGGCGAGGCCCAGGGCGCAGGGACAGGCGATGACCAGCACCGCCACGGCATTTACCAGGGCCTCGGCGAAGATGCCGGTGTAGGCCCACCAGCCGGCCAGGGTAAGCAGGGCGATGGCGCACACCGCCGGCACGAAGACGGCGGAAATGCGGTCGGCCAGGCGCTGCACCGGAGCCTTCGAGCCCTGGGCCTCGCCCACCAGGCGGATGATGCCGGCGAGCAGCGTGTGTTCCCCCACCCCGGTGGCCCGGCAGCGCAGCATGCCCTCGGCGTTGGCGGTGGCGGCGAAGACCCGGTCGCCGGGATGCTTCTTCACCGGCATGCTCTCGCCGCTGAGCATGGATTCGTTCACGCTGGAGCTGCCGGAAAGCACCTCCCCGTCCACCGGCACCGCTTCGCCGGGGCGGACGATGAAGACATCGCCGGGCATCAGGGCATCCACCGGCACCTCCAGCACCTGGCCGTCCCGCTCCAGGCGGGCGGTGCGGGGCTGCAGGCGGATGAGGGCCTCGATGGCCTCTGAGGTCCTGGCCTTGGCCCGGGCTTCCAGGAGTTTCCCCAGGAGGACCAGGGTGATGACGGCGGCCCCGGCTTCGAAATAGACGTGCTGATCGAGGCCGAAGACCGTCACGATGGCGGAGAAGCCCCAGGCCATGCTGGTGCCCAGGGCCACCAGCACATCCATGTTGGCGCCGCCTCCCCGCAGGGCTTTCCAGCCGCCGTCGTAGAAGCGCCAGCCAATCCAGAACTGGACGGGGGTGGCCAGCAGGAGTTGCAGCCAGCGCGGCAATTCGCCGTGGCTGTGGCTTCCGGTGCCGAACATGAAGAGCATCTGGCCCACCAGGGGCAAGGTCAGCGCCACGGACATCCAGAAGCGCCGGGTCTCCGACCGGTAGATGGCCTCCTTGCGGGCCTTTTCGGCGGCCCGGGTGGCACTGTCGGCCGCCGTGGCAGTAAACCCGGCCTTGGCGGTGGCGGCCACCACTGCCGCTTCGTCGCTGGGGCCTGCCAGGCGTACCCGGGCCCGCTCCGAGGCGAGATTGACGCTGGCCTCCACCCCCGGCAGGCGGTTGAGGACCTTTTCCAGGCGCGCCGAGCAGGCGGCGCAGGTCATGCCGGCGATGGCGAACTCCACCACCCGGACCGGCACCCTGTCCGTCATTTCCGTCACTTCACCAGCAGCACGGGACAGGTGGAGAAATGGATCACCTTGGCGGCGACCGAGCCGGTTACCATGCTGGTCACCATGCCGCGGCCATGGCTTCCCATGACGATGAGCTCGCAATTCAGTGCCACCGCCAGCTTGGCGATGGTTTCCCCCGGCTGGCCGACCTGGATGTGCGGGGTATAGGCCAGGCCGGCGGCTTCCAGACGGCCCTTGGCGCCGGCCAGGAGGGCTTCGCTCTCCTCCCGGTAATAAGCGGTCAGGCTGTCATGGCTGACATGGGCCTGGATGCGGCCAATGGGAATGGGAGGATGGACGTTCAGCAGATGGATATGGGGCGAGTCCCGAAGGCACGCTCCATGTCCGACCAGATAATCCACTGCCCGGTCCGAGCAGGGCGAGCCGTCTACCGGCAGAAGTATGTTCATTGGCCCAATTTCCCGAAAATCAGATACGGCAGGGATTCTACAGGTTCGAGGGAAGGCCGGTCTCAGAATAGGCCGTGACTGCGGGCAAGCCCCAGAAAACCGTAGATTCCGAATCCCAGCACCAGAAGGCCGGAGGCGACGCGCACCGCCCGCCGGCGGCTGAATTCCTGCAGACGCCCCAGCACCATGCCGGCCAGCAGGAGATTGGGCAGGGTGCCCAGGCCGAAGGCCAGCATGACCAGCGCCCCCCGCCCGGCCGACCCGGCGGTGAGGGCCGTCGCCAGCGCGCTATAGACCAGGCCGCAGGGCAGCCAGCCCCAGAGGAGGCCGAGGGGAAAGGCCTGGCCGGCGGTGCGGGCCGGCAGGAAGCGCCGCCCCAGGGGCTGCACGTGCCGCCACAGCCGCTCCCCCAGCCCCTCCACCGGCGCCAGGAGCCGGGTGATGCCCAGCAGGTAAAGGCCGAGGGCCACCAGCATCAGGTTGGCCAGGAAGTAAAGGGCCAGGCGGACCGGCCACTGCCCTTCCAGCCCCAGGCTGGCGCCCCCCAGGGCACCGGCGATGGCGCCGGCCGCGGCATAGGAAAGGATGCGGCCGGCGTTGTAGGCCAAATGCAGGGACCAGCGGGCCGGGCCGCCCATGGAGAGGGCGCCGACGATGCCGCCGCACATGCCGACACAGTGGGTGCCGCCCAGAAGGCCGACAAGGAAAAGGGCAAGGAAGCCGGAATCGGGCATGGGGATCAAAGCGTGCAAAAAGGCGAAAGCCGAGAGTCTGCTTCCCCTCGGCTTTCCATTCCCGGTTTCTGGACCTCAGATGACCTTGGAGTAGCGGGTGCGCTGCCGGTCCGCCCGCAGGTAGCGGTCGAAGACCATGGAGATGGCCCGCACCAGCATGCGGCCCGGGGGCAGGACGCTGATCCAGTCCTTGGAGACCCGGACGAGGCCCGCCTGCTCCATCGCCTTCAGGTCCTCGAGTTCCGCCGCGAAATACTTCCGGAAGTCGATGAGATGGGCGCTTTCGATGGACTCGATGGAGAGTTCGAAATGGCACATCAGGGCCTGGATGATGGAGCGGCGCAGGATATCGTCGGCATTGAGCTCGATGCCGCGGAACACCGGCAGCATCCCGGCGTCCAGGCGGTCGTAGTACTCGTCCATGGTCTTGACGTTCTGGGAGTACGTCGGTCCCACCTTGCTAATGGAAGAAATGCCGAAGGAGAGCATGTCGCAGTCGGCATAGGTGGAATAACCCTGGAAATTCCGGTGCAGCCGGCCCTGGCGCTGGGCCACGGCGAGTTCGTCGTCGGGCTTGGCGAAGTGGTCCATGCCGATGAAGACATAGCCGGCCTCGGTCAGCTTCTTGATGGCCAGGGACAGGATCTGCAGCTTGGCGTCGGCCGAGGGCAGGTCGGCGTCGTTGATCCGGCGCTGGGGCTTGAAGAGGCTGGGCAGGTGGGCGTAGTTATAGATGGACAGCCGGTCCGGGTCCATGGCCAGCACCCGCTCCAGGGTGCGATTGAAACCCATGACGGTCTGGTGTGGCAGGCCGTAGATGAGGTCCACGGAAATGGACTGGAAACCGTTGGCCCGGGCGGCCCGGATGACATTGCCGGTCTCTTCCTCGGTCTGGATGCGGTTGATCGCCTGCTGCACCCGCTCGTCAAAATCCTGCACGCCGACACTCATGCGGTTGAAGCCCAGTTCGCCGAGCAGCGCCACGGTGGCGTCATCCACCTTACGCGGATCCACCTCGATGGAATACTCGCCGCCCTCCAGGAGCCGGAAGTGCTCGCGGGTGGCCCCCATGAGCTGGCGCATTTCGTCGTGGGAGAGGAAAGTCGGCGTGCCGCCGCCCCAGTGGAGCTGGATGACGTCATGCTCGCCATCCAGGTGCTGGCTCTGCAGCTCGATCTCCTTGGCCAGGTACTTCAGGTACTTGGCGCTGCGGCCGTGATCTTTGGTGATGATCTTGTTGCAGGCGCAGTAATAACAGATGGTGTTGCAGAAGGGGATGTGGAAGTATAATGAAAGCGGACGGCTAATGCCGCCGATATTCCGCTTGTGGAGCCATAACTTTGCTGCTTCCGCATCGAAGGCTTCGACAAAGCGGTCGGCTGTCGGATAGGACGTGTAACGGGGACCGTTAACGTCGAATCGACGGATGATCTGGGGATCGAATACGAGATTTTGTGTTGCGAAGTTCATTAAACATACCGTCAAAATGTGATCCGATTATGTTCGGATGCCACAATATCGCGGTTGACATGGATCAAGCGAATACGGGTTGACAATGCCCTCCAACACAGCGTTTCAGGAAATCCCCCTCGCAGTCATCAAGACAGCCTGCTCCAATTGCAATCTGCGGGAACTCTGTTTGCCCATGGGCCTATCCGACGAGGAGATGCACCGGCTGGACGACATGGTATCCACCCGCAAGCGCGTCAAGCGCAGCGAACATCTCTACCGCGCCGGCCAGGAATTCGATTCCATCTATGCCATCCGCAGCGGCTTTTTCAAGACCGACGTGCTCCTGGAAGACGGCCGCGACCAGGTCACCGGCTTTCAGATGGCCGGCGAGTTGCTGGGTCTCGACGGCATCAGCGCCGAACGCCATACCTGTAATGCCATTGCCCTGGAAGACAGCGAAGTCTGCGCCATTCCTTTCACGCGCCTGGAAAGCCTTTCCCGGGAAATCTTCACCCTGCAGCACCATTTCCACAAAGTTATGAGCCGGGAAATCGTGCGCGACCACGGCGTCATGATGCTGCTCGGCACCATGCGGGCCGAGGAGCGGCTGGCGGCCTTCCTTCTCAACCTGTCCCAGCGCTTCACGGCCCGGGGCTTCTCCCATGCCGAGTTCTACCTGCGCATGACCCGGGAAGAAATCGGCAGCTATCTCGGCCTCAAGCTCGAAACCGTCTCCCGCGCCTTCTCCCGCTTCCAGGAGGATGGGCTGATCGCGGTGCAGCAGAAGCATATCCGCATCCTCGACATTCCGGGCCTCAAGCGGCTCATGACTCACCACACCCCGTAAATCAACGGGTTGCGGCTGAGCGCCACCCCCGCGATATAGCCGAAGGCAAGGAGCGCCAGCACGAAGAAGGCGCCCCGGATGCGCTGGGTCCTCCCCCGCTTGAGGGCTACCATCCCGAGCAGGATATAGGTCAGCAGCCCAAAGACCTTGGCCGTCAGCCATGGCTGCACGAAGGGGTACTGACTGCTCAGATAGACCATGGAGAGCGCGCTCCCCAGCAGGGCGGAGTCCACCACGTGGGGCACGACCTTCACCCAGCGCGCCTGCAGCAAGGCCGAGCCGTTGAGCATCCAGAATCCCCGCAGGCAGAAGCCGAAGCCGCTCAGGATGGCGCAGGTGATGTGCAGATGCTTGATGGCGAGATAGCTCATCCCGGCTGCCCATCCGGCCGCGGCTGCAGGTACATGGGGAAATAGCGGCTGGCCCAGAGGCCGAAAACGGCCAGCCAGGCCAGGGCTGCGAAGAAGTTGAGGGCCCCGGCGAATTCGCCGGCCAGGCGCAGGGCCACCACTCCCTGCAGCGCCAGGAAGAGCCGCCAGGCCCACCGATCCTCGCCGATGGGCCGGCCGGAATGGCCCAGGGTCACCCGGGTGGACATCCCGATCAGGATGGAGGCGAAGAAGCCGACTCCCAGGGCATGGAGGGGCAGCAGCCCGCCCCAGGCAAGGCCCAGGGCCGCCAGGATGCTTTGCAGGGCGAAGAGGGTCATCGCCGCACCCAGCCAGAGGCCCCCCAGATGGAGCATGGCCACCATGGGCACCTTGAGGGCCGCCTTCAGGCCCCAGCGCCCCGAGAGATGCCAGGCGATGCCCGCCGCCACGGCATCCGGGAGCCAGCGCCAGGCGCTTGTCCCGGCGATCGCCAGAAGCCCGCGGCCGGCCAGGGCCGCCAGCATGAGCCACAAAGCCCACTGGGGCTGATAAGGCTGATAAGGGCGAATCGCCGCTCCGGTGAAGAAAGGCAGCATGCGGTGCAGGACGATGAAGAAGATGGGCGCCAGGCAACCCCAGAGGCCGCTTTCCACGGCCACCCGGAACCAGGCGGCATCCATTGCGGCCAAGGCCCAAGCATAGGCCAGGACGCCGAAGGCGCCGACCCCCAAGGCCACCAGAGCGGCGAAGGCATGGCGGCGGTCATTGACAGACCCCTGGCACGCCCGCCCCAGGGAGTGCACACCCCAAAGCCAGCCGACGGCCACCAGCACCAGCCCCGCCGGCCCAAGAGGCGGCAGCACGAGGCCGCCGTAATACAGCCCCCAGCCGGCCGCCATGGACAGGAAGGGCGGAACGTACCGCCGGAAGGACAAGGGGCCCGCCCCCATCCATTTCGGCAGGGCCGTCATCAGGAAGCCGAAAATGAACCAGGGGAAAATGCCGAAGACCATGAGCCCGGCGTGTATCCAGGCGGGCGGCCAGGGCAGGTCCGCCACCGGCAGGGCGAAGTAGCGCCCCCCCAGGATCCAGGCCCACAACGCCATGGCCGCCAGGAGCTGGAAGGCGCCGCCGGCGAACATCAGGCGGTGGGGAGCCGAAAAGAAGACATGGCGGAACATCAAGACTCCTGCGTAGCCGTAATTTCCTGCATCCGTCGGCGGTAGAGCCGGGCGGCGGCGAAGAGATTGACTGCAAGCCAGCCGTTGGCGACGGCAAAGGCGGCGCCGGCCGGCCACACCAGGCCTTCCGGCCACAGGACCGCGGCCGTCAGCAAAGCCACGGCGCCGAAGTGGGCCCGCATCTGCCAGAGCAAGGGTTTTTCCGGCAAGATCTTGTTTACGCTCGGCGCACTGATCCTCCCCTGCCCTGCGTTGCTCAAGTGCAGCCAGGCAAGAAAGGGAACGATCTTGTAGAGCATGCCGGTGATGAGGGACATGAACCCGCCCAGCCCGAACAGGATGCCAAACAGCGGCGTCCAGCCGCGCCACTCGGAAAGGTCGGGCCGCAGGGCGGCGAACAGCAGCATGGCCAGGGCAGCCAGGATGTTCCACAGCCCCCCCTGCCAATAGCGGAAGGTAGGGTCGGCCCGGGCTCGGCGGCGCTGGCGCTGCAGGCGCAGGGTGAAGGTGGCAAAGCCCATGCCGACCAAGGCTATCCCCGCCTGGGCGAGGCGGATCACGCCCTCGCTCCCCATCACGGCTGCCCCCGTCCACACCAGGAGCGGCACCCCGACGGCCGGTGGAACCCACCAGCTGAGCCGGGCCGGATAAGCGGGAGTCAGCTGGAACATCGGCACCACCACGTAGGCCATGGCCACCAGCAGCACCCCGGCCCAGGCGCCCAGGCCCCAGCCGGCATGGAGGTCGGCCAGCCGCGGCAGGTTCAATCCCCAGCCCTTGGCCAGGCTCAAAGCCAGGGTGCCGCCCAGGAGGACGACGCCCAAAAGGCCGAGCAAAGCCAGTTTAAGCCCCCGGATGGTCGGACTGGTGGACGGCACGCCCCAGAGGGCATGGCCGGCTGCCAGCACAAAAACCACGGCGGTACTGGCCAGCAGCGCGGCGGCCACGACCAATGCCGGTCCGGAGCCGAAGATAAAAGCCCCGGCCAGCAGCAGCGCCCCGGTCGACAACCCGCCATGCACCAGGCGCGCCACCAATAGCGGACGGGCCAGGCTGGCCCCGGCCACCACCGGCAGGATCTGGATCAGGGCCCCCGTCATGATCTGAAGCATGAAGCCCACCGTGATCAGATGGGTGGCCGCCAGGGCGGCTGGCATCCAGCGGGAAGCCAGCACGCCGGGGCCGGCCGCCAGCATCAGGATGCCGGCGAGGGCCGCGAAGAGCGGAGCGGTCAGGAAGAAGCGCAACGGTGCCGCCAGCGGCGGCGCCCTGTCGAAGGACAAGAGTCTCTGCATTTCGGCCCTAGGCCAGACGGTGAATCACGGACGCCAGATGAGGATTTCGAAGGTGCCGTCGGCCACCAGCTCGGTGTCGTGCACATAGCCGTTTTGCTTGAGAACCCGGTAGAGCGGATGGGGTTCGCGAAAAAGGAGCAGGAGCAGCTTTTCGCCGGCCGGCAGCGTGTCCAGCGCCTCCATGGTGAGCACGAAGGGCTCCGGCGGCTCGAGGTAGCGGGCATCGATGACGCAACTGCTCTTGGGATGGCTCATGCCCGGGCAAGCTCCGTCTCCAGGCGCTGGAGAAGCCCCCCCGCCTCCGGCCCCAGGTGCTGGTCGCACATGGGGTAGAGGACGTTCTCTTCCTTCAGATTGTGCTGCTGAACCATGATGAGAAGGGTATCGGCGTGGCCCACGTAGGCGTCGGCATCGCCGCCTTCCAGGGCTTGGAGCGCCTCGTCGAGAAGCCCCCGCATCTGGACATGCTCCATGCGCATCACCTGGGTCGGCCCCATGGTCATGCCGGTCTTGGCCTCGAAGGCGGGAAAGAGGGTTGTTTCCTCGCTCTCGAAATGGGCGCGGGTGGCATCCCGGAAATGCTGGAAGGCGGCCAGGGCGGCCGCCATGTTGTTCTTGGCCAGCGCCTGCTCGGCTTCGGCAAAGAGGTCATCACAATGCCGGTGATCTGCGGTCATGAAGGTACGAATGCTGGTCATTGCTGGTCGCTCTGGCTTGGGAAACAGCGCCATTTTCCCGGGCTCCCCCGGTGGCCACCTTGACCCCCGTCAAAAACGCAAACGTCATGCCAATGCGGTTTTTCCCCTGCCGGCAAACGACAGCTGCGCCCAGGGGCCGGCCGGATGGCCGGAAATCTGGCTGACTGCCCTAGATCAGGCCCTCGGCGACCGGGTCATTTTTCCAGGACATAGGTCCCGGGCGCCTCCGCCAGGGCCGGGTAGTTGCGAGTGGCCGCAGGATAGGCATCCACCTCTTCGCCGCAGCCTTCCCTGAGCCACTGCACCCAGTCCTCCCACCAAGTGCCCTGGCGCTTCTCGGCCCGCCCCTGCCAGTGCTCCCAATGCTCGTTGCGCTCGGGATTGCCGATCCAGTAGGCCCGCTTGGGCGGCTGCACCGGCGGATTGACGATGCCGAGAATGTGCCCCGACGTGGACAAGGCGAAGCGCATGGGCGCCGCCACGTTGATGGACTTGCGGATGCGGTAGCACTGACGCCAGGGAGCGATATGGTCGTCCTCGGCGGTGACCGCGTAAAGGGGCTGGGTAATGCGGTCGAGATCGATGGGCTCCCCCGCCAGGACCAGCTTGTCGCGCTTGATGAGATTGTTTTCCAGATACATCTGGCGCAGGTAATAGGAATGCATGGCCCGGGGCATGCGGGTGCTGTCCATGTTCCAGAACAGCACGTCGAAAGCAGGCAGGGGCTCTCCCAGCAGATAGCTGCTCACCCAGTAATGCCAGATCAGGGTGTTGGAGCGGAGCATGCGGAAGGACGTAGCCATCTCGCTGCCTTCCAGATAGCCCTTCTTGGCCATGGAGTCCTCCAGGGCCTCGATGCCGGCTTCGTCGATGAAAACTTCGATATCCCCCGGACGGGAGAAGTCGGTGAGGGTGGTAAATAGCGTCCAGTGGGCCACCGGCATCTTGTCCGCACCGTAGCGGCGGTTGGCCCAGGCCATGTAGGTGGACGCCAGGGTACCGCCGATGCAATACCCGGTCAGATGCACCCTCGGCACCTGGCAGAAATCCCGCACCACGTTGACCACCTGATCCACGCCCTCGATGAGGTAGTCCTCGAAGGAGACGTTCGCCATGTCGGCGGTGGGATTCTTCCAGCTTGTGATGAATACCGAGAACCCCTGGTCGACCAAGTGCTTGACGAGGCTCTTCTTGGCTGTGAGGTCGAGGATATAGAACTTGTTGATCCACGGGGTGATGATCACGATGGGAACCGACCGGACCTTGGGGGTCGTCGGAGCATAATGGATCAGCTCCAGCATGGGGTTGCGGAAAATCACCTTGCCCGGCGTGGTGGCCAGATCCTGACCTATCTTGAAGGCATCCGGCTCCACCATGAGGATGTTCTTTGCCTGGACATCCCGCATGAAATTCCTGAATCCCTGAGCCAGGCTTTCGCCATTGGTCTCGACGAAACGCTTCATGGCCACCGGGTTGAGCCAGAAGAAATTGTTGGGAGCCACCATATTCAGCCACTCCCGCAGCCAGAAGGCGGAGCGGCGACGCTCCTTGTCGGAGAGGCCCGGGGTCTCGAAGAACATGTCCTCGAGCCGGTGCGTGAAGGCCAGGTACCATTCCTTGACGATGTCCCAGGTGGCGGCCTCCTTCCACACCGGATCCTTGAAGCGTGCATCGTCGGCGTTGGGCTGGACCACATCCTCCGACGGCTGACCGGCAGCCCGCAGAAGGACGTGGAGATGGAGGGACAAAAGATCCTCCGAGAGTCCGTTCATGACCCGCGCCAACTCCTGCGGATGCAGGAGCCACGCCATGGCGGCATTGACCATGGAAGTCGTAACGCCGAAAGGATCCACCGCCTTGCCGATGGCATGACCGATCTTTTCGAATTGACTCCCCTCTTCCAGATCCACCCCTTTACGGATGTGCAAGGACATATCAGACATGGCACAGCTCCCAAAATAATGAATGCGACATCAAGTTCCAGAGCACTCGGCCCGGATACCCATCCTGGCCCGAAATGCCGGCCAGTGCATGGTTTGACTTCGCCTCGACTTAGCGTAGCATGACTCTTAACAAGATTTATTGCAATGCAGCAAAGCCATTTGAGGAGGAAAGATGTTTAAACATATCCTGGTCCCCACGGACGGATCCCAACTCTCCCAGGAAAGCGCCCGCCGCGCCGTTTCCTTCGCCAAGGAAGTCGGCGCCAGCATCACCGCGTTCTTTGCCAAGCCCGAGTATCCGATTGCCTATTTCGGCGAGGGAGCGCTGATCGACCCCACCACGCCGGAGAAATTCGCCGAGCTGGCCGATCAGCAGGCTGCCGAATACCTGGGTTCGGTGCAGAAAATGTGCGAGGAAGCCGGCGTCCAGTGCAACACCGTTTCCACCACCAGCGATGTGCCCTACGAGGCCGTCATCGAGGCGGCCGACAAGGCCGGCTGCGACCTCATCTTCATGGCTTCCCACGGCCGGCGCGGTATCAGCGGCTTTCTGCTCGGAAGCGAGACCAACAAGGTATTGACCCACTCCCGGATCCCGGTCCTGGTCTACCGCTAAGCGTTTTCCGGCAACTGGCCCCAGGCTCCGGCGCTGGGGTCCCGGGCCAGCGCTCCCAGGAAATCCGCTGCCGCCTCGAGATAACCGGCCGCCTCCGGCGTCAGCCCGGCCCCCAGTTCGAAGGACTCCCCCCGAACACACAGGACAAAGGCCGGCGGCGGCTCGCAGCCCAGGGCTTGCCGGGACACCTGCAGGACGGCCTCCGGCTCCAGGGCATGGGTGGTATGGCCGTAGCCTGCCGCCGGGCTGATCCTGCGGAAGCTGTAAGGCGCCGGCGTACCGGTGCCGGCGTCGATGAACAGGGCCAGCGCCCTGCCCTGCAGGTCGAGGGCATGCTCGATCTGCAACTGGAAATCCTCGATCACCTCGAACTCCGACTCCCGGCCCAGCTTCTCCAGCTGGGCCGCAAAGCGGTCGGCGAGCATCGGACCCAGGGCGTCGTCGCCGCGGCTCGGGTTGCCGACGGCGAACACCACGACCGGGGCCGTCATTCGCGCGAAAGGGCGTGGACGATGCTGCCGTCCGGGTCCACCAGCTCTACCGTCAGCGGCATCTTGCCGAGGGCATGGGTCGCGCAGGAGAGGCAGGGATCGAAGGCCCGGATGGCGACTTCGATATGGTTCAGGAGCCCCTCGGTCACCTCGCGGCCACTCAGGTAGCGCTTGGCCACGTGGCGAACCGCCTCGTTCATGGCCTGGTTGTTGTTGGTGGTGGAGACGATGAGGTTGGCCATGGTGATCAGGTCGTCCTCATTCACCCGGTAATGGTGGAATAAAGTGCCCCGGGGAGCCTCGATGACGCCCACCCCTTCCAACTGGCGCTCGCCGGAGGTCATGAGGTCGGTACCGAGGATGTCGTCGTCGTGGAGGAGCTCCTTGATGGCCTCGGCGGCATAGAGCATCTCGATCATCCGCGTCCAGTGGTTGGCCAGGGGCGCGTGCATGGGACTGCCGCCGGCGTAGTCGACGAATTCCCGGCGCTCGTGCTCGGCCAGGGGAGTCGAAATCTGATCGCAGTTCTGCACCCGGGCCAGGGGCCCCACCTTGTACCAGCCTTCTTCCTGTCCAAGGGACCGGATGTAGGGAAACTTCATATAGCTCCAGGGCTTGACCGCTTCGGCGATGTGGCGGTCGTATTCCTGGTAATCGATACCGTCGAAAATGATATTGCCGTCATCGTCCCGGGCCCGCAGGGCGCCGTGGTAGAAGTCCATGTCGCCGTTATTGCCCGCCAGCGACATGAAATTGGAGCGGAAAATTCCGAAGCTGTTGTAGAGGCCCGGGTCCTGGGTATGGATCTTCTGTATGAGATGCACGGCATCCCGGGACCAGCCGATGATCTGGTAGATGTCCTTCAGAAGCTCGTCCCGTTCGGCCAGGGTCAGGGCCTTGTTGACCCCGCCCGGCACCGAGCCGGTGCCATGGACCCGCTTGCCGGCGGTCATGCGGATCACCTCCTGCCCGTATTTCCGCAGGAGAATCCCCTGCTTGGCGAGGTCCGGGTAGGCCGCCGCGATGCCGACGATGTTGCGGCGGGTAGGCTCGCTGTCGAAGCCGAAGAGCAGATCCGGGGTGGAGAGATGGAAGAAATGCAGGGCATGGGATTGCAGCATCTGCCCGTAGTGCATGAGCCGGCGCAGTTTTTCGGCGGTCGGGGTGATCTTCCTGGCCCCGACGATGATGTCCATGGCCTTGGAAGCGGCCAGGTGGTGGGACACCGGGCAGATGCCGCAGAGTCGCTGCACGGCCACCGGCACCTCCCAGTAGGGACGGCCCTGGATGAATTTTTCGAAGCCCCGGAATTCGACGATGTGCAGGCGCACCTGGTGCACCTTGTTGTGGTCGTCCAGGAGGAGCGTCACCTTGCCGTGGCCTTCCACCCGGGACACCGGATCGATGGAGACCCGACGCAGATTTTCCGGGTGCTCGGCAGTTTCAAGATTGTAGGTCATGGGCTTCCCTTGATCAGTCGTAACGCAGCAGGCCATGGCCCAGCTCGGGCTCGCGGCCGGCCAGCAGGTCGGTCAGGAATTTCCAGATGGCGTCCCCCGAGGGCGGACAGCCGGGAATGGTGTAATCCACCTTCACCACCTCGTGGATGGGATGCACCTTGTTGAGGGGCAAGGGCAGTTCCGGGTCGTTGGGGATGAGGCCGTTCGCCAGCCCCGGGCCGGTGTGATAGACCTCCTCCAGAACCACCGGCAGGGGAAACTGGTTGCGATAGACCGGGATGTTGCCGTTGTAGGCGCAGGCGCCGATGGCGATCAGGACCTTGCAGTTCTTGCGGTACTCCCGCAGCACATGCACGTTCTCGGCGTTGCACACTCCACCTTCGATGATGCCGATGTCGCAGTCGGGGCTCACTTCCTTGATGTCGGTGAGGGGCGAGCGGTCGAACTCGATGTATTCCAACAGGGTGAGCAAGCGCTCGTCGATGTCGAGAAATGAAGTGTGGCATCCGAAGCAGCCAGCCAGGGAGGCGGTGGCCACCTTGAGCTTTTTCTTCACGGGCGTATCCATGTCAGCGCTCCTTCGCGGGGGTGTCGGGCACTTCCGAAATCGGCTTCTTGTCGTAAGTGCGCTCGCCGATGGGGGTCTTGAAGGCTGTACGTTTCTTCAGGATCACCCCCACCGGGCAGACCTGGGCTGCCTTGTCGGTGACGGCCATATCCGTATCGGCCAGCTTGCCGGACTTGGAATTGACGATGAGGCGGCTCTTGATGCCACGCCCGGAGAGCCCGAACACGTTCTTGCCGTCCACATCCCGGCTCGCCTGGACGCACAGGGAACAGAGGATGCAGCGGTTGAAGTCCAGCCAGATGTCGGGGTGGGAGGCATCCACCCGCCGGATCGGGAAGAAATGGTCGAACTGGGGCGACATGAAGCCCAGGTGGTAGGCGGTGGCCTGCAGCTTGCAGTTGCCGCTCACTTCGCAGGTCGGGCACAGGTGGTTGCCTTCCACAAACAGCATGTGGATCAGCGCTCGGCGCTGGGAGTTGATCTCCTCCGTATCGCTCTCCACCACCATGCCGGCGGCGGCCCGCATGGTGCAGGACGACGTTTCCCGGCCATTGATTTTGACGGTGCACAGCTTGCAGGAGCCATGGGGCTTGAGTTCCGGCAGGTAGCAAAGATGCGGGATGTAGACCCCGGCATCGGTCGCCGCCTGCATGATGGTCTGCCCTTCCGTGAAGGAGATGGTCTTGCCGTCCAGGGTAAAGGTATCGCTCATGCTCAGCCCTCTCCGAATTCCGTTTTGAAGTGGGCGCCGGAATCCTGGCGCCCGGTCATTTGCCGTGCCTCGGCCAGGGCCATGTCGAGGTCGAAGGCCGGCATGAAATCCTGGCGTCTCAGACGCTGGTCGTAGGCCGGCCGGAACTTGGCGACGGTATCCAGCACCGGATTGCAGGCCGTATGGCCGAGGCCGCAATGGCTCGTCGCCTTCAGCAACTGGTTGAGCTGCTCGATTTCGGCGAAGTCGAAGCGGGAACCGAGGCCCTTGTGTAGCTTGTCCATCATGTTTTTCAGGAGGGAGGTACCGACCCGGCAGGGGGTGCAGAAGCCGCAGCTCTCGTGCTGGAAGAAATGGACGAAATTGCGCGCCACTTCGAACATGTCCCGGCTCTGGTCAAAGACCATGAAGGCACCGGCGGTGGGGATATCCTCGAAGCCGATGCGGCGGTCGAATTCGCCGGCCCCGACGCAGACCCCCGAAGGCCCGCTGACCTGTACCGCCTGGGTATCCCGGGCGCCGCAGTCCTCCAGAACCTGCCGGACGGTGACGCCGAAGGGGTATTCATAGAGCCCCGGCCGCTCACAGTCGCCGGAAACCGACAGGATCTTGGTGCCGGCCGACTGCTTGGTGCCGATGCTGGCGTACCAATCGCCGCCGTGGACGGCAATCAGGGCCGCCGCAGCGAAAGTTTCCACATTGTTCACGATGGTCGGCTGGTCCTGGTAACCGTTGGTCACCGGGAAGGGCGGGCGGTTGCGCGGCGTCCCCCGCTTACCCTCCAGGGATTCGATGAGGGCGGATTCCTCGCCGCAGATGTAGGCACCGGCCCCGAGATGGATCTCGATATCGAAATCGGCACCAGGGACGCCCAGGATGCCCTTCCCCAGCAGCCCTTCCTGGCGTCGCCGCTCCAGTACCCCATTCAGGGAATCCAGGAGATGGCGGTATTCGCCCCGCAGGTAGAGAAAGCCCCGGGTGGCGCCCACGGCGTAGGCGGCGACCGTCATGCCCTCGAAGACCAGGTCGGCATGGGAGGCAAGAAGGACCCGGTCCTTGAAGGTACCAGGTTCCCCTTCATCGGCGTTGCAAACGACGATGCGCTGCTGGCCGGCTTTCAAGGGAGCATTGCGGCAGGCTTCCCATTTGAGGCCGGTGGTGAATCCGGCGCCACCCCGGCCCCGCAGGTTGGAGCGCTTGATTTCTTCCAGCATGGCGGCGGGGGCCCGGCCCCAGGCCGCCCGCAGGGCATCCCCCGGCTTCAGGGCATGGCCGAGCATGATGTCCGCCCGCCGGACGTTGTCTTCCACCTTGAAATAGTCGGCCGGCCACTGGGCCAGGGGCACCTTGCCGCGCACCAGGTCGACGATTTCATCGACCCGGGCCTCGGATAGCCGGGTAACGGCGTAGTTGTTCACCAGCAGGGCCGGCCCCTGGTCGCCCATCCCTGTGTCGGAAGTGGTGTCCACGCTGACCAGGCCGTCTTCCGAGACCTTGCCCGGCTCGACCCACAGGCTCTGGCAAAGGCGGTCCAGGAGCGCCATGTTACCGAGCATGCGGTCGGTGATGTTGTCGGAAACCAGGATGCGGTACAGGCCGCGGGGCTGGGTATAAAAGAAGGAGTAGAAATGGGCCACCCCTTCGATGCTGGTTCTCGGGACGCCCAGGAGTTCCTGGGTGCGGTCAATGGCTTCCGGAGGCAGCCAGTCGCAGGTCTCCTGCACTTCTCTCAAAATCTGCACCATGCAGGTCGGATCATGCCGCCAGCGGGCAACGACCCGGTCGACCACGCCGGTAATGCCTTCCGGTTGGATGGAGTTGGTATTCAAGAAGCACCTCCGCGGGAAACGATGAACAACCAATTTGTCATTCCCCCAATTCTAATGGGGGTTTTACTACCCGACGACATTGCTGCCGTCATCAATGGAACCCGGAATATGAAGCAACTTCTGCCTGGCGCTTTCGCATGCCAGCTTGCCGACGCCCCTCGGCTTCTGGGCGGCCCCATGTTTCGCCACGCTGATAACGCCCTTGACAACGCACCGAAGTCAACAATACTGACATGGCTGACATGGTATGCTGCAATGCAGCAAACGGCTATACTGTAGCCGATTAGACACGGTATTCGCAAAATGTTTTGGGGAACATGGCATGGACGAATCAACCACTCAGCAGCACTATCTCGCCAACAAGACCTACGATGAAATTCGTGTCGGCGACTCTTCATTCCTGACGCGCACCCTCAAACCGGAGGACATCAAGCTGTTCGCCATCATGACCGGCGACGTGAACCCGGCGGTGGTCGATCCGGAATTCTCGGAAAGCGGCATGTTCCGCGAAGTGATCGCCCACGGCATGTGGAGCGGCTCCCTCATTTCCACCGTTCTCGGCACGCAATTTCCGGGGCCCGGCACCATCCTGGTGGACCAGACCCTGCACTTCGCCCGTCCTGTCACCCTGGGCGATACGATTACCATCACGGTCACTGCCAAGCAGAAGTTCGACCACAACAAGCATGTCATTTTCGACTGCGTCTGCGTCAACCAGGATGGCCTACAGGTGGTGCGGGGCACTGCCGAGGTACTGGCTCCGACCGAAAAGGTCGAGCACCTGCTGCAGGCGCACCTGCCGGAAATACGCATCGACGACAAATACGAACGCTACCAGCGGCTCCTCGCCAGAGTCCGCGGACTGGAGCCCATCCCGACCGCCGTGGCCCACCCCTGCGACTATGAATCCCTGAAGGGAGCGGTGCTGGCCTTCCAGGAAGGCATCATCGAGCCCATCCTGGTGGGTCCGGAATCCAAGATCCGCTCAGTGGCGGAAGAGAACGGCATCGACCTTTCCGGCATCCGCATCGTCAATGCCAACCACAGCCATGATTCGGCGGCGATTGCCGTCTCCCTGGTCCGGAACGGCGACGCCGAGGCCTTGATGAAGGGCAGCCTCCATACCGATGAGCTGATGGGAGAAGTGGTCTCCCGGGCCAGCGGCCTGCGCACCTCCCGGCGCATCAGCCACGTCTTCCTCATGGATGTGCCGACCTACCACCGGCCGCTCCTCATCACCGACGCCGCCATCAATATCGCCCCCACCCTGGAAGAGAAGGTGGACATCATCCAGAACGCCATCGACCTGGCTCACGTCATCGGCATCCCCGAGCCCAAGGTGGCCATCCTGTCGGCAGTGGAGACGGTCAACCCGAAGATCCAGTCCACCCTCGACGCTGCGGCCCTCTGCAAGATGGCCGACCGGGGCCAGATCAAGGGGGGCATCCTGGATGGCCCGCTGGCCTTCGACAACGCCGTCTCCATCGTCGCCGCCAAGACCAAGGGCATCAAATCGGCGGTGGCCGGCCACGCGGAAATCCTGGTGGTGCCCGATCTCGAGTCCGGCAACATGCTGGCCAAGCAGCTCGAATACCTGGCCAACGCCCTGACCGCCGGCATCGTCCTCGGCGCCCGGGTGCCCATCGTCCTCACCAGCCGCGCCGACAGCGCCGAGACCCGTACCGCCTCCTGCGTCATCGCCGCCCTGATGGCCCACGCCAACCGTTCCAAGGCGGGGGCTTGATATGCAAGAGGGCATTCTCACCATCAATGCCGGCTCATCGTCCATCAAATTCGCGCTATTCCCTCTGGCCCAGCCCTTATCGCCGGTAGCCGAGGTATCCGGCCAGATCGACGGCATCGGCACCAGCGAAACCCGCTTCATCGCCAAGGACCGGGACGGCAAGCGCGTCGCCAACGAGCCCGTCCCCGGGGAGCACGTCAGGCACACCGAGGCCTTCGACTTCATGCTGCGCTGGTTCACTGCTCACGAAGCCGCCTGGCAGATCATCGCCATCGGCCACCGGGTCGTCCATGGCGGCGAGCTTTTCTCCCGCCCGACGGTTCTCGACACCGCCGTGCAGGAACAACTGGCCAAGTTCACCCCCCTCGCCCCCCTGCATCAGCCCCACAACCTGGCCGGCATCCAGGCCCTCCAGAAGCTGATGCCCGGGGTACCGCAGGTCGCCTGTTTCGATACTGCCTTCCACCGCAACAACCCTGCGGTCGCCCAGACCTTCGGCCTGCCCCGGGCCATTACCGGCGAGGGCGTCCGACGCTATGGATTCCACGGCCTGTCCTACGAATATATTGCCCGGACCCTGCCCCACTACTCGTGCCGGGCCGAGGGGCGGGTCGTCATCGCCCACCTGGGCAATGGCGCCAGCATGGCAGCCATGGTGGGCCGCAAGGGGGTCGCCACCACCATGGGCTTCTCCACCCTGGACGGCTTGCTGATGGGCACTCGCACCGGCAGCCTGGACCCCGGCGTCGTCCTGTACCTCATGGAAAACAAGGACATGGGGGCGAAGGAGCTGAACAAGCTGTTCTACAAGGAGTCGGGCCTCCTCGGTGTTTCCGGCATTTCCCAGGACATGCGCACCCTGCTGGGCAGCAACAAGCCGGAAGCCCAGGAAGCGGTGGATCTTTTCTGCTACCGCATCGTGCGGGAGCTGGGCTCCCTGGCGGCGGCCGCGGGGGGGCTCGACGCCCTGGTATTTACCGGCGGCATCGGCGAGCATGCTGCGGAGGTCCGGCGCCGGGTCTGCCTGCAGTCTGCCTGGCTGGGAATCCAGCTCAATCCGGAAGCCAATGCGCGACACGACACCCACATCAGCGCCGGCACCAGCGCGGTGGACGTCCTGGTCATCCCCACCAACGAGGAGTGGATGATGGCCCATCACGCCCAGACCCTGCTCGACCTCTGATCCTCGTTTTTTTCCGACGCCCCGGGAGCGCGTGTTCCCGGGGCGTTGTTTTTTCATGGGTTTTTTCCACCCTGCCCTGGAACTTCAGGGGGCTGCAACAAATCCTATATGTAGTCAAGTCGTTGCCTTGACCCACTACATATAGTAGCTTTGCAACCTTAGAAGAACAGACCAATCCAAAACCAAACCAACAAGGGGTGCATCCATGAGTCCTGTTGCCGAACAACTCTCCCTGGCCGCCATACCTGCCGCGCCGGAAATCGCGCCGCTGCCCGAGCAAGAGATTTCAGGGGAAGTGCTGATCGAGAAATATGCCAAGGGCAAGGAGACGAACGTCCATGACGTCCGCCGCCGGGTCGCCCACGCCCTGGCCACGGTCGAGAAGGAAAAGGACCGCGCCCATTGGGAATCCCGCTTCCTGTGGGCCCAGGAAAACGGCTTCATCCCGGCCGGCCGGATCAACTCCGCCGCCGGCACCGATCTCCAGGCCACCCTCATCAACTGCTTCGTACAGCCGGTGGGCGACTCCATCGTCGAAACCACCGACGGCCGGCCCGGCATCTACACGGCCCTGGCCCAGGCCGCCGAAACCATGCGCCGAGGCGGCGGTGTCGGCTACGACTTCTCCAGCATCCGGCCCCAGGGCGCCCATGTGAAGGGCACCCAGTCCCGGGCCTCCGGGCCGGTCTCCTACATGCGGGTCTTCGACCGCTCCTGCGAGACCGTCGAGTCCGCCGGCGCCCGCCGCGGCGCCCAGATGGGCGTCCTGCGCTGCGATCATCCGGACATCGAGGATTTCATCCACGCCAAGGACCAGGGCGACCTGACCAACTTCAACATCTCCATCGGCGTCACCGACATCTTCATGCAGGCGGTGGAGGAGGACCAGGATGTGGAACTGGTGCATCGGGCCGAGCCCAATGGCGAAATGAAGTCCGCTGGCGCCTTCCAGCGGGAAGACGGCCTCTGGGTGTACCGCAAGGTCCGGGCCCGGGACCTCTGGGACCAGGTGATGAAATCCACCTACGACCACGCCGAGCCGGGCATCCTCTTCCTGGACCGCATCAACCGGGACAACAACCTCAATTACTGCGAAGTCATCGAGGCCACCAACCCCTGTGCCGAGCAGCCCCTGCCTCCCTATGGCTGCTGTTGCCTGGGGTCCATCAACCTCACCCTGTTCGTGCGCAATGCCTTCTCCGACAACGCCGAGTTCGATTTCGAAGCTTTCGGCGAGGTGGTGAAGGTCTCCACACGCATGCTGGATAACGTCCTCGACGTCACCCACTGGCCCCTGGACCGCCAGAAGGAGGAAGCCTCCAACAAGCGCCGTATCGGCCTGGGCTTCACCGGCCTGGGGGACGCCCTGGCCATGCTGCGCCTCCGCTACGACCGTCCCGAAGCCCGCGCCATGGCCACCCGCATCTCCGAATACATGCGCGACACCGCCTACCTCTACTCGGTGGAAATGGCCAAGGAGCGGGGCGCCTTCCCCCTCTTCAACGCCGAGCTCTACCTCTCCGGCGGCAATTTCGCTTCCCGCCTGCCCAATGAAGTGAAGGCGGAAATCCGCAAGCACGGCCTGCGGAACTCCCACCTGCTGTCCATCGCCCCCACCGGCACCATTTCCCTGGCCTTTGCCGACAACGCCTCCAACGGCATCGAGCCGCCCTTCTCCTGGACCTACAACCGCAAGAAGCGGATGCCGGACGGCACCCTCAAGGAATACGCCGTCGAAGACTACGCCTGGCGCCTCTACAAGCACCTGGGCGGCGATGTGGGCAACCTGCCGGACTACTTCGTCACCGCCCTGGAAATCTCCGCCCAGGCCCACGCCGACATGGTGGCCGCCGTTGCCCCCTGCATCGACACTGCCATTTCCAAGACGGTCAACGTGCCGGGGGACTATCCCTACGAGAATTTCCAGGATCTCTACATCACCGCCTGGAAGGCCGGCCTGAAGGGCCTGGCCACCTATCGGCCCAATAGCGTCCTGGGTTCCGTGCTGTCGGTGGAGTCGGCCAAGGCCGAGACTCCCGTCGATGCCAAGGCGCCCCAGGATTTCGTTTCCGACGCCAACCGGCGCCTCTCCATCAAGAACCTGCCGGCACCGGTGCTGGCCAGCCTGCGCTGGCCCGGCCGCCCCAGCCTGCCGGAAGGCAATCTGTGCTGGACCTACATGCTGGATTCCCCCATCGGCAAGTTCGCCCTCTTCGTCGGCCACGTCGAACCGGAAGGCCGTGCCTGGCCCTTCGAGGTATGGGCCAATGGCCCGGCCGAACCCCGGGGCCTGGGCGCCGTCGCCAAGACCCTGTCCATGGACATGCGGGCCAATGACCGGGGCTGGCTGGAAATGAAGCTGGATGCCCTGGCCAAGACGCCGGGCGACTCCTTCGAGATCCCCATGCCGCCCCATGGCGAGAAGAAGCGCATGCCCTCCGTGGTCTCCGCCATGGCCCAGATCATCCGCTGGCGGGTCGAGCAGCTGGGTGCCCTGAAGCACGAGGGGCCGACCCCGGTGATGGATGCCCTTTTCAGCACCAAGGAACCCAAGACCGGTACCGACGGCACCCTGTCGTGGACCGTGGACGTCACCAACCCCTCCTCTGGCGAAGATTTCGTCCTGGGCCTCAAGGAAATCACCCTGCCCGACGGCGTCACCCGGCCCTACTCCATGTGGCTTGCCGGCAACTATCCCCGCGCCCTGGACGGCCTCTGCAAGCTCCTATCCCTGGACATGCGCGTCCTCGACCCGGCCTGGATCGGCATGAAGCTGCGCAAACTCCTGGATTACCCGGAACCCCTGGGCGATTTCATGGCGTTCGTGCCCGGCTCCCGCAAGCAGCAGACCTATCCGTCCACGGTGGCCTACATCGCCCACCTCATCATCCACCGCTATGCCATGCTCGGCATCCTCGACGATCACGGTTTCCCGGTGCAGCAGATGGGCATCCTGCAGGCCCCGGACGACGCCAGCAATAGCGTTCGCCCGACGGTCGGGAAGCTGTGCGCCGAGTGTGGCAACCATACGATGATCCGCAAGGACGGCTGCGATTTCTGCACGGCCTGCGGCGCGGTGGGAAGCTGCGGCTGAACGAGCCGACAATCCGATCCCCGGCTCGTCGAGAGCCGGTCTTTTTCCGAGAAGCCCCGCGGGTCTGAAGCCCACGGGGCTTTTTCTCGTTTGCGGGCGATCCCTGGGGTGGGGAAAAATGGGGCCCGGGCTCAACAAACTACCCACGCATCATACTGCTTTCGGCCAACCCGGTACCGGGAGAAGCCCCAGGACATTCACCGGAACATTTGGCCGGAAGGGTAGTGTCTACAACGAGGTAGCCTAACTTGGAGGCTTCCCGTGCAGATTCCATCCGCCTGTCCAGGAATAGAGCCCATCCCGCACCGTCGGCTGGCCCTGCGGGTTCTGCGCTCCATGCGCCTGGGCAACCACCTTGTCCGTAGCGGTGACTCCGCTTTCCTCACCTGGCTCGACGGCGTGCCGAATGTGATCCATCTGTTCGATTATCTTGTCCGCAATCAATACGTGGCGCCCCTCGCCGAGCAAGGCATCGCCTCGCTGCATTACGTGCTGACTGCCGCCGGCCGGGAATTGCATGATCGGGGGGAACGATGGTGGCAGAGCCTGACTTGGCGGGAACAGCTCATCGTCGTCCTGTGCGGCTGAGCCGCCGGCTGGGCAACAATTTGAAACAACCGGGGAGCTGCCAGCAATAGTTGAATTACAGGCCTGGTGTGGAATGGCTCCTGTAGTAAGCTGAAAGCTGAAACCTATAGTCATATTCCCAAGGAAAGGAGCTCGTCATGAACAATCCTCGCAATTTGGTCACCGGACTGCTGCTGGCCGGCAGCATGATGGCCGTCGCCGCCCCGGCCTTGGCCCATAGAGGCGACTGCGGCGCCATGGGCGGCTGGGACAACTTCCAGGGGCAACGGGCGGAGCGCATGCAGCAACACCGGAAGGCACTCCACGACGCCCTGAAGCTGACACCCGACCAGGAACCGGCCTGGAAGAAATTCACGGAATCCATGCAGCCCATGGCCCGTCCGGACCGGGGCCAGCCCGGAGAGTGGGCGAAGCTCACGACCCCCGAGCGCGCCGACAGGATGCTTGAGATGTCGAAGCAGCATCAGGACAGAATGGCGACCCACGTGGCCGCCCTAAAGGACTTTTATGCCGTACTGACCCCTGAGCAGAAGAAGACCTTCGACGACTTCCATGCCGGTCCCCGGGGCGGCAGGCGCGGCCCGCCGCAGCCGGGCGGAGCCGAACCGGGCCGGGGGCCCGCCAAAGGCTGACGGCGGGGACTCCGAAGGGGAAAATCGTCTGATACGAGACACAATGACGTTTCCGTACGATTAATCCCCCTCGGCCCACTAGACGGGCGGATCGACTCCTCGGATAATCCGCCCATTTCTCACAAAGGAAGCAATCCATGAACAAGACTGAACTTATCGAAGCTCTGGCCGCCAAGTGCGATCTGTCCAAGGCTGCTGCCGGCCGCGCCGTCGACGGCCTCACCGAAATCATTTCCGAGAGCCTGACCAAGGGCGACAGCGTCAGCCTCATCGGCTTCGGCACCTTCTCCGTCGGCGCACGTGCCGCCCGTACCGGCCGCAATCCCAAGACCGGCGCCGAACTCAAGATCGCCGCTTCCAAGACCCCGAAGTTCTCCGCCGGCGCCAAGCTGAAGTCTGCGGTCAACGGCAAGTAAGTTCAGGCTTCCTAGCCGATCACGGGCCCGGGTTTCCACCCGGGCTTTTTTTGCCTTCCTCCGCGAGGAAGGCGCTGACCGCCCCCTACGCGGGAGTTCTCTCCGCCCAATAGAGGGCGGTGATGGTCTTGGCATCGGTGATCCGTCCCTGCAGGACCGCCTCCCGGGCCTCGCACAGGCTCATTTCCAGGACGTCGAGAAATTCGCCGTGATCCAATTGAGGATCCGCCACACGCCTCACTCCCCGGGCCGCGAAGATCTCGATGCGCTCGTTGGAATACCCGATGCAGGGATGCATCACGCCGAGGTGCTGCCATTCCTCCGCCTCGTGGCCGGTCTCCTCCAGCAATTCGCGCCGGGCCGTTCCCAGGACATCCTCACCGGGATCGATTTTCCCCGCGGGAAGCTCGAGAAAAGCCCGCCCCAGGGGATAACGGAACTGCCTTTCGAACAGGAGTCGGCCGTCGTCCAGGAAGGCGAGGACCACGACTGCCCCGGGATGGACCACGTATTCCCGCAGGCTTTCCCCGCCGTCCGGGAGTGATACCCGGTCCCGCCGGACTTCCAGCAACTTGCCCTTGAACACGGTCTCGGTGCTGAGTTGGGACTCCATCAGATGTTTGTCTGCCGTCATGGCCGGGCTCCAGAAATGCAAACGCCCCGACCAGGCGGGGCGTTCAGGGGTTTCACATCAGGTCAGGCGATCACCGAGTGCCGGATAGCCAGGACACAGCCGATCATCAGGATATCCGGGAACATCCCCAGCACTGCCACCGCCAGGCCGTTGGCGGAGAGCAGAACGCGCATGTCCAGAGGCGCCACCAGCGGCGTCTCATCGGCCGGCTGATCGAAGTACATGAGCTTCACGACCCGCAGGTAATAGAAGGCGCCGATCAGGGAGAAGATGACCGCGGCGATGGCCAGCCACATGTAGCCGGCGGCAACCACCGCCTGCAGCACGGCAAACTTGGCGAAGAAGCCGATGAAGAAAGGGATGCCCGCCATGGAGAACATCATGATCATCATCATGCCGGCAAACCAGGGGCTTCGCTTGTTGAGGCCCTTGAAATCGTCCAGGTTGTCGGCTTCGAAACCGGCCCGGGAGAGCAGCAGGATCATGCCGAAGGAGCCGGCAGTCATCAGCACGTAGGACACCACGTAGAACATGGCGGAGCTGTAGGCGTTCAGGGCCATGCGGGCATCGCCGCCGACCACGCCGGTGGTCACGCCCAGGAGCATGAAGCCCATGTGGGAAATGGCGGAGTAAGCCAGCATGCGCTTGATGTTGGTCTGGGCTATGGCCGCCAGGTTGCCGATCGCCATGGACAGCACCGACAGGATGATGAGCATCACCTGCCAATCCTGGGACAGGGTGATCAGGCCGGTGACCAGCAACCGCATGGTGACGGCGAACGCCGCCAGTTTCGGAGCGGAGCCGATGAACAGGGTGACCGCGGTCGGCGCGCCATGGTAGACGTCCGGAATCCACATGTGGAAGGGCACCACGCCGAGCTTGAAGGCGAGGCCGGCGACCAGGAACACGAGGCCAAAGACGAGAACCGTCTTGTTGGCCTGGCCGGTCATGAGCAACTGGCCGATACCGGTGATCTCCAGGGTGCCGGTGGCGCCATAGATCATGGACATGCCATAGAGCAGCAGACCGGAAGCGAGGGCGCCGAGGACGAAGTACTTCATCGCCGCTTCGGTGGAGGCCACCGAATCCCGGTTCATGGCGACCATGGCATAGAGCGACAGGGACAAAAGCTCGAGACCGAGGTAGATGGTCAGGAAGTGGTTGGCCGAAATCATGACCATCATGCCCAGGGTGGCGAACAGGGTGAGCACGTAGAACTCGCCCTTGGCCATGGGTTCCCTATCGAGGACGTAGCCCCGGGAGTAGAACAACACCACGAACACGGTCATGTAGAGCACCGCCTTCAGCAGGTCGGCCATGAGGTCGTCCACGAACATGTTGCTGAAGGTAAAGGTCACTTCGCCGGTCATCGTCACGAACTGGATGACGAGGCAGCCCAGCAGGGTCAGCTGGGTCAGGGCGAACACCACGGTACGGCGGGAATCCTTGATGAAAACGTCGGCCAGCAGGATGACCGCGGCCATTGCCGCCAGGAAAAGCTCCGGTGCGGCGGGCAGGAGATCGGGGACAACAAAATTGTCGAACATGTTGGCTACCGTTTATTGAATCTTGCTGTTGGCGACGTGATGCAGCAGCTCATTGACCGATGCATGCATGACCTCGGTGAAGGGCTGAGGATACAGGCCCATCCACAGGGTTCCTGCGGCCAGCAGGGCGAGGATCAGGAATTCGCGCTTGTTGATGTCGGTGAGCTCGGCGACGTGATGGTTCGCCACGGCCCCGAACACGACCCGCTTGTACATCCACAGGTTGTAGGCGGCACCGATGATCATGGAGGTTGCAACGGCGAAGGCCACCCAGAAGTTGAACTTCACGGCCCCCAGGATGACCATGAATTCGCCGACGAAGCCGGAGGTGGCCGGCAGGCCGGAGTTGGCCATGGAGAACAGCATGAACAGGGCCGCGAACTTGGGCATGGTGTTGACCACACCGCCGTAATCGGCAATCTGCCGGCTGTGGACTCGGTCGTACATGACGCCGATGCAGAAGAACATGGCGCCGGACACGAAGCCGTGGGACACCATCTGCACCAGGGCACCTTCGACGCCGATGGCGCTGAACATGAAGAAGCCAAGGATCACGAAACCCATGTGGGCGATGGACGAATAGGCCACCAGTTTCTTCATGTCGGACTGGACCAGGGCCACAAAGCCGATATACACCACGGCGATCAGGGCCAGGGCGATGACGAAGCCTGAGAGCTCATGGGAAGCGTCGGGAGCGATCGGCAGCGAGAACCGCAGGAAACCGTAGGCGCCGAGCTTCAGGGCGATGGCCGCCAGGACGATGGACCCGCCGGTGGGCGCCTCGACGTGGGCGTCCGGCAGCCAGGTATGGACGGGCCACATCGGGACCTTGACGGCGAAGGCCACCAGGAAGGCCAGGAACAGCCAGGTCTGCGATGCCAGGGGGATCGGGAGCTGCTGCCATTCGAGGATGGAGAAGCTGCCGCCGGAGTGGACGTACAGATAGATCAGCGCCACCAGGAACAGCAGCGAGCCGGCCAGGGTGTAGAGGAAGAACTTGAAGGCCGCATAGACCCGGTTCGGACCGCCCCAGACGCCAATGATGATGTACAGCGGAATGAGGGAGGCTTCGAAGAAGGTGTAGAACAGCACGCCGTCGAGGGCGGTGAAGATGCCGTTCATAAGCCCGGACATGATTAGGAACGCCGCATTGTACTGGGCGACCTTGTCCTTGATCACTTCCCATCCGGCCAGCACCACGATGACCGTGATGAAGCTGTTGAGGAGGACGAACAGCATGGAGATGCCATCCACCCCGAGATGGTAATTGACGTTGAAGCGGACGATCCACGGGGCCAGTTCGACGAACTGCATGGCTGCGCTGCCGCTGTCGAAACCGGTCCACAGGGGAATGGTCACCAGGAAACCGATGGCGGCACCCACCAGGGAGAGCCAGCGCGCCAGGGGAGCGTTCCGGTCGGCCCCGGTGGCCAGCACCAGCAGGCCGGCGACGATCGGAATCCAGATGGCTAGAGAAAGCAGCGGGTAGGACGACATGTTATTCCTTGCTCTTCTGACTTAGGCTCGATTGATCCACAGGGTCATCAGCACGAAGACGCCGATGATCATGGTGAAGGCGTAGTGATAGACGTAGCCGGTCTGGAAGAAGCGGGTGATGGAGGCCACCATGCCCACCAGACGGGCGGAACCATTGACGACCAGGCCGTCGATGAGCGCCACGTCGCCACCGCGCCAGAGCCCCTTGCCGAGAAGGCGGGCACCACCGGCGAAGACCAGTTCGTTGATCTTGTCGAAGTAATACTTGTTTTCGAGCAGGGTGTAGATTCCCGAGAACCGCTTCTGGATGGCGGCCGGAATATCCGGACGCTTCATGTAGAAGAACCAGGAAAGCACCACGCCGGCCAGGGCCAGGATGAACGGCGCGCTGGTCAGGGCATGGATGCCCATGGCGGCGGCGCTGTGGAATTCATGGGCCAGGTGCTCCATCGACGGATGAGCCTCGTGGTCGATGTGGATAACGCCCTCGAAATAGTTGCCGTAGAGCATGGGTTCGATGGCGAAGTAGCCGATGACGACGGACGGGATGGCGAGCAGCACCAGGGGCAGGGTCACCACCCACGGCGTCTCGTGGGGCTTCTGCCCGGGGGCGAGGCCATGGTGGTGGTCGGTGGCGACCTCCTCGTCGTCGTGGTCGCCCTCGTGCTCATGGTGATGGGCATCGTCAGCCTTGCCGAAGCGCTCCGCGCCGTGGAAGACCAGGAAGTACATCCGGAAGGAGTAGAAGGCGGTGACGAACACGCCGGCCAGGACGGCGAAGTAGGCGAAGCCGGCACCCGGGATGTGGGACAGCTGAACCGCCTCGATGATGGAGTCCTTGGAATAGAAGCCGGACAGGAAAGGCGTGCCGATCAGGGCCAGGGAACCCACCAGCGACGTAATCCAGGTGATCGGCATGTACTTCCGCAGGCCACCCATGTTGCGGATATCCTGGTCGTGGTGCATGCCGATGATGACCGAGCCGGCGCCCAGGAACAGCAGGGCCTTGAAGAAGGCATGGGTCATCAGGTGGAAGATGGCCACGGAGTAGGCGGAAGCGCCCAGGGCCACGGTCATGTAGCCGAGCTGGGACAGGGTCGAATAGGCCACGACTCGCTTGATGTCGTTCTGGATGATGCCCAGGAAGCCCATGAACAGGGCCGTGATGGCGCCGATCACCAGGACGAAGGACAGGGCCGTCGTGGACAGCTCGAACAGCGGCGACATGCGGGACACCATGAAGATGCCGGCCGTCACCATGGTCGCCGCGTGGATCAGGGCGGAAATCGGGGTCGGGCCTTCCATGGAGTCCGGCAGCCAGACGTGCAGGGGCACTTGGGCGGACTTGCCCATGGCGCCGATGAACAGGCAGATGCAGGTGACGGTCATCAGGGACCAGTCGGCGGCGCCCCAAATATTGATCGTCGTATCGGCCAGGCCGGGCGCCTTCTGGAAGACAGTGGCGTAATCCAGGCTGCCGGTGTAGGCCAGGATGAGGCCGATGCCGAGAATGAACCCGAAGTCGCCCACCCGGTTCACCAGGAAGGCCTTCATGTTGGCGAAGATGGCCGTCGGACGGGTGTACCAGAAGCCGATCAGCAGGTAGGACACGAGGCCCACCGCTTCCCAGCCGAAGAAGAGCTGCATGAAGTTGTTGCTCATCACCAGCATCAGCATGGAGAAGGTGAAGAGCGAGATGTAGGAGAAGAAGCGGTTGTAGCCCGGATCGTCATGCATGTAGCCAATGGTGTAGATATGCACCATCAGGGACACGAAGGTCACCACCAGCATCATGGTGACGGTCAAGGTGTCGATCAGGAAGCCGACTTCGAAGTTGTAGTCGCCCGTGGTCAGCCAGGTGTAGACCGTGCCGTTGAAGGTATGGCCGGCCACCACGTCCTGGAAGATCAGCGCGGAAGCGATGAAGGCGATGGCGACGCCGGCGATGGTGGCGGTGTGGGCAACCCAGCGCGGAATCACCCGGCAAAAGAGGCCGGCGATCATGGCGCCGATGAGCGGCGCCATGGGGACGAGCAAGTAGAGTTTCTGCATTTCCATGTTTAACCCTTCAGGCTGTCCAGGTCATCCACGTGGATGGACTTAAGGTTGCGGAACAGCACGATCAGAATGGCGAGGCCGATGGCGGATTCGGCGGCAGCGACCGTCAGGATGAAGAAGACGAAGAGCTGCCCGGACAGATCCTGCAGGTAGTGGGAGAAGGCGACGAAGTTCATGTTCACGGCGAGCAACATGAGTTCGATGGCCATCAAGAGGACCAGCAGGTTCTTCCGGTTAAGGAAGATGCCGACGACACTGATCGCGAACAGGATCGCGCCCAGGATCAAGAAATGCGAGAGTGAGAGTGTAAACATTTGGCTCCCTGATATGCGTCAGTGATCGGAACGGTGACGTCCGGTCATCAATCTTTCTCAACCGGCATCTGCAGGACGCGGATGCGATCCTTCGCCTTCACGAAGACCTGCTTGGCCGGATTGGTGTATTTGGATTTCTTCGGCCCGCGGTAGGTCAGCACGATGGCGGCGATCATGCCGACCAACAGGATGATGGAAGCGAGTTCGAAGGGATAGACGTAGTCAGAGAACATCAGGGCACCGAGGCCCTTGGTGTTGGAGATATTGGCCGGAAGCATCGCTTCGCTGGCCGGCACCTGGAAGTACTTGCTGCCCAGCACCAGCCCCATCTCGACGACCATGAGAACGCCAAGAAGCGCCCCCAGGGGCAGGTAGTGCCAGAAGCCCTGGCGGATGCGGTCGATATTGATGTCCAGCATCATCACCACGAACAGGAACAGCACCATGACGGCGCCCACGTAGACCAGGATGATGGCGATGGCCAGGAATTCGGCCTGCAGCAGCGCCCAGACGCCGCCGCAGGAGAAGAAGGCCAGGATCAGATAAAGGGCGGCATGCACCGGGTTGCGGGCGGTGATGACGCGCAGGCTGGCGAACACGAGGATCGCCGACAGGAAGAAGAAGACGAGGGTCTGAAAATCCATCGTTAGGGCCTACCGATATTTGGCATCAAGTTGGCGATCCTGGGCAATCTGCGCCTCGTAGCGGTCGCCGTTGGCGAGCAGCATCTGCTTGGTGTAATACAGATCGCCGCGCTTTTCGCCGTGGTATTCGTAGATACGGGTCTCGACCACCGCGTCCACCGGGCAGGCTTCTTCGCAGAAGCCGCAGAAGATGCACTTGGTCAGGTCGATGTCGTACCGGGTCGTGCGCCGGGAACCATCGTCGCGAGGCTCCGCCTCGATGGTGATGGCCATGGCCGGACAGATGGCTTCGCAGAGCTTGCAGGCGATACAGCGCTCTTCACCGTTCGGGTAGCGGCGCAGGGCATGCAGGCCGCGAAAACGGTTGCTCATCGGGGTTTTTTCTTCCGGGTACTGGACAGTGATCTTGCGGGCAAAGAAATACTTGCCCGTCACCGACATACCTTTCAGCAGCTCCTTGAGAAGCAGGCTGTTGAAGACTTCCTTCATGCTACCCACGACCTTCTCCTCACTTCCAAATATTGAGCGGGGACATCATCCACGCACCGACGACGAACAGCCATACCAGGCAGACCGGCACGAACACCTTCCAGCCCAGGCGCATCAACTGGTCGTAGCGGTAGCGCGGGAACGTGGCGCGGAACCAGAGGAACAGCAAGAGCACGAAGGCCATCTTGGCGAAGAGCCACAAAGCGCCGTCGGGCAGGAAGCCGACCGGGGACAGCCAGCCGCCCAGGAACATGATGGAGGTCAGGGCCGCCACCAGAATCATGTTGGCGTATTCGGCCAGGAAGAAGACCGCGAAGGCCATGCCCGAGTACTCGACGTGGAAGCCGGCGACGATTTCGGATTCGCCTTCGGCCACGTCGAACGGGGCACGGTTGGTTTCAGCCACGCCGGAGATCAGGTACACCAGGAACATGGGCAGCAGGGGCAGCCAGTTCCAGGACAGGAAGCCCACGCCCCACTCGGCGAAGCGGCCATGATCCTGGGCATAGACGATATCCACCAGGTTCAGGCTGTTGGACACCATGAGGACGCAGATCAGCGAGAACCCCATGGAAATTTCGTAGGACACCATCTGGGCGGCGGAGCGCATGGCACCCAGGAAGGCATACTTGGAGTTGGAGGCCCAGCCCGACAGGATGATGCCGTACACCCCCATGGAGGTGATGGCCATGATGTAGAGCAGGCTGGCGTCGATATTGGCGAGCACCAGGCTGTCGGTGAAGGGCACCACCGCCCAGGCGGCCAGAGCGGGCGCAATGGCCAGCATCGGGGCGATGATGAAGATCGCCTTGTTGGAACCGCTCGGGACGATGATTTCCTTCATCAGGAGCTTCAAGCCGTCGGCGATCGGCTGGATGAGGCCCCAGGGACCGACGCGGTTGGGGCCGATCCGCACCTGCATGTAGCCGATCACCTTGCGCTCGGCCCAGGTCAGGTAGGCGACGCCCAGCATCAACGGCGCCACGATGAGGACAATCTTGACCAGGGTCCAGACGGCAGGCCAGACGCCGCCGAACATTCCCAGTCCGAAATTCATCAGTGCATCCATTTATGCACGCTCCACGGAAATCGGGCCAAACATTTCACCCAGGGCTGCCGTGGTGACATGGGCCGCAGCCACACGCACGCAACCGGCCGGAATCTTGTTATCGGCCACGGCGAGCAGAACCGCCTCGCCCTGCCCTTGCTTGACGCGGACCCGGCTGCCGGCGGCGATGCCCAACTGGGCCAGGGTCGCTTCATTCATGCGGGCGGTCGGCGCCTTGGCGTCGGCCGTCTGCTGCAGTGCTGCGGCGCGGCGGACGATGGGATCGGCAAAGTTGACCGGCACATCGGCGATGCGCTGCAGGCCTTCGCCAGCGGCGGGCAGGCTGACCGCCACACCGTTGAGGCCGTTGTCCAGGCCGGCGACGAACTCGGCGTCCTTGCTAACGACTTCGTCCCGCACCTGCTCGCTGGACTCGTAGGCGAAGCCGTCCAGGTTCAGGACATTGCCCAGGACCCGCAGGACCTTCCAGCCCGGGCGGGCGTCGCCCAGGGACTTGACCACGCCGTTGAACCTCTGGGCGCGGCCTTCGGTATTGACGAAGGTGCCGGCGGTCTCGGTGAAGGGCGCTATGGGCAGCATCACGTCGGCGTATTCCAGGGCCGGCGCATGCTTGAAGGCGGACATGAAGACCACCAGCTTGGCCTGCTTGAGGGCGCCGATGACGAGCTGCGGGTTGTAGCAGTCGAACTCCGGCTCGACGCCCATGAGCACGTAGCCTTGGCGCGGCTGCTCGAACATCTGGCGGGCATTGGCGCCATTGGGCACGGCCGCGGTCAGGTAGCCGCCGACAGCATTGGCGCCTTCGCCCAGGAAGCCGACCGTGGCACCGGTCAGCTTGCCCAGCTCGAGGGCCAGGGTATGCAGCTGGGCAGCGAAGGGCGACTGGGCCGCGGCGTTGCCGAGGAAGACCGCCTTCTTTTCGCCTTCCGCCAGGCTCTGGGCCATCTTGCGGCTGGCTTCGCAGACCGCCACGCCTTCCAGGCCGGCGGGAACGGCGGCGCCCTTGATCTCGGCCACGGCCTTGACCACGGCGGCCAATGCCAGCGCCAACTGGTTCGGCGCCACTGCCAGCTTGGCATGGAGGTTAATCAGCTGGTCATCGTCGGAAACGGAGAGCAGGCTGACCTTGGTGAATTTCTTGGCGGCCTGGCGCAGGCGCTGGGCCAGCAACGGATGGTCCTTGCGCAGGAAGGAACCGACCACTAGGGCGGCATCCAGGTCCTTGATGTCGGCGATGCGCAGGCCCAGCCAGGGAGCGCCTGCGCACTTACCGTCGGCGGCGAAATCGGCGCGGCGGGGACGGAAATCCACATTGCCGCTGCCCACGCCCTTCATCACCTTGCCCAGAAGATGGAGCTCTTCCAGGGTGGCGTTGGGGGAAGCCAGGGCAGCCAGGGCGTCACCGCCGTGATTGCGGGAAATGTCCTTGAGACCGTGGGCGACGTAGTCGAGGGCCACGTTCCAGTCCACTTCGCGCCATTCGCCACCCTGCTTGACCATGGGCTTGGTAAGGCGCTCTTCGGAATTGAGGGCCTGGTAGGAGAAACGGTCCCGGTCGGAAATCCAGCACTCGTTGACCGCCTCGTTCTCCCGGGGCAGGACGCGCATGACGCGGTCCCGCTTGACCTGGACCACCAGGTTGGCGCCCAGGGAATCGTGGGGGCTGACCGACTTGCGGCGCTGCAGCTCCCAGGAGCGGGCAGTGAACATGAAAGGCTTGGACAGCAGCGCGCCCACCGGGCAGAGGTCGATCATGTTGCCCGAGAGTTCGGAATCCACCGTGCGGCCGAGGAAGGTATTGATCTCGGAATGCATGTTCCGATTGACCATGCCCAACTCCATGATGCCGGCGATTTCCTGGCCGAAGCGCACGCAGCGGGTGCAGTGGATGCAGCGGCTCATCGCCTCCATGGAAATGAGGGGGCCGACATTCTTGTGGAAAACGACGTGCTTTTCCTCGGCGTACCGGCTCTTCATGGGGCCGTAGCCGACGGTCATGTCCTGGAGCTGGCATTCGCCGCCCTGGTCGCAGATCGGGCAGTCCAGCGGGTGGTTGATGAGCAGAAACTCCATCACACCCTTCTGGGCCTTCACCGCCAGGTCGGAATGGGTAAACACCTTCATGCCGTTGGTGACCGGCGTCGCGCAGGCCGGCAGGGGCTTGGGAGCCTTTTCGACTTGCACCAAGCACATCCGGCAGTTGGCAGCGATCGAAAGTTTCTTGTGATAGCAGAAATGCGGGATATAGACGCCCACCTGCTGGGCGGCGTCCATGACCGTGCTGCCATCAGGCACTTGCGCCTTCTTGCCGTCGATTTCGATTTCTAGCATGTCGCTACCTTGTAGCCTGTCTCTTCGTTGATTCGCTTGGAAGGCTTCCGGTCAGGCCTGAACCTTGTGGAAGCCGCTGCCCGCCCACTGCACATCCTTGGGAACGAGACAGCTCTTGTGTTCGATGTGATACTCGAATTCGCTGCGGAAGTGCTTGAGGAAGCTCTGCACCGGCAGGGCAGCGGCATCGCCCAGGGCGCAGATGGTGCGCCCCATGATGTTGCCCAGCACGCCGCTCAGGAGATCGAGATCCTCGGGACGGCCTTGGCCGTTCTCGATGCGGTGCACCACCTTGTACATCCAGGCGGTGCCTTCCCGGCAGGGCGTGCACTGGCCACAGGACTCTTCGTGGTAGAAGAAGGAAAGGCGCTCCAGGGCCTTGACCATGCAGACCGTCTCGTCCATCACGATGACCGCGCCGGAGCCCAGCATGGAGCCCGCCTTGCTGATGGAGTCATAGTCCATCGTGCATTCCATCATGATGTCGGCGGGGATCACCGGGGCGGAGGAGCCGCCGGGGATGACCGCCTTCAGCTTGCGCCCGCCCCGCATGCCGCCGCACATTTCCAGCAGCTTGGAGAACGGGGTGCCGAGGGGAATTTCGTAGTTGCCCGGGCGATTGACGTGGCCGGAAACGGAGAACAGCTTGGTGCCGCCGTTGTTGGGCTTGCCCAGGTTGAGGAACTCCTCGCCGCCCATCTTCAGGATGAAGGGGATGGAAGCGAAGGTCTCGGTATTGTTGATGGTGGTCGGCTTGCCGTAAAGGCCGAAGGAGGCCGGGAACGGCGGCTTGAAGCGGGGCTGGCCCTTCTTGCCTTCGATAGACTCCAGCAGGGCGGTTTCCTCGCCGCAGATGTAGGCGCCATAGCCGTGGTGGGCGAAGAGTTCAAAATTGAACCCGGACCCCAGGATGTTCTGCCCGATGAAGCCGGCAGCCCGGGCTTCGTCCAGGGCGGCTTCGAAGCGCTTGTAGATTTCCCAGACTTCGCCGTGGATGTAATTGTAGCCCCGGGTGGCGCCCATGGCGTAGGCGGCGATGGCCATGCCTTCGATGACCGCATGGGGGTTGTAACGCAGGATGTCCCGGTCCTTGAAGGTGCCCGGTTCGCCCTCGTCGGAGTTGCAGACGACGTACTTGTCGCCCGGGAACGACCGGGGCATGAAGGACCACTTCAGCCCGGTGGGGAAGCCCGCACCGCCGCGGCCGCGCAGGACGGATTTCTTGACCTCGCCGATGACATCTTCCTGGGTCATCTTGCTGTCGAAGATCTTCCGCAGCATTTCATAGCCGCCGCGGGCGACGTAATCCTTCAATTGCCAGCTGTTGTCGCCGTCAAGGCCGGCCATCAGCACCGGGGTGATCGCGCCAAGCATTGCCATTATTTGCACTCCTCGAGCAGCTTGTCGATCTGCTCTGGCAGCATGTGGCTGCACATCTTGCGGTTATTCACCAGCATCACCGGCGCATCGCCGCAGGCACCCATGCACTCGCCCTCTTTGAGGGTGAATTTGCCGTCGGCGGTGGTTTCGCCGAAGCCGATGCCGAGCCTCTGCTTCACGTACTCGCCCGCGTGGTAGCCGCCGGACAAGGCGCACGGCAGGTTGGTGCACACCGTGATCTTGTACTTTCCGACCGGCTGCAGGTCGTACATGTTGTAGAAGCTGGCCACTTCGTAGGCCGCGATGGGCGGCATGCCGAGGTAGTTGGCCACGGCTTCGATAGCCTCGGCAGGCAGCCAGCCCTTCTCTTCCTGGGCATGAGCCAGACAGGCCATGACAGCCGATTGTTTCTGGTCGGCCGGGTACTTCCCGACCTCGCGCTCGAACTTCTGGAGGGTTTCAGCGGAAAACATCAGCGGTCAATCTCGCCAAAAACGATATCCTGGGAGCCGATGATCGTAACGACGTCGGCAATCATGTGGCCGCGGGACATTTCGTCCATGCCGGCCAGGTGGGCATAGCCCGGAGCGCGGATTTTCATCCGGTACGGCTTGTTGGCGCCGTCCGAAATGAAATAGATGCCGAATTCGCCCTTCGGGTGTTCGACGGCGGCATAGGCCTCTCCCGGCGGAACATGGATGCCCTCGGTGAAGAGCTTGAAGTGGTGAATCAGCTCTTCCATATTGGACTTCATGTTTTCCCGCGGCGGCGGCGCCACCTTGAAGTTATCGGTGATCACCGGCCCGGGGTTCTTCCTGAGCCAGTCGATGCACTGCTTGACGATACGGTTGGACTGGAGCATTTCCTCCATCCGCACCAGGTAGCGATCGTAAGAGTCGCCATTGACCCCGACCGGAACGTCGAAATCCACCTTGTCGTAGGCGGCATAGGGCTGCTTTTTCCGGAGATCCCAGGCAATGCCCGAGCCGCGCAGCATGGCACCGGTGAACCCCATCTGCATCGCCCGCTCCGGCGACACCACGCCGACGTTGACCAGGCGCTGCTTCCAGATCCGGTTGTCGGTCAGCAGCGTATGGTATTCGCTGTGGTATTTCGGGAAGCGCTCGGTGAAGTCTTCCAGGAAATCCAGGACCGATCCCTGACGATTTTCGTTCAACTCCTTGACCGCCTTGGCGTTCTTCCAGGGTGACGCTTCGTACTGGGGCATACGCTCCGGCAGGTCGCGATAGACGCCGCCCGGACGGTAGTAGGCCGCATGCATGCGGGCGCCGGAAACGGCCTCATAGACGTCCATGAGGTCTTCGCGCTCCCGGAACGTGTAGAGAGCCATGGTCATGGCGCCGACGTCGAGGGCGTGGCAGCCCACCCACAGCAGGTGATTCAGTATCCGGGTGACCTCGTCGAACATGGTCCGGATGTACTGGGCCCGCTCGGGCACCTCGATGCCCAGCAGCTTTTCGGTGGCCAGGCAGTAGGCATGCTCGTTGCACATCATGGACACGTAGTCCAGACGATCCATATAGGGCACGGACTGCACCCAGGTCCGGGTCTCGGCCAGCTTCTCCGTGGCACGGTGGAGCAAGCCGATGTGCGGATCGGCCCGTTGCACGACCTCGCCGTCCAACTCCAGCACCAGGCGCAGCACGCCGTGGGCGGCCGGGTGTTGCGGGCCGAAGTTCAGGGTGAAATTGCGGATATCAGCCATGGGCGGCATCCCCGTAAGTATCTTCGCGCACGATGCGCGGCGTGTTTTCGCGGGGCTCGATGGTCACCGGCTGGTAGATGACACGAGCCTGATCCGGGTCGTAACGCATTTCCACATAACCGGTAACAGGAAAATCCTTGCGGAACGGGTGGCCGACGAAGCCGTAATCGGTCAGGATACGGCGCAGGTCGCTATGGCCAAGGAAAGCGATACCGTAGAGGTCGAACGCTTCCCGCTCGAACCAGTTGGCGCTGGCCCAGACGCCGGTCACCGAATCCATAGAGGGGAATTCATCGTCCGCGGCGAACACTCGGACCCGCAGACGCCAGTTATTGGCAACCGAGAGCAGATGGGTGACAGCGGCAAAACGCCGGCCTTCCCAGGCGCCATCCCCATAGGTGGAGTAGTCAACACCGCAAAGGTCGATCAATTCTTCAAAGGCCAGCTCGGGCTCGTCCCGAAGGGTCTTCATCACGCCGAGATAGTCGGCGGCGGCAACCTCGACGGTCACCTCACCCAAAGCAAGCTTCAGTGACTGGATCTTGTCACCGAAGTGCTTCTGCAAATTTTGGCTAAGCGTTTCCAGCTTGGCGGACATAGTCAATCAGCCTCGGCAATTAACGGGCGATGGTATTGGTACGGCAAATCTTGTTCTGCAGTTGGATGATGCCGTAGATGAGAGCCTCGGCCGTCGGAGGACAGCCCGGGACGTAGATATCCACCGGAACGATGCGATCAC
The DNA here is from genome assembly GCA_018261935.1 of Rhodocyclaceae bacterium. GTDB lineage: Bacteria > Pseudomonadota > Gammaproteobacteria > Burkholderiales > Rhodocyclaceae > JAGTRP01. The sequence continues at coordinate 141,688 of JAGTRP010000005.1, forward strand.
AGCCCCGCACGACGGAATAGGAATAATGGTAGTAGCCACCACCGTTGGCGCAGGAGCCCATGGAAATCACCCACCGGGGTTCCGCCATCTGGTCATAGACCTTGCGCAGGGCAGGCGCCATCTTGTTGGTCAAGGTCCCGGCGACGATCATTACATCGGATTGCCGCGGGCTGGGGCGGAATACGATGCCGAACCGGTCCAGGTCATAACGGGAACAGCCGGCATGAATCATTTCGACCGCACAGCAGGCCAGACCGAAAGTCATCGGCCACAGCGACCCGGTGCGCATGTAGTTGATCAGCTTGTCAGCCGTGGTGGTGACAAAGCCTTCCTGGAGAACGCCTTCAATACCCATCGCTCAACCTCACTCCCATTCCAGGGCGCCCTTGGCCCAGGCATAGACGTAGCCGATGACCAGAATGGCAATGAAAACCAGCATCTCAACGAAACCGAACAACTTGATCGATTCGGTGGCGACGATATCCTTGAAAATTGTCGCCCAGGGGAACAGGAAGGCGATTTCAAGATCGAAGAGAATGAAGAGGATGGCGACCAGGTAATAGCGCACATCAAACTTCATGCGCGCGTCCTCGAAGGCCTCGAAGCCGCACTCATAAGGAGAAAGCTTCTCGGGATCGGGCCGATTAGGAGCCAGGAGATAGCCCATCGCGATGGGCAACACGCCGATTGCAACGCCCACCAGGACGAACATCAGGATTGGAAAGTAATTTTCCATGATCCGCCGCCAAATTCAGTATTTGTAATGAAACAGCAGGTGGAACTGCTGCCCCGGTTTATTGGTGCCGACGGCGAGACTCGAACTCGCACAGCTTGCGCCACTACCCCCTCAAGATAGCGTGTCTACCAATTTCACCACGTCGGCACTACTTATTTTCGGCCACAGCCAGCGAGGGACTACCCCGACTGCAACCGCCTTGCGTTACCTTATTTGGGTATATCTTTAGTTTTAGATCCCGCGTCAGCCGGCTGGCCGGCTGGCTCGCTGCCAGTGGGAGACGGCACCGGGACAGCCTGCGATTTTACCTCTTCCTGCATCACACTACCAGCTGTTTTGGGCTTTCCGGCGGCCACGTAGGCGAGCGTCAGGCTGGTGGCAAAGAAAACAGCCGCCAGGACAGCCGTGGTTCGGCTGAGGAAATTGGCGGAGCCGGAGGCGCCAAACAGACTGCCGGAAGCGCCACTACCAAAGGCCGCCCCCATATCCGCACCCTTGCCATGCTGCATCAACACCAAACCGATAATACTCACCGCAGCCAGGATATGCACCGTCAAAACAACAGAAAACAACCAGTTCATCTATTTGCCCATCAATTTGCCGCGCGGCAAATCGCCAGAAAATCATCCGCCACAAGAGAAGCGCCGCCGATCAGGCCGCCATCAATATCTGCCCGAGCAAACAAATCAGCTGCATTCTGCGGCTTGACGCTCCCACCATAAAGAATCTGCAAACCGGCCGCCACCGCCGGATCCAGGGCCGCCACCTGAGCACGGATCGCAGCATGAACATCCTGCGCCTGCTCAGGCGTCGCCGTCTTCCCGGTACCGATTGCCCAGACCGGCTCATAGGCCACCACCGCCTTGGCCAAAGCGGCCACACCGGCTTGACCGATCACCGCAGCCAGCTGACGGGACACCACCAATTCGGTCTGCCCCGCCTCGCGCTCAGCCAGGGTTTCGCCGACACACAGGATAGGCACCAAGCCGACCGCCTGAGCCGCCAGGAACTTGGCCGCCACGACCGCATCGCTCTCCCCATACAGGGCGCGACGCTCGGAGTGCCCGACGAGGACATAACGGCAACCGAAGTCATTGAGCATGGCAGCCGCAACCTCACCGGTATAGGCACCCTGTGCGTGCTCACTGAGGTTTTGCGCCCCCCAGGCCACCACCGAGCCAGTCAGGGTCGACTGAGCCTGCCCCAGATAGGGAAACGGCACGCAGACCGCGACATCACACGAAAGACCCGATGCACCTGCCTTCACCGCATCCAGCAACTTGCCGTTGCTGCCCAGGTTGCCGTGCATTTTCCAGTTACCGGCGACAAGCTTTTTACGCATATTATTAACTGGTCCAGTCCGTGAAAAACCTGTTGAGTATACCGACATCGACATACAGGGGTCAAGAAACCCCCCTTATTGGACGGCTTTACGCACGGCCTCCGCGAGTTTTTCAGCCAAGGTACCGACCTCGGCGCCATCTTCGCCTTCCACCATCACCCGCAGCAAGGGTTCGGTACCCGAGGCCCGCAGCAAAATCCTGCCCCGCCCCGCCAATTCGGTTTCCACGGCCTTCCTGGCTGCCTGGATGTCAGGGTGCTCCTGCCAGGGAAAACCTTTGGTGATCGTGACGTTGATGAGCTTTTGCGGATAGAGCTTCAGGGAGTTCAGCAAGCCCTTGAGGTCGCCACCGCTTTCCCGCAACGCCGCCAGGACCTGCAATGCGGCAATGATGCCATCGCCGGTCGTGTGCCGGTCAAGGGCCAGAATATGGCCGGAATTCTCGCCACCGAAGAGCCAGCGGTTCTCAAACAGCTTCTCGACGACGTAACGGTCGCCGACAGCAGCCCGGGCGAAGGGGATGTCGAGCTTGGCAAGGGCGTGTTCGAGGGCCAGATTGGACATCAGCGTGCCCACCACCCCCGCCACCTTGCCGTGCCGCGCCCGGCCGCGGACTATGGCATAGAGCAGCTGGTCGCCGTCGTAGAGATTACCCTCTCCATCCACCATCTGAACCCGGTCACCGTCGCCATCCAGGGCGATACCCAGGTCGGCGGAGTGCGCCAGCACGGCGTCACACAACGCGCCGGGGGCAGTCGCTCCAACACCGTCGTTGATATTGAGGCCATTCGGCTGCGCGCCAATGGCCACCACCTCGGCACCCAGCTCATGGAAGACGTCCGGCGCCACATGGTAGGCGGCGCCATGGGCGCAATCGACGACGATTTTCAGTCCCCGCAGATCCAGGTCATTGGGGAAAGTGCTCTTGCAGAACTCGATGTAGCGGCCCCGGGCATCATCAATGCGCCGGGCCCGACCCAGATCGGCGGAGGGGACGCATTCGATTGGATGATCGACTCCCGCCTCGATGGCGCGCTCGACGCCATCCGGCAGCTTCGTGCCCTGGGCGGAGAAGAATTTGATGCCGTTGTCGAAATAGGGATTATGGGATGCCGAAATCACGATGCCGGCCTGCAGGCGCAAGGCCCGGGTCAGATAAGCAACCGCCGGTGTCGGCAGAGGACCAACCAGGCAGACATCGACGCCTGCCGCCGAAAATCCGGCCTCCAGGGCGGCCTCCAGCATGTAGCCGGACAGCCGGGTATCCTTGCCGATCAACACGGCGGGGCGCTCACTGGTCGGCAAGCCGTCCTGGGCCACCAGCACCTTGCCCGCCGCGTAGCCCAGCCGCATGACGAAATCGGGCGTAATGGGCATTTGCCCGACCCGGCCGCGGACCCCGTCGGTTCCAAAGTATTTTCTAGACATTGTTATCTTCCTTTTTCAACAGCCGACCATAGAGCCAAAGCATCTTTAGTCTCGGCGACATCGTGCACCCGCAGGATTGCCGCCCCACGCTGGGCCGCCAGGACTGCAGCCACCGCACTGGCGACCCGCCGCTCCTCGACAGCCCGTCCCGTAATGGCGCCCAGCATTGTCTTGCGCGACACCCCGACCAGGACCGGATAGCCGCCCATCGCCAGCGCCGGCAGCCCCCTGAAAAGCGCCAGGTTGTGCTCCAAGGCTTTGCCAAAGCCAAATCCCGGATCCACCACGATGCGTTCCGCGGCAATCCCGGCGGTCCTGCAAGCAGCGGCCCGTTCGGCCAGATAAGCGCCGACCTCGGCCACCACCTCTCCATAGACCGGATGCTGCTGCATGGTTCGCGGCTCACCCAGCATATGCATCAGACAGAGGCCGCAATTACTGTCCGCAACGGCCACCAGGGCCCCGGGATCCCCCAAGGCGGTAATATCGTTGATCATATCGGCACCGGCCGCCAGGGCCGCCGCCATGACTCGGGGCTTATAGGTATCGATGGATATCGGAACACCCCAGTCCACGATGCGCTCCAGCACCGGCAGAAGCCGATCCAACTCTTCCTGCAAGGGTGTTGGGATCGCCCCCGGCCGCGATGACTCGGCCCCCAGATCAAGGATATCGGCCCCTGCCTCGATCTGCTTGCGGGCATGGGCTACGGCACGCTCCACATCGTTGAGCAGGCCGTCGCCGGAAAAGGAATCCGGGGTGAGATTGACGATGCCCATCACCAGCGGGCGATCGAGTTTTAGCTTGTATTTTCCGCAGTGGAGCTCAGTCATGGTGCATAAACGAAAGGCCGGGAGACAGACTCCCGGCCTTCACTGTATCGTCGATTAAAGGATTACGCAGTGGCCGGCGCGTTCGGCTCAGCCCCCGGGGAACCGCTGGATGCCGGCGGACGCGGCAGATTCTGGCTCGGCTTGGGCGGACGGGGCGCCTTGCCGGCCATGATATCGTCGATCTGTTCCGAGTCGATGGTTTCCCACTCCAGGAGAGCCTTGGTCATGGCTTCCACCTTGTCCCGATTTTCCTCCAGGAGACGCCTGGCCAGTCCATACTGCTCGCCGATGATGCGGCGGATTTCCTCGTCCACCTGCTGCATGGTGGCTTCCGAGACGCTCTTGTGGGTCGTAACCGAACGGCCCAGGAAGACTTCGCCTTCGTTTTCCCCATAAACCATGGGACCCAGCACATCGGACATGCCGTAGCGGGTAACCATGTCCCGCGCCATGGCAGTGGCCCGCTCGAAGTCGTTGGATGCGCCGGTGGTCATCTGGTGCATGAACAGCTCTTCCGCCACGCGGCCGCCGAACAGGACGGCGACGCGGTTCATCAGATACTCCCGGTCGTAGGCATAGCGATCCTGCTCAGGCAACTGCATGGTCACCCCCAGGGCCCGCCCGCGGGGGATGATGGTCACCTTGTGCACGGGGTCCGACTTGGGTAGGAGCTTGGCGACCACGGCATGGCCGGATTCATGGTAGGCCGTATTGCGCTTTTCCTCTTCGCTCATGACCATGCTGCGGCGCTCCGCACCCATCATGATCTTGTCCTTGGCCTTCTCGAAATCCTCCATGTCCACCAGGCGCTTGTTGCCGCGAGCGGCGAAAAGGGCAGCCTCGTTCACCAGGTTGGCCAGATCAGCGCCGGAGAAACCCGGGGTGCCGCGGGCAATGACGTCAGCGCGGACGTCGCCGGCGATGGGCACCTTGCGCATATGGACCTTGAGAATCTCCTCGCGACCGCGGATATCCGGCAGCGGCACCACCACCTGCCGGTCGAACCGGCCGGGACGCAGCAGGGCCGGATCGAGGATGTCCGGACGGTTGGTGGCAGCAATGACGATGATGCCGGTGTGGCCCTCGAAACCATCCATTTCCACCAGCAACTGGTTCAAGGTCTGCTCGCGCTCATCGTTACCGCCACCGAGGCCAGCGCCGCGATGGCGTCCGACGGCGTCGATTTCATCGATGAAGATGATGCAAGGGGCGTGCTTCTTGGCGTTCTCGAACATGTCGCGGACCCGGGCTGCGCCCACGCCGACGAACATTTCGACAAAATCGGAACCCGAAATGGAGAAGAACGGCACCTTGGCCTCGCCGGCAATGGCCTTGGCCAGCAGGGTCTTGCCGGTGCCGGGGTTGCCGACCATCAGGACGCCCTTGGGAATGCGGCCGCCCAGCTTCTGGAACTTGGAGGGGTCCCGCAGGAAGTCCACCAGTTCCTGCACCTCCTCCTTGGCCTCGTCACAACCGGCCACATCGGCGAAGGTGATGGTGTTCTGGGCCTCGTCCATCATGCGGGCCCGGGACTTGCCGAAGGAAAACGCACCGCCGCGCCCGCCGCCCTGCATCTGGCGCATGAAGAAGACCCAGACGCCGATCAGGAGCAGCATGGGGAACCAGCTGACAAAAATGTTCATCAGCATGGACGGCTCTTCCTCCGGCCGGGCCTCGATCTTGACGCCGTTCTTGAGAAGATCGGAGACGAGCCAGAGGTCAGGGGGAGCGTAGGAGGTGATCTTCTTGCCGTCGGTCGTCGTGGCCTTGAGCGTACGCCCTTCCATGACGACCTTGTTGATGTGGCCCTGTTTCACCTCCTCGATGAACTGGGAATACTCCATCGAGCCCTGCGCCACCTGGCGGGTATTGAACTGATTGAACACAGTCATCAGCACGAGACCGATGATCAGCCAGATGGCGAGGTTTTTGAACATATTGTTCAAGCTTGCTCTCCTTCTCCAACGTCGAGCCGTAAAGATGTCATTTTAAACAACAAAGCACTCACCGCAACGTGCGACCCAGCAAATAAAGCTCGGCGCTGCGATCCCTTGAAGCCTGCGGCTTCCGCACCATGACCGTCTTGAAGGTATCTCGCATGGCGCGGACAAAATTCTCGTAGTCGCTCCCTTGAAACACTTTGACCAGGAAGCCCCCGTCCGGTTTCAAATGCATACGGGCAAAATCCAGCCCCAATTCGGCAAGATGCATGACGCGGGCCTGATCGACCAGTGATACACCCGACATATTCGGCGCCATGTCGGATAAAACAAGACCCACTTTGCGACCACAAAGACGCCCTTCGAGTTCCCTCAAAACCGCATCTTCCCGAAAATCACCCTGGATGAACTCCACGCCGTGGATGGGCTGCATCTCCAGGAGGTCGAGACCGATCACCTTGCCCGTCTCCCCTACCCGCTTGGCTGCCACCTGGGACCAGCCGCCGGGAGTCGCGCCCAGATCCACCACCACCTCCCCCGGCTTGAGCAAATGGTCCTTGTCGTCGATTTCCATCAACTTGAAGGCGGCACGGGAGCGCCAGCCTTCCTTCTTTGCAAGCTGCACGTAAGGGTCGTTAACGTGCTCCCGCATCCACGCCTTGCTGGTCCTGGTTCTAGCCATTCGGTAAAATGCCGTTTTTGAAAGGTTATCCGATGCTGCAATTATCTTCTGACGAGCGCCGCAGCCTGCGCGCCCGCGCCCACGGCCTCAACCCCGTCGTCTCCATCGCCCAGAACGGACTATCCGCAGCCGTCCTGAAGGAGATCGACACCAGCCTGAAGGCCCACGAACTGATCAAGATTCGTGTCTACAACGATGACCGGGACGAGCGCGAAGCCTTCCTGGCGGCCATCTGCCAGGAACTCGAGGCCGCTCCCGTGCAGCACATCGGCAAGCTTCTGGTGGTCTGGCGCCCGGCCCCGGACGAGGGCACCGACGCGACCGCCAAACCTGCCGCCAAGCCCCGCCGCAGCGCCCCGCGGCGCACCAAGCGCAGCTTTCAGAACTGACTATCTCAAGATCCGGTTGGCAGATATCACCAGCCAAAGGCCTAGGATACTCTGCACCAGGTAGAGAATGCTGGAAATCCCGTGCCACGCGGCGAAGCGATCCCGCAGCACGGTTTCCATCACCTCCCGCGGCCACGCTTCGGCCTTGAGCTGAGCCATAAGGGGCTGGATACCGAACTGGCTGGCGGCCACCAGGGCCAGCATCACCAAGGTCAGCCATAAGGCTGACCGCCGAAAGGCCCCGGCACCCAAGCGCTGCAGCAAGAACAGGAACAGATAGGCACCGCAGGCAAGGCCGATCCAGCCCATCAGCGTAAACAGCTTGCCAGCCACCAGGCCCGCCAACTGGCGATCCCCGAGGCCGGCGAACAGGGTCGGCGCCACCACGTAGCCGACGACCCACATGCCGCCGACCCAGAGGGTCAGCGCAACAAAATACAGCGCCTCCGTGAAGCTACGCACAGCGCAGCCTACTCATACCTCACGTCGAGAACCTCATATTCCCTCACCCCACCCGGCGCCTGTACCTGGGCGATATCGCCCGCGTACTTTCCGATCAGGGCACGAGCCATGGGCGCGCCCACGGACAGCTTGCCCGCCTTGATGTCGGCTTCGTCCTCGCCGACGATCTGATAGGTGAACTGGTCTCCGGAGTCCTGATCCTCCAGATCGACCGTGGCGCCGAAGACGCAGCGCCCGTCGGCATCGAGCAGCTTGGGATCGATGATCTGGGCATTGGAAAGCTTGCCCTCGACCTCCTGGATACGGCCCTCGATGAACCCTTGGCGTTCCTTGGCGGCATCGTATTCGGCATTCTCGGACAGATCGCCATGGGAGCGCGCTTCAGCGATGGCGGCAATGACATTGGGGCGATCCACGGTCTTCAGGCGATGCAACTCGGCCCTCAGCTTCTCAGCGCCGGCGACGGTCAGCGGTATCTTGCTCATTCTTCTCTTCTAGCAAAGCAAAACCGCCGGCGCCCCAAGGGGGCACCCCGGCGGTTCGGGTTATTTTCAGTGCAGCTGGGCGTGGAGGGCCTGGATAGGATACACCACCAGATCACCCCGGTTGCGGATGCCTTCGGCCGCCGCCTCGGCGCCCCAGATGGTCGTGTACATCGTGACCCGCTGGGCCAGGCCGGAAGTCCGGATGGAGCGCGAGTCGTTGATGGCCTGGCGCTTCTCCTCCACCGTATTGATGATCAAGGCGATTTCGTTGTTCTTGATCATGTCCACGATGTGGGGCCGCCCTTCCGTCACCTTGTTCACCGATTGCACCGGCAGACCGGCCGCCTCAAGGGCGTGGGCGGTGCCGCGGGTGGCCACCAGGTGGAAGCCCGCTTCGTGCAGATGGCGAGCCACTTCCACCGCCTTGGCCTTGTCGCTGTCCTTGATGGACAGGAAAGCCTTGCCGGCATGGGGCAGGCGCACCCCGGCGGCGAGCTGGGACTTGACGAAGGCCTCGGCAAAAGTGGTGCCGACGCCCATGACTTCGCCAGTGGACTTCATTTCCGGGCCGAGGATGGTATCGACGCCCGGGAACTTGACGAAGGGGAAGACAGCTTCCTTGACGGAGAAGTAGGAGGGGATGATCTCCTGGGCCACCCCTTGCGCCTTGAGGCTCTGGCCGGCCATGCAGCGGGCGGCGACCTTGGCGAGCTGCAGCCCGGTGGCCTTGGAAACGAAGGGCACGGTCCGGGATGCCCGGGGATTCACTTCCAGCACGTAGACCGTCCCATCCTTGATGGCGAATTGGACGTTCATGAGGCCGCAGACGTTCAGCGCCTTGGCCATCAGCTTGGTCTGGCGCCGCAGCTCGTCCTGGACGGACTGGGACAGGGAATAGGGCGGCAGGGAGCAGGCCGAGTCGCCGGAATGGACGCCAGCCTGTTCGATGTGCTCCATGACCCCGCCGATGATGACCTCCTCCCCATCGGAGAGGGCATCCACGTCGCATTCGACGGCATCGTTCAGGAAGCGGTCGAGGAGCACCGGCGAATCGTTGGAAACCTTGACGGCTTCCCGCATGTAGCGCTCGAGGTCCTTCTGCTCATGGACGATTTCCATGGCCCGGCCGCCCAGCACGTAGGACGGACGCACCACCAGGGGGTAGCCGATCTCGGCGGCGAGGCGCAGGGCCTCCTCCTCGGTGCGGGCGGTGCGGTTGGGCGGCTGCTTGAGACCCAGGTCGTGCAGCAGCTTCTGGAAGCGCTCCCGGTCCTCGGCGACGTCGATGGATTCCGGCGTCGTGCCAATGATGGGCACGCCGTTGGCCTCTAGGGCCAGGGCGAGCTTCAGGGGGGTCTGGCCGCCGTACTGGACAATGACGCCCACCGGCTTCTCGACATGAACGATTTCCAGCACGTCCTCGAGGGTCAGGGGTTCGAAATAGAGACGGTCGGAAGTGTCGTAATCGGTGGAGACGGTTTCCGGGTTGCAGTTGACCATGATGGTCTCGTAACCGTCTTCCCGCATGGCCATGGCGGCGTGGACGCAGCAGTAGTCGAATTCGATGCCTTGGCCGATTCGGTTCGGCCCGCCCCCCAGGACCATGATCTTCTTCTTGTCGGTGGGGTTGGCCTCGCACTCCTCCTCGTAGGTGGAGTACATATAGGCGGTATCGGTGGCGAATTCGGCGGCGCAGGTATCCACGCGCTTGTACACCGGCCGGACCCCGAATCCGTGGCGGCGCTCCCGCACCGCCGACTCGGCGGTCTTGGTCAGGTAGGCCAGGCGGCGGTCGGAGAAGCCCTTGCGCTTGAGATAACGCAGCTCATCGGCGGTCAGGCTGTCCAGGGAGCGCTGCTCGATGGCCAACTCGAGATCGACGATCTCCTTGATCTGCACCAGGAACCAGGGGTCGATCTTGGTCAGTTCGAAGACCTTTTCCACCGACATGCCGACGCCGAAGGCATCGGCCACGTACCAGAGGCGATCCGGCGAGGGCCGGGCCAGTTGCTCGTCGATGGCTTCCGGATCCACGGACTTCAGGTTGAAGCCGTCCACCCCCACTTCCAGGCCGCGCAGGGCCTTCTGCAGGGACTCCTGGAAGGTGCGGCCGATGGCCATCACCTCGCCCACCGACTTCATCTGGGTGGTCAGGGTGGAATCGGCCTGGGGGAATTTCTCGAAGGCAAACCGGGGCACCTTGGTGACCACGTAGTCGATGGAGGGCTCAAAGGAAGCCGGGGTCTTGCCGCCGGTAATCTCGTTGGCCAGTTCGTCGAGGGTATAGCCGACGGCCAGCTTGGCCGCCACCTTGGCGATGGGGAAGCCGGTCGCCTTGGAAGCCAGGGCCGAAGAGCGGGACACCCGCGGGTTCATCTCGATGACGACCATCCGGCCGTCCTTCGGACTGATCGAGAACTGGACGTTGGAGCCGCCGGTGTCGACGCCGATCTCGCGCAGCACCGCGATGGAGGCGTTGCGCATGATCTGGTATTCCTTGTCCGTCAGGGTCTGGGCCGGCGCCACGGTGATGGAGTCGCCGGTGTGAACCCCCATAGGATCCAGGTTCTCGATGGAGCAGATGATGATGCAGTTGTCCGCCTTGTCGCGGACGACTTCCATCTCGTATTCCTTCCACCCCAGGAGGCTCTCCTCGATCAGGAGCTCATGGGTGGGGGAGGCCTCGAGGCCGCGCTTGCAGATGGTCTCGAATTCCTCCATGTTGTAGGCGATGCCGCCGCCGGTACCGCCCAGGGTGAAGGAGGGGCGGATGATGGTGGGGAAGCCGATCATGGCCTGGACCTGGTAGGCCTCTTCCATGCTGTGGGCCACGGCGGACTTGGCGGAACCGAGGCCGATCTTGGTCATGGCCGACTTGAATTTCTCCCGGTCCTCGGCCTTGTCGATGGCTTCCTGGGAGGCGCCGATCAGCTCAACCCCGAACTTGTCCAGGATGCCTTCCCGGGCCAGGTCGAGGGCGCAGTTAAGCGCCGTCTGGCCGCCCATGGTGGGCAGCAGGGCGTCGGGGCGCTCCTTCTCGATGATCTTGGCGACCACCTGCCAGGTGATGGGCTCGATGTAGGTCACATCGGCCGTCTCCGGATCGGTCATGATGGTGGCCGGGTTGGAATTCACCAGGACGACCTTGTAGCCCTCTTCCCGCAGGGCCTTGCAGGCCTGGGCTCCGGAGTAGTCGAATTCGCAGGCCTGGCCGATGACGATGGGGCCGGCGCCGATGATGAGAATGCTTTTGATGTCTGTACGCTTGGGCATGCTTTTGCCTATAACTCTTGCGTCTGAATCGGGCGGCCCTTAGCGGGCCGGCTGCAGCGCAGCCACGCCGCGCGTCATGGTGTCGATGAAACGATCGAACAGGTAGGCCACGTCGTGGGGGCCCGGGCTCGCTTCCGGATGGCCCTGGAAGGAGAAGGCCGGCACGTCGGTGCGGGCGATGCCCTGCAGGGAGCCATCGAAGAGAGAAACATGGGTCGCCCGCAGGTTGTCCGGCAGGGTCTCGGGATCCACGGCAAAACCATGGTTCTGGCTGGTGATCAGCACCTGGCCGGTGTCGACGTCCTTGACCGGGTGGTTGGCGCCGTGGTGACCGAATTTCATCTTGACGGTCTTGGCGCCGGAAGCCAGCCCCAGCAGTTGATGGCCGAGGCAGATACCGAAAACCGGCACGCCGCGACCGAGAAACTCACGGATGGCATCGATGGCGTAATCGCAGGGCTCCGGGTCGCCGGGACCGTTGGACAGGAAGATGCCGTCCGGATTCATGGCCAGCACTTCGGCAGCCGGCGTCTGGGCCGGCACCACCGTCAACTGGCAGCCCCGGGCCGCCAGCATGCGCAGGATGTTCTTCTTGACGCCAAAATCGTAGGCAACGACCTTGAAGCGGGGCTCGGCACCCGGCTCATAGCCATTCAGGGTCCATTCCCCCTCGCTCCAGGCATAGGGCTCCTTGGCGCTCACCACCTTGGCCAGGTCCATGCCGGACAAACCTGGGAAGGCCCGGGCCATGGCCAGGGCCTTGGATTCATCCACCTCGCCGGCCAGGATGCAGCCGGCCTGGGCGCCCTTCTCCCGCAGAATGCGGGTCAGCTTGCGGGTATCGATGCCGGCAATGGCGACGATGCCGTGCTTCTTCAAGTAATCCGGCAGCGTATCCTGCAGGCGCCAGTTGGACGCCCTGGCCGGCAGGTCGCGGATCACCAGGCCGGCGGCATAATTGGCAACCGACTCGAAGTCCTCGGCATTACAGCCGGTGTTGCCGATATGAGGATAGGTGAGCGTCACGATCTGCCGGCAATAGGACGGATCGGTCAATATCTCTTGGTAACCCGACATGGCGGTGTTGAAAACCACCTCGCCGCTGGTCACCCCGTGTGCCCCGATGGCTTGGCCCTTGAAAACGGTTCCATCGGCGAGGGCAAGTATGGCGGGTGAAAATGCGGGCAGCAACGACACGAGCGGCTCTCCTGAACAGGGTCTTACAGATGCGCCAAGCGGGGAGGCATAAAGCTCCCCGCTCGCACGATTCAAACTTTCAAATTATACCTGAAACAGGGTATATCGGACAATTCAAACGGCCGTTTGATGCCCGATAATCCCCTTGGAATCAAGTTCAGAGGCTCCTTAACGCAGCCCCAGTACGTCCTGCATATCGAACAGGCCGTTCTTCCTGCTAGCCAGGAAACGGGCCGCCCGCAGGCTGCCGAGGGCGTAGGGCATGCGGCTGCCAGCCTTGTGGCTGATTTCTACCCGCTCGCCGATGCCGCAGAACATGGCCGTATGGTCGCCGACGATATCGCCGCCGCGCACCGTGGCAAAGCCGATGGTGGACGGGTCGCGCTCGCCGGTCACCCCCTCGCGGCCATAAACCGCGCAGTCCTTGAGGTCGCGCCCGAGGGCCGCGGCCACCACCTCGCCCATGCGCAAGGCAGTGCCGGAAGGCGCATCAACCTTCATGCGATGATGGGCCTCGACGATCTCGATGTCGTATCCCTGATCGAGAATCCGGGCCGCCGTATCCAGCAGCTTGAAGACCAGGTTGACGCCTACCGCCATGTTGGGCGCGAAGACGATGGGAATGTCCTTGGCGGCCTGGGCAATCAGTTCCTTGCCGTCGGCCTCGAAGCCGGTGGTGCCGATGACCATCGCCACCCCCTTCTGCCGGCACTGCGCCAGATGGGCCAAGGTGCCCTGGGGCCGGGTGAAATCGATGAGGCAATCGCAGTGGGCCAGACCGGCCGCGAGATCGTCGGTTATCACGACCTCGCTGGGGAGCCCCACGAGTTCGCCGGCGGTCTTGCCGATGGCCGGACTGCCGGGCACATCGAAAGCCGCGGCCAGGACGGCTTCGCCGTCCTTCAGGGTGGCTTCCATCAACATGCGGCCCATGCGGCCACCCGCACCCACGATGCCGATGCGCACCGGGTTCTGTAATCGATTCATTTCAAAGTCCTATCTTGTCGAGCACGCTGCCGAGAAAGCCCTTTTCATCGAGGGGCGGCAACGGTTTGTCTTCGGCATCCGCCGGCAGGCTGCCCAGGTCGACGACCTGGGTTTTAGCCTGGGGCCCGGTGAGATCGCTGATCTGCCCCGGATTCACGTTCCCCGCCACCCGCTCCAATCGCCCCTCCTGGTCGAAAAAGACCGAGAGCCGGCGGGTTTCCACGGCATTGGTTCTGCCGTTCTGAAAACGATAGACGTAATCCCAGCGCTGGGCGTGGAAAGCGTCGGCCAGCATGGGCGTTCCAAGGATGAAGCGCACCTGGTCCCGGGTCTGGCCCGGTTTGAGCTGGGCCACCATCTCCTGGGAGAGGACATTGCCCTGCTGGACATCGATACGGTACTCCGTGACGATGTGCGGCACGTAGGAACAGGCGGACAGCCAGACGCACGCAGAAGCGGCCAAAAGGATTCTTTGAGGAGACATGCGGGAATACCAGGAATGTCGCAATCGGGTTCGGAGCTTTATATCATAACCGAAATCGCCCCAGCCCCCGCCGCTGCCGCCGCACCTTCGGGAATTCAACCCGTACCGAGCAGCTCCCGGGCGTGCTGGCGGGTGAGCTCGGTAATCTCGACGCCGCCCAGCATGCGGGCGATTTCGCCGACCCGGCCCTCGCCATCGAGGGGCTCGATATGGCTCAGGATGGCTTCCCCCGCTGTCGACTTGCTCACCAGCCACTGCCAGTCAGCCCGGGCCGCCACCTGGGGGAGATGGGTGACGCACAACACCTGGCGCTCCTGCCCCAGCTCCCGGAGCAGGCGGCCGACGATTTCCGCCACGCCGCCGCCGATACCGACGTCCACCTCGTCGAAAATGAGGGTGGGGACGCTGGCGGAACGGGAAGTGACCACCTGGATGGCCAGGCTGATCCGGGACAACTCTCCCCCGGACACCACCTTGGCCAAAGGCTTCGCCTCATTGCCCGCAAGCCCGGCCACGCGGAATTCCACCTGCTCCAGGCCGTAGGCGGCGCCGGCCTCCAGCGGCACCAGCGCCACCTCGAAGCGGCCTGTGGCCAGCGCCAGCTGACGCATCAATTGGGTCACCTGCTCCGCCAGCTTGCCGCTCGCCTGCCGCCGGCCCGCCGACAATGCCCGGGCTTTCGCCATGAAATCATCCCCGGCCGCCCGGGCCGCCGCTTCCAGGGCCTCCAGATCGGCGCTTTCGTCGAGCTCCGCCAGCCGTGCCTGCCAACCGGCCAGCAGGGCAGGCAACTCCTCCGGCCGGGAGCGGTACTTGCGGGCGCAGGCATGGATGGCGTCGAGGCGGCCCTCGACCTCGGCAAGGCGGGCCGGATCCAGGTCCACCCGATCCGAGTAGCGGCGCAGGCTGGAAACCGCCTCCGACAGTTCCGCCTGCACCGATGTCAGCAGCCCCACCACTTCCTCCAGGGCCGGATCGAAAGCCACCAGGGAGTCGAGACGGGCCGCCACGGCGTCCACTTGGCCGGCACAGGCCTCGTCGCCATCGGCCAGGGTCGCCAGGGCGAACTGGGCGCCCTCGACAAGGCCGGCGGCGTGGGCCAGGCGGCGATGCTCGCCCTCGAGTTCCTGAGATTCGGCCGCCGAAAAGGCCAGGCTTTCCACATCCCGGACCTGCCATTCCAGTTGCTCCCGTTCCCGGGCGAGGGCTTCGCCGCCGGCGCTGGCAACGGCAAAAGCCTGCTCCGCCTCCCGCCAGCGGCGGAAAGCGCCAGCCACGCCCCGGGCCAGCTCCGCGAGTCCGGCATGGCCGTCCAGCAAGGCGCGCTGGGCATCGGGGCGCAGCAGGGACTGATGGGCGTGCTGGCCGTGGATATCCACCAGATTTTCTGCCACTTCCCGCAACTGCTGCACGGTGGCCGCCGAGCCATTGATGTAGGCCCGGGAGCGCCCGCCGGAATCGATCACCCGGCGCAGCAGCAGTTCGTCGTCGGCGGCCAGGTCGGCGGCTTCCAGCCAGTCCCGGATGGCCGGCCGGTCGACGATATCGAATGTCGCCGCCACCTCGGCCTTGTCGCAGCCGGCCCGCACCACGCCGGCATCGGCCCGGTCCCCCAGGGCCAGGGCAAGGGCATCCACCAGGATGGATTTGCCGGCCCCCGTTTCCCCGGTCAACGCGCCGAAGCCGGCATCGAACTCCAGTTCAAGCCGGTCGACAATGACGAAATCGCGAATGGTCAGGTGGCGTAGCATCGGTTCCTATGGATGTCCCTTGGGCCGCTCGCTCCATTGCAGCTTCTGGCGCAGCATGGCGAAGTAGCTGTAGCCCGGCGGATGCAGGAAGCAGCTGGAATAATCGGAGCGCTTGAGGCGCACGCAGTCGTGCAACTGCAGGTCCTGGGTCACCTGGCCGTCGAAGTGCACCCGGGAGTCGTCGGCGTGGGTGATGCGCAGCTCGATGTCCGCATGGTCATTGACCAGGATGGGCCGGTTGGTCAGGGCGTGGGGGCAAAGGGGCACAAGGGCGATGCCGGTCAGGGTCGGGTGCAGGATGGGGCCGCCCGCCGACAGGGAATAGGCCGTGGAGCCGGTGGGCGTCGACACGATCAGGCCGTCCGCCCGCAGGTTGTAGATGAATTCGCCGTCGATGAAGAGCTCGAATTCGATCATGCGGCCAATGGCGCCCTTGTCCAGGACAACATCGTTGAGGGCCATGTTGGAGGCGATTTCCCGCCCGTCTCGGATAACTTCGGCATCGAGAAGCATGCGGGTCTCGGCGCTGAAGCGGCCATCCAGGAGATCATCCATGCAGGAGAGCATGTCGCTCCGGGCAATATCGGTCATGAAGCCCAGTCGCCCCTGGTTCACCCCCACCAGCGGCACCCCATAGCGGGCCAGGCGGCGGGCGGCGTTGAGCATGGTGCCATCGCCACCGAGGACGATGGCGAGATCGGCATGGGCGCCGATGTCGTTGAAGCCGCACACGATCCAACGGGACAAGTCGAGATGGCGGCCGATATGCTCGGCCGTCTCGCGCTCGATGAATACTGCCACGCCCCGCTGATGCAGATAATCGGCCAGGCGATAGAGGGATTCGGCGATTTCCAGGCTGTGATATTTGCCGATCAGGGCGATCGTGCGCGGAGAACGGGGAGAACCGAAAGCTGAGTCCATGGGCCGAATTTAAGCATAAAACGCCGTCGGAATGGATTGCGCGTCCGGCTCTACCGATCGGCGGATTTATTTGTACAATGACTCGCCATGCTTGACGAACGATCCCGAACCCTCCTCAAAGTCCTGGTCGAACACTACATCGCCAGCGGCCAGCCGGTCGGTTCCCGCGCCCTCTCCCGCTACTCCGGCCTCGATCTGTCGCCTGCCACCATCCGCAACGTGATGGCCGACCTCGAGGATGCTGGCTTCGTCGCCAGCCCCCACACTTCCGCCGGCCGGGTGCCGACGGCCCGGGGCTACCGCCTGTTCGTGGACAGCCTGCTCACCGTCCAGCCCCTGGAGGCGCTCCAGCTCGGCAGGATCGAGGACGCCCTCCATGCCAACCGGCCCCAGCAGCTCATCGCCAACGCATCCCAGTTGCTCTCCAGCCTGACCCATTTTGCCGGCATCGTCGTGGCACCGCGCCGGACTGCGCCGAAAATCCGCCAGATCGAGTTCCTCAATCTGTCCGAAAAGCGCATTCTGCTCATCATCGTCACCGCCGAAGGGGACGTGCAGAACCGCATCCTGCTGACGGAAAAGCCCTACAGCCCGGCGGAGCTGGTAAGCGCGGCCAACTACCTGAACCAGAATTTCGCCGGCCTGGATTTCGAGCAGATCCGCTCCCGCCTGCACGCCGAACTGAAACAGCTGCGCAACGACATCAGCCCCCTCATGCAGGCCGCCCTGGAGGCAGGCAACGAAGCCCTGTCCGACGACTCGGGCCACTACGTCATCTCCGGCGAGAAGAACCTGCTGGACGTGGAGGAGCTGTCTTCCAACATGCAGCGGCTGCGCCAGTTGTTCGATCTCTTCGAGCAGAAGTCCGGCCTCGTCCGCCTCCTCGACCTCTCCCACCTGGCCGACGGCGTGCAGATTTTCATCGGCGGCGAAGCCGGCATCGCCCCCCTGGACGAATGCAGCGTAGTCACCGCCCCCTACGAGGTGAATGGCCAGGTGGTCGGTTCGGTGGGCGTCATCGGACCGACACGCATGGCTTACGAACGGGTCATTCCCATCGTCGACATCACCGCCAAGCTGCTGTCCAGCGCCCTCACCCACCAGACTGCCGCCTGATGCCCCGATTTTCCCCCGAGCCGGCCTACCAGCATGGCACCCCGGCCCACACGGCGGTGGTCCTCATCAACCTCGGCTCCCCGGAAGCGCCCACCGCGCCGGCCCTGCGCCGCTACCTCAAGGAATTCCTCTCCGACCCCCGGGTGGTCGAGTTCCCCCGCCCGCTCTGGTGGATGATCCTGAACGGCATCATCCTCAATATCCGGCCGAAGAAATCGGCGGCAAAGTACGCCGCCGTCTGGACCCCCGATGGCTCGCCCCTGAAGGCGCACACCGAGCGCCAGGCCAAGCTCCTGGCCGGCCACCTGGGCGAGAGCGGCCACCGGGTCAAGGTCGCCTGGGCCATGCGCTACGGCGCCCCGTCCGTTTCCGAGGTGCTGTCCAGGCTGAAAGCCGAAGGCGCCAGCCGCATCCTGCTGGTGCCCATGTACCCGCAATACGCCGCCAGCACCACCGCCACCGCCCTCGACGCAGCCTGCGCCTGGCTCTCGCGCACCCGAAACCAGCCGGAAATCCGCAGCATCCGCAATTTCCACGACGACGAGGGCTATCTCGCCGCCCTCGAACAGAGGGTCCGCGCCCATTGGCAGACCAACGGCCTGCCGGGCGCCGACACCCGCCTCCTCATCAGCTTCCACGGCCTGCCCCGGCGCAGCCTCGACCTCGGCGACCCGTACCACTGCGAATGCCGCAAGACGGGGCGGCTCCTGGCCGAACGCCTCAATCTGCAGCCCGGGCAGTACGAGGTCAGCTTCCAATCCCGTTTCGGCCGGGCGGAGTGGCTGCAACCCTACACCTCGGCCACCCTGGAGGCCATGGCCAAGTCCGGCGTCCGGCGCGTCGATGTCATCTGCCCCGGCTTTGTCGCCGATTGCCTGGAGACCCTGGAAGAAATCGCCCTTGAAGGCAAGGCCACCTTCCTCGGCGCCGGCGGCCGGGAATACCACTACATCCCCGCCCTCAACGAGGAACCCCGCTGGATCGAGGCGCTGGCCCGCCTGGTCGATCGCCACCTGCAAGGCTGGCCAACCCGCGACCTGCCCAACCCGGAAAGCCTCCAGGAATCGGCCCGCCGCGCCCGGGCCCTGGGTGCGCCCACCTGAGAAAATTAGCTGCGCCGGCCCCCTCAACTCGGTCCCGGAACTGCCGTTAACCACTTGTCGGAGTAACGGAGACCGTCATGCGAATCACCAGTGCCAACCTCCAGATGGCGGCGACCCACGTCGCCAGCCAACGCCACGAAATCAGTCAATCCCTGCGGATGTGGGTCGGAAACGAACGCCCCGACTTCGAAGGGCGCCAGGGCCGCCAGGGACCGACAGCCGACAAGGCGCACATTTCCGATGCCGGTAAAGCCGCCCAAAGCCGCGAAGCCCACGCCGCGGAGAAGGATGACGAGTCCAGGAGCAGCGACCCCAAGCTCGAACTGATCCGGACCATGCTGGAGTTCCTCACCGGCCGAAAAATCAAGATCTTCGACGCCAGCGAACTGAACGCTTCCACCGCGACGGAACAGCCTGCCGACCCGAACCAGGCGGCGGCCCCGGAAGCTGATCAGCGCCCCGCCGGCTACGGGGTCGAATACGACTACCACGAATCCTACAGCGAGACGGAACAGACCACCTTTTCGGCCGCCGGCACCGTACGCACGGCGGATGGCCGGGAAATCAGCTTCCAGCTCGGTTTTTCCCTGGCCCGCAGCTACCAGGAGGAGAGCAATGTCAGCCTGCGCCTTGGCGACGCGGTCCGCAGAAAAGACCCCCTGGTTCTCAATTTCTCCGGCACCGCCGCCCAATTGACCGACACCCGCTTCAAGTTCGACCTGGACGCCGATGGGGCGGCAGACCAGATCAACTTCGTCGCGCCGGGCAGCGGTTTCCTCGCCCTGGACCGAAATGGGGACGGCAAGGTCAACGACGGTTCAGAACTTTTTGGCCCTGCCACCGGCGACGGTTTCCGCGAACTGGCGGCACTGGACAGCGACCGCAACGGCTGGATAGACGAAAACGACCAGACTTACCAGGATCTCCGCCTCTGGACCAAAGACGCCAATGGCAACGACCAGCTAAAGTCCCTAGCCGAAGCTCAAGTGGGCGCCATCGCCCTGGCCCACGTCAGCACGCCGTTCGATATCAAGGATGACTTAAACATAATGACCGGCCAGGTGCGCTCTTCCGGGGTTTTTTTGCAGGAAGATGGCAAGGCTGGCACAATCCAACAAATCGACCTGACTGTCTGATGAATGATAAAAGGCAGCAGCCAAAGTGCATCTAAAAAGAGGGGGAATCTGATGCCGAGCTTTGCCAACTGGAAGATCTGGGTTCGCCTTACGGCGGCCATCTGGCTGGTGTTGGTAATTGTCTGGACAGGCATGATTTTTTGGTCCAGCCAGGTTAACCGCGACACCGCTATCCGCCAGGCCCAGGATTTTTCCCAGAGCATCCACGAAATGGCCATGGCCGGCCTGACCGGGATGATGATTACCGGCACCGTCGGGCAGCGGGAAGTCTTCCTCGACCAGATCAAGCAACTCTCCATCATCAAGGATCTCCACGTCGCCCGCAGCGACGCCGTCGTCAAGCTCTTCGGGCCGGACACCAAGAGCAACCGGGAACTGGACAACCTCGAAAAGCAGGTCATGCAGACCGGCACGCCGTATACCGCCGTCGAGCGCCAGGATGGCAGCTCCTTCCTGCGGGTGATCAACCCCACCAAGGCCTCCCAGAACTATCTCGGCAAGAACTGCATCGCCTGCCACCAGGTCCCCGAAGGCACGGTGCTCGGCGTGGTGAGCATGAAGGTTTCCCTGGATTCGGTCGAAGCCGAAGTCGCCAATTTCCGGCTCAAGATCGCCGGCGCGGCCCTGGGTGTCATCGGCATCCTGCTGGTGGTCATCTATTTCCTCACCCACCATTTCGTCACCGAACCCCTGGAAGAACTGCGCAAAGGCCTGGAGGACATCGCCTCCGGCGAAGGCGACCTGACCCGCCGGCTACCGGTCAAGGGCCAGGACGAAGTCGGCCAGGCGGCCGCTGTCTTCAACCAGATGATGGAAAACTTCAGCGGCCTGGTGCGGCAGGTGCGGGACGCCGCCGCCCAGGTATCCTCCAAGGTGGATTCCCTGTCGGAAAGCGCCGACCTGGTGGCCCGCAGCTCCCACCAGCAGGACGAAAAGTCCAACGATGCGGCCAACGCCGTCGAGCAGCTGGTGGCCAGCATCTCCTCCATCGCCCAGAGCGCCGGCCACGTCCAGCACCAGTCCCAGGAAAGCCTCAACCGGGCCGAGGAAGGCAGCCGCAACCTGAACGTCCTCCTGGAAGAGATGAACGTCGTGGAAAAGGCGGTCAAGCAGATGGCGGAGTCGGTCAATGAGTTTGTCCGCAATACCGAAGCCATCACCCACATGACCCGGGAAGTGAAGGATATCGCCGAGCAGACCAACCTCCTCGCCCTCAACGCCGCCATCGAAGCCGCCCGAGCCGGGGAACAGGGCCGCGGCTTCGCCGTCGTCGCCGACGAGGTGCGCAAGCTGGCCGAAAAATCGGGGCGCTCCGCCAGCGAGATCGATGCCATCACGGCCACCATCAGCGCCCAATCGGTTTCGGTGCGCCGCACCATCGAGGAAGGACTGGAGCACTTGACCAGCAGCCAGGCCTCCGTCGGCACCGTCGCCAATGTCCTGCAGGCCACCAACGGCTCGGTGGCGGAAGTGGGCGACGGCCTCGACGCCATCGCTGCCGCTACCGACCAGCAGCGCCGCGTTTCCGGCGACGTCGAGTCCAGCATCGAGGCCATCGCCCAGATGGCTCGCGACAACAGCGGCGCCGTTGAACAGACCGCTGGCGCCGCCCACGACCTGAAGAATCTCGCCAACGGACTGCAGGGCATGGTCGGCCGCTTCAAAGTCTGAACGGGCCGACGCCACCCCGAACCCCGGGCACCGCCCCGGGGTTTTTTATTTTTGGCGGATAAAGGGGCTTGAACCCTGGGATTGCGCCCCAATCTATCCCTAAGTTTTTTCGGAGAACACCGTATGTCGAACAGTGAAAACCCCCAGGAGACCCTGCCGGGCACCCAAGCCGCTCCTGAAGCGGGAGCCGCGGCCGCATCCGCCGCCGCCCCGGAGACGACCGATAGCCTCCCCAGCCTGGAAGAGCAGCTGCGCCAGGTGGAGCTGAAGGCCACCGAACACTACGACGCCTGGCTGCGGGCCAAGGCGGAAACCGAGAACGTGCGCCGCCGGGCCCAGGAAGACATCGCCAAGGCCCACAAATTCTCGATCGAGAAATTCGCCGGCGAACTCCTGGCCGTCAAGGACAGCCTGGAAGCTGCCCTGGCCAGCCAGGAGCAGACGGTGGAAAGCCTCCACGCCGGCGTCGAGCTGACCCTGAAGCAATTGGTCGCCGCCTTTGACAAGTCCGGCCTCAAGGAACTGAATCCGGCGGGCGAAAAATTCGACCCCCACAAGCACCAGGCCATCGGCATGGTGGAGTCCGACCAGGAAGCCAATACCGTGGTCACCGTGCTCCAGAAGGGCTATCTGATCGCCGACCGCGTCCTGCGCCCGGCCCTGGTCATGGTAGCCAAGGCCAAGGATTGAAAAACCGGGGCAAGCCCCCATCTCACGTACATCGGAACACTGCTTACTCAGTAAAGGATTGAATATGGGCAAGATTATCGGTATCGACCTGGGCACCACCAACTCCTGCGTCGCCATCATGGAAGGCGGCCAGCCGAAGGTCATCGAAAACGCTGAAGGCGCGCGCACCACGCCTTCCATCATCGGCTACAGCGAGGACGGCGAGATTCTGTGCGGCGCCCCGGCCAAGCGCCAGGCCGTCACCAACCCCAGGAACACCCTCTACGCGGTCAAGCGCCTGATCGGCCGCCGTTTCGAAGAAAAGGAAGTGCAGAAGGACATCGGCCTGATGCCCTACAAGATCCTCAAGGCCGACAACGGCGACGCCTGGGTGGAAGTACGCGACAAGAAGATCGCCCCGCCCCAGGTTTCCGCCGAAGTGCTGCGCAAGATGAAGAAAACCGCCGAGGACTACCTGGGCGAGGAAGTGACCGAAGCGGTCATCACCGTCCCGGCCTACTTCAACGACAGCCAGCGCCAGGCCACCAAGGATGCCGGCCGCATCGCCGGCCTCGAAGTGAAGCGCATCATCAACGAGCCCACCGCCGCGGCCCTGGCCTTCGGCATGGACAAGTCCAGCAGCAAGGACCGCAAGATCGCCGTCTATGACCTGGGCGGCGGCACCTTCGACATCTCCATCATCGAAATCGCCGATGTGGATGGCGAGAAGCAGTTCGAAGTGCTGGCCACCAACGGCGACACCTTCCTGGGCGGCGAGGACTTCGACCAGCGCCTCATCGACTACATCATCGAGGAATTCAAGAAGGAATCCGGCGTCGACCTCAAGAAGGACGTGCTGGCCCTGCAGCGCCTCAAGGAAGCCGCCGAAAAAGCCAAGATCGAGCTCTCTTCCCTGCAGCAGACCGAAATCAACCTGCCCTACATCACCGCCGACGCTTCCGGTCCCAAGCACCTGACCATGAAGATCACCCGTGCCAAGTTCGAATCCCTGGTGGAAGAGCTGGTGAGCCGCACCATCGCCCCCTGCGCCACCGCCTTGAAGGACGCCGGCTGCAAGGTCAGCGACATCGACGACGTCATCCTGGTCGGCGGCATGACCCGCATGCCGAAGGTCCAGGAGAAGGTCAAGGAATTCTTCGGCAAGGACCCGCGTAAGGACGTGAACCCGGACGAAGCCGTGGCCGTCGGCGCCGCCATCCAGGGCGGCGTGCTGCAGGGCGAAGTCAAGGACGTGCTGCTCCTCGACGTGACCCCGCTTTCCCTGGGCATCGAAACCCTGGGCGGCATCATGACCAAGCTCATCCAGAAGAACACCACCATCCCGACCAAGGCCAGCCAGGTCTTCTCCACCGCCGACGACAACCAGGGCGCCGTGACCATCCACGTGCTCCAGGGCGAGCGCGAAGTCGCCTCCGGCAACAAGAGCCTCGGCCAGTTCAACCTGGAAGGCATCCCGCCGGCTCCCCGCGGCGTGCCGCAGATCGAGGTGATCTTCGACATCGACGCCAACGGCATCATGCACGTCACCGCCAAGGACAAGGCCACCGGCAAGGAAAACAAGATCACCATCAAGGCCAACTCCGGTCTCTCCGAGGACGAGATCCAGCGCATGATGAAGGATGCCGAACTCCACGCCGAAGAAGACAAGAAGGCCCACGAGCTGGCAGACGCCCGCAACCAGGCCGATGGCATGGTGCACATGGTGAAGAAGTCCCTGGCCGAATACGGCGACAAGCTGGATGCCGGCGAGAAGGAAAATATCGAGGCCGCCATGAAGGAGGTCGAGGACGCCATGCGCGGCAACGAGAAGGAAGCCATCACCGCCAAGACCGAGGCCCTGGCCCAGGTGGCCCAGAAGCTGGGCGAGAAGATGTACGCCCAGCAGCAGGCCGAAGCCGGCACCGCCGGTGGAGCCGAAGGCCAGTCCCAGCAGCAGGACAAGAAGGACGAAGGCGACGTGGTGGATGCCGAGTTCACCGAAGTCAAGGACAAGAAGTAAACTAAGAATGCTTCACGGCACCGAGACACCGGGATGCAGCCGGTGCACCTCGGTGCCTTTGTCTATTGACGGGTAGGGAAATGTCAAAACGCGACTATTACGAAATCCTCGGCCTCAATCGCGACGCCAGCGAGGAAGAAATCAAGAAGGCCTACCGCAAGCTGGCCATGAAACACCATCCGGACCGGAATCCGGACAATCCCGGAGCCGAGGATAAGTTCAAGGAGGCCAAGGAGGCCTACGAGATCCTTTCCGACGGCCAGAAGCGGGCAGCCTACGACCAGTTCGGCCACGCCGGCATCGACCCCCAATCCGGCATGGGCGGGGGTTTCGGCGGCGCCGGCATGGGGGGCTTCGCCGATGCCTTCGGTGGCATCTTCGACGAGATTTTCGGCGGCCACCGGGGCGGCGGCGGTGGGCGCTCCAACGTCTACCGCGGCGCCGACCTGCGCTACAACCTGGAAATCAGCCTGGAACAGGCTGCCCACGGCACCGAGACCAAGATCCGCATCCCCACCATGGAGGTGTGCGGAAGCTGCCAGGGCAGCGGTGCCAAAGCCGGCACCCAGCCCAAGACCTGCCCGACCTGCAGCGGTTCGGGACAAGTCCGCTTGCAGCAGGGTTTCTTCTCCATCCAGCAGACCTGCCCCAAGTGCCACGGCACCGGCCGTTTCATCCCGGACCCCTGCGGCACTTGCCACGGCGCCGGCCGCATCAAGCAGCACAAGACCCTGGCGGTCAAGATCCCGGCCGGTGTGGATGAAGGCGATCGCATCCGCCTGGCAGGCGAAGGCGAGCACGGCGTCAACGGCGGCCCGCCGGGGGACCTCTATGTGCAGATTCACCTGAAATCCCATCCGGTCTTCCAGCGGGATCACAACGACCTGCACTGCGAAATGCCCATTTCCTTCACCACCGCCGCCCTCGGCGGGGATATCGAGATTCCGACCCTGGACGGGGCGGCGAAGATCAAGATCCCATCCGAGACCCAGTCGGGCCGCGTCTTCCGCCTGCGGGGTAAGGGCATCAAGGGCGTGCGCAGCCATACCCATGGCGACCTTCTTTGCCACGTGGTGGTGGAAACCCCGGTGAACCTGACGGAACGCCAACGGGAACTCCTGCAGGAACTGGAGGAGATCAGCCGGGACAACGATGCCACCCACAACCCCCGGGCCCGGTCCTGGATGGACAAGGTCAAGGAATTTTTCGGCCAGTAGTCTTATCCGCGGTGGATATCCCACGACAAAGGCGAGCCCTCGGGTTCGCCTTTGTCGTACTGGCGTAAGCACCATGTCAGTTTCGGGCGCCATTCTTAGCCTGCTAAAATTGGCCGAAGTTCTTTTGGAAAGCGGGGGCGAAAACCAAATGAGAGCATGGAAGAACGTAGCGGCCGCCGGGCTGCTGGCAGTCTGGGCCTGGGGAGCGGCAGCGGACCCCGGGGTTACCGACAGTGCCATCACCATCGGCATGTCGGCCCCCTTCTCCGGCCCGAACGGTGCCTACGGCCAGGACATGAAGGAGGCGATCACCGCCTATTTCAGCCTGATCAACAAGTCGGGCGGCGTCAATGGCCGCAAGCTTGAGCTTGTGGCCCTCGATGACGGCTACGAGACCGACCGCGCCGTCGCCAATACCAAGACCCTGATCGATGAAAAGAAGGTCTTCGGACTCCTGGCTTTCTACGGTTCCAGCCCGACCACCGAAGCCATGAACACCGTCTTCGGTCCGGCCCGGGTACCGCTGGTGGGCACCATTTCCGGTGCCGGTACCATTCGCCAGCAGCCTTCCGCCAATGGCAATAACCGCTACATGTTCAATGTGCGCGCCAGCTATGCCGATGAAACCGAGGCCATCATCACCCAACTGGTCGGCCTGGGCCTGAAGAGCATTGCCGTCTTCTACCAGAACGACGGTTTCGGCCAGTCGGGCCTGGAAGGCGTGACCGCCGCCCTCAAGAAACATGGCCTGGCCCCTTCCGCCGTCGGCACCGTCGAACGCAATTCCCTGGATGTCGGCAAGGCGGTGGAGTCCATCTCCAAGGCCACGCCCCAGGCAGTCGTCATGGTGACCCTCTACAAGCCCACCGCGGCCTTCGTCAAGGCCATGAAGAAGGCGGGCCAGCACCCCATGTTCATGACCCTTTCCCCGGTCGGCGCCGAGCAGCTGGTCCAGGAACTGGGTAACGAAGCCCGGGGAATCGGCATCTCCCAGGTCATGCCCTACCCCTGGAACGATACCGTCTCCGTCGTGCGCGAGTACCAGCGCCTGCTGGGCAAGCAGGGCAAGTTTTCCTACTACGGCATCGAAGGCTACATGATGGCCCGCGTCCTGGTGGACGGCCTGAAAAAGCAGGGCAAGGACGTTTCCCGGGAGAAGCTGGTCAGCGCCCTGGAAGGCCTCAACCAGGATTTCGGCGGCTATCGCGTCAGCTACACCCCGGACAGCCGCCAGGGCTCCCGCTTCGTCGAACTGACGGTGATCGGCCCGGGCGGCAAGATCCTGAAGTAGGCGGCCCCGCCGCCAAGAAAAAAGCCCGTCGCGCAGACGGGCTTTTTTGTTTCGTGGCCGATGCTCAGGCCCGCCGCCAGGTCGTCCCCTGGGCACTGTCCTCCAGGATAATCCCGGCTTCCTTCAGCTCGTCGCGGATACGGTCCGCTTCGGCGAAATTCCTCGCCTTCTTGGCGGCGACGCGATCGGCGATGAGGCGCTCGACCGCCCCTTCGTCCAGTCCGCCGGCGGCACCGCCCCGCAGGTAGGCGATCGGATCCCGCTCCAGGAGGCCAAGCACGCCGGCCAGTGCTTTCAGGAGTCCGGACAATTGCGGATCCCGGCTGCGCTTGACTTCCCCAGCCAATTCAAACAGCACCGCCATGGCGCCCGGGGAATCAAAATCCTCGTCCATGGCCGCCCGGAAACGGACGGCATAGGGGTTGGACCAATCCAGGGACACCGGGGCCGGCGGCACGTCCCGCAAGGCGAAGTAGAGGCTGTCCAAGCTGCGCCGGGCGTCGTCCAGATGGGCATCCGAGTAGTTGAGCGCACTGCGGTAGTGGGCCCGCAGGATGAAGAAGCGAACCACTTCGGCATCGTAGGACTTCAGGACTTCCCGGATGGTGAAGAAATTGCCCAGGGACTTGGACATCTTCTCGTTATCCACCCGCACGAAGCCGTTATGCATCCAGTAGTTGACGAACCTGCACTGGTGGGCGCCCTCGGACTGGGCGATCTCGTTCTCGTGGTGGGGGAACTGGAGATCCTGGCCGCCGCCGTGAATGTCGAAGTGGGCTCCGAGCAGTTGGGAGCTCATGGCCGAGCACTCGATGTGCCAGCCGGGCCGCCCTTCGCCCCAGGGGGATTCCCAGGCCGGCTCTCCCGGTTTCGCATGTTTCCAGAGAACGAAGTCGAGGGGATCCTGCTTGGCGGAATCGATCTCCACCCGCTCGCCGGCCCGCAGGTCATCCAGGGACTTGCCCGAGAGCTTGCCGTAGCCGTCGAACTTGCGGACGGCGAAATTGACGTCGCCGTCCACAGCCCGGTAGGCCAGGCCGTTGCTTTCCAGCTTGCCGATCATGTCGAGCATCTGGGGCACGTATTCGGTCGCCCGCGGCTCGAAGTCGGGACGCTGCACCCCCAGGGCGTCCGCATCCTCGTGCATGTAGGCGATGAAGCGGTCGGTCAGGGCCTGGATGGTCTCGCCGTTCTCGGCCGCCCGCCGGATGATCTTGTCGTCGATGTCGGTGATGTTGCGGACATAAGTCACGTCAAAACCGCCCGCCTTCAGCCAGCGGTAGACCATGTCGAAAACCACCATGACCCGTGCATGCCCCAGGTGACAGTAGTCATACACCGTCATCCCGCATACGTACATACGGACCTTGCCCGGCTCGATGGGCACGAACACCTGCTTTTCCCTAGTCAGGGAGTTGTGTATTTTGAGCATGGAAGTCAGGGTATTGAGAAGGCCGGCTGCGGATTAAACTTTGGATTGACCGGGCTTCTTGATAGAATTTAAAGATTGTAAACCTCGCCAAAGTATAGCATAGCGATGACTGCCCCCCTCCCGTCCCCGGCCCGCGTCTCCGCTCGTTTCCCGCTCCGCGCCAAGCTGTGCGCCCTTGCCCTCGGCCTCGCCCTGGGCGGCGCCCTGCCGGCCCTGGCGGACGATTTGCCCGACGTCCAGCGCCTGGTCAAACAGGGACAATACGCGCAAGCCCTGGGGAAAGTGGACGCCTACTTGTCCGGCAAACCCAAGGATGCCCAAGGGCGCTTCCTCAAGGGCCTGATCCTGACCGAGATGGGCAAGCCGGCGGAAGCCGTGGCGGTGTTTACCAAGCTCACCGAGGACTACCCGGAACTCCCCGAGCCCTACAATAATCTTGCCGTCCTCTATGCCCAGCAAAAACAGTACGACAAGGCCCGCACCGCCCTGGAAATGGCCATAAGGACCCATCCTTCCTACGCCATTGCCTACGAGAACCTGGGGGACGTCTACGCCAAGCTGGCGAGCCAGGCCTACGACAAGGCGCTGCAACTGGATTCATCGAACTCGTCGACCCAAAACAAGCTGTCCCTCATCCGTGATCTCATCAGCACCCCGGCGCGCGCCAACGTCCGGCCCCAGCCCCCTGCTGCACCGCTAGCGGCAGCGCCGGCAGCCAAGCCGCAACCCGCGGCAACCCCGGCCCCCACCGCCGCCATCATCGCCGCCACCCCGGGTGCCGCCTCCGCCGCCGCCCTGGCCAAACCGGCGGATCCCAAGCCGGCGGCACCGAAGACCGATCCGGCCGCCGACGACATAGTCAAGACCCTGAATAATTGGGTAGAAGCCTGGTCCCGCAAGGACGTCAAGGCCTATCTGGCCCACTATGCCGCCGATTTCCGCACGCCCAAGGGCATGTCCCGCAAGGCCTGGGAGGCTGAGCGCCAGGACCGCATCGCCGGCAAGGCGGGCAAGATCTCGGTCAGCTATGAGCAGCCGCAGGTCACCGTCAATGGCGACAAGGCGACGGCGAAATTCAGGCAGCGCTACAAGGCGGGTAGCCTCAATACCTCCACCACCAAGACTTTGGTGTTTGTTCGCTCCGCAGGCAAGTGGCTCATCCAGGAAGAAAATTCCCGCTGATGTTCCGCCGGCAGCTTATCTTGGCCGCCCTGGCGGCCTGTGTCGCCGCCAGTGCCCACGCCAGGGCCCACCCGCAGGAGAAGAATTCCAGGCCGGCCAAGGCCGCCCTGGCGGCCTCGGGAGCGGAAACCGGGAAGAAGCTTCCCTTGACGGTTTCGGACTCTGGTCCTGAGCCGCAACTGGCGAAGATTTTCAAGGAAATCGAGGGCAACCGCCTGGATAACGCCCTGCAGATGACCGAGAGCCTTCTGCGGCAGTATCCTAATTTCCGCCTCGGCAACCTCATCAAGGGCGACCTGCTCCTCGCCCGTTTCCAGCCCATCAATGGTTTCGGTGCCCTGAACGGCGCCCCCAGCGACAAGATCGCCGACCTGCGGTCGGAAGCCATCGTCCGCCTCAAGGGTTACCGGGAAAAGCCGCCGGCCAACTACGTGCCCCGCTACCTGCTCCAGATGCAGCCGGACCAGCGCTATGCCATCGTGGTGGACACCCAGAAATCCCGGCTCTATCTCTACGAGAACGACGTGGCCAATGGCGGTCGGCCGCGCTTCGTGGCCGACTATTACATCACCCAGGGCAAGCTGGGGGCCGAAAAGGCCATCGAAGGCGACAAGAAGACGCCTATCGGGGTGTATCACGTCACCTCCAGCCTGCCCCGGAAGAAGCTCGCCGACCTCTACGGCAGCGGCGCCTATCCCCTCAATTACCCCAACGAGTGGGACAAGCGCCAGGGCCGCAACGGCAGCGGCATCTGGCTGCACGGCACGCCTTCCGACACCTTCTCCCGCCCGCCCCGGGCGTCGGACGGCTGCGTGGTGCTGGCCAACCGGGATCTTGACGCGGTCGGCAAGAACCTGCAGGTCGGCCTGACCCCGGTCATCATCAGCAACTCCGTTGAATGGCTATCCCTGGACGACTGGAACAAGGAACGGACCGACCTCGACCATACCATCGAGGCCTGGCGCGCCGATTGGGAAAGCCGGGACACCGACCGTTTCCTGAAACACTATTCCAGGCGTTTCCAGGCCAACGGCCAGAATTTCGAGCAGTTCGCCGCCCAGAAGCGCCAGACGAACGCCAGCAAGGGCTGGATCAAGGTCAAGGTCAATAACTTGTCCGTCTTCCGCAACCCGGGCAAGGAAGAAGTTGTGGTGGTCACCTTCGACCAGGATTACCGCAGCAATGGCCTCGCGAATATCATGAAGAAGCGCCAGTACTGGATCCGCGAGGACGGAAAATGGAAAATCATCTACGAAGGAGCAGCATGAAAACAATCAAGAACCTGCTGGCCGTGGCTGCCGGCGTACTCCTTACGACCTCCGCCTGGGCCGCTCCCACCGTGGAAATGCAGACCAACCAGGGCAAGATCGTCGTCGAACTCTCCCCGGACAAGGCGCCGGAGTCGGTGGCGAATTTCCTGAAATACGCCCGCGACGGCTTCTACAACGGCACCATTTTCCACCGGGTCATTCCCGGCTTCATGATCCAGGGCGGCGGCTTCGACGAGAAGATGTCCCAGAAGCCGACCCGGGCGCCGGTCCGCAACGAAGCCAACAACGGACTGCACAACGCCCGCGGCACCATCGCCATGGCCCGCACTTCCCAACCCCACTCGGCCACCGCCCAGTTCTTCATCAACCACGCCGACAACCGGAATCTGGACCACCCGTCCTTCGACGGCTGGGGCTATGCCGTTTTCGGCAAGGTCACCCAGGGCATGGACGTGGTGGACAAGATCGCCCAGGTGCCGACCACGACGGCCGGCATGCATCAGAACGTTCCCCAGACCCCGGTCGTCATCCAGAACGTCAAAATCATTTCCGAAAAGTAAGGACTCTCCCATGGTCAAGCTGCAAACCAACCTCGGCACCATCACCCTAGAACTCGATGCCGAGAAGGCCCCCAAGACGGTGGAAAACTTCCTGGCCTACGTGAAGGCCGGCCACTACGACAACACCGTCTTCCACCGGGTCATCAAGAATTTCATGATCCAGGGCGGCGGCTTCGAGCCGGGCATGAACCAGAAACCCACCAACGCCCCTGTCGACAACGAAGCCGCCAACGGCCTCAAGAACAAGCGCGGCACCATCGCCATGGCCCGCACCAACGACCCCCACTCCGCCACCGCCCAGTTCTTCATCAACGTGGTGGATAACGACTTCCTGGACTTCAAGGCCCCCATGGGCAGCGGCTGGGGCTACTGCGTCTTCGGCCAGGTGGTCGAGGGCATGGACGTGGTGGACCAGATCAAGGCCGTTCGCACCGGCAACAAGGGCTTCCACCAGGACGTCCCGGTCGAAGATGTGGTGATCGAAAAAGCCGAAATCGTTTGATTTTCTTCATCTCTGATCTTCACCTGTCGCCCCGGTCGCCCGGGGCGACGCGTTTGTTCCGGGACTTTCTCGCCGGCCGCGCCCGGGAAGGGGAAGCCCTCTACATTCTCGGCGACCTTTTCGAGTCCTGGATCGGCGACGACGACTGCGGCGATGCCTTCAACGCCGAGATCATCGGCGCGCTCCGCGGGGCCAGCGAAGCCGGCCTCTCCATCGGGGTCCAGCACGGCAACCGGGATTTCCTGCTTGGGGATGGCTTCGCCGCGGCCGCTGGCATTCGCCTCTTGCCCGATCCCTACGTGCTGTCGACGCCGGAATGGCAATTCGTCCTCTCCCACGGCGACTTCCTCTGCCTGGAAGATACCGAGTACATGGCCTTCCGGCGCCAGGTGCGCTCCCCCGAATGGCAGGCCGCCTTCCTCGCCAAGCCCTTGGCCGAGCGCCGCGCCATCGCCGCCTCCATGCGGGCGCAGAGCGAACAGGGCAAGCAGGAAAAGGCGCCCTATCTGATGGATCTCCACCCGGGGGAGACCGAGGATTTTCTGCGCCAGCACGGCTACGCCACCTTCATCCACGGCCACACCCACCGCCCCGCCACCCACGATCACATCGTCGACGGCATCCATGTGGAACGCTGGGTCCTGGCCGACTGGCACGAGGATCGCGGCGAGTGCCTGGCCTGGGACGGCGAGGCGCTCCATCGGGAAACCCTGGGCTGAAGCGATGGCCACCGCCCTCGAAATCCTGCAGCGCACTTTCGGCTACCCGGCCTTCCGGGGCCGCCAGGCTGACATCATCGGCCATGTCGCCGACGGCGGCGACGCCCTGGTCCTCATGCCCACCGGCGGGGGAAAGAGCCTCTGCTACCAGATTCCGGCGCTGCTGCGCTCCGGCACCGCCATCGTCGTCTCCCCCCTCATTGCCCTCATGCAGGATCAGGTGGATGCCCTCACCCAATTGGGTGTCCGAGCCGCCTGCCTGAATTCGACCCTGGGATGGTCCGAAATCCAGGCCGTCGAAAAAGGGCTTTTCAGCGGCAACCTGGATCTCGTCTATATCGCCCCGGAACGGCTCCTGACCGAGCGTAGCCTCGCCATCCTCGACCGCCTCTACGCCGACGGCCGCATCGCCCTCTTCGCCATCGACGAGGCCCATTGCGTTTCCCAGTGGGGGCACGACTTCCGGCCCGAATACCTGCAGCTCTCCGCCCTCCACGAGCGCTACCCGGCGGTTCCCCGCATCGCCCTGACCGCCACCGCCGACGCCGCCACTCGGGAGGAAATGATCAACCGCCTCGGCCTCGGCGAGGCCCGGGTCTTCCTCTCCAGCTTCGACCGGCCCAATATCCGCTACACGGTGGTGGAAAAGGACACGCCGAAGAAGCAGCTTCTCGGCTTCCTGGCAGGCCGCCGGGGCGAAGCCGGCATCGTCTATTGCCTGTCCCGCAAGAAGGTGGAGGAAACCGCCGACTGGCTCACCGCCCAGGGCTATCCCGCCCTGCCCTACCACGCCGGTCTACCGGCGGAGACGCGGGCCGCGAACCAGCGCCGCTTCCTGCGGGAGGACGGCTTGGTCATGGTGGCCACCATCGCCTTCGGCATGGGGATCGACAAACCGGACGTGCGCTTCGTCGCCCACCTGGACCTGCCCAAGAGCATCGAAGCCTACTATCAGGAAACGGGCCGCGCCGGCCGGGACGGGGAGCCGGCCGAAGCCTGGATGACCTACGGCATGCAGGACGTGGCCCTGCAGCAGGCCCGGATCGCCGAGTCCGCCGCGGCCGACGCCCAGAAGCGCCTGGAAACCCAGCGTCTCACCGCGCTGCTGGCCTACTGCGAGGCGCCCCGCTGCCGCCGCCAGGTGCTTCTCGACTACTTCGGCGAACATGCCGAACCCTGCGGCAACTGCGACGTCTGCCTGGACCCGCCGGAATGCTGGGACGGTACCGTCGCCGCCCAGAAGGCCCTCTCCGCCGTCTACCGCACCGGCATGCGCTTCGGCGTCGCCCACCTGGTGGACATCCTGCGGGGCAAGGCCACCGACAAGGTGAAGCAGTGGGGACACGACAGCCTGCCCACGTTCGGTGTCGGCGCCGATCTGGATGATGGTGCCTGGCGCACCATCATCCGTCAGCTGGCCGCGGCCGGTCTCCTCCAAGTGGATTTATCGGAACACGGCGCCCTCAAGCTGACGGAAGCCGCCCGCCCTGTCCTGCGGGGCGAGCAGGCGGTGGAGCTGCGCCGGACGGTACGCCGCAAGGCCGCAGCCACCAAGACCGCCCGCGCCCCCATCGACCTGGCGGGCGCCGACGCAGAGCTGTTCGAGACCCTGCGCCACTGGCGCTCGGATACGGCCCGGGAACAGGGCGTCCCGGCCTATGTCATCCTCCATGACCGTACCCTCAAGGAACTGGCCGAAGTGCGCCCCCACAGCTACGGCCATTTGTCCACCATCACCGGCCTGGGTGCCGCCAAGATCGAGCGCTACGGCGAGGAATTGCTCGAACTCATCGCCGCCTCCGCCCACTGACCATACGAAAACGCCCCACCGGAGGGCGGGGCGTTTCTGTAGCTGGGCGAGGACTGTCTGAGGCCGCATAGCGGCCGAGTTCCGCAGCCCGGCGGAGCAAATGCCCCGCCCGACGCGCTACGGAAGGATTCAGCGATGCCGGTTGCCGTTGCGGTGCTGTTGCGCCCCATCCCGGCGCTGACCGTCGCGGCGAGGTGCCGGCGTCCCAGGCCGTGCCTGGCCCCGGGGCTGCGGCGCCGGACGGGGAGCGGCCTGGGCGCTGGGCTCGAAGCCGGCGATCACTTCCCGTTCCAGATTCCGCTTGATGAGTTTCTCGATGTCCCGCAGGTTCGGGCGCTCATCATGGCAGACCAGGGAGAGGGCCTCCCCTTCCATGCCAGCCCGGCCGGTACGGCCGATGCGGTGCACGTAGTCCTCGGCCACATTGGGCAGTTCGAAATTGACCACGAAGGGCAGGGCATCGATATCGATCCCCCGGGCCGCGATGTCGGTGGCCACCAGGGCCGCCAGCTTGCCGGCCTTGAAGTCGGCCAGGGCCCGGGTACGGGCGCCCTGGGTCTTGTCGCCATGGAGGGCAGCGGACTTGACCCCGGCCTTGTCCAGCTTCCGGGCCAGGGCATCGGCCCCGTGCTTGGTACGGGCGAAAACCAGCACCTGATGCCAGCCTCGGGTTTCGAACAGGTGCAGGAGGAGATCCCGCTTCTGTTCCCGATTTACCTCGATGATGCGCTGGGTCACGGTCTCCGCCGCCGTGTTGCGGGGCGCCACGTCCACCGAAACGGGGTCCTTCAGGAGACCGGAGGCCAGTTCCCGGATGTCGCTGGAGAAGGTGGCCGAGAACATCAGGTTCTGCCGCTTGGCAGGCAGGAGGGCAATGATGCGGCGGATGTCGCGGATGAAGCCCATGTCGAGCATGCGGTCGGCTTCGTCCAGGACCAGGGTTTCCACCAGGGAAAGGTCCACCGTGCGCTGCTGGACGTGGTCCAGCAGCCGGCCCGGCGTCGCCACCAGGATATCGACGCCGCGCTTCAGGGCGGCGATCTGGGGATTGATGCCAACCCCGCCGAACATGGCCAGGGAAGTGACAGGCAGGTGCTTGCCGTAGGCGCGGACGCTTTCCTCCACCTGCATGGCCAGTTCCCGGGTTGGCACCAGGACGAGAACCCGGGGGGCACGGGAAATGCGGGAAAGCCGGTCATTGGCGGGGGTGCCGAGCCGTTGCAGGATGGGCAGGGTGAAGCCGGCGGTCTTGCCGGTGCCGGTCTGAGCCGAGGCCATCAGGTCATGGCCGGCCAGCACGGCCGGAATGGCGCCGCTTTGAATGGGGGTGGGAACGGTATAGCCCTGCTCGCCGATAGCGCGCAGCAGCTCGGCCCGCAGGCCGAGAGCGGAAAAACCCATGGAAACTCCTGGAGTGTCGCCTTTAGCCTTGCGTGCGAGGCACGAACCAGTCGAGACAAAGGGCTTGAAGAGTCGGTAATAACCGATGAGGGCGCCGAGACTGATTGCGGCGCAAGGGGGCGCATGGTAGCACGACTTTCGCGCGTCGGGCGGGGCATTCGCTCCGCCGGGCTGCGGAACTCGGGGGCTGCGCCCCCTCAGACAGTCCTCGCCCGGCTCCTCGAACGCCCTACCCTCCGGTTACCCCCGAGAGTTCAGAGGGTGGAAAGACCTCTATCCAGGTCGGCCTGCAGGTCTTCCACTGCTTCCAGACCCACGGCAACGCGCAGCAGGCCCTCGCTGATGCCGGCCGCGGCCCGGGCCTCCGGACTGATGCGCCCGTGGGTAGTGGAAGCCGGGTGGGTGATGGTGGTCTTGGTATCGCCCAGATTGGCCGTGATCGAGAGCAGCTGGCAGGAATCCACCACCCGCCAGGCTTCCGCCCGCCCCCCCTTGACCTCGAAGGTGACGATGGCGCCACCGCTCTTCTGCTGCCTCATCGCCAGCTCGTGCTGGGGATGGGACGGCAGGCCGGGATAGAAGACCCGCGCCACCTGGGGGTGGGCCTCCAGCCACCGAGCCAGCCGGAGGGCATTGGCCGACTGGGCCTCGATGCGGATCTTGAGGGTCTCCAGGCCCTTCAGGAGCACCCAGGCATTGAAGGCGGACAGCGTCGGCCCGGCGGTGCGCAGGTACTTGAAGACTTCTTCGGTGTGCTTCTTGGCGCCGCAGACGGCCCCGCCCAGCACCCGCCCCTGGCCGTCCAGGAACTTGGTGGCGGAATGCACCACGAGATCCGCCCCGAGTTCCAGGGGGCGCTGCAGGATGGGGGTACAGAAGCAGTTGTCCACCGCCACCCGGATGCCACGGTCATGGGCGATGTCGGCCAGGCTGCGGATGTCCGCGATTTCGGTCAGGGGATTGGACGGCGTCTCCAGGAAGAAGAGCCGGGTTTCAGGCCGGATGGCCGCCCGCCAGGCCGCCGGATCGGTCGGGGACACGAAGGTCGTGGCGATGCCGGCCCGGCCAAGGATGTTGTTGAAGAGTTGGACGGTCGCCCCGAACAGGCTGCTGGAGGCGACGATATGGTCGCCGGCCTTGAGGTGGGCCAGGCACAGGGCCATGATGGCCGCCATGCCGCTCGAGAAGGCGACGCAGTCCTCCGCCCCTTCCAGGGCCGCCAGGCGCTCCTCGAACATGGTCACGGTGGGGTTGGAGAAGCGCGAATAGACGTTGCCGTCCTCCTCCCCGGAAAAGCGGCGGGCCGCCTGGGCGGCGCTGTCGAAAACGAAGCTGGAAGTGAGGTAGAGGGCCTCGCCGTGCTCGTTGAACTGGCTGCGCTCCTGGCCGGCCCGCACCGCCAGGGTTTCCGGCCGGTAGCCGCGGTCCGCCATCAGTCCCGCACTCCGCTTTCGGCCAGTTGCAGCACCAGCTGCTGGGATGCCTTGCCGTCGCCGTCGTCCTCGCTCTTGGCGCTTGCCTTGCCGGCTCGCCGTCCTTCGACGGCATCCAGGTAATCCGCGTCCACATCGCCGGTGACATAGCAGCCATCGAAGCAGGAGGCATCGAAGACGGTCAGGTTGGGATTCATGGAGCGTACCGCCGCCTTGAGGGCTTCCAGATCCTGATATACCAGGGCGTCGGCGCCGATTTCCTGGGCGATGCCTTCGTCGGTGCGGCCGGTGGCGATGAGCTCGGACCGGGTCGGCATGTCGATGCCGTAGACGTTGGGAAAGCGCACCGGGGGTGCGGCCGAGGCGAAGTACACCTTGAGGGCGCCGGCCGCCCGGGCCATCTCGACGATCTCCCGGCTGGTGGTGCCGCGGACGATGGAGTCGTCTACCAGCAGCACCCGCTTGCCCCTGAACTCATGGCCGCAGGTATTGAGCTTCTGGCGCACCGATTTCTTCCGCATGGCCTGGCCGGGCATGATGAAGGTGCGGCCCACGTAGCGGTTCTTGACGAAGCCTTCCCGGAAGGGGATGCCGAGGGCCTGGGCGAGCTGCATGGCGGCCGGCCGGCTGGAGTCCGGAATGGGGATGACGACGTCGATCTCATCCACCGGGATGTGCTGCTTGACCTTTTCCGCCAGGGACTCGCCCATGGCCAGCCGGGCCTCATAGACCGACACGCCGTCGATGACCGAATCCGGGCGGGCCAGGTAGACGTGCTCGAAGATGCAGGGTGCGTAGACCGGCTGCTGGGCGCACTGGCGGCTGTGGAACTGGTGGTTGAGGTCGATGAAGATGGCCTCCCCCGGCTCCACGTCGCGGATCATCTGGAAACCCAGGGTATCCAGGGCGACGGA
This sequence comes from Rhodocyclaceae bacterium, assembly GCA_018261935.1. Taxonomy (GTDB): domain Bacteria; phylum Pseudomonadota; class Gammaproteobacteria; order Burkholderiales; family Rhodocyclaceae; genus JAGTRP01. The sequence continues at coordinate 180,045 of JAGTRP010000005.1, forward strand.
TTCGGAGGACACCAGATATTCCGTACCTTCTTCCGTCTCGTTCTTGCCATAGACCAGGGGGCGGATGCCGTGGGGATCGCGGAAGGCCAGGAGGCCGTAGCCGGCGATCAGGGCCACCACGGCGTAGGCGCCGCGGCAGCGCCGGTGCACCCCGGCCACCGCATCGAAGATGCTTTCCACGTCCAGTTCGTAGCCGTGGGCGCTGTTCTGGAGCTCATGGGCGAGGACGTTGAGGAGAACTTCGGAGTCGGAATTGGTGTTGATGTGCCGGCGGTCGAGGCGGAACATCTCGTCCTTCAGCTGCTCGGCATTGGTCAGGTTGCCGTTGTGGCCAAGGACGATGCCGAAGGGGGAATTGACGTAGAAGGGCTGGGCCTCGGCGAAGTTGTAGGCCGATCCAGCCGTCGGGTAGCGCACGTGGCCGATGCCCCAGTTGCCCGGCAGGGCGCGCATGTTGCGGGTGCGGAATACGTCCCGCACCAGGCCGGGGCCCTTGTGCAGGTGGAAAGTATTGCCCTCGGCCGTGGCGATGCCTGCCGCGTCCTGCCCCCGGTGCTGCAGCACCATGAGTCCATCGTAAAGCAGCTGGTTTACCGGTGTCGTTGCAACTACGCCCAGAATCCCGCACATAAAATCATCCCACCTATTTGAATCGAATCCGTTTAGCAAAATCCGGCGGCAACCAGGGTCTCACCGCCAATACTGCCGTCTCCAGGGGCGCCGACAAGGTCGCCTCCTGCCACCAGTCCTGGCGGGGGGCCGAGGTCATCCCGCCCACAGCCACCAGGGCCACAGCAATCATCGCTCCCCGGGCGACGCCGAACACCAGCCCCAGCAGTCGATCCGAGAGTCCCAGCCCGAGGGCCTTGATCAAGCTGCTGGCCGCCAGGCGCACCAGGGCCATCACCACCAGCACTCCGATGAATACCGCAGCGAAGCCCGCCATAGCCCGCAGTCCCTTGTCCTCAATGCCGAGGAACACCGACTGCGCGATATCGCTACCGAAATGCATGGCTGCGAAAAAGGCCAGTACCCAAGCCGCCAGGGCAATCGCCTCGCCTACCACGCCCCGCCAAAGTCCCAGCAGCAGCGAGGCCGCGACGATGCCGATCACGACATAGTCGAAGATATTCATAACCGGGCGGTCATTGCTTCGCCGCCACCACTCCGGAGACGCCGATGCGCTTCATCTTTTCCAGCGCCTTTTCGGCTGCCTCCCGATTCGGGAAGGGACCGGCGCGCACCCGCGTTTTCCGTCCCTGGGGAGAGTCGAGGGGCTCCGTGTAGGCTTTGATGCCCAGTTCACTGAGCTTGTTTCTGATGGCCCGGACATTGCCCTCGTTGACGAAGGCCCCGATCAGGATGACATGTTCGCCCCCCTTGGCGGCCGGCTTTTCGGATTTGGCGGCTTGCTTCTCGGGAGCCTTCTCGACCGGCTTTTCGGCCAACTTGACGGCTGGTTCGGGTTTCACGGCCGGCGCCGGGGCCGGCGGGGCTTCGGGCGGCTTTGCCGCCGCTGCCGGCTCGGGAGTCTTCACGGCCGGCCGTTCCTCCGGCGCCGCAGCGAACTTGGGCGCGAAGGGCTTCTCGTCCTGGCCGGGGATCCGGATCTCGACGTCCTGCACGGCCTGCCGGGGCTCCTGATCCATGATCATGGGCAGCGCGACGGCCACCAGAACCACGAAGGCCAGGGCGCCCACCAGGCGCCGGCGGGCGCGTTTCTTGAGGGGCAGCTGGGCGTCTGTGTCTTCCATAGGTCAACGTTTCCTGAGCACTTCGAGTGCGCCGGCCACCGTATAGAACGATCCAAAAACGACTATTCTATCACTTTCGGCAGCGGCTTCCCGGGCCGCCCGCATTGCTGCAGCCGGCGAATCGTAGCAAGCCACCGCCCCGCCGAAGCCGTGGTTTCGGATGATGTCGGCGAGAAAACCCGCCTCGGTGCCCCGGGGGCCGCCCAGGCTGGCGGCATACCAATGGTCCACCTTGCCCTTCAGGGCGGCGAGGGCGCCGGCGATATCCTTGTCGGCCAGCATGCCGACGACGGCATGGGTGCGATCGAAAAAACCCATGCTGGCGAGGTTGTCGGCCAGGACCTTGACCGCCTGGGGGTTGTGCCCCACGTCCAGGACCACCGCCGGCTTGCCGGGCACCACCTGGAAGCGGCCTGGCAGCTCCGTTTCGATCAGTCCGCTGCGGATGGCCTGCATGGTCACCGGCAGACGATTTCCCAGGCTGTCCAGGGTCGCCAGGGCCACCGCCGCGTTGTAGAGCTGGGAAGGCCCCCGCAGCCCCGGATAGGCCAGGGAGCGCTTCACCAGCCGCTCCCCCGACTTGCACCACCAGCGCCACTGCAGGCGGTTCTCGCTGTCCCGCTCGAAGCCGAAGTCGCGGCCGACGAGTCGTAGATCGGCGCCGATGGCGGCGGCGTGGTCTAGGAGGGACTGGGGCGGGGCCGGGTCGGCGCAGAAGGCCGGGCGGCCGGGCCGGTAGATGCCGGCCTTCTCGAAACCGATATGCTCCCGGGTGGGCCCCAGCCAGTCGGTGTGATCCAGGGCGACCGTGGTGACGACGGAGACATCGGGCTCGTAGGCGTTGACCGCATCCAGGCGCCCTCCCAGGCCCACTTCCAGGATGACGGCTTCGACCTGGGCTGCCGCGAAGGCTTCCCAGGCAGCCAGGGTACCGAATTCGAAATAGGTCAGGGCCACGTCGCCGGCCGCATGGCGGGCTGCCTCGACCCGGGCGAAGGCTTGGCACAGGGCTTCGTCGCTCGCCGGCTGACCGTCGATGCGGACCCGCTCGTTGTAGGCCAGCAGATGGGGCGAGGTGTAGCAGCCGACCCGGTAGCCGGCCTTGGCGATGATGTTTTCCAGGTAGGCGCAGGTGGAGCCCTTGCCGTTGGTCCCTCCGACCACGATCACCGGGCAGTGCTGCTCCTGCCCGAGGGCCTCCTTGACCAGGCGGATGCGGTCGAGACCCAGCTCGATGCCCGCCTGCCCCCTGGGGTGCAGGCCTTCGAGGTGGGCCAGCCAGTCGGCGAGGGTTTTCAAGCGGCGGCAGGAAGTTTCTGCAGGAGCGCCAGGAGCTGGGCCACCTTGTCGCGGAGTTCGCGGCGATCGACGATCAGGTCGATGGCGCCCTTCTCCAGCAGGAATTCGGAGCGCTGGAAGCCTGCCGGCAGGGTTTCCCGCACCGTCTGCTCGATCACCCGGGGGCCGGCGAAGCCGATCAGGGCACCGGGCTCGGCGATGACCACATCGCCGACGAAGGCGAAGGAGGCCGAAACCCCGCCCATGGTCGGGTCGGTCAGGAGGGAAATGTAGGGCAGGCCGGCTTCGGACAGCTTGGTGAGGGCCGCCGTGGTCTTGGCCATCTGCATCAGGGAGAAGAGGCCCTCCTGCATGCGGGCACCACCGGAGGCGGCAATGGAAATAAAGGGCTGGCCATTATCCACGGCGGTCTGGACACCCCGAACGAAACGCTCGCCCAGGACGGAGCCCATGGAGCCGCCCATGAACTCGAACTCGAAGGCGGCAGCCACCACCGGCATGGTCTTGATGGCCCCCTGCATGACCACCAGGGAATCGCTCTCATCGGTGGCGGCATTGGCTTCCATGAGGCGGTCCGGGTAGCGCTTGCTGTCCTTGAACTTGAGACTGTCCACCGGCAGCACCTCGGCGCCGATTTCGAAGCGGCCCTCCGGATCGAGAAGCATGTCGAGGCGCTGACGGGCCCGCAGGCGGTGATGGTGGCCGCACTTGGGACAGACCTGGAGATTCTTTTCCAGGTCGGTGGCATAGAGCACCGCCTCGCAGGAGGGGCATTTGCTCCACAGACCTTCCGGCAGGCTGCTGCGGCGCTGGGCGCCCTGCTCGCGCTTGATCTTGGGGGGGAGAAGTTTGGTTAGCCAGCTCACGATTTCGCTCCGTCGATGCCCTTGCGAATATCCGCCACCAGGGCCTTGACCTGGGCGCAGGCGGTTTCCGGGGTGGATTTCTCGATTTCCTCGATGATACGGCTGCCCACCACCACCGCATCGGCGAAGGCGGCGATGCGGGCCGCCGTGGCAGCGTCGCGGATGCCGAAACCGACACCCACCGGCAGTCCGGTCTTCTCGCGAATGGCCGGCAGCCGGGCGGCGACCGCATCGGTATCGAGATGCCCCGCGCCAGTCACGCCAGCCAGGGAAACGTAATAGACATAGCCGCTCGCCACTTCAGCCACTTGGCCGATGCGGGCGTCGGTGGAGGTGGGCGCCAGCAGGAAGATGGGATCGATGCCCCGGGCCTTCATGGCACGGCCAAAGTCCATGGCCTCCTCAGGAGGGTAGTCCACCACCAGCACCCCATCCACGCCGGCCGCGGCCGCGGTAGCGGTAAAGGCTTCCTGGCCCATGGCCTCGATGGGATTGGCGTAGCCCATGAGCACCACCGGCGTATCGGCATTGGCCGCCCGGAAGGCGGCCACCAGTTCCAGAACCTTCCTGAGGGTCATGCCCCGGGCCAGGGCGCGCTCGGAGGCGCGCTGGATGGTGGGACCGTCGGCCATGGGATCGGAAAAAGGGACCCCCAGCTCGATGACGTCGGCCCCGGCTTCCACCAGGGCCTGCATCAGGGGAACGGTGAGGTCGGCTTCGGGGTCGCCGGCGGTGATGAAGGGGATGAGGGCCTTGCGGCCTTGCGCCTGGAGGCGCGCGAAAGTGGCTTGGATACGCGACATGTCAGAACTGGATACCGGATTTTTCGGCCACGGTATGCATGTCCTTGTCACCCCGGCCGGAGAGGTTGACCAGCAGAATCTTGTCCTTCGGAAGAGTCGGCGCCAGCTTGGTGGCGTAGGCCAGGGCGTGGCTGGACTCCAGAGCCGGGATGATGCCCTCGTAGCGGCACAGGTCGTGGAAGGCCTGCAATGCCTCGGCGTCATTCACCGGCACGTACTCGGCCCGGCCGCTGTCCTTGAGCCAGGCGTGCTCTGGGCCGACCCCCGGGTAGTCGAGGCCGGCGGATATCGAATGGGTATCGATGATCTGGCCATCCCCATCCTGCAGAAGATAGGTGCGGTTGCCATGGAGGACCCCGGGGACGCCGGCGGTCAGGGAGGCGGCGTGGCGGCCGGTCTCGACCCCCTCCCCCGCCGCCTCGACGCCGATGAGGCGCACCCCTTCCACCGGGATGTAGGGGTAGAAGATGCCCATGGCGTTGGAGCCGCCGCCGACGCAGGCGATCACCGCATCCGGCTGGCGACCGGCCAGTTCCGGCATCTGGACGAGGCATTCCTGGCCGATCACCGCCTGGAAGTCCCGCACCATCATCGGGTAGGGGTGCGGACCGGCGGCGGTGCCGATGATGTAGAAGGTGTTGGCGACATTGGTCACCCAGTCCCGCATGGCCTCGTTGAGGGCATCCTTCAGGGTCTTGGAGCCGGATTCCACCGGCACCACCTTGGCCCCCAGGAGCTTCATGCGATAAACGTTGGCGGCCTGGCGCTTCACATCCTCGCTGCCCATGTAAACCACGCATTCCATGCCGTAGCGGGCCGCCACCGTGGCGGTGGCCACCCCGTGCTGGCCGGCGCCGGTTTCGGCGATGACCCGGGGCTTGCCCATGCGGCGGGCCAGCAGGGCTTGGCCGATGCAGTTGTTTACCTTGTGGGCGCCGGTGTGATTGAGGTCCTCGCGCTTCAGGTAAACCTGAGCGCCGCCCAGCAGTTCCGACCAGCGCTTGGCGTGATAGATCGGCGACGGCCGCCCGACGTAGTGCTTGAGTTCGTATTCGTATTCGGCCATGAAGGCCGGATCGCGGCGGGCCTCGTCGTAGGCGGCCTTGAGGCCGTCCAGGGCGGCGATCAAGGTCTCGGCCACGAACACGCCGCCGTAGGGACCGAAATGGCCGCGGCTGTCGGGCAGGTTATAAGCTTGCATCAGGCATCCTCTGCTTGTTGGTCGGCAGCGCACACCGCCGCCATGAAGGCAATGATTTTCGCTGCATCCTTGATTCCCTTGTCGGCTTCGACACCGCTCGACACATCCACCGCCGGCGGCCGCAGGCGGCGTACCGCCTCGCCCACGTTGGCCGCCGTCAGCCCTCCGGAAAGAACGATGGGCAGCGGCATCCGCGCCGGGACCATGGACCAGTCGAAAATTTGACCGCCCCCGCCGAAGCCCTCGACAAAGGCATCCAGCAAAATCGCCCGGGCCGAACTGAAATCAGCCGCATATTGTATCAAATCCATCCCCGGCCTTACCCGCGCCGCCTTGATATAGGGAAACCGCCAGACTCGACATCGAGATTCGTCCTCGTCGCCGTGGAACTGGAGGAGATTCACCGGCACTCGTTCCAGCACGGCCTCGATCTCGCCGGGAGCAGCATTGACGAAAAGCCCGACGATGGTGACGAAGGGGGGAATCCGGTGGGCCAGTTCGGCGGCACGCTCGGGACTCACGTAGCGGGGGCTCTTCGGATAGAAGACGAAACCGATGGCATCGGCACCGGCGGCCACCGCCGCATCCACGTCGGCCTCCCGGGTCAGGCCGCAGATTTTTATGCGCGTTCTCATGACAAGGCTCCATTCAGAAAATCATCGCCGGGCTGGGGCAAACCCCAATGGGGTTCGTAGATCGGCCCGCCGAAATAGAGCCCGTCCGGCGAAAAGGTGGGAGCCGCCAGCTTGCGGTCCTTCGCTGCCAGCAATTCATCCATCCAGTTGGCCGGTTGCGCTCCCTTGCCGATATAAACCAGGCTGCCCACCAGATTACGGACCATGTGGTGGAGAAAGGCGCTGGCCTCGAAATCGAAGACGAAAAGGTCGCCGGCCCGCCTCACATCGGCCTTCCACAGGGTCTTGACCGGGGACTTGGCCTGGCATTCGGCGGCACGGAAGGCCGAGAAATCATGCTCGCCGAGAAGCCTGGAGGCGCCTTGCCGCATGGCATCCAGGTTGAGGGGTAGATGGAACCAGCCCACCCTGCCCTGCCACAGCCCGGGCCGCTGGGGACGATTGAGGAGCAGATAGCGGTAGCGCCGCCCCCGGGCGCTGAAGCGGGCGTGGAATTCCTCCGGCACGGCCTGGGCCCAGCGCACCGCCACGCCGTCCGGCAGGTGGGCATTGACGCCCCGCACCCAGGCCGTCAGAGGCCTGTCCACCCGAGTGTCGAAATGGACCACCTGGTGGCTGGCATGGACCCGGGCATCGGTACGGCCGGCACAGAGGGTGGTGATCGGCTCGCTGGCGATCGCCGACAGGGCAGCCTCCAGGACATCCTGGACCGTGCCTCCGCCAGCCTGGCTCTGCCAGCCGCGGAAGGCGGTACCGCAATATTCGATCCCAAGGGCGAATCTCATGACAGCCATACCCCCAGCGTCATCACCAGACCGACTCCGACCACCCGTCCGGTGTCCGCCCCCCGCCAGCGAGGCAGCTCGATGCGGACGACATGGCGCCCGCCGGTGCCGTGGCGGGAGTCGTCCAACAATTGGCGCCAGGCGCCCTTGGGGGGTTGCTGTTCCAGATAGTCAAACACCAGGGCCAGGCGCACCACCATGCGATCCGCATCCACGCGAAAGCGGCGCAGGGGCTGCATCAGGGCCCACAGGCCCGCCATCAGCCGATCCCGGGGCAGGGCCTCGAAAAGCCAGCCCAGGCTGCCCAGCATGGCGACCAGCCGGACCGCATGCAGGCTCGCTTCGTAGATGCCGGCGTCGGTGGGTGCCCAGGGCTGGTCGTGCCAGACCTCCCCCGGCGTTCCGTAGGCCAGGATGAGCCAGAGCGTCAGCAGCAGCCAGCGGGCGCGCCGCACCAGAATCCACCAGCGCCGGCATACGGCCTTCCCGGACAGCATGATGGCGAGGGCGAGACAGAGCACGGCCGGCCACGCCAGATGCTGGAGGGCGACGACGGCGACAAGCCAGGACAGCAGGCAGGAGGCGGGATGGGACATGGAGCTCCAAAATGCACATAGCCCCGCGAGGGGGCTATGTGTCTTGCGCAAGCAAGCGATTTTACGCGTTCAGACGCTCAAGAATACCCCGGGCCTGGTCCGCCAGATCCGGAGAGCCTTCGCCCATGACTTCCTGGAGCAGCTCCCGGGCGCCTTCCAGGTCGCCCATTTCCTCATAGGCCTTGGCGAGATCGAGCTTGGTATTGACCTCTTCCCAGCGGGGATCCCTGGCGGCGGCGACCTCGGCTACGGCTTCCAGTGCTGCCGGCGCAACCTCGGCGCCTTCAGGGGCTTCCACCGGTGTATCGGTGGCGAGGTCGAGATCGATGGAACCCAAGTCGAAACCGGGCGACTCGACGGTTTCCCCAAGCGTCGCCGCATCGGACAGCTGAACGTCGAATTCCAGGCCACCAGCATCCAGCGCGGTCGCATCGACGACTTCCTCGGCCACCGCTGCGGGCGCCTCGGCGAAAGCCGGGAGCTCCAGATCCTGGGCCTTTTCCGCCGCCGGCACGCCAATATCGAAATTGAAATCGAGTGCGTTGCCGGCTTCCGCCGCTTCGGACACCGCCGCGGACTCCGCTGGCTCGGACAAGTCGATCGCGGGCACGGACAGGGATTCGGCTCCAGCCAGTTCCATGGAGAGCACCGGCTCGGACATCTCCACCACGGCAGGTGCCGGCTCCTCGTGGGCCGGAGCAGCTTCGGCGGACAGACCGAGATCGAGATCGAAGTCCAGTGAGCCGGTTTCCAGCGCCTCCGGCGCCTCGACAGCCAATGCCGGAGCCGTGTCCGACGCCAAGCCCAGATCGAAATCGAGGGCACTGACTTCCGGAGCGGCCACCGCTGGAGCCGGTTCCGGGGCAGGCGGCGCAACCGGGGCGGGAGCCGCCTCGATGACCGGGCTACCAAGATCGAAATCCAGGCTCACCAGTTCGTGCTCCGCCGTTTTAGGCTCTTCCACTGCCATCGCCCCGGAAACGGTAATGGGGTCGGACAACTCCAGATCCGGCAGGGGCGCGGGTTCGGCAGCCATTGCCGGCTCGGCCTCCAGCGGAGCGGGCTCGGTGATCACCGTAGCCGCCTTGGCGGCCTCTTCCGGCGAGATGATGAGGGTGGCCTCGGCATCGAAGGACTCCGCCTTCTCCGCGGGCGCAGCCTTGCCGCCGGAATAGAGAGGATTCGCCGGATCGAGCCGGGCCCCCATGACGGCTACCTTCTCCCACTCCGGACCGGCGCCGCCGGTCTGGGCATAGAGTTCGCTCGCCAGGGTCTCGAATTGCTTCAGGCTCTTGCGGCCGGCGTAGATTTCCAGCAGCTTGGCATGGATAGCCGTACGATGGGGATCCTTCTGCAGGGCTTCGAGGAGGATTTCCTCAGCCTGGGCGTCGCGGCCGTAAGCCATGTAGACGTCGGCCTCAGCCACCGGATCGACTTCGTCGGTATCGATGGTCCCCGGGCCGGTCTGGCTGAAATCGGTGGCCTGGGGCGTGGTATTGCCGGTATCGACGCTTTGTCCGCCAGTAGACCTGAATACCGAATTGGGCCCCAAGCTCACCAAGCTGCTCGGCGACGCCATGGACAGGGTTTCAGACTGCTTGCGGCGACGCTTGACCAGGAAGTACCCCAACAGAAGGGCCAGGATGCCGCCGCCACCTGCCAGGGGCAGCGGATTTTCCATCAGGTCGTCCACAAGGCTCGGCTCGGGAAGCGGCTCCGGCGGCAGCACGGGCTTCTTGACTGCTGGGGGCTTGGGCGCCTCGGGTGCCTTGGGAGGTTCCGGCGCTTTCGGGGCCTCCTCTACCTTGGGGGCTTCGGCTGGCTTGGCAGCTTCCGCCGGCTTCGGCTCCTCAGCGGCCTTGACCGGCTCCGGCGCCTTGGGCGGCTCCGCCGGCTTGGCGGCCGGGACCGCCGGTTTCTGTTCTTCCGCTTTCTTGGCAGCAGACTGCTTCTGTAGTTCGGCCAGGCTCTGGTTCTTCATCTCGACCAGCTTCTGCAGGTCGGCAATGTTCTTTTCCAGGAGAGCCACGCGCTCCTGGGCTTCCTTCAGGGCCTTGTCCTTGGCGACCAGGGCCTCTTCGGCCACCTGCTTGCCCGCCCCGGCAGCGGCCTGCTTGCCCGTCGCATCCGTGCGCGCCACCTTGACCTGGTCTTTCTGGCTTTCCGCCGGCGCTGCCTTCTCCTCGACCTTGGCGGTAATCTTGCCGCCGGCGGCCTGGCCGCTTGCCTCTTCCTTGGCCGGCCCCTGGGCCGCCGCGGCGGCCAGCTTCCGGCGATAGGCGTTCCAGTCGGCGGCCTGGGCAAGGTAAACCTTCCTGGCTTCCTCCTGGGGAATGGCGGCAACCGTTTCCTTTTCCGGCAGGTTGAGGATGGCCCCCGCCTTCATGCGATTGATGTTGCGGCCGACAAAGGCATCGGAGTTGGCCCGGTAGAGGCCGATCAACATCTGTTCGAGGGAGACCCCTTCGTATTGGGCCTCGCTGGCGATCTTGCGCAGCGTGTCGCCCTGTTTCACCAGGCGCGTACCGCCTTCGGGTTTCCCGCTTTCGTCTTCCGCCGCCTTGGGCTTGGCTGCCGGCTTCGGCTCGGTCCTCGCCAGCGGCTCCTTGGCCGCTTTGGCCGCCGGCGTGCGCTCGGGCTCCACGCCACCCTTGAGGTTGGCTACCGGCCTGGCCTCGGCCACCGAGACCGCCTTGCCGGCCGATTTCGCCGCCACGTCCGGCGGGTCCAGCAGGAAGGTGTACTCCCGTACGAGACGACCGGCGGGCCAGTTCAGCTCCACCAGGAAATCAAGGAAGGGTTCGTTGACGGGACGGTTCGAGGTCACCCGAATGACGGATGTCCCGCTCGGGCGCTTGTCCAGGGTAAAGCGCAGATCCGAGAGGACCGATGCGTAATCCACCCCGGCCTGCCGGAAAGCATCCAGGGGCGCCAGGCGCACCATCATCCCGGCCAGTTCTTCGCGGCTGGCACCGACTTCGACCTCGGCCCGCAGCGGCTGCCCCAGACTGGAGAGAACCGTGATCTTGCCCAGACTTGCCGCTTCGGCAATCCACGGCGCCATGGACATTGAGGAAGCCACGGCAAGCGCCGCAGCACGCATTCTGAATCGTGAAACAAGTTTTTCGTTCACGGCGCCACCCTGAGCGTCGAATCGGGGCTTTGAAAATAACATCATGCACTTAGCTATGCAAGCTAATCTCGGTTGTGAATTCGCAATGCTACTGCGAATGTTAAACAAAAAACCGGGGTTGAGGCCCCGGTTTTTACGTCTTTCCACTCCTTGCCGATCAAGCTTCGATCAGGATGCGGAGCATGCGGCGCAATGGCTCGGCGGCGCCCCACAGGAGCTGGTCGCCGCAGGTGAAGGCGCCGAGGTAGTCGGAGCCCATGGCCAGCTTGTGCAGGCGCCCCACCGGAACGGTCAGGGTGCCGGTCACCGCCGCCGGGGTCAGCTCCCGCTCGGAGATTTCCCGCTCGTTCGGGACCACCTTCGCCCACTGGTTGTTCTTGGCGATGATATCGCTGATCTCGTCCAGGGGGACATCCTTCTTGAGCTTGATGGTCAAGCCCTGGGAGTGGCAGCGCATGGCGCCGATGCGCACGCACAAGCCGTCGATGGGGATCGAGCCCGGGCTGCGGAAAGCCGGCTTGCCGAGGATCTTGTTGCACTCGGCGCCGCCCTTCCACTCTTCCTTGGACTGGCCGTTTTCCACCGGCACGTCGATCCAGGGGATGAGGCTGCCGGCCAGGGGCGTGTTGCGGAAGTTCTTCTTGGGGAAGGCATCCGAGCGGATGGTCTCGGCTACCTTGCGGTCGATGTCGAGAATGGCGGAGGCCGGGTCGGCCAGGAGGTCGGCGACAGAGGCGTGGATGGTGCCCATCTGGGCGATGAGTTCCCGCATGTTCTGGGCGCCGGCGCCGGAGGCAGCCTGGTAGGTCATGGAGCTGACCCACTCCACCAGATCATGCTGGAAGAGGCCGCCGATACCCATGAGCATCAGGGACACGGTGCAGTTGCCGCCGATCCAGTTCCTGCCGCCCTTGGCCAGGGCGTCCTTGATGACGTGCATGTTCACCGGGTCGAGGACGATGATGGCATCGTCGGCCATGCGCAGGGAGGAGGCGGCGTCGATCCAGTGGCCGTTCCAGCCGGCGGCGCGCAGCTGGGGGAAGATTTCCTTGGTGTAGTCGCCGCCCTGGCAGGTGACGATGATGTCCATCTGCTTCAGGTCGGCGATGGAGGCCGCATCCTTCAGGGTGCCGCCTTCCTTGCCCCCGAAGGCCGGGGCCTTGCCGCCGGCCGCCGAGGTGGAGAAATACACCGGCTCGATATGGGCGAAGTCACCCTCTTCCACCATGCGCTGCATGAGGACGGAACCGACCATGCCGCGCCAACCAACCAGACCAACCTTCTTCATCGCATCGTTCTCCGATTAAAACCTTGTGCTACAGCGCCGCCAGCACGGCGTCGCCCATCTGCTTCGTCCCGACCCGGTTGGTACCGGGTTCGTAAATATCCCCGGTCCGGAACCCCTGGGCCAGCACCTTCTTGACGGCGTTTTCGATCCGCACCGCCTGCTCTTCGAGCCCAAAAGTGTAGCGCAGCATCATCGCCGCCGACAGGATGGTGGCCAGAGGATTGGCGACGCCCTTGCCGGCGATGTCCGGGGCCGAGCCGTGGGAAGGCTCGTAGAGGCCCTTCTGCTTGTCGTCCAGGGAGGCCGACGGCAGCATGCCGATGGAGCCGGTGAGCATGGAAGCCTCGTCCGACAGGATGTCGCCGAACATGTTGCCGGTGACCATGACGTCGAACTGCTTGGGGGCCTTGACCAGCTGCATGGCGGCATTGTCCACCAGCATGTGGGAAAGCTCCACGTCCGGGTAGTCCTTGGCCAGGTCGATCATGATGTCGCGCCAGAGCTGGGTGCATTCCAGGACGTTCATCTTGTCCACCGAGCACAGGCGCTTGTCGCGCTTGCGGGCGGCCTCGAACGCGACCCGGCCGATGCGGCGGATTTCCGACTCGGAATAGACCATGGTGTTGAAGCCGACACGCTCGCCATTTTCCTCGCGCACGCCGCGGGGCTGGCCGAAATAAATGTCGCCGGTGAGTTCGCGCACGATCAGGATATCGAGGCCGGCCACCACTTCCGGCTTCAGGGTCGAGGCATTGGCCAGTTCGGGATAGAGGATGGCCGGCCGCAGGTTGGCGAACAGGTTGAGATCCTTGCGGATACCCAGGAGGCCACGCTCCGGACGCAGTTCCCGGGGCTGGCTGTCCCACTTGGGGCCACCCACGGCGCCGAGCAGCACGGCGTCGGCTTCCCGGGCCAGCTTCTGGGTAGCTTCGGGATAGGGAGTGCCGGCAGCGTCCACGGCGCAGCCGCCGATGAGCCCTTCCTCCATTTCCATCTTGAGGCCAAGGGCCTTCAGGACCCGCACGGCTTCAGCGGTGATTTCGGGGCCGATGCCGTCTCCCGGCAGAACACAAATCTTCATTTTATTTTCCTTGTTACGCGAACAGCCAGGGCTGCTCGATGCGGCGCTTTTCTTCGAATTCATGGATCTTGTCGGCATGGCGCAGGGTCAGGCCGATATCGTCCCAGCCATTCAGGAGGCATTCCTTGCGGAAGGCGTCGACCTGGAAGGGAATGCCGTAGCCGTCCGGGCGGATCACCGCCTGGGCCGGCAGGTCAACCACCAGCTTGTAGCCCGGGGTCGCCTCCACCTGCTTGAACAGGGCATCCACCTCGGCAGCCGGCAGGACGATGGGCAGGATGCCGTTCTTGAAGCAGTTGTTGAAGAAGATGTCGGCGAAGGACTCGGCGATGACGGCCTTGAAGCCGAAATCCAGGAGGGCCCAGGGCGCGTGCTCCCGGGACGACCCGCAACCGAAGTTCTGGCGGGTGAGCAGGACCTGGGCGCCCTGGTAGCGGGGCTGGTTGAGGACGAAATTGGGATTCTTGGGCCGCAGGGAGCAATCCTGCCCCGGCTGGCCCACGTCCATGTAGCGCCATTCGTCGAAGGCGTTGGGGCCGAAGCCCGAGCGCTTGATGGATTTCAGGAATTGCTTGGGGATGATGGCATCGGTATCGACGTTGTTGCGGTCGAGGGGGGCCACCAGCCCATCCAGACGTACGAACTTTTCCATTGCAGCCCTTACTTGGTAGCGCGCTGGATGGCTTCGCCACCCTTTTCGATGTCCTTGCCGATGCCCTGCACGGTGTTGCAGGCGGACAGGGCAACGATGGAGGCAAGGGCGAAAAGCACGAAGGCGATTTTTTTCATGGGTTCTCTCCTGGCTCAGAGCAAGTCACGAACATCGGCGAAGTGCCCGGCGATGGCCGCTGCCGCCGCCATGGCCGGACTGACGAGATGGGTCCGCCCGCCGGGGCCCTGGCGGCCCTCGAAATTGCGGTTGGAGGTGGAGGCGCAGCGTTCCCCCGGCTCCAGGCGGTCGGCATTCATCGCCAGGCACATGGAGCAGCCGGGCTCCCGCCACTGGAAACCGGCGGCGGTGAAAATCTTGTCCAGCCCCTCGGCCTCGGCCTGGCGCTTGACCAGCCCGGAACCGGGCACCACCAGGGCGAGCTTGACGCTGGCTGCGACGCTGCGCCCCTTGGCGACGGCCGCCGCCTCCCGCAGATCCTCGATGCGGGAATTGGTGCAGGAACCGATGAAGATCTTGTCGACCTTGATGTCCTTGATCCCCATATTGGGATTCAGCCCCATGTACTGCAGGGCCCGCTCCATGCCCTCACGCTTGACCGGGTCGGTCTGCTTGGCGGGATCGGGGACCGTGGCGCCGATGCCCACCACCATCTCGGGGGAGGTTCCCCAGGTGACCTGGGGCTGGATATCCTCGGCCTTGAGCTGGATGACGCGGTCGAACCGGGCACCCTCGTCGGATTTCAGGGTGCGCCAGTAGGCCACGGCCTTTTCCCAGGCATCGCCCCGGGGCGAGAAAGGACGGCCGCGCAGGTAGTCGATGGTGGTGTCGTCCACCGCCACGAAGCCCATGCGGGCGCCGCCCTCGATGGCCATGTTGCACAGCGTCATGCGGCCTTCCATGGAAAGGCCACGGATGGCGCTGCCGGCGAATTCGATGGCGTAGCCGGTACCGCCGGCGGTGCCGATGGTGCCGATGACGGCCAGGGCGATGTCCTTGGCGGTGACGCCCTTGCCCAGACGGCCCTCGACGGCCACGAGCAGGGTCTTCGACTTCTTCTGCACCAGGCACTGGGTGGCCAGCACATGCTCGACCTCGGAAGTACCGATGCCGTGGGCCATGCAGGCGAAGGCGCCGTGGGTGGAGGTATGGGAATCGCCGCAGACCACGGTCATGCCGGGCAGGGTGGCGCCGTTCTCCGGCCCCACCACATGGACGATGCCCTGCTTCGGATCCCTGAAGGGGAAGTAGGCGAGCGCCCCGACCTCTCGGATATTGGCGTCCAGGGTTTCCACCTGGAGCCGGGAAACCGGGTCCAGGATGCCCTCGTCCCAGTGGTCGGTGGGGGTGTTGTGGTCGGCGGTGGCGACGATGGAGGAAACCCGCCAGGGCTTGCGGCCGGCCAGTTTGAGGCCCTCGAAGGCCTGCGGGCTGGTCACCTCGTGGATGAGGTGGCGGTCGATATAGATAAGCGCGGTCCCGTCATCCTCCTGATGGACAACGTGGCTTTCCCAAAGCTTGTCGTAAAGAGTCTTCGGCATGGTCTCGACAAAGGCCGTAAAGCCTTGAATTATGGCACAGGGAGACCATTGTTAGTGCTTTTGCGCGGCTTGATAGAGGGGAAGGACCCGTTCCGAATACTTGGCCAGGTCCTTCTGCCGGTTCTCGTGGGAGGGGTGGGTGGATAGCCACTGGGGCGGAGCGCCGCCGGATTCGGCCTTGGACATCTTCTGCCAGAGGGTGAGGGAGGCCCTGGGGTCGTACCCCGCCCGGGCGGCCAGTTCGACGCCGATGCGGTCGGCTTCGGTCTCGAATCCCCGGCTGTTGGGCAGGCTGATGGTGAGGTCGGTGATCAGCTTGGCGAGGTCCAGCTGCCCCGAACTCGCCCCCACCGCCGCGCCGACGACGGACAGGCCGAGGCCGGTGGCCATGGCCTGGGAAGCCCGCTCGCGGCCGTGCTCCCGCAGGGCATGGGCGATCTCGTGGCCCATCACCGCCGCCAGCTCGTCATCGGTCAGGTTGAGCTTTTCGATGAGCCCCGAATAGACCGCAATCTTGCCCCCCGGCATGCACCAGGCGTTGATTTCCGGCGAATCGATGACATGGGTCTCCCATTTCCAGCCCGGCGCGTCGGGACGGAAAGCCGCCGTGGCGGGAATGAGGCGCTGGGCGATGGCCCGCACCCGGGCCACTTCCTGGGGATTGCGGTCGAGATCGTGCTGCTGCTCGGATTTGTGGAGGACATCCTGATAGGCCTGCAGCGAGGCCTGGTTCACCTCGCTGGCGGACACCCACAGGGTCTGCTTGCGCTCCACCCCGACCACCCCGGGCTGGGTGGACTGCTGGGTCGCGCAGCCGAACAGACACAAAGCCAGCGCCAGCCCAACCCCCCAGCGCTGCAGATAGTGAACTTTTTGCAAGGAAGCCGCCATCTTTCACTCCTCACTCGTCTTGCCAATCCCCCCGTCGCGCACCCACAGCAAAACCAGTACCAAGCCGATCAGGGCGAAGACCGAACAAAGGGAATAGGTCCATGCCGCCCCGACCCAATCCCAGGTCCAGCCGCTAACCAGGCCGCCCAGCAGACCGCCTGCCCCGAAACTCATGCTGGAATACAGGGCCTGGCCGCGCCCCTGGGCCCGCCCCGGGAACCACTGGTTGATGGCGGCGATGGCGGCGGCGTGATAGGAGCCGAAAGTCAGTCCGTGCATGAGCTGGGCGAGGACCACCAGCAATATCGATTCCACCCCCCAGCCGATGATCAGGAAGCGCACCACCGCCGCCGCGAAGCTGGCCACCAGGATGGCCCGCAGGGAATAGCGCCGAGACAGCCGCGCCATGAAGAGGAAGACGACGATTTCCGCCACCACCCCCAGGGACCACAAGAGCCCAACCCCGGTCTTGCTGTAGCCGTGATTGGCGAGATGGATGGAATAGAAGACGTAAAGGGCTCCGTGGGCCGCCGACATGGCGAAGCAGGCAGCCAGGAGAGCCTGTACCCGGGGCTGGCGCAGGATATCGCCGATCCCCTGCCCCGCCTCGTGGGCCTTGGGGGCAGGCGACTCCGGCACGGCAAGGGCCAGCACCAGGATGCCGACCAGGACTCCCCAGCAGACCCACAGCACCCCCGAGAGGGGCACCCAGTCCAGGAGCCCCCCGGTCCCCATGACGGCCACGATGAAGCCGATGGACCCCCACAGGCGGATGCGGCTGTAACGCCCCTTCTCCTCGCGCAGATGGTCGAAGGTCAGGGTCTCGACCAGGGGCAGGGCCGCGCTCCAGAAGAAGGCCAGGACCGCCATGGCCACCAGCATCCCGGCCAGCCGGTCGAGCCAGAAGAAGGCGGTGAAGCCCAGGAGACTCGCCAGCCCGGCCAGGCGAACGATGGGAACCCGCTGTTGCCGGCGGTCGGCGAGCCAGCCCCAGACATTGGGCCCGACCAGGCGCATCAACTGCATCTGGGACATCAGGAGGCCGATATCCCAGGCGGAGAAATTCAGGGACTGGAGGTAAAGCCCGAAATAGGGCGAGAAGGCGCCGACGAAGGCGAAGTAGAAGAAGTAGTAGCCGGAAAGGCGCCAGTAAGGCAGGGAATGCATCCGGCAATTTTACCGGATGCAGACCGAGAGAACGGCGGCTTCAGTTCCTGTGCTGCTGGCCCGTCCGGAAGGCGAGCATGAAGTGGTAGAGCTCGTCCTTGACCCTGACCCGCTGCTTCTTCAGGTCTTCCAGGGTGAAGTCCGCCACCGGCATGTCGTGCTCTTCCAGTCCCTCCACCCGGCCGGTCAATCGATGGTAGGTGTCGAAAAGCCGCGAGAAATGGGCATTCGACTGCCTGAGCACCGATATCGCGTCGTGCATGTCCGGAAATTCCTGGTGAAGGTCGTGGTGTTCGACTTGCATGCTTCCTCCTGATTGCGGCACGCGCCGCCCCGCGGGCGGCAAGAAGATATGAAACCTTACGCGATTTTGCCCGGAATGATCGGCGTCGAACAGACCACGTCGCCGCATTGGGCACGGTGCCGCAGGGCATGGTCCATCAGGACCAGCGCCAGCATGGCCTCGGCAATGGGCGTCGCCCGGATGCCGACGCAGGGATCGTGGCGCCCCTGGGTCGCCACCTCGACGGCACCGCCCTGGCGGTCGATGGAGCGGCGCGGCTGGGCGATGGACGAGGTGGGCTTGATGGCGAGATTGACCAGGATGTCCTGGCCGCTGGAGATGCCGCCCAGGATGCCCCCGGCGTGGTTGCTGGCAAATCCCGCGGGTGTCATCTCATCGCCATGCTCGCTGCCCTTCTGGGCTACAGAGGCGAACCCGGCGCCGATCTCGACGCCCTTGACGGCGTTGATGCCCATCATGGCATAGGCGATTTCGGCATCCAGGCGGTCGAAGACCGGCTCGCCCCAGCCCGGCGGCACGCCCCGGGCGGTGACGGTGATGCGGGCGCCCACCGAATCCAGGGCCTTGCGCAGTTCGTCCATATAGGCTTCGAGGTGCGGCACCAGGGCGGCATTGGGAGCGAAGAAGGCGTTGCCGTCGATGTCGGCCTCGGCGGCGAAGGGAATATCGATCTGGCCGAGGGCGCTCATCCAGCCGCGCACCGTCACCCCGCAGCGCTCCTTCAGCCACTTGCGGGCAATAGCCCCGGCCGCCACCCGCACGGCGGTCTCCCGGGCGGAGGAACGGCCGCCGCCCCGGTAATCCCGGAAGCCGTACTTCTGGGTGTAGGTGTAGTCGGCATGGCCCGGCCGGAAGGTCTCGGCGATATTGCCATAGTCCTTGCTGCGCTGGTCCTGGTTGCGGATCAGGAGGGCGATCGGGGTGCCGGTGGTCCGGCCTTCGAAGACCCCCGAGAGAATCTCCACCGTGTCCGGTTCCCGGCGCTGGGTGACATGGCGGGAAGTGCCGGGCTTGCGGCGGTCCAGCTCGGCCTGGATATCCGCCTCGCAGAGTTCAAGACCCGGAGGGCAGCCGTCCACCACGCAGCCGATGGCCGGCCCGTGAGATTCGCCGAAGGAAGTGACAGAAAAAAGGGTACCGAAGGTATTGCCGGACATGGCTGGAAATGGGCTGAAGGTGGGAGCTAGAATGGAGCGAGGAGTTTACCATGCCGAAATCCCGCAGGAAGCCTGCCCCGCCCGCTCCCGGCGCCGCCTCCGCCCGGCCCGGCTGGCCGCCCGCGAGCGCCGCGGCCAAGCCCGATCCGCGCCTGCAGGCCGCCAACCGCTGGCAGCGCAGCAAGCGTTACGGCTGGGACAGCCGCTGACGGAACCTAGCCCTTGGCCGGCTCGCCCGGCCAGTGCTTGATGTAGCTCTTCAACATCTTGTTCTCGAAGCTCTGTTCTTCAAGAACCGCCTTGGCCACATCGAGGAAGGAAATCACGCCCATCAGGGTGGCGCCGTCCATCACCGGCAGATAGCGGCTGTGCTTGTCGATCATCAGGCGGCGCAGGTCGTTGGCTTCCATGTCGGGGGGGACGGTCACCGGGTCCGCCACCATCACATCACCGACGGTCACCGCATCGAGCTTGCCACCATGCTGCTTCACAGCCCGCAGGACCTCGCGGAAGGTGAGCATGCCGATCATCTTCCCTTCGCCCATGACCACCAGCGAGCCGAGATCGTGCTCCGCCATGGTCTCGATGGCGCTGGTCAACGACTGCTGCGCCGGAGTGGTAAACAGGGCCACACCCTTGATCCGAATGATCTCCCTCACCTGCATGCCGATCTCTCCTCCTTGGACGTACCCGAGGCATATTAGAGCATCCTGTCGCTTTGCGAAAGCCGCCGGTCCGACCCCAAAAATCTCTGCCGCATAGCCGCCAGAAGCCGAAAACCGATGGGCGCCACGAAAAATATAATCATCGATACAAAGGCTTACGGCAACCCATCGGCGACAGGAAATTCCAAATATATTTCTCGATGCCACTTGCAAATAAAGTCGATTGAACTATACAATTCGTTTTATGACCTAAGTCATACACCCATAGGATGCGTGGGTATTCTCAAACCGCTCGCGTATGGAGATCGAATGATGAGCACCATGAAGACCATTGAAAAAATCGACCCGCGTGAAATTCGCCGCAAACTGGGTCTCAACCAGCAGCAATTCTGGTCCACTATCGGCGTGACCCAGAGTGGCGGCTCCCGCTATGAGAGCGGCCGCAACATGCCCAAGCCGGTCCGCGAACTGCTGCGCCTGGTCCACGTCGAGCAAATCGACATCAAGAGCATCAAGCGCGAAGACCAGGAAGTCATCGACTACCTGAAGACCCAGGAGCCGGAGCTCTACAAGACCTTGAAGAAGTCCGCCCGTTCCAAGGCCAAGAAGGCCGCCTGACCGGCAGCGGAAGACCATTGTGGGGAATTCATAGCGGGGGGCCCGAAACCGGCCCGGGAAGCGCAGCCGTGCCCTAGGTGCGGCGGGTGCTGCAGAGCCGGAGTGGAGCCGCGCACCGATTCATTCACAAAGCCGACGGGCATCAGGGGCTGATCAGCACCTTGATGCCCGTTTTCTCTTGGATTTCCCTGGCGAAAGCCGCCAGTTCTTCGGAATCGAGACGGCCCAGGCGCTCAGCCCCGGGCCGCAGGGAAGGCCGCGCCAAACCGTACAGGTGGATACCGGCGATCTTCCCGTACAGTGATTTCAGAAACTCGCAATAGGCTTGGCGATCGGCTTCCGACGGGGCCTTGCCGTCCACGGCGAACCAGCAGGTCTGCACCCAGGTCGGGGCCAGGCGAGCACAGGTTTCCAGGCGGCGGAGCACGGTGGCCGGAGCCGAGGGAGCTCCGTTCACCGCTCGGGTCGCCTCTTCACCGATGCGATCCACCTTGAACCATACCTCGCCGCCGGCCTCGCCAATTTCCCTGATGCCCTCCTGCACGGCGGGGCGGTGCAGCAGACTGCCGTTGGTGATCAGACGGATCTTGACTTCGGGCAGCAATCCCCGTGCCGCCAGGGCTTCCCGCACCAAACGGACAACGGCGGGGAATTCCGGGGCGCTGGTGGGCTCGCCGTTGCCGGAAAAGGCCACATCCACCAGGCGGCGGGATTCCGGCGGCACCGCCCGCACCATGAAATCGCCTGCCACGGCATCGTCCAGGAAGCGCTCCAACTCGCTGCCCAGGAGGGCAAGATCGATGGGCGGCGGCCCGCCGCGGCCAAGGTCTTCCACCTGGCAATAGGCGCAGGCCCAGTTGCAGGCGTTGTTGACGTTGAGATTCACGCCGATCGACACCCCACCGGCCCGGCGGGAGACGACGGGATAGATGTAAGTCATGCCGGCGCTGTCGCGGCGATGATCTTCGATGGTAAGCATGGAGCCATTGTATAATTATTGGTTTCCCTCTTCACCCCATCCTCCGATGCTCATTACCCGCCGCCTCGAATTCGACGCCGGCCACCGCATCCCCGACCATCAGAGCCAGTGTCGGCATCTGCACGGGCATCGGTACGCCATCGAGATCACCCTTTCCGGCGATGTCATCGAAAAGGACGGGGACGCCGCCAACGGCATGGTGATGGACTTCTCCCAGGTCAAGGCCATCGCCCGCAAGCATGTCGTGGATCAGTGGGATCACGCCTTCCTGGCCTATGCCGGAGACCGGGCCATCGTCGATTTCCTCGCCGCCCTGCCCGGCCACAAGACGGTGATCCTCGATCGGGTGCCGACGGCGGAGAATCTGGCGCGCATCGCCTTCCGCATCCTCGACGCCGCCTATCGGGACACCTACGGCAACCACCTGCGCCTCCACTGCATCCGCCTTTACGAGACGCCCAACTGCTGGGCCGACGTCATCAGCAACACCGCGGATTGAGCGTTTAGGCGGACTCCCTATATACTGGGGAAAACTCCGGGTTCTTACCAACGGAGTACCGACAGGGGGTCTCAGATCGACATGGGCAGCGGGACCAAACAGCAGATTGATGCCCTATGGGCCTCCGCGGACCGCTTTCGCAGCCTGCTCAATCTATCCACCGACTGGTACTGGGAGCAGGACACCGAGTTCCGCTTCACCTATCACCAGGCTAACCGGTTCGACATAAGCTTCGACGACCTCTTCCTCATAGGGAAAAGGTACTGGGAACTGAACACGACGCTTTCCCGGACCGAATGGGCTGCCCACCAGGAGGTGCTGGCACGGCATGAACCCTTCCGCGGCCTGGAATACGGCATATTCCTGCCCGGCGGCGAAATCCGGCATTTTCTTGCCCACGGCGAACCGGTCTTCGACAAGGGCGGCGCCTTCGCGGGCTATCACGGAACCACCACCGAAATTACCCGGCGCAAGCAGGGAGAGGAGTCCCTGCGCCTGGCGGCCAGCGTCTTCGCCCAGGCCAGCGAAGGGATCATCATCACCGATGCCCGGTGGCGCATCGTGGACAGCAACCCGACCATTACCGAATGGACCGGCTTCGAGCGCCAGGAATTGCTGGGGCGGGATTTGCGGGAGCACTTCGCCGAAAACGGCGACGATGTCGACATGATCGAAACCGTCCTCTGCTCCCTGGCCGAACGCGGCCACTGGCGGGGAGAGACCCGGGGCCGCCGCAGGAATGGCGACATCCTGCTGGAGATGCTCACCGCCAGCGCCGTCCGGGACGGAACGGACAAGGTTTCCCACTACACCTTCATTTTTTCGGACATCACCGCCCTCAAGGAGCACCAGCAAAGGCTCGAGTACCTGGCCCATTACGACCCCCTGACCCGGCTTCCGAACCGGGTCCTGCTCGGCGACCGCATCCAGCAGGCCCTGACCCAGGCCGAGCGCTCGGGGGAGGTCGTGGCCGTGGCCTACCTGGACCTGGACGGCTTCAAGCCCGTCAATGACCGGCTGGGCCATGCCGCCGGCGACACCCTCCTGGTCGAGGTGGCCAGGCGTCTGCGGGGCTGCGTCCGGGCCGCCGACACGGTCGCCCGCCTGGGGGGCGACGAGTTCGTCCTGATCATCAAGGCCCAGGATTTCGGCGATTGCGAAGCCGCCACCCTGCGGGTGCTGTCCACCCTGTCGGCCACCTACACCATCGACGGCATGGCGGTCGAACTGTCGGCCAGCATCGGCCTCACCCTCTTCCCCAGCGACGGCGCCGATCCCGACGTCCTCCTGCGCCACGCCGACCAGGCCATGTACATCGCCAAGCAGGCCGGCCGCAACCGCTATCACCTGTTCGATTCCGAGCAGGACCGCCAGGTCAGCGCCCACCGGGAACGCCTGGCGCGTATCGAGGCGGCGCTCCCCGCTGGCGAATTCGTCCTTTTCTACCAGCCCAAGGTCGACATGAAGCAGGGCAAGGTCATCGGGGCCGAAGCCCTCATCCGCTGGTATCACCCCGAACAAGGGCTGCTGCCCCCCGGGGAATTCCTGCCCCTGGTGGAAGAGACCGAGTTCTCCATCGCCCTCGGCGAATGGGTCATCGCCACCGCCCTCGACCAGATGCGCCAATGGCGCGCCGCCGGCCTGGAACTACAGATCAGCGTGAATATTTCGGCCCGGCAACTGCAGGCCAAGGACTTCGTCGATCGCATCCAGATGCTCCTGGCGGCCTGCCCCGAGGTGCCGCCCCAGTGGCTCGAGCTGGAAATCCTGGAGACAGCGGCCCTGGACGACATCCATTACATTGGCCAAGTCATCCACCGCTGCCACGATCTGGGCCTCTCCTTCGCCCTCGACGACTTCGGCACCGGCTATTCCTCCCTCACCTATTTCAAGCGCCTCCCCGCCCGCCTCCTGAAAATCGACCAGTCCTTCATCCGGGACATGCTGGTGGACCCGGAAGACCTGGCCATTGTGGACGGCGTCATCAGCCTTGCCCGAGCCTTCCGCCGGGAAGTCATCGCCGAGGGAGTCGAGACCGTGGAGCACGGCGTCCGCCTCATGGCAATGGGCTGCAACCTCGCCCAGGGCTACGGCATTGCCCGTCCCATGCCGGCCGACGCCCTGGCCGCCTGGGTCAGGGATTATCGGCCAGACCCGCGCTGGCAGTCATGCCTGTCCCCCTAGCAGGCCTCAGGACCGCACTCATCCTGACCGGCGGTGGCGCTCGCGCCGCCTACCAGGCCGGCGTCCTGGCCGCCATTGCCGGCCTGCTGCCCGCCCCGACCCGCAATCCCTTCCCCATTCTGTGCGGCACCTCCGCCGGCGCCATCAATGCCGCCACCCTGGCCTGCCAGGCGGAAAATTTCCGGGCGGCGGTGGATAACCTGCTTTCCATCTGGCGCAACATGCGGGCCGACCACGTTTACCGGGCCGATCCTGTGGGCATCGGGCTTTCCGGGGGGCGCTGGCTGTCCATGCTGGCCCTGGGCTGGCTCCTCAAGAACCCACCGCGCTCCCTCCTGGACAACAGCCCCCTTCGCCACCTGCTGGCCCGGCACCTGGATCTCGGCGGCATCGACAGGGCCATCGCGGCCGGCGCGCTGCACGCGGTCAGCATCACCGCCTCGGGCTACGAATCGGGGGAAAGCGTCAGCTTTTTCCAGGCCCGGGGCGAGGTGGAGGCCTGGCGGCGGACCCAGCGGATCGGTTCCCGGGTCCGGCTCGATATCCATCACCTGATGGCTTCCAGCGCCATCCCCTTCATCTTCCCGGCGGTCCGGATCCACCGGGAGTATTTCGGCGACGGCTCCATGCGCCAGCAGGCCCCCATTTCCCCAGCCATCCACTTGGGTGCCGAGCGGGTCCTGGTCATCGGCGCCGGGCGCATGACTGAACCCCAGAAACGCCTGAGCTACGGCCGCTATCCGACCCTCGCCCAGATCGCCGGCCATGCCCTGTCCAGCATTTTCCTGGACAGCCTGTCGATGGACATCGAACGCATCCAGCGCATCAACCAGACCCTGTCGGCCATTCCCGAAGAGGCCCGCGAAGCGGCCAGGCTGCTGCTGCGGCCGATCCGTACCCTGGTCATCGCCCCCTCGAAACGCCTCGATCACTTGGCGGCACGCCACGCCCGCGCCCTGCCCTGGGCGGTGAAAGTCCTGCTCACCGGCATTGGCGCCATGAACCGGCACGGCGGCGCGCTGACCAGCTACCTGCTGTTCGAGCAGCCCTATACCCGCGCCCTCATCGAACTCGGCTACCAGGACACTCTGGCTCGGGCAGAAGAGGTCAGGGATTTCCTCGAAATCTGAGGAGCAGCGCGACTGCCGGGTCAGCCGCCGCGCAAGCGATCGTCGTCGTACGTGACCTCGATTCTGATGATGCTTCCTACCGTCTGTCCATCCAACTCCCCGGGCTCGAACCGGGCGTGGGAAAAAACGGATCTGGCCGATGCGGCAAATGCCCCGGGAAGCTCGCTTTGCTCGACCTCGACCTCCGTCACCAGGCCCAGATCGCTGATCCACAGGATCAGAACCACTTTGCCCGAAGCGATAAACCCTCTGATTTCGGGGATATCCAGGTCGATGGGCGCAATGGCGCGCGGCCGTTTGGTGAGCCTGCTCGCCGGATAGTACCGAAGTCCGGCAAAGGGCAGGCCGGAGGCATCCCTGCCATGATTCTCGACCTCCCTTCCGTCGGGCCGGGTCTCTTGCTGGTCGCCTGATGGAACGGCCGCCTGGCTGGCCTGGGGTAGCTCTTGAGGCGGCACCTCCGCCGGCGTCGGAAGCGGTTTGCGGTGCGGGTGGGCGACTCTGGCCAAGGTCGTTGCCAAGAACGCCGGCCCGGTCTTTTTCCCAGGCTCCACCAGGGCCGTTTTTCTGCTTTCACCGAAATAAGGCAAGACCACGACCGCGCCGTGCAACAGACACGAAATCACCAAGGCAGCAACGAAACGCTGCCGCCCTAAGACACCTCGGCCAGAAAAGTGGAGCAGACGGGTTCCGTGCAAACGAAATGGCTTAGGGAGGGAATATCGACCATTCATATGCTATATGAGTGCAAAAATACAGTCGTCACCCCATAGACATATCGTACAATGCATACCCCTGACAAGTAACTGACCAAAATCCATGTCATCGGGATGCAACCTCATCGCACCCATCGACTATTCAATATTCGAGAATCGAGGTGGAAATGCAAAAAGGCTTCAGTCTGATCGAGCTCATGGTCGTCGTGGCGGTGATCGGCATCCTGGCCGGCATCGCCTATCCGAACTATACGGACTACGTGATGCGCTCGAAGATCACCGAGGCGACCGCCAAGCTGTCGGAAAAGCGGGTGCAGATGGAACAGTATTTCCAGGATAACCGCCAGTATGCAAACGCCGCAACGCCCTGCACCACAGACTTGTCCGGCCAGAATTTCAACTTTGTCTGCAATGTACCGGATACTGCCAGTTACACCATCACTGCCACCGGCAGGGGATCGATGACTGGTTTCGTTTATTCCGTGAACCAGCTGAACGGTAAACGGTCCGTGATCACCAATGTTCCCGGCTGGAATACCGACTGCGCGGGATCGGGCTGGGTCACTACAAAAGGTGGCGCATGCTGACACCGCGGCCAGCCCAGTCGGGGATGACCCTGATCGAGCTCGTCGTCGGCATAGGCATCCTGGGCGTGCTGTTGGCCCTGTCGGCGCCCAATTTCACCGCCTGGATCCAGAACAGCAAAATCCGCACCACCGCCGACGCTGCCCAGAACGGCCTCCAGCTGGCACGGGCCGAGGCGGTCCGGCTCAACGCCCGGGTGCAGCTCGCCCTCGGGGATGGCGCCGACTGGACGGTGGGCTGCGTCACCTCCAGCGCCACCTGCCCCGCCAGCATCCAGGCCCGCTCGGCGGGAGAAGTCTCCAGCAATGTGGCGGTTAGCCCGGCTCCGGTGACCGTGGTTTTCAACGGACTGGGCAAGGTCGTTTCCGGCAGCGGCGACATCGACATAACGAATCCCGCCGGCGGCTCCTGCGCCCCCGCAGGACCGATGCGTTGCCTGCGGGTGAGCGTGTCTGCCGGCGGACAGATCCGCATGTGCGACCCCGATACCAACCTGCCCGCCGCCAATCTCCAAAGGTGCTAGCGTGCCCCGATCCAGCCCCTATCCGAGCACTCACCAGGGGGGCTTCATGTTGCTGGAAGCCCTCATCGCCATCCTGATCTTTTCCCTGGGCGTCCTTGGCGCCATCGGCATGCAGGCGGTCGCCGTGAAGCAGACCACCGACGCCCGGTACCGCACCGAGGCTTCCCTGCTGGTCAACCAGTTGATCGGCAGGATGTGGGTGAGCGACCGGACGCCTGCCTCCCTGGCGGCCAACTTCAACACCGGGAATACCAACTACAACACCTGGAAGGATGAAGTCCGCCAGACCTTGCCGGGCATCGGCGTCGGCACGGCGCCGACGGTCAATGTGGGCACCGACGGGACCGTCACCATCGTCATCTACTGGCGTCTGCCCAGCGATCGTCCGGACGCGCCGCCCCACAACTACACGACAGTGACCCAAATCCGGTGAAGGAAGCAGGATTGTCGCGACCAACCCAGCCCCCCCCCCAACGAGCTTCTGGCTTCAGCCTGGTGGAAATCATGGTGGCCATGGCCATCGGGATGTTCGGCATCATCATCATGATGCAGCTGTTCGCCCTGGCCGAGGACCGCAAGCGCACCGCCACCGGGGCCGGCGATGCCATGAGCAATGGCGCCATTGCCCTCTACGGCCTGCAGCGCGACATCCGCCAGGGTGGCTACGGCTTCAGCGCCCTCAACCTCTTCGCCTGCAACGTGACATTGCCGTCGGCGGCCACCGTCCCCTTGGCACCGCTGATCATCAACCCGGCCACTTCGGTGATTCCGGCAGGGGATTTCAATAGCGACACCCTCCTGGTCTCTTTCGGGACCGCAAATGGCCAGCCCCAGGGCAACCCCATCTCCGGCCAGACGGGCAAGGACTACGTCGTCCAGATGCCCTCGGCCTTCGCGGTCAATGACCGGGTGATCGCCGCGACGACCACCTGTCCCGGCAACCTGGTGCTGGACCGGGTGAGCGCCGTTGGCGGGACGGCCGTCACCGTCGTCAGCGGCCCCGGCGGCTCGACACTCTACAACCTGGGGCCCGCGCCCAAGGTGCTGGCTTATGCCATCCGGGTCGGCAACCTGACGGTGTGCGACTACCTCGTCAAGAATTGCGGCGATGCGACCAAGACCAGCGATCCGACGGTGTGGGTGCCGGTCGCCAACAACATCGTCCGCATGAAGGCTCAATACGGACTGGATTCCTCGCCAATGACAGGCGCCGTAGCCTCCTGGAACGCCGCGGCCCCCACCACGCCATCCGCCGCCTGCGGTTTCGCCCGGGCCCAGGCGGCACGCCTTGCCCTGGTGGCGCGCAACAGCTACTACGACAAGAGCACCGTAACGACCGCATCACCCTCCTGGGCAGGCAGCGCAAGCAATGCCATCGACCTGACGAAAAAAGCCAATGGCGTCACCATCGATCCGGATTGGCAACACTACCGCTACAACGTCTTCGAGACCGTGGTACCGATTCGCAACGTCACCTGGATGGGAGTGCAAGCAGGATGCTAGCCAAGACGGGGCGCTTTTCCCGGCAAGCGGAATCTCGCGCCAGGCAACGGGGGACGGTGCTGCTGATCGCGCTGATCGTCCTGGTGGCGATGACCCTGGGCTCCATCGCACTGGTGCGCTCGACCGACACCGCCAATCTCATCGCCGGCAACCTGGCCTTCCAGCAATCGGCCACCCTGGCGGGGGATACCGGCATTGGAGATGCGGTCAAGTGGCTTGACGACTGCGCCAACAACCGCAATGGCCGCACCGTCGCGTTGCTCGACAGCGACAGCGCCCTGGACGGCTATGCAGCGGCCGGCAGTGCCGCCGCCAACAACCCGGCGGCGGGCGAATCCTGGGATGCCTACTGGCTTCGGGTCATCAAGGGGACAAGAGACAGGCAAACGTCCGGCTCGCCCGATGCGGCAGGCAACCGTACCTTCTATGTGATCGACCGCCTGTGCAACTTCGCCGGCTCGCCCAGCGGCGGCGCAAGCTGCACCGCCTCGCCCGTGGTAACCACGGCCACCGGCAACGAGGAGGAAGCGGGAAGCATCCAGCTCAAAGCCGCCTCGGTGGTGTACTACCGGATCACGGCCCGCATCGAGGGGCCCAGGAATACCGTCAGCTATGTTCAAACCATGGTGTCCATGTAAGTCCGATCCCGGACCATGATTGACAGCCGCCCCGCCTCACAACAGATCCACACTGCAGGAAGTGTTGCCATGATCGTCAGCAAACTGCCGAGGAAGCCCGGCCATCTGCTTCTGGCCCTCGTATGCGCCGTCAGCGCCCACGCCGGACAGACCGACATTTCCACCATGCCGCTGAACACCTACTCGGCGCCATCGTCCACAGACGTCAAGCCTAATGTGCTCTTCGTCCTGGATGATTCGGGCAGTATGGACTGGAACTACATGCCTGACTGGGCCAACGACAGACCGCCCAATTACAGCTCCCTTCCCACCTACCTGACCAAGAACAGCGCCTTCAATGGGGTGGCCTACAACGCCGCGGTCACCTACACGCCACCGGTCATGTACAACGCGGACGGCACCCAGGACACCACGACCTATCCCAGCCAGACCTCGGCGGCAACATCCGGGTGGACGGCGGTGAAGAACGATGGCTACGGCGTCCAGAGCAACACCACCAGCAACCTGGTCAACAATGCGTATTTCTACACCGTCGTGGCCGGCGAGTACTGCGATTCGCCGAGTTTGAGGAACTGCGTCACCTCGAACGTTCCGACGGGAAGCTATACCTATCCCGCCAAACTACGCTGGTGCAGTAGCGGCAATCTCTCCACCTGCCGGGCTTCCTGGTACTCGAACAATAAGTATCCCCGCATCCCGGCCCCCCGCACCGCCACCATCACGGTGGCGGGGGCCACCAGCACAAGCGTCGCCCATATCACAGTCAACGGCCAGAAAATCCTCTCCGGCGCCACCACCGCGTCCAGCACCGCCAGCACTGTGGCCAGCGACATCGCCACCAATATCAACAACTGCAGCAACAGCCTGAGCGGCAACTGCACGGTCGCGGGCTACACCGCCACCAGTTCCGGTGCCGTGGTGACCATTTTCGCGCCTGGCGCCAGCAGCGACACCCCGATAGTGACGCCCGGCACCGGCTCCATGACTTTCACGGCCACTGCCTTCGCCCGCGGCGCCATTCCCGACGCCACCCTGCTGGCGACGGGCGGCACCACGAGCAGCACCGTCATTCCTGGCGAGAATCTTCGCACGGCGATCACTTCCAGCGTCACCAGCTACCCCTATCCGGGCACCAATGCCAAGGCGGCGACACGCACCGATTGTGCCGGCACCACCTGCACCTATGCCGAGGAAATGACCAACTATGCCAACTGGTGGGCCTACTACCACACCCGCATGCAGATGATGAAGACGGCAGCCACCAATGCTTTCTCCAAGCTGGATTCGGATGCCGACGTGGCCAACGGCGTGTCTCGCTTCCGGGTCGGCTATCTCAGCATCAACAACAATACCAATAGCGATTTCCTGAACATCGGCGAGTTCAAGACTTCGCAGAAGCGGAACTGGTATTTGAAGCTCGTCAGCGCCAATCCGAACAACTCCACCCCCTTGCGGGCCGCCCTGGCGGATGCGGGCCGTCTGTATGCCGGAAAATTGACCGACACCACCCTGAACGGCAGCACGGTCACCGATCCGCTGCAGTATTCCTGCCAGCAGAATTACACCATCCTGTCCACCGACGGCTTCTGGAACAGCGGCGCCGGCTACAAGATGGACGGCACCACGGCGGTCGGCAACCAGGATGCCGCCTTGCCACGCCCCTACAACGACGGGGGAACAGCTACCCTCCAACGCCAGACCAGCACCCTTCAGAGGCAGACCACGCAATGGACGTCCCAAACAATGGGCGTGCTGCAACGGCAGGTCTCCCAGGTAACCAGCAGCACAAGCCAGATCCTCCAGAGCACATCCAACGATCGGGGGCGCAGCTGGTCCGATTGGAGCCCCACGTCTTCGTGCACCAAGCTTCTCAAGGGTAACAACCAAACCCAATGCCAGACGGTCACCACCGGCCCTACCCCCATGACTTCCTGTACCGACGTCCCCGCGTCCTCGGCGAACAACTACACAGCGACCACCTGCGGCACGACTGTGATATCCCCCTTCGCAAACGTCTCCACCTGCGCGGTGACCACCACGCCCGATGCCAACGGTTACACGACCCAGTGCCGGTATGCCTGGCAAGCGACGGCCGGGACGTCCATCTGTTCGCCAGCCTATGCCCCGAACGACTACAGCAATCCGACCGTATACAAGAATTGCGCCCGGGTGGATGGGCCGTGGGTGAATGCCACCTCCTGCACCGTAAACACGGCGATTGATGCCAATGGCATTACGACCCAATGCCAATATACCGGCTGGACCGCTGGTTCCAATGTCACCTCATGCACCGCCGTCTCCCAATCCGCTTCTCCGAACTACACGGTCGGCACGGCGATCCAGTGCCAATCCCTCCCCAGCGGCGGAACCTCCGACACCCTGTCGGACGTCGCCGCCTACTACTACAACACCGACCTGCGGGATCCCGACGCCGGCAGGGGAACCGGAACCTGTACCGGACCCACCATCCCGCCAGCCACCACCGCCAATGACCTGTGCGCCAACAACGTGCCCGCCAGCGGCCTCGACGTAGCCAGCACCCAGCACATGACCACCTTTACCCTCGGCCTGGGGGCCCAGGGCCAGATGGTCTATTCGCCCACTTACTGGAATGACCAGAGCGGCGATTTCTACGATGTGAAGCAGGGCACGACCGCCAACCCCACCTCCGGCATCTGTTCCTGGCAAAGCAGCGGGCAGTGCAACTGGCCCACCCCGGCGTCGGATTCCATCAACAATATCGACGACCTCTGGCATGCAGCCGTCAATGGACACGGCGCCTATTTCAGCGCCACCGACCCCTCGACCCTGTCGGGCGCCCTGTCCAGCACCCTGACGACCATCATGAATACGCCGAGACCTGGCACGGCCGCTGCCGCCGCCAGCAGCAACCCGAATATCAGCACCACCGACAATTACGTCTTCAGTTCGTCCTACAAGTCGGTGGAATGGTACGGGGAACTTATCCGCCAGCAGTTGTCATCGACCGGGCAACTAAGCAGCCAGCAGTGGTCCGCCATGCAGTTGCTCGACTGCGCCACGACCCCTTGGCAGGCCGCCCACAACTATGTGGCCGGGAATATCTACAAGAACGGCAGCACCTGTTACCTGGTCGCGACGGACTATGCGTCGGGGGACACCTTCGGCACCACGGATACCGGCAACACCACCGTCATTACCGGCAGCCCCGTCACCCGCACCATTTACACCCAGGGCGGCAGCGGATTGATTGCCTTCCAGTGGAGCAGCCTGTCCGCCACGCAACAAGCCTATTTCACCAAGCCCCATATTGCCGGCCTGTCCCAATTCTGCGCCACCGGCGGCACCTGCCTGAACAGCACCCAGCAGAACAACGACACCATCGCCACCGGCGGTGCAGCCGGGGAAGCCCTGGTGAATTTCCTGCGGGGGGATCGCAGCCAGGAGGGCAACTACTACCGCGTGCGGGTCCACGTCCTGGGGGACATCGTCTCCTCCGAGGCCAGATATGTGAAAGCCCCCCTGTTCAACTACACGGATGCGGGATACAGCGATTTCAAGACGCTCAATGCTTCCCGCACCGGCACCGTATACGTGGCCGCCAACGACGGCATGCTCCATGCCTTCGATGCATCCAACGGCCAGGAACGGTGGGCTTACATCCCATCCCTGGTACTGCCCAACATCTACAAGCTGGCAGACACGAACTATTCGGCAAACCACCAGTATTTCGTCGACAATTCGCCGGAAACGGGCGATATCTGCCCCACTGCCCCCACCACCGCCTGTGCCGACACCGAGTGGAGAACCATCCTGGTGGGGGGGCTGAACCGGGGCGGCAAGGGCTATTACGCCCTGGACATCACCGACCCCGCCAATCCCGCGCTCCTGTGGGAATTCACGGACCCGAACCTGGGCTACACCTACGGCAATCCAAAGATCACCAAGCTGAAGAACGGCACCTGGGTCGTGATCTTCGCTTCCGGCTACAACAATGTGGACGGCGCCAGCCCCGGCGTCGGCCGCCTCTATGTGCTCAATGCCAGCACCGGGGTTCCGATTGACGCCATGAGCACCGGCATCAGCACCGGCGTCGGCACTTCCGCCACCCCGAGCGGCCTGGCGCGCATCAGCGCCCACGCGCTGGCGCCCATGACCGACAACACAACAGTCGCCGTGTATGGCGGGGACCTGCTGGGCAACCTCTGGCGTTTCGACGTCAATGGCGACATCGGCGCTGCCGGTTACGATGCCCAGTTGCTGGTCACCTTCAAGGACGCCTCAGGCCGCGTCCAGCCCGTCACCGCCAAGCCGGTGGTGACCACCGTGAATGGCCGGCCGGTCGTCTATGCCGGCACCGGCCGCTACCTGGGCGTCACCGACGTGGCCGACACCAACCCGCAGACCTTCTATGCCGTAGTGGATAGACTGGATGCCACCACCTACGGCAACCCACGGGGGTTGAACAGCGGTTTCATCGCCCAGACATTGACCGCTGGCACCTGCCCTAACAATGCACCGAGCAGCATCTGTTCTCCGGGCCAAGCCGTTCGCACCAGCAGCAGCAATGCGGTGAGCCTCGGCACCCACAACGGCTGGTATGTGGATTTCCCGACCGGCGGCGAGCGCTCCACCACGGACGCGACCTTGGCCCTGGGTTCCCTCGTATTTACGACCATCGCTCCCCAGCGCTCCAGCGTCAATGTCTGCGGAGACAACAACACAGACGCCTCGGCCAGCTTCGCCTATGCCCTGGACTACCTGACCGGGGGTGCCGTGACTACCGCCGCCTCCATCTCCGGCGTCAGTCTGGGCAGCGGCCTGGTGACCCGCCCCGTGCTGGTCGAACAGGCGGACGGTACCGTCTGGTCGCTGATCCGTACCTCGGGAGGGGGTGGAGACGGAACCGACCTGGGCATCACCGTCACCCTGAAGCCGCCGATGAAGCCATCCGTCGGCAGCGGACTCCGCCGGGTTTCGTGGCGTGAGCTGAACATGGAATAAGGCCGGACGGCCCGCGGGAAGAAGTCCATCAATGGCCGTCGGCCGGCATGGACTTCTCCTCCTGCTCCATCCGGGGGGCCATGGTGGCTTCCTTGCTTCTGGCGGCCTTGCGGACATCCCCCTTCATGGAACCTTTCCGCATCATGCCGGTGGTCATGGGTTCGTCCGGCCTCATCGGCTGGGACACCACGGGAGCCTGCCTGGCGTGTCCTGGGGCCGGCTTTTTCGCAGGCGGCGGCGATCCCGCCCAGGCCGTCGCGACCAGGATGGCAAGCAGCGGCGCCATCCTCCTGAGCCTTTCCACATCGCCTCCTACAGCCCCGAGAACCAGTTATACCCCTGGTCCTCCCAATAGCCCCCGGGATACATATTGGTCACGTAGATGGCCATGATGTGCTTGGGGTTCTTGAAGCCCAGCTTGGTGGGCATGCGCAGCTTCATGGGAAAGCCGTAGGACCGCGGCAGGACCCGGTCGCCGAAGCGCAGGGCGAGCAGGGTCTGGGGATGGAGGGCGGTGGCCATGTCGATGCTGGTGTAGTAGTCGTCGGCACACTTGAACCCCACGTAGCGGGCCGTCAGGTCGGCACCGACCCGCTCCAGGAAAGTCCGGAAGGGCACCCCGCCCCACTGGCCGATGGCGCTCCAGCCCTCGACGCAGACATGGCGGGTGATCTGGGATGACTGGGGCAGGGCATTCAGCTCCGCCAGGGACCACGGCCGGCGGTCGCGGACGAGGCCGGCGAGTTCCAGGCGAAAGGCCTCGCCATCCACCTCCGGCGCCTCGTCCTCCCGGTAGAAGGCATTGAAGGGAAAGGGCCGGGCGATGGCGCTGGCCGGGTAGGTGGGCGCCAGCCGCTGGGGGTCGAAAATGGCCCCCTGCACCCGGTCGTTCCACCGCGACATGGCATGGAGGACCTTTTGCACCGTCTCGTTGTCGGTGAGGCTGCAGCCGGAGAGGAGGCTCACCGCCCCCAGGCTGAGGGAACGCTTCAGGAAGAGGCGCCGTTCGAGGTCGTGGAGCCGGCCGGAGGGGACTTCCAGAAATCTCTGGCGGGTCACGGCCCTTCCTCCGGTTGCCGCCGGGCGTAGCCAGTCCACATGGGCAGGAAGGTCTTGGGCACGATGGCCACCATGGCCGTGTGGACGAACACGAAGGCCACGATGGCAGCCATGGCGAAAAAGTGCACCTGCCGCGCTCCCTCATAGCCCCCCACCAGCCCGGCGAGAAACTGGAACTGCACCGGTTTCCAGATGGACAGGCCGGACAGGACGATGAGGACGAGGACAACGAGGATCCCCACGTAGGCCAGGCGCTGCAAGGGGTTATAGACCCCCACGGTATGGGGCAGGCGCCCGTGGACCGCGTTGGCGAAGGCCGCCAGCACGGCCCCGAAGCGGATGGGAAAGAAGCTTTTCCAGTAATGCCCGGAAAAAATCCCGTAGGCCACGTAGACGAGGCCGTTGGCGACCAGCAGCCACATGGCGGCGAAATGCCACTGCAGCGCCCCGGCCAGCCAGCCCCCGAGGGTGACGCCGGCGGGGAAACGGAAGCCGAAGAGGGGCGAAGCATCGTAGATGCGCCAGCCCGAGAAGACCATGACGGCAATCGCTGCCACGTTGAGCCAGTGGGTCACCCGGACCGGCAGCGGATGCACTTTGAGCCGCCGGGCCGGCGGGTTCGGCCCGGCGCGGTCGGCCGGAGCTGCCATCTGCTTTCCCTTTTCCGAAAAACAGCTTTCACTCTAGCAAGGCCGGGGGATAGGCAAAGAAGGTGGATTGCTTATTTCGGGTGCCGGCAGGTCGACGGCCCGACAGCGGCGGAGAGTAGAATGGGGCGGGCACTCTGGGAGGATTGGATCGTGGCGATTGAGACCTTCGTCTGGGATGAGCTGTTCGTCACCGGGCTCGATACCGTGGACCAGCAGCACCGGCGTCTGGTGGAACTGGTCAACGAGCTCTCAACCTCCCTCATCGATGGCGAAAGCCAGGACGATGCCGCCCTGCGAGTCGTCATCGACAAGCTAGCCGATTACGCCGACTACCATTTCACCGAGGAAGAGCGCCTGATGGAGGAGGTGGGCGTCGATCCGCGCCATGTCACCCACCACGTCGCCACTCACCGCAAGTTCGTCGAGCAGGTGGCGACCATGTGGAATTCGCGGCATACGATGTCCGAGCCCACCGGCGCGCTCCTGGAATTCCTCATTGCCTGGCTCAGCTTCCATATCCTCGGTGAAGACCAGGAAATGGCCCAGCAGATCAAGCTCATCCGCGCCGGCGCCCTCCCCGCCCAGGCCCTGGAGGCGCAGGCAGCGCCCCACGACCGGACGACGGGGGCGCTGCTGCGCGCTCTGCACAACCTCTACCACCTGCTCTCCGAGCAGAACCACGACCTCGCTACCGCCAACCAGCGTCTCGAGGAGCGGGTGGCGGAGCGCACACGGGCGCTGGAAGTCGCTTACCACTCCCTGGAAATGCTGTCCCGCACCGATGGGCTGCTGAACATCGCCAACCGGATGTGCTTCGACGAGCGCATCCAGACCGAATGGCAGCGGGCCCGGCGGGAAAGCCAGGAAGTCGCCCTGCTGATGATCGACGTGGACCTGTTCAAGCGCTACAACGACACCTATGGCCACCTGCAGGGGGACGCCTGCCTGCAGGCTGTAGCCAAGGCCGTGGCGGCGGCGATGCGCCGCCCCGCCGACCTCGTCGCCCGTTACGGCGGCGAGGAAATCGTCGCCCTGCTGCCGAACACGGACCTCTCCGGGGCCTGCAGCGTTGCGACCATCATCCAGGGGAACCTGGCGGCCCTCAATATTCCCCACGCTGGCTCGGGCGTCGCCGAGCGGGTGACCGTCAGCATCGGCGCCGCCGCCCTCCGCCCCCGTGCCGACAACCAGTTCGAGCAATTGATCGCTGCCGCCGACGCGGCCCTCTACGAGGCCAAGGGCTGCGGACGCAACCAGATCCGCTTCCGCTCCGCCGAGGCGACGGTCAAGGCCTGACCCCCGAAACGGCTGCCCCCTGCCCTACCCGCCCAGGCGCTTCATGAGCGCTTCCATGGCGGCTGCGGCTCCCAGGGGCAAGCGATAGTCCACGATATCGCTCAGCACCGTCCGGGCCGGATTGATTTCCACCGTCGGGATGCCGGCCTGGGCGGCCCACACCACCGGCTGGGCGATATAGGGAAAGACGCTGGAGGTGCCGATGCTGAAGACCAGGTCGAAACCCGCGTCGAACTCCGCCAGGAAGCGCTCCATGGCCGCCTCGGGCAGGGCCTCTCCGAAAAGCACCACTTCCGGCCGCACGACTCCCCCGCACTCCGGGCACAGCGGCGGCAGGGACCAGCCTTCCAGACTATCCACCGTGGTCCGCCAGTCGCAGCGGGTGCAGGCCAGATGATGGAGGTTGCCGTGGATTTCGATGACGTTGCGGCTGCCCGCCCGGCGGTGCAGGCCATCGACGTTCTGGGTGAACACCAGCACCCCGGGGAGGAGCCTCTCCAGCCGGGCGATGGCGTAGTGGGCGCCATTGGGAGCGGCGGCGCGGCAGTTATGCTCGATCTGGGCCAGGTATTTCCAGGTAATGTCGGGGCGCTGGGAAAAGACTTCCCCGGACAGGGCATCCTCGATGGGCAGGCCTTCGTCGGTGACGCTGTCGTTGTACAGGCCACCGATGCCCCGGTAGGTGGGCA
The DNA here is from genome assembly GCA_018261935.1 of Rhodocyclaceae bacterium. Classification (GTDB taxonomy): domain Bacteria; phylum Pseudomonadota; class Gammaproteobacteria; order Burkholderiales; family Rhodocyclaceae; genus JAGTRP01. The sequence continues at coordinate 217,933 of JAGTRP010000005.1, forward strand.
GCCCCGAATCGGCCGATATGCCGGCGCCGGTGATGAACAGCACCCGCAGGGATACCTTCAGCCGGGCGGCCACGGCATCCAGGGTGGCATTCAATTCTGCTGCGGTATCCATACAATCCCCCGCCTGCTGAAGAGGAAGAGATTGTAACGCCAGCCGAAATCAGTCGCTCTTGAGCAACAGCCCCAGGCGGGCGGCGAGCCAGCGGGTGGTGGTGGCCTGCAGGAGGATGGTGAGGAGAATGGCCATGAAGGTCACCGAGGCGATCATCGGCCCCAGTTGCTGCAGGGCGGCGCCGGTGGCCTGCTGGGCGGCATCGGCACTGGCTGCCAGGGCCTGCCCCCGGGCGGAGAGGCTGGCGCTCAGGAAGCCCGCCAGGGCCGCCGGGATGACCCCGGTTTCCCGGGTCCAGAACATGAAGATCAGGTCGTTCCTCGCCCTGCCGGCCCGCCGGTCCGGCAGGCTACGCATAAGTTACGACCAATCGACAGCATTCTACAGTCCCGACAAAATGGAAAAATACGTCATATACGTGTATTCCCGGGGTATGAGACTAAGCGAGAGCTATCTAAATTCAAAATGAACAATATTATCCAACTGAAAAGGTAGAATTTAATTTTTCAGTTTCCGACTTTATTTCAAATTGGATTGCCCCCAATGACTATAAATCAAGAACCAACGACACCATCAGAGCTGCTTTGCAGACTAACAGAAGACTCCATGTATCGCATGGCGGATTTATTCATATTACTCGGAGAGCCAAGCCGCATTAGAATCATCTATTGTATAGGGACAGGGACAAAAAGCGTATCCGACATTTTTAGCATCACAAGGATGTGTCCACGTAATACTTCATTTCATTTGCGCTTTCTTAGAGAGGCCGGGTTGGTTCGCTCGGAATCACAAGGAAGGTTTGTTTATTACCGCTTAACAGATACAAGCCTATTTTTATTATTGGACCAAGTTAATGGCTGGATAAACAAATCCTTTCCTAGACGGAATGCCATTGAAGCAAAAACATACCATAGATCGAAAAACAGATGCAAGAAAGCCCTCTCCAAGCATAAGACCAACAAATGAATCGATCCGCAGAGTAAAATTTCATAGATGGATTGAGAAGTGGAACTCTTGATTTCTGGGCTATTGAGCCAGGGCCTTTGCACTCGAACAGCATAGCCCCCGGACATGCCATTGAAGTTGCCTCGGCGAAAGAATCGTTTACGGTCATGGGGTTATGCGCATGCATT
>JAGTRP010000021.1 GCA_018261935.1 Rhodocyclaceae bacterium
CGATGCCGCCCGCGCCGCCTACGGCGAAAGCGAATCCCTGTGCCGCCGCCTCCTCGACGACTTCGGCCCCACCCCCGAACGGCTGCGGGACCTCTCGGTTTCCCTGAACAACCTCGGCAACATCGACGCCGCCCTCGGCCGCCTCGATGCCGCCCGCACCGCCTACGGCGAAAGCGAATCCCTGCGCCGCCGCCTCCTCGACGACTTCGGCCCCACCCCCGAACGGCTGCGGGACCTCTCGGTTTCCCTGAACTATCTCGGCAACATCGACGCCACCCTCGGCCGCCTCGATGCCGCCCGCGCCGCCTACGGCGAAAGCGAATCCCTGCGCCGTCGCCTCCTCGACGACTTTGGCCCCACCCCCGAACGGCTGCGGGACCTCTCGGTCTCCCTGGACAAGCTCGGCAACATCGACGCCGCCCTCGGCCGCCTCGATGCCGCCCGCGCCGCCTACGGCGAAAGCGAATCCCTGTGCCGCCGCCTCCTCGACGACTTTGGCCCCACCCCCGAACGGCTGCGGGACCTCTCGGTTTCCCAGGAAAGGCTTGGCGACATTGACGCCGCCCTCGGCCACCCCGATGCCGCCCGCGCCGCCTACGGCGAAAGCGAATCCCTGTGCCGCCACCTCCTCGACGACTTCGGCCCCACCCCCGAACGGCTGCGGGACCTCTCGGTCTCCCTGGACAAGCTCGGCGACATTGACACCGATCTCGGCCACCCCGATGCCGCCCGCGCCGCCTACGGCGAAAGCGAATCCCTGCGCCGCCGCCTCCTCGACGACTTCGGCCCCACCCCCGAACGGCTGCGGGACCTCTCGGTCTCCCTGGACAAGCTCGGCGACATCGACGCCGCCCTCGGCCGCCTCGATGCCGCCCGCGCCGCCTACGGCGAAAGCGAATCCCTGCGCTTCCGCCTCCTCGACGACTTCGGCCCCACCCCCGAACGGCTGCGGGACCTCTCGGTTTCCCAGGAAAGGCTTGGCGACATCGACGCCGCCCTCGGCCGCCTCGATGCCGCCCGCGCCGCCTACGGCGAAAGCGAATCCCTGCGCCGCCGCCTCCTCGACGACTTCGGCCCCACCCCCGAACGGCTGCGGGACCAGGGGATCATCATGGAGCGGCTGGGAAAGCTTGCCCTTCAGGAACAACGCCCCGCCGATGCGCAACGCCACTTCGCCGAAGAACGGGCCCTGGCCCGACAACTGGCGGACACCCATGGCGAGACGGTAATGGCCCTCGAAATTGCCGCTTACGGTGCCCTGGGCATGGCCCGTGCCCTTGCGCAGCAAACCCAGGCAGACGAGGCCGCAGCGGCCTGCCAGGAGGCCGTGGCGCTCTACGAACGTTTGACCCTGGCCCGCCCCGATGACCCCCGCTATCCCCAAGCCCGGGACAAGGCCTGCCAACTCCTGGAAGCGCTTGCCCACCCTGCGCCAGGGTCCGCCCATCTACCCGACGACGACGCCTCCGGGCCAACATAATTTTCAGATGCTGAACCGCCCGCCCCGCCCCCGCCTCACCCTGCGCATCCTGGCCTATGCCCTGGCCGACGTCTTTGGCCTGGCCTGCGTTTCCATCGGGGGCAGCTGGTTCGCCGCCGGCAAGGGCGCCATCGTCGCCGGCTTTCCCTCAACGCTCGCCGAAGCGGTGGCCTGCACCGCTGGCGGGGTCGTGGTCATGGTCTGGGCGGTGGCCCGCATCCAACGGGAGATCGCCCGGCAGGGGCCGGAGCTCCAGGCCCGCTACGCCGATTACATCGCCCGCCACCACCCGGACCAGGCGGCTCAGGCCCCGGCGGCGGACGAGCCCCCGAACCGCTGATCAGTCGCCGTTCTTGGCGGCGGCCGGATTCAGCCAGTCGGGCAGTTCCCGGCCGCCGGCATTGTCGATGATGTATTGACGCACCAGTTTCCTGACCACCTGGGACGGGGTCAGGTCATGGGCGGCGCAGATTTCCTCGAATATCTGCTTCTTGCGCGGGTCGATCAGGACGGTCAGACGGGCTGTCCGGTTCTCCATCTTGCTTTTCTCCAAAATCCAGCCGGTCGCACGGTCGCCGGCCTATGGCATTGATTTGCTTCATATTAACATATGGTTAACATTGACATCACATTGAAGGGGAATACAATTTGATTTCCAATCTATTGGGGTGTTCCCCCTTGCCGAACCATGAAGCTCGCATTCCGCCCCAAACTCCTCGATTGCCTTCCTGATTACAACCGCGCCCAATTCGGCAAGGACCTGGCTTCCGGCATCACCGTCGGCGTGCTGGCCCTCCCCCTCGCCATGGCCTTCGCCATCGCCAGCGGCGTCTCCCCGACCGCCGGCATCTGGACGGCCATCGTCGCCGGCTTCCTGACTGCCGTCCTGGGCGGTTCCCGGGTCCAGATCGGCGGCCCCACCGGCGCCTTCATTCCCATCATTTACGGCATCGTCGCCGTCCACGGCTTCCACAATCTCCTCGGGGCCACCATCCTGGCCGGGGTCTTCCTCCTGGTCATGGGCTTGGCGCGGATGGGGCAATTGATCCGCTTCATCCCCGTCACCGTCGTCATCGGTTTCACCAACGGCATCGCCGTCGTCATCTTCATGGCCCAGATCAAGGACTTCTTCGGCCTCAAGATCGACAACCTGCCGGCGGAATTCTTCGAGCGTATCCATACCCTGGCCAACTACGCCCATACGGTCCACCTCCCGACCCTGGCCCTGGCCGTGGCCTCCATGGCCTTCCTGCTCTCCTACAACCGCCTGGCCCAGCGCTTCGCCCTCCTGCGCCGGGCACCGGGCCCCCTGGCCGTGCTGGTGGTCGGCACGGCAGTCACCTTCGCCTTCGACCTGCCGGTGGAAACCATCGGCAGCCGATTCAACGGCATCCCCCAGGAGTTGCCGGCCTTCACCTTCCCGGACCTGTCGGTGAGCATGTTCGGCAAGCTCATCACCCCGGCCCTGACCATCGCCATCCTGGGCGCCATTGAGTCCCTGCTCTCCGCCCGGGTCGCCGACGGCCAGATCGACGACCGCCACGATCCCAACCAGGAGCTGATCGCCCAGGGCCTCTCCAATATCGTCGCCCCCCTCTTCGGCGGCTTCGCCGCCACCGGCGCCATCGCCCGCACCACCACCAACGTCCGCACCGGCGGCCGCACCCCTATCGCCGGCATGATCCACGCCCTCGTCCTGCTGGGCATCGTCCTCATCGCCGCCCCCCTGGCTTCCTATGTGCCCCTGGCCACCCTGTCGGCCATCGTCATGGTGGTGGCCATCAACATGGGGGAATGGCACGAGTTCAAGGAACTCAAGCGCTATTCCTACAACTACCGCATCATCCTGCTTGCCACCTTCTTCGTCACCGTGGTCTTCGACCTCACCGTCGCCGTCGAACTGGGCATGGTGCTGGCGAGCCTGTTCTTCATCTACCGCATGTCGGAACTGACCCGCATCGAGCGCCTATCCCTGGGCAACCACACCTTCGAGCCCAAGTACCTCTACCCTGACGGCACCATGCGGGTCGCCGCCTGGCAGCTTTTCGGCTCCCTCTTCTTCGGCGCCGTGAACAAGCTGGAGGAACTGCTCGATCCCCGGGCAGGCCACCCGGAGGTGGTCATCCTGGACATGACCCGGCTCGTCCAGCTCGACACCACCGGCCTCGAAGGCCTGGAGAGCCTCCTCCAGAAGATGAAGAGCCGCGATTGCACCCTGATGGTCTGCGGCCTCAATTCCCAGCCCGGCTCCCTCCTCTACCGCTCCGGCTTCATCGACCACCTGGGCGAGGACAATGTCTGCATCGATCTCGACGCCGCCCTGGCCCGGGCCGAAACCCTGCTCCCGGCCCTGCCGGTGGCGCTGCCCAAGGAACATCACGGCGGCCTGGCTGTCCCTGCCCATGCGATATGAGCGATGAGATCACCCTCCACCTGGCTATCACTGGACTGGTCCAGGGGGTGAACTATCGTTGGTCGCTCCAGGCCGAGGCGGCCCGCCTCGCCCTGGACGGCTGGGTCCGGAACCGCCGGGACGGCAGCGTCGAGGCGGTGGTCCGGGGACCGGAAGGCGGAGTGCAGAAGCTGGTGGAATGGGCCCGGCGGGGCCCCCCGGCGGCCCGGGTGGAAGGAGTGGAAACCGCCTTCTCCGACGACCCCGTGGATCCCGGCTTTCGCCAACTGCCCACCGTCTAGCCTTGCCTTTTCGGGAAAATCCCGAAGTCATGCCCGAGTTTGACAGCCATTCGGCCCTTGGTTAAATTCTCCGCTTCCCCAACCCAACCGAATACAAAAAGGAGCATCCCATGGCCGTTCTGGTCGGAAAACAAGCCCCCGATTTCACCGCTACCGCCGTCTACGGCAACAACGAGATCAAGGAGCTCAAGCTCTCCGATTTCAAGGGCAAGTACGTCGTCCTGTTCTTCTACCCCCTGGACTTCACCTTCGTCTGCCCGTCCGAAATCATCGCCTTCGACCATCGCCTGGAAGAGTTCAAGCAGCGCGGCGTCGAGGTCATCGGCTGCTCCATCGACTCCCAGTTCTCCCACCTGGCCTGGAAGAGCACCCCGGTCAAGGACGGCGGCATCGGCCAGGTCGGTTTCCCCATGGTGGCCGACGTCAAGCACGAGATCTGCCGCGCCTACGACGTGGAATTCGAGCCGGCCGGCGTCGCCCTGCGCGGCTCCTTCCTGATCGACAAGAACGGCGTGGTCATGCACCAGGTCGTCAACATGCTGCCCCTGGGCCGCAACATCGACGAGATGATCCGCATGGTGGATGCCCTCCAGTTCTTCGAGGAGCACGGCGAGGTCTGCCCGGCCGGCTGGAACAAGGGCAAGCCCGGCATGCAGGCCACCCCCGAGGGCGTCGCCCTCTTCCTGGCCAAGAACGCCAGGAAACTGTAAGCCGAAAACGTTTTCCAAAAGCCGCCCCCGGGCGGCTTTTTCATTTCACCACAAAAACAATTCCAGAGAGACAACCGATGAACGCTTCCTACCGTATCCAGTCCTTCCATCCGCCCCGCCGAACCCTCCTCGGCCCCGGCCCCTCCGAAATGCACCCCCGGGTCATCGCCTCCCTGGCCCAGACCGTGGTCGGCTACCTGGACCCGGCCTTCGTGAGCATGATGGAGGAATTGAAGGAACTGCTGCGCTACGCCTTCCAGACCACCAATCCACTCACTTTCCCCCTTTCCGGCCCGGGTTCGGTGGGGATGGAAGCCTGTTTCGTGAACCTGGTGGAACCGGGGGACAAGGTCATCGTTTGTCGGAATGGGGTCTTTGGCGGCCGTATGCTGGAGAACGTCGAGCGCTGCGGCGGTGTGCCGGTGGTCCTGGACGAGACCTGGGGCGAGCCCATCGATCCCGCCAAGCTGGAGGACCTCCTGGAGGCCCATCCGGACACCAAGACCGTGGCCTTCGTCCATGCCGAGACCTCCACCGGCGCCCAATCCGATGCCCAGGCCCTGTGCGACGTCGCCCGCCGGCACGGCGCGCTGATCATCGTCGACGCCGTGACCTCCCTGGGCGGCACGCCGGTGCTGGTGGATGCCTGGCAGGCGGATGCCGTCTACTCCGCCAGCCAGAAATGCCTCTCCTGCACGCCCGGCCTCTCGCCGGTGAGCTTCTCCGAGCGGGCCATCGCCAAGGTCAAGGCCCGCACCCGGGGCAAGGTGCAGAGCTGGTTCATGGACCTCAACCTGGTGCTTTCCTACTGGGGTGAAACCCAGCGCACCTACCACCACACCGCCCCTGGCAACAGCCTCTATGCCCTGCACGAGGCCCTCCTCCTTCTCAAGGAAGAGGGCCTGGAGAATGCCTGGGGGCGTCACCAGCGCAACCACGAGGCCATGAAAGCCGGCCTGGAGGCCCTGGGGCTGCAGTATCTGGTCAGGGAAGGCGCCCGCCTGCCCCAGATGAACGCCGTCCATATCCCGGCCGGCGTCGACGACCTGGCGGTGCGCAAAACCCTACTCAACGAATACAACATCGAAATCGGCGCCGGCCTCGGCCCCCTGGCCGGCAAGGTCTGGCGCTTCGGCCTCATGGGCTATTCGAGCCAGCCGGAGAACGTGCTGCTGGCCCTTTCCGCCCTTTCGGCAGTCCTGGCGGAACAGGGCTACAGCCACGAGGCCGGCGCCGCCGAGGCCGCCGCCCACCGCGCCTACGCCGACCACCATACCCGGGCGGCGGCGCAGTCGGGGAAAACCCCTATTGCACCGCAGCAGTGACAGGGATGTGACGGAGGGCTATGATTTACGTCATATAAAACAAGTTTCCCGCCGCGAACCGGCGGGAAACTAAAGATAGGACGCAGAGGAGAGGGAATGGGCAAGAAAAAGCTCGGCATCGGCGCCGTCGTAGGCACGGCCGTTGCCCAGGCGGCGGCCGTGGTCGCCCTGGGCGGCGGCTCGGCGGCCGGCTGGTATGGCGGCATCGCCGTGGTCGTCATCGGCGCGGCAGCCGCTTTGCTGGTCAGTAGCGGCGGCGGCTCCGGCAAGCTGGAGCGCGACGTCGCCGCCATCGCGGAAGGCAACGCCGACCTTTCCCTCCAGGTTGGCGATACCGGCGCCGCCGACATTGCCGGCCGCATCGCCGGCAATCTGAACCGCTTCTTCGCCAAGGTCCGCGGCCTCATCGTCCACGCTCGGGAAAAGAGCGTCAGCATCGCCGCCGACGCCGCCCGCATGAACCACCTCGTGCAGCAGACCGGCGTCGCGGTGAAGCGCCAGGAAGAACTGGCCATGGCCGTTTTCGAATCGAGCAACCGGGTGAACCTGGCGGTGAGCGAAGTGACGGTCAACGCCGACGCCATCGAAAGTTCGACCCACCACAACCTGGATCTGGCCCAGCGCTCCCTGGACCAGATGCATACCGTGGCGGACACCATGCGGGCGGCCAACGAGCACATCCAGCACTTCGCCGCCACGGTCGGCGAACTGCACACCAGTTCCACCCGGATCAACGAGATCGTCTCCCTCATCAACGACATTTCCGACCAGACCAATCTCCTGGCCCTGAACGCCGCCATCGAGGCAGCCCGGGCGGGGGAGGCCGGCCGCGGATTCGCCGTGGTCGCCGACGAAGTGCGCAAGCTGGCGGAAAAGGTGAAGTCGGCTACCCAGGTCATCGGCCAGAACACCCAGTCGATGATTTCCCTGGTGGCGGACACCTCGGAGAAAACCCGGGCCATCGTCGGCGATGTCACCGAAGCCAACGACCACATCGAAACCTCCGCCGCCGACCTCGACACCATGGTGGAGGAATTCAAGCGCACCACCGAACAGCTGGGTACCATCGCCAACGCCATCCGCAACCTGAAGGAAAACAACCAGAGCATCCATGGCGAGGTGGAGGAAATCCGCAACCATGCCACGGACGTCTCCGGCAAGGTCAAGCAGTGCCAGGATTCCGCCAAGACTCTGCGGGAATCCACCGAGGATCTCCAGGGAACCCTGGCGGACTTCCGCACCGGCGACAGCATGTTCGACACCATCCACGACAAGTGCGCCGATTTCCGCAGCCGGGTCGCCCATGTCCTGCAACAGCTCGCCGACCGGGGGGTGGATGTCTTCGACCAGGCCTACAAGGAAATCCCGGGTTCCAACCCGAAGCGCTACACCACCGCCTACGATAGCCAGTGCGATGCCGAACTCACCCGCATCTACGACGATTTCCTGCGGGAAGTGAAAGGCCTGGCCTATTCCCTGTCCGTGGACAACAACGGCTACGCCCCGGCCCACAACGGCGTGTTCTCCAACCCGCCCTCCGGCGACCCGGTGGTGGACCTCGCCAAGTGCCGCCACAAGCGCATCTTCAACGATCCGGTCGGCATCAAGCTGGCCAAGAACCAGAAGCCGTCGCTATTCCAGACCTACGTGCGGGACACGGGGGAAATCCTCAACGACCTCTCCATGCCGGTCCTCATCAACGGCCGGCACTGGGGGGCGGTGCGCATCGGGTTCAAGACCGAACTGCTGTTCTGATACACCGGGCGGGCGCGGAAAACAGCGGCCGTAGAATTCAACCTGCCTGCCGCGTCAGCCGGCCTCCTACTGATAGACGATCTCGACATTCTCCGGCTGCAGCCAGCCGGAGAGTTCCGCCAGCAGGGCATCGTCCAGCCGCACCCGGTTGGCATCCCCCAGCACCAACTCGCACTCCGCCGCCTGGTTGCGGTAGCGGATGCGCACGGCTGCCGGCCCCGGCCCGAAGGGGGCCAGTAGCGTCTTGAGCCGGGCGGCGTCGGCCTGGCCGTTCATCTTGAGGAGCAGGTGTTTGGCGAACCGAGCCCGGGCTTCGCCCAGGGTCATGAGCTTGTCGGCGGCGACGGCATTGCCGCCGGAGAACTCGTCGTAGCGGACCTTGCCCTCCACCACCAGCACCTCGTCGGTAACGATCTTGGCCCGCTCGGCCTCGAAGAGCTCGTTGAAGACCGAGACTTCCACCATGGTGGTGCCGTCGTCCAGCTGGACGAAAAGCATCTTGCCCCGCCGGGTCATCTGGGTCCGCACCCCCACCACGATGCCGGCCATGGTGGTCAATTCCTTGGCCGGCTCCAGTTGGGAAAGGCTTCTGCGGACGAAGCGGGAAAGCTCCTTCTTGCAGGCGTTGTAGGGGTGCCCCGAGAAGAAGAAGCCCAGGGCCTGCTTCTCCTGCATGAGCTTTTCCTTCTCTTCCCAAGGCTTGACCTGGATGTACTGGGGAGCGTGCTCCTCGGCCACCGAGCCGATGTCGAAGAGGCTGGTCTGCAGGGCGTTGCGCTCGGCGTGGTCGGCGAATTCCATGGCGATGCCCACCGAAGCGATGAGCTTGTGGCGGTCGAGGTCCAGGGAATCGAAGGCGCCGGCCTTGATGAGGGCCTCGATGGTGCGCCGGTTCACCATCCGCTTGTCGCAGCGCCGGGTGAAATCGAACAGATCCTTGAAGGGGCCGCCCGCCTCCCGGGCCTTGAGGATGCATTCCACCGCCTGCTGGCCGGTGCCCTTCACGGCCCCCAGGCCGTAGCGGATGGTCTTCCGGTCCACCGGCTCGAAGCGGTAGGCGGAGGCATTCACATCCGGCCCCAGCATCGTGATCCGGTTGGCGATGGTGTCCTCGTAGAAGACCTTCACCGTATCGGTGTTGTCCATGTCCGAAGACAGGGTGGCGGCCATGAAGGCCGAGCAGTGGTGGGCTTTCAGCCAGGCGGTGTGGTAGGTGACGACGGCGTAGGCGGCGGTGTGGGACTTGTTGAAGCCGTACTCCGCGAACTTGGTCATCAGGTCGAAGAGCTGCTCGGCGAGCGCCGGGTCGTAGCCCTTCTCCTTCGCCCCCGCGGCGATGGTCTCCCGGTGCTTGGCCATCTCCTCGGGCTTCTTCTTGCCCATGGCCCGGCGCAGCATGTCGGCGCCGCCCAGGGTGTAGCCCCCGATGATCTGGGAGATCTGCATCACCTGCTCCTGGTACACGATGACGCCGTAGGTGGGCGACAGGCAGGCGGTGAGGTCCGGGTGGAAATAGTCGATCTTCTGCTGGCCCTTCTTCCGTAGGATGAAGTCATCCACCATGCCGGAACCCAGGGGGCCGGGGCGGTAAAGGGCGAGCACGGCGATGATGTCTTCGAAGCGGTCGGGGGCGAGCTTCTTCAGAAGCTTCTTCATGCCGTCCGATTCCACCTGGAAGATTGCGGTGGTATTGGCGTCCTTGAGGATCTGGTAGGCGGCGGGGTCTTGGAAGCCCAGGCTCATGAGGTCGAGCTTGTCGCCGGTGAGCCGCTCCACGTAATCGACGGCGAGCTCGATAATGGTCAGGTTGCGCAGCCCCAGGAAGTCGAACTTCACCAGGCCCGCCTTTTCCACGTCGTCCTTGTCGAATTGGGAGACGGGGGAGGCGTCGGAGCCGGTGGCCTGGTAGATGGGGCAGAAGTCGGTGATCCGGCCCGGCGCGATGAGCACGCCGCCGGCGTGCATGCCGACGTTGCGGGTGAGGTCCTCCAGCTTGCCGGCCAGGTCGAAGAGTTCCCGGATGGACTCGCCATCCTGGTCGTCCTCCATCATCTCCTTCAGGGCCGGTTCCTGCTCCAGGGCTTCGGACAGGGACACCGGCTTGTTCTGGACCACCGGGATCAGCTTGGACAGCCGGTCGCACATGGAATAGGGCAGGTCCAGCACGCGGCCCACGTCCCGGATGACCGCCTTGGACGACATGGTGCCGAAGGTGGCGATCTGGGACACGGCGTCGGCGCCGTAGCGGCCCCGCACGTACTCGATCACCCGCCAGCGGTTGTCCTGGCAGAAGTCCACGTCGAAGTCGGGCATGGACACCCGTTCCGGGTTCAGGAAGCGCTCGAACAGCAGGGCGTAGGCCAGGGGGTCGAGGTCGGTGATGCGCAGGCTGTAGGCCACCAGGGAGCCGGCACCGGAGCCCCGCCCCGGCCCGACCGGCACGCCGTTCTGCTTGGCCCAGTTGATGAAGTCCGCCACGATCAGGAAGTAGCCCGGGAACCCCATCTGGACGATGGTGTTGCACTCGAAGACCAGGCGCTCGTCGTACTCGGGACGGCGCTTCTGGCGCTCCTCGGGGTCCGGGTAGAGTTCCTCCAGCCGCTTTTCCAGGCCGGCCCGGGCCTCGGCGACGAGATATTCGTCGGTGGTCATGCCAGGCGGGATGGGGAAATTGGGCAGGAAGTTCTTGCCCAGGGTCAGCTCGATATTGCAGCGCTTGGCGATTTCGAGGGTATTGGCCAGGGCTTCCGGCAGGTCGGCGAAGAGCACGGCCATTTCGGCCTGGCTCTTGAAATACTGTTCCTCGGTGTAGGGCCGGGGCCGGCGGGTGTCCCCCAGGACATAGCCCTCGGCGATGCAGACCCGGGCCTCGTGGGCGCGAAAGTCGTCCCGCTCCAGGAACTGGATGGGATGGGTCGCCACCAGGGGCAGTTCCAGTTCGCCGGCCAGATCGGCGGTGGCGTGAACTATGGCCTCCTGCTGGGGCTGGCCGTAGCGCTGCACCTCCAGGTAGAAGGCGCCGGGAAAAAGGGACTCCCAGGCCTTGGCGCGCCGGGCCGCCAGGTCCGGATTGCCATTCTGCAGGGCTTCGCCCACGTCCCCCAGATGGGCGCCGGAAAGGGCGATGAGGCCGTCGCTGCCGATCTCCTGCAGCCACTCCCGGCGGATTTCCGCCTTGTCGCGGCGACCTTCCTGGATATAGGCCCGGGTGAGCAGCTCGCACAGCTGCAGATAGCCCGCCTTGTTCTTCACCAGGAGCAACAGGCGATAGGGATCGGCCGGCGACTCCGGGTTGGCGATCCACACGTCCGCCCCGGCGATGGGTTTCACCCCCTTGCCCCGGGCACCCGTGTAGAACTTCACCAGACCGAAGAGGTTGGCGAGATCGGTGAGGGCCAGGGCCGGCATGCCGTCGGCGGCAGCCCGCTTGACGGCGTCGCCGACGCGGACGATGCCGTCGGTGACGGAGTATTCGGAATGGAGGCGGAGGTGGATGAATTGCAGGTCGCTCATAGGGCCGAATTTTACCGCGCCAGCGCCCCGACCATCGGCCCGTTTGATCTTTGCCGGTAGAATCGCCCCCCATGACCGCCCGGCGCCAGACTCTTTTCCTCTTCCTCCTCGCCCTCGTCGTCCTCGGCCTGGGCATCTGGGAACCCACCGGGGTCACCGGCAAGGACGAGTTCTACCTGGGCTTCCGGACGCCGATGGAGATGATGGAGGAGAACCACTGGCTGGTCCCCTTCCTCGACGGCGCCCCCCGCATCCGCAAGCCCCCGCTCCTCTACTGGCTGGGGCGCGTCAGCTACGAGACCCTGGGCATTTCCCTGACCAGCGCCCGCCTGGTCGCGGTCCTCTTCGCGGCCCTGCTGGTGGCCGCCACCGCCGGCATCGCCCGGCGCCTCACCCGGGATGCCGGCACCGGACTCGCGGCCGGGCTCATTCTCCTGACCTTCCTCGGGCTCCACAGCGAAGGCCGCCGCTTCATGCTGGACGTGCCGGTGGCGGCGCTGTCCGCCGCCGCCTTCTGGAGTCTCCTGGCCTGGCAGGACTCCCGCCGCTGGCCCTGGCTGACCCTCACCGCCCTGCTGCTCGCCGCCGGCTTCCTGGTCAAGGGCCCCGTCGTGGCCCTGGTCTGCGGCGGCGGGGTGCTGGCGCTGCTGCTGTCAAAACGGCTTTCCCCTGCCAGCCTCCTCCCCCACTGGCCGAGCCTGGCTGCCAACGGGGCCCTCTGCCTGGCCCTGGCGCTCCCCTGGTTCGCCCTGGTGAAGATGCTCTATCCCGAGGCGGCCCGGCTGGCCTTCGCCGACGAACTGGAATCCCGGCAATTCTTCCATCCCACGCCGGAAATCATCCTCGGCCTCATCAACGTGGCCCTGCCCTGGGTCTTCGTCTTCCTCGCCGCCGCCTGGGCCCACCGCCGGGAGCCCCGGCTGCCGCGCTGCCTCCTGGCCTGGTTCCTGGTCACCTTCCTGCCCTTCCTCTTCATCAAGAGCTTCGACCGCTACCTGATCGGGTCCCTGGTGCCGCTGGCCATCTTCCTGGCCTGGGCCCTGCCCGGCCTCACCGCCCGCTGGCCCTTCCGGCTGGGGCTGGCCGTCGCCCTGGTCCTGGGGGGGGTCCTGGCCGTCTTCGCCTTCTGGTTCGGCCTCGGCGGCTGGTACTGGCTGGTGGCGCCGGCCCTCTATTTCGCTTGGGCCTGGTGGCGGCCCCGCCCCCTCGCCCATACCGTGGCCGCGCCCATCCTGTTCTGGATCGCCGTCTTCTGGGGCGTCTTTCCCGCCCTCGGGGTAAATGCGGTGCCGGCCGAGGTGGTGGAACTCGGCAGGACCCGGGTCATCGCCCTATTCGACGGTCCCCAGCCGGCCCTCCTGCCCATCCTCTCCCGCCAGCCCCAGCGCCACTACGCCGCCATCGACGGCTACGATGCCATCGAACTGGCCGCCCTCGGCGCCCTGGTCTTCGCCGAGGGCAAGGACGTCCCCCAACTCCGCCAGCAGCTCGCCCAGGCCGGCTACCAGGCTGTCCCCGCCGGCCATTACCAGGTCCTGGCGAGCCATGGCTCCGCCCTGCGCTTCGCCCGGGTCGGCGCCACCGGCAAGGACTGGCTGGAAGCCCTGAAGAGCCGCCGCCTCGAGCCCCTGGCCACCACCATCGAGTGGTTCGAGCTCCGGCCGCGATGACGGCTCCCTCCTGGGCCGCCCCGGCCTTCTTCCTGGCGGGCCTGGCCGCCGCCCTCTGGCGAGCTCCCCTGCCGCCCGAGCCGGCCTTCCTGCCCCCGCCCGCCGCCGCGCTCTCGCCCCTGCCGGCGGAATTCCGCGCCGAGCTGCTGCCCGCCGCCGCGCCTTCCGCCCACGCCGCCAGCCTCGCCCAGTTGCCGGACGGGCGCATCGCCGCCGCCTGGTTCGCCGGTTCCCGGGAAGGGGCGGCCGACGTGGCGGTGTGGTTTTCGACCTTGGAGCCGGACGACTGGACCCCGCCGCGCCCCATCGCCCGGCGGGAGGGCACCGCCCGCGGCACCCAGAGCCACGTGCGCAAGCTCGGCAACCCGGTGCTCTACGCCCAGGGGGATCGCCTGCACCTGTGGTACGTGAGCGCCGCCGTCGGCGGCTGGGCGGGAAGTTCCATCAACCATGCCCTCTCCGTCGATGGCGGCGCCACCTGGTCCGGTCCGGAGAAACTGGTGGCCTCGCCCTTCTTCAACATCAGCACCCTGGTGCGCACCCCGCCCGTGCCCCTGGCCGACGGCGGCCTGGGGCTGCCGGCCTATCACGAGTTCATCGGCAAGCAGGGCGAATGGCTGCGCCTTGCCGCCGACGGCCGCATCCTGGACAAGGTTCGCCTGCCTTCGGAGCGCCCCACCCTCCAGCCCGCCGTCGTCGCCCTCGACCCGCACCGGGCCCTGGCCTGGCTGCGGGATGCCGGACCCGGCCCCGGACAGGTCCGGGTGGCCGCCACCGGCGACGGCGGCCGCACCTGGGAGGCCCGGCCGCCCCTGCCCCTGGGCAATCCCAATTCCTCCCTGGCCGTCCTGCGCCTGCCCAGCGGCCGCCTGCTGCTGGCCGGCAACCCCGGCGAAGGGCGGCATATCCTGGCGCTTTGGCTGTCGGAGGACGAGGGGCGGACCTGGAAAGCGGCTCGGACGGTCGAAACTGCCGCCGATGACGGGGCCGAGTTTTCCTATCCCGCCCTGCTGCTGGCCCGGGATGGCCGCATTCATCTGGCCTGGACCTGGCGCCGGCAGGGCATCAAGCACGCCGCCTTCAGCGAGGCCTGGCTATTGGGGCAAGAACCATGAGCGCCGCGGTCCTGTACGGTCCGGCGGCCTGGGTGGTCCTGCTGGGCGCAGCCGCCAGCTTCCTGCCCCGGGGCCGGCGCCTGCCGGTGGCCCTGGGCGCCATGGGCCTCGGCCTCGCGCCCCTTCTGGCCGGCGAGAGCCTGGCCATGGCCCTGCACGGAGCTTTCGCGGCCCCCTCCTTCACCCTGCTGCAGCTAGCGCTCCGCCGCCTGCTGGCGCCCCGGTCACCAGGATACCTGGGTGCGGGGTCGGCCGGCGTCCTGCTGATGATCGCCCTGGTGTTCTATCCCCCGGCCCTGGGACTGGGCCCCTTCGATCCCTACGGACTGGGGTACCAGCCGCTGCCGCTCCTCCTCGCCCTCCTTCCCCTGGCCGGCTGGCTCGCCTGGCGGCGGCAACAGGGCTGGCTGGTCATCCTCGGCGGCGACCTCCTGGCCTATGCCGCGGGACTTTTCGGCAACCTGTGGGACGCCCTCTTCGACCCCCTCCTGGTGCTGCTGGCGGCCGCCACCCTGGTGGCGGCGTGGATCAGCCGGCGACGGTCTGGGCGATCAGTCGCCGGACGGTGGTGATGTCGAAGGGCTTGTCGCAGATGGCCGACACGCCAGCCTTCTGAACGGCCGCCAGACGCCCCTCGTTTTCTTCGCTGGTCACCATCATGATGGGCACGGCGTTCTGCCAGCTCTGGGTGCGGATGTACTCGGTGAGCTCCTTGCCATCCATTTCCGGCATGTTGTAGTCGGTGACGACCAGGTCGATCAGGGTTTCCTGCAGGCAGGCCACCGCCTCGCGGCCATTGACGGCTTCGGTGATACGTTCGATGCCCAGCTCCTCCAGGATGCGCCGCATGTGCCGGCGGGAGGCGGTGCTGTCGTCCACCATGAGGACCCGCAGGTTCTCCAGATCGAGGCTGTCGAAGTCGACGGAGGGATTCAGGTATTCGGTAGCGGCCTGGAGCCCCCGGGCCAGCTGCTCCTCGGTGAAGGGCTTGGTGACGATGCTGCAGGCACCGCTTTGCCGCACCGGGTCCAGGACCTGGGGCCGGGTCTCGCTGGAGACAAGCAGGAAGGGCACCGTTTCCAGGGCAGCCTCGGCCCGCATGGCCTGCACCAGGTCGGTGCCGGCCATGTCCGGGAGATAGAGGCTGCTCAGCACCAGGTCCGGGCACTTCGCCGCCATGGCCGCCAGGGCTTCCGCCCCCGTGCCGGCAAGGCGCACCGCGTCGATGCCGAGATTCTGGAGCATGCGGACCGTCAGCTTGGCCTGGGTTGAAGAAGGCTCGACCAGCAGGACATCCAGGCCGGCGAAGGGGGTAATCTGGGACATGCGGCCACTCCGTGCCAAGAAGAGAATGGCCGCACTATAGCAGCGGCGGAGACGGGGTCAATCCGCCGGCGGGGCCGGCCTTTCCGGAACCGACTGCTGCTCCAGCTTGGAAAGCGCCAGCCGCACCAGGTTGACGTGCTCCCGCAAGGTATAGACCAGGTCGGTGAAAGCCAGGGGCACCGACAGGTCGCTGGCTTCCTCGTCGATGGCATCCAGCCGGCGGCGGTAGTCGGGCAGCCGGGTGCGGTCGAAATGCTGCTTCAGCTCGTTCTCGAGGAATTTCAATTCGCCGTAGCATCGATAGACTTTCGAGCGCACCCGCCAGGAATAGATGGCCGGCGCCACCTTGATGAGGGGGATGAGGAGGGCGATGAGGGGCACCACCAGGACGATCAGGCGGTCGATGAGCACCGCCAGCCAGAAGGGCAGGTAGCGCTGCAGGAAAGGGGCGCCAGCCTTGTAGTAGCGGGCCGCTTCCGAGGACAGAGGCAGGAGGGCGTCCTTGTAGGCCGGGAACTCGCCCCGGTTCTGGAAGAAGCCGACGCCGCCGTGAATTTCGCTGGCGGCCTGCAGAAGGAGGCTCTGTAGGGCCGGATGGAGGTCGCTGCGCACCACCAGGTTGGCGGTGGGGGCGAGGAGGGAAACATTGTCGGCCGGGAAGTCCCGCACCAAATCCACCACCCCGTGGGGCATGACCAAGCGGTTGAGGAAGGGGAAGCGGCGCTGGTAGGCCTCGGCCTGGGAAAAGCTCATGACCTGGATACCCGGGGACCGCAACAGCACCTGCACCACCGGCGCCTCCTGGGCGGCGATGACGAAGGCGGCGTCGATGCGCCCCTGCTGCAGTTCCTCCGCCGCCTGCAGCCCCCCCAGGGGCAGGAGATGGCCGCCGGGGGCGATGTCGTTGGCCTCCAGGAGTTGCTGGGCCAGCTGGCGCACCCCGCTGCCCTCCTGGCCGATGGCGATGCGCTTGCCGGCCAGGTCGGTGAGGCGATCCAGCTTCCTGGGGCCCCGGTAGAAGACCCAGACCGGCTCGTAGAAGACGCTGCCGAGGGATTTCAGGGGAGATTCCTCGAAGGAGTAGGCGGGCTCGTCCTCGGGCTGCTGGAGCACCCCGCCCTGGACGAAGGCGATCTGGGCCTCGTCCCTCTTCAGGCGCGCCAGGTTTTCCAGGGAGCCGGCCGAGGGCCGCACCTCCAGGGCAATGCCGTTCTTGGCCAGGATGGCGGCGTAACGCCCGGCGAAGTGGTAGTAGGCGCCGCCTTCGCTGCCGGTGGTGATGACCACGTGCTTCGGCGGCGCCGGCTGGACGAAGCGGAGGGCGACGGCGAAGCCGATGCCGGCGATCAGGATGATCCACCAGGCGGTGGCCACCAGGTCCCGCAGGGAGACGAGTGCGCCCTTCACCTTCGCCATCATGGCAGCAGAATGGTGGACCCCGTGGTCCGGCGGGCTTCCAGGTCGATGTGGGCCTGGGCGGCATCCTTGAGGGCATAGGTCTGGCGCACCTCGATCTTCACCTTGCCGCTTTCCACCACCGCGAAGAGTTCCGCCCCCAGGGCCTCCAGGTCGGACCGTTGGGCGATGTGGGTCATGAGAGTGGGCCGGGTGACGTAGAGGGACCCCTTCTGGGAGAGGAGGAGGATATCCAGGGGCGGCACCGGGCCCGAGGCGTTGCCGTAGCTCACCATCATGCCGAAGGGCCGCAGGCTGTCGAGGGAACCCATGAAGGTATCCTTGCCGACGCCGTCATAGACCACCGCCACTCCCTCGCCGGTGATGGCCTTCACCCGGGCCGTGAAATCCTCCCGGCTGTAGTCGATGACATGGTCGCAGCCGTGGGCCCGGGCCAGCTCGGCCTTGGCCTCCGATCCCACCGTACCGATGACCGTCGCCCCCAGGGCCTTGGCCCATTGGCAGGCGATGAGCCCGACGCCGCCGGCGGCGGCATGGATGAGGACGGGATCCCCCGCCTGGACCCGGTAGGTGCGGCGCAGCAGGTAGGCGGCGGTGAGCCCCTGCAGCATCATGGCGGCGGCGGTATTGAAATCGATGGCATCCGGCAGCTTCAGCAGGCGATGGGCCGGGATGTTGCGTACCTCGGCGTAGGCCCCCAGGGGGCCGCCGGCATAGGCAACCCGGTCGCCGGGCTGGAGGCCGCTGACGCCCTCCCCCACGGCCACCACCGTGCCCGCCCCTTCCATGCCGATGCCGCTGGGCAGGGGAACGGGGTAGAGGCCGCTACGGTGGTAGGTGTCGATGAAATTGAGGCCCACCGCGGCATGGCGGATGCGGGCCTCGCCGGGCCCGGGGGCGCCGACTTCGACCGCTTCCCAGGTCAGCACTTCCGGCCCGCCGGTCCGGTGAAAGCGAATGGCATGGGTCATGTTCTTCCCTTAAGGATGGGTTAACGACGGGGCAAAGCGCTCAGCGTATCATCTCGGCATGTTCTCGATCCACCGAGTCATCCTCACCCGCCTCCTGGCCGCCTGGCTCCTGGCTTCCGTCGCCATCGGGGCCGGCGTCTATTACATCGAGACCGAGAAGATCGACGACCACGTAGTCGCCCTGGCCGCCGCCCAGGCTTCCGAATTTCCCGTCGAAGGACTGAATCACGGCCACCCCAAGGCGGAGCAACTGGCGCGCCTGCAGGAACGGGCTACGGAATTCGTCCGCAACAATTTCGTAGTCATCGAACTTTACGACCACCGCAAGGAAAAGCTGGTGGAGGCCGTCAATCCCCGCCACGGAGCTATCGAGGAAGGCCTGAAGCAGTACGCCCATGCCTTCCCGGCGGACGAGCACAGCCACTACGTGAAATACGCCATCGACGAGCAGACCGTGGTCCAGGTGCTAACCCCCCTGAAGACCGAAGCCGGTGAAATCGCCGGTTATTTCGAAGGCGTCTTCATCGTCGATCCGGAAACTATCGCCCACCTCCAGGACCAGCTCGCCCGCACCCTGGCGGTCGCCTTGGCCGCGGTTCTCCTGGCCGCCATCGTCTTCTACCCCGTCATCCTGGGGCTCAACCGGCACGTCATCCGGGCCTCCCGGGACATTCTGAAGGGCAACCTGGAAATGGCCACCGCCCTGGGAGAGGCCATCGCCAAGCGGGACTCGGACACCGGCGAGCACAATTTCCGGGTCGCCCTCTACGCCATCGCCCTGGGGGAAGCCGTCGGCATCCATGGCGCCGCCATGCGCCACCTCCTGCTCGGCGCTTTCCTGCACGATGTCGGCAAGATCGGCATCAGCGACAGCATCCTCCTCAAGCCCGGCAAGCTGACCGAGGAGGAATTCGCCGTCATGCGCACCCACGTAGCCCTCGGCGTGGATATCGTCGGCAAATCGGAATGGCTCCACGGCGCCCGGGACGTCATCGCCTACCACCACGAGAAATTCGACGGCTCCGGCTACCTGAACGGCCTCACCGGCGAGGACATTCCCCTCAACGCCCGGGCCTTCGCCATCGTGGACGTCTTCGACGCCCTCACCGCCCAGCGTCCCTACAAAGCCCCCTGGCCGGTGGAGGCCGCCCTCGACCTGATCGGCCAGGAGGCCGGCAAGCATTTCGACCCCCGGCTGGCGGCCCGCTTCCGGGAGATCGCCCCGGCCCTGCACGCCGACATCAGCCAGGCCGGCGAGGCCGAACTGGCGGAACGGCTGCGGGCCCAGGCCATCCGCTACTTCCTCTCAGCCCCGGCCTCAAACCGGCGTTAGCTTGGCGTACTCCAGGGCCAGCCACTTGAGGCCGGCAGTGCCGAAATTGACCTGCACCCGGGCATCCGCCCCCCGGCCTTCGGCGGCGACGATGACCCCGAGGCCGAACTTGGCGTGCTGCACCGTCTGGCCGATGCGCAAGCCCCCCGCCGGCTCGGCCGCCGGCGCTTTGTAGCTGGCGGTCGGTGCCATGGCCGCCGAGGTTGCCCGGTTGATCTTGAACAGCAGATTGACCGGAATCTCGTCCAGGAAGGTGGACGGCACGCAATAGCGGGTCTGCCCATGAAGCATGCGGGTCTGGGCACAGGACAGGTAGAGCCGCTGCCGGGCCCGGGTGAGAGCCACGTACATGAGCCGGCGCTCCTCCTCGAGGCCGTCCCGACCCTCGGCCACTGAATTCTCGTGAGGAAAGAGGCCCTGCTCCAGGCCGGTGATGAAGACCACATTGAATTCCAGGCCCTTGGCGGCATGGACCGTCATCAGCTGCACCGCCTCCTGGCCTTCGCCGGCCTGGTGCTCGCCCCCCTCCAGGGAAGCATGGGTGAGGAAGGCGACCAGGGAACCGTGTTCGGCGATGGTGCCCTCCTCGTCCACGAAACTGGCGGCGGCATTCACCAGTTCATCCAGGTTTTCCAGGCGCTCCTGTCCCTCCTTCTCGTTCCGGTAATGCTGGGCGAGGCCGCTTTTCTCCACCACGTGCTCGACCATTTCCGGCAGCGGCAGATTCTGGGTTTCCTGGCGCAGGGTCTCGATCAGGCGCACGAAGGCGCCCACCGCCTGCCCCCCCTTGCCGGTCAGGGAAGCGGCAGCGTTGTAGAGGCTGGAGTTGATCTGGTGGGCGGCGGTCTGGAGATTTTCCAGGGTGCGGGCGCCAATGCCCCGGGCGGGGAAATTCACCACCCGCAGGAAGGCGGTGTCGTCGTCCGGGTTGCCGATGAGGCGCAGGTAGGCCAGGGCATGCTTCACCTCCTGGCGCTCGAAGAAGCGCAGGCCGCCGTAGACCCGGTAGGGCACCCCCCGGGTGAACAGTTCGTGCTCCAGGACCCGGGACTGGGCATTGGAGCGGTAGAGGATGGCGATCTGGTCCCGGGGCATGCCGTCGCGGATCAGTTCCCGGATCTCGTCGATGACGAAGCGGGCTTCATCCAGGTCGGAAAAGCCCTCGAAGGCCCGGATGGGCTCGCCGGCGCCGGCATCGGTCCACAGGTTCTTCCCGAGGCGGCCCCGGTTGTGCTTGATGAGGGCGTTGGCGGCGGCCAGGATATTGCCGTGGGAACGGTAGTTCTGCTCCAGGCGGATGACATTCTGACCAGCGTAATCCCGCTCGAAATCCCGCATGTTGCCGACTTCGGCGCCCCGGAAGGCGTAGATGCTCTGATCGTCGTCCCCCACCGCGAAGACGCAGGCGCCGCCCGCCGCCAGGAGCTGGAGCCAGGCGTATTGAAGCTTGTTGGTGTCCTGGAATTCATCCACCAGGATGTGGCGGAAGCGCTCCTGGTAATGGCGGCGCAGGGGCTCGTTTCGCGACAGGAGCTCGTAGGTGCGCAGCAGCAGTTCGGCGAAATCCACCACCCCCTCCCGGTTGCACTGGACCTCGTACTCGGCGTAAAGCTCCACCCGGCGCTGGGTCCAGGCATCGTAGGCCTCGGCCCGGGCAGCCCGGATGCCCTGTTCCTTGTGGGCGTTGATGAAGTGGCAGAGTTCCCGGGGCGGGTATTTCTCGTCATCCACGTTGAGGTTCTTCAGGAGGCGCTTGACCGCCGCCAGCTGGTCGGCCGAATCCAGGATCTGGAAAGTCTGGGGCAGTCCGGCTTCCCGGTGGTGGGCCCGCAGGAGACGATTGCACAGGCCGTGGAAGGTGCCGATCCACATGCCCCGGGTGTTGATGGGCACCAGGGCGGAAAGGCGGGTGGTCATTTCCCGGGCCGCCTTGTTGGTGAAGGTCACCGCCAGGATGCTGTGGGGGCCCGCCTGGCCGGTGGAAATGAGCCAGGCGATGCGGGTCGTCAGGACTCGCGTCTTGCCGCTCCCCGCGCCGGCCAGGATCAAAGCGTGCATGGGCGGCAGGGTGACCGCCTGCAATTGGGGCGGGTTGAGATTGGCGAGCAAGTCTGACATAGATCAATCCGTTCGAAACCGGCACCGCATATCGCGCCGCCGGCTCATTGGTAAGGCCAATTATGTTGTTTTTGTGCAACGCACAATAACGGCATTGGCAACAAAGTGTAAATTACCGAAGAAACCCATCAGGTCTCATATAAAATTATATTGCGCTGCACAAAACATGATCGCCCACGAGGCACCCAACCCAGCGCACGGCTACCGCCGAACAAAGGAGTAATAGCATGAAAGCACCAAAGATCTTGCCTTGGGTCGCCCGGAAGGCTGGCATCAGCGACGAACTGGCCCTCAAACTGTGGCGTCGCGCCGCCGGCGAGGCCGAGCACCTGACCGGCGCCGCCGAAGGCTCCGAGTATTGGGGCCTGGCCATGGAACATTTCCTTTCCCTGGTCGAGGACGAAGCCCACCTGGCACCCGTCGATAGTCTCACGCCCGCCCCGCGCCTATCCTGGATCTACCGCCATCAGACCCGCATGTCGATGTTCTCGCTGATGGCCGCCCAGAACACCTATCGCTTCTGGCAGCACACCTGGCAGAAATTCTATCTGCCCAAAAAGGCGGCCTGACGCCTGAGTTTCGGCGGCGCGGCAAGGCCAACTCCCCGCGCCTGCCGGTATAATCCGGCGTTTCCAGAACCATTCTCCGAACGCCATGCAGGACAAATACCTTCCGGCCGACATCGAGCGCCAAGCCCAAGCCCACTGGGAGCAAACCCGCGCCGCCCGCGCCGTCGAAGACGCCACCCGGCCGAAATACTATTGCCTGTCCATGTTCCCGTACCCCTCGGGGAAGCTGCACATGGGCCACGTGCGCAACTATACCATTGGCGACGTCCTCTCCCGTTTCCACGCCATGCAGGGCTACAACGTGCTGCAGCCCATGGGCTGGGACGCCTTCGGCATGCCGGCGGAGAACGCGGCGCTGCAGAACAACGTCCCCCCCGCCGCCTGGACGTACCAGAACATCGAGTACATGAAGAAGCAGCTCAAGTCGCTGGGCTTGTCCATCGACTGGGAGCGCGAAGTCGCCACCTGCAGGCCGGACTACTACCGCTGGGAGCAGTGGCTGTTCACCCGCCTCTTCGAAAAGGGCCTGGTGTACAAGAAGCTGGGGACGGTGAACTGGGACCCGGTGGACCACACGGTGCTGGCTAACGAACAAGTCATTGATGGCCGCGGCTGGCGCTCCGGCGCCCTGGTGGAAAAGCGCGAGATCCCCATGTACTACATGAAGATCACCGCCTACGCCGAGGAACTCCTGAACGAGCTGGACAACCTCACCGGCTGGCCCGAGCAGGTGCGGCTGATGCAGAAGAACTGGATCGGCAAGAGCGTGGGCGTGCGCTTCGCCTTCCCCTACGAACTGGACGGCAAAGAGGAAAAGCTCTGGGTCTTCACCACCCGGGCCGACACCATCATGGGCGTCACCTTCTGCGCCGTGGCCGCCGAGCACCCGCTCGCCACCCGGGCCGCCCAGGGTAATCCGGAACTGGCCGCCTTCATCGAGGAATGCAAGAAGGGCGGGGTGGCCGAGGCCGACCTCGCCACCATGGAAAAGAAGGGCATGCCCACCGGCATCTTCGTCACCCATCCCCTCACCGGCGAGAAGGTCGAGGTCTGGGTCGGCAATTACGTGCTCATGGGCTACGGCGAGGGCGCCGTCATGGCCGTGCCGGCCCACGACGAGCGGGATTTCGCCTTCGCCAAGAAATACAACCTGCCCATCAGGCAGGTCATCGCCGCGGAAGGCGAGACTTTCAGCCTGGACGGCTGGCAAGAATGGTACGGCGACAAGACCAAGGGGGTCTGCATCAATTCCGGCAAGTACGACGGCCTGGCCTATGACGCCGCCGTAGATGCCATCGCCGCCGATCTCGCCGCCAGGAATCTCGGCGAGAAGAAGGTCCAGTTCCGTCTGCGGGACTGGGGCATTTCCCGCCAGCGCTATTGGGGCTGCCCGATTCCCATCATCCATTGCGCCGACTGCGGCGACGTGCCGGTCCCCGATGACCAGCTGCCGGTGGTCCTGCCCGAGAACGTGGAAATTACCGGCGCCGGCTCGCCCCTGGCCCGTATGCCCGAGTTCTACGAGACCACCTGCCCCAAGTGCGGCAAGCCGGCCCGGCGGGAAACCGACACCATGGACACCTTCGTGGAATCCTCCTGGTACTTCCTGCGCTACGCCTGCCCGGACAACGACAAAGCGATGGTGGACGAACGCGTCGGCTACTGGTGCAAGGGCGGCATCGACCAGTACATCGGCGGCATCGAGCACGCTATCCTGCACCTTCTCTATTCCCGCTTCTTCACCAAGCTGATGCGGGATGTGGGCCTCATCGGCGACCTGGGGGAACCCTTCGCCAATCTGCTCACCCAGGGCATGGTGGTGGCCCCCACCTTCTACCGCGACCTGGAAGGCGGCAAGAAGCAGTGGATCAACCCGGCCGACGTGGATGTCACCACCGACGAGCGGGGCCGCCCGGTGGGTGCCACCCTGAAGGCCGACGGCCAGCCGGTGGTCATCGGCGGCACCGAGAAGATGTCCAAGTCCAAGAACAACGGCGTCGATCCCCAGGCCCTCATCGACCAGTACGGCGCCGACACGGCCCGCCTGTTCATCATGTTCGCCTCGCCCCCGGACCAGTCCCTGGAATGGTCCGACGCCGGCGTCGATGGCGCCTTCCGTTTCCTGCGCCGGCTGTGGAAGAGCGTCTATGACCACGTCCAGGCCGGCGCCGTCGCCGCCTGCACGACCAGCGACGGGCTGCCTGCGCCCCAGGCCGACCTGCGCCGCAAGCTCCACCAGACCATGCAGAAGGTGGCCGACGACTATGGCCGCCGCAAGCAGTTCAATACCGCCATCGCGGCAGTGATGGAACTCCTCAACGCCTACGACAAGGCCGACCTATCCTCCGACGCCGGCCGCGCCCTGGCCCAGGAAGTGCTGGAAGGGGTCAGCCTGCTGCTCTTCCCCATCGCCCCCCACCTCTGCCAGGCCCTCTACGCCGAACTGAGGCCGGGCCAGGACGCCGGCCGGCAAGCCTTCCCCAAGGCTGATCCGGCGGCCCTGAAACAGGACGAGATCGAACTCATGGTGCAGGTGAACGGCAAGCTGCGGGGTTCCATCCGCATCGCCGCCGAGGCCGACAAGGCCGCCATCGAGGCCGCCGCCCTCGCTTGCGAAGGGGCTCAGAAGTTCATGGAAGGCAAGCCGCCCAAGAAGGTTGTGGTCGTACCGGGGCGCCTGGTCAATATCGTGGTTTAAGGAAGAAACCTCATGCGCACTCTGCTCGCCGCCCTGCTCATGGCAACCGTCGTCGCCGGCTGCGGCTTCCAGCTGCGGGGCAGCGCCAGTGCGCAGCTTCCCTACAAGACCTTCTACATCGCCCTGCCGGCGGATGCCGAACAGGCCATCTGGCTCAAGCGCTACATCGAGTCCGCCGGCGGCACCACCCTGACCGCCAGGCCCCAGGACGCGGAAGCCATCCTGCAGCAGCTCTACGACCGCCGCGACAAGGGCATCCTGAGCGTGGACGCCCAGGGCCAGGTGAGGGAATACCGCCTGCAGGTGACCTACGGTTTCCGCGTCGTCGATGCCAAGGGCCGCACCCTGGTGCCGCCCAGTGAGATCACCGTCATCCGCGACATGACCTACAACGCCTCCGCCGTCCTGGCCAAGGAGCAGGAAGAGATGCTGCTCTGGCGCGACGTCAATTTCGACGTGGCATCCCAGATCGTGCGCCGGCTGGCGATCGTGAAGCCGAGGAACCCCGAGCAGGAGGAAGAAACGCCGTAATGCTGCTCAAAGGGGAGCAACTGCCGGGGCATCTGGAACGCGAACTGCGGCCCCTTTACGTGCTTTACGGCGACGAGCCCCTGCTCGTCCTGGAAGCCGCCGACAGCATCCGGGCCAAGGCCCGCCGGGAAGGCTACAGCGAGCGGGAAGTGCTGACCGCCCTGCCGGGGTTCGACTGGAACCAGCTGCTGGCGGCGGGGGGCAACCTTTCCCTCTTCGGGGACAGGAAGCTCATCGACCTGCGCATCCCCAACGGCAAGCCCGGCCGGGAAGGCGGCGCCGCCCTCCAGGCCTGGTGCAGCCATCTCTCTTCCGACACCCTGCTGCTGGTCACCCTACCGGAACTGGACTGGCGTGAGGAAAAAGCGGCCTGGTTCACAGCTCTCGCCCAGGCCGGCGTGGCGGTGAAGCTCATGGCCCCGCCCCTGGCGGACCTGCCGGCCTGGATCGCCGGACGGCTGCGCCGGCAGCAGCAGAGCGCCGACAACACCGCACTGCGCTTCATCGCCGACCGGGTCGAGGGCAACCTGCTGGCCGCCCACCAGGAAATCCAGAAGCTGGGTCTCCTCTACCCGGCCGGTGCCTTGAGCCTGGAACAGATCCGGGAGGCGGTCCTCAACGTCGCCCGCTACGACATCGACAGCCTGCGGGAAGCCTTGCTGGCCGGCGACAGCGCCCGCCTCATCCGCACCCTGGAGGGCCTCCAGCAGGAAGGCGAAGCGCCGCCCCTGGTGCTGTGGGCCATGGGCGAGGAAATCCGGGCCCTGGCAATGGTGAAATCAGGCATGGAACGGGGACAATCCCCCGATATGCTCTTTAAGGAAGCCAAGGTCTGGGGACCCCGGCAGAATCAGGTGAAACGCGCCCTGCAACGCCTGCCGCTGGTGCGTATCGAAGCTGCCTTGCAGCATGCGGGGAAAATCGACCGCCTCATCAAAGGCATCGGCCGCGGCAACGTCTGGGAAGAATTCCTGCGCCTGGGACTGCAGCTTTCGGCGCAAAGATAATTCAGGCGGCCAGGTCGCTTGGCTCGTCCGGGTCCAGGTGCTCCCAGATGCAGGAACGCTCCTGGCGAACGTCGTTCAGCCCCGGGATCATTCTCTCCTGGGCCAGGCACTCGCCCTGGCAGGAGGCTGCCACGACCACTACCTTCATGTCCGAATCCACTACCCTATCGCCGTCCCAGTAGCTGCAAGTGGCACAAACCTTCACTTCGGCCGGCAGGATAATTTTTTCAGTCATCACGTCCTCGGATAAGTTACAGACAGTAGTTGCGGGTAAGAGTTTACCCGCGTCAAGAAGTTCCTAGCAATTTAGTTCATCTTTTGCTCGCTATAATGGGATTTTCTCGTTTCCCCGAAAAATCATGGATATAAAGCAGTACATGGAAACCCTCGGGCGCCAGGCCCGGGCTGCCTCCCGCCGCCTCGCCCAGGCATCCTCCGCCGAAAAGAATGCAGCTCTGCTGGCGGTAGCCACCGCCATCCGCCGCGAGAAGGCCGCCCTGGTGGCCGCCAACCAGGAAGACCTGGCAGCGGCCCGAGCCGCCGGCCTGGAGGCCGCCCTGCTCGACCGCCTGACCCTTTCGGAAAAGGGTGTCGACAGCATGGCCGAGGGGGTGGAACAGGTGGCCAAGCTTCCCGACCCGGTGGGCGAAATGACCGACATCAAGTACCGCCCCTCCGGCATCCAGGTGGGCCGGATGCGGGTCCCCCTGGGGGTCATCGGCATCATCTATGAAGCCCGCCCGAATGTGACGGCGGACGCCGCCGCCCTCTGCCTCAAGTCCGGCAATGCTGCCATCCTGCGGGGCGGCTCGGAGGCCATCCGCTCCAACCGGGCCATCGCCGCCCTGGTCCAGGAAGGACTCCAGGCCGCCGGGCTGCCGGCCGAGTGCGTGCAGGTCATCGACACCACCGACCGGGCCGCCGTCGGCGAGCTGATCACCCTGCGGGAATTCGTGGACGTCATCGTGCCCCGCGGCGGCAAGGGCCTCATCGCCCGCCTCCTGGCGGAGTCCCGGGTCCCCATGATCCAGCACCTGGACGGCAACTGCCACGTCTATCTCGAAACCGAAGCCGACCCGGCCAAGGCCCTGAAGATCGTCGAGAACGCCAAGACCCAGCGCTACGGCACCTGCAACACCACCGAGTCGCTCCTGGTCGACCGGGCGGTGGCCGAAAAGCTCCTGCCGGCCGTGGCCAGGATGCTGCTGTCCAAGGAGGTGGAAATCCGCGGCTGCCCGGAAACCCGGGCCATCGTGCCGGAAGCCAAGACAGCGACGGAAGAGGATTACTACACGGAATACCTGGCCCCCATCATCTCGGTGAAAGTGGTGTCGGGCATCGACGAGGCCATCGCCCACATCAACCAGTATTCTTCCCACCATACCGATGCCATCGTCACCGACAACCATCCCAAGGCCATGCGCTTCCTGCGGGAGGTGGATTCGAGCTCGGTGATGATCAACGCCTCCACCCGCTTCGCCGACGGCTTCGAATACGGCCTCGGGGCCGAGATCGGCATCTCCACCGACAAGATTCACGCCCGGGGTCCGGTGGGCCTGGAAGGTCTGACCAGCCAGAAATGGGTGGTCCTCGGCGACGGCCATGTCCGCGGCTGAAACCTATCAAGCTGTTGTGGCGGCGCCGGGGTTCTGCCTCGGCGTCCGCTGCAGCGAAGAGGAAGTGATCGAGATCGAGTATCTCGATCCCCGCCCGGAAGTGGCCCCGGCCAATTTCCTGGCGGCGGAGGTGGTGCGCCAACTGCGGAGCTACCTGGCCGACCCGGGATTCACCTTCGGCCTGCCCCTGCGCCCCTCCGGCACCATCTTCCAGCGTCGGGTATGGGAGCGGATTGCCGCCATTCCGCCCGGCGTTACCCGCACCTACGGCGACATCGCCGCCGATCTTCACAATGCCCCCCGGGCCGTGGGCCAGGCCTGCGGCGCCAATCCCTTCCCCCTGGTGGTGCCCTGCCATCGGGTGGTGGGTTGCGGCGGCAGCCTGGGCGGCTTCAGCCGCCAGCGGGGCGGTTTTCTCCTGGACGTGAAGCGCTGGCTCCTGACCCATGAGCGGGCCCTCTGAGGCCGATCTCGGCGAGATCGACGCCTTCTGCGACGCCCTCTGGCTGGAGGACGGCCTCGCCAAGGCCACCCTGGGCAGCTACCGTTCCGACCTTTCCCGCCTCGCCGCTTGGCTCGGCCAGGAGCGGCGCAGCTCTCTGCTGCTGGCCGACGAAGGCGCCCTCATCGGCTTCATCGCCCGCCTGTCCCGGGAAAAGCGCGCCACATCCCAATCCCGCTACCTCTCCAGCCTGCGCCGCTTCTACCGCTGGCAACTGGCCCGGGGCCGCATCCTGGCCGACCCCACCCTGAATCTCGCCAACCCGGTGCGCCCCTCCCGGCTGCCCAAGGTCATGTCGGAAACCCAGGTGGAAGCCCTCCTCGCCGCCCCGGCGGTGGATACGCCCCTGGGCCTGCGGGAACGGGCCATGCTGGAAACCCTCTACGCCACCGGGCTGCGAGTGTCGGAACTGGTCAATCTCAAGCTCCACGAGGTGGGCTTCAACGAAGGCGTGGTGCGGGTCCTGGGCAAGGGCAGCAAGGAGCGGCTGGTCCCACTGGGGGAAGTCGCCCTGGACTGGCTGGGACGCTACCTGCAGGAAGCCCGCCCGGCCATCCTCAACGGCCGGCAGAGCGATGCCGTCTTCGTCACCGGCCGGGGCGGCGCCATGACCCGCCAGATGTTCTGGAACCTGGTGAAGCGCCACGCCCGCACCGCCGGCATCGCGCCGGAGCGCCTGTCGCCCCATGTGCTGCGCCACGCCTTCGCCACCCACCTTTTGAACCACGGCGCCGACCTGCGGGTAGTGCAACTGCTGCTGGGCCACGCCGACATTTCCACCACCCAGATCTACACCCACGTGGCCCGGGAACGGCTGAAGTCGCTGCACGCCATCCACCACCCCCGCGGGTAGAATGCACGCCCCATGAGCAAGAACGACAAGGCGCCGGAAACCCCGGCCACCAAATTCCTGCGCGCCCACGGCGTCGCCTTCACCAACCACCTGTACGACTACGAGGAGCATGGCGGCACCCGGGTCTCTTCCCGGGAGCTGGGGGTGGACGAGCATGCGGTGGTGAAGACCCTGGTTTTCGAGGATGAAGCCACCCGCCCCCTGATCATCCTCATGCACGGCGACTGCACGGTCTCGGCCAAGGAGCTGGCCCGGCAGATCGGCTGCAAGAAGGTGGAGCCCTGCAAGCCGGAGGTCGCCAACCGCCACACCGGCTTCCTGGTGGGCGGCACCAGCCCCTTCGGGACCAAGCGGAAAATGCCGGTCTATGTGGAGAAGGGCATCATCGACCTGCCCCGCATCTACATCAACGGCGGCCGCCGGGGCTATCTGGTGGGCATCGACCCCCGGGAAATCCTGCGGGTGCTGGATCCGAAAACGGTGGAAGCAGCGCTGGAGAAATAGCGCTCAGACAGAGCGCTCAATAATCACGCCCACCCGCTTCACCCCGGGCATCATCCCCAGCTTGGCCACCGAGACCCGTATCCACTGGGCGGCGAAGTTCTCGAGGAGAAAGGTGGCGACGAATTCCGCCAGCTTTTCCAGCAGGTTGAAATGGCGCTCCGCCAGTTCGGCCCGCAGGCGCTGCACCACGACGGCGTAGTCAACCGTGTCGCGGATGTCGTCGGAAGCGCCGGCCGAAGCCGTAGACACGCCGATCTGCAGGGATAGCTCGATGGTCTGCGGCATGGCCTTTTCGCGCGGGTAAATGCCGATCCAGGTATCGACGCGCAGTTCTTCGATGAAAATGATGTCCATGCCGCCGCCAGGGGTTCGCAGTGTAGAATTTGGCGGATTTTAACCCATGGGGCCGATGCCCGCCCCTTCCGTACCGCCCCTCGCCCATGCCTCCTGCCGCTACCGCCGTTCTCGCCCTCCTTGCCGCCTATCTGCTGGGCTCGGTCCCCTTCGCCGTCGTCGTCTCCCGGGTTTTCGGTTTGGCCGATCCCCGCAGCTATGGTTCAGGCAACCCGGGCGCCACCAATGTGCTGCGCACCGGCAACAAGAAAGCCGCCATCCTTACCCTGGCGGGCGACGCCCTCAAGGGCTGGGTCGCCGTCTTCGCTGCGCAGCAGATGGGCTTGTCCGCCCTCCTGGTCGGCCTGGTGGCCCTGGCGGTCTTCTTCGGCCACCTCTTCCCTGTCTTCCTGAAATTCAAGGGCGGCAAGGGGGTGGCCACCGCTGCCGGGGTGCTCCTGGCCCTCGACCCCCTCATCGGCCTGGCGGTCCTCGGCACCTGGCTGTTCATGGCTTTCGCCTTCCGCTACTCCTCCCTGGCGGCGGTTGCCGCCGCCGCCCTGGCCCCGGTCTATGTCGGCCTCGCCCGCCCCGTCGACGCCTCCATCGTCATCGTCGGCATCCTTTCCCTGGCCCTCATCGGCAAGCACTGGCAGAACATCCAGCGCCTCCTGGCCGGCCAGGAAACGAAGATCGGCAGCAAGAAGAAGGGCTGACCGGTGAGCGAGACTCTCCACGACCTGCTTGCTTCCTACTGGTCGCTCGGGGAGATCGTCACCAATCTGGTCATTTTCGCCAACCTGGTGGGCGCCCTGGCCCTGGGGCTATTCGTCGGCTACGAGCGCTCCTACCACGGCCGGGCCGCCGGCATGCGCACCTATGCCCTGGTATGCACGGCCTCCTGCGCCCTCACCATCATCGCCGGCTACCCCGCCTTCTGGTTCGGCGGCCATTCCGCCTTCGTCACCGCAGCCCCGCCCGACCCTACCCGGGTGATCCAGGGGGTGGTCACCGGCATCGGCTTCCTGGGGGCCGGCGTCATCATGAAGGAAGGCTTTTCCATCAGCGGGCTCACCACCGCCGCCTCCATCTGGACCTCATCGGCCATCGGCATCATGGTCGGCGTCGGCTTCTACGGAGCCGCCATACTCCTCACCGCCCTGGCCGCCTTCTGCATGACCTGGGTGTCGAAGCTGGAACGCTGGCTGCCCTCCCGGCCGGCGGTGGCCATCACCCTCCATTTCCACCCGGGCTTCGTACCCCGGGAAGAAACTCTGGGACAAGCCGCCCGGGAACGGGGCTACGACATCGCCTGGGGCACGCTGCGGATCGAACAGAAGGACGGCCGGGCCGCCTGGCACTTCGTGGCGGTAGCCTGGAACAAACGGAGTGCTCCGGTGCCCGAATTGGCGGCCGAGCTGACCCGCTTCGAGGGCGTAGACAGCTTCAGCCTTTCCCAGGCCCGCAATTAGCCGATCATCAGGTCGGCCAGGGGCCAGCGGGGACGCACCGCGAATTCGCCAGCCGCCTTGGGCTGGCTGCCGGCCTGGAGGCGTAGCGCCCCGGCCAGGGCGATCATGGCGCCGTTGTCGGTGCAAAATTCCAGCTCGGGGTAATAGACCTGGAAGCGCTTGCGCCGGGCTTCGCTGTCCAGCCGCTCCCGCAGTTGCCGGTTGGCGCCGACGCCGCCCGCCACCACCAGCTGATTGAGCCCGGTCTGCTTCAAGGCCTTCAGGGCCTTCTTCACCAGGACGTCGACAATGGCTTCCTGGAAGGCCCGGGCGGCATCGGCCTTGAAGGCCTCATCGAGATTCCCGCCCTGCTCCCGCACCAGGGTCAGGACCGCCGTCTTGAGGCCGGAAAAGCTGAAATTCAGATCGCCCGAATGGAGCATGGGCCGCGGCAATTCGTACACACCCGGCCGCCCCTGGTCCGCCAGGCGGGAGAGGAGCGCTCCGCCGGGATAGGGCAGCCCCAGGAGCTTGGCGCTCTTGTCGAAGGCCTCGCCGGCGGCATCGTCCAGGGTTTCCCCCAGGAGCTCGTAGCGTCCCACCCCCGTAACCCGCATGAGCTGGGTGTGGCCGCCGGAAACCAGCAGGGCCACGAAGGGGAAGGTTGGCGGGCGGGACGACAGCAGGGGCGACAGCAGATGCCCCTCCAGGTGGTGAACCGGCAGGGTGGGCTTGCCCAGGGCAACGCCCAGGGCTTCGGCGAAGGCACAGCCCACCAGGAGCGCCCCGGCCAGCCCCGGCCCCTGGGTGTAGGCGATGGCATCCACGTCGGCCAGGCGACGACCGGACGCCCCGAGGGCTTCCCGCAGGAGGGGCACCACCCGGCGGATATGGTCCCGGGAAGCGAGTTCGGGCACTACGCCGCCGTACTCGGCGTGCATGGCCACCTGGGAGTGGAGCGCATGGGAAAGCAGCCCGCCCTCCGTGTCGTAGAGGGCGATACCGGTTTCGTCGCAGGAGGATTCAACACCGAGGACTAGCATAGGTGCAGCATTCTACCACTTGAGACAAAAGGGGTTTCTGACATAGAATGCTCGTTTTTCCGCCCTGGCGGGATACCAATATTGCGCGCACCGCCGTTCACTTGACCCGGGCGGGCGCCTGACGGAAGGGGGTGATTTTATATGCCGAGCATTCGTGTCAAGGAAAACGAGCCGTTCGAAGTTGCTATTCGCCGCTTCAAGCGCACGGTTGAAAAGACTGGTCTCCTGACCGAGCTGCGCGCCCGTGAGTTTTACGAAAAACCCACCGCCGAGCGCAAGCGCAAGCTGGCTGCCGCCGTCAAGCGCCACCACAAGCGTATCCGCAGCATGACCCTGCCGCCGAAACTGTACTGATCCAGTACGGTCGCAGACAAGACAGCCGCCCGCCCAAAAGCTGGCGGCTGTTTGCTTTCAAGGAACAAGAAATGAGCCTCAAGGAACGCATCACCGAAGACATGAAGGCCGCCATGAAGGCGAAGGAAACGGCCAAGCTCGCCGCCATCCGCCTGCTGCTGGCGGCCGTCAAGCAAAAGGAAGTGGACGAACGCGCCAGCCTCGATGACGCCGCCGTGGTGGCCGTGGTGGAGAAGCTCACCAAGCAGCGCAAGGACAGCGTCGCCCAGTACGAGGCCGCCGGCCGCCAGGACCTGGCCGATGCTGAAAAACTTGAGATTTCCGTACTGGCCGCCTACCTGCCGGAAAAGATGAGCGCCGACGAGATGGCCGCCGCGGTGGATGCCGCCCTGGCCGAGACTGGCGCCAAGGGCCCCGCCGACATGGGCAAGCTCATGGCCGTCCTCAAGCCCCGGCTTGCCGGCAAAGCCGACATGGCCGAAATCTCCAAGCTGGTGAAGGCGAAGCTGGCCGGCTGATCTTTCTGCGAGCGGCACGTGATCCCTGAAAGCTTCATCCAGGACCTCCTCGCCCGGGTCGATATCGTCGACCTGATCGACAGCTACGTGCCCCTCAAGAAGGCCGGCGCCAATTACGCCGCCTGCTGCCCCTTCCACAGCGAGAAGACCCCGTCCTTCACGGTGAGCCCCAGCAAGCAGTTCTACCACTGCTTCGGCTGCGGCGCCCACGGCACGGCCATCGGCTTCGCCATGGAATACCAGGGGCTGGGCTTCGTGGATGCGGTCAAGGAACTGGCCGGCCGGGCCGGCATGACGATACCGGAAGACGACCGCGGCCATGCCCACCGGGAGCCCGGCCAGACCCGCAACCTCACCGAGGTCATGGCCCGGGCCGCCCACTACTACAAGGAGCAGTTGAAGCGCTCCCCGAAGGCCATCGACTACCTGAAGCAGCGGGGCCTCACCGGCGAAATCGCCGCCAAGTTCGGCATCGGCTACGCCCCCGACGGCTGGCAGAACCTGGAAACCGTCTTCCCCGACTACAACGCCTCCGAACTCCTGGCCGCCGGTCTGGTGATCGAGAACGAGAGCGGCCGGCGCTACGACCGCTTCCGGGACCGGGTGATGTTCCCCATCGTGAACCAGAAGGGCGACATCATCGCCTTCGGCGGCCGGGTCATCGGCCAGGGGGAACCCAAGTACCTCAACTCCCCGGAAACCCCCCTCTTCGAAAAGGGCCGCGAACTCTTCGGCCTGCCCCAGGCCCGCCAAGCCCTGCGGGAGACCGACATCGCCGTCGTGGTCGAGGGCTACATGGACGTGGTCGCCCTGGCCCAGCACGGGGTCGGCAATGCCGTCGCCACCCTCGGCACCGCCACCACCGCCATCCACGTGCAGAAGCTACTGCGCCAGGTGGACCGCATCGTCTTCTGCTTCGACGGGGACAACGCCGGCCGCAAGGCCGCCTGGCGCGCCTTGGAGAACGCCCTGGAAGCCCTCGCCGACAACAAGAGCATCGGCTTCGTCTTCCTGCCGGAGGAAGATGATCCGGACAGCTTCGTCCGCAACCAGGGCAAGGAAGCCTTCGAGCGCCGGGTGAAGGAGGCCATGCCCCTGTCCGATTTCCTGCTGCGGGAACTGGCCCTGCGCTGCGATCTCACCAGTTCCGAAGGCAAGGCCAAGCTCATCTACGAAGCCAAGCCCCTACTTCTCAAGCTGCCGACGCCGCTGCTCCGCCTGCAGCTGGTCAAACGCCTGGCCGAGGCCAGCGGCTTCGCCCAGGCCGAAGTGGAACGGCTCTGCGACCTGAAGTCTTATATCCCGCCGGCCCCTCCCAAGGCTAAGCGCAACGCCCTATCCCTCACCCGTCGTTTGCTACAGCTCATACTGCAAACACCTGAACTCGCTCGCCAGCTGTCGGTCGACCTGTTACCGGAATCCCCCGAACGCAGCGCCTTGATTCGACTACATCAACTGGTGGCTGCCAGCCCGGAAGGCCCGAGCTACGCCAACCTCCGGGAGCGCCTGCGAGGGGCACCGGAAGAGCCGCTGATCGAGAAGATTGCGGCGGAAACGTTGGGGTTGCCCTTGGATGCCGAAGAAGTCGAAGCCGAATTCCGCGACGCCCTGGACAAACTGGAGCTGGGAGGACAGAAACGGGCCTTCGCGGAACTGCAGGCCAAGGCCCATCGCCTGGGGGTCGCCGGCCTCACCCAGGAGGAGAAGCAGGAGTACCTGCGCGCCCTCGCGGCGTCGGGAAACAAGGGCTAAGTTATGGTAGAATTGGAAGTTTTCTCGAATTCTATGGATCGTGGTCATGGCTAAGGCAAAAGACACCGCGAAGGATACTTCCAAGGCACGCAGCAGCAAGGCTTCCGCTCGAGCCGCCGAAAAGGCGCTGCTGGAAGGCGCAATGACCGAGACCCCGGCACCCCTGGATGCCGAGGCCCGCAAGACGCGCCTCAAGAATCTCATCAAGCTCGGCAAGGAACGGGGCTACCTGACCTACGCCGAAATCAACGACCACCTGCCGGACGACGTGGTCGATGCCGAGCAGATCGAAAGCGTCATCACCACCTTCAACGACATGGGTATCCAGGTCTTCGACGAGGCCCCGGCCGCCGAAGAGCTGCTCATGTCCGACACCGCCCCCACCGTCGCCGACGACGAGGAGGCCGAAGAGCAGGCCGAACAGGCTCTGTCCACCGTCGATTCCGAATTCGGCCGCACCACCGACCCGGTCCGCATGTACATGCGGGAAATGGGTTCGGTAGAGCTCCTCACCCGCGAAGGCGAAATCGAGATCGCCAAGCGCATCGAGGATGGCCTGAAGCACATGGTGCTGGCCATTTCGGCATGCCCCACCACCATTGTCGAAATCCTCGACATGGCCACCAAGGTCGAAGCCGAGGAGATGCGCATCGACGAACTGGTGGACGGCCTTATCGATCCAAACGCCACCGAAGAGGCGCCGGAAGCCGAATTGGCCGACACCGACCTGGATAGCGAAGAGGACGACGACGAGGAAGAAGGTGACGGCGGCGGCGCCGCGTCCGCTTCCCTGCTCCAGCTCAAGACCGATGCCCTGGAGCGCTTCGCCACCATCCGCGCCCTGCACGGCAAGATGCACAAAGCCCTGGTCTCCAAGGGCCCCCAGGACAAGACCTACCTGAAGCTCCAGCAGGAAATTTCCGCCGAGCTGATGAATATCCGCTTCACCTCCCGCTCCATCGAAAGGCTGTGCGACTCGGTGCGCCACATGGTGGAGAAGGTCCGCGGCTCCGAGCGCAAGATCCAGCAGATTTGCGTGGACAAGGTCAAGATGCCACGCCCGCACTTCATCAAGGTCTTCCCCGGCAACGAGGTGAACCTGGAATGGGTGGACGGCGAGATCACTAGCGCCGCCAAGACTTTCGCTCCGATCCTCGAGCGCAACGCCCCTGCCATCAAGGAAGAGCAGAAGAAGCTTTTGGCCCTGCAGGATCACATCGGCATCCCCTTGAAGGATCTCAAGGAGATCAACAAGCAGATGTCCACCGGCGAAGCCAAGGCCCGCCGCGCCAAGCGGGAAATGACCGAGGCCAATCTGCGCCTAGTAATCTCCATTGCCAAGAAGTACACCAACCGCGGCCTGCAGTTCCTGGATCTGATCCAGGAAGGCAACATCGGCCTCATGAAGGCGGTGGACAAGTTCGAATACCGCCGCGGCTACAAGTTCTCCACCTATGCCACCTGGTGGATCCGGCAGGCCATCACCCGCTCCATCGCCGATCAGGCCCGCACCATCCGCATCCCGGTGCACATGATCGAGACCATCAACAAGATGAACCGGATTTCCCGCCAGATTCTGCAGGAAACCGGCGCCGAGCCCGATCCCGCCACCCTGGCCAAAAAGATGGACATGCCCGAGGAGAAGATCCGCAAGATCATGAAGATCTCCAAGGAGCCCATCTCCATGGAGACCCCGATCGGCGACGACGACGACTCCCACCTGGGCGACTTCATCGAGGACCAGCACACCCTGGCCCCGGCCGACGCGGCCATGTACTCCAGCCTGCGCGGCGTGACCAAGGAAATCCTGGACACCCTCACCCCGCGGGAAGCCAAGGTGCTGCGCATGCGCTTCGGCATCGAGATGAACACGGACCACACCCTGGAAGAAGTCGGCAAGCAGTTCGACGTCACCCGGGAACGTATCCGCCAGATCGAGGCCAAGGCCCTGCGCAAGCTGCGCCACCCGTCCCGTTCCGACAAGCTGAGAAGCTTCCTCGACACCAACAACGGCTGATGCTGCTGCCGTTGCGATACTCGGCCTAGAATCACGATCCGTACCCGCCCCATGGCGGGTGCGTCGTTTTTTGGTACAGGGGAATGGCTGGGGGATAGATAACAACACCGATCCAATCCTTGGGCAGGAAAGGCCACTGCCGGCAAGTAAGCATCCGCCATGCTTCGAAATAAGCGCTCAACCCTGTAGAATGTCGCCCTTCGGGCCTGTAGCTCAGTCGGTTAGAGCAGAGGACTCATAATCCTTTGGTCCAGGGTTCGAGCCCCTGCGGGCCCACCAAGAAGATCGAAAAGAAGGCGGCCTCCAGCGATGGGGGCCGTTTTCTTTTAGGGAGCTGCGACTGAAATGAAGACCGGACACATCGCTGTCATCGCCGCGATCGCCACCTTGGGATTGCTGACCTACACCAACCCGCAGAAGGATCGCTACGAGCAATTCCTTCAGCAGCAGATCGCACGGGAAGCAACCCAGCAGGGTGGACTTACGGGCGTTCTTGGATCACTGCTCGGCCAGCTGGCGGGAAGCCTGATCGCCGGCACCACCACAAGAAATGATTATGTGTTCTTCAGCACCTACGAGACCCGGGTCGGGAATGGCCGCATCCGGTCCGTCGGCGCATTGAACAACTTCCTGGTACTGGAAATGCCCGCCACCCTGAAGAAAGCACCCGAGTAATCCGGCCCATCCCGTACTCGGGAGTGGAACCCCGGACAACAGTCCTTACAGCCCCGATTTAACCGGGCATTCCTGGTTGCTTCAGGGCGGACAGGGCTTCAGTGGCACCCGGATGATTTTGCCTGGCGGCGAGTTTCAGCCAGTAGGCGGCGCGGTTCAGGCTCTGGGGCGTGCCATGCCCCTGGGCGTACATGAGCCCGAGACGGTAATGCGCCTCGGAGCCCCCCAGGACGGAGACGTTGCGGAACACTCGGAAAGCCTCATCGTAGTCGCCACGGTCATAGGCCGCGATTCCCTGCCGGAGTTGCTCCTTGATGTCCACCGCTTCCCCTGCCGGGGCACTCTCCTGCCGGGACACGCCAAGGGAGTTCCCATCGGCTGCGGCCGGCAGCGAAAAGCCTATGGCCAGGAACGCCAACACAGTAGCGATTAGGCTGTTGCCAATGATGGATGTTCTCATGACGACACTCCTTGCAGAATTTACGAGTGCCGGCCATGCTGGTGACGTTGACGAATCTGCACTGGCAGATACGGCGGCTGGCAAGCATGGAACCTTGCGGTTCTTTAGCCCCTCTAGCTTTGCGTCACCGGCTTTCGCCGGGTTTGCCCTGCTGTCTGCTTGAAACCCAACTTGCAGACGCATACTTATGAAAGCACATGAGCCCGACAATGTCAATTGCAACCATCCATGTCGCGGAACCCGGCACCCGTTGCTACATCATGCCCAGCCCCGTTCCTTCTTCTGGAGCCGTAAAGTCGGTTGGTGCATAATCGACCCTAGCCGCGGTAAAAGGCCGACCTCCGGCGAGGCCACCTTACCCGCAGGCCATTGAACGCCAACCTTATGGCTTCCGACCATACCCCCTGGGCCAGGCAAGGTCTCTCGCGCGCTTCTTGTCCGCAAGGGACCAATCCTCGGTCGCTGTCTTGTGCTGAGCAGCATGCTTAACTGCCGGAAAATTTCTCGATACCACTTGCTTCACCCCCTCACGGGCTACATCGAACACGAAGACGTCCGATACCAGGGCGAGGTCGTGGAATTGTCTACCGCCGGATTCCGCGTCCGCCTGCGAGATACTCCCCGGGAGGCCTTTATCGCCGAGAAGAATCCCTTGGCTTTCGGAGAGGTAGCCCACAAGGACCAGAACATCAGCGGATTCGGAGAAATCCGGTATGTGCGCCCGGAGGGAAGCGACGTGCTGATCGGCTTCAAATGGGACGACGTCCACGCCGACGCCAACATCGAGAAAAGCTTTTCGATCATCGCCGAGCTCATTGCCGAAAAATCAGCCGGCTGCGTCAATCTCAACGACGGCGTGGTAGAGCTTTCCGGACATGTTTCGTCCGCCTTGGCGGACGACATCCAGCAAACCGTCAGTCCCAAGGCTTCCCGCCTCTCCCTGCGGGAATGCACCTCCATCGATGCCGGCGGATTAGCGCTGCTGGCCGCCCTGGAGGACGCCAACGTCCAGTTGATCGACCTCGATGCCGAAATGCGGGCGCTGCTGCAGCACTACCGGCAGGAAGGGCCGGCCTGACGCTTATCAGCCCCGCTGGATGAGTTCGATCTTGTAACCGTCCGGGTCCTGGACGAAGGCGATGACGGTGTTGCCATGCTTCATGGGGCCCGCTTCCCGTACCACCGTACCGCCTCGGCGCTTCATCTCCGCACAGGCGGCGTAGGCGTCGGGCACGGCGATGGCGACATGGCCAAACCCGTTGCCCAGGTCGTAGCCGGCCGTATCCCAGTTGTGGGTCAGTTCGATGACCGCCCCCTCGCTTTCCGGGCCATAGCCCACGAAGGCCAAGGTGAAGCGGCCTTCCGGATAGTCCTGCCGACGCAGCAGCTGCATGCCGAGGACTTCAGTGTAGAAGGCAAGGGAACGGTCGAGATCGCCGACCCGGATCATGGTGTGCAGAATGCGCATCTTCTTCTCCTAGAGGTTGGGGCAACGGGGGCCCAGTCGCCTCAATTCGGCCCGCAGGTTCCGCCAGTCGGGACACAGCCCCTCCACCACCGACCAGAAGCGGGGGCTGTGGTTCATCTCCTTCAGGTGGGCGAGTTCGTGGGCCGCCACGTAGTCCACCACCGGCAAGGGAAAAAATATCAGGCGCCAGTTGAGGCGGATACTGCCGCGGCTGCTACAGCTGCCCCAGCGGGTGCGGGCGGAGGACAAGGCTAGGCTCGGCATCGGAACGCCCAGGCGCGGCGCCAGGCGCCCAAGGCACTCCAGGAAGACTTCCCTTGCCTGCTTCCGTAGCGCCCCTTCCAGGCTCCGGCGGGCATCGGCAGTCGTCGCCAGACAGAGGGTGAGCTGACGGCCATCGGCAGCCCAGACGGCCCGGTTGGCACCGGCCGCCAGATGGATGGTCAACTCGCCGCCCAGGAAAGGCAGGCGCAAGCCGTCCACCACCTCAAGAGGCTGCGGCAACCCCCGCTCCTGCCAGAGGTCCAGCTTGCCCAGCACCCAGTCGCCGTGCTGGCGCAAAAGGCCCTCGATATCGGCCTGGCGGGCGCCGCTCGGGGCCCGGACCTGCAAGCCCCGGTGATCGATGGACAGGCCGATGGTCCGCCGCCGGCTGCGCTTCAGCTGGTAGGAAACGACCCGGTCGCCGAGGGCGATGGCTGCCTCGGACACGACCGGGTCAGACTTCGGTGGCCTCGGCTTGGCCTTGAACTTGGGGAGCATCGGTATAGCGGTGTGGAGACAGCTTTCTCATTTCGCCTTCGATCCAGGCCTCGACCCGCCGGTTCACCTCCTGCTCGGAGAGACCCGCCGCGCTGAAGGACGGCCCGATGCTCAGGGTGACGGTCCCCGGCTTCTTGAGAAAAGCCTGGCGGGGCCACAGTTCGCCGGCATTGTGGGCCACCGGCACTACCTGGCAGCCGACGTGGGTAGCCAGATAGGCGCCCCCCACCTTGTAGCGCCGCGTCTCTCCCGGCGCCACCCGGGTGCCTTCCGGGAAAATGATGACGCAATAGCCTTCCTGCAGGCGGTCGCGGCCCTGCTCCACCACCCGGTCGAGGGCCTCCCGGCCGGCGCTGCGGTCGATGGAAATCATGCGCATGGCCGCCAGGGCCCAGCCGAAGAAGGGAATCTTCAGGAGTTCCTTCTTGAGCACGAAGACGCAGTATTTTCCTGGCGGCACCAAATCCTGCAGCGCCACGGTTTCCCAGGCCGACTGGTGCTTGGAAAGGATGACGCAGGGCTCGGCCGGCATATTTTCGAGGCCGCGGATTTCGGTCCTGATGCCGAGAATGTGCTGCACGCCCCACATGTAGCAGCGGCGCCAGACGTAAATCACGTGATAGCCCCACATGCAGCGCAGCAGGGCGGCAGGGACAGCCACGGTGCCGGCGATGGCGGTGATCGCCATCGCCCACAGCGTGAACAGGGCGGAGCGCAGGACGATCATGGCTCCCGGCGCTCCAGGAGCCAATCCACCACGCTCGCCAGGTCGGCGAACTCCAGGGTACCTTCCGGCAGATTGCCCTCGGCCCGGGTCTTTTCCCCCTTGCCGGTGCGCACCAGGATGGGCTGGCAGCCCATCTGGGCGCAGGATTGCAGGTCGCGCAGGGAATCCCCCACCGCCGGCACGCCCTTCAGATTGACGTTGAAGGTCTCGGCGATGCGCTTGAACATGCCGGGCTTGGGCTTTCTGCAGTCGCAGGCCGAGTCCGCCGGATGGGGGCAGTAGAAGATGGCATCCACCCGGCCGCCGGCCGCGAACAGGGCCTTGTGCATCCGCTCGTGGATGGTGTTGAGGGTGTCCATGTCGAACAGACCCCGTCCCACCCCCGACTGGTTGGTGGCCACCACCACCCGGTAGCCCGCCTGATTGAGGCGGGCGATGGCTTCCAGGCTGCCCGGGATGGGCTTCCACTCGGCCGGGCTCTTGATGAACTGGGCCGAATCGAAATTGATGACGCCGTCGCGATCGAGGATGACGAGCTTCATTTCTCTACGGCCAGGCGGGAGATGTCGGCCACTGCGTTCAGCTGGGCGAAGAGAGCCGTGAGCAGCCCCAGGCGGTTGCCCCGGAGAAGGGGCTCATCCACATTCACCATGACCTGGTCGAAGAAGGTATCCACCGCCTCCCGCACCGTGGCGAGCGCCCGCAGGGCTTCCGTATAGCCCTCGGCGGCCACATGGGAAGTCACCAGAGGGGTGAGATGCAGCACCTTCTCAAACAGGGCCTTCTCGGCGCCTTCCCGCAGCAGGGCCACGTCGGGGGCGGGAATGGCGCCCTCGGCCTTCTTGAGGATATTGCCGATGCGCTTGTTGGCCGCCGCCAGGGCCAGGGCTTCCGGCAGGCGGAGGAATTCCCGCACGGCGTCGAGCTTGGCGGGTATCCGGTCGATACGGGTCGGACGCTGGGCGAGCACGGCTTCGACGGCGTCCTGGGCGTGGCCAGCATCCCGCAGCAGGCCGCGCAGGCGGTCGAGCATGAAGTCGAGGAGCGGAGCGGCCACCGGCTGGGTGAGCGTCCCGGCCGGGAAGCCGGCGGCGGCATCGGCGATCAGTTCGCCCAGATCCAGGGGCAGCGGTGTCTCCATAAGGATGCGCAGGACGCCGAGGGCAGCCCGGCGCAGACCGAAGGGATCCTTGTCGCCCGTGGGAATCTGGCCGATGCCGAAGAAGCCGACCAAAGCGTCCAGCTTGTCGGCGATGGCGGCGGCGCAGGCGATGTTGCCGATGGGCAGGGCATCGCCGGCGAAGCGGGGCTGGTAGTGGCTCTGCACCGCATCGGCCACCTGCTTGTCCTCACCGTCGTGGAGGGCGTAGTAGCGGCCCATGATGCCCTGGAGTTCGGGGAATTCGCCCACCATGTCAGTGACCAGGTCGGCTTTGGCGAGCTTGGCGGCACGGGCGGCCAGGTCGGCATGGGCACCGAGGCGAATCGCGATCTTGCCGGCCAGGGCTTCCAGACGCTCCACCCGCTGCAGCACGGAGCCCAGCTTGTTGTGGTACACGACACTGCCCAGCTTTTCCAGGCGCGAGGCAAGGGGCGCCTTGCGGTCCTGGTTGAAAAAGAAGCGGGCATCGCTCAAACGGGGCCGCACCACCCGGGCATTGCCGGAAACGATATGTACGGGATCGTCCACCTGCATGTTGGAGACGATCAGGAATTTGTTGATAAGTTTCCCTTGGGCATCCAGCAGGGGGAAATACTTCTGATTCTGCTGCATGGTGAGGATGAGGCATTCCTGGGGCACTTCCAGGTACTCGGCCTCGAACTCGCCCACATAGACCACCGGCCATTCCACCAGGGCCGTCACCTCGTCCAGGAGCCCTTCGGCCCGGTTGATGGTGGCGCCCAGCTCCTTCGCCTTGGCTTCGAGCTGTTCGCGGATGCT
The DNA here is from genome assembly GCA_018261935.1 of Rhodocyclaceae bacterium. Taxonomy (GTDB): domain Bacteria; phylum Pseudomonadota; class Gammaproteobacteria; order Burkholderiales; family Rhodocyclaceae; genus JAGTRP01. Next base: position 43,209 of record JAGTRP010000021.1, read on the forward strand.
GTCGCGGCGGGCGACGAAGTCGACGATGACCCGGCCCCGGCTACGCAGGGTGTCGGCATAGCCGTCGGCGCTGACCACGGCGATTTCCTTCTCGCCCAGGAAGCGGTGGCCCCGGCTGGTGTTGCCGCTCTCCAGGCCCAGGACCTGGCCCGGCACGACACGGTTGCCGTGGAGCATGACGAGGCCGTGGACGGGCCGCACGAACTGCACGTCCTTGTCGCCCCAGCGCATGACCTTCGGGATGGGCAGCTTCTTGAGGGCCTCGGCGACAATGCCGGCCAGCACATCGTCGAGGACGGCGCCCTGGACGGTGGCCTGGTAGAAGAAGGTCTCGGACTTGCCGTCCAGGCGCTTCTCGAATTTCGGCAGCTCGGAAACCGGGATCCCCTTGGCTTCCAGCTTCTTCAGGAGGGCCGGAGAGGGGTTACCGGCAGCATCCAGGGCGACCGAGACCGGCATGATTTTTTCGAAGGCGGTGGCGTCCGGCGCCACGCGCAGGACGTTGGGCACCTGGATGGCCAGGCGCCGTGGCGTGGCGTACCACTGGTAGGCGCCATCGGCGGCCACCAGGTTGCGGTCGGAAAGGCCGGCGTGGATCTGGGCGGAGAAGACCTCGCCCAGGCGGGACAGGGCCTTGGGTGGCAGTTCCTCGGTGACGAGTTCAACGAGCAGGGTGGCGTGCATCTCTTAATTTCCCTTGCACATCGGGAAGCCCAGGGCTTCCCGGGAGTTGTAGTAGGCCTGGGCCACTTCCCGGGCCAGGGCCCGGACGCGGCCGATGTAGGCGGCCCGCTCGGTGACCGAAATGGCGCCATGGGCGTCCAGCATGTTGAAGGTGTGGGAGCACTTCATGACCTGCTCGAAGGCCGGCAGCGGCAGGGACAGGGCCATCAGGCGCTTGGCTTCGGACTCGTGGTCGGTGAAATGGCGGAAGAGCATCTCCACGTTGGAATGCTCGAAGTTGTACTTGGACTGCTCCACCTCGTTCTGGTGGAAGACGTCGCCGTAGGTGACAGTCATCTGGTCGTTCTTGGCCCAGACCAGGTCATAGACGTTCTCGACCCCCTGGAGGTACATGGCCAGACGCTCCAGGCCATAGGTAATCTCGCCCAGCACCGGCTTGCAGGTGAGGGAGCCGACCTCCTGGAAGTAGGTGAACTGGGTCACTTCCATGCCATCCAGCCAGACTTCCCAGCCCAGTCCCCAGGCGCCTAGGGTGGGGGATTCCCAGTCGTCCTCGACGAAGCGCACGTCGTGCTCCTTGAGGTCGATGCCCAGGGCTTCCAGGGATTGCAGGTAGAGTTCCTGGATGTTGTCCGGAGAGGGCTTCAGCACCACCTGGTATTGGTAGTAATGCTGCATGCGGTTCGGGTTCTCACCGTAGCGGCCGTCCTTGGGGCGCCGCGAGGGCTGGACGTAGGCGGCGGACCAGGGCTCGGGGCCGATGGCCCGCAGGAAAGTGGCGGTATGGAAGGTGCCGGCGCCGATTTCGATGTCGTACGGCTGGAGCAGGGCGCATCCCTGCTTGTCCCAGAAGGCCTGCAAGCGCAGGATCACTTCCTGAAAAGTTGGCTTGGTGCTCATCTGCACACTCGGAATGACGGAAAGGCCGGATTTTACTTGGTTTTGCGGCCGATCTGGTGAGCGGGAACGCCGGCAACCGGCAGGCGCTCCCGGACAAGGGCCCGGGGCGGCCTGCCGCCGGTCGCCGCCGAATCAGATTTTGAAGCGGCTCACCGTTTCCCGCATGGCGCTCGCCACCGAGTCGAGCCGCTCGGCCTCCTGGGCGGAGGCGCCGGCGCTGGCGCTGTTGCGCTCGGCGATGCGGGCGATCTTCTCCACATGGGTCGCCAGGTTGTCGCTGGCGCTGCTCTGCTCGGTGAGGGCCACCGAAATGCCATTCACCACCTCGATCACCTGGTCGGCCCCGGCGCGGATCTGCTCGATGGCCCCGGTCGCCTGGTGGGCCAGGGCGACGCCGCTGTCCACCTGGCCAACCGCGCCCTCCATGGCGCCGACGGCGGCATGGGCGCTGCTCTGGATGCCGCTGATCATCTGGGTGATTTCCCCGGTGGCCTGGCTGGTCCGCTCGGCCAACTTGCGCACCTCATCGGCCACCACCGCGAAGCCGCGCCCCTGTTCGCCGGCCCGGGCAGCCTCGATGGCGGCATTCAGCGCCAGCAGGTTGGTCTGGTCAGCCACGTCTTTGATCACCTGGACGATGTTGGAAATCTGGTTGGAGTGCTGGCCCAGCTCCTCGATGGTCTGGGAAGTGCGGCGCACGACTTCGGCGATCTGGGACATTTCCCGGGTCACGCCCTCGATGATCTCGCCGCCCCGCACGGACAGGCTCCCGGATTCCTGGGAAATGTTCAGGGCATCCCGGGCGCTCTCCGATATATGGTTGACGCTGACCGTAACCTCCTCCACCGTGGCCGCCATGGCGGCGGTGTCCTCGCTTTCCTGGACGGAACTGGACGCCACCTTGTTGGCGTCGGAGGACAGCCGGTGGGCCGCCTCGGAAACCTTGGCCACATTGCTCAGGATGACGCCGAAAGATTGCTGCAGGACAGCCATGAGCTGGTTGAAGGACTTGGCCGCCTGACCCACCTCGTCGCCGCTATCCACCGGCACCCGCTTGGAGAAGTCGGAAGTTTTCTCCACTTCGCCGATGGTGGCCTGCATCCGGTTCAAGGGGCCGGTAATGGAGCGGATGGTGGCATAGGACTGCCCGGCGCCGAGCACCAGTCCGACCAGCAGGGTCACCAACACCACGGTCCGGATGGCCGCATTGGATTTGCTGACGGCATCGAAGGAGGATTTCGCCGCCTCCTTTTCCTGCACCATCAGCTTCAGGAGCGCCTCCCGGGCCCCATCGAATTTCTTGGCCGACTCGCCTTTCATGAAGTTGCTGGCGGTCTCGTAATCGCCGCTCTTGGCCAGGGCGACAGTCTTGTCCCCGGATTCGGCGTAGGCCTTCCAGGCCGCCTCGAAACCTCCGGCCTGGGCCTTCCCTTCCTCGGACTTCGCCGCTGCCCTGTAGGCGCCCCAGTTCTCCTGCAGGCGCTGGTTGGCCTTGGCCACTTCCTTGAAATGGGCCTCCGCGGCGCTGGAACTGTCGGCGCTCATGCCGGTAATGACCAGGCTGCGGGAATGATAGAGGTCGTCCAGGACGCTGCCCAGCTGGACCAGGGGCACCGTATTGTTCTCGTAGACCGACCGCAGCCCCTCGCTGGTGCCGGAAATGCCGTTAAATCCCATGAAGCCCACCAGGGACAGGAGAAGCAGCAGGGTGCCGGTCAGCACCATGAGCCTCGTGGCAATCTTGACATTCTTAAGCATGGCTAATCCGCTCGAATTGCACGATTCCCGGGGGCGGCGAGCCTGGGCCCGCCGCCGGCCGAGCATCCTTACTTGGTCTTCAGGAAATCGATGACCTTCTTGGCCGCGCCGGTAGGTTCGCCCACCGTCACCAGCCCGAGGGTGCGCACGGCCGCCGGGGCCTTTACCACCTTGGCATCCCCCGGATTGCTCTTCATATGCACGTCGGCCGCGGCGCCGAAGCCGCCGGGGCTGCGGGAGACCCAGGTGATGACTTCCCGGGGGGACTGCACTTCGGTCGCCCCCTGGACATAGGGAGCGCCGTCCATGAAAGTCTTCTGGAAGAACTGGCCGGGAGCCAGGCCAGGCTTGGTGACGATCACCTTGATCGGCAGATCGGGGCCGCCGACTTCCTTCCAGTTGGTCACCTTGCCGGTGGCGATGTCCTTGAGCTGAGCCTTGTTCAGGGCCGAGACCGGATTGCTCTTATTGACGATGATGACCTGCTCGTCCTTGCCGATCTGGTGGTAGACCAGATTGCCGGGGACCTTGAGTTCTTTCCCCTCGTTCTTGGCGGCTTTCTTGCCCGCCTCGATGGCGTCGGGCAACACGTCGCCCACCGCCGCCACCGGCACCTTGCCTTCGATGAGGGCGACCATTCCGTTGCCGGTGCCAACACCGTTGAACTTGATATCCACCCCGGTGGCCGCCTTGATAGCCTCGAGCTTCGGTTCGACGACTTCCTTCTGGGGCGTGGTGCCGCCGGAGATTTCCAAGGTTTCCGCCCAGGCGCCGGTAGTCAATACGGCAAGCAGGACAAGACCCAGTTTCGCTGACTTCATGTTGCCTCCCTAATCGTTATCGATGGATATGCTGGCACGGAGAGCCATGTGCCATGGAACGCAATAATAGAGTCATTGATCCGGCGCAAGCAAACCAATGCTGCCACCGTCCGGAGGACAGGAAGGATTCCTTCAGCGCCCCCGGCGTGGCGGGTACAGGGCGATGCCCAGGAGGGTGAAGACGAGAATCACCGCCGGCCAGTTGCCGAAGCGGGCGTAGGGCGTCATGCCCTGGTAGCCCCGCACCTCCGCCATCAGCACGCCGCTGGTGAAGGGGGGCAACGCAGCCTGCACGATGCCGTCCGGGGCGACCACGGCGGTCATGCCGGTGTTGGTGGCGCGCAGCATGGGGCGCCCGGCCTCCAAAGCCCGCATCTGGGCGATCTGCAGGTGCTGGGGCTGGGCCAGGGATTTCCCGAACCAGGCTGTGTTGGAGAGATTGACCAGGAGCGTCGCCGTCGGCAGGGCGCGGATGATCTCCTCGCCGAAGGCATCCTCGTAGCAGATGTTCGGGGCCACCCGCTGGCCGGCTACGGCGAAGGGCGCCTGGGCTGTGGGGCCCCGGGCGAAGTCCGACATCGGGATGTGGGCCATGGCCATGAACCAGGCGAAGCCTGCCGGGATGAATTCGCCGAAGGGCACCAGGTGGGACTTGCTGTAAATCTGCATGGGCGCGGTGCCGAGGGTGGCGGCACTGTTCCAGTATTGCCCGCTAGCACCGGTGGCGGCGCCGAAGACGATATCCCCGCCCTGCCTTTGGGCAAGGGCCTTCATCTCGGCCAGATAGTCCGCGGGAATCTGGTCCAGGAAGGCCGGAAAGGCGGTCTCCGGCAGGATGGTCAGCTTCGCCGGGTGCGTGGCCACCAAGTCCCGGTAAGCCAGCAGGGTGCGGACGAAATGCTCCGGACGCCACTTCATTTCCTGGGGCACGTTGCCCTGGACCAGGGCCACCGACACCGGTTGGCCAACGGGTTCGGTCCACGCCGCCTGCCGGAGGCCGAAGCCGGCCGCCGCCAGGACCAGGAGCACCGGCACCCCGACCCGCCATACCGACAGCAGGGTGCCCCCCAAGGCCACCAGCAGCCCCAGGCCGTAGACGCCGACGATGGGCGCGAATCCGGCAAGGGGACTGGGAGGCGCCTGGGAGTAGCCCTGGGCCAGCCAGGGGAAGCCGGTGAACAGCCAGCCCCGCAGCCAGTCGGCGAGCACCAGCAGGGCCGCGAAGGCCAAGGCCTGGCGGAGGTTGCCGGCAGGCTGCCAGCGCTTGAAGACTGCCGCCGCCAGAGCCGGGAAAAGGGCCAGGGTGGCGCAGAACAGGACGGTGGCGAACCCGGCCAGCCAGGGCGGCATGCCGCCGAAGACCGAAAGGCTGACGTAGATCCAGGACACGCCGAGGAGGAAAAAGCCGGCGCCGAAGGCCCAGCCCGTCAGCAGCGCTCCCCTGACGGTGGCGGCCCCCCGCACCAGGAGGAAGAGGCCCAGGCAGACCAGGGGCGCCAGCCAGAACTGGCCAAAGGGCGCGAAGGCCAGGACGCCCAAGGCGCCGAGGGCGAAGGCAGCGGCCAGACGGACGGAAAAGCGCTCGAGACTCAAGCCTGGGTACCGCTGCCCTGGAGCCCGGAGGGATCCACCAGCAGGGTGTAGAGGCGCCGACTGTCAGCGCGCAACACCTGGAAACGCAGGCCTTCGATATCCACCACCTCGTTGCGCTTGGGTACGCGGCCCAGATGGCGCAGCACGAGGCCGCCGACGGTGTCGAATTCGTCGTCGGAAAAGGCGGTCTTGAAGGCGGCGTTGAAATCCTCGATCTCGGTGCGGGCCTTGACCCGGTAGCGGCCGGTGGAATCCTGGCGGATATTGTCGTGGGCCTCGTCGAAGTCGTACTCGTCCTCGATGTCGCCGACGATCTGCTCCAGCACGTCCTCGATGGTGACCAGGCCGGCGACGCCGCCGTATTCGTTCACCACGATGGCCATGTGGTTGCGGGAGACCCGGAATTCCCGCAGGAGGACGTTGAGGCGCTTGGATTCCGGGATGAAGACGGCGGGCCGCAGCCAGTCCCGAAGGTCGAATTCCTTTTCCGTGTGGACCCGCAACAGGTCCTTGGCGAGGAGGACGCCGAGGACGTTGTCCCGATCCCCGTCCACCACCGGGAAGCGGGAGTGGGCGGTATCGATCACCACCGGGATGACTTCGCTCAGGGGTTCGCCGATGTCGATAACGTCCATCTGGGCCCTGGGGACCATGACGTCCGTGACCCGGGTTTCGGAGGCCGCCAGGGCGCCCTCGATGATGGTGAGGGCATCGGCATCCAGGAGATTTCTTTCGTAGGCCGAGTGCAGCAACTGCAGGAGCTGCTCCCGGTCTTCAGGTTCCCGCAACAGCAGGGAGGAAAGTCGTTCTAGAAAACCAGGTTTGCTACTGGAACTGTCCATATGTCAGAGGGCTGCCGGGGTCAGTTCCGAGACGTAGGGGTCCGGATAGCCCAGGGCAGCGAGAATTTCCCTTTCCTTATTTTCCATGGCCTGGGCCTCGACGTCATCGTCATGATCCCAGCCTTGCAGGTGCAGCATACCATGCACCACCAGATGGGCGTAATGGGCCTCCACCGCCTTGCCCTGCTCCGCCGCTTCCCCCGCCACCACCGCCGGGCAGATGACCATGTCTCCCAACACCACCGGCTCGGTGTCGTAGGGGAAGGAAAGCACATTGGTGGCGTAGTCCTTGCCGCGGTAATCCCGGTTGAGGGCCTGCCCCTCCTCGGCATCAACGAAGCGCACCGTCACTTCCCCGCCCCCTGCCAGGGCCGCCCGGGCCCAGCGGCGCACCGCTTCCCGGGTCGGAAGGCCGGCCTTGTCGCAGGCGTATTGAACGGAGAGATTAAGTCTTTTGCTCGGCGGCATGATGTCCTTCGTAAGCGGCAACGATGCGGGCCACCAGGGGATGGCGGACCACGTCTTCCTTGAGAAATTCGGTAAAAGCGAGGCCCCGCACCCCGGCGAGGACCTCCCGGGCTTCCCGCAGCCCGCTCTTCTGGCCCTTGGGCAGGTCCACCTGGGTGAGGTCGCCGGTGACCACCGCCTTGGCGCCGATGCCGATGCGGGTGAGGAACATTTTCATCTGCTCGGGGGTGGTGTTCTGGGCTTCGTCCAGGATGATGAAGGCATGGTTCAGGGTGCGGCCCCGCATGAAGGCCAGGGGAGCGATCTCGATGGCGCCCTTCTCGTAGAGCTTGCTCACCCGGTCGTAGCCCATGAGGTCGTAAAGGGCGTCGTAGAGGGGGCGCAGATAGGGATCCACCTTCTGGGCCAGGTCGCCGGGCAGGAAGCCGAGGCGCTCGCCCGCTTCCACCGCCGGCCGGGTGAGGATGATGCGCTCCACCAGGTCCCGCTCGAAGGCGTCTACGGCGCTGGCCACGGCCAGGTAAGTCTTGCCGGTGCCGGCCGGGCCAATGCCAAAAGTGATGTCGTGGGCCTGGATGGCCTTCAGATACTCGATCTGGCGCGGCGTGCGGCCGTGGAGTTCGGCCTTCCGGGTGACCAACTGGGGTCCGTCCGCCGGGCTCTCGCCGGCCGAGACCCGGCGCACCGGGGCATTGGTGAGCTCGATGAGACCGAGCTGGATGTCGTCCACCGACAGGGGCTCCCGGGCGAGGACGTAGAAGTGCTCGATCGCCTGGGCCGCCCGGTTGGCCTGCTCACCGCGCACCGTGAAGCGCTCGCCGCGGCGGGAGATGGCCACGTCGAAGGCAGTCTCGATCTGGCGGATATTCTCGTCCAGGGCGCCGCACAGGTTGGCCAGCAGGGTGTTGTCCACCGGCGAGAGGACGATGTCCACCGGCCGGCTCTTGGGGGGGATGTTAGGTCTCACGAATGACGATCTCGCCGCGCAGGCTGTGTGGCAGCGCCGCGGTGATGCGCACCTCCACGAAGGTATTGATGAGCCGCGGGTTGCCGACAAAATTCACCACCCGGTTGTTGTCAGTGCGACCCGCGAGTTCGCCGGCGTCCTTTTTCGACCGGCCTTCCACCAGGACCCGCTGGACGCTGCCGACCATGGTCTCGCTGATGGCCTGGGCCTGCTCCTCGATGCGCTTCTGCAGGCGCGACAGACGAGCCGACTTGATTTCGGCCGGCGTATCGTCGGCGAGTTCCACCGCCGGCGTGCCGGGACGGGGGCTGTAGATGAAGGAGAAGGAGGTGTCGAAGCCCACCTCATCGATGAGCTTCATGGTCTTCTCGAAGTCCTCGTCGGTCTCGCCGGGGAAGCCGACGATGAAGTCCGAGGACAGGGAAATGTCGGGCCGCGCCGCCCGGAGTTTCCGGATGATGGATTTGTACTCGAGGGCGGTATAGCCCCGCTTCATGGCCGCCAGCACCCGGTCCGAACCGGCCTGTACCGGCAAGTGGAGATGGGACACCAGCTTCGGCACCTTGGCATAGGCGTCGAAGAGGCGCTGGGTCATCTCCCGGGGATGGGACGTGGTGTAGCGGATGCGCTCGACGCCCGGAATTTCGGCGATGTACTCGATGAGCATGGCGAGGTCCGCCACCTCGGCCGAGCCCGCCATGGCGCCCCGATAGGCATTGACGTTCTGGCCCAGCAGGTTCACCTCCTTGACCCCCTGGTCGGCGAGGCCCGCTACTTCGGTCAGCACATCCTCGAAGGGGCGCGACACCTCCTGGCCCCGGGTGTAGGGCACGATGCAGTAGGTGCAGAACTTGGAGCAGCCTTCCATAATGGATACGAAGGCAGCGGCGCCCTTCACCTCGGCCGGCGGCAGAGCGTCGAATTTCTCGATTTCCGGGAAGGACACATCGACGGCGGCCCGGCCCCGGGCCTTTCTTTCGGCGATGAGCTGGGGCAGGCGGTGCAGGGTCTGGGGGCCGAACACCACGTCCACATAGGGCGCCCGGGCGACGATGGCATCCCCCTCCTGGCTGGCGACGCAGCCTCCGACGCCGATGACGAGGTCGGGATTGAGCTTTTTCAGGTGCTTGATCCGGCCGAGGTCGTGGAAGACCTTCTCCTGGGCCTTTTCGCGCACCGAGCAGGTATTGAAGAGGATGATGTCGGCTTCCTCGGGATTGTCGGTCTTGACCACTCCCTCGGCGGCGGCGAGCACGTCGGCCATTTTGTCCGAGTCGTACTCGTTCATCTGGCACCCGAAAGTGCGGATGAACAATTTCTTTGGCATAGCGGGACTTTGATTGGAATCGGCGCCGCCGGCCCGGCGGCAAGTTGGCCACGGCGCCTGCATGCTGGCGGCTGGGCGGAAATAACGAAAACCTCAATTATAGCCTATGGACAAACCACCGAACTCCCCTCTATAATCCGCGCCCTTAAAGCGTGGTGATGTAGCTCAGACGGTTAGAGCGATGGATTCATAACCCATAGGTCGGCAGTTCGATTCTGCCCATCACCACCAAGAATGCAAGAAGCCGTTGATCCGCAAGGGTCAGCGGCTTTTTCGCTTCCTGGGAACCGCCCTGGTGTTACACAAAGGTGTTACACATGGCCCGCGACTTCCTCACAACGTCGAGACACCGGACAAAGTTCTACTTCCGGCGACGCGTCCCTGATGACCTGCGCCCCTTCGTTGGAAAACCCTATCTGGTCAAATCGCTAGGCACAGAAGAGCGCCGCGAGGCTATCATTCGTGCACGCCTACTTGCAGTTCAGACTGATTCTTTTTTCGCCCGAGTCAGAGACATGTCTTCCAGGAAGAGCAGCGATGACGACGCCAGGATTGACTTCGTGTTGTCGTGGGAGCCGTTCGGCGAAGGAAAACGAGCCGTCGCCCATGATGTGAAGCCCGGAGAGGAAGCCTCGGCAGCAGTTGCGGTCGCCACACTTCAGGGCCACCTGGACGGCTCACCGTTACCACCACCCCAGCCCGCCAACGCCCCGACGCTACAGAAAACGACGGGGAAAAAGATTAGTGACATATGGGAAAGCTACAAGGCCGAGAAGATCAATCTCGGCCAGCAGAGGGGAGTTAAGGGCGGCTGGAAAGACGGCGAGGACACCGCCAAGTACGACCACTGGCCGCACGTCAGAGCACTAATCGAATTCCTGGGCGATCAAGACATCGGCCACGTGACAGCAGAGGGCATCATCGCCTTCCAGCAAGAGATATTAACCGACCCAGAGGGAGGTCTGCCCCGCAACAGGCAAAAGCGCCTACAGCGTGCCGGTGCTGTATTTCGGTGGGCAAAGGCAAGGCGACTTATCAGTGACGATTTCAAGGAGTTCTTCCGCTACCCAGGGAAGATTGAGGACAACCCCTACCTCAAGTTCAACAACGCCGACCTGAAAGCTCTTTTCGAGTCCGACGAATACAAGAACCACCTGTTCAAGAAGCCTTCCGAATACTGGCTGATGGTCCTGGCCCTCTTCACGGGCGCTCGACTGAATGAACTCTGCCAACTCACTGTTGGCGACATTGGCACCCACGATGGGGTTGAGACAATCAGCATCCTCGATGGAGAACTCAAGCGCCTGAAAACTACAGCGTCACGCCGGATTGTTCCGATTCACTCGAAACTGATTGAGCTTGGCTTCCTCGACTTCGTTGCGACCACCAAAGCAGGGCGGATATTCCCTGAGCTGCCGGAGTCCCCCGTAAAGGCGGGTGACTTCGGTAGAGAACCGTCCAGGAAATTCACGGAATACCGTCGGCAGGTAGGAGTGGGGGAGGACAGGCTGAACGCAGACGGCAAGTGGGAGGGCGATAACCGGAAGGTATTTCACTCTTTTCGATCCACGCTCATCGCCGCCCTTCGGACTGCTAACGTGCCGAAGGACCGACGGACCCGTTTAGCTGGCCATGACTACGACGACACCCAAGACAAGCACTATACCGGCGGCGATGTGCTAACCATGTTTGACTTCAAGACCCTGAAGGCTGACATCGAGTGCGTTAAATTCGACGTGGATTTCACCCCGTATCAAAGAGCCGGAGTTGGCACCACCTCCCTTGAGGGCCATTGGTAGCGCCCAGACCTTCAGAATCGCTCCAGGAGCGGTTTTCTAGACCCAGGGCAGGCCACCCTACCACCCCAGGTTATCAACAGGGCTAAGTTCGAGCAGATTCAGGCAAGTCCAGCAGCTTGAGAACCCGCTGCACCTGACCAAGCTGCCAAGCACCACCCCTCGGCGCAGCCAGCCGGAAGCTATTCAGTTCCGCGACCATCTGGCGCTGTGATAGACCGCGTTGCTTCATGTTGGAGAACAGGGGGCGGTGAGACTCGGCAAATTCACTTGCCGCCCTCTGCCTAGCCTCAATGTTCGGGCGCAGATTTGCGACCCCAGCCTTACCAAGCACAACACCCCGGGACTTGGCGACCGCCAGAGCATCCTTCGTGCGCTGGCTGATGCGCTTCGCCTCATGCTCTGCGAAGGCCGCCATGATGTGGATTGTCAGCTCATTCGCCTCCGGCATGTCACAGGCAACGAACCGGACCTTCGACTCCATCAGGCCCGAAACAAAATGAACGTTACGGGCAAGGCGGTCCAGCTTGGCAATGATGAGCGTGGCCCCATGCTGGCGGCAGGCATCGAGGGCCGCTTTCAATTGAGGGCGCTTTGCGAGGGCATCAGCCCCCTTGCCGGTTTCGACCTCTTGAAACTCAGCGACCAACTCCCAGTTGCCACTGTTCAGGAAGCGACGGACTGCTTCCTGTTGCGCCTCTAGCCCAAGGCCGGATGCGCCCTGGCGTGCAGTGCTAACCCGGATATAGCTGACGAATTTTCCCTCGGCCATCTGCCCCCCTTTCTGACTACGCGACTAGACGTTCGTTTAATACGTGGTCAGTATAGCATTTAATGCGTGACCTGTAACACAATTTGTGGTATAGTCGGCTTCATGGATGAGCAAACCAAACCCACTCCCAAGAAGCGCGGCCCCAAACCGATTGGCGAGGCCCCTATGACCTCTGCCGAACGGCAGCGCCGTCGCCGTGAATTGCTCCGCGCGGAGGGCAGCAAAGATTATTTATTGCGCCTCAACGGATTGCACCAGGAATGGGTCGAAATCCTCGCCAAGTCGAGCGGCACCAGCGGAACGAAGGCGCTTCAGGACCTCATTGAAGTCTCCCTAGATCGCTACATTGGAGTGATGCATCGTTGTGAGCGCCTACGGGAAAAGGGAGCTTCGGATGCCGAAATCGAGGCGTTCATAAAGGCTCATTTCCTTCCGGCGTTGCCGCCCATCGATTAACTGGAGCTTCCCCGTCCAGATAAGAACTGCAGGAAGCATCACCCTCTATCGGCATCCAAACGTTCCGGGGTGATTGACTAGCATCACGGATGCTCGGGGCAGGAAAAAGCTGGCAAATCCCAACGGTGGAATAGGCCCGAACGGTCGCCGCAGGCCGTGCCAGTGACAGTGTTATCGACTGCGCCGGACCGCCACCTGGTCGAGACATTCAATACAGAGCTGTGGCTAAGGTCGCGGAAGGAATCAAACCGTTTCCAGCTTTACCCCGTGACTTGCTGAAAAACAATACCGAACTGACGGGGGGCTACTATAGTTGTAGTAGCACCTGTAGTGGTTGATCGAAACGCCGGCACGGTGCAATAGAAGGCTGCAAAGAACTAACGACACACGCCCCAACAGAATTACTAGGGTATTGAACCCTGATCGTTGTCTTGGAGGTGTGTATGGCTCTCATCGAATGTACAGAGTGTCATGGCGAGATTAGCTCAAACGCGTCGAGCTGTCCTCACTGCGGGAATCCCGTTGCGGCAAAGAAAACTGATACACAAGCTGTAGAAAGCGTCCTAGAACAAACTACGGGCGCTGGAGGCATTGCAGGCATACTCGGATTAGTGGGCTTCATTACGTTGTTTTTTGCTCCGCCAATCGGATTTCTGATGCTAATGGTCTCGGGTTTTCTCAGCCTGTTTGGTAAGAAGAAAATTCCAGCTTTTCAGGGAGCTTGTCCCCATTGCGCAGGCCAGATAGTGATTGCACAAACATTGCAGGCTATTGATTGTCCGCTGTGCAAGTCACGGGTGATCAACAACAACGGTCGGTTCTCTGCCGCCTGATACCCGCGCCCTTTACTTAGGACCATCCCTCGAACACCGGGCGATACCTTCGCAACCGCCAGAGCGTCTTCTGTGCGTTAGCTAATCCACTTCGCCTCATGGCACTGCAGGATGAACGTACCGCATGTAGCCAACGCGCCACCAATTGCGTGACACGTAACGTTATTTGTGGTATGGTAACGCCCATGAGTGAGCAGATGCGGGCGGCTGGCGCGAAGGGCTACTTGATGACCGTCGGGCCGTGCCACTTAGTTTGGCTCAGGCGCTTGGCTGAGAAGCAGGGCATTAGCGAGGCGGCAGCTATGTACGAGGTCATTGATAACGCCCTGGACCACTTCGGCTCAGTGATGATGTGCCACGACGCGATGCTGCTGAAGGGCGCATCGCAGGAGGAATGCACCAAGTTCGTGCTTGAACATTGGCCCCTCCCGCCGCCACCGATGCCGGAGATCTTAGCCGGTGATGAATCATGCGATACGGGCCTTATGAGATCGAGACGGTAGTCGATTGGATCGAGCTAGAGATCCAGTTGCCAGAGTCAGAACGGTCCAACTTCTGGACTGTTCAGCGCCACCTGCGGGAAGCCCTGCACCTCCCCCCTGACGCCAAGCCTGGCATCGATCCTATGGATGCGATAGACACCGGGGCAGCCTCGGTTTTCCAGTTCCGCGTCCAAGACCCCAAGATGCCCCACCTCAACCAGGCGATGGCCAGCCTGGTTGAGCGGTTCAATATCGAAGCCGTGCGGGTCGTCGCCATTGAGATCGCCTTCGACACCTACCGCCACGGCGCAAGCGCGGAAGACCTTGCCCAGATCGTGGCTAACCGCTACAGGTTTTCGACGGAGCCTCCCGCTGATTACTGGCACCTCTACCGTAAGCCAGGCGAGGAGCCTATCAAGGTGAGCGATCTGGGCCGGTTCTCTGACTTGGTTCGCTACCTTAAGGCTGAATGGCAGATAACCGACTGCGAAGCCAGGAGCAACCCAGAGATCCGCTATCACGGCTACGTCAAGATGTGGGATAACGGCCAGGCCCTCGAAGACCCTAGCGACTGGCGGGCGCGGTGGGAAATCACCCTGCGTGGGGGCAAGCTGCCGTGCAAGACACTTCAAGAGCTGAAGCGGTTCAAATTCATCAAGCTCGCCCCGCTCTTCAAGTTCCGCCGCTTGAGGGATGACATGAGTCTCATGCGCCGACACACACTCGAAACTTGGTGGTTCCTCCCGCTTGGCATGAGAGGGAGGTATCGGCGCCCCAACAGGAGCATGAAGGGGCGGCTATACAGCGGGGTAAGCAAGTATCGAGACTCAACCGTTGCCGACGAGCTGAACGAGTCCATCCGCGACTGCTTGAACAAGCTCACACGGCAATGGCGGGGCGCCAAGTGATGCGGATTTTCAGGCAGGAAATCCGCTCAAACCCCGCACCAGCACAGGGGATGGGTAGCCCACTCTGATTATAGTGTTTATATAGATAACAAATCATGGCCAAGAAGACAGCGACACCTGACGAGATCAGCCAAGCTCTCGCACTGCGGGAAGCGGGTTACACCACCTTGTCAATCAGCCAGCGCCTCGGCATCAGTGTTCGCTCTCTTCAGCGTCACTTTGCCAAGCACGGCACCAAGAAGGGCGCGATCAAGGAGGAGGTTCTGGAGGCCGCCAGAGCTGACTTGTTGAAATGTATTAGCTCTGACGACGCCATCAAGGAAGAAGCGGCCAAGCTCATCAACGATGACCTAGCCCACGTCCGGTACCTCCGCGACATCATGGTCGATGCCGCCGAGCAGCTTCAGGCGACTTCGCTCAAGGAAGCACTCCTAGTCATGCGGGCGGCGGCTGCCTACTCCACCGCGATCAAGAACACCTCGGACATGCTGCGCCACACCCTCCAGATCGAGAAGAACATCGACAACACCGACAAGGAGCTGCCGGAACTCGTTATCAGGGAACTGACGGACGGCGAGATTGAAGAGCTACGGAAAGGCCAGGAACAAGGGCGCACCCAGTAGCTTAGCTCTCCAGCCCTAATTGCATTTCCTAACGACGATTATGCTGGATGATCACGTCCGGCGAGGGCTGGTAACTAGGGCGGCGATACTCGGGATCAGAAGCGGAAAGGCACCGAAACACCGTCTGGTTCTTCTCATAGTCGCCATAGCCTCTCATACTCGTAACCAGGACTTCTTTTCCCATTCGCCGACAGTATTCACCTGCGCCACGCACTTCTTCCTGGCCGCCACACAAACCATCGGCACGATAGGTATCAGGCCCGACTTGAACCACGGTTGGGTCGCACAGGGCTGCGCAGCCCGATAAGACTATTGGCAGAATCCCCGCAAAGGGCAACGATCTCAATATTGAAGGAAGAGGGCCGGGCATTTATGTCCCCCTAACAAGAGCGTGTGTATTTGAGTTAGTGCGCCTCTGGATAGTTTCGGCCGTTGCATCGAATCACTCCTCTCGTGATGCCCCCTGGACCATAGGAACCACCGCCTATCCATTGGCCAAGAAAGGACAAGCCCGAACACCGTGCAACAACACTCATCATGCCTTGCAGACCGACAAGACTACCGATGATGCTAATGAGTAGTTGGCAAAGCTAACCATCAAGGAATTTTCCCCGAGGAGATCGAAGAGCTGCGGAAAGAGCAGGCGAAAAAGGCACACTGACGGCCTCGCAATCGCCCACGGCTGGAACGCAGGGCACCGGACAACACAAAACAGCCCCGCCAAACTACCTAGAAGGCCCTATACGCGATTGTTTTACCACAAGTGTATCCCCCTAGCCACCCGGCGCAAATTAACGCACACAGGCCCCGTGGCGGCCACCCAGGCGAAGAGGCTGAAGCTGGCGGCGACGGGACTCCTCATTGAACCAAGAACAAGGCTGTGCCACTTGGCGCATTCTTGGCGCACTGTGGGCACGAAGCGAAGTCTTAGAAAATAACGCCGCCTACCATGGGCATGCTTATGAGTTGCGGCACTCGATTTTGAAAATCAGGGCCATCATCGACAGCCAAGCCCATAGCCATGGACACCCGACCCTTAGCGGTAATTGCTGCCTTAGGAAAGCGGACGCTCAAGGATTGAAATCACCAGCCTGTGCGGCTTTTAGCGCAGGTCCGCTCGAAGGTAGTGTTAGCCCTCTAGCCATGAGGTAACCCGCGCTCTTCAAGTTCAGTAATCATCGATGCACGGAATTCCTCGAATTTGGACGGATCTTCCTCGGCCGCTTTCATCGATTCTCGGACCAATTGATCGAAGGTGAGATCGGTGTTTCGCAACTTCCAGCGGAACTCGCGGACGGCTTGCGGGGCACCGGAATCTTTGGCGCGCCGATAGAGGATTGTTGCAACGGCAAGGCCCACATTGAGCCAACTGAGCAAAACAAAGGGAAGGCCGATTCCGACAACCAAGAGGTATCTAAATATCTTCGATGTCGTGGAGCGGGCCAAGTCCTCAGGCTCCATTGCCTTCGGCGTAAGAGTGAACCAACTAAGCCTCTGGCCCATTCGGTTGAGATTTCGCTCCAACCGGGAATTGACCGAGACAACGATCATGACTGCGTTGTACAGCCAGAGAAGAACCGCGACGAAAATTCCGGTCTCGTAATCAAACATAGCGAGGCTCACGCAGAGAGGACATAAAGAGGGCTAATGTAGAGCTAACCGGCGCTGCGCGGCTTTATCGCGCAGCGACCGAAGGGAGCGAGGTTGAGCGCCATATTATGCACTTATGCCTCACGCGGGGCAGGGACTTTGTTAAATACCTTATCTAAGCGCGGCTCTACTAACCCCATTAATCCGGGGTCGGCACCACACGCATCCATGAATTTCCCAATGCCGTTAATTACGTCATTTGTAAATGACTTCGCTCCTATTAGTACCAACCCGGGATCGACTTCTGGATCAAAGTAATGCTTGCCACCATCGTGATAGCAAAACTTTATTGTGTCTAAGTCATCTTCGTGCAATTCCGCTTCGGCGCTGAAATTATGAAGTAATGCGCAGCGGGCGGCGTATATGTCTTTACCCCGATACTGATATGGCTGATCAGGGTGGGCCGATAGGTAAGTGTTTGCCCAATCAATAAAATCTTTGCGAGTGGCTTTGGCTTTTTCGGCAGGTCGCGAAAGGTTGGCAAGGGCATCGATGCAAATGTAGGACATGGCTATTGACGCAGTTGTGATGTTGTTTTTATCACACTGCTTGATTTCATCGGCCATATGAACCAAAGATTGCCAATTAGCCGACATCATTCAAACACACCGCCGAGGAAATGCATAAAATTCGAGCTAAGGAGCAGATGCCTGCTTGCCGACAGCTGTCCCTTTGAGCGAAGGGTTAGGCTCTGTCTTCGCTGCTGCGGAAGGGCTAGTGGTAGCAATCAGCGACTCACTCGGCAACCCAAAGACTTCACGGACAATTGACAGACGTGATGATTGAACACCCGCAACAAACACGGCGCAAAGTAGGCCGGCGGCACTAACCCACAGACTAACGTGCACGTGCTGGAAGAGCCACCGGAGCGTAACTCGCTCCGGAACTGGTAAATCAGCCTTAGCCGACACTGGAGCCACCTGGGAAACTTGCATGACGAGTGTCTCCTCAAAGTGAGGCGTGTTCGGTTTAACTTCCTCTTGTGTGTACTGGTCACGCGAGACCGAGACCAGAAAGTTCTCAGCTTGAAGAAAGTGAGGGCAGTCTTCCGGGCATTTGGGCCAAGAATAACTGCTAGGCCCGGAGTAGGCAGTTATATCAAGCGGAACATTGCGAGCTGCAATTCGGCTCGCCCACTTCTTTTCGCACCGTGGGTAAAACGCTGATGCATGGCCATACTCAAGCATTAGATGCTTGCATGGCTTGATCTGCCCGGTATTTTCTAGCTCCGCGAGATATGAGGCGACTTCACCTCGTGACCAGATGTCGATTTTGGCGGGCATGTGAGAGATGGCCATGGAGCCTAACGACGCTGTAGAAAAACCCGTTTTCCCCGTTCCTGTCCTTTTTCGGCAGGGATTTTTTCGACAGAGCCGCCGAAGGGTATCCACGGGATCG
>JAGTRP010000006.1 GCA_018261935.1 Rhodocyclaceae bacterium
TAAAGAGCAGCCCTGCTTTTCCCCCGCCGCCGCGTCTGCCGCGTTCAGCGAAGAGGCGAGATTATGAAGAAGTCCGTCCAGCTCGTCAACCCCTTCTTTACCGCCTTCTCCTCCGCCGCTTCCCCGGAAAACCCCGGCCGCAGCGAAGAGGTGCGCATTATATAGACCCCAAAACGAAGGTCAACCCCATTGTGAGAAATTGATGGAATGCCCCAAAAAAAAGGCCGTGCCCATGGACCGCCGGTTTTCTCTGCTTTTATGCAAAGGCCGCTCGCCCGGAGGTTGCCCGGGATCCCGTCGCCCCGCCCCTTCAGTCCTGCAGGGCGCGCCAGTAGAGATACTTCATGGTGGCCGCCGAACCGGCCACGATGGCGACGAAGGTAAGGATGGAGCCCAAGGCCAGGGTCGAAAAGCCCGTAACCGCCTGACCGATAGTGCATCCCATGGACAAGACGCCCCCTATCCCCATCAGGATGCCGCCCACGACATGGTTCACCCCGTCCTCCCGGTTGGCGAACCACTCGAACCGGAATTGCCTCTTGAGCAGGGAGTACAGCAGCGACCCGACGATAACGCCTGCGAGAGCCATGATGCCGAAATTGATGAAGTGCAGCTTCCCCGGCTCCATCAAATAGCGTGCCGTATCGCCCATGGGGCTGATGAAGGTGAAGGACTGGACTTGCACCCGGCTCGGGACTTCAGTGGCGAACTCGGCGTATTCCTTCCAGGCCGCCCCCATGCTCCCCCCGGTGATGGCCCAGCCGCCGACGATGGCCAGCCCGATGACCAGACCTCCAAGCACATTGTCGAAGCTGCCGCGAAACTCATGACTGGAGAACACGAAGGCCAGCATGGCGAACGCAACAATTCCGCCGACAAGTAGATGCATATGCGGCCCGCCCTCCGCTCCGGCTATGCCGGCTATAACCGCGGACAACTCCTGGCTGCGGATGCCATGGCTTCCGAGTCCTACCGAAGTGGCTGAAATCCAGGGATCGAAGGCCCAGCCGTAGAGTTCGCCCCACAGCATCAGGTAAGCGGCGATGGATGCGACGACCAGGACTACCAGGGACTTCAGATTGCCGCCGCCGATCCGCACCAGGGTCTTGTTGCCACAGCCGCCGCCCAAGGTCATGCCGACGCCGAACAGGAGGCCACCGAGGAGATAGCGCAGCCAGGCAAAATTGGCGGTACGGTAGGGCGGGAAGACCTCGGTATCGACATTCACCATCCCGGTCGTTTCCAGCAGCAGCACACCGGACAAGGCGACCGCCATGGCCAGAAGCCAAGCGCGCAAGCGCCCGGTGTCCCCCATATTGACCCAGTCCGAGACTGCCCCCATGGTGCAGAAATTGGTCTTGTTGGCGACCGCCCCCATCGCCAGGGCGATCAGGAACACCAGCAGCAGCACCTGATTGTGAATCGTGAATTCCATTGTCTCCTCCTCGCCGGCCCGGCCGGCTGCATCCGCGCCGACATTCTATGGACGGCTCCCCGGTGGCGAAATATCACCTTCAGGTACTACCCGTTGGAGTGTAGGGGCCGCCAGGTACTGCCTCCGGCGCCCCCCTACTCCCAGGGGTTAGCCAATCCGGGCAGTTGCCCGGCCCCAGGCCGTCCACTAGGATCGACTGCAGCGTCGCCCACCCAAGCGCCGCGCGTAAAAATCGAAGGAGGATACATGGGCTATACGATCAACGGCGTCGAATGCGACGTGGATGAAGAAAACTTTCTGCTCGAAGCCGATTTCAGCGATGAGGCCGTGACTGTCATCGCTGCCGCCGAAGGCGTCGCCTTGACCGACGACCACTGGGTAGTCATCAATTACCTGCGTGAAAAGTACCGGGACGACGGCCACACGCCGAATTTCCGCAACATGACCAAAGAGCTGGAAGAGATCGCCCCCGACCAGGACTGGAAAAAGACGCTCTACGATCTGTTCCCGCAGCAACCGGCCCGCCAGGCCGCACGCATCGCCGGGTTGACCAAGCCCTACGGCAAGGGCGGGTACTGATAGGTGCCTCGGGCATGGACGGGCGCTACCGCACCTTGATCCCGGCGGCGGTCCTCGCCGGCCATCTCGACGACCCGCGCTGGGTCGTTGTCGATTGCCGCTTCGCCCTGGGGGACCCCAGCCTCGGAGAAAGGCATTTCAGCCAGAGTCGGATTCCGGGAGCCCGCTATGCCCACCTGGACCGGGATCTCTCGTCCCCGATAACGGAGGTCTCAGGCCGTCACCCCCTGCCTGAAGCAGGTGCTTTCGCTCGCACCCTGGCGGACCTGGGCATCACGCCGGATTCCCAGGTCGTCGTTTACGACGACAGCTTCGGGTCTATTGCCGTCCGCCTGTGGTGGCTCCTGCGGTGGGCCGGCCACGACGCGGTGACGCTCCTGGATGGCGGTTGGCCGGCATGGAAGCGCCACAAGCTGCCGCTGGAGGAAGGCCCGCCCCGACGGATCGTATCCGCGGATTCTCCTTACCCTGTACACCCCGATAAGGCCGCCGTCGTAAACGCCCAGTTCGTGGACACCATCCGCCTCGCCCCCGATTGGCGCCTTCTTGACG
Source organism: Rhodocyclaceae bacterium (assembly GCA_018261935.1). GTDB lineage: Bacteria > Pseudomonadota > Gammaproteobacteria > Burkholderiales > Rhodocyclaceae > JAGTRP01. Next base: position 2,567 of record JAGTRP010000006.1, read on the forward strand.
CCCGCCCGGAGGAACGTTTCACCGGCGAACGGGAAAATATCGACCCGGTGGCTGGGCACATTCCCGGCAGCGCAAACAGGAGCTTCGAAGACAATCTGGATTTCGACGGCACTTTCCTGCCCGCCGACGAATTGCGCGAGAGCCTGCTTGCCAGCCTCAATGGCATCCCGCCGGAGAAAACCGTCCACACCTGCGGTTCAGGCGTCACCGCCTGTCACAACCTGCTCGCCATGGAGCACGCGGGGCTTCCCGGCAGCAAGCTCTACGCAGGCTCCTGGAGCGAATGGATCCGCGATTCGGCCCGGCCCATCGCGGTGGGCGCCGGCTGACGGTCCATGCTCTCGCCGCGCGCATTCCTCGTTTCGCTGCTGCTCGCTGCCGGAACGGCCTTCGCTATCGAGCCCACCCCGGGCGCAGGCAGCGGCAACTGGGCGGCTGATGCCGAACTTGAAGGCATTGTCGATCTCCTCGACCTCGACTATCTCAAACACCCGATCCGGGTGGATCGCCTTCCCCTCAAATACGCCGTCACGACGATCCACGGCCGGGGTGAGCGCACCGTCTATACATTCGAGGATCCCAACTGCGGCTACTGCCGACAGCTCACCCGGCGACTGGAGGAGATCGGCAACGTCACCGTCCATACCTTCATCGTCACCTTCCTTGGTGAAAATTCCCGCACCCAGGCCGATGCCGTCTGGTGCGCCCGGGATCGTTCCGCTGCCTGGCACCGGGTGATGGGCAAGAAGGACACCCCGCCGGCCCCGGCCGGCTGCCGCGGACCAACGGCACAGACGATGAAACTGGTCGGAATGCTGGGCATCACTCTGGCCCCTACCGTCTTCTTCGCCGACGGCAGCCGAATGAACGGCATCAAGCCCCGGGACGAGATCGAGGAGCGGCTGCAGGCCGCCGCCCGGAACGCCGGCTCGCGCTGAATCGCCGCGAGCCGGCTTCGGGAGGCTTTACGCCTTGCGGCCGCAAGCGTTGCGCAGCCGACCGCCCAGTCCCAGCAGGAAGCGCAGGGTGGCCTGGGTGTCCGGATCGCGCATCAGGCTCCACAGACCGCCGATGCCGCCGGACGGCCTGGGCTGGGTCTGCGCTTCCTGGACGGAAGCGTCGAGGCACCCCAGGATCCGCTCGACATTCTCGGCATGGGCCACCAGCCGGGGCATGGCGTCCGCCAGCCTCTCCAGGGCGCCGGTGGACTCCAGGTGCTCGATCACCCCCACCAGCCGGTCGAAGCCGCCGCGCATGATGCGGTCGATCATGCACAGGGCGTCGCCGAAGGTCCCGGCCAGGCGATTGATCATGTCGTCGGTCATGGCATCCTGGGCCGAGCCGACCAGCCGCGCCAGATCGGCGATGCGGGCCAGATCGCCGTCGGCGACCATGCGGGAAAGCACCGGCAGGGCCCGCTCGATGCCAGAGCGGTTGACCTGGTCGATGATCTCCAGGCCACCACCGACGGCGCCGGTGAGGCGCCCCACCATGTCGTCGGTGAGGGCATCCTCGGCGGATCCAACGAGCCGGGCCAACTGGGCCAGCCGGGCGAGGTCGCCGTTGTTCACCATCTCGGCCAGGATCGGGATGGCCCGGTCGAGACCGCTGCGATTGACCCGGTCCAGGAGATCCATGGCGTCACCGGCAGTGGTGGCGAGCCGCGCCACCATCTCATCGGTGAGAGCGTCGCCGGCAGCGCCGACCAGACGCTCAACCTCGGCGTGGCTGTCGTGATATACGGGAGCGTTCATGGCTGGGCTCCCTTAGAGCAGACCGCGGGCCGAAGTCCAGTAGAGCTTGTTGTAGGCCAGCTTGAACCAGTGCAGAGCCTTGCTCGGGGCCTTCGGGTCAGGGGGGGTGTTGTAGTCGAACATGGCGTAGGTGGCCCGGTCCTTGCCGGCCTCGATGAAGCAGAACACCTTGCCGTCGTACTCCCGCACCGGGATGCCCAGCTTGACCAGGGCGGCGATATTGTCGCCCAGGGTCTCGGCTTCGAAGTGGGCTGTGGAACCGGCCTTGCTGATGGGAATATTGGTGGTATCGCCGAGGACGAAGACGTTGTTGCGGCCTTCCATGTTCAGGCTGGTGCGGTTGGTCGGAATCCAGCCGTTCTGGCCAAGGCCGGATTTCTCCACCACTTCCTGGCCCCGGTGGGCGGGAATGGCGATCAGCAGGTCATACTTCACCTCACTGCCCTCTTCGCTCTTCAGGGTCTTGGTGGCGCCATCCACCTCCTTCATGTTGAAGAAGGTCTCGTAGGTGATGCCCAGGCGCTCGAACTCGGGAGCCGCCCACTTGGCGACGTTCTCGAGGCTGTGCACGCGGCCGATCGGGTAGGTGTAGTGGAGCTGCACCTTGTCCCGAATGCCCCGGTCCTTGAAATAGTCGTTGAGCATGAAGGTGATTTCCAGCGGCGCCATCGGGCACTTGTGGGGCACGCCGACGGTAATGACGACCTTGCCCCCCTTGAACTCCCGCAGGGTCTTCAGCATCTTCACCGCCGTCTCCTCCGTGTAGAAGGTCTCGGCATTCTCCGCCAGCCCAGGAATGGTTTCTGGAGCCATGCGGGAACCGGTGGCGATGACCAGGACGTCGTAATCGAAGACCCGGCCGCTCTGGGTCTTGACCTGGTTGGCGTCGAGCATGAACTCGGTCACCGGATCGACGTGGAAATTGATGCAAGGCTCCAGCAGGCTGCGCTGGTCGCGGTAGAGCTCATCCGGCGCCATGCTGCCGACCGCTACGTACAGCAGGCCCGGCTGGTACATATGACGATCCGAGGCCGAGAGCATGGTGATGCGGGCCTTGCCCGCCTTCACCTCGCCTTGCAGGCGGCGAGCCAGATTGTTCGCCAGAATTGTGCCGCCCATGCCACCACCGACAATCAAAATCTTCATTGCCTTCTCCTCCTTGCGTGATTGGATGTCAAAGCGCTACTTCATCTTGCGTACGGTTACGTGCCACACACCACTTTCCTCGTTGGTACCGATATGGGCATGGCCGACCTTCTTCACCCACTCCGGGATGTCGTTGGCCGACCCCTTGTCGGTGGAAAGGACTTCCGCCTCTTCGCCCACCTGCATCATCTTCAGGCCGGCGATCAGCTCCATCAGGGGACCGGGACAGAAGCTGCCCCGGGCATCGATAACTCTCTTCTCTGTCATCATCTTTCTCCGCTACTTGGTTCAGAACGACCAGACCTGGCCGTCACGGGCGTCATCGAGAAACGTCGTCAATCCCATCGCTTCCCCGACAAAGGGCTTCATATCCTGGTGCCCGACTTCGAGCACATCCATGGCCATGGAGCAGGGCAGGATCTTGGCGTCCCCCAACTCCACCGCCTGCTCGAAGAGGGTCATGAAATGCGGCACTTTCTTGCGCTCCAGAATCTCGCCCATGGCGCCGGCGGCGGGGGCGCGCTCCGGCCCGTCCTTGAGGAAGTACTGGAGGGCGTTCATGGAAATGAACACCGTGACCTCGTTGCCACTAACCGCACCGACCGACGCGATCATGGCCGCCATCTGCAACTGCTCGCGCTTGTCGGACGTGAGGATGATGCTGATACGGTTTGAAGACATCCTGTTTTGCTCCGCATGCTTGGGTGCGCCCGTGGGGCGCCTCGGTTGGGAAAAAAGGTCGGCGGCCCATCGCCGCCGACCCAGGTCAGACCTGTTGATCCCGGCCCCGGCCGGAACTGCGCTTGCCGTCCGCTGCCAGTGCCATCGCTTGTCAGCTCGACATTTCCGTCATGATGTTGCGCAGCCAACTGTCGGCATAGATGGCCTCCAGCTCCGACAGATCCGGCGAAACGCCACCCGAATTGGGAACGGCGACGATCTTGCCCTGATCCACCTTGTAGACGCCGGCCACGCTCACCGCCTCCTTGCCGGTAATGGAGCTGTAGCAGGTATTGATGCCGGAAAGATCCACCAGCTCGCGGCCGTTCATCAGGGCCACCACGTTGGTGGCACAGACCTTGGCCTCGGAGTTGGCCGAGTAGCCCGACTTCGGCATGGCGCCCGCGATGCAGGCATCGCCGATGACATGGATGCCCTTGACCTGGGTGGACTCGAAGGTGGTGGCATTGACCGGACACCAGTTCTTGTCGGGCCCGACGACGCCTGCCTTGACGGCGATGGCGCCGGCCCGCTGGGGCGGAATGACGTTGATGACGTCGCCCTTGACCTCCTCGATGCCTTCCACCAGCACCGACATGCCGGCCGGATTGACGACGGTGACCTTCTTGGCACCACGGTACTCGATCATGCCGGCGTAGTGCTTGGCCCAGCCCTTCCTGAACAGCCCCGCCTTGGAGGTGATGTCCGGATTGGCGTCGAGGACGATGATCTTGGACTTCGGCTTGTTGTTCTTGAGGTACCAGGCAATCATGCTGGTCCGCTCGTAGGGGCCGGGCGGGCAGCGGTAGGGGGTCAGCGGCACGGAGAGGACGACGGTGCCGCCGTCCTTCATCTCCTCCAGCTTCTTCTTGAGCACCAGGGTCTGCTCGCCGGCCTTCCAGGCGTGGGGCATGATCCCCGGCGTGGTGGCGGGATCGTAGCCTTCCAGTTCGTCAAAGCGGAAATCGATGCCCGGAGAAAGGATCAGCCGGTCGTACCCGATGGAGCCGCCGGCGGTGACGACTTCCTTCTTCTCGGCGTCGACGGCGGTGACCTCGTCGAACACTACCTTGATGCCGTAATGGGCGGCCAGCTTGTCGTAGCCCAGGGTCAGGTCGGAAATCTTGCGCTCGCCGGCGATGACCAGGTTGCTGAAGGGGCAGGAGACGAACTGGCGGTTGCGCTCGATGAGCACCACCTCGATGGACGGGTCCATCATGCGGACATACTTGGCGGCGATGGTGCCGCCGTAGCCGCCGCCGACCACCACCACCCGGCGTCCGGACTTGGGCATGATTTCCGCAGCCCGAGCGGCCATGGAGAGGCTGGCACCACCAACGCCGGCGGTGCCGGCCGAGAGGAGCTTGAGAAAACTTCTGCGATCAACTGTCATGGTTCTCCCCCTCACTTGATGCTGGCGTAGTAGTTGGCGATGGCTTCGAGCTCATCGCGGGACAGCGGCTTCATCTTGTCCGCCTTCTTCTCGGACATCTTGCGCTTGCCATCGGCGTAATCCGCCATCTGGATCTGCAGGTACTTGAGCCATTGCCCGGCCACCACGGCGGCGTTCTCGTCGAACTCCTTGCCGCTTTCCAGATGGCAGCGCTTGCAGTGGCGCTCGTGCAGGGTCTTGCCCTTCGCCACCATGGCGAGATCGAGGCTCTGGGCAGCTGCCGGCGCCGCCTTCTGCTTGGAGAAGAAGTCGGCCATGGCTTCGATCTCGGCATCGCTGTAGCCCTTGGCCAGGCGCCCCATCACCGACGAAGGCCGCTCGCCGCTCTTGAAGCCCTTCATGGCCTCGGCGATGGCGACCCGGTTTTGCCCTGCCAGGGAAGGCATGCTGAAACCGGCGCTGACGCCGTTGGTACCGTGACAACCGGCACAGGCATTGGACAGCATTTCCGGCGTCGCCGGCGCCGCCTGGACAACAGACCCCGCAGCAAGCACTGCGAGGGTCACCAACACACGACTCCAGCTGCTTATTATTTGCTTCATTGATTGCTCCTCCTCTAAGGTGGCCGACGGAACCGCCGGCCGACACCTGCCCTGCTCGCCCAGCTGTAAGGCTTACTGCTTGACGACGTTGATATCCGCCTTGGGATCGTCAAGGGCCATGGAATAGCCGAGCGAGACGTGATGGAAGCGTGCGTTCGCGTAATCCTCGTGGATCGCGAATCCGATGTTGTACTTCTTGCCCTCAGCCAGGGTGTGGTCGCCCTTGCCGGCGCCGGCGAGGGTGCGCTCGAAGGTCACCACCCACTTGTTGCCCTGCCGGCTGCCTTCGGCCTTGACCAGGCTCTTGCCGCCGTCCATGTGGCGGGACTCGAGGACGTAGCCGTCCACCGGCTTCTCGCCCTTGCCGCTGCGGAATTGCATGAGGTCGAGGAACTTGCCGTCCTTGAGGGCGGCTTCGATGTCGGCGTCGGACTTCAGCTTGTCCCAGCCGCCCCGGGGCTTCTTGGTCATTTCCACCCCGTTGCGGGATTCCCGGAGATACTTGGTGACTCCATCATCCCAGCCGAGGGCCTTGGCCTTGGGGTTGGACTTGGCGTTGGCCGAGGCATCCGGCATGGTCCGCAGGTCCATGTGGCAGGTGGCCCAGCAGCCGGTGAGCTTGACGTCCTGCACCTTGTTCTCGTCGAACATGACGGTGAACTTCACTTCGTTCTTGGGATCGGCCTTCTTTTCGCCGCCACCCTTCGCCGCTTCCCACTCGAAGCGCAGATAGAGCTTCTTGCCGTCGTGGGCCGCCTGCACGCTGACGGGCATGGCGCCGCCCTTACCCTTGGGAGGCGTTGTCTCCAGTTGGGCCTTGGCGTTGCCCACCGGCTTGCCCGCGACCATCTTGTTGCCGATGTCCACGGCATCCTCGTCGTGGCAGTAGACGCAGCTGCGGTTCTTTTCCAGCATCTGGTTGGCCGCAGAATGATCGTCCTTGTTCAGGATCCATTCCAGCCCAGAGGGTCCGGGAAAGAAGGCCGGCAGCTTCTTGGCCGGCACCTTGCTCCAGTCGGGGGCGGCCAGGGCGGCACCAGCCCCCAGACAGCCGACCAGCAACAGCGACAGTTTGGTCATTTTCATATTTTGTCTCCTCCATCTCCTCGGTTGTCCGCTGCAACGGAGTGCTGCCACGGCACCGAATTTATAGTGAAAGAGAGGGATTCCCCCTCTCTTCTTGCAACCTTATCCCTGCCTGGCGGCCTCCTGACCCTCGGCGGCCCCTTGTTGCTTCTTACCGCCCTCCTCGTCCGCACCGATGTGAACCGCCTTGTGGGCGATGCCCTTGTGGCAGTCGATACAGGTCTTGTTGTCCTCGACCGCTTCTTCGTGCTTGCGGTACGAGCGCTTCTTCTGCTTGTCCTTGTCCATGGTCTCGAACTTGTGGCAGTTGCGGCATTCCCGGGAATCCGCCGCCTTCATCCTCGCCCATTCGCGCTTGGCCATCTCGAGGCGATAGGCTTCGAATTTTTCCGGCGTATCCACCGAGCCCGTCAGGTGACCATAGACATCCCGAGCTGCCACCACCTTGCGGGTCAGCTTGCGGGCGTAGTCATTGGGGGTTTTGCTGCTGGCCACGTGGCAGTCCGGGCAACCGACTGTGGTTCCGGAGCGGTTGGTGTAATGCACCGTCTTCTTGTATTCCTCGTAGGGAATGGTCATCTCGTGGCAGGAGAGGCAGAACTCGGTCCGGTTGGTCCATTCCATGCCGGTATTGAGGCCGCCCCAGATAGCGATGCCGCAGAAAAGGCCGAACAGCACCAGAAGGGCAATCGACTTCCGCGGATGGGCTGCCAGCCAGCCATGCCAGGTGTTCTTCCCCGTCCCTGCTCCTCTGTCGTACATCGTCCCTCTTTCCTTTTATAGCGGCCAAAAAAGCGTCTTCGCGCCTCTCGGTAGTTTCGGGACGCCCCTCTGAGGTGTCCATAACCCTCTTTATCCAAAAAGCACTACCTCAAAGGATTACCCCATTGGTCTACACTCTGAAGCTCCCGAGGGTCCCGGCGATGCGATCGTAATAACGGGCCCGGTAGAGCAGGCGCCGCCCCCCCTCGGCATCGTCGAAGCCAGCGCGGTCATGGAGGACGTTGTTGCAGACCAGGCCCATACCGGCCGTCATCCCCAGGCGGTACACATGCGGCCCACCGCCGTCGAGGATGGCCCGCAGGCTGGCAACGGCCTCCCTTGTCACGGGGTCGTCGTGCCACTCGATGCTGCGGGTACGGGCCGTGTAGCGCATGTGCAGGTCGCCGCTGGCGGGATCGACGGAAAACACCGGGCCGGCCTGGGCGGCGCGGGCGACCCCCGACTCGTCCGTGCGCGCGGGGATGGTCATGGCCGCAGGCGACATCAGGGCACGGATGGCTTCCGGGTTCCCGTCCCGCAGGAGGATGTAGGCGATCTCGTGGTCCATCAGGGCGTTCTCGCCCCCCGCCGACGCCGGCCGCACGCAGTGCAGGACCATGCCGCGCACCTGCCGCTCGGGCGGGTTGTAGTAGCCGTCGGTATGCCAGCGAATGGGCTTGTGGGTGTAGGGGATGAAATCCGCCCGTGCTCCCTCTTCCTGGCTCCGGGGCGTGATGCTGCTCACCCCGTCCTGGTCAGCCAGCCAGTTCGAATCGAGCCGGGCGAGCCCCAGGTGCTTGCCCAACCGCCGGGGAATGTCCTTGTCCTCGTCGGGACAGGCGCTGGCATAGATGGCCATGTTGGCGGTGCGGCAGCGCGACACCAGGGCTGACAATTCAGCAGCGGTCGGAGCCCGGGGATCGCGCACCTCGACAACCAAATCCTCGGCCCGGGCCGGCGCATTGGCCAGTTTCCAGTCCCGCCAGCGCCGATAGGTATCGGCATCGGCGAGGTCGAAGGGCGAGGCGGCGGCAGAAGGTGGCGGGAATCGGGCGGTCATGGACAGCCTCTATTCCCCGCCTGCCGCCCGGCGGCGCGGCTTGGGGTCGATGCCCAGGAGGCCGCGCAGGCCCCGTTCCACCACTTCCACCGCTTCCGGCGCCTGGATGGACATGATGGCGTCCAGGACCCAGCGGCGATCATCCGGATCGGTGAGCACCGCCTCGATGCGGCTTCCGAAGTAGCGCCGGAAGCCGAAATCGGGGCCGTCGTCGCCGTAGTCGAATTCGGCATATTCGGCCATGCGGGCGTTGAGGAGATCGATGAAGCGGCGCCTGTGCCCTCCGTTTTCCACGGGGCCGACGAGGTGATCCAGGTTTTCCTGGTAGATTTCAGACAGGCGCTTGGCCAGGGCGGCCATGAAGGCCTGCCGCCATTCCGCCTGGTCGTGGCGATAGACGATGCGGTCAGCGGCGGTGATCAGGAACAGCAGGAATTCGGTCAGGACCCCGAGGTACGGCGTGCCGACCTGGACATCGAATTTGGCCTTGCGCACCGACTGCAGGCCGTGGGCCGCCGCCTTCCAGACGGCGACAGCGGTAGCGCCGGCGGCGTCGGCGGCGCTGCGCTCGCTGTCCTCCTTGAACCAGTGGCGCTTGATACGGACGCTCATGGGACTCCGTCAGGGTTTCTTGATGTAGAACTCGTGCTCGAGGGGACCGACCTGCACCACCTCCAGCAGGTCGAGACCGGTATTGCGGGCCCAGCCCTCGACATCGTCCCGGGTGCCCGTGCAATTGCTGACGAGGCGCAGGACCTCTCCCGCCTTCATGCCATTGACCAGCTTCTTGGCCTCCAGGATGGGACCCGGGCAGACCGAACCCCGCATGTCCAGGCTGATATGGGCCTGGCGCCGGTGGACGGCGCCGCGCTTGATGAAATAGCCGCTGCTGCCGTCGGCGAAGCGCTCCGTCTTGACCACCCGGTTGCCGGTATTGCCGGCCCAGGCGTAGAGGTCGTCCTCGGTGCCGGGACAGTTAGAGATGAGGAGGAGTATCTGCCCCTCCTCCAGTTCGTCGATCACCTTCTTGGCCCCGATGATGGGTCCCGGGCAGGTCAGCCCGGTCACGTTCAGGGTCACAGCCGGCTGCAGTGCGAGCTCTTCCACCATTTTTCCTTCTCCGCTTGATGTGGCCATGCGCCGATCAATCCGGATCGGCGCCCAGCCCTTCGATGATTTTGTGATGCACGAAGACCCCGCAGCCGAGGCGCCGCTCCGGCCCCAGGCCCCGGGCCTGCACCAGCAGCGAGTGGGCCGGCGACAGATCGTGCAGCACTAGGCCGAACCCCCGGATCTCCCGTACTCCATCCCCCAGGATCTCGGGCCGGTCGCAAATGAGGCGGGCCTTGACGCCAAGCACTTCCAGCTGGAAGGAGACCGCCTCTACGAAACCCTGCTCGTCGCCGGCGGAAGTCGCCACATTCCAGGCCCGCAGGGTAGCGAAGGGCTCGATGGGCCGGGGCTTGGCGGCGCCGAGGCGCACGCTCTCCGGGCCGATGGCTAGGCTTCGCCCGCTCAGGGCCAGGGCCGCCTCCACCCGCTCCGCCGGCAGGCGCAGCACCAGCTTGGCCCGGCGGGGCAGCATGAGACCGAAATCGGTCACCGGCCCGCGGATCGGATGAACGCCAAAGTTTTCCTCTTCCGCCAGCCAGGGCAGCGCTTCCAGCAGCGCCGCCTCGAGGGCGAAGGGATAATGGTGGGGCAGACTGTCGCCCTCCAGCGCGAAGGACAGGTCCACCATCGCTGCCGGCATCGATTTTTCAACCGCCCCGGCCGCGCGCAACGTAGACATCAGCGACATCAGGCCTGCCCTTCCCCGGCAGTCTGCTCAGCCGCCCAACTCACCATGGCCTGGCCCCAGTAACCTGCCGTCACCGGATCGATATCAAAGATGGTGAAGCGCTTGCCCTCGCGGATGCGCAGTCGCAGCAGCCGCATGCCGCCGTGGGCGTATTCCACTTGCTGCAGGTCGATTTCCTGGCCGCCGATGGGCACGCGAAAACGGTCGATGGGGGTCAGCGCCAACTTGTCGTCGGCGGCGGGCAGGTCGGTCATGGCAACACTCCGGCCGGTACGTCCCTGGGGCTGGCAAGGGCCATCTTCAAGCAGCATTTCGGACGTCTCCCGGCAAATCTAGATGCCCCCTATTGGGCGCAAAGATCGAAGCTGCGTCCATATCCAATCCGGGGTAGAAATCGGCTAACCCCAGTGGGTAGTTTCTTTACCCCCCTATCCGGTCTATTTCTACTAACCATCGAGAGGGATGGTTAGCTGCCAGGGGCAACCATTAGCATTTCCTCATCGTCGAGCGGTGTCGCAGCCCACCACCGTACCGACCCGCCGAAGCCCTACACGCCCATGCCAGCAAGGCCGGGCACATCGACCGAGGAGAATGGTTCATGGCAAAAGAAATGCACGAAACGCCGAATCTAGATGAGCTGGAGAGCGGCCCCTGGCCTAGCTTCGTTACCGGGCTCAAGCGCCTGGCGAAGGACAAGGGATATATGGTCGACCTGCTCGGCCAGCTGGAAACCTCCTACAAGACCCGCAAAGGCTACTGGAAGGGCGGCACCGTCAGCGTCTTCGGCTACGGCGGCGGCGTCATTCCCCGCTTCACCGAGCTGAAGGACGAGAACGGCGAGCCGGCCTTCCCCGAGGCCGCCGAGTTCCACACCCTGCGGATCATGCCGCCCCCCGGCATGCACTACAACACCGACATCCTGCGCAAGTTCTGCGATATCTGGGAACGCCACGGCTCGGGCCTCATCGCCCTCCATGGCCAGTCCGGCGACATCATGCTGCAGGGCTGCACCACCGAGAATGTCCAGAAGGCCTGGGACGAGATCAACGTCCTCGGCTTCGACCTGGGCGGCGCCGGCCCGGCCGTGCGTACCTCCATGTCCTGCTGCGGCGCCGCCCGTTGCGAGCAGTCCTGCTACAACGAGCCGGAAGCCCACCGGGTCGTCATCAACAACTTCCTGGACGACATCCACCGCCCGGCCCTGCCCTACAAGTTCAAGTTCAAGTTCTCCGGCTGCCCGAACGACTGCATGAACTCCATCCAGCGGGCAGATATGGCGGTCATCGGCACCTGGCGCGACAACATGCAGACCGACGAGGCCCTGGCCAAGAAGTGGTTCGCCAAGCACGGCATGAACGAACTGGTGAACGACGTCGTCGCCCGCTGCCCCACCAAGGCCATCCAGCTGAAGGAAGTCAAGGACGTCAAGGCTGGCGACTCCATTTCTGCCGTCGCCGTCAGCGACACCCACTGCCTTGAGATCGACAACCGCGACTGCGTGCGCTGCATGCACTGCATCAACGTCATGACCGGCGCCCTGGCTCCCGGCAAGGACCGCGGCGCCGCCATCCTGGTGGGCGGCAAGCGCACCCTCAAGATCGGCGACCTGATGGGCACCCTGATCGTGCCCTTCATGAAACTCGACACCGACGAGGACCGCGAGAAGCTGGTTGAGCTGGGCAAGACCATGCTCGACTTCTTCGCCGACAACGCCCTCGAACATGAACGCACCGGCGAAATGATCGAACGCATCGGCCTGGTGGCCTTCCTTGAAGGCATCGGCCTCGAGGTGGATCCGAACATGGTGTCCCAGCCCCGTACCAACCCCTACGTCCGCATGGACGGCTGGGACGAGGAAGTCGCCAAGATCAACGCCAAGCAAAACGCCTGAGCCCAGGGAGACGAAAAAGATGAGTCAAGCCCAAGCCGCAACCCCCCGCCGCCCCATCGAGTGCGGCGTGCCGGACGCGAAGCAGTACATGCACCCGACCCTCGTGAAGAATTTCGGCAACTGGAAGTACCATGACCGGCCCCGTCCCGGCGTCCTCCACCACGTCTCCCACAGCGGCGAGGAAGTGTGGACCGTGCGCGCCGGCACCCAGCGCCAGATGGACGTCTACACCATCCGCAAGCTGTGCGACATCGCCGACCAGTTCGCTGAAGGCCATGTCCGCTTCACCATCCGCTCCAATATCGAATACATCGTCGCCGACGAGAAGAAGGTGGCGCCCCTGATTGAAGCCCTGGAAAAGAGCGGCTTCCCGGTGGGCGGTACCGGCAACTCCATCACCATGGTGGCCCATACCCAGGGCTGGCTGCACTGCGACATCCCCGGCACCGATGCCTCCGGCGTGGTGAAGTCGATGATGGACCAGCTCTACGAGGAGTTCAAACGGGAGGAGATGCCCAACCGGGTCCACATCTCCACCTCCTGCTGCGAGATCAACTGCGGCGGCCAGGCCGACATCGCCGTCATCATCCAGCACACCAAGCCGCCGGTCATCAACCACGACCTCGTGGCCAACGTCTGCGAGCGGCCCGCCGTGGTGGCCCGCTGCCCGGTGGCCGCCATCCGCCCGGCCCTGGTCAACGGCAAGCCCTCCCTGGAAGTGGACGAGAAGAAGTGCGTCTGCTGCGGCGCCTGCTTCCCCCCCTGCCCGCCCATGCAGATCAACGACCCGGAGCATTCCAAGCTCGCCATCTGGGTCGGCGGCAAGAACGCCAATGCCCGCGGCAAACCCACTTTCATGAAGATGGTGGCCGCCGGCCTGCCCAACAATCCGCCGCGCTGGCCCGAGGTCAACGAGGTGGTGGGCCGCATCCTGCACACCTACAAGGCCGACGCCCGTCCCTGGGAGCGAATGGCCGACTGGATCGAGCGCATCGGCTGGCCCCGCTTCTTCGAGAAGACCGGCCTGCCCTTCACCAAGTACCTCATCGATGACTGGCGCGGCGCCCGGGCAAACCTGAACGCCTCCACCCACATCCGTTTCTGAATCGGGAGTCCTCTTCATGAAGTTCGGCATTCTGGTCAATGAAGGCCCCTACCAGCACCAAGCCAGCGATTCCGCCTACCTGTTCTGCAGGGCGGCGCTGGCCAGGGGGCACGAGATTCACCGGGTCTTCTTCTACCACGACGGGGTCAACAACGCGACCAAGCTGACCGAGCCGCCCCAGGACGACCGCAACATCGTCTCGCGCTGGAGCAAGCTTGCCGAGGAGCACGACATCGACCTGGTGGTCTGCGTCGCGGCAGCGTTGCGCCGGGGCATTAAGGACGAGAACCTGGCGCCCAATTTCCGCATCTCGGGCCTCGGTCAACTCGTGGAAACCGGCATCCAGGCCGACCGCCTGGTCACCTTCGGCGATTGAGGAGCAACCCATGACCACCAAGAAGTTCATGTTCGTCAATCGCAAGGCGCCCTACGGCTCGATCTACGCCCTGGAGTCACTGGAAGTGGTGCTCATCACCGCAGCCTTCGACCAGGATGTTTCCCTGGCCTTCGTCGATGACGGGGTCTACCAGCTGAAGAAGGGCTGCCAGACCAAGGCCATCGAAACCAAGAATTTCTCGCCCACCTACCGCGCCCTCGACGGCTACGACATCGAGAAGCTCTACGTCGAGAAGGAGTCCCTGGAAGCCCGGGGGCTCACGGAGGACGACCTCCTGGTCGATGTCACCGTGCTCGACAGCCAGTCCATGGGAGCCCTCATGGAAGAGCAGGACGTGGTTCTGAGTTTCTGACGGGAAAGGCAAAGCAATGCTCCACATCATCAACAAGTCCCCCCTTGACCGGCCGACCCTCGACTCCCTGCTGCGCATGGGCCAGAGCGGCGCCGTGCTGCTCATCGAGGATGCCGTCCTGGCCGCCACCCAAGGCCATGCCGCCGCCGAAAAACTGCGGGCCCTGATGACGAAGATGCAGGTCTTCGCCCTGGCCCCGGACCTGGAGGCGAGAGGCGTCTCCGACCGGCTGATCGACGGTGTCACCGGCGTCGATTACGGCGGTTTCGTCGATCTCGTCGCCGAGCACCCGAACTGCCAGTCCTGGCTTTAAGCAAACAGCGGCGCTAGCGCCGTATTCAGCAAGAACCACTCAAGGAGAAGTCCATGCCCAATATCGAAGTCAACGGCAAAAGCATCGAGGTCGATGAAGAAGGCTACCTCGTCAATCTGAGCGACTGGTCCGAGGACGTCGCCAACCACATCGCCCAGGTCGAGAACCTGTCGATGTCCGAGAGCCACTGGGAAGTGGTCAACTTCCTGCGGGACTACTACGAGGAATTCCAGATCGCCCCGGCCGTCCGTGTGCTCACCAAGGCGATCGGTAAGAAGCTGGGCGCCGACAAGGGCAACAGCACCTACCTCTACGAGCTGTTCCCCTACGGCCCTGCCAAGCAGGCCTGCAAGATCGGTGGCCTGCCCAAGCCCACCGGCTGCGTCTAGGCGGGAGCCTTCCATGCTCGTCGCCCAGGCGGACATTCGACGGCCGGAGCGGGGATCGGTGATCCCCGGTCCGAGCCACGACTCGGTGATCCCGGGTCCCCAGCAGGATTCCGTCATCCCCGGACCCAACCGGGATTGCGTCATCCCCGGCACGAGCAAGGCTTCCAATGGCGGCGGGTCCCGACGCTCGACGCCCTCCGGGGCTCCGGGCCGGATCGAACGTTCGAAATAAGGAATTCCTGCAACCTATGAGTACCGCCAGCATCGGCTTCGCCATCGCCTTCTACCTCGCCGCCGCGGTGTTCGGTGCCGGGCTGGCGCTTCGCATAGCCCTCTACGGGCGCACACCGGCGCCCCTCAAGATTCCCACCACTCCGGCGCCGACCACGGCCGCCGGCGTCGCCTTCCGCATGTTCCGGGAAGTGGCCTTCTTCGAGAGCCTCTTCAAGGCCAACCTCTGGCTCTGGGGTCTCGGCTGGCTTTTCCACGTCAGCCTCGCCCTGGTCATCCTGCGCCACCTGCGCTACTTCACCGAGCCGGTGTGGGGCTGGGTGGCTTTCGTGCAGCCCTTCGGCATCTACGCCGGGCTCGCCATGGTCGCCGGCCTCGCCGGCCTCTGGCTGCGCCGGGTGGTCCTGGAGCGCATCCGCTATATCTCGACGCCCTCGGACCACCTGATCCTGGCGCTGCTCATCCTGATCGGCATCTCCGGCCTGATGATGAAGTTCGTGTCCCATACCGACATCGTCGCCGTCAAAGCATTCTTCCTCGGCCTCATGCGCTTCGACTGGCAGCCGCTGCCGAGCGACGGCCCCCTGTATGTGCATCTCAGCCTGGTCGTCGTCCTGCTGGTGGTCTTCCCCTTCTCGAAGCTGCTGCACGCGCCCGGCATCTTTTTCTCGCCGACCCGCAACCAGGTGGACAACCCCCGCGAAGCGCGGCACCTGGCCGCCTGGGCGGCCCGTCTGGAGAAGAACTAAGCCATGGCAGCAAAAATCGAAGCCCCGGCCCTGCGCGAATACCCCACCGTACCGACCCTCGCGCCGGGAGCCATGGCGGAGTCCAAGCCCTACGTCGCCAACGAAAAGATGCAGGAGGCCCTGGGCTTCCCCGGGCAACTGGTGGACGACTGGCAGGAAAAGGCCCTTGGCCGCATGTCCGAGCTGCTGGCCAACTACCGCTCCCTGCGGGTCTACATGGATGCCTGCGTCCATTGCGGCGCCTGCACCGACAAATGCCATTACTTCATCGGCACCCAGGACCCCAAGAACATGCCGGTGGCCCGCCAGGAGCTGATGCGCAGCGTCTACCGCCGCTACTTCTCCGTGGCCGGCCGCCTGATGCCCCAGCTGGTGGGCGCCCGGGACCTGACCAAGGAAGTCCTGGACGAGTGGTACAACTATTTCAACCAGTGCTCCGAATGCCGGCGCTGCTCCGTCTTCTGTCCCTACGGCATCGACACCGCCGAGGTCACCATGGCGGCCAAGGAAATCCTTGATTGCGTCGGCTACGGCCAGAAGTATTCCAACGAGATCATCGGCAAGGTCCACCGGATCGGCAACAACCTCGGCCTCCCCGGCCCGGCCCTGGAAGACACCCTCCTGGGCCTGGAGGAGGACGTCAAGGAGGACACCGGCGTCGATGTCCGCTTCCCCCTGGACGAGGCCGGCGCCGAGGTGCTGCTCGTCACCCCTTCCGCCGATTTCTTCGCCGAGCCCCACGTGGATAGCCTGGTGGGCTACGCCAAGGTCTTCCACCAGGCCGGCATCCGCTGGACCCTGTCGTCGAAGGCCTCGGAAGCCGGCAATTTCGGCATGTTCATCGGCAACTACGACCAGCTCCGCAAGATCGCCCTGCGCATCCGCGAAGCCGCCCTCGAACTGGGGGTGAAGCGCATCGTGGTCGGCGAGTGCGGCCATGCCTGGCGAGTCGCCTACAGTTTCTGGAACACCCTGACCGGCATCGGCGCCGGTGCCGACGATCCCTTCGCGGTCATGCTCCAGAAGCAGCTCGACCACCGCTACAAGCAGCCCAGCCACATCTGCGAGGTGACCTGGGACCTGATCCAGCGCGGCGCCTTGTCCCTCGACAAAGAGGCCAACGACCACCGCATCATCACCTTCCACGACTCCTGCAACGTCGCCCGGGGCTCCCGCATGGGGGACTCCGCCGGCGGCCAGTTCGAGATCCCCCGCGCCATTATCCGGAGCGTCGCCAACAAGTATGTCGACATGGCGCCGGACACCACCCACGAGAAGACCTTCTGCTGCGGCGGCGGCGGCGGGCTCCTCACCGACGAACTGATGGAACTGCGGGTCAAGGGCGCCCTGCCGCGCATGGAAGCCCTGCAGCAGGTGGTCGATAACCATGGAGTCAACTTCATGGCCACCATCTGCGCCATCTGCAAGGCCCAGTTCACCAAGGTCCTGCCCTATTACGGTTTCAAGATGGGCATGGTGGGCGGGGTCCACCAGCTCGTGAGTACGGCCATCCAGCTCGGCGCCAAGTCCTGACCGGGCCATCTGAACAACACACCATACGGAGACACAGCCATGTCGATCAGCCACGAACAGGGCACCAGCCAGCAGACCTTGAGCTTCCGGCGCTACCGGGACGGCGAGGCCGAGTATCGGGACAACCACGACAAGATTTTCAAGGCCGGCTGGTCCCACAAGTGCCCGACCTACATCCAGTCCACCCCGCCCTGCCAGGGCAGCTGCCCGGCCGGCGAGGATATCCGCAGCTATCTCAACATCGTGCGCGGCATCGAGAAGCCGCCGGTCGGTGCGGACGGCAAGCCCACCATGCCCTGGCAGGAATACGCCTGGCGCCGCCTGACCGAGGCCAACCCGCTGCCCGCCGTCATGGGCCGGGTCTGCCCCGCCCCCTGCGAGAGCGGCTGCAACCGCAACCAGCTCGAAGACCACGTCGGCATCAACTCCGTCGAGCACTTCCTGGGCGAGTACGCCATCAAGAACAACCTGCAGTTCCCCATGCCCGGGAAGAGCACCGGCAAGAAGGTCGCCATCATCGGCTCCGGCCCCGCCGGCCTCTCCTGCGCCTACCAGCTCGCCAAGAAGGGCCACGAGGTCACCCTTTTCGACGACCATGAGTTCCTGGGCGGCATGATGCGCTACGGCATTCCGGGCTTCCGTACGCCGCGCCCCGTCCTCGACGCCGAGATCCAGCGCATCCTCGACCTGGGGGTCAAGACCCGCATGAATTGCCGGGTCGGCACCGACATCAGCCTCGCCGAACTGCGGGAGCAATTCGACGCCGTCTTCCTGGGCCTCGGCGCCCAGGCCGGCCGCGCCCTGCCGGTGGAAGGGGCCGACAACCTGCCCAACGTGGTCACCGCCACTTCCTTCCTGCGGGCCTTCAACGACGGCCGCCTGAAGCATGTCGGCAAGCGCGTCGTCGTGGTCGGCGGCGGCGACACCTCAATCGACGTGGCCACCGTCGCCCGCCGCCTGGGCCACATCGAGAATGCCAATCCCACCGATTTCGAGAACGCCATCGCCGGCCGCATGGCCCAGGACGTGGCCCAGGTGTCCGCCAAGCAGGGCGCCGAAGTCACCCTGACCTCCCTGTTCACCATCGACAAGATGCAGGCCAACAAGCACGAGATCGAGCAGGCTTTGGCCGAAGGCATCCACATCCGCGGCGGCCTCGTGCCGGTGGGCGTGGTCAAGGGTGCCGACGGCCGCTGCACCGCCCTGCGGGTGGCCCAGTGCGAAGCCAAGATCGCCGGCGGCAAGCTCGACATCAAGATCAAGGAAGGCAGCGAGGAAGACATCCCGGGCGATCTCTTTGTCTCCGCCATCGGCCAGGCCATCGATTTCACCGGCCTCGAAGTCTTCAACAACGGCAAGGGCGGCATCAACGCCGACCGCAACTACCAGGTGCAGGGCCAGCCCGGCGTCTTTGCCGGCGGCGACGTGATCCGCCCCCACCTGCTGACCACCGCTGTCGGCCACGGCGCCATCGCCGCCGACGGCATCGACCGCTTCCTGGCCGGCGAGGAGCTGGAAAAGCGGCCCAAGATCGACGTCCATTCCTTCGACCTCATGCGCAAGCTGGCCGAAAAGGGCCTCCAGCCGGGCACCATCGAGGAACCCCTGCGGGGCACCTGCGACAGCAAGGGGGCGGTCCACAACTACGACAACCGCTCCGACCGCTACATCATCACCCACAAGGAGCTTTTCCTCGGCCACTTCGGCCATGCCGACCGCCACCACCGCAAGGTCGTCACCCTGGACAAGGAAAGCGCCCTCGGCAATTTCGACGAGCGCCTCGAAGCCCTCACCGAAGCCGAGGTGGTGGCCGAAGCCAAGCGCTGCATGAGCTGCGGCCTGTGCTTCGAATGCGACAACTGCGTGGTCTATTGCCCCCAGACCGCCGTCAAGAAGGTGCCGAAGAAGGAAGCCAGCACCGGCCGCTACGTCACCACCGACTACGACCGCTGCATCGGCTGCCACATCTGCCGCGACGTGTGCCCCACCGGCTACATCCAGATGGGCCTGGGCGAATAAGGACGGAGAAATCGACGTGAGCCTTGCCGCCATCGCGCGCACCCTCCTCCTCGCCGCCGGGCTCGCCGGCCTGGCCGGCTTCGCTTCGGCCGACAGCCGGGTGCCGAAGCCGACCATCCAGGCCGACCCCGCCAACGGTACCTGCGTCGCCCCGGCCGCCGAAATGCGGCGCAACCACATGGACATGCTCAAGCACCAGCGGGACAAGACCCTGCGGGAAGGCGAGCGGGGCGCCAAGGTCAGCCTTAACGGCTGCATCTCCTGCCATGCCGGCAAGCAGTCCGGCTCGGTGGTGGGCAGCCGCCAGGAGTTCTGCGAAAGCTGCCATGCCTACGCTGCCGTCAAGCTCGACTGCTTCGAGTGCCACCAGCCGAAAGCCGGAGCCCAAGTCGCCAAAACCGCCGGAGGAGAGCGATGAGCGATAAAGAACAGAAGCCGCTGCCGGGGCGTCGCGCCCTGCTGTCCGGCGGGGCCGCCGCCCTCGGCCTCCTGGTGGCCCCGGGCATCCGGCTCATCGAAGTGGCGGGGGCAAGCACCACAGCCTCACCCAAGGTCCGTTGGGGGCTCCTCGTCGACACCACCCGCTGCACGCCGGAGTGCAAGGCCTGCGTCAATGCCTGCAATGCCGAGAACCATCTGTCGGGCGCCACCGCTCCCACCGATTCCCAGTGGCTGCGCAAGGTGGAGCTCAAGGACAAGCGCACCGGCCGCACCGCTAGCGTGCCGGTGATGTGCCAGCACTGCGCCAAGCCGGCCTGCGTCGATGTCTGCCCCACCGGCGCCTCCTTCAAGCGGGCCGACGGCATCGTCCTGGTGGACCGGCATGCCTGCATCGGCTGCCGCTACTGCATGATGGCCTGCCCCTACAAGGCCCGCAGCTTCGTCCACGCCGAAGTGCACGACCAGAACCCGGAGGTCCCCCGGGGCAAGGGCTGCGTCGAGGGCTGCAACCTCTGCGTGCACCGCGTGGACAAGGGCCAGCTGCCCACCTGCGTCGAAGCCTGCCCCAACCAGGCCATGCTCTTCGGCGACCTCAACGACCCGAACAGCGCCCTTTCCCAGCGCCTTCGGACCATCGCCACCACCCAGGTGCGGGCCGACCTCGGCCTCGACACCGGCGTCCGCTACCACGGAATCTGAACCATGACCGGCGCAGCCAGCAAGCGATTCGACGTCTCCCACTTCTACGGCCTGGTCGGGCTCGGCCTCGCCGTCCTCCTGGCCGGCCTCGGCGCCTTCCACTACATGGAGGAGCACGGCCACATCGTCTCCGGCATGAACAACCAGGTGGTGTGGGGCACTCCCCACGTCTTCGCCATCTTCATGATCGTCGCCGCCTCCGGGGTGCTGAACGTGGCCTCCATCGGCTCGGTCTTCGGCAAGACGGTCTACAAGGTGCGGGCGCCCCTCTCCGGCCTCCTCTGCCTGGCCCTCCTGGGCGGCGGCCTGATGGTGCTGATGCTCGACCTGGGCCGTCCGGACCGGGTCATCGTCGCCGCCACCCACTACAACTTCACCTCGGTCTTCGCCTGGAACGTCTTTCTCTATTCCGGCATGTTCGGCATCGTCGCCGTCTATCTCTGGACCATGATGGAGCGCCGCATGAAGCCCCTCTCGAAGCCCGCCGGCTTCGCCGCCTTCATCTGGCGCCTGATCCTGACCACCGGTACCGGGTCCATCTTCGGCTTCCTAGTAGCCCGCCAGGCCTACGGTTCCGCCATCCTGGCCCCGATGTTCATCGTCATGTCCTTCGCCTGGGGCCTAGCGGTGTTCTACATTGTCCAGTCGGTCATGTACGCCTGGAACGGCATGGAACTGCATCCTTCCGTCCTGCGCCGCATGAAGAACCTGCTGGCGGTCTTCGTGGCCGGCACCGCCTACTTCGTGGCCGCCTACCACGTGACCAACATCTACTTCGCCCGCCAGACCGAATTCGAGCAGTTCATCCTGGTCAGCGGCGGTATCTATCCCCTGCTCCTGTGGCTGGGCTTCGGCGTCGTCGGCACCCTGGTGCCCCTGCTCCTCATCTTTCTGCCCGGCCTCGGCACCCCGCGGGCCGTCCTCTTCGCCTCCGCCGGCGTCATCATCGGCGCCTTCGCCCTGCTCTACACCTTCATCATCGGCGGCCAGGCGTTCCCCCTCCAGATCTTCCCGGGCTTCGAGGCGAGCAGCAGTTTCGGCGACGGCGCAGTCGGCGCCTACTCCCCGAGCCTGCCGGAAGTGCTCCTCGGCCTGGGGGGCGTGGCGGCGGCTTTCCTGATCACCACGATCGGCGTCCGCATCCTGCACTTCCTGCCCCAGGACGATCTGGTCCAGCTCGAGGCCGCCAACCCGGCCGACTGATCCGCTTTCCGGAAATGACCATGCACC
Organism: Rhodocyclaceae bacterium; assembly: GCA_018261935.1. Classification (GTDB taxonomy): domain Bacteria; phylum Pseudomonadota; class Gammaproteobacteria; order Burkholderiales; family Rhodocyclaceae; genus JAGTRP01. The sequence continues at coordinate 24,240 of JAGTRP010000006.1, forward strand.
GCTTCCTGCTTTCGGCCGCCCACCGCTCCTCGGGCAAGACCATGGTCAGCATCGGGCTCTGCGCCGCCCTCAGGAAGCGGGGGCTGGAAGTCCAGCCCTTCAAGAAGGGGCCGGACTACATCGACCCCATGTGGCTTTCCCAGGCAGCGGGCCGGCCCTGCTACAACCTCGACCCCTACCTTTCCGACGGGGACGAGTTGCGCCGCGCCTTCCTGCGCCGTTCCCGCGTTGCCCAGGCCTGCCTGGTGGAAGGCAACATGGGGCTCTTCGACGGCATCTCCCTGGACGGCAGCAACAGCAGCGCTGCCCTGGCCGCCACCCTCGGCCTGCCGGTAATCCTGGTGGTGGACTGCCGGGGCATGACCCGGGGCATCGCCCCCCTCATCGTCGGCTACCAGGCCTTCGACCCCAATATCCGGATCGCCGGCATCATCCTCAACCGGGTCGGCGGCCAGCGCCACGAATCCAAGCTCAGGGCGGTCCTCGAGCATTACACCCGCATTCCCGTCATCGGCGCCATTCCGGAGAGCCCTGAACTCGCCATCCACGAGCGCCACCTGGGGCTGGTGCCGAGCAACGAGGCGGGTGACGCCGCCGAACGCATCGCCTGCCTGGAACGCATCATCTCCGCCCACGTGGACATCGACCAGCTCCTGGCCATCACCGGCGAAGCCCCGGCCGGCCAGGCTATCGCTCCCCTGTCCTTGGCGACGTCCCAGCAGCGCAAGCCTATCCCGGCCGGCGTGCGAATCGGCATCGCCAGGGACGCCGCCTTCGGCTTCTACTATCCCGACGACCTGGAAGCCCTGGAATCCGCCGGCGCCGAACTGGTCCCCTTCGATACCCTGCGGGACGTCCGCCTGCCGGCGGTGGACGGCCTCTTCATCGGCGGCGGCTTCCCGGAAGTCATGGCCGCCGGGCTGGCGGCCAACGCTTCCCTGCGGGCCGACCTGGGCCGCGCCATCGAACAGGGGATGCCGGTCTACGCCGAATGCGGCGGGCTCATGTACCTGACCCGCTCCATCACCTGGCACGGCGAGACCCACGCCATGGTGGGCGCCATTCCCGCCGACACGGTGATGCACAGGAAAGCCGTCGGCCGCGGCTATGTGGAACTGGAGGCCACCGCCGACCACCCCTGGCTGCCGGCCGGGTCGCCGCCGATCCGCGCCCATGAATTCCACTATTCCAGCCTGGAAAACGCCGACCCGGGCCTGCGCTACGCCTGGCGGATGCGCCGGGGCCACGGCATCGATGGCCGGCGGGACGGCATCGTCCACCACAATGTGCTGGGCGCCTACAGCCACCTGCGCTCGGTACTGGGCCTCGACTGGCCGGCCCGCTTCGTCGCCTCCGTCCGCGAGCGCAAAACCCGACCGGCGGCCGCCTGCGCCTGAGATCCATAACGATATGCTGACCGAGGAGACCCCCCGATGGACATCTTTCCCATCCCTCCCGTCGCCATGATGGGCGACATCCCGGTGCGCAACCCGCTCCAGCCCGGCCAGGTCGCCCTCGTCGGCACCGGCCCCGGCGATCCGGAGCTGCTCACCCTGCGCGCCCTGCGCCTCATCCAGCAGGCCGACGTGGTGCTTTACGACAACCTGGTGTCGGCCGAGATCATGCGCCTCGTCCCCGGCTCCGTGGAGCGCGTCTACGTCGGCAAGAAGCGCAGCGCCCACACCATGCCCCAGGAGATCATCAACCAGCGCCTGGTGGAACTGGCCCGGACCGGCAAGCGGGTGGTGCGCCTCAAGGGCGGCGATCCCTTCGTCTTCGGGCGGGGTGGCGAGGAAATCGAAACCCTGGCGGCGCAAGGCGTCTCCTTCCAGGTGGTGCCCGGCATCACCGCCGCCCTCGGCGTCTCCTCCTACGCCGGCATTCCCCTCACCCACCGGGATTATTCCCAGGCCTGCGTCTTCGTCACCGGGCATCTCAAGGACGGCACCACCGACCTGGACTGGCCGGCCCTGGCCCGTCCCCGCCAGACCGTGGTGTTCTATATGGGTTTCCAGGGGCTGCCGGAAATCTGCCGCCAGCTGATCGCCCACGGCCTGTCGCCGGAAACGCCCATCGCCGTCGTCCAGCAGGCCACCACGGCCGACCAGCGCAGTATCATCGGCACCCTGGCCTCCATCCCAGACCTTGCCCAGACGGCATCCCTGCGGCCGCCCTCTCTCATCATCGTCGGTGAGGTGGTGCGCCTGCGGGAAAAGCTCGACTGGTACGCCGAGTCCCGGGCTGGCGCGGCGGCGTAGCACCAAAAAATCGAAAGGAAAGAAACAGATATGTCGGAGTCAAAGCAAGCCCAGTCCCAGGGCGAGGCCATGGGAGACGTCGACCAGGCAGCCCGCATCTTCGTGGCCCATACGGTGAAGGCCATGGAAGAGATGCGGGACAAGCGCATCGACTACGCGGCTGCAATCCAGGTCGTGATGCAGATGAGCATGCGGAGCTATGCGGACTTTGTCGGAGACGACGGAGATGCCATCCGCCAGATCCGCGGTTTCCTCGACCAATGGGAACGGGATCTCTCCAATCCCCCGTCGGTTCAATAGGCCCTTGGCCATTTCGGGCGGGGGTCAGCTGCCCTGCGGTTTCTCCCGCCCGTCCTCATCCTCGTAGTCGCCGAGGTCGATTCCCATTTCATTGGCCACCTCGACCCAGCGGGGCTCGGCCTCGCAGGAGCAGCAGTCGCACCAGACGGCAATGCCCTCATGCATGCTGATGGGCTTTTTCTTCCCCTCGGCCTTGCTGGCCGGCAGCGTTGCGGCTTTCTGGCTATCCACCCTGGCACGGGTGTCGGAATCGGTATGCATGTCCATTACAGCGGTCTCTGTCGGTCGTGGGACTCGATTGAGCCCAGTCATTATTGACCGTGTTCACCGGGTGACGTTCTAGCGCCTTTCCTTGTTGCCCTCGACCGGGGGGTCGGGATAGGCCGCAGCATCGCTTTCCTTTGAACTGGGTTGGGGCGAATCCGTCGAATGCTATTCCCAGCGTAGTCGGCTGCAGCCGGTCTGCAATGGACAGAACTGTCCGCGACCGCATCGATAGGGAAGCACCGGGAATGCCGTTGATATCGTCAGTGACCTATGGACTTCGTCCGAAGCAGCCGGACAGCCCCGATTCTACGACGGCCGAATCTTCCCTCGGGCAAGCCTTGCTGACCTGTCCTCTCAATGCCCGCTCCCTGCTGTTCGAAGCGAAGCATCAGTGCGCCGAGCGGGGGGAACTGGTCAAGCTCATCATGGGTGGCACCCGCCGCGTGACTTCCTGGGTCATCGAAAACCGGATTCTCCCCGTCCTCCGGGACCGGGACGCCAGGATTTTCAATTTTGCGGCCTCTTCCCAGAAAACGGGTCGGTTATCGGCCTGGCTGGTTCCCCTCCCCGAGGGAGATGCCTTCGGCTGCGACACTTCCGGCCGGTGGTCCGCCCTCGCGAAGTACGAGGCCATGTCGGCGATCCAATACATCGGGTTCCGCTATGCTCCGGAAAACCGCTGGACATCGGGGTTCGAAGCCGCCCTGGAGGTGCCGGGGCAAGCGCCACGGCTGCTGGAACCCCTCGAAGTGGCGAGTATCTGGGAGGAGGTCACGGGCGCCAAACCCCTGGGCTTCGTCAATGGGGTCCTCGATGAAATGGAGGCCCTGGGCTTCAAGCTCGTCTGCCGTATTTTCAACGCCCACGGCCGCCTCGGCTTGTAGGCAAGGGGCCGTCCGCAGCCGGCCCCCGCCCAAGACAGATCCTCGACCCTCAGCCCCCCCGGGCCACCGCCCGCACCGCCGCGCGCAGGCTCGCGGGGTCGGCGCTGCAGGTATTGGCCGTAGCCCCTTCCCCCACCCGCATCTGCTCCACCGCGAAGACCGCCGCCTCGACCCGGGAAACCATGTTCAGTTTGGCGAGGATGTGCCGGACATGGAGCTTGACCGTGTCGTGGCTGATCACCAGGGCCTTGGCGATGGCCTTGTTGCTCATGCCGCGGGCGACATGGTCGAGGATCTGGCGCTCCCGCTCGGTGAGCTGCTGCAGGGAGGTCTTCTTTTCCTTCTGGGGCCCGTCCTGCAAGATGCTGGCGAGCTTGCCGGCCATGGCCGGGGCCACCACCAGTTCGCCCCGGGCAGCGCGCCGGATCGATTCGATGACGTCACCGGGCTCCATGTCCTTCAGGAGGTAGCCCCGCACCCCCAGCCGCAGGGCGGCGGCCATGTCTTCCTTGGCATCGCTCATGGTCAGGATGACCACCGGGGTCTCGATGCCCTCGTCCCGCAGCTGGCGCACCACCCCCAGGCCGTCCATGCCGCCCATGCGCAGGTCGACGATGGCCAGGTCGGGCGCCTGGGCCCGGATCACCTCGGCAGCCTCCTCCGGCTTGCCGACGGTGGCCAGCACCTGCATCCCGGCCCTGGATTGCAGCAGTTCGGAAAGCCCCTGCCGGCAGAGGCTGTGGTCATCCACCAAAACCAGTCGCGTCGTTTCGTTCATTTCTTTTTCTCCTCGCACACCATTTCCTGGCCAGGTACGAAGATACGCACCCGCGCCCCTCCCTTGGGAAGATTTTCGAAGGCCACCCGGCCATCAAACCGTTGGGCCCGCTCCTGCATGATGCGCAGCCCGTAGAAGCCGGTATCCAGGCCCCCCCCGGCAGCCGACGGCGGCCCATCCAGGAGGCCGCAGCCATTGTCCTCGACGATCAACTCGATGCCGTCGCGCACCGTATCCACCGCCAGCCGGGCGCGAGTGGCCTTGGCGTGCTTGCGGATATTGGCGAAGGCCTCCTGCACGATGTAGAAGACCTGGACCTCCGCCTCCCCCGGCAGCTTGAGGTCGGGCACCTGGTTGTCGAATTCGAGGGTGATGCCGCTGGTCTCGCGGAAGCGCTCCACCATTTCCCGCAACCCGCGCAGCAGGCCGCGCCCGTCCATGCCGGCGCGGAAATGGGTGATGAGCTCCCGCAGGCCCCGGTGGGCCCGGGTCAATTCCTGGTTCAGCTCGTTGCAGTAGCGGTAGGAGCGCCCGTTGTCCACCTCGCGGATGGCGTCCTCCAGGAGAGGCAGGCGCATGCGGGCGAAAGCCAGGGTCTGGGCCAGGGAATCGTGGATTTCGCTGGCCATCTGCTGGCGCTCGTTGGCCAGGCTGGCGCGGGCATTTTCCCGCTCCAGCAGGCTGTTTTCCAGGGTCAGGCCGAGGAGCTGGCCGATGGGCTTCAGGAGCACCCGGATTTCCGTGCCGAGATCGTCGGTATGATCGAAAAAAAGATTGAAGACGCCGATGGGCCGGCCCTTGTATTCCAGCGGAACGGCAATCACGTGGCGGAAGCAGCTTCCTTGCCGACGGGCCGAGAACAGCCGGGAACAGCCGCGGAAATCGGAAGCGCTGTTGATCTCGTCGTTGCGCAGGGCGCGGCCGCAGACGCCGCAGCTATAGACCAGGCGCTCCTGCTCGAGAAACTCCTCGGAGACGCCGACGGCGGCAATCAGCCGCAGGCACTCGCCATCGTCGGTCAAGGCGCGGATGGTGCCGCCCTGGGCGCCGGCCAGGCAGACGACGGACCGCAGGAAGCCGTCCAGGCCGGCGGCAGCCTCCTCGGGACGATCTTCCGGGGCTTGCGGCGGGGCACCGCAACGGCCCGGCGCCGCCGGACCGTCTGGCGCCGTTCTCCCCCCCCCCGGGGAAGATCCGGCATGCAGAATTGTCATGTTTCCTCCAGTGCTCCCTCATGGCCGATGGGACGGCTCTCTGACCGGCAGTCAGGGCTGCCGATTCCGGGGAGCTTAATAAGTGATCGCTAAGATTGTGGCAGAATTTTCCGTCTATGCAATTAGTAAATTTACGTATCAATAAACAACATCAATAAAGCGTAATTGCCAACGAGGCCAAAACCCGCTACTCGCCGCCTACCCATTCAGGTAAGAAAACTCCCCGTCGGGGTAATAGACATCGAGCGGCCTGAAATCGCCTAATACGGCCCACGCCGGCCCTCGCCGATCCCAGACGTTTTCTCGCGATACCAGAAGATGGCCACCACGCCGCTCCACGATCCCCTCAGCAATCCCTCGCCCGACGCCGCCGTCGAGGTCAAGACCACCACCTGCTACATGTGCGCCTGCCGCTGCGGCATCCGCGTCCACCTGCGGGACGGCGAAGTCCGTTACATCGAAGGCAATCCGGACCACCCCCTGAACCAGGGCGTCATATGCGCCAAGGGTTCGTCTGGCATCATGAAGCAGTATTCCCCCGCCCGCCTTACTCAGCCCTTACGCCGCAAGGCGGGGGCCGAGCGGGGCAGCGGCGAATTCGAGCCCATTTCCTGGGAAGAGGCCTTCTCGCTCCTCAGCGAGCGCCTCGCCAAGCTGCGGGCCACCGACCCCAAGCAGTTCGCCCTGTTCACCGGCCGCGACCAGATGCAGGCCCTCACCGGCCTCTTCGCCCGCCAGTTCGGCACCCCCAATTACGCCGCCCACGGCGGCTTCTGCTCGGTGAACATGGCCGCCGGGATGATCTACACCATCGGCGGCTCCTTCTGGGAGTTCGGCGGCCCCGACCTCGACCGTGCCCGCCTCTTCATCATGCTGGGCACCGCCGAGGACCACCACTCCAATCCCCTCAAGATCGCCATTTCCAAGTTCAAGCGGGACGGCGGCCGTTTTGTCTCCATCAACCCGGTGCGCACCGGCTACTCCGCCATCGCCGACGAGTGGGTGCCTATCCGCCCCGGCACGGACGGTGCCCTGCTGCTGGCCGTCATCCACGAAATCCTCGCCCGCGGCCTCTACGACCGGGACTTCCTGGTGCGCTACACCAATGCCGGCCAGCTGGTGAACGTGGAGGAAACGAACGACGAGTTCGGCATGTTCGTCCGCGTCGAAGTCCCCGAGGAAGAGGCCTGCTACGACCCCCAGGACAAGCTCTGGTGGGACCGCAACAGCAACCGGCCGGTGGTCACCCACCAGGAAGGCTGCGATCCCTTCCTGCTCGGCGAATTCCGCCTCAAGGACGGCACCCGGGTGAAGCCGTCCTTCCAGCTCCTGCAGGACCGGGTGGCCGAATACACCCCGGAATGGGCGGCCGGCGTCACCGGCATCCCGGCCGAGACCATCCGCCGCCTGGCCCACGAGATGGGCGTCACCGCCCGCGACCAGAAGATAGAGCTGCCCATCGCCTGGACCGACAGCTGGGGCGTTGAGCACGACACCGTCACCGGCAACCCGGTGGCCTTCCACGCCATGCGCGGCCTGGCGGCCCATTCCAACGGCTTCCACACCATCCGCGCCCTCGGCATCCTGATGACTCTCCTGGGCACCATCGACCGCCCCGGCGGCTTCCGCCACAAGGTGCCCTTCCCGCGCCCCATCCCGCCCTGCGCCCGCCCCCCCAACAACCCTGGGGCGGTGAAGCCCAACACGCCTCTCGATGGCCTTGCCCTGGGCTGGCCGTCGGACCCGGACGATCTCTTCGTCACCGACGAGGGCGCGCCGGTACGCCTCGACAAGGCCTTCTCCTGGGAATACCCCCTGTCGGTGCACGGGCTCATGCACAACGCCATCACCAACGCCTGGCGGGGCGACCCCTATCCCATCGACACCCTGCTCCTGTTCATGGCCAACATGGCCTGGAATTCGAGCATGAACACCGCCGAAGTGCGGAAGATGCTGTGCGACAAGGGGGAGAACGGCGAATACAAGATTCCCTTCCTGGTGGTCTGCGACGCCTTCCATTCGGAAACCACCGCCTTCGCCGATCTCATCCTGCCCGACACCACCTACCTGGAACGGCACGATGTCATGTCCATCCTGGACCGGCCGATTTCCGAATTCGACGGTCCGGTGGATGCGGTGCGCATCCCGGTGGTGGCGCCGCCCCCCGGCTGCAAGCCCTTCCAGGACGTCCTCATCGAGATCGGCAGCCGCATCGGCCTGCCCGCCTTCGTCAATAAGGACGGCAGCCGCAAGTACCGGGACTATCCCGACTTCATCGTCAATTTCGAGACCGAGCCCGGTTCCGGCATCGGCTTCCTGTCGGGCTGGCGCGGCAAGGGCGGCGAGAAGAGCATGCGGGGCGAGCCCAATCCCAACCAGTGGGAAATGTACGCCCGCAACAACTGCGTCCACCACTACGAACTGCCCAAGTCCTACCAGTACATGCGCAACTGGAATAAGGGCTACCTGGAGTGGTCGAAGCGCAAGCGCATCACCCGCTATGCCGAGCCCATCCTCATCCACCTCTATTCCGAGGTGCTGATGCGCTTCCGCCAGGCGGCCCAGGGCAAGGGCCTCTCCAGGAAGCCGCCGGCCCACCTGGCCAAGCGGGTCGAGACTTTCTTCGATCCCCTGCCTTTCTATTACGAGCCCCTGGAAGTCCAGGCCACCGACAAGCAGCGCTATCCCCTGGCGGCGGTGACCCAGCGGCCCATGGCCATGTACCACTCCTGGGATTCCCAAAACGCCTGGCTGCGGCAGATCCACGCCCACAACGAGCTCTACGTCAATGCCCAGACCGCCCGGGTGAACGGCATCGCCGACGGCGACTGGATCTGGGTCGAGTCCCAGTGGGGCAAGGTGCGCTGCATCGCCCGCCATTCCGAGGCGGTGGAGCCGGGCACGGTGTGGACCTGGAACGCCATCGGCAAGGCGGCCGGCGCCTGGGGCCTCGCCCCCGATGCCAACGAATCCCGCAAGGGCTTCCTCCTCAACCACCTGATTTCCGAGGAACTCCCCGGCGGCGCCGGCCAGGGTCCCCTGTCCAATTCGGACCCGATCACCGGCCAGGCCGCCTGGTACGATGTTCGGGTGCGCATCCGCAAGGCGGAGCCGGGGGAAGAAGCCGTCTCCTCGCCCCAGTTCGAGCCCATGGGGGCCTATCCCGGCATGGCGGAGGCGCCCTCCGGCTGGCTGCGCTTCTTCGCGGGGGGCCGCAAATGACCCAGCTCGCCCTCGTCATCGACCTCAACGTCTGCGTCGGGTGCTCGGCCTGCGTCACCAGCTGCAAGGAATGGAACACCTCCAGTGCCGCCGGCCCCCTGTGTGACGGCAACCCCTACGGCGCCGAACCCACCGGGACCTTCTTCAACCGGGTCCAGACCTTCGAGGTGGGCACCTATCCCGCCACGGAGACGGTGCACTTCCCCAAGTCCTGCATGCACTGCGAGGATCCCCCCTGCGTGCCGGTGTGCCCCACCGGGGCCTCCTACAAGCGCAAGTCGGACGGCATCGTGCTGGTGGATTACGACAAGTGCATCGGCTGCAAGTACTGCTCCTGGGCCTGCCCCTACGGCGCCCGGGAATTCGACGAGGCCGGCAAGGTGATGAAGAAATGCACCCTGTGCGTGGACCGCATCTACGACAAGGGGCTGCCCGAGAAGGAAAGGAAGCCGGCCTGCGTCCGCGCCTGCCCGGCCGGAGCGCGCCTCTTCGGCGACGTGCACGACCCGGATTCCGAGGTTTCCCAGGCCATCCGGGAACAGGGGGGCTACGCCCTGATGCCGGAATGGGGCACCCAGCCGGCCAACCATTACCTGCCCCGCCGCAAGACCCAACTGCATATCCACGAGGACGAACTGGAACGCTCCGACAACCCGCTGCTCATCGACAGCGAACTGCCCCAGCCGGGCACCGGCGAACCTTCCCTCGACGACGTCACCTCCTGGTAAGAGCATGCGCCCCGCCTTCTCCGTCATATTCCTCACCACCCTCATCGGCGCCGGCCAGGGCCTTTTCCTGGCCCTGTTCACCGCCGAGTCCTACGCCGCCTTCGACCTGCTGCCCGCCATCGCCCCCGGCTTTCTCGCCGCCGGCAGCCTGCTCGCCCTCCTGCTCCTGATCACCGGCCTGGGGGCGTCCTTCTTCCACCTCGGCCACCCCGAGCGGGCCTGGCGCTCCGCCGCCCAGTGGCGCACCTCCTGGCTCTCCCGGGAAGTCATCGCCCTGCCCGCTTTCAGCGCCATCGTCGCCCTCTACGGGCTGGTCCATTTCAGCGGCGCCAATCCGACCCTGGGCATGCTGCCCAGCGGCGCGCCGATCAAGGTCAGCGCCGTCCTCGGCAGCCTCGGCACCCTCCTCGCCTTCCTGCTCTTCATCTGCACGGCGATGATCTACGCCTGCCTGCGCTTCCTGCGGGAATGGCACACGCCGCTCACCGTCATCAACTACACCCTCCTCGGCGGGGCCTCGGGCTTCACCCTGGCCGCCGCCCTGGCCGCCCAGCTCGCCCCGGAGCGGACCGGCTTCTTCGCCGGCTGGGCCGTCATCATCACCCTCATGGGGCTGGTCGGCCGGGGCGCCTCCCTGGTCCGCAACCGCCGCCTGAAGCCGCGCTCGACGCTGCAGACCGCCATCGGCATCAAGCATCCCCGCATCGTCCAGAAGACCCAGGGAGCCATGGGCGGCTCCTTCAACACCCGGGAGTTCTTCCACGGCAAGAGCGTCTTCTTCCTGCGTCGCATCCAGTGGATCGTGGTGACCTGCGTCTTCCTCGTCCCCGCCGTGCTGCTGGCCGCCGGCGTCTGGGGAAGCGGCATCGCCGTCCTCGCCCAGGCTTTCGCCATCCAATACCTGGGGCTGCTGGCCGAGCGCTGGCTCTTCTTCGCCCAGGCCAACCATCCCCAGAACCTCTACTACCAGGCGGTGCCCTGACCATGTCCTCCCTTGCCCGACGCCTCTTTCCGTTCCTGCGCTGGTGGCCCTATGGCGGCGCCAGCCTGCGTGCCGATCTGGTGGCGGGCATCACGGTGGCCCTGGTCCTGGTGCCCCAATCCATGGCCTACGCCCAGCTGGCCGGGCTGCCGGCCTACTACGGCCTCTATGCCGGCTTCCTGCCGGTGATCGTCGCCGCCCTCTGGGGCTCGTCCAAGCAGCTGAACACCGGCCCGGTGGCCGTCGCTTCCCTGCTGACCGCCTCCAGCCTGGCGCCCCTGGCCCTGCCCGGGTCGCCCCAGTTCATTGCCCTCGCCATCCTGCTCGCCTTCATGGTGGGCGCCATCCAGCTGACCCTCGGCGTATTCCGCCTTGGCGTGGTGGTGAATTTCCTCTCCCACCCGGTCATCGTCGGCTTCACCAACGCGGCGGCGCTCATCATCGCCCTCTCCCAGGTCAACAAGATGATCGGCGTCCCCATGGGCCGCTCCGAGCATTTCATCCAGGACATCTGGGGCGTCGCCCTCCAGATCGGGGACACCCATTGGCCGACCCTGGCCATGGGCCTTGCTGCCATCGCCATCATGGTCCTGGTGAAGAAGAAGGCGCCGAAAATCCCCGGCGTGCTGGCGGCGGTGGCGCTGACCACCACGGCCTCCTGGCTGATCGGCTTCGAAACCAACGCCACCGGCAGCCTGGCCCAGATCGAGGATGTAGAAGTGCGCAGCCTGGTCGACAAGGTGGCCGACACCAACCGCCAGCTGGCGGCGGCCAACCGCACGACGACGGAGCGCACCGCCGCGGTCAAGGCGGCCCGCCAGAAGGAAGGTCCCGACAGCGCCGCGGCTGCCCACCTGGAATACGAGGCCACCCTGGCCCGGGTCGAGGCAACGGCTCTGGAGCGCGAATCGGCCGACCTGCGCAAGCTTCTGCGGGAAACACCGGTGATGCGCACTGCCGATGCCCAGGGCCGGACTCTGAAAATCTATGCCGAAGCCCGGGTGCCGGCGGGTATCCAGCCGGATAAGCCGACCTTCCGCATCCGTTCCGTCACCGACGACGGCTTCAAGCTGGTGGGTGGCGGCGAAGTGGTGGGCAAGATCCCCGAGGGCCTGCCGTCCTTCAGCCTGCCGACCATGAACCTGGACATGATCTCCAGCCTGCTTTCCGCCGCCCTGGTGATTTCCCTGGTGGGCTTCATGGAGGCCATCTCCATCGCCAAGGCCATGGCCGCCAAGACCAAGGATCGCATCGAGCCCAGCCAGGAGCTCATCGGCCAGGGCCTGGCCAACATGCTGGGGGCCTTCTCCCAGGCCTTCCCGGTGTCGGGTTCGTTCTCCCGCTCGGCGGTCAACCTGGGAGCCGGAGCCCGCAGCGGCATGGCGGCGGTATTCACCGGCATTCTGGTGCTCCTCACCCTGCTTTTCCTCACCCCACTCCTCTACCACCTGCCCCAGGCCGTGCTGGCAGCGGTAATCATCATGGCGGTGATCGGGCTCATCAATTTCGAGGCGGTGCGCCACGCCTGGCGGGCGAACCGCCACGACGGCGCCGCCGCTATCGTCACCTTCGCCGCCACCCTCGCCTTCGCCCCCCATCTGGACAAGGGCATCCTGGTCGGCGCCGGGCTGGCCATCCTGCTCTACCTCTATCGCACCATGCGGCCCCGGGTCGCCATCCTCGGCCGCCACCCGGACGGCACCCTGCGGGACCGCGCCGTGTTCCCCGAATTGCCCCGCAGCGAGTCGGTGGTGGCCCTGCGCTTCGACGGCCGTCTCTACTTCGCCAACGTGCCCTATTTCGAGGATGCGGTGCTGGAAGCGGTGGCCGCCAACCCGGGCGCCCGCTACCTGCTGGTGGTGGGGGATGCCATCAACGAAATGGACGCTTCCGGCGAGGAGGTGGTCCACCATGTGGTGGAGCGCCTGCGGGGCAGCGGCGTCGAGGTCGTCTTCAGCGGCCTCAAGCGGCAGATTTTCGAAGTGATGCGTGCCACCGGCCTGGAACAGGCCATCGGCTCCGGCGCCCTGTTCCGCACCGAGGACGAGGCCCTGGATGCCATTGCCGCGGCCATCGGGGAGGATGCCGTGGCGCCCCTGCGCTCACGCCCGCGTGGCGAAAGGGCTCCCGCCGGCCGCGATGGAGCGGCCCTCGCCGTCGATTGAATCGATCAGGGACCCGTAATCCATAGTCGATAGACGGGCCGCTTGCTGCGGCGCGGAACACTGAGGAGCCCCCCGAGCTCCTTTGCCCCCCGGACTGCCTTGCCGATGCGGCCATTGAGCCCCATAATCCGCGCCTTTTTTGCGAATACAGGGGGGAAACATGGCTTGGCAAGAACTTCTCAACACTCCGGCTGGCCTGAGCAGCCTTGGCGTCATCGTTTTCGTGGTGGTCATCGGCATCGCCATGGGCAGGTACTACACCAGGAAGATGGACGAGGACGCCGCCGGTCAACAGTGATTGATGGCGCCAGACGGCGGTCTCGATGACGCCGTACTCCCAACCCCTCCCGGCCGGCCTTGCCACCGGGGGGCATTGGGAACAGGGGCTGCCGGTTGGCAGCCTTTTATTTTGTCCATCCATCAGCCGGCTCGTCGGCCGTGGCCCCCCTTCAGGATTCGGGCTGGGCGCTACGCTTTGACTGTTGCCAGGCGAGGACGACCTGGGCCGAGTGGGCGAGGATGGTCTGGTAGCGCTCCTGAGGCAGCGACCGGCGCAGGGATTCGAACAGCTGCCGGGTTCCCTCCTGGGCGACAGCGGACGCGGCCGGGTCATCGAGCAGACGAACCTGGATGTTGGCCAGGGCATCCGCCACCAGGCGCCAGCCCAGCTCGGACATGCGTTCGTTGAGGGCAAGGAACATGCTGCCCAGGGCCTGGATGATGGCATTCGCGTCAGATTCGGTTTCGCAGGCTGCCATGGCATGCCACAGGGCCAGATGGATGCCGCGACGCAGCTCCACCTTGAAGTCGATGGCGTCGGCCTCGACTTGGTCGATCTGGTTGAAGAACCACTGGAAGCGGGCGTCGGACCGGGTATCGAGACGGCTCCGCAGGGCCCCGATGAGGGCGGAGAGCGCCGGGATGGCGGAGACGTTGAAGGCTTGACTGTAGGCGAGCCCCCACTGGTCCAGGCCGCTGATGAGCAGGGCCAGGCGCAGAGCCCTTGCGTCATCGCTGCCGCCGGCCGAGCACCAATTGGCGCAGCGGGACTCGATCTCGGCCATGGCCTTGCCGGCCTGTGCCGCTTCGGCGCCGACAGACTGCCGGAAAGTGGCGGTGAACACTTCCTGGGCCATCCGCGCGGCAATTCGCTGGATATCGGAATTGGCCAGGGAGGAAAGGGTGTCGACAATTGGGCTGGTGTTCGAGCTCATGGCGCTTGGGGCAAGGAAAGGGCCCGCATTCTAACGAATGCCGGCCTTCTCAAGATGAGCCAGACAAAAATTCATCACGCCGGTTCGAAGCGCTCGCGCAGGCTCTCTACAACATGGGACTCGCCACGGACGCGGAAGAAGGCGCCCTCGCCGTCCGCCCGCTCCCCCAGCACCTCACAGGTCGCGAAGATTTCCCTGCGCAATTGCTGTGCCGACCAGGGGAGGAAAAGGTCTGCCTCGACAAGATCCCGCTGGAAAAACGCGACGACGATCTGGTGCAGCTTCGCGACCTCATCCGGGCGGCGGGCGCTCATCACGACGCAATCCGGGTACTGCGCCCGTAGCGCGGCTTCCCGTTCAGCCTGGGCCGCTGCATCGCCGACGTGATCGATCTTGTTGAAGACGCGGATGCGCGGCACGACATCCGCACCGATCTCCTCAAGCACCTTATCGGTGACCTCAAGCTGGCGTTCGAATCCGGGATCGCTTGCGTCGATGACGTGGAGCAGCAGCGACGCATCAAGGGCCTCGTCGAGGGTCGACTTGAACGACGCGACAAGCCCGTGCGGCAGGTTCTTGATGAAACCGACCGTGTCGCTGACGAGCACCCGGGGCACGCTCTCCGGGTAGAGAGTTCGCACGGTCGTATCGAGGGTGGCGAAGAGTTTGTTGGCGACCAGCACTTCGCTGCCCGTCAGGGCCCGCATCAGGGTGGACTTGCCCGCGTTGGTGTAGCCGACCAGCGCCACCGAGGCGAGCCCCTGGCGCTCCTGCCGCCGCGCGCGCTGCGTCTTGCGCTCGGCTTCCATGGCGACGATCTCCAACTGCAGTTCGGCAATACGGTCCCGAATCTTGCGGCGATCCAACTCGGTATGGGACTCGCCGGCCCCCCGGCCACCCACGCCGCTGCGCTGCCGCCCCTGCGGCCCCGCCAGCTTCGCCGCCTCGCGCAAGCGTGGCGCCATGTAGCCGAGGCGGGCGATTTCCACCTGGGCACGGGCAGCCCGGGAGCGTGCGTTGCGATGGAAAATTTCGAGGATGACCATGGTACGGTCCATGACCTGGCAGCCGATCTCCTTTTCCAGGTTGCGCGCCTGGGACGGTGAAATCTCGTGGTCCACGAAGATGACATCGATGGGGCCGGCGTCGGGAGCGGCAGACTGCACCGCTTCCTCCAGCCCGGCGGGGTCGGCTTCATCATTCACGAAGCAGCGGATCTCCTCCCGCTTGCCGACCCCCAGGTAGGCCGCCGTATCGAAGCCGGAGCGCTTCTGGACAAAGGTGCGGATCACCTCGAACCCAAGGGTCTTCGCCAATTCGCGCAACTCGGTCAACGACGCCTCGAATTCGACGTCGCTCACGCTCGGCAACTGTACGGCAGCCGCGACAGCGCGCGGGGTCTTTTCCTTGATTTCTCTTCGCATTCCGGGATTGCTTTTCTTGAGTGGAGAAAGTCAGATGGTGCCTGCCAGGGGAATCGCTGCCGGCACGGAGCATGCCCGGAACGCCAGGCCGGAATCATCCGGCCATCTCCGGGCAGAGGCGGATTATCTCATTCGATTGGGGCGAATCCGTAGTACGAACCATACGCAGACGGAGCCGGCGCGTAGGCCGCAACTTTAATCGCATCCGCCAACGTGACCTTATTCGTGAGGCCGTCGACCCCGCCCTCCTCCCCAAGCCATCTTTCCTCGACTTCTTTCTCGGTCAGGCCGTTGAGGCTCAGGTTCTTGTCGAAACGCTCCGAGCGGTATTCGAAAGCCATGTCATGGGCGATGAACAAGGTATGAGGACAAGCCGTTATGCGCGTCTCGTCGGCAGGGTCGGCACCCATGACCCGGGTGCCGCAGAACGGACAATGCACGGGGGTGTAGTAATAAGTCTTGAGTTCAGTTCGCTGGATGGCGTTCGCCATAATGTTTTCCTTGTTGCAATGAGATGGCTGGCTTTGGCTACGGCAACGGGCCGGCCGAACCAAATTGCGCGAGCAAAGGCGCTACGTGCCCAAATGGCGGCCAATCCAGTATTTGGGGTGACTGCTGCATGTGGCCGTTCTCCGGCGTTGCCCGAAAGCGGGAGTCCGGCACGGCGGCCTGCACAACGCCTTGCGTTGCGAGCAATGCTTCACGGGCCATCGAGGCCACGGATGGGAGGAAGTTCAGGAGGCTGCGATGACGCAGCCCCCTTGGGAGGCGCCCGGCCTGAGGGCCCTGGGCGCTTCAGAAATCAAGCGGCTTGAATGTTGCTCGCTTGCTTGCCCTTCGGGCCGTTCGTCACATCAAAGCTGACCCGCTGACCTTCCGCCAGGGACTTGAAACCCGAGGATTGAATCGCGGAAAAGTGGGCAAAGAGGTCTTCGCCGCCGTCGTCCGGCGTAATGAAGCCAAAACCCTTTGCATCGTTAAACCACTTGACGGTACCTGCTGCCATATCTTGAATCTCCGAAAAATTACGGGGCCGGGCCCCTGGATGGGGCGAAATCAAGAGAGCGAGGTAAGAATGGGGGAAGACGCCGCAGAAGAGCGGATACTAGACCAGCAAAACAACAACACTACTTGGAAATCGCTGCGGCGCACGATACGCGTCATTGGAACGCATAGCAACCAAAATCTCGATCAACCTTCGGCAATAGGGCATCAGTAGGACACAAGGTTGGCGACCGACCTCAGTTTCAGGATCTCTGGACTGCAGCAGCTAGAAATATGTCCACGTTCTCCTGCGTAATCACGTCGATGCCTGTATCAATGGCCTGAGGCATCTGAACCCCCAGCGATGCTTGCCACAACATCAGGACCGACATCGAGCCTTGCATTCTCGGGATGGTTGCCGAAGATGACTCGATCACGCCTTCCTTGATGGCATCGAGTATGGGCTTGATCCCATCCATGCCGACTACCTTTACTTTGCCGGCCTTCCCAACCTGTTTAAGAGCGGTTGCCAGGCCGATCGGACCGGAAGCATCGCAACACAAGTACCCCCTTAGATCGGGATGCGACGCGAGAACGGCCGAAGCCTGTTGGCGAGCAGTCTCAATGTCGTCATTGTCGACGCCACCGTCCACAACAGCGATACCAGGATATTTCCTTAATACAGCCATTTGGGCTTCGTATCGTTCCTTGTGGTTTGGTGCCGTGGGATATCCCTGCATCACGGCCACTTTGCCAGCGCCCCCGATCAGTTTGACGAGACGCTCGGCCGCGATGATTCCCTGCTGGGAGAAGTCGTTGCCGATGCTGGTGATGCTGGGATCTGGCGATGGCGAGTCGAAGAGAACCACCGGAATACCCTGATCCTTGATGTGGTTGATCGCCGTCATATGGCCGACTATGTCGACCGGGTCTACCGCGATGCCACTCGGCCGAATCGTAGCGACCTTTTCCAGAATCGCGTTCTGCTCGACGACGCCGGCAACTGCTGGAGGCACATAGTCCACCACAATCTCGGCACCAAGCTCGCGGCTCAGGATCCCGGCTTGAGCCTGCGCACCTTTATTTACCTCGTCGAACCACGGATGTGCGACTTTCGGGACAATGATGAATCGAAGCGCTCTTGCCATTTCTCGAGTCCTCGGCCGTAAGGTTAATGGCTCAACAGCTAGTCAGACGCAAAAACGCCGTCCTTGTTGCCACATACGAACAGAGTGACTGTCCGCTTCAGGCGAGGTTCCTCGACCGGTAGCTCTCGGCCACGGTCGGATGCCCACCAAAGAAAAACCCCCTGGGCTCTCGCCGAGGGGGCCTGGTCTTGCCGGGGGCCGATTACTTCGCGGCCTGCGCTTCAGCCTTGGCTTCGGTTTTCTCGGCCTTCTCGGCCTTCTTGCCGTGATGCTTTTCCGCCTTCTTGAGCTCGTGCTTGCCTTCGGGCTTCACGGTATCGGCGGCGGTCGGATTCGCCGCCTTGGCAGCGTCGGACTTGCCCGCTTCGGCGACCTTCGGGGCCTCGGCCTTCTGGGCTGCCGGGGCAGCCTTGACGGCGGGGGTGGCGGGAGTGGCCGGGGCAGCGCCCTGGGCAAAGGAAGCGGAGGCAAAACCAGCGGCAACAGCCAGGGCGATTACGGTCTTCAGCATTTGTCGATCTCCTTGATCATTTGGGTACTACGTTGATTCGGTTTCGGTGCTGACAATTGGCAGCCCCTGTGCCGAATAACGCGGCCGGTGACAGAGGAGATGTCATAAGCAATGTAAGGCAATGTCACCGTGCGTGACAGAAGTGTTTCCGGATTTGCTACAGGAATCGCCCCAGGGTCGCCCAGGGTCGCCCTCACCCATCCATACAGGCGTCATCGATCGGCTCTAGCTTTTCGCGCCAGGGCTGATCAGAATTCATGGCTGTCCTTCAGATCGATTCGCGATGACTTGTCCAAACCCAGCCGCGCCCGCAACCGATGGCCATCGGCTCTCCGTGCTGGCCCTGAGCGCCCCGGTCGCCATGGGCTACATCCCTTTGGGCGCTGTTTTCGGCTTCCTGTTTGTCCAGGCCGGCGCCGCCTGGTGGCTGGCCATCCTGGCCAGCCTGGTCGTGTTCGCCGGGGCAGCCCAGTACATGATGATTTCCATGGTCGCCGCCGGCTCGTCCATCGGCAGCATCGCCCTGGCGACGCTGATCATCAATCTTCGGCATGTTTTCTACGGCCTGTCCTTGTTGAACAAATTGCCGCCGGGCCGGTTGCAGCGCTGGTATGTGATTTTCGGGCTGACGGACGAGACCTATTCCGTCCTCACCACCATGCCGGCGACGACCACCCACCGGCAGATGACCTGGATCGCCCTGCTCAATCAAGCCTGGTGGGTGCTGGGCAGCGCCGTCGGCGCCGTCATCGGCGCCCAGGCGCAGATCGGCCTTGCCGGCCTCGACTTTGCGCTGGTCGCGCTTTTTGCCGTCCTGACGGTGGAGCAATGGCGGACAAGAAAGAGCGCCGCGCCTTTCTGGATCGCATTGGCAGCCTACGGCGTGGCCTGCCTCCTGGCCGCCAGGCATGCCTTGGCCATCGCGATTGCCCTCAGTTTCGCGGCCGGCCTGTTGTGGCGGGGCGAGCCGGTGGCGGCTGGGGAGAAGGCCAATGATTGAAAGCGGCTATGTAATCTGGGTGATTGCCGCCATGGGGCTGGTGACCTTCGCCCTGCGGGCGCTGCCGTTCGTTGCGGCGCAATGGCTCCAGAACCAATCGGCCGTACAGCGGCTGGGGCAGTTTCTGCCGCTGGCCATCATGACCTTGTTGCTGGCGCACTCCGTAGCCGGCGCAGCCAGGGAAGACGCGGCCGGTCCCTGGCCGGAAGCGATCGCCGTCACATTGACGATGGCGCTGCAGTGGCGGAGCCGGAACGCGTTGTTGAGCATCGCGGCCGGAACTGGCGCTTATCTGATCATGCGCAATTTCAGCCTTCTGTAATCCGGGCAGTGGCCCGACCTACCGTTTGCCGATTTTCCGGTACAGGGTCTGGCGGCTGATTCCAAGGCGGCGCGCGGCTTCCGAGACATTTCCCCGGCTCGCCTCCAGGGCCAGGCGAATGGCCGTCAGGGACAATTCGGCGAGGTTATGGCCGTCGCCTGCCATGGCCGTGGCTGATGGCCGGGGTAGCGACATCGTAGCGGTCAGTTCCTCCGCCATGTCCTCCGGCAGATGGCCCCATTCGATGCTGTCCTCCCAGGGCTCCAGCATGGCCGCGGCGGTGCGCAACAGACTGCCGTACTGGCGAAGATTGCCCGGCCACGAATAGGCTGCGAAGCGCTCCAGCACCGATGTTCCCAGGCGAAGGCTGCGGCCGGGGGCGACATCCGCCAGAAGGCGCGCCGTCAGCACCTGGAAATCGCTGCGCTCCCGAAGGGCCGGCAGTTTCAGGGTCAGGCCGTTGATGCGGTAGTAGAGGTCGCTGCGGAAAGCCCCCGCCTCGACCGCCTGCCTCAGGTTGCGATGGGTGGCGCAGATCAGGGCGAAATTGACCGGCACCGGCCGCTGGCTGCCCAGGGGTGTCACCTGGCGTTCCTGCAGGACGCGCAGCAGCCGGGTCTGCAGGGGAAGGGGCATGTCGCCGATTTCATCGAGGAACAGGGTGCCCCCCTCCGCCTCGCGCAGGCGGCCCGGGTAGCCTTCCCGGCGAGCTCCGGTGAAGGCGCCCGGCCCATAGCCGAACAATTCCGATTCAATCAGGTTTTCCGGCAGGGCGGCGCAGTTGATGGCAACGAAGGGGCCTGCCTTCTGGGGCGAGCTTTCATGGACGGCCCGGGCGAACAGCTCCTTGCCGACCCCGGACTCCCCCTGGAGCAGGAGGGGGATGCCCTTGCCGGCGATCCGCCTCGCCCTGTCGGCCGCCGTCCGCCAGCCGGCATCCCCGGTATCGAGGCGGGACAGGGCGTCGTCGGCCCCGCCCGCGGGCTCCCCCTGCCGGGCAGGGAGCGGGGGACGGATATCGCCATCCAGGTTGGCGTAGAGCATCGTCCCGTCGTGGCGGCGAAGCTGGATAGGTTCATGGTGCCGCCGGCGGACCATGCCCTGGACCAGGTCGAGGCGGATATCCAGGACACGGTGCAGGGGGGTGGCGCCGATATCGGCGGTCCCCAGCCCCAGCAGTCGCAGGGCATTGCGGTTGGCGCCGACGATCCAGCCGTCGTCGGAGAGGGCGACGATTCCCTCGGCGACAGTGCCGATGCCCTCCGGCCGGGAATGCAGGTGCAGCCTCAGGTAACGCTCGCAGGCGGCGGTCACCAGCCGGTTCTCGATCATCCGGGCGGAAGTGCTGACCAGGCCGAGGGTATGGGGATGGCGGCTGCGCTGGTCGCCGGAAATGTCCAGAATACCCAGGAGCTCGCCGGTGGCCGAGACGATGGGCGCGGCGGCGCAGGTCAGAAAGGCATTGCGGTCGAGGAAGTGTTCGGCTCCATGGATCTCGACGCAGTCTGCCTCGGCCAGGGCGGTGCCGATGGCGTTGGTGCCCCGGTGATGCTCGTGCCAGCTGGCGCCGGCGGTCAAGGCGACGCGTTCGGCCTTGGCGAGGAAATTGGAGTCGCCGAGGATGCGCAGGAGCGTGCCCCGGTTGTCGGCGAGGATCACCATGCTGCCGCTGTCCCGGACCTGCTCGAACAGGTATTCCATCACCGGCAAGGAATGGCTGAGCAATGGGTGGTGGCGGGCCAGGGCCCGCTGCAGTGCGCCGCCGCTGGCATGCTCGTCGGCGCCCAGCCGGCCGCCCGGCGACAGGCCGGCGGCCAGGCTGCGCTGCCAGGATAGCGCCAGCCGGGGATCGATGCCTTCCCCGGGCTGTTCGCCGCCTTCCATCAGCTTGAGCCGGGCTTGGCGCAGCAGGGGTGCCGGCACGGGCGAAATGGTCCGCATCCTATGTCTCCTCGCCGGGTCATCGCCCGTTTTTCCAGCGAGTATAGAGAGCTCCCCGGCTGGCGCAAGGGCTGCGTCCGCCGGGAGGCATCGACTGTTCCAATTTGTGACAATCGTCCTGGAATGGAACGTTCCATCCCACAGCGGCCGCCTCCCAATACGCGTACATAGTCCGCATGAATCAATCCCTTAGCTCATAGCCGGAGACTGGCACGGGGCTTGATTGGGAGGATGCCCCGCACGGGAATTCATCCCCTTCCACAAACAACCAGGAGACGACATGATCTATGCAGCCCCGGGCACGGCAGGTGCCAAGATTCAATACAAGGCCAGGTACGACAACTTCATCGGCGGCAAGTGGGTCGCCCCCGTCAAGGGCGAGTACTTCGACGTCATCACCCCGATTTCCGGCAAGGCCTACACCAAGGCTGCCCGGTCCACCGCCGAGGACATCGAACTCGCCCTCGACGCCGCCCATGCCGCCGCCGACCGGTGGGGCAAGACCTCCCCGGCCGAACGCTCCAACATCCTGCTGAAGATTGCCGACCGCCTGGAGGCCAACCTGGAGCTGCTGGCCTATGCCGAAACCGTGGATAACGGCAAGCCGATGCGGGAGACGCTGAACGCCGACATTCCGCTGTCGGTGGACCATTTCCGTTATTACGCCGGCTGCGTCCGGGCCCAGGAAGGGGCCCTTTCCGAAATCAACGAAAATACGGTCGCCTACCATCTGCACGAGCCCCTGGGGGTCGTCGGGCAGATCATCCCCTGGAACTTCCCTCTCCTCATGGCCGCCTGGAAACTGGCCCCGGCCCTGGGCGCCGGCAACTGCGTGATCCTCAAGCCGGCCGAATCGACCCCGATCTCCATCCTCATCCTGGCGGATCTGATCGCTGACCTCCTGCCCCCGGGGGTCCTCAACATCGTCAACGGCTTCGGCCGGGAAGCGGGCATGCCGCTCGCCTCCAGCAAGCGCATCGCCAAGATCGCCTTCACCGGCTCCACCTCCACCGGCCGGGTCATCGCCCAGGCAGCGGCCAACAACCTGATCCCGGCCACCCTGGAGCTGGGCGGGAAATCCCCCAACGTCTTCTTCGAGGATGTCATGGCGGCCGATGACAGCTTCCTGGACAAGGCCGTCGAAGGTCTCGTCCTGTTCGCCTTCAACCAGGGCGAAGTGTGCACTTGCCCCTCCCGGGCCCTGGTCCAGGAGTCCATCTACGACCGCTTCATGGAACGCTGCCTGGCCCGCATCGCCGCCATCAGGCAGGGCAACCCGCTGGATACGGAAACCATGCTCGGCGCCCAGGCATCCCGGGAGCAGATGACCAAGATCGCCTCTTATCTGGAACTCGGCCGGGAGGAAGGCGCCCAGGTGCTGATCGGCGGCCAGCGGGCCCAGCTCGGCGGCGACCTGGCGGACGGCTACTACATCCAGCCGACGGTCTTCAAGGGCCACAACAAGATGCGCATCTTCCAGGAGGAAATCTTCGGCCCGGTGCTGGCCGTAACTACCTTCAAGGACGAAGCCGAGGCGCTGGCCATCGCCAACGACACCCCCTACGGCCTCGGCGCCGGCGTCTGGACCCGCAACGGCAACCTGGCCTATCGCATGGGCCGGGCCATCAAGGCTGGCCGGGTGTGGACCAACTGCTACCACGACTATCCGGCCCATGCGGCCTTCGGCGGCTACAAGGAATCCGGCATCGGCCGCGAAACCCACAAGATGATGCTGGACCATTACCAGCAGACCAAGAACCTGCTGGTCAGCTATTCGGAACAGAAGCTGGGCTTTTTCTGATCCTTGCCGGCCTCAAAGGCAACTCCCGCAGGGCGGGCAACCGCCCTGCTTTTCCGGAGGCATCCCATGGTTGAACGCGTCATCGCCACCCCGGCCGCCATCGAGCACATCCAGTGGCTCAAGGACCGGTACGGCCCGAATCTGATCTTCCACCAGTCGGGGGGCTGCTGCGACAACAGCGCCGCCAACTGCTACCTGCCTACCGATCTGACCATCGGCCCCTACGATGTCCATCTCGGCGACATCGGCGGGGTGCCCTTCTACATCGGCGCCTCGCAATACGAATACTGGAAGCACACCCAGCTGATCATCGACGTCATCGACGGCCACGGGGGAACCTTCTCCCTGGAGGGCTCGACGGGCAAGGCCTTCCATACCCGTTCCCGGGTCTTCACCGACGCCGAACGGACCGAGCTGGGCGGCTAACCGGAGAGGACGAAGATTTCGTTCGCCCGGGCGCAGATCACGGACACCCGATCAATCCACCGCCCCCGACTTCACCACCAGGACCGGGCACCCAAGCTCGGAGATGACCCGGCGGGTGGTCTGCCCGGCGATCTTCTGGAGCAACCCCCTGGCATGGTCGCTGCCGATCACTACGAGGTCGGCGCCCACTTCCTTCTGGGCGCGGGGGATGGCCCGGTCCGGGGTGTCATCGAGGACCAGCCCCTCGCATTCGACGCCCTCCACCTTGAGCATGCCGATCTTCCGGGCGATGTCCTCGCTGGCGGAGATGCGGTCGCCCCCCTCCGGCACGGCGGCCATGACCGTCACCGGCACGCGGGACACCTTGGCCACCTGGCCGGCGAGTTCGGCCACCGCATCGCTCGCCGCGCTGCCGTCGCTGGCCAGCAGGACCTTCGACTTCCAGGGCTCCGACTGCCAGCCGGCGATCAGCACATGGCAGGAGGCATTGAGGAGAATGCGCTCCGCCACGTCGCCGACCACTTTTTCCTTCAGGTTGCCCCGGGGCGGGCGGCGGCCGATGACGAGGATGTTGGCATCGGCCGCTTCGGCGGCCCCGACCACCGCCTCGACCGGGTTCCTGCCCTGGCTGACCGACACCTCGCAATCAATGCCTTCGGCATCGGCCCTTTGCCGGAGGTTGGCCAGGTGGGCCTGGGCCTCGGCGATTTCCGCCGCGGTGGGTGCCGCCATCATCATGTCCAGGGTGACGCCGAAGCGCTTTGCAAGATCCATGGCCACGGCCTCCGGAGCCCGGCTGTACTCGCTGCCATCGGTGGCCAGGAGCAGGCGCTGCCGGCGGTGGCCATCGGGCAGCAGGCCCTGGGCGCATTCCTTGAAGACTTTGTTCTTGCAGCCCCGGCAGGCATCGGGGTCGAGGGTCCAGAAAAGGGCCCGGGTGACGTTGCTCATGGTCGGGAAGAAGGCGCCCTCGCCGATGTCCTTGAGATAGTCGCCGGTGCGCAGGAACTGGTAGTTGGTCTGGTTGAGGCCGTAGAAATAGAGGCCGCCGCCGAGCCGCCGCCTTCTCCGGGCCTCCTGGGCCAGCACCTCGGCCCCCGCCACGTCGATGTAGTTGAGGCTTTGGGCGGCGATGAGCACGGACTTCTGCAGGGGATTGTTCTCGTCGATCTGCTGCAGGGCCTGCTGCAGGTAGCTGGCGGCGCCGAACCAGGCCGAGCCGTTGATGCGCACGATGCGCAGCTGACGGCATTCCGGCCTGCCGTTGGCGCGCACGAAGTGGTAGGCGCCCTCCTCGGGGGCGGGAACGACCGGGATGATCTCCGGCCGCGAGCGGTGGTAGATGAACACCAGCAGCGACAGGAACACCCCCAGGAAGATGCCGGCCTCCAGGTTGAACAGGGTGCCGACCAGGGTGGCGGCGAGGATCGCCGACTCGATCCTGCTGGTATGCCAGATGTGGGCGATGTGCTTGAAGTCGATGAGGCCCCAGGCCACCAGGAAGAGGATGCCGGCCATGGCCGCCGTCGGCAGATAGGCCGCCAGGGGGGCCACCAGGAGCAGCACGGCCAGCAGGGCCACCGAAGCGATCACCGAGGCCAGGGGGGTCCTCGCCCCCGCCTCGTAGTTCACCCCGCTACGGTTGAAGGAGCCGGATGACGCATAGGACGAGAAGAAGGCGCCGACGATGTTGGAAAGTCCCTGGCCGATGAATTCCTGATTGCCGTCGATGCGCTGTTCGGAGCGCACGGAGATGGCCCGCGCGATCGATACCGCCTCGGTGAGCGCCAGCATGGTGATGACCAGGGCCGGTCCCAGGGTGTGCCTGAGCGTATCGAGGGAGAGATCAGGAACCGAGATGGGCGGCACGCCGGCCGGCAGGGCACCCACCGTCCGGATGCCGGTCGTCGCAACGCCCTGCCAGAGGTTCAGGGCTTCGGCGAAGAAGCTGCCGGCGATCATGGCGGCGATCATGTAGGGAATCTTCCTGGCGTAGCGTTTGGTCAGGATTCCCACCCCCAGGGTGACCATGCCCACGGCCAGGACCCAGGGGTTGACGTCGGGAAGATGGACGACCAGCTGGCGCACGATCTCGTAGAACGGCGTCCCCCTCGGGATGTCGATGCCGAAGAAATTGCGCACCTGGCTGGCGGCAATGAGGATCGCCGCACCGGCGGTGAACCCGATGACCACCGTGTGGGATATGAAATTCACCAGCCCGCCCATGCGGGCGACCCCCAGGATGAGCTGGAAGATTCCGACCAGGAAGGTCAGCGTCAGCACCAGCTGGATGTAGTGGGCGGACCCCGGCTCGGCCTGATGGGAGAGCGCCGCGAAGATGGCGATCGAGATCGCCGTAGTGGGTCCGGAAACCAGGTGCCACGAAGAGCCGAACAGGGCGGCCACAATCGCCGGCACCATGGCCGAGTAGAGGCCGTATTCCGGCGGCAGGCCGGCGATGGTGGCGAAGGCGACCCCCTGCGGCAGGACGATCAGCGCTCCGGTGATGCCGGCGATGGAATCGTCGCGCACCGTGCGCCGGTTGAGCAGCGGCCACCAGCGCAGGAAGGGAAGAAAGCGGCCGAGGCGGCTGGAATTCATGAGCGTTGTTGTCATCGGGATGGGGGATCAGGTGGCTTTGACGATGCGCGGGGCGGATTCTGACACACGGGGCTTCCTTGCCTCCTTGCCGATCAGGACGATAGGCACCGGCACCCGGGCCTCCAGCATGCCGCGGCGCCGGGACAGGGGGCGAAGGGGGTCGTCGGCCGTGCCCGAAATGGCGAAGGCGATACCGGGACGGCCCGCGAGGGCGGCAAGGGCGCTGCCCCGCGCGCCCCCTTCGACGATTTCCCGATCGCACAGGAGCCCGTCCAGATGCCCGTAGTACTTCGCCATGGCGTCGATGACCGGACCATCGTCCGCGGCGATGAAGAGGAGGTTCGCCGACATCCGGCGGCAAGCACCGGCGGCGTAGGCCAACACCAACTCGGGGAGGGCGGCGCCGACTCCCAGGGCGATCCAGCGCGAGCCCTGGGCCGCGGGGTCGCTAATCTGCGGCCCGCCGGGTGGGGCGGCCGTTTCCTGGCCGCCGATCCCCCCGGGAAAAAGGCTCTTGTGCATGGCCCGTCGTCCCGAGCGTTCTCCGAGGTCGGCGATGGCCATGGCCTCCAGGCTTTGCTTGATGTGATCGAGTAGTCGCTTCATGGCGGCAGCGTAAGGAAAGAAGACCCATCCCCCAGGGCAAGCCCTGTGCCATCGATCTGCCATCCGCTAAGTCATTGATTTAATTATCACTTGAAAAACCCCTCCCGATTCCGTCCCGTTTCAGGAGCGAAACGCCGGCGGCATCGCCCCTACCCGTCACGGTAGCTGTGCGGCTTCCCGGTGCTGTTTAACATATGAAACATGATTCGATAATGAAACATCGCATGCCCAGTATTCGCGGCAAGGTCTATGGTGGTTATCTCGTGCTGGCGGTGGCGGTGGGCATATTCGCGACCCTGGCCGCCGCCGACCTGCGCTTCCTGGAGAAGCGCGTGCAGGAGGGGTTCGCCATCACCACTTTCCAGGCATCGGTCCTGGAGTTGCGGCGCCACGAGAAGAACTACTTCCTGTACCGCTCCCGGGGCGAGGGGGCGATCCAGCTCGCGCTGGCCCGCGAATCGGCCGCCCACCTGCGGGAAAGGCTGGATAGCCGGGAAATCCGGGCAGCGATTGCCGAAAGCGAAATCCAGGCCTTGACCGCCACCCTGGATCGCTACCGCGCCCTCCTTGCCAAGGCCACTCCCCTGGACAGGGAGCTCCGCGCCGTCGGCCAGGAAATCCTGCAACACGGCGAGCAGTTGGCCGAACGGGAGCGGACCACCCTGGCAACGGCCGTCCGCGATTCCCGGCAGATGCTGCTGTGGGCTGCCGTGGTCCTGGTCGTGGTCGCCCTGGTGTGCGGCCGCATGCTTTACCGCGCCGTCGGGCGCCCCCTGCAGGCCCTGGAACACCAGCTCGAACCGCTGGCCCGCGGCGAGTTCCGGGCTTTCTCGATGGTCTCCAGGGACCGTGAGATCGTTTCCTTCACCCAGGCCTTGAACCGCATGCTGGATGAACTGGATCTGCGCCGCCGGCAGCTCATGCAGTCGGAGAAGCTGGCTTCCCTGGGCACCCTGGCCTCCGGCGTCGCCCACGAACTGAACAATCCCCTGGGCAACATTTCCAGTGCAGCCCAGATCCTCCTGGAGGATGTCGCCCGGCTCCCGGCGGCGGTCCAGGAGGGAATGCGCGGCTGGCTGGCCCAGATCGACGACGAGGCGCGGCGCGCCCATCACATCGTACGGACCGTTCTCGACTACAGCCGCCATTCGGCCCACGGCATCGAATCGGTATCCCTGCGGGCGGCCCTCGACCGCAGCCTCATCCTGTTGAATCCCTGCCTGCCGGAGGAGGATTCGGTCAGCATCGACATGGCCGCCGACATCCGGGTGGATGCCGACCCCCGCCACCTGCAACAGGTCTTCATCAACCTGATCCAGAATTCCTTCGACGCCGGGGCGCGCCAGGTACGCATCGCAGCGGCCGTACCGGCAGCGCTGGACTGGCCGCCCCGGGGCAGCGTCGCCCTCGGCAAGCCGGTGCCGACGGCGCCCGCCGCCCTCATCCGCATCACCGATGACGGGAGCGGGATCGGGGCGGAGGAAATCGGCAAGGTCTTCGATCCCTTCTATACCACCCGCCCCCCCGGGGAAGGCACCGGCCTCGGGCTCTACGTGGTGGGCGAGATCGTCCAGGACCTGGGAGGAGGCATCGCCGTCTCCAGCGCCCCGGCGTCCGGAACGCGCTTTTCCATCTGGCTGCCCTGCCGCCGGGAGGCCCAGCCATGAGCAGCGGACGCATCCTGGTGGTGGACGACGAGGCGCCCGCCCTCAAGAGCCTCACCCACATCCTGCGCCAGGAGGGGCACGAGGTCAGCGGCCGGGAAAACAGCCAGAACGCCTTGACGGACATCGAGACCCAGGAATGGGACGTCATCGTCACCGACCTGCGGATGAAGGGCGCCGACGGCATGGCCCTGCTCCAGCGGGCCCGGGAGTGCCAGGCAGCCTGCGAAGTGATCATGATCACCGGCCACGCCAGCCTGGACTCCGCCATCGAGGCCATGAAGCAGGGGGCCTTCCACTACATCGCCAAGCCCTATCGCATCGACGAAGTCAGGCAGGTGGTGAAGAACGCCCTGGAAGTGGTCCTGCTCAAGCGGGAGAACCAGGCCCTCAAGGAGCGCATCGCGGGGTTCCCGGAAAACTGCAGCATCATTACCCGGGATGCCCGGATGCTGCGCCTCCTGGACATGGCCCGCCAGATCGCCCCCACCGGATGCAGCGCCCTGATTACCGGCGAATCGGGCACCGGCAAGGAGCTGTTCGCCCGCTATCTGCACCAGCACAGCGGCCGCCGGGAGGGACGCTTCGTCGCGGTCAATTGCGGCGCCCTCCAGGAAGATCTCCTGACCAACGAGCTTTTCGGGCACGAGCGGGGTGCCTTCACCGGCGCCGACCGCCAGAAACCCGGCCTCATCGAAATGGCGGACGGGGGAACCCTTTTCCTCGACGAAATCGCGGAAATGACGCCGGCCATGCAGGTGAGGCTGCTGCGGGTGATCCAGGAGCGGGAGGTTTTGCGGGTCGGCGGCACGACTCCCCTCAAGGTCGATGTCCGCTTCCTGGCCGCCACCAACCGGAACCTGTCGGAAGCGGTCGCCAGCGGACGATTCCGCTCCGACCTCTTCTATCGCCTGAATGTGGTGAACCTGGAGCTTCCGCCCCTGCGGGAGCGGCGGGACGACATTGCGCTGCTGGCCCATTTCTTCCTGCGGCGGGCATCCCTCGCCATGGGGAAGGCCATCGACGACATCACCCCCGAGGCCATGCGGCTCCTCACCCGCTACGATCACCCGGGCAACGTCCGCGAACTGATGAACCTCATCGAGCGGGGAGTCGCCATCGGCCGGGGCGACAGCCTCGGCCTCGCCGACCTGCCCGAAAGCCTGCGGGCCATCTCGATGCGCATCTCCGGGCCGAGCGCTTCCCTGCCGACCCTGGAAGGGAACGAAGCCGCCTATATCGCCCAGGTGCTGGAGTACACCGAGGGCAATCGCAACCGGGCCGCCGAGATCCTGGGCATCGACCGGGTATCCCTTTGGCGCCGGCTCAGGCGCTACGGCCTGACCGGCTAGAGCGCCTTGCCTTGCAGGAACGCCAGGCGCTCAGCACTGTTCCCAGGGCAGGCGGTCGAAACGCCAGCCGTTGATAGTGCCGCGCTGGTGGTTGTCGTCCAGGTCGCCCTCGAAGCCATGGGTGATGTT
The DNA here is from genome assembly GCA_018261935.1 of Rhodocyclaceae bacterium. GTDB lineage: Bacteria > Pseudomonadota > Gammaproteobacteria > Burkholderiales > Rhodocyclaceae > JAGTRP01. The sequence continues at coordinate 54,161 of JAGTRP010000006.1, forward strand.
GTAGACCTGGCGGAAGCCCGCCGCCATCAAGGCATCGCCGGCTTCCGCCGAGCGCTTGCCGCTGCGGCAGAGAAGCACCACCGGCCGGTCGCCCATGGCGCCGATAAGCTTTTTCACTTCGCCGACGAAGTGGGGATTGATGTCCCAGTCGGGGCCGTCGTTCCACGATACGTGCAGCGCCCCCTTGGGGTGGCCGACGAAAAGGAATTCCATTTCGCTGCGCACGTCGATGAACAGGGCTTCCGGGTTCTTTTCCAGGAATTCGTGGGCTTCCTTCGGCAACAGATGTTTCATGTCTTTCCTTCTCTTCGGTTCAATCCCCGTAGCGCTTCAGGCTGCGGCGGTGTCCCGGCGTGGATTTCTGGATGACGACTCCCCGCACCGGCGAGAGGTCGGGCAGGGCCTGGCGCGGCAGGCCCGGATCGAGGGCGGCGAGGAACCATTGTCCGCCGTCGCGGACAAGCTGGCGGAAGGTCCATTCCTCCTCCCACCAGGCCAGCACGAAGCTGCCTTCCCGGGCCAGGCCCTCGGGCTCGATGATGATGATGTCGCCTTCGGCAAATTCCGGAAGCATGGCGTCGCCCAGGACCCGCAGGGCGAAGGGCTCGGCTGCCGCACAGGCGTCCTCGCCGCCGGCGGTCCGCACCGGGATCGCCGCCAGGCGGCGCGCCGCTTCCCCGGGCCGGCTAGCCCGGCGGTCAATGGGGTGTTCCGGCTGCTCTCTCATGTCCTGTGCAATTTCCCTCGATGTCCGGCTTATAACCCACCCCTCCCCCAAAGGTCTGTAACTCGGTTGGGTAGTTGCGGGGCCTGCCGCCGGCCCCTAGATTGGCCGCCTTCAACCCTTGTCCCGCCACGGAGGATTCCATGACCGGCATCCCGGATTTTACCGAAGCTGAATGCCAACTGGTTGCCAAGACACTCGATGAGCGCTACGGCTGCAACGTGCCGATGGAGGGTGCGGACGTGGAACTCAAGCTCGACCCGGACTCGGACCGGCTCACTGCCTGCCCCGCCCTGTACTGGAGCCAGCGGGGGGCCGAATTCGTGGTCTGCAAGGTAGCGCCGAGCCGTTTCCGCGCCCTCTTCTTCTACGACTCGGGCGAGCAGTTCGGGACCGGCCGAACCGAATACGACAATCTCGGGGACTGCGTCGTCACCCTGCTCCAGGTTCAGGCCGACGAGGCAAGCGGGCGGGCCGGCGCCTGCCAGTCCAGCCGGGGCTGCGGGGGCGGCGGGTGCAAGAGTAGTGCCCCCTACGACGGGCCGATCGTCATCTGACGCGATCCACCGGCCATGAAAATCTGCATCGTTTCCGACAGCCACGACAATGGCGCCTCCCTGGCCAGCAGCCTGGCCGCCGCCAAGAGCGCCGGCGCCGTGGCGGCCATCCACTGCGGCGACATCATCGGCACCAATACCCTGCGGGCCGCCCTGGCCGTGGGCCTGCCCCTGCACGCCATCCACGGCAACAACCTGGGGGACCCGGGTTCCCTGCACCGGCTGGCCAGCAAGTCGGAGGGGCTCCTGACCTACCACGGGCAGGACGCCAGCCTCAACCTCCACGGGCGCCGCATCTTCGTCGTCCATTACCCCCATTACGGGCGCGCCATGGCGCTGACCGGCGACTACGACCTGGTGTGCTGCGGCCACAGCCATGAGGCCAGCATTGCCCAGGAGAAGAATGTCGCCGGCACCACCACCTGGCTGGTGAATCCGGGCACCACCGCCGGCCTCGGCGCCCCGGCTGCCACCTGGATCCTCGCCGACCTGGCGGTGATGCTTTTCGAGATCCACCCGGTCTGATTCCCGGAGGGGGTTTCCCCGCTACCCATTCGGGTAGGCCCCTTGCCCCGAAGCGGTTATAGACGCTCCCCGGCCATGTACGGATTAATACGCACCTGCGCCAATCATGCAGCATGGCTCTTCTGACCCCTCCCCGGAGATTCGATGTGACGGGCAATATCGCAACCAATCGGACCGTACTGGTCGTCGGCGGCGGCATCAGCGGCATGACAGCCGCCCTTGAAGCCGCTGAATGCGGCAAAGAGGTCATCCTGGTCGAGAAACTGCCGACCTTGGGGGGCCGCACGGCCCGCCTCTACCGCTATTTCCCCAAAATGTGCCACCCCACCTGCGGGCTTGAGATCAACCTGCGGCGGATCAAGGGGAACCGCAAGGTCCAGGTGCTGACCATGACCGAGGTGGTAGCCGTCCAGGGCCGCCGCGGCGACTACCGGGTGAGCCTCAGGATCGCGCCCCGCCATGTAAACGAGAACTGCACGGCCTGCGGCGACTGCGCCAAGGCGGTGGATGCCGAGATTCCGGATCCGTTCGAATACGGCCTCAAGACCACCAAGGCGGCTTATCTGCCCCACGCCATGGCCTATCCCCAGCGCTATGTCCTGGATCCCTCCATCATCGGCACGGCCGACGCCGAGAAGGCCCAGGCCGCCTGCAAGGTCGGCGCCATCGACGTCGCCATGGCCGAGGAGACGGTGGACATCAATGTCGGCGCCGTCATCTGGGCCACCGGCTGGAAGCCGTACGACGCCGAGAAGATCCAGCCCTACGGCTACGGCCGTTTCAAGAACGTCATCACCAGCCTCGAATTCGAGCGCCTGGCCGATCCCGCCGGCCCCACCGGCGGCAAGCTGCTGCGCCCCTCCGACGGCAAGGAGGCGAGGAACATCGCCTTCATCCAGTGCGCCGGCTCCCGGGACGAGAACCACCTGCGCCACTGCTCCCGCATCTGCTGCATGGCCAGCCTGAAGCAGACCCAATACGTGCGGGAGGCCTGCCCGGACGGCAGCGGCAAGTCGACCATCTACTACATCGACATCCGGGCCATCGACCGGTTCGAGGACTTCTACCAGAACGTCCAGAAGGATCCGAGCGTGAGCTTCGTGAAGTCCAAGGTGGCCCGCATCGCCGAGGGCGAGGACGGCAACTTGGTGCTCCACGGCGTCAATACCGAGGGCTACCACCGCTACGCCGCCGATCACGACCTGGTGGTGCTGGCCGTCGGCATGGAGCCGGAGGCCAAGGGCATCCGCCTGCCGGAGGACATCGTCACCGATTCCTCGGGCTTCATCGAAGGCTCGAAGGATGAAGGCATGTTCGGGGCCGGCGCCGCCGCCAGCCCCCTGGACGTGAACCGGGCGACCCAAAGCGCGACGGCCGCCGCCCTGCGGGCGATCCAGGTCATTCATAAAACAGCAGCGACGGAGACCGCGGCATGAGCGAAATGAAGACAGCCGCCTACATCTGTTCCGGGTGCGGCATCGGCGACAAGATCGACGTCAAGTCGCTGGAGAAGATCGCCACCCGGGAAGGCAAGATGGCCCTGGTGAAGAGCCACGAGTTCCTGTGCGGCGAAGCCGGCGTCGGCATGATCCGCAACGACATCGACAACGAGGGCGTCACCCACGTCATGATCGCCGGCTGTTCCCGCCGGGCCAAGACCGAGGCCTTCCACTTCCCGACGACCGCCATGGCCCGCGCCAACCTGCGGGAAGGCGTCCTGTGGGTTGTGGCCGAGGGCGACGAGCATGACGAGGTCCGCCAGGAAATGGCCGACGACTACGTCCGCATGGGCTGCGCCGAACTGAAGAAGATGCAGGTGCCGGCCGGCAACCCGGCCACGGCCCAGAACAAGCGCATCCTGGTGGTAGGCGGCGGCTTCTCCGGCATGACCGCGGCCCTGGCCGCTGCCGAGGCCGGCTACGAGGCCGTCATCGTCGAGAAGACCGGCGAGCTGGGCGGCTGGGCCGGCAAGAGCTGGAAGCGCGTCCCCGGCGCGGCCCCCTACGCCGATCCCCAGGATACGGGCATCGCCGACCTGATCGCCCGGGTGAAGAGCAGCCCGAAGATCACCGTCCATCTCTCCTCCACCCTGGCCGAGACCCGGGGCGCCCCCGGACGCTTCGCGGCCGACGTGGCCACCGAGAGCGGCTCCGTGACCACGGAGGAAGTCGGCGCCATCATCCAGGCCAACGGCTTCACCCCCTACGACATCGCCAAGCTCCCGGAACTGGGCGGCGGCACCAACCCGAACGTGGTGGACCACGCGGGGCTGGAGGCCCTGGCAATCGCCGCCAAGGGCGACACGATCAAGCGGGCTGACGGCAAGGAAGTGAAGAGCGTCGTCTTCCTGCAGTGCGCCGGCCAGCGGGATGACTCCGGCAAGCACCTGCCCTACTGCTCGGGCCACTGCTGTGCCACGAGCATCAAGCAGGCGATGTATTTCAAGGACGCCAACCCGAACGTCGATACCGTGGTCATGTACCAGGACCTGCGGGTGCCGGGCATGGGCGAGGATTTCTACCGCAGCGCCCAGCAGAAGGGCGTCGTCTTCACCAAGGGCAAGGCCGCCGCGGTGGAGCCGGCCGGCGACGGCTGCCGGGTGGCCTTCCGGGACCTGATCCTGGACGAGGACACCGCCCTCGAAGCTGATCTCGTGGTGCTCGCCACCGGCCAGGTGGCCAACTCCGGCGTCAATATCGAGCTGCCGGACGACGATCCGGCCAAGGCCCAGAAGACCTCGGTCCTCAACCTGGCCTACCGCCAGGGCAAGGATCTGCCCATCCTGAAGCACGGCTTCAACGATTCCCACTTCATCTGCTTCCCCTACGAGACCCGCCGCACCGGCATCTACGCCGTCGGCCCGGTGCGCCGGCCCATGGACGCCCAGCAAGCCGAGGAGGACGCCGTCGGCGCCGCGCTGAAGGCCATCCAGGCGGTGGAGAACGCCAGCCTGGGCCGGGCCGCCCATCCGCGCTCCGGCGACCTCTCCTTCCCGAAGGTCCGCCTGGAGGGCTGCACCCAGTGCAAGCGCTGCACGGTGGAATGCCCCTTCGGCGCCATCGACGAGGACGAGAAGCGCTTCCCGCTGTTCAACGAGTCCCGCTGCCGGCGCTGCGGCACCTGCATGGGGGCCTGCCCGGTGCGGGTGATTTCCTTCGAGAACTACAACGTCGATACGGTGGGCAGCCAGATCAAGTGCCTGGACATGCCGGACGAGTTCTCGGAAAAGCCCCGCATCCTCATCCTCGCCTGCGAGAACGACGCCTATCCGGCCCTGGACATGGCGGGCCTGCAGCGCCACGTCTATTCCGCCTTCGTGCGGGCGATTCCCGTGCGCTGCCTGGGCTCCACCAACCTGGTGTGGATCACCGACGCCCTTAACAGCGGCTGGGACGGCATCATCATGATGGGCTGCAAGAAGGGCGACGACTACCAGTGCCACTTCGTGAAGGGTTCGGAAATGGCCCACTACCGCCTGAGCAAGGTGGACGACACCCTGAAGCAGCTCGGCCTCGAGCCGGAGCGGGTCGTCACCCACGAGATCGCCATCACCGACAACGTCCGCTGCGCCCAGATCATCAACGACTACGTGGCCCAGATCATGGAAATCGGCCTGTCGCCCATGAAGGGCTTCGGTTAAGGAAAAGACGATGACCACCGCCAACCAACCCGCCGCCTACCGCAACGATTTCCTCAAGGAGGTCGAGGCCAATGTCGAAGAAGGGCACATGGTCAAGATGTGCATGCAGTGCGGCGTCTGCGCCGGCTCCTGCCCTCTCGGCTCCCACTGGGAGCATTCGCCCCAGAAGATCTTCATGATGATCCGGGCCGGCAAGCGCGAGGAAGTGCTCACCTCGGACGCCATGTGGATGTGCACCTCCTGCTACAACTGCATAGCCCGCTGCCCGCGCAAGCTGCCCATCACCCACATCATGCACGGGCTCGCCAACTACGCCCACCGCCTCGGCTTGGCGCCTAAGGGCCAGCCGACCCGGGATTTCGCGGTCATGTTCTGGAACAACCTGACCAAGACCGGCCGCGTCAATGAACTGAAGCTCACCCTCGGTCACTACTTCAAGGACGGCATCGGGGCGGGCATCAAGAAGGGGCTGGAAATGAAGGGGGTGGGCCTCGGCCTCCTCAAGGCCAAGCGCCTCAACCCGATGGAGATCCTGGGCGGCCACAAGCTCCAGGACCTCGCCGGCTTCCACGCCATCGTTGCCAAGGCCCGCGAAATCGAAGACCGCCGCCGCGGCCTCTCGTCCTGACAAGGAATACCTGCATGGCCAAGAAAAACATCGCCTTCTATCCCGGCTGTTCCTCCCAGCGCAAATCCTCCGCCGCCAACTACCTGGTGTCGGTGCAGTCCATGTGCGACAAGCTGGACATCGCCATGAACGAGATTCCGGACTGGAACTGCTGCGGTGCCTCCATCGGCTATGCCGAGGGCGGCGAGCTGCCCCGGGTGGCGATCACCGCCCGCAATTTCGCCCTAGCCGAGAAGCACCTGCCCGGCCAGGACGTAGTATCCACCTGCGCCGCCTGCTGGCTGGCCAACCGGGAAACCCAGGAGCGCCTCGAAGCCTCACCCCATCTGCGGGCGGAAACCAATGAAGCCCTCGGCGCCGCCGGCCTCTCCTACCAGGGGAACACCAAGGCCCGCCACATGGTGGAGGTGCTGATCGAGGACATCGGCTACGAAGGCCTCAAGGCCCCGGTGGTGAAATCCCTGGAGGGGATCAAGTTCGCCGGCTACGTGGGCTGCCAGACCAACCGCCCCTTCGGCATCGCCGGCGAGTCCTTCGAGAATCCCCAGTACCTCGACAAGATGGTCGAACTGGCGGGCGGCGAAGCGGTTCCCTACGACCAGAAGGTGACCTGCTGCGGCGGCGCCCTGGCCTTTTCGGAACCGGAAAAGTCCCAGAAGCAGATCCGTGACATCGTCGAGTCGGCCTACGACCACGGCGCCGACATGATCGTCACCCCCTGCCCCCTGTGCCAGGCCAACGTCGAGGTCTACCAGTCCGAGATCAACAAGAAGCAGGGCACCCAGTTCAACATGCCGGTGCTCTATTACTCCCAGCTGCTCACCGTGGCCTACGGCGGCACCGCCGCGGAAGCAGGGCTGGACGGGCAGATCATCCGGGCCTCAAGGCTGGAGGAAATCGCCGGCAAGTAGTGAATTTGGCAGCGGGCGGCAGTCTTCATCGTCGTACATCCCAATGAGGAGAAATCCATGGAACGTGCGGTATATCGACCCCTCGGCTTGCGCCCGGTCAAGGCGGGCACCCGTTGCCGGGAGCCCAGCACCTACAACAACGTCGAGCCGTCGACGCCGGCCATCGAGGTGATGACCGATTTCCAGCAGACGTCGCCGGTGACCATCCAGAGCGACGCCCAGCTGATCCACGCCACCAACGCCATGCTGTCCCGGGGCGTACGCTTCCTGTTCGTGGTTGATGACGATGATGTCATCATCGGCGTCATCACCGCCCGCGACACCAACGGCGAGCGCCCGGTGAAGCTGATCCGGGAACGGGGCGGGAAACACGGCGAGCTGCGCGTCGAGGACGTGATGACCCGGCTGTCGAGCATGGAAGCCCTGACCCTGGCCGACGTGCTCCATGCCGAGGTCGGCCATATCCTGCAAACCCTCAAACAGGTCGGCCGCCAGCACGCCATCGTGCTGGAGAGCGATCCCTCTAGCGGCAAGGACATCGTGCGGGGCATGTTCTCGGCCACCGCCATCGGCCGCCGGCTGGGGGTTCCCATCCATACCTTCGAGGTCGCCAACACTTTTGCCGAGATCGAGGCGGCCCTGGCAACGACCTGAGGCACGCCGGCGGAGGTCCCGCCGGCTACCGTACCTTGAGGGCCTGGGACTTGGCCACGTACTGCTGGTAGGCCGGAATGGCGATGGCGGCCGCGATCCCGATGACCACGATGCCCACCAGGGCCAGGACCGCAACCATGGCGGCGCCGCCGTTGGGTGCCGGCTTGTTGCCGAAGCGGTTGGGACCGTCGGTGCCGGGAATGAACACGAAGATGAGTCCGAGGAGCGGCACGAAGGCCAGGGGAGCCAGCCAACCGGTGACGTTGAAATCGTGGCTGCGCTTGATGGCCAGCATCACTTGCATATAGAGCACGGCGGCCCAGCCCAGGAACATGAGCCAGGACCCGACAAGCGCCGACAGGAAGCCCGCCACTAGCATGATCAGGAAGGCGAACCCCATGGAGTAGCCCAGGTAGCGCAGCCGGCCGATCCGCCCTGCCGCCGAAAAGAGGTTGAGCTTGAAGATGGCATCGGTCCCTCCCGCACTGCCTTCCAGCTGGGACTGGGGCGGGGCGAAAGGATTGGGTTGGGCTTCGCTGGTCATGTCGGCTCCCGGATGGCGCTTATTATGAATACATCATTGTAAAGCCAGGTCCGATTCATTCCAATTGCCCTTTCCAGGCCTTCATTCTCCGGCGCCCACGCCCACCCAAACTTGATCCCGTCAGAGTACACTTCGACATCGTCCGGAACCCGCCGATTCCGCCTTGCGGCGGGTCCCGTCGGCCGGCCATCGCAAAATGTCCGGGCCGGCAGCTCCCTGGTGTTATGGAAGAACCCGATGATGTTCTCGAAAAGTCACGGCAACGAATCCCTGCGGCTCAGGCTGTGGTTCCTGCTGCCATTGGCAAGCGTGTTGCTGATCACGACAGTCGTCCTCGTACTGTCGATCCATCGCCATGTCTCCGAGGATATCGACCGGGAAACCGCGGAGACCGCCCGACTGGCCGAACATCTGTATCACGAGGCCATCGATAGCTCGGCCAGCATGCTGGGGACCGCCATGGAGGTGCTAGCCACCGACCAGGCATTGCACCGAGGTCTGGCAGACAATGATCGTGCTCTCTTGCTGCGGCGCTCCGTCCCGCTGTTCGCCGAGTTGCGCAGGAAATACGCCATCACCCACCTGTATTTCTCCGATGCCAATCGGGTCAACATCCTCCGGGCTCATCAGCCGGTCCGCTCCGGCGACACGATCAGCCGGGAAACCACCCTGCAGGCGCAGCGCACCAGGCAAACCGCCTATGGCGTCGAACTGGGCCCGCTGGGTACTTTCACCCTACGCCTGGTGGCGCCCTGGTTCGACGCTGACGGCAATCTGAGCGGTTTCGTCGAATTGGGGATGGAGATCGACCATGTATTGCAACTGGTCCAGCATATCGCCGGCGTCAAGACCTTCGTCCTGATCGACAAGCAATTCCTCAATCGCAGGGAATGGGAAGCGGGGGCGCGGATGCTGGGGCGCTTGCCGAACTGGGAACGGTTCCCGGACGTGGTGGTGAACAACCAGGCCGCCGAAGACTTGCCCATGGAGCTCACCCGCCAACTGGCGGAAAGCCGGATCGCGGAACGGAAAACCATGGCGTCCCCGGAGCCGGGAGCATCGGCTTATCGCGCCATATTCCTGCCGGTGACGGACGCCGCCAGGCGTAACGTCGGCACCATGGTGATGCTCCTGGACGTGTCGGCCCAGATGCAGGCGCTCAAGCGCCTGACACGGGAAAGCGTGCTGGTGGGCGGCATTGCCTGCCTCGCCTTGTTCGGGCTCTTCTATTGGCTGCTGGGCTCGGTGGGCCGGCGACTGGAGCAGGACACGCGCTACCTGCTCGACCTGGCGGAGCACGACGGCCTCACCGGCCTCTACAACCATCGCATGTACTACCTGCGGCTGGACGAAGAGTTCGTCCGCAGAAGCCGCACCGGGGCGCCGATTTCCCTGCTGCTCCTGGACATCGACCGCTTCAAGTCGGTCAATGACCGTTATGGGCACCTGGCCGGGGATAACGTGCTCAAGACCCTGGGCGAACTGGCCAGGCGCTCCTGCCGCGCGATGGATATCGCCTGCCGCTATGGCGGCGAGGAAATCACCATCATCCTGCCGGAAACCGACGCCGAGGGCGCCGTAGCGATCGCCGAGCGTCTGCGCAGGACCATCGAAATCCACCCTTTCCCATTGGGCGACAACAAGGACGGGCACATCACCGTCAGCATCGGCGTCGCCACTTCGTCCGAGTCCATCCCTTCCTCGACGGATCTGACAGAAAGCGCCGACAGCGCCCTGTACCGCGCCAAGGCGCAGGGCCGCAACCGGGTGGAATGCGCCACCCCATGCCCGGTCCAAGCGCCGTCCGTCGAGCAGCCGGCCCCCCAATCAGTCCTTTGAGCCGTTCCCTTCGGGCAGCGGCAGCCCCGCCAGGTCGGAATATTCCCGGTGGTGCCGGCGGGCATCCCGCTCCGCCTCGGCCACGAACCGGGCAGCCGCTTCCGGCTGCCGCGCCGCCAGGGCGGTAAAGCGCGCCTCGCCGCCGGCGAATTCACAGAAGGGCACGCTCGGGGGGGCGCTGTCCACGGTCAAGGGATTGCGGCCCTCCGCCCGCCGGCGCGGATCGTAGCGCAGCAGGGGCCAATGCCCCGACTTCACCGCCAGGTCCTGATGATCCAGGTTGTGGGCGAGGTCGAAGCCGTGGGCGATGCAGGGGCTGTAGGCGATGATGATCGACACCCCGGGATAGCTTTCGGCTTCCAGGAAGGCCTTCAGGGTATGCACGTCCTTGGCGCCGTAGGCCACCTTGGCCACATAGACATCCTCGTAATCCATGGCGATCTTCGCCAGGTCCTTCTTGCGGGTCGGCTTGCCGCCGGCGGAGAACCGGGCCACCGCCCCCAGGGGCGTGGCCTTGGAGGTCTGGCCGCCGGTGTTGGAATAGACCTCCGTGTCGAGGACCAGGATATTCACGTCCTGCCCCGAGGCCAGCACATGGTCCAGGCCGCCGAAGCCGATGTCGTAGGCCCAGCCGTCGCCGCCGACGATCCAGATGCTGCGCCGGACCAGGTAGTCGGCCAGGGCGGCGAGTTCCCGGGCCGCCGGCGAACCGATGTCGGCCAGCCGGGCCTTGAGGGCGGCGACCCGCTCCCGCTGGTCGTGGATGCCGCTTTCGTCGGACTGCTCGGCGGCCAGGAGGGCGGCGGCCAGATCGTGCCCCACCTCGTCCGCCAGCCCCTGCAGGAGCCGACGGGCGTCGCCGGCCAGCTGGTCGGTGGCCAGGCGCATGCCGAGGCCGAACTCGGCGTTGTCCTCGAACAGGGAATTGTTCCAGGCCGGCCCCCTGCCCTCCTGATCCACGCTGTAGGGGGTGGTGGGCAGGTTGCCGCCGTAGATGGAGGAGCAGCCGGTGGCGTTGGCGATCAGCATGCGGTCGCCGAAAAGCTGGGTGGCGAGGCGGATGTAGGGCGTCTCGCCACAGCCGGAACAGGCGCCGGAGAACTCGAAGAGAGGCGGCAGCAGCATGGCGCCGGGCACGGTGCTGCGCTTGACCTGGCGGCGGTCGTAATCGGGCAGGGCCAGGAAGAAGTCCCAGTTCGCTGCCTCCCGGGCCCGTAGCGGTGCCTGCTCGGCCAGGTTGAGGGCCTTGCGGGAGGCATCGGCCTTGTCCCGGATGGGGCAGACGTCCACGCACAGGCTGCAGCCGGTGCAATCCTCCGGCGCCACCTGGTAGCTCATCCGCCAGCCGGCCGGATAGTCCTTGCTGCGTACCGCTCCGTGCTTGAAGGCGGGCGGCGCCCCGGCCAACCGCTCGGCGGGGAAGACCTTGGCGCGCAGGGCCGAGTGGGGGCAGACGAAGACGCATTTGCCGCACTGGGTGCACAGGTCGGCTTCCCAGACGGGAATCTCCGCAGCCTGGCCGCGCTTCTCGAAGCGGGCCGTGCCGCTGGGCCAGGTGCCGTCGGGCGGGAAAGCGGAAACCGGCAGGGCGTCGCCCCGCCCGGCAATGAGGGGGAAGGTCACCCGGCGCGCGAAGTCGGGCCCGTCGCCGACCGGCGCCCCATGAGCCGCTTCCTCCACCGCCGGCGGCAGCGTTTCCGGCACGTCGACCCGGTGCAGGCTGGCCAGGGCGGCATCGATGGCGCGGCTGTTCTGCTCGGCCACCTGCCCGCCCTTGCGGCCGTAGGTCTTTTGCACCGCCCGCTTGATGGCCGCGATGGCCTCGGCCTGGGGCAGGATGCCCGAGATGGCGAAGAAGCAGGTCTGCATCACCGTATTGATGTGCCCGCCCATGCCGGCCTCCTGGGCCACCCGGTAGGCGTCGATGACGTAGAACTGGAGCCGTTTTTCCACCATCTGCCGTCGCGCAGCGCTTGGCAGGGCCGCCCACACCCGTTCCGGCGGCAGGCCGGAATTGAGCAGGAACACCGCCCCCGGCGCGGCATGGGCCAGGATGTCGAAGCGCTCCAGGAAGCGCGGCTGGTGGCAGGCCACGAAGCGGGCGTCGCCCTCGCCGGTGAGGTAGGCGGAATGGATGGACTCCGGCCCGAAGCGCAGGTGGGAGACCGTCACCGCCCCCGACTTCTTGGAGTCGTAGACGAAATAGCCCTGGGCGAAGAGTTCGGTCTCGTCGCCGATGATCTTGATGGAATTCTTGTTGGCCGACACCGTCCCGTCCGAGCCCAGCCCGTAGAAGATGGCGGCAAAGGCGGCGGCCGCGGCATCGGTGCGGAAGCGGGAGTCGAAGGACAGCGACAGGCGGCTTACATCGTCGGCGATCCCCACCGTGAAGCGGCGGCTTGGCCGGGGTTCGGCCAGGGTGTCGAAGACGGCCTTCACCATGGCCGGGTCGAATTCCTTGGAAGCAAGGCCGTAGCGCCCGCCGATCACCCGGGGGATGGCGGAAAAGCGGGGGGCGTCGGCGGCGGCATCCTCCGCCAGCGCCACCAGGACATCCTTGAAGAGGGGCTCGCCGTCGGCGCCGGGCTCCTTGCAGCGGTCGAGGACGGCGATGGCGCGGGTGGTTTGGGGCAGCGCCGCCGCCAGGGCGGCAGGGGCAAAGGGCCGGAAGAGGCGGACCTTGAGGACCCCCACCTTTTCGCCGCGCCGGTTGAGGTGCTCCACCGTTTCCTGCGCCGTCTCGGCCCCCGAGCCCATGAGGACGATGACCCGCTCGGCATCGGGCGCCCCGACGTACTCGAAGAGCCGGTATTGCCGGCCGGTCAGGGCGCCGAAGCGGTCCATGGCCGCCTGGACGCGGTCGGGGAAGGCGTCGAACCAGGGATTCTGGGCCTCCCGGCCCTGGAAGAAGGCATCCGGGTTCTGGGAAGTGCCGCGCACCACCGGATGTTCCGGCGACAGGGCGCGGGCGCGCAGGGGCGCGACCAGGTCCGGGGGCAGCAATTCCGCCAGTGTCCCGTCGGCCAGGGGCTCGATCTTGGACACCTCGTGGGAAGTACGGAAGCCATCGAAGAAATGGAGCACCGGGATGCGCCCCGTCAAGGTCGCCAAGGTGGCGATGGCCGCAAAATCCTGGGCTTCCTGGACCGAATTGGAGGCCAGCTGGGCGAAGCCGGTGGCGCGGGTGGCCATCACGTCCGAGTGGTCGCCGAAAATGGACAGGGCATGGGTCGCCACCGACCGCGCGGCCACGTGGAAGACCGCGGGCGTCAATTCCCCGGCAATCTTGTACATGTTGGGGATCATGAGCAGGAGCCCCTGGGACGAGGTGAAGGTGGTGGCCAGGGCGCCGGCCTGGAGGGCGCCGTGGACCGCGCCGGCCGCACCGCCCTCGGACTGCATTTCCACCACCTTCGGGACGCTGCCCCAGAGATTGGCCCGGCCCTGGGCGGCCCATTCGTCCGCCAGTTCGCCCATGCTGGACGAGGGCGTGATGGGGTAGATGGCGATCACTTCCGAGACCCGGAAGGCGACCGAGGCAACGGCTTCATTGCCGTCGATGGTGACCATGGTGTTCATGACGACTCTCCGCGCTGAGCCCCATCAAGGGCTTCCATCCTAGAACACTAGCACAGGAGGCCGCTCTTCCGCGCCCGGCGGCGCCGGTAGCAGCGGATACAAAAAAGGCCGGGGGATCACCCCGGCCTTCCCGCGTGAAGCGGAGGGAAATCAGTTGCCGCCGATCACGCCGGCTTCGTTGACGGCGGTGTTGTTCTTGCCGACAGCGACGGCGGTCGCGTTCTTCTGGCTGGCCTTGATGTTGGTGTTGCCCTGGATCTGGGTGCCGCCCTTGATGGCGCCGGTGGTGTTCTTGGCGACGTTGCCTTCGCCGACGGCCACGGCCGACACGTTCTTGTTCTCGGCGTTGATGTTGGTGTTGCCCTGGATCTGCACGCCCTGGGCGTTCGGGGAGTACATGCCGCCACGGGGACCGGACTGGGAAGCCTGGCCGAAAGCAGCGGTGGAAACGACGGCGGAAGCGATGAGCAGGGTGATCAGACGCATGGTGTTCTCCTTGAAATGATTGGTTGGATGCGAGGTACAGGACTCATTGTAGGAAGGCCGGCGGCGCCGGGACAGGAAATATTACGCAGTCGGGATCATTTCAGCGCGTCGCCCCGGCTGATGCCGCCTTCCTGCCCCGTTGGGCCTTCGGGGCTTCGGCGCGGGTGGCGGCGAGGCGTTTGAGGAGTTCGGCGGCGGGTTCGTCGTCGGGGTCCTGGGGCACAAGCTCGCCCCGGAAGGCCTTGGCCAGCAGGGCCGGGGTGAGCTGGTCGACCTGCTTGCGGCCCGTGGCGTAGCGGGCTTCGAGGCGGTCGGCGAAGGCGAAGAAGGTTTCGACGCGGCGGACGATCTCGTGTTGTTCGGCGATTGGGGGAGTGGCTAAGCGCAGTTCCTTTAGCGCGGGCATGTAGATGGTCGTAACCGTTGTTCCCTGACCGGACATCCCCAAAAAACCGCGCCCTGCCATGAAAGCGTACATCAGGTACCTGGGGGCAAGGCGCTCACCACAGACCCAATTTGCGAAGTGCTGGGTAGTCGACATTTCACGCCCCATGATCGTGACGTAACCAAAGGAAATATCTCGACAAAAGCAGACTGTGCCGGCAGGAAGCAAGCGGGCGCTTGAGTTCGCAATGCCGAGTTCTGTTGGCTTGTGCTTGGTGTCTTGAATCACTGTTCCATCGGCAGCGCGAATATCCTGCAAGCTGATCCATGGGACTGTGCCATTTTCCCAGTACTCGGGGACAGACTTGCGAGGAGTGTGGCCAGACTCAAGCTGAGCAAGACTGGTAAGTCGCGCCCACTCCCAACCTTGAGCAAGCGGGTCTTTGTCGGATTCAAAAATAACAACGGGTGAGCGGGGTGCAGGCAACCTCGATCCAGGCGCTCCATCCAGGCTACGGGATATACGCCAATCCTCCGTCAGCCGCCCAGAGGTGGCGGCGGCGAGGATGGATTGGCGGAAGCGTTTGAGCAGGGCCGGGATGCGGTCGAGGCGGTCGCGGCAGGCATCCACCCGCGCCAGCGCGCTGTCGAGCTTGTCGGCAATGCGTTTTTGTTCGGGGAGCGGGGCGATGGGGATATTGATCTGGCGAAGCTTTTCTTGGGAAATGTTCCGCATGGAGAGCTGATTTCCTGATGAAGCCTCCTGGATCACCTTTCGCGTGTGCGCGGTCTTCATGGCGTAATTAACCCAGCGTCTTGTCACTTCGGGTACAACGAGACGTAGCACCTTGTCGCTGAGATACAAGCACTTGCTGATATTGCCTACGAGCACCGTGGCACCGACCAACTCGATGGTGTTGGCTCGCGAAAAAAGCAGGTCGCCAGGACGGATTCGAACGGTCTCTGTAACGGGGGTATCCGCAGGCAAAGTCTTGCTTTGCTCTTCATCGAATCGGCCCCAGGTTACGGCGCTGATTTTCACCAAGCCTTTTTCGCCTTCGAGTGGCGGCCGCTCCTCGCATTTGACGTTCAAGCCCGCTTCAATGCGCTCAATCAGCGAGCCAAGTTCGGCAGAGCACCACCCCTTCGGCAACCCACTCATACAGACCTCAGCCAATTTCCGACGGCAATTTTCTTAGATCGAGTATCTATGCCGGTTCCCAGGTTAGTACATGCTCGCAAACCTATTGGAATCCGTATCATTCCGCCACATCCCCCGCCAGTTCCTTGAGCAACGCCTGCAACTCCGCCAGCGCCCCTTCCAGCTCGCCCACCGCCTCCCGCGCCAATTCCGCCGGCTCGGGCAAATCCGCCGCATCCTCGGCGTTCTCGTCCTTGAGCCAGGCGATATCCAGGCTGTCGCCCCGCTCCCTGATCCATTCCCGGGTGAAGCGGCGGAAGCGGCCCTGTTCTCCCCCGTCAATCCGCGGGCTGGCGGCGTAGGCGGCCTCGAAGTCATCGAAGTGCCCCCGGGTGAGCGGGGTGCGCTTGCCGAAGCGGGGCATGTTGGCCCGCAGGTCGTAGACCCAGACCTCCTCCGTGCCGCCTTCGGCGTTCTGGCTCACCTTGTCGAAGAAGAGCACGTTGGTCTTGACGCCCTGGGCGTAGAAGATGCCGGTGGGCAGGCGCAGGAGGGTGTGCAGGCGGCACTTGTCCATGAGGTCGCGGCGGATCTCGGCGCCAACGCCGGATTCGAACAGCACGTTGTCCGGCAGCACCACGGCGGCGCGGCCGCCATCCTTGAGATGCCGGTAGATGTGCTGGAGGAAGGCGAGCTGCTTGTTGCTGGTGCCGAAGGTGAAGTCGTCCCGGGTGGGGCCGCCGCCGCCCTTGGCGGTGCCGAAGGGCGGATTGCTGAGGATGATGTCGCTATGGGGCAGGCCGGCGCCGGCGGAGCCGAGGGTGTTGCCCAGGTGCACGACGCCGGCTTCGTCGCCCTCCATGCCGTGGAGCAGGCAGTTCATGAGGGCGAGGCGCCGGGTGCCGGGAACCAGCTCCATGCCGATGAAGGCCTTGTTGCGCTGGAACGCGCGGTCCTTTTCGTTGAGGTCGTAGAGGTTGTCGGTGCGGGCCTTGATGTAGGCGTCCGCCGCGATGAGGAAGCCGGCGGTGCCGGCGGCCGGGTCCTGAACGGTTTCGCCCGGCTGCGGGTCGATGAGGGCGACGATGCTGTCGATGAGGGGGCGCGGGGTGAAGTACTGGCCGGCGCCGGACTTGGTTTCGGTGGCGTTCTTCTCCAGCAGGCCTTCGTAGAGGTCGCCGAGGCCGTCGCGCTGAGCTGAGAACCAGTCGATGGCGTCGATGCTCTTGATGAGCTGCTCCAGGTGGCGCGGCTCCTTCAGCCGGGTCTGGGCGTCGGCGTAGATGGCGGCGAGCAGCGGATCGGTGCTGCGGGAGAGCTTCAGCAGGGTTTCCCGGTAGTGGTCGAGGAGATTGAGGCCGGAGAGCCCTGCGATATCGGGCCAGCGGGCGCCCACCGGCAGCTTGTGCCCCGAGAGGACGCCGCTCTGGGCGTTTTCGTGCTCCATCTTGATGAAGAGAAGGAGCACGAGTTCGGTGACGTAGTCGGAGTAGTTGATGCCGTCGTCCCGGAGGACGTCGCAGAGGTTCCAGAGTTTCTGGACGATTTCGTTGTTGCTCATATTGCGAGTTGCGGACCAGGTTGAAATAAGGTGGAGCGGTATTTCACGTTCCGCGGGTTGAGGCGATTCCGTGAGCCGAATAGCACGGCTATTCGGCTCATTTGGCGAGCTGTTTGCCGGGCGCGAATTCGGGAATCGCGCGGCGCATGAATTCATCGAACAGGGGGACCGTAAAAGCCATGTCGCCGTGGGCGGGGCTGTAGATCATCCCCTTCTTGATGAGTTTGGCGCGTACCGGGCCGATACCGCTGACCGTGGCGCCCAGGGTGGCAGCGATGTCGCCGGTACGATGGCTCCCCGGGCCAAGGTGGGCCATGGCGCGCAGGAAGTTTTTTTCGCCGGGGGTCAGGCGATCGAAACGGACCCGGAAGAAATTCTTGTCGAGCCGGCCGATAACGGTGGGCGTGGTTCGTTGCACGATGTCCAGGGTAACGGGGCTGCTGACGGCGTGGTTCCAGGCCTGATAGCCCCATTCCTGCACGAAGTAGGGGTAACCATGGGTGAGGCGAAATACTTCGTGGAGGGCATCATCTTCAAAGGCGACTCCCATGCTGCCGGCCGGGTCACGCAGGGCGCGGGCCACGTCGGCTTCCGACAGGGCCCCGATATCCGGGAAGTTGAAGAGGCGCTCGGCATAAGACTTCGATTCGCCTGCCATTCCGGGCAGGACAGGCAGGCCGGCGGCAAGCAGCACCAGCGGCAGCTGCTTCTGCTGCATCCGGTGCATGGCCATGATCAGGGCGCCCAGTTCCTTCTGGCTGAGATACTGGATTTCGTCGATGAGGATGGCGACGGCCGTCTGGCGTTCCCGAGCTGCTTCCCCGATGGCCTGGAAAAGGTTGGGCAGGTCGATTTCGATGTCGCCGCTGTCGGCCGTGCCTTTGGCCGGCTCGATATCGAGCCCCACCGCAACGTCACCGACGGTGAGCTTGATGCTGCCTATGAAGGCGCGCAGCACGGCCAGACCGCGCTTGACCTTGTCGCCCGCGCCGGCCAGGCGATCCAGTTCGAACAACAGGCTGCGCAATGCCGGGTAGATGAGTTCGCCCAGAGGTTTTTCCTCGTGGGCTTCGAGCAGGATGGTCTGATAGCCTGTGGCTCTCGCCATCCGTTCAATCTCGTTGAGCAAAACGGTCTTGCCGACACCTCGCAGCCCGGTAAGCAGCAAGCTCTTCTCGGGGCGTCCGTGCCTGATGCGGCCGAGCAGGACGCGGGCTTCTTCAAGGAGCGGATCGCGCCCGACGAGTTCCGGAGGCGGTGCTCCGGCGCCGGGGGAAAACGGGTTGTTGATCGGGTCCACGGGACCGCCCTCCAAGGATCTTTAGCGATATATAGCAATGTATAACAAAAAAAAGCTATAGGTAGCTATAGATTGCTAGAGATCGTCCTGATTCCCGGGGCAGTCTATGCCGCCGATGGCCACAGGGCGTCGGCAAGACTATCCAGCACCGCATCCAGCTTGCCGCCGAGACGCACATCCAGCTGTTTGGCCCCGCCATCGGGGGCGAAGGCGCGATTGACGAAATCGGCGTCGATGACGACCTCGTGCCCGAGCTGCTTGGCGAGGCGCTCCAGCCATTTGCGCTGCATGGGCGTCCAGGGGGCCAGGGCATAGATGCGTTCCATGGCCTGGGCGACGCGCTGCCCGAAGGGGATAAGCGGTTCGCCGAGGGCGGCCTGGCGGATATAGCCGACGATGCTGGCGGCGATCTCGTGGTTGGCCTTGTTGCGCCAGGCGGTTTGCAGGCGGGCTTCGGCGTAGCCGTGCTGGTCGAGGAGGAGGCGGATTTCCTTGAGCTGCCCGCGGGTGAGATCCCGTGGGCGATTGACTACCACGCCCAGGGCCACGGAGTGGTTGAGCTGCTCGCGGATGAAGTGGCTGAAGCTGTCCAGGTAGTCCTCGGGCCTGTTGTATTGGTCGTAGCTTTGCTCGCGGAGGAGGAATTCGTCCTTGTGGTGCGAGAGCAGCGGCATGTAGGCACTGCCGACGAGGGCCTTCACCTCCTCGATCTGCTGGAGCAGGCCGGCCTGCTGGCGGATGAACTCGGCGGCAGCCTGGGGACCGATTTTCTGCAGGTGCTTGTGAAGCTCGGCCGGGGAAACGTTCCAGTGCTGTTCGAGCTCGGCGAGGCGGGTCTTGAGGACTGGCTTCTTTTCGGCCTTGTGGGTGGCGTCGCGCAGCACGCGCATGAGCTTCTGGCTGATGGCGTCGAGGACGTCGTGGGCATGAGTCCTGGCAAATGCGTCCCCCATCCGGGCGCCGCGGGCTTCGAAGCTGGCCGGGTCGGAAAGCTCCGCGACGAGTTGCTCAAGGGTGATGTTGGGGTCCTTGATCAGCGGCTTCATGCTGCTGACTTCCTGCAGGTCCTGGTAGAGGCCGACGGGATCGTAGATCTTGAACACCGTCTTGCCGATCTCGTCGCAACGGCGGGTGGCGCGCCCGATCATCTGCTCGTAGAGGATGCGCGACCGGACCTTGCGCAAGAAAACGAGGTGGCAGATCTTCGGCACGTCGATGCCGGTAGTCAGCAGGTCCACGGTGATGGCGATATTCGGGTAGCGCTCGTTCTTGTAGCGCTTGATGAGCTCGCCGACCCGGTCGGACCTGCCGGTGATCTTGCGCACGGCGGCCTCGGCGTAGGTGTCGCCGTGGAGCGCCTTGAAGGCGTCGTCGAGGAGGCGCTTGACCATATCGGCGTGCAGGTCGGAGGCGCAGAAGATCATGGTCTTCTCTTCGCCGAAGGGGTCGAGCTCCTGGGCCAGTTGCTCGCAGATGACGCGGTTGAAGTCTTCGCTGATGACGCGGCGGTTGAAGGCATCCACCTCGAAATTGAGCTCGTCATCGAGTTCGGATTCCTCGATCTCGCCGGTGCCGAGGTTGATGGCGCTGACCGTCTCGCCCTTCTCGAACTTGATGCCCTTCCGGGAGAGCAGGGTTTCATAGCGGATGGGCGGCTCATGGTCGATGAGCCAGTCGTCCGCGACGGCTTCGCGGTAGGAGTAGGTGTAGACCGGTTTGCCGAAGATTTCGGTGGTGTGCTTGGCCGGGGTGGCGGTGAGGCCGATCTTCACGGCATCGAACCAGTCCAGCACGCGGCGGTAGGTGGAGAGGTACTGGGCCTGGTCGCGCACGGCCATTTCGCCCTCGGTCATTTCCTGGTCGAGGGTGTAGCCCCGGTGGGCCTCGTCGACGATGATGCAGTCGAAAGCGTCGATGCCGGGTGGCTGGTCGGACTGGAAGATGCGCTTGACCATGGCCTGCACGGTCGCCACCTGCACTCGGGTCTCGGCTTCCACGGCCATGTCGCCAAGCTCGGCGACGTTGTAGATCTTCGAGAGCGGCTGGTTCTGTTCCAGCGGGGCTTCGTCGAAATTCTCCAGGGCCTGGTCGCCCAAAGCGGTGCGGTCCACAAGAAACAGGATGCGGCGGAAGCGCTCGGCCTTGAGCAGGCGGTACATGAGGCCGATGATGGTGCGCGTCTTGCCGGTGCCGGTGGCCATGGCGACCAGGCAGCGGGACTGCCCTTCGGCCAGCGCGCCCTCGACGGCCTGGATGGCGAGTTCCTGATACCTGCGCAAGTGCAGGTAGGCGAAGCCCTCTTCCTTGAGCCTGGCTTCAGCGGCCAACCTGCTGCGCGTGAGCCGGTCGAGCAGGCCGGACGGGGAATGGAAATCCATCAGCGGGCGGGCGAGATGGGCCGGGCTGCGCACGTCGCGGAACCAGGTGCCGCTCTGCTCGGCGAGCTGGGGCAGGTAGGGGCGGCTGTTGCCGGAATAGACGAAGGGCACCTCGAAGGTCTGCCCCTGGGCGTCGGACCAGCCGGCGCTGCGGCCTTCCAGCTGCCAGGCCGGTTCGAAGCCCGGGAGCTGCTTGAAGCCGGCGGCGTAGCGCTCGGCCTGGGGGATCTTGCCGGCGACGTTCTCGTTTTCCCGCTTGGCTTCGACGACGGCGATGGGCGTGAGGCCGGCGAAGAGGACGTAGTCGGCCGCCTGTTTGCCGACGGTGGGCCACTCGGCAATCGCGCGGTTCTTGCCCTTGGCGGGGCGAGCGCCTTTGGCGTAACTCAGGCACTGGGTGTCGGCCTCCCATTCGGCATCGATGAGCTGCTGGTCGATGAGGATGCGGGTGAGCTCTTCGGAAAGCACCAGTTCCCTGGCCGCGCCCTGGGTGCTCTTGGCAACCTGCTGGGCGGCCTTCTGGCTGTTTTCCAGCTGTGCCTGGAGCGCCTTGATGCGGTCTTCGAATTCCGCCTTGAGCTTGTCGACCATGGCGCCTTGCTCTTCCGCCAGGGCGAGGGATGCGGCCGCATCGGCTTCCATCTGTTTCGCCAGGGCAGCGTACTGCGCCTTCTCCTGCCGCATCAGCTCGGCAAGCTCCTGGCTGCCGCCGAGGGCCTGGTTCTTGCCCGCCAGGTCGGCACGCAGGCGCTCGATCTCGGATTGCAGTTCGCGCAGGTGGGCGCTGGGGTCCGCCGGCGGCACGAAAGGGCCGGGCTGGAAGCCGCGGCCGGCCTTGCCGAAGCTCCGGTGGAACCAGATGGCCAGGGCCCGGGCCACCCTGAGGCCGTCCATGGCCTCCTTGTGCAGGGTGCGGAACTGGTGCGTGGCCTTGTTGCCCTCGATGCGCAGGGTATGGAAAAGGCCCCGGATGGTCGGATCGAGGTTGATCTCGCGGCTGAGCCTGAAGAGCAGGTCGGCCTGCCTGGTTTCGGCGTCGAACTCGATGCCGACCCGGGCGGCGATGTCCTGGGCAATGGCCTCGCCCAGCTGGCGCAGCTTGATCAGGGTGGTATTCGGGTCGGCGGCAAAGACCTGTTCAGCCGTAGTCGCCAGCTGCAGGAAGACCGGATCGTGCTCGGCAAGGAAGAGGAAGTTGTTCGAAGAAGCCATGCCTTGTGGATAGGGTTGGCGCCGCACGACTTGCTTACGGCATGGGGCAGAATGTAACGCAAAAGCAGCTGCTACACCGTGTAGCGGGCCGCCGCCTCCCGTAGGCGGGCCGCCAGCCCGGCCAGATCCTCGGACAGGGCGGCGGCCTCCTTGGCGCCGCTGCTGTTCCGCTCGCTGATCTGGGCCACCTGTTCCACCCGGCCGGCGATCTGGTTGCTGGCCTGGCCCTGTTCCCGCAGGGCCGCCGAGATGGAGCAGACTTCCTGCTCGACCTTGGTCACCCCCTCCTCGATGCGGCCCACCGCCGTATTGGCTTCGTCCGCATGGGCAATGCCCTCTTCCACCTGGCCCACGGACAGGGCCATCTGCCGCCCGGCGCTTTCCGTGGCCTGCTGGATCGCCTCGATCTTGCTGGAAATGTCCCGGGTCGCCACGGCGGTGCGCTCGGCCAGCTTCCTCACCTCGTCGGCCACCACCGCGAAGCCGCGTCCCTGGTCGCCGGCCCGGGCCGCCTCGATGGCGGCATTGAGGGCGAGCAGGTTGGTCTGGTCGGCCACGTCGTGGATGACCTGGACAATGGAGGTGATCTCTTGGGAGGCCTGCTCCAGGGTCCGGATGGCGCTGGCGGTTTCCTGGATGCGGCTGCCGACCTCCCGGATCCGGTTGATGGTCTGGACGATGATGTCGCCCCCGGTGTGGGCTGCCAGGTCGGAGTCCTGGGCGGCATCGGCCACAGCCTGGGCGTTGTCCGCCACCTGGTTGATGCTCACGGTGAGCTGCTCGACGGTGGCCGCCATGGTGGCGGCGGATTCGGATTCGTCCTCGGAACTGCCGGCCACCTGGGCCGCCGCGGCGGCCAGGCGGGTGGCCGTATCCGCCACCTGTTCGATGCCGGCCATGAATTCCTGCAGGGTATCCCGCATGGTGGCGGTCAGGCCGTCCACCGCCGCCGCCACCTCGGCGACCTCGTCCTTGCCGGCAATCCCGGTCGGATGGGTGAAGTCCCGGGTCTGGACCACCTGGACCACGGCGCCCCGCATCCTGTCCAGGCGCAGGACCACTGAGCGGTAGAGCATGATGCCCATCACCACGCCCAGGACGGCGGTCAGGAGCAGGGCCCCGACCAGCTGGATGCGGGCCTGGCGGCGCACCTCCACCGATTGGGCCCGCAGGCCGTCGCTGCTCTTGACGCTGTCCTCGACGATTCTGTCGATGGTCGGCAGCAGGCTGCGGAAGGACTTGCGCTGCTCGTTGCGGAAATAGGCCAGGGCCTGGTCCATGTCGCCGGCGCGGACGAGCTGCACCAGGCGGTCGTGGGTCTGCATATAGCCGTCGAGGGACTTCCGGTAGTCCGCCAGGAGCTGCTTCTGCTCGTCCCGGGTCGCCAGCTTCTCGTACATCCCTTCGTATTTCTTCAGGGCCTCGTAGTTCTTCTTCTGGCGGCCCAGGGTTTCGTCGATTTCGTCCGCCGCCCGGATGATGAGGAGCTGGGTTTCCCGGTTGCGGAAATCGATGACTTCGGCCCGCATGGCGCCGGAGTAGCGCACGGCCGGGAGTTCCTGTTCCCCCAGATGGTCGGCAACCTGGCCGACCTTCCCGAGCTGGACGAGGGCGATGCCGCTGCCGGCGGCAAGGAGCACCAGGAAGGCGGCGATCGCCAGGATGAGTTTGCGTGAAATTGTCATGATTTTGCCCTCGGCCGGAAGGCCATAGGATAACGACAATTCCAGTCTAGACGCCTATACGACATGCATACAAGGGAAAACCCTTATGCATTTTTCCGGCGAAGCGGGCTCACAAGCTCTAGCTGATCACATAGGAACCCGCGCCGGTGGCGACCAGGACTCCGGCTTCGTTCTCCAGGGTCATCTGGACGGAGGCGATGCGCCCGCCCAGGCGGGTGATGCGGCCGGTGGCCAGGAAGCGCTCCCCGAGGCCGGGGCGCAGGTAGTCCACCCGCAGGTCGATGGTTCCGATGCGGCCGAAGCGGTGGGCCACCTGCTCGGCCGTCTCCCCGGCATGCTTCTCGGCGATGCCGACGGTGACGGCGAGGCCGCCGACGGTGTCGAGGGCGGCGGAGATCATTCCGCCGTGGAGGCGGCCATGGACATAACTTCCAATCAACTCCGGGCGCATGGCGAAGGAAAGCTTGGGAGCATCCGGAGCGAGGGAGGCCACCTTGAGGCCGATGAGTTCGTTGAACGGGAGGCGATGTTCGAACATGTCGCGGAGCACGGCCTCCAGATGGGCCTGTTCCTCGGAACTGCGGCGGGCTTGGGGATGGATGTTCGGCATGACCGGATTATCCCGAGGGGGCCGAGCCCTCGTCAAACCCCGGACGGGCCGGAAGCGCGAAGGCTACCGACCCATCACCGGCCGGCCTACTCCCCGAAACCCTCGTCCCGGGCCATGCGCTCGGCGGCTTCCCGCTCCTCCTGCAGCTGCTTTTCCCGCAGCTTCTCCCGGCGCTGTTGCACCGATTCCTCGTCGAGGCCGATGCTCTGCTCACCGAACATAACCTGGCGCAGGAAGCGGAAGGCGAAGAGCATGAGTTCCACGTCGTCGGCGAGGATGCGGGTCTTCTCTTCTTCCGGCAGGACGAAGACCTGGCCGAAGGATTCGCTCTCGACGAAGGCCCGGAAACGGTCGACGTCATAGCAGGCCATGAACCACAGCTGCAGGCTGCGCTTGGAGGGCTTGCCGATGGCCGGGCCGGAGGACTTCTTCTTGAGGATGAGCTGGCGCCAGCCCCGGGCCAGTTCGTCGTAATCGGCGAGGCCCTGTTCGGCCCGGTAGTCGTCGATGCTGAGTTCCCGCGGGTCATTGTGGCCCAGGCAGTGGTCTTCCTTGACCAGAGCGTAGGAGTAGCTGTCCACATACTCGTCCTGTTTGCGCATGGAGAGCAGCGCCACCGGGTAATAGCGGCAGGCGGTGGGACGGTCCTCGTAGACACTGCACCCTTCGTCGGTCATGAAACGGCAGGCGGTGCCGCCCTCCACGGGATTGAACTTGACCCCGGCGAGGCCGTCCTTCTCCATCTCGTAGGGGACGGTGTAAGTCCGCAGGAATTCGGTAGACGTCACGCCCAGGCGCTTCTTGAGGCGGACGATGTCGTAGGGGGTGAGGCTGATGTCGATGGACTTGCAACAGGCGTTGAAGCAGGCGATGCCCTTGTGGCAGCGGAAATGGATGCGCTTGTTGCCGTCGAACATCTCCGGCATGACGGGACTTTGGGGAAAGGGATTGTTGTCGGCGTCGATATTCTGCATTTGCGTTTTTTTCCTGAAAAAAGACCGGGTCACCTTTCGGTGCCCGGCCCAATCTACTACGACGCAAGGAAACTGTCAGTGCGCAGCGGCTTTGAAGAGCTTGGATTTATCGACCAGGTCCACATGCTTGCGCTTGAAGACGGTCCATTGCTTGCTCTTCTTGTCATAGATGGAATTGACGAAGCACTTCCAGTTCTGCTCATCCACGAAATTCTTGTCGGCCCGGTAGTAGAAGCCGGGATAACGGGACTCCTGACGGAACTGGATGTGCTTCATGTGGGCTTCGGCGGTCAGGATGCGGTGGTAGTTCTCCCAGGCCCGCAGCAGTTCGTGCAGGTCCTTGGCGCGCATCTTCCGGGCATCCTCCTTG
The DNA here is from genome assembly GCA_018261935.1 of Rhodocyclaceae bacterium. Classification (GTDB taxonomy): domain Bacteria; phylum Pseudomonadota; class Gammaproteobacteria; order Burkholderiales; family Rhodocyclaceae; genus JAGTRP01. Next base: position 79,863 of record JAGTRP010000006.1, read on the forward strand.
AGGAGGCCGAGCTTGTACTCGGCGACGCCGAGCATGTGCTCGTTGGTGGTGTAGTAGGTCGCGACACCGGCCACGTACTCGTCCATGATCTTCTGCAGGCGGAACTGCAGCATCTTGGGCGTGATGTAGTTCGGGTTCACGTCGATGGCGGTGGTGTAGTCCTTGTGCTCCAGGAAGGTGCGCACCGGGGCGTAGATTTCCTCGGCCAGTTGGGCGGCCGGGGTGTCGAGCTCGGGCTTGAAGTCCTTGTTGTCGCGGGCATACTTGACCATGGACTTGGCGCACATGCGGCCTTCGGTATGGGAACCGGAGGAGAACTTGTGGCCGGAGGCGCCGACGCCGTCACCGGCGGTGAATAGCCCCTGGACCGTGGTCATGGAGCGGTAGCCCCAGTTCCAGCCGCGCGGCAGGTGGGACGGCACTTCCGGATATTCCTCGTCGGAGGCGGTCGGGGCGCCCAGGTCGGTGGGACCGGAAGCCCAGATGCCGCAGCAGCCGGAGTGGGAACCCAGGAGGTAGGGCTCGGTGGGCATGAGCTCGGAATTCTTCTCGCGGGGATCCACGTCCTCGCCGACCCAGATGCCGCACTGGCCGACGCACATGTCGAGGAAGTCTTCCCAGGCTTCGGCTTCCAGGTGCTTCACTTCCTTCGGGCTGAGGGTCTCGGCCAGCTTGGCCAGGGCGGTCACGGTGTCCATGTAGATGGGGCCGCGGCCTTCCTTCATTTCCTTCAGCATCAGGTGGTTGCGCAGACAGGAAGCCGGCACGGCGGCCTGGCCGTAGGGCGGGTAGTCGTCCAGCATGGCCTTGTTCTTGGTCATGTAGTCTTCGCCCACGGCATTGGTGGCCTTGGCCTTGAAGAGCAGGAACCAGGCGCCGACCGGACCGTAGCCGTCCTTGAAGCGGGCGGGCACGAAGCGGTTTTCCATCATGGTCAACTCGGCACCGGCTTCGGCAGCCATGGCATAGGTGGAACCGGCGTTCCACACCGGATACCAGGCGCGGCCCGTGCCTTCGCCCACGGAACGGGGACGGAACAGGTTCACACAGCCGCCGGCGGCCAGCAGGATGGCCTTGGCCTTGAACACGTAGATCTTGTTCTCGCGGGTGGAGAAGCCGACGGCCCCGGCGATGCGGGACGGGTCGTTCTTGTCGTTCACCAGCTTGACGATGAAGACGCGCTCCTGGACGCGGTCCAGGCCCAGGGCCTTCTTGGCGGCTTCGGCGACGATCCACTTGTAGGATTCGCCGTTGATCATGATCTGCCACTTGCCGGAACGCACCGGCCGGCCGCCGTCCTTCAGGGTCGGCAGGCCTTCCCGCTGGGCTTCGGCGCCGTCGTGGCGGACACCTTCCCCGTCGGTCTTCCAGATCGGCAGGCCCCACTCCTCGAAGAGGTGCACGGACTCGTCCACGTGGCGGCCGAGGTCGTAGGCCAGGTCGTCTCGGGTGATGCCCATGAGGTCGTTGGAGACCATGCGGGCGTAGTCAGCCGGGTCCTGGTCAGGGCCGATGTAGGTGTTGATGGCCGACAGGCCCTGGGCCACGGCGCCGGAGCGGTCCATGGCGGCCTTGTCCACCAGCTTGATCTTCAGTTCCTGGCCGGTTTCCGCCTTCAGGGCCTCGGCCCAGCGGACGACTTCGTAAGCGGCGCCGCAGCAGGCCATGCCGCCGCCGATCAGCAGGATGTCGAGTTCTTCTTCGACGATCTCGGGATTACCGAATGTTCCTTGGGACATTTGCGTAAGTTCCTGTGTAAGTTTATTTGACGCGGATCAGCTCTTCCGGGCGGCCGGGGCGGTAGCCCTTGGTCACCTCGGCAGTGAAGAAGCCGGGCTTCTCGATGTCGGCCAGCTTGGGCATGGCCTTGCCGCCGTAACAGTCGATGGAGCCTTCGGCGGTGGTCCGGATCGGGAACTTGAAACGCTTGAGGGTGCCGTTGCGGAAACGGATGGTCCACATGATGGAGTCCGAACCGCGCATGGGCTGCACCGAGCCGCCCAGGGGAACGATGTCGGCGTAGTGGCGGGCTTCGATCGCCTGCTGCGGGCAGATCTTGACGCAGGAGTAGCACTCCCAGCACTGCTCCGGTTCCTGGTTGTACGCCTTCATGGCATGGCCGGTTTCGGAGCCGTCTTTGTCCAGTTTCATCAGGTCGTGCGGACAGATGTACATGCAGGCGGTCTTGTCCTGACCCTTGCACCCGTCGCACTTCTCGGTACGAACATATGTTGGCATTACTTATCTCCCTAGCTATTGAAACTCCGCGCCCACGCACGGAGCCGTGGACACGAGCTATCTGGCCGAATGGCCGACCAGCTTTACTTCAACTTTCTGGTCCGCCTCCAGGCCGGCGTAATACTTGCGCAGGATGGCGAGGACCTCGGGCCGGGAGAATTCCGCCGGCACCGGCGCATCCTCCGAGAGCATCTTGCGCAGCTTGGTCCCGGAGAGAAGCAGGCGCTGCTCGTCCGGATGGGGGCAGGTGCGGGCCGAAGCCATGCCACCGCACTCGTAGCACCAGAAAGTCCAGTCGATCTTCAAGGGCTGGGTCTCAAGGGAACCCTTGGGGATCTGGTCGAAAATATGGTGGGCATCGAAGGGCCCGTAATAACTGCCGACGCCGGCATGGTCGCGGCCGACGATGAGGTGGGAGCAGCCGTAGTTCTGGCGGAACAGGGCATGGAGCAACGCCTCCCGGGGGCCGGCGTAACGCATGTCGAGGGGATAGCCGGCCTGGAGCACGGTCTTCTCCACGAAATAGCGCTGGATCAGGGTGCCGATGGCCTCGGTGCGCACCTCGGCGGGAATGTCGCCCGGCTTCAGGTTGCCGAGGAGGGAATGGACGAGCACCCCGTCGCAGACCTCGATGGCCACCTTGGCCAGGTACTCGTGGGAGCGGTGCATCGGGTTGCGGGTCTGGAAGGCCGCCACTTTGGACCAGCCGAAGGACTCGAAAATAGACCGGGTCTGGGCGGGGCTCATGAAGAGTTCGGGATACTTCTCTGGGAAGCCGCCCTGGGACAGGACCTTGATGGGACCGGCCAGGTTGACCTCGCCCTGGTCCATGACCATCCGCACCCCCGGATGCTCCGGGTCGGCGGTCTTGAAGACGGTCATGCACTCGTGGGACTTGTCGATGCGGTACTTCTCGCTCACCTGCATGGTGGCGAGGATGTCATCCGAGTCGGGGTCCACCAGGGCGATGGCGCCGCCCGCCTTGATCGATTCGGCGGTGGCCGCGTCGGTGGACAGGGTGATGGGGATCGGCCAGAAGAGCCCGGAGGCGGTGCGCATGCCATCGCATACGCCCTGCCAGTCGGCGTGGGTCATGAAACCATCGAGGGGAGTGAAGCCGCCGATGCCGAGCATGATGATGTCGCCCTTTTCCCGGGACGAAACGCGCACCTTCGGCATGGATTGGGCACGCTGCAGTTCGGCGACGCGTTCTTCGCCCGACAGCAGGAGAGGCTTCAGATCCCCCCCGCCGTGTGGATTGACGAGCTTAGGCATTTCCTTTTCCCTCAATGTTCGATGGTTGGAAAACGGCCGATCGGATATCCCGAAGGGTCGGACCCTTGCTATTTCTTGCGCAGAAAGAAGACGAAGGCGCCATCGGCCTGGGTGGTTTCCAGGAGCGGATTGCCGGTCTGGTTGGCAAAGGCCTGCATGTCCTTGACCGAGCCGGAATCGGTGGAGACCACCTTGAGCACCTGACCGGAAGTCATGTCGTTGAGGGACTTCTTGGTCTTGACGATGGGGAGCGGGCAGGAAAGGCCGCGGGCGTCGAGTTCCTTGTCGAAATTCATGTCTTGTCTCCGTGATGAAGCGGCGGTCGCGGGGCTCGTCCACAACGTGCAGCGCCCTGGTTTTTCGCTACGCCGCCAGCATTGCCATTAACGAAGATTCGCCCGGGAGCGTCTATAACCACGGAGAGTGACAGATGATTACCCGCATGGGTAATTCAGGCCGGCCGGCCACCCGCATCAAAATGATCCGACACCCGACGTGGTGATTGCAGGCCTGCGGGCTCGATGCGACACTACGAAAAACTATGCCAGGCGCAACGACGCCGGCTTACACGAACGGAGGAGTGATGGGTTATACACGCAGACAAGCGCTCAAGGCCGGCGGCAGCCTCGGCCTCTTTTCGGCCCTGGTGGCCCTGGGCCTGGTCAAGCCCGGGGATGCCTGGGCCCAGGCCTGGAACAAGGGCGTATTTGAAACCAAGTCCGTCGCCGACGCCCTCAAGGCCCTCGGCGCCAGCGCGCCGACCATGACCGCCGATGTCATCGTCACCGCCCCGGACATCGCCGAGAACGGTGCCATGGTCAACGTGGCGGCGGTATCCAAGCTGCCCAAGACCCAGCAGATCGCCTACCTGATCGAGAAGAATCCCAACACCGTGACCGCGGTCTTCGACATCCCCCCCGGCACCCTGCCGGAGGTGCAGACCCGCGTGAAGATGGGGCAGACCTCGAACGTGATGGTCCTGGTCAAGGCCGATGGCAAGTATTACGCGGCCCAGAAGGAAGTGAAGGTCACCGTCGGCGGCTGCGGCGGCTGAGCCCGCCCCCATACCGATCCGCAGAATCCAACGAATCAGGAGGCCGACATGGCAGATCCGATGAAAATCCGCGCCGCCCTCCAGGGCGACGTCGTCGAAGTGCGCGTGCTGATGGCGCACGAAATGGAAACCGGCACCCGCAAGGATGCCTCCGGCAAGGTCATTCCCGCCCACTTCATCCAGACGGTGAGCGCGACCCACAACGGCAACACGGTGTTTTCGGCCCACTGGGGCCCCGCCATCGCCAAGAACCCGTTCCTCCAGTTCAAGTTCAAGGGGGGCAGCAAGGGGGACAAGGTCCAGATCACCTGGACCGACAACCAGGGTGACAAGCGCACCGACGAAGCGACCATCAGCTGATCCGGGGCGGCTGCTGCCGCCCCTTACCCATCGGTTCGACAGGAGGAAAGATGAGAGCTCGATTCATCCTGGCAGCAACCGCCGGCATCGCCCTGGCGATGCCGGTACTGGCCCAGACGGGCGCTTCGGCGGATTTCCAGAAGTTCCGGGACGTCATGGAAGAGGACAACCCGGCGGAACTGTTCGAAGCTCGCGGCGAAGCGTACTGGAAGACCCCCTCGGGTCCAAAGCATGCCTCCCTGGAGCAATGCGACCTCGGCCTCGGCCCCGGCGTCGTCGCGGGAGCCTATGTGCAGATGCCCCGCTACTTCGCCGATGTCGACAAGGTCATGGACGCGGAAAGCCGGGTGGTCCATTGCATGGTCACCCTCCAGGGGCTCACTTACGAAGCGGTGACCAGGCAGCCCTTCAGCAATCAATCCGGCACCCCTGCCCACGTGAACGTCGTCACCTATGTCGCCGGCCAGTCCCGCAACATGCCCATCGCCGTACCGCAGCGGCACCCAAAGGAAAGGGAGATGTACCAGATCGGCAAGGAAATCTTCAATTTCCGCGCCGGTCCCTACGACTTCGCCTGCGCCACCTGCCACGGCACCGACGGCAAGCGCATCCGCATGCAAGACCTGCCCAACCTGACCCGGCCGGAGGGCGCCATCAAGGCGGTCCAGGGCTGGCCCGGCTACCGCATGACCGGCGGCTTGATGCTGACGTCCCAATGGCGGATGAACGACTGCTTCCGGCAGCAGCGCTTCCCGGAGCCGAAGTACCTGTCCGACACCGTCACCGCCATCCTCACCTACCAGGCTGTCAATGCCAAGGGCCAGATCTATCGCGGCCCGGGCATCAAGCGCTGAGGAGCACGACCATGATCCGATCCAAGATTCCGCTCCGTACCCTCGCCGTGCTGGCCTCGCCGGCGCTGCTCCTGCCGGTCGCCGCCGCCGACGACTACCGTGACTACCGGGCCGAGGCCATGGCGATGGTGAAGCGTGACTTCCAGGCCAAGGGCATCGCCGGCCTCGACCGCCTGGAGCAGGATGGGGTGCAGGCTGTCTGCAACCGTACCGGCAACCATCCTCCGGCTGATGTCGTCCGGCGCCTTGAGCAGGACCAGATGGCGAGTGTCAGGTTTCCCGCCGATGGCAAGCTGATGGGCGACTGGAAAGAGGGCGAAAAACTCGCCCAGAACGGCCGCGGCTTCACCTGGACCGACAAGCCGGGGCTGCCGGTGGGCGGCAACTGCTACAACTGCCACCAGATCTCACCCAAAGAGGGCTCCTACGGAACGGTGGGGCCCAGCCTCTACCTTTTCGGCAAGAAACGGGGCTACGGCGAAGATATCCAGAAATACGTCTATAGCAAGATCTACAACGCCAAAGCCTACAACCTGTGCAGCGAGATGCCCCGTTTCGGCTATATCGGCGCCCTCCAGGAGCAACAAATCCGGCACTTGGTGGCGTTGTTGCTCGATCCCGAATCCCCGGTCAACCAGTAATCGCCCCCCCGGCATCGCAGTGCGCTGCCGGAGAATAGCTACGCCCAGGAGCCGCCAGCGATGTCGATGAGCCGCAGGGAATTCCTCCACGTCCTTTCCGCCGCAGCCGCCACCGGGCTGCCCCTGGGCACAGCCCTGGCCCGGCCCGCGACGGCCGGGGCGGGATTCTACGAGGTGCCGCCCTTCGGCCAGGTGCATTTCCTGCACTTCACCGACTGCCATGCCCAGTTGATGCCGCTGTATTTCCGGGAACCGGACATGAACATCGGCGTCGGCGCCGCTGCCGGCAGGGCGCCCCATCTGGTGGGCGAGCATTTGCTGAAGGCCTTCGGCGTCAAACCGGGTTCCCTGGAAGCCCATGCCTTTACTGCCATCGATTTCGCCGAAGCGGCGCGCACCTACGGCCAGATCGGCGGCTTCGCCCACCTGGCGACCCTGGTCAAGCGCCTGCGGGCCAGCCGCCCGGGAGCGCTGCTGGTGGACGGGGGCGACACCTGGCAGGGCTCCGGCCTCGCTTTATGGACCCGAGGCCAGGACATGGTCGATGCCTGCAAGCTCCTGGGCGTGGATGTCATGGCCGGACACTGGGAATTCACCCTGGGAGCCGAGCGGGTTCAGGAAATCGTCGAGAAGGACTTGAAGGGGCATATCGACTTCGTCGCCCAGAATATCAAGACCCTGGATTTCGGCGATCCGGTCTTCCCACCCTATTCCCTGCGGGAGATGAACGGGGTGCGGGTGGCGGTGATCGGCCAGGCTTTCCCCTACACCCCCATCGCCAATCCGCGCTACCTGATGCCGGAATGGACCTTCGGCATTCAGGAAGAAAGCCTCCAGAAGACCGTTGACGAAGTTCGCGGCAAAGGGGCCCAGGTGGTGGTGCTCCTCTCCCACAATGGCATGGACGTGGATCTGAAGCTTGCCAGCCGCATCCGTGGCCTCGACGCCATCCTCGGGGGCCACACCCACGACGCCGTGCCGGTGCCGGTCCTCGTGGCGAATCCCGGCGGCCGTACCCTGGTGACCAATGCCGGCTCCAACGGCAAGTTCCTCGGCGTCCTCGACTTCGACGTCCGCAACGGCCACGTCGCGGATTTCCGCTACCGCCTGCTGCCGGTGTTCTCCCGGCTGCTGCCGGCCGACCCGGAGATGACCGCCTACATCGAGAAGGTCCGCGCCCCCTATGGGGAACGCCTGACCGAACCCCTGGCGGTGAGCGAGAGCCTCCTCTACCGGCGGGGCAATTTCATCGGATCCTTCGACCAGATCATCCTGGATGCCCTGATGGAAGTGCGGGGTGCCGAGATCGCCTTTTCGCCGGGTTTCCGCTGGGGAACGACCATCCTCCCGGGCCAGACCATCACCCGGGAGCACGTCCTGGAGCAGACAGCCATCACCTATCCATGGACCACCCTCACCGAAATGACCGGCGAGACCATCAAGAACATCCTGGAGGATGTCTGCGACAACCTCTTCAATCCAGATCCCTACTACCAGCAGGGCGGTGACATGGTCCGGGTAGGCGGCCTGGAATACACCTGCGCGCCCAACGAGAAGATGGGGCGCCGCATCCGCAGCATGCGCCTCAAGGGCAAGCCCATCGAGGCCGACCGCAAGTACAAGGTGGCCGGCTGGGCTTCGGTGGCGGAGGCAACGCGCCAGACGGGGGGCCAGCCCATCTGGGAAGTGGTGGAAGGCTGGCTGAAGGCAAAGAAGACCATCACGCCCCCCAGATTGAATCGTCCGACCATCGAGGGCATCGCCGGGAACCCCGGGATCGGTTTCTGAGTCATCTTCTCATCCGCCCACCATGCCCGGAGGAGAAAAACCATGTATAGCCCCATCACCGTTCCCTTCGGTGGCCGCATGCTGTTCAACATCGTCCGGCTGAAGTCGGGCGTGGATATGGACGACGTAGAACTGGCCCTGGCCGAAATGTGCCACGTGGTGAAAGAGACCTATGGCGACGAGAAGGGCGGCTTCATTGCCGGCCAGGTTTTCCGTTTCTCCGGCTTCATCTCGGAAGAAGGCTCCGTGGTCAGCGGCTCCGAGACGCCCCACCTGGCCATCGTCACCTACTGGAAGAGCTACGAGCAGCACGAGGCTTCCCATGCCGATGCGGCATTCAAGGAAAAATTCTCGGCCCTGGCAGCCTTTTGCACCTCGACCCAGGAACTTGGCTACGATATGCTGTGGCAAGGAGTCCCTGAAACATAGCTTCAGTCGTGCGGTGGAGGAATCATGGTAATTGCTCGCGATACCGGGGATGCGACCCAGCCCCCGGAGACGGCGACCGATGCCGAGGGGGCTGCGAGAATCAGCTTCAAGACCGCAATCGACGCCCACATCCGCTGGAAGGATCGCCTGGAGAATTATGTCCACGGCGTCGCCGACATGCCACTGGTCATCGAAGTCGTCGCAGCCGACGACTGCTGCCTCCTCGGCAAGTGGATCCACGGCAACTGCAAGACCCGGTTCAGCCACCTGGAAGTCTTCCAGCACCTGCTCCATGCCCATGCGGAGTTTCATCGCCATGCGGCCCGGATTCTCGCGTCGATGCAGCGGGGGGAGCAAAGCGAAGCAATGGAACAGCTCCAGATGGGCGACTACCCCAAGGCCTCGGCTGAAGTGAAAGGCTTGGTGGCCAAGCTCTATGTCGAAGTCCTCTGCGACCCGGACCGTTCCCTGGGACTGGGCGGAAAGCCCTGATCGTCTCCAAATACTGGACGTCAGTAGACTCACCCCGGCGATTCAGTTCGGCACACGGCCAACGCAAACGCCAGAAAGCAAAAAGCCCCGGCTGTTGACCGAGGCTAGCGCTTGAATCTATTGGTTGCGGGGGCAGGACTTGAACCTGCGACCTTCGGGTTATGAGCCCGACGAGCTGCCAGCTGCTCCACCCCGCGTCCGTCAGAGAAACGAGATTATGAGGACAGCCCCCCTCCCTGTCAAGCCTTATCTGGCCAGCCAATCCAGCAACGGCTCCCATTGCTCCAGGTCGCGACGATGCCGGGCCCGGGGCGGGTCGAAGACCGTCAGCCCGGCGGCGGCAACATTCACGTAGTTCTGCGTATTGCGCAGGTAGGTAACGATGGGAATATCGAAGTGCCTCAGAAATTCCTCCAGCATGCCGGCCGCCTTGGTGCGGGGATCGACCCGCATGGCGACGATGCCGATGCAGCCGCGGCGCCCCCGCATCTCGCCGCGGATGGAATTCAGGAAATCCTCGGTGGCCGCCATGTCGAAGACGGAAGGCACCAGGGGCACCACCACCTTGTCCACGGTACGGAGATAATCCGACAGCTTGTAACCTTGGAAGCCGGCCGGCGCGTCCATGATGACCCAGTCTGATTCCCGGGGCAGGCTGGCGGTCAGCTGATTGCCGCCAAAATACCCGGCCACCGGCGGCATGGCCGGATCGCGGAAGGCCATCCAGCGCAGCGCCGACTGCTGGCGGTCGAGGTCGCACAAGGTGACCCGCTTTCCCTGATTGGCAAAATGGCCAGAAAGATTGGTCGCCAACGTCGTCTTGCCTGCCCCGCCCTTGGGATTTGCCACCAGTACAGCTCGCATCTGCATAAGCCTCCGTGTCAATACTGCCCTTGATTATATTTCGCCACCGCAGGAAGCGGATACCTGCTTAGAATACGCAGTTGAATCTATTGGAGGAAGTCATGGCAACCCGAGTAGCAGCCGAACGTCAAGGCATACAGTCCATCGAGGTGGGATTCCGCCTGTTGCGGACCTTGGTCGCGACCAATCGCCCCATGATGCTGCGCGACATCGCCGCTGGCGCCGGCATGCCGGCGGCCAAGGCCCACCGTTACCTGGTGAGTTTCATGCGCATCGGCCTGGTCGAGCAGGATGCCGCCACCGGCCGCTACGATCTTGGCGCCTATGCGCTGGACCTGGGGCTTTCCAGCCTCGGCCGCCTCGATCCGGTGCGCCTCGCCGGCCCCGTCCTCGACGAGCTGTGTGAAAACCTGCAGGAAACGGTTGCCCTGTCGGTATGGGGCAACTACGGGGCGACCATCGTCCGCATTATCGATGCAGGCGGCCCGGTGACCATCACCCTGCGCGCCGGCACCGTCCTGCCTCTGGTCAACTCAGCGACGGGCCGCGCCTTCGCCGCCTTCTACCGGGGGCCTTATCTGAAAAAACTGCTGGACGCGGAACTGCGGGAGACGGCGGAAGCTGCCAAGGTATCCGTCACCACGGCTCGCCGGCAACTGGAAAAAGTACTGATGGAAATCCGCGAACGGGGCATTTCCCGCGCCACCGGCAGCCTGACCCCGGGGATCAACGGCTTCAGCGCCCCGGTGTACGATCACACGGGCAGCATGGTGGCCGCCATTACCTCCCTGGGTCCGGTCGGCGAATTCAATGTGGAATGGGACAGCCCGGCGGCGAAGGCCATGCAGGAGGCGGCAGCCGCCTTGTCGAAGCGGCTCGGTTACGGCAGCATCACCGAACCGGATTCCCCCGACACTCCTTCCCGGCTCCGGACCAAAGGCTCATAGGCCGAATGGATAGCGATTTCCCAAAAAACCGTTTCCCGCCTAGCCACTGAGTTCAGGACAGGAGAGAGGGGAAGTGTTGGACGAACAGCCGGTCTTTATCAAGGTCACCGCCCGGGATGTCGAGGTCGGCAAGCCCTTGCGGTGGTCCCTGTACGACGGCAACCGGCAACTGCTGCTCAAGCGCGGCAACATTATCGAGAACCAGCGCCAGTGCGACATACTGGTCGATAAAGGTCTCTACCGCAATGCCCGCGGTCGGGAAATCGACGGCCTCAGGACAATCATCCCCCCCCGGCAGGACGAGGAGAAAGCGAGTACAGGGACTCAGCAAACCTCCACTACCCTTGAGAAATCCAGGATCAGGATCGGTGATGCCATCCAGCTCCAAGGCTCCCCCGATTCGCCCCGGTATTATGTCAAGCTCATCGGTTACTTGAAGAACAAGGGACTGATAGTAACCGCGCCGGAAACCGATGGGCAGCTGGTCATGCTGCGGGATGACCAGTCCTTCGTAGCCCGCTTCTTCTCCGGCAAGAATGCCTACGCCTTCAGCACCAGCGTGGTGAAGCAGACCAACGTACCGTTCACCCATCTTCACCTGTCCTATCCCAGGGAAGTCGCCGGGGTGGAAATACGCAAGGGGTCGCGCATCGATGTGGATCTCATCGCCGCCATCAGCATAGGCGAGAATCAGGCCCCGGCTGCCGGCAAGATTATGAACCTCAGCACCGGCGGGGCCGCCATACGCTCGAAAACAGCCCTGGGCAATAAAGGGGATGTCTTCAATATGAAGTTCAGGCTCGATGTGCACGGCATCGACTCCTACTTGACTTTCGAGAGCGTGATCCGCAGTCGCGAATACGACCCCGCCGACTCGGCGATGCCATATTCCTACGGAATCCAATTCATCGATGGGGACAAGGCCATGGCGCTGGCACTGGCGGCTTTCGTCTACAAGCAACTAGCGGACGACGCCAAGTCCTGAGGCTGCCGCCAGCCCGATCACGGCCCCCATGATCGCACTTCACGATTCTGATCGGCCTCCAGCCCCCCGCCCTGTAGCGGCTTTTTGTTTCATGTCGCAGGAATATAGCGGCATAAGGTTTTTCCCTACCGCAGAGGCGGGTATGATTAGCCCTGAATCTCGTCTTGAACAGACGCCCATTGACCGGAAAAACCCACATGGTGCCTACACGGAACACGGACAGCAAAAAGGCCAATCGCTTGGATTGGCCTCAGTGCCTGATCCGTCTTGGTGCCCCCGCTCGGAATCGAACCAAGACCTGATGCTTACAAGGCAACTGCACGACCTTCATGCTACGGGGGCCCGCGGCGGCGGGATTATAGCCTGACCAGGCAATCACGACATGGCTGTCTTATCCAATCCGTCTGAAATCGCCCGCGAGACCTTGCGGCTCCTGGCAGCGCGCCGAATTCCGCCGACCCCGGACAATTACCGGATTCTCTACGGCGAAATTTCCGGCAACAAAACCGCTGCCTCCCCGTTTCCGGAAAAACACCTGCGCTCCCTCGCCGCCGACCTGCCCAAGGCCGCCCCCGACCAGATGCGACTGGCCCGGCACCTGGAGGAAGCGGTCAGAAACTCCAACTGGGACGATTACCGCAACCACCTGGTGGAATTCATCACCGCCCAGGGAGATATCCAGAAGCTGGCCTGGGCCGACCTAATCGGCGACCTGCTGCGCCAATGGGAAGCCAAGCAGGCCGGCATTACACCGGCCCGCAAGCGGGAAGCCCTGGAACACGTCCTGACCGGCGCCGGGACCAATCCGGACACGCTTTTCCATCGCTTGCAAAACCTCCTGCGCTCCTGGGCCCAGGGGAAAGAGGCCGAAATGGCGCTGGCGGGCGAGGCCCCCATGGACAGCGGCACCGACGAGCCGGCCACCAAGGCTACGGCCGCCGCCCTGAGCCGCGCCAGCGACCTGCTGCCGGAACTGCGGGAACTGTTCGCCTATACCCTGGAAACGGCCATCGCCACCCAGTTGATGGAATCGCCCCAGCTCTCGGCCGATGCCAAGCACCTGGCCGGTGAGATCCGCGGGGCGGTCAGCGTCGATCAACTCCAGGATTTTCTCACCCGCCTCAAACGTTTCGCCTTCAAGCTCGAACTGCTGGCCGAGGACCAGGCCGAACTGCGCCGCAGCCTCCTCCAGCTTCTGCGCCTCCTGGTGGAGAACATCACCGAACTGGTGATGGACGACCGCTGGCTCCACGGCCAGATCGAGGTGGTGCGGGAAATCATCGACACCCCCCTTTCCCAGCGCGCCATCGACGATGCCGAGCGGCGCCTCAAGGAAATCATCTACAAGCAGAGCCAGCTCAAGCAGAGTCTCCAGGAAGCCAAGGAGGCCATCAAGCACATGCTGGCCGGCTTCGTGGACCACCTGGCCGAATTCGCAGACGCCACGTCGGGCTACCACGACAAGATCGAAGCCTGCGCCAGCCGCATCAGCGCCGCCAACGACATCACGGACCTGGAAACCGTGATCGGCGAAGTCATGCACGAAACCCGCGCCATCCAGCTGACCGCCCTGCGCTCCCGGGACGAGTTGCGGGCCACCCAGGAACGGGTCCGGGAATCGGAATCCCGGATCAGGCAGCTCGAAACGGAACTGGAGCAAACCAGCCATCTGGTGCGCCACGACCAGCTCACCGGCGCCCTCAACCGACGGGGCCTGGAAGAGACCCTGGGAAAAGAGATGGCGCGCTCCCTGCGCCATGAGACCGAACTCTGCGTGGCCCTTCTCGACCTCGACAATTTCAAGCGGCTTAACGACTCCCTGGGCCACGACGCCGGCGACCAGGCCCTCGTCCACCTGGCCCGGGTGTGCAAGGAAACTTTGCGCCCCCAGGACACGGTCGCCCGCTACGGCGGAGAGGAATTCGTCATCCTGCTGCCGGAGACCCGCCTGGAAGACGCCGCCACCGCCCTCAACCGCCTGCAGCGCGAACTCACGCGGCTTATATTCCTGCACGACAACCAGAAGGTGTTGATCACCTTCAGCGCCGGCGTCACCCAGGTCAGGGCGGAGGATGACCAGTCGGCTATCCTGAAGCGGGCCGACGAGGCTATGTACGAGGCGAAGAAAGCCGGCAAGAATCGCGTCTTTTCAGTCACTTGATCACCCGGCGCGGTCACGTACCAGGCCAGCCAACGGGGAAGGACGAGGTGACAATAATTTCCTGATGTTCCATACTTTCCGCCTCCTTAAGCGGGATAGCTCTTCTTGTCGCCGCTGGCCAGACAGGACGACCCGGGCCACTTGCACAATTCCTAGCCCAGGAAAATGTTTACGACAGCCACAGGCTTCTCAGAGCACATTCCATGACCGATTTTCACGGTAAGACAGTCCTGATCACAGGCGGCTGCGGCACGGTTGGCAGAGCTTGCATGGAAACGTTTCTGGCGAAGGGTGCCAACATTGCCTTAACCGATGGGGTACCGCCAACCTCCACCTTGAGCCTGCCCCCCCATGTCGAGTTTTGCTTAGCTGATGTGACTGATCCGGATGCCGTCACCAGGGCTTATGACTCCTTCATCAACCGGTTCGGACATATCGACGCGGCAGTATTGGCGGCCGGCATCGAAGGCGCGGTGGCGCCGCTGGAAGAAATCTCCGAGCAGGATCTGGATGCGGTTTGGAGGGTGAACGTTAAAGGGTGCCTATCATGGATGCAGCTTTGCTTGCGCGACATGAAGGCCAGGAACGCCGGGAGCATTGTGGCCTTGTCGTCAATCTCGGGCGTCGTCGGCACCCCGTTGCTTGGCCCATACACGATCAGCAAACACGCCGTCGTCGGCTTGGTAAAGACCGCGGCTTTGGAGGCTGGCCCTCATGGAGTACGCGTAAACGCCGTCTGCCCCGGCCCGATACAATCACCGATGATGGAGCGACTGGACCAGGCTTTCGTTGCCCGAGATCCGAATCGCCTTTTGGGCCAGCGAGACGCTTCCAAGAGCCTACCCCTGCAGCGCTATGTCTCGGCTGCGGAGGTGGCTGCCATGGTCGCTTTTCTTTGTAGCGACGATGCCGGGTCCTGCCATGGCGGGATTTATATGGTCGACGGCGGTTTTACGGCCAAGTGACATCATTTTCACTGCACGAGGACGCGGGCCACAGGCAGGTGGGCTGTATTTCGTTAATCGCAAGCTGAATTCGTATTAGGACTTGAATCCATGTACATCGACTTCGTTCTTTTACAAAAAGAAGCATTTTTCCAGGGCTACAATAGGCAGCTGATTTGAATTTATATTCCTAGCCAGCTAGCTGAGCAGTGATCGCCGGAAGATAGCGAGTCGAAATTCACCATGCCAAATGCCAAATCAATTGGCGGTTTTTTTGAGCTTGATATACCTGCTGTCGAAAATGAGTTCTTGGCTCAATGGACCAGCGGACAACCGGCCGCTTATTTCACCAACGCCCGTTCTGCCCTAGCCGCTCTTATTGATACCGAACAGCCGGGCACGGTGTGGTTGCCCGCATTCCTCTGTGCGGCCTTGGCAGATGCGGTTCCTACGCCTTTGCGTAGATATTACCCCGTCGGTGCTTCCCTTAGTCCTGACGTTGAAGCGTTGACAGCTGCGCGCCCAGGCGACCTGGTCATCGCAATCAATTATTTTGGGCGTGCACCTCTCGATGCGTTTGTAGAATTCGCAAGAAAACGCACAGATGTCCTTTTTCTGGAGGATTGCGCCCACTGCATCATGCCGGCCACGGCGAGTTGGGGCCATTGGCGGCTCTTCAGCCCCCGCAAGGTAGTTGGAGTCGCCGATGGCGGTATTCTCGTATCCATGCGGCCGGACAAAGGGGTGCCGCTGCCCGACGAAACGGCTAAACGCCCCAACGATTTATGGCTGGCGCCCATACTGCGGTTCGAAGACGAGACCCACATTCAAGGGCCTATCTGGCATGCTGCGAATCAAGCCAAGGAGGCAGCCATGGGCGTGTCGCGATTGGCCATGACCCGCTTAAGCCGCCAACTCCTAGCTCTCATGAGCCCGCTAGACATGGCGAATCGCCGCATAGCGAATTTCTCGACACTTGAGGAACACATCGGCCGCTGGCTATTACCCCTCCACCGCCGTGAAAGCGATGTGCCTTTCGCATTCCCCGTCCGCTTGAGCAGCGATATCCGAAACGTGGTGCTTAAGCGCCTTCATGCCGAAGAAATATATGCCGCAGTGCATTGGTCTGAAATGCCCTCTCCCCCGGAATCCTTCGCTATCGAACATCAGCTGTCAAAAGAGCTGATTTCAATACCCTGTGACCATCGCTATGGAAACGACGACATGCTGCGCATCGTGGATATCTTTCTGGGTGCCGTTGGATGACGCACCCTTACGCCACTCAAGCTTATGCTCGTTCACTCAGCCATATCGGTGCCGCCTTGATGGTACCCGAATGGAATACCGCAGTCCTAACACGAAAGATCGATGCAGTGCAGCGCGACGCCTGCGGCCCCTATCCAATAACCATATTGCCGCCGGATGCCGATTTGGCAGGAGGGATAAACAGACTTCTTCAACAAACCGATCTGGTTTCGGTGACCATTGTTATTGATGAATATCATCACCCATCTTTTGCAACACTGGGACGTCATTTCGATGTTGTCAGGCCGTTCAAAACCCATTATGTCGTTGACCGTTCAATCGGGCCTGCATCACCTAGCAGGCATCATCGTTATGAGATCAGCCGCGCTCTGAAAAGGCTCAAGGTCGATGTCTTTCCTTTGAAGCAGCGCCTCGAAGAATGGATCACTCTTTATAATCAGTTGATCGAGCGCCACCGCTTGCAGGCCGTTCACCGCTTCCCCCGGCATTACCACGAGACACTGGCAGCCTTATCCGAATTAACCGCTGTCGGTGCGTTTGTCGACGATCGATTGATATCCGCGCATCTATGGATCGAAAAATCCGGCTACGTTTTTAGCCATCTTGCAGCGTCGTCGGAGGAAGGCTATGCGCTCCGGGCCGCTTATGCAGTGAATGACTTTTCGATTCAGCTATTTAACAGCGCGAATATTATTAACCTAGGCGGAGCAGCGGGGCGTGAGAACGACCCTAAAGACGGGCTGGCCCGATTCAAAGCTGGATTTTCCAACGCCATGGTCAAATCATATATTTGTGGGAAGATATTGGATTTGAAAGCATATAACCGTCTTTCCGCCGCAATGAGTCCTATCGAAAGCAGTTTCTTTCCAGCCTACCGGGCTCCAGTCGATCACACGGGCCGAACATAATGAGCATTAAAGGAAAAGTTGTCACTCTGCGTGCGATTGAGGAATCCGACTTGCCCAAACTCCACGAATGGAGCAATTCTCCCTCCTTATGGGCAATGCTGGGCGGCTGGCATTTTCCAACGTCGATGGCTTCCACCCGTCAATGGTTCGATGGATTGGCTGCTGATCAACTAAATCAGCGTTTTGCGATCGACGCGCCGGATATGGGCTTGGTAGGCACGGCCAATCTGGTCGAAATCGACTGGAAGAACAATCACGCATTTCACGGGATGATGCTGGGCGCCCCGTCCACCCGCGGCAAGGGCATTGGCGTCGATACGGTAATGGCCATTATGCGCTACGCGTTTGATGAATTGCACTTGGAACGGCTCGACGGCTCCATGATTGAGTACAACGAGCCGTCCCTAGCCATGTACTGCAAGAAATGCAATTGGCAAATTGAAGGCCGCCAACGTAATTGGTATTTCCGAAAGGGCCGATATTGGGACAGGATAATCGTCGGTATTACACGGCAGGACTATCTGGAATTGCTTGAAAGGACAAATTACTGGAGCGATGAAATCTCGTGAAGATTCTCGTTTTCCCCTCCTGTTTGAACAGTTGTCTATCGATGGTGGCCGAAGCTCGTCGCCACGGGGAAGGCATTATCGGAGCCTCATCGCTGGACGCTGATCCCTTTGCGGGCCAATTCGATGCCTGGGAGCGATTGCCCTACTTGCAGGACCCTGGCTTTTCAACAGCCTTGTCTCTGGTATTGCGGCGCCATGCGATAACACATGTATTCACTTCCCATTCGCCAACCTATCGATATTTAGCTCTGCATCCTGAAGTCCTACCAGGCGGCGTTACTCTCATGGGGCCGGCTCCCTATGAGCACCAAAGCGAATTGGTACGAACTGTCTGGAGCGGCATTAACGAGGCCATTGAAAAGGTCAATTATTACGCTGGAAAGACCACTGGCTACGCACCCGCATTTTTGGCGAGTCTGTTGCACTATTTTTACAGCATTTACGGAGAATGCCAGGAAGAAAAGGCCCTGGCATTCTGCGGGATTCTAGCCGACGCCCCCGTTGGCGATGTGGTGGAAATTGGCACTTTCTTTGGCAAGAGCGCCTTCCTGCTTACACGCCTATCGGCACATCTAGGCCTCGGCCCAGTACTCGCCGTGGATTCCTGGGATATGCAGACCTCGGTGCAAACGGATTCACCTACTGAAATCCAGAGCCTCTCCACGGTATGGGACTGGAAACTTGTATTCGACGGCTTTCTAGTGACGATGGCAGCTTCGGCAACAGGTCGCGAATTCAACTACCTGCGACAGCGGTCTGCAGAAGCGTGGGAGACCTACGACAGCGCTGTCCCCATCCATTCCCCAGAGTTCGGCGAAACCCGAATGACGGGAAAAATCGGTCTGCTGCATATTGACGGCAACCATGACGAAACGTCAGTCCGACTGGACTTCGACTTGTGGCGCCGACGTTTGGCAGATGGCGGCTGGGTCGTTTTCGACGATTACACGTGGAGCCACGGTGATGGCCCACGCAAGGTAGCGGACCAGGTAATTGGGGAACTCCGCCAGCAGATTCTTCGCCGCTTCATCAGCGGGGGAGCATTGTTCATCAAGATTGCCCAGGAGCACTAAGTCATGCCATGGCAGCAACGCGGCCTTATTTTCAAACCTGAGGAAACCCGGTCATGGTCCCGCAGCCATGCCCAAGTTCCTTCAGCCTTGTTGTTAGGGGATCGGATACGCCTCTATTACGCCACTCGGGATGAGTTGGGCCGGAGCCGCACCAGTTTCATCGAGGTGGATGCAGCAGATCCCTCAAGGATTCTTTATGACCACCCATATCCGGTCATGGATCTGGGCGCCCCCGGCACTCACGACGAAGACGGCGTGATGGTTGGCAGCATGCTCCTGGAGGGCCGTGAAATATGGATGTATTACACAGGCTGGAGTCGCGGTGGAAGCGTTCCATATCGCGTTTCCTGCGGTCTTGCCGTCAGTCGCGATGGCGGCCTTTCCTTTCAGCGCGCTTTCGCCGGGCCCGTTGTGGACCGTACCCGATACGAGCCATATATGACCATGTCACCCTACGTCATCAAGGAGGATGGCCTATGGAAAATGTGGTACGGCTCGGGCTTGAGCTGGACGAAGGTCGACAACACCTGGGAGCCGATCTACGTCATCAAGTATGCGGATTCCCAAGATGGCCGATGCTGGAATCAACGCAACGTGCTCTGCATTCCGCAATCTCACGAATTTGAAGCCAATACCAGGCCCAGCGTGTTGCGCCGCGATAACGGATACGAAATGTGGTTCAGCTATCGCCATAGCGTCGATTTTCGTGACGGCGCAGGCGCTTACCGAATTGGTCACGCAACTTCGACCGATGGACTCGTGTGGACACGACAACAAGATCCGGCCGATCTTCAACCGACAGGAGCAGGCTGGAATTCAGCGATGATGGCCTATCCCGCAACCATCATCGCCAACGGCCGCAGATTCATGTTTTTCAATGGCAATGGATTTGGCCGCTCAGGTTTCGGCTTTGCGGAGTGGATAGAGTGACTTCCGCTGCCGCTCTCTCGAAAATTGCTAGGTGTGATCGAGTTGAACCACCTCGGGATGCCTGAGAGTATTGTCGAGACAACCCATCGTAACGGCGATGACTGTTTCGATATCGTCATCCGATAGGAACGGGTGGAAAGGCAATCCAATGAGGCGCTCGGAAATGTCTCGGGCACAGTGCAATTCACCTGCATGGGCCCCACCCCGGAACGCCGGGTGATCCGGCAAGAGGGGATGGTACCAGCGGCGGGTTTCGATTCCCTGTTCCGCCATTTGTGCGGCCACTCGCGCCACATCCGTGCCGGGGGGAAGTAGCACGGGAAAAATCGTATATATCCCTCCCGCTGGTCGTTGCTGCGTCGTGATCCTGTCGCGATAGGGCTCCAATCGCCGCAGGTAACGCTGATGCAATCTGCGCCGCCGTTCCGTGCTTTTGGACCACAACTCCATCGCGGCCAGACCGACAGCCGCATGGTATTCACTCATCTTGGCATTGGTTCCAGCATAAACGATGCCCTCGGGAGATCCGAGACCGAAATTCGAGGCAGTACGCATCCTGCCGACCCAATCCCGCGGGCCGACTGCCAGCCCTCCCTCTCCACAACCCAGACTCTTGGTAGCGTGCAGGCTGAAGATAGTCATCACTCCACGATCGCAGCCCTGGTTTCCAAAGGCGCCAGCAGCATCGATGATTACCGGCTTATCGGTATATCTTGAAAAGCTGGCCCATTCGGCACTGTCCTGCGCCGCACCGAAGGCTGCAACCGGCATGACCGCAGCGCAATCGTGCTTGTCGATCACCTGAACTGCGGCATCGGGCGTCAACAGCCAGGTTGCCGAGTCTACGTCGGCAAAAACAGGCCTGTGCCCGCAGCGGACAATAGCTGTCGCCGTCGCAGCGAAGGTCAACGCCGGGAGAAGAATACGGGAGGCCGGAGGCAATCCCGAAGTCATCAACGCAACCTCCAGCCCCTGCGTAGCGTTGGCGATCGTAGTGAGCGAAGCGCCCGACTCCACCGCCAAGAAGCTGTGCAACTGCTCCTCCAGTCGGCAAACAAGGGGACCGAAGTTGGTGTAGAAACGATTGCTATGGATGATTTCCAGCCAGGGCCGGATATGCTCCGGCCCTGGCATTAACGGAATCATCACCTTGATAGTCTTGGCTGGCATGGCGCCCTCGGGGGAACAGAGTGATCGAATTGACGCGCCTGCGACACCGATCTCGGACAACGAGTCATCAGTTTGCCTCGAAGCATTCCGCTCTTGCTTTATCTCTCATGGCAATGCAGAAAATGAAAGATGCACGGGAGGGAGGCCCTGTTGCCTGCGCTCCCAAGCCGCCTCCAATGCCCTTCCCAGGTCCCGTGCGAATGCCCGGCTGTCGAACAAGGGGCACGTCGACCGCCGAGTTCCCAGGGCGTGTCTCAATGCCGTCAACCTTTCCCGTTGACGTGCCAATCCAAGGATCAGCGCTTCATACCCTTTCCAGTCCGTCGCCACCAGTTCCGGGAATCCCGCAGCCTGAACGATGCTGGCAGAGACTCGTGAAACGAAGGCTTCGCCGCACAGCGCAACCTGAGGAACACCCGCCCAGAGCGCATCGCTAGCCGTAGTATGGGCGTTCACCGGGAAGACATCCAAGGCCAGGTCGGCGACGGAGAGGCGCGCGAGATGCTCGGCCGGGCTTACCCTGGGCGCCCAATAAAGCCGCGAAGGGGATACGTTAGCCCTGGCCGCCGCTCCGGCCAGGTTTTCCATGGCCATAGGAGTGGCTTCCAGGAGCCACAGCACAGCATCTGGTATATGGGCAAGCAACCGCAACCAGAGGTCGAAGGTATCCTGGGTGATTTTATAGGGCTGATGGAGAGCGGCTAAAACAAAGGCATCCTCCGGCAGCCCTAACGTGGCGCGACTCGGGACGACCCCAATCGCCCGGTGACGGTCATTGGGTTGATAACAATGGGGCAACCGCAGCACCTTTTCGCTGAAGTTCCCTTCGCAGCCCTCTGGAATCACCACCGGATCGGCAATGACGTAATCTATCCACTCGGCCCCCATGGTCCCGGGAAAGCCTAGCCATTGCATTTGCACGGGTGCCGGACGGTGGGCCAGGATGGCTCCCCGATAGCCCTGTGTCCACCCCTTCAAGTCAATGGCGATGTGGATGCCATCCTCCGCCATGCGCTGGGCCGCCTCCAGGTCCGACAGCGGGGCGATAGGCACCCATTCCGGAATTGCCGACCGCAAACGTTGCCGATAGACATCCTCCTGCACAGGACTATAGTCATAGGCGACCAGATCGAAACGTTCCCGGTCCAGTGCTTCCAGTGCGCCGACCATCAGATGCGCCGTCGCGTGATCCCGAAAATCAGCGGAAAGCAGTCCGATCCGCAGCCGTACCGGAGACTGGCTCAGAGACTGGCCCCCCCCCTCCATCGGCGGTCGCCCTGAAAACTGGGTCGAAAAATGCCGGGCAATGCGCAGTTGTTCCTGGGAAGCGGCGCCTGGCGTGGCCAGAAAGGCGAAGGGGGAAGGCAGATATTCGTGGTGACGTTCCAGTTCACCGGGGTCAGCAAGAAAGGTGTGCAAGGCATTCTCTGCCAGTTCCGCCCCTTGCCAATCGGCCACTTGACGGCATGCATGAGCAGCTTGCAGCAGCCAGTCAGGCCGACTCACGCGGCTGACCGCCTCCAGATATGCCTCCCGGGCACCGGCATAATCCCCGAGATCCGCACAAATGCAGCCCAAGTTGTAATAGGCCTCGGCATATTCGGGATCTATCTCCTGCGCCCGCATGAATGCGGACTTTGCTTCGCTCCAGGCGCCGGCCGAGCGAAGCGCAGAACCCAAATTGTTGTGGGCCAAAGCCCAATCCGGCGCCACCGCCACCGCTTGACGACCGGCGTAGATAGCCTCGGCGAGCGCTGCCCGATTTTGCAGGACAACACACAAGTTGGTCCACGCGGCCGGGCCATCGGGCGCGACGGAGACAGCTCGCCTAAGATAGGATTCGGCTTCGGCGCTGTCGCCGCCTTCAACGAGCAAGGCCCCCAGCATTCCGAGCGCCGCGCCGTCGTCGGGCAGATGCGCAGCATTGAAGCGGCAGAATGCCAATTGGAGCGCCTTGTCGCCCATTTCCAGCAGCAGTTCGCGGCACAACTGAGCCAGCGCCCTGTCGCTAGGCGCACGCTCATAGGCCAGCCAAAACTGTTCAAGCGCCAGGGGCTTCAATTGCCGATCTAAGTATATACAGCCGAGGTTGTACCGGGGCGTGGCGTTGTCCGGCTGCAAGCAAATGGCTGTCTCATGCGCCTGGACCGCGGCATCGACGAACCCGGCCTGCGCCAATGCGTTGCCAAGGTTGCTCCAGGCCTGCGCATCCTCCGGCAACAAGCGAACGGCTTCTTGCAACGGTGCAATGGCGTCACTGGATTTTCCTTGGGCCTGGAGCGCACTCCCCAGCAACTTATAGCCGATGCCGTAGGCGGGGTATCGCAGCGTAATATCCTGAGCAGCAACCGCCACCTCATCGTAATGTCCCGCGGAGAAAAGCTGGCCAAGCCGAACCATCTTTTCAGGCTCTGGGGCAACGGAGCGTGGGTCAGGAAACATGTATATTGGCGACAAAATGTCTTTTCAGTCTAACAGGAACGCCAAAAGGCCGCATCCAAATAGGCCGCCCGCCCAGCTCAGCCGTACGGTCATCGACTGCCACCGGGCGCCCCCATCCACCCTTTGGGGACGAAAACGACGAAAATAATCCCCTTTTCAGGATAGTTGACCATCTTTCCAAGGCAGCCCCTCCGACCATGACCCCGCCAGCCAATCAGCAACTGGAAGAAGCCCTACAAGCAGCAATGACCGCGGCCGCTAATTTTCAGCATGCCGGCCAGCTGCAGGAGGCAGAGCGCTACTATCTAGCCATCCTCGATGCCGCCCCCGGCCACGGGGCAGCAAACCACAAGCTTGGCATGCTGATGCTGGAGCAGCAGCAAGCAACGCGTGCGCTCCCCCATTTGAGGGCTGCCTTGGAAGCCCTCCCCGAACGGGAACAGTACTGGCTCGATTATATTCAGGGGCTGATTCAGGCGGGACAAGAGGAAGCCGCCGGTCAGGTATTTGCCCTGGGAGAGCGTCAGGGCGTGCTCGGCTCCACCCCGACCTTCGAGAAGATGCCCTCACCGGCCCACCACCGGACTACAGCAAAAGGAGCAACGCCAAGACCTGGGGTATCCGGCAAAAAATCCTCGCGGACGGAAATATTCAGTGACCAACAAACCGCCCAATTGATGGCACTGATCAATGAGGCGCGCCATGCCGAAGCCGAAACATTGGCCGTTGACATGACCCGGCACTTTCCCCGCTTGGGTTTCGGCTGGAAGGTGTTGGGGACATTATTGCTGCAGAGAGGCGCGGTGGCCGAAGCCATCCCCTCCCTGCAAAGAGCCGCACAGTTGTTGTCCGCCGACCCCGAGGCTCATAGCAATCTCGGGGTTGCCCACGAGGAGCAGGGCCGCCTAGCGGATGCTGAAGCCAGCTATCGTCGGGCGCTGAAAATCAAACCCGACCATGTGCAAGCGCTCAATAATCTCGGGGACAATCTCCGGAAGCAAGGCAAACCAGCCGATTCTGAAGCCAGCCTGCGCCGTGCCCTGGCGATCAACCCCCAATATGCGGAAGCGCTCAACAATCTCGGCAATACTCTTCGAGACCAGAACAAGCTATCGGATTCTGAAGCCAATCTGCGGCGGGCCTTGGAAATCAGGCCTGACTATGCCGAAGCATACATCAACCTAGGAAATACTCTTCAAAGCCAATGCCGATTCCAGGAGGCGGAAGCGAGCTTCCGCCGCGCCCAGGAACTCCGACCTGATCACGCCACTATCCACAACAATCTCGGCAATGTCCTGAAGGATCTAGGGCGGCTGGCCGAAGCCGAGGACAGTCTTCGCCGAGCAGTTCAAATTCAGCCGGATTATACGGATGCTTACAGCAACCTGCTTTTTACCCTCAATTACAATCCGGCTCATTCGCCCGCCTATTGCCTGGAAGAAGCTCGCCGCTATGGCTTGGCATGTGCGCATAGGACGGGGAGCCGATTTTCCTCATGGCTGTGCGCCGATCGTCCTGCACGCCTACGCATCGGATTCATTTCGGGCGACTTCCGCAATCATCCCGTAGGCTATTTTCTGGAAAACTTGCTGGCCCATATCGACCCAAGCCGGCTCGAGCTTATGGCCTACCATACCCATCCCCAGCAAGATGATCTGACGGCCCGGCTCCGGAGTTACTTCCAGGCCTGGAAATCCCTGTATGGCAAGAGTGACGAAGAGGCCGCACGTCTTGTACACGCCGATGGCATACATATCCTGATCGACCTGTCTGGTCATACCGGCAGCAACCGCCTGCCAGTTTTCTCCTGGAAGCCAGCCCCGCTCCAAGTCAGCTGGTTAGGTTACTTTGCAACCACCGGCATGGCCGAAATGGATTATCTGCTGGCGGACAAGAACAGTCTGCCGGAAGATGACCAACGGTTTTTTACGGAAACGATCTGGTATTTGCCAGATACACGATTATGTTTTACCCCACCCCAATGCTCCTTGCCGGTCTCGCCTTTGCCAGCGCTCAGCAATGGCTGCGTGACGTTTGGCTGCTTTCAAAACATGGCCAAAGTGGGAAACAGCGTACTGGAGACTTGGCGAAATATACTGGACGCGATGCCCAGCGCACGGTTGCGCTGGCAATGCAAACAACTGGGCGATCCGGAAACTGGTGCGCTCGTGGCGCAGCAACTTTATAACCGTGGCATCGATCCGGCGCGGGTATCGCTACATGGCAGCGTTACCCGGCTGTCTTATCTTGCTGCCCATTCGGAAGTCGACCTCATTCTCGACACCTTTCCCTATCCAGGCGGCACCACCACTTGTGAAGCCCTATGGATGGGCGTGCCGACCTTGACTCTGGCGGGAGACAGCCTGCTTTCGCGGCAAGGTGCCAGCCTGCTGACCGCCGCCGGGATGGGCGAGTGGATCGCGAAGAACGAAGCGGACTACGTTGACAAGGCCATCGCCCATGCTGCCGACGTGCCGCGTTTGGCGGACACTAGAACCGGGTTGCGTGCCAAGGTCTTGGCATCGCCCCTTTTCGATGCGCCGCGCTTCGCCCGCAATTTCGAGGCGGCCATGTGGGAAATGTGGAAGCTGCGGCAAAGTTAGGCCTTCCCCAAGCCCTCGCCCCGGCAATCTTTGCCGCATGGTCGGCAAAAAATCTTGCCCGTCCGCCGGCAACCCGCTCCACCCCGATTCCACTGCTGATAGTTCGATCCGATTTATCTCCGCCGCCTCTCCCTGGGTGCATAGCGCGCAACCTGAAATCTTGGCACGGTTCTCGCTTCAAGCTGACGCAGATGCTCGAACAACGAAAACATTGAGTCTGGTAGCCAGTCGTTGCGAGCGCCCTTCGGATGCAATTAGGAGAGCCAAATGTCTCAAGTTATCAACACCAATGTTGCCTCATTGAACGCTCAGCGCAACATGAACACATCCCAGGGATCGCTGGCGACATCTCTCCAGCGTCTTTCCTCCGGCCTGCGCATCAACAGCGCCAAGGACGACGCGGCCGGCCTGGCCATTTCCGAGCGCTTCACCTCCCAGATCCGCGGCCAGGATCAGGCCCGCCGCAACGCCAACGACGGCATCTCCCTGTCGCAAACGGCTGAAGGCGCCCTGCAGTCCGCCGGCGATGTCCTGCAGCGGATCCGCGAACTGGCGGTTCAGTCCTCCAACGCCACCAACTCCGCTTCGGACCGCCAGGCCCTCAACGCCGAAGTCATCCAATTGACCGCGGAACTGGACCGCATCGCCAAGACCACCGAGTTCAACGGCCAGAAGCTCCTCGACGGCTCCTTCGGCGCCGCCACCTTCCAGGTGGGCGCCAACGCCGGCCAGACCATCCAGGCCACCACCGCCAATTTCTCGACCAACCAATACGGCAATTACCGGATCGGCTCCCTGGCGGCCACCGCCACCAACCCCCGGGGCGACCTGACCGTCGGCACCGGCACCACCGGCACCAATCTATCCACCGCCAAGCCCGCCGCTGCCTATGTCGCCGGCACGGCCCCGACCAGCGCCATCGCTGCCGACACCCTGACCCTCAACGGCGCCGTCGGCAGCAAGGGCATCACCATCACCGCCGGCGACAGCGCCAAGACCGTCGCCACCAATATCAATACCCAAGCCGGCCTGACCGGGGTGACCGCCACCGCCAAGACCGAAATTGATGTTGTCTCCATGACGGCCAACAACTCTTACAAGCTGGACGTCTATTCGAATAATGCGACCGCCGTGACCGTTTCATTCACGATCGGCTCGAGTGTGAATACCGACGGCCTGGCGTCGGCAGTTGCCGCCTTCAACGATGTCAGCTCCAGAACCGGGATTACCGCCCGGGTCAACGATGCGGGCACCGGTATCACCCTGCTCAACGCCAGCGGCGAGAATATCGCCATCGGCAACGCCGCTTCCGGCTCCAACGCCATGGCGGTCCAGAACACCAACGGTACCGGCAACCAGGCCGTCGGTACCGGCTTCGCCACCATGGTCAACGGCCAGCTCACCCTCGACTCCGACAAGAGCTTCAGCTACACCGCCGGAAACACGGCTGGCGGCGCGCAGACCACTTACTTCACGGGGCCTTCTTCGGCAGCCCAGCTGCAGCGGGTCAGCGACCTCGATGTCAACACAGTGGACGCTGCCCAGCGCACCCTGAGCATCGCCGATGCTGCGCTTACGGCCGTCAATGGCCAGCGCGCCAAGTTCGGCGCCCTGCAGTCCCGCTTCGAGACCACCATCGCCAACCTGCAGATATCCTCCGAGAACATGTCGGCTTCCCGCTCCCGCATCCGCGACGCGGATTTCGCGGCGGAAACCGCCAACCTGACCCGGGCCCAGATCCTGCAGCAGGCCGGTACGGCGATGCTGGCGCAGGCGAACACGCTGCCGCAGAACGTATTGAAGCTGCTGCAAGGCTAAGCCTTACTGCTTTGGCGCAGTGCTCTATGACAGCCATTCGTCCGCGATCCTGCGTACGAATGGCTTTTTTGATTGATGACCTGCCAAGCCGAGACCGAAGGCCTGCAAACTAGCCCATCGAAGCACAACTGCTCTTCGCAGAAATAAAGCAATGGAACACTAAGCATGAATTCCAAGCCTTTGGTCAGTATTCTGATTCCGGCCTATAACCCTCGCTTTTTTGCAGAAGCGCTGCAGAGTGCGGTTGAGCAGACCTATGAGAACGTTGAAATCATCATCTGCGACGACAGCCGTGATGACGAGATTCAACGCATCGCGGCAAGCTGCCGCGGCCGGCCCATACGCTACGAGAAGAATCCGGAACGGCTGCACGGCCGAGGGAACTTCAACAAATGCATTTCCCTTGCCCAAGGCGAATACATCAAGTTCCTGAACGATGACGACCGCCTCGCCCCCCGATGCGTCGAAAAACTGTTAGCGGTCTTGATCGATCAAGAAGGCATTACCCTGGCGACCTCAAAACGCAGGCGAATAGACGAGCGTGGCGATCGACTGCCGGACAGCGAATCCACCCTCTCTCCGGTCATGGAAGACTCTCGCCTGGAAGGCGCCTCGGCCTGCCGAGCCATGCTGGAGGGCATGATCAACTTCGTCGGAGAGCCTTCGACCGTCTTGCTGCGCCGATCGGCATTGCCGCCTGCCGGCACCGACATCATGAGTTATGGCGGCTCCCCCGTTTACTACATGGCCGACATGGCCATGTGGTTTACCGCCCTCGGCAAGGGGGATGCGGCATATCTCACCGAGGAACTGAGCGATTTCCGCGTCCACTCCGAACAGTTCCAGCAGACTCAGGGGGTCGACTCCACGGTTCTCCCCAATTACAAGCACCTGTGCCGGCTAGCCCAGGCTGCCGGCGTCATCGATGCCGAAGCCTGCAGGGAACTGCTCGCCCGCCCCGGCATGGTTCCAGGCTGGGCTACGCTCCTCACCGCGCCACTGGCGCATGACCAGGAAAACTGGCGCGAGTCCCAGGTCTATTTCGGACCGGAGCGCATTGCGAGGGGCACAACTACCGCCTGCCTGACGCCAGCAGAGGCCGCACTGTACGAAGAATTCGACTGGAAGCTGTACGGTAGCGACAATGATGTCCTCGGCAACGCTGAAGGCGCCCTCACTGATCATTTTCTCCTGTATGGGCAATTCGAATTCCGTCCTGGCACCCCTCGCTATGCCCATCGGCAGGACCGGAAGACCAGGCTCTGCACCAGGCTCTGGAGCCAACTGCTGGTGGATGAAGAAGGCAATGGCCGCCCCTGCGCCCGATTCGCCCCGGTCATCAACATCTACGATTCCAATCCGACCGATGGCCTCGAAGAAGCCCGGCTGCACTTTCTGACCGGCCGCCCCCGGGGCCCCTGTGCCGATTGCGACCTGCATCAGAAAATCCCCCTCAAGCACTTTGTCCGCCATAATTTTGATGGACAAACCCGACTGTTGCAGCCTCGCTCCGGCCGATCCCTGATCCGGCAATCAGCTGCCGTGCCGGGCCATTCACGCCACATCCTGGTCGTCGGCCACAGCGCCGGCCGGGCGGGCGGCGAGTTTGTCGCCCTGTCGGTCGTTCGTACCCTGAAGGAGGACTTGGGATATCAGGTCACCCTCATTCTGGCCAGGGGAGGGGAACTGGTCGAGGATTTTCGCCGGTATGCCCGAGTGTACGTCGTAGGCCAGGATCTCAGCGGCCCGGAGGCTGTCCGGGCACTGCTCACCCGTCTGCGGCTGGAAGGTTTGCGCCATGCTCTGTGCAACACCGTCGTCGTCGGCCGGTACGCCACCTGGCTGAAGGAACTCGGATACCAGGTGACTCACCTGGTTCATGAACTCGGCACCAGCATCGAGCGTTTCCTGCCCAGGGAAGATCGCCTTGGCGTGTGCGACCACGCCGACACCATCGTTTTTCCGGCTCGTTTTGTCGAGACCAGCTTCCTGGAACGCTATGCTCCCCGCACAGCCAATCGGGTCCGCCACCCCCAGGGCATCGAACCTGACTTTCCCCGCCCGCAAGACCGCTCTTCGATACGGCAGCGCCTGCGGGACAGTCTTGAGCTGGGTGAGGACACCCGCCTGGTGATTGGTGCCGGCAGCGGCGAACTGCGCAAGGGTCCGGATCTTTTTCTGCAGGTGGCCAAGCACGTCCTCGCAGACGGGCAGGACCGCGCCACCCACTTCGTGTGGCTGGGACAGTTGGATGCCGTCCTCACGTCGTGGATGGAGCACGACCGTCATGCCCTGGGACTGGAGGACCGTTTCCACTTGGCCGGCCTGAAGTCGGACCTTACCGATTTCTATCTGGGCGCCGATGTTTTCCTGATGACCTCGAGAGAGGATCCGCTGCCGAACGTCGTCATCGAATCCATGTATGCGGGGCTGCCGGTGGTCGCCTTTGCTGAAGGCGGAGGCACCCCCGAGTTGCTGACCGATGGCTGCGGCGTGGTGGTGCCTTATCTCGACGTGGCGGCCATGGCCGATGCCACCCGACGACTGCTCGATGTTCCGGGGCAGGCCCGCGAGATAGGCGCCCAGGCGGCAGCGCGCATCGAC
This sequence comes from Rhodocyclaceae bacterium, assembly GCA_018261935.1. GTDB lineage: Bacteria > Pseudomonadota > Gammaproteobacteria > Burkholderiales > Rhodocyclaceae > JAGTRP01. The sequence goes on from JAGTRP010000006.1 coordinate 110,278, forward strand.
GCCGGATTCCGCCGCCGGGATTATGTCGATTTCCTCCTAAGCCATTTCAATTGCGCCAGCCACTCGGTCACACTGGTGCTGGCCGGCCGCGATGCTCCCATGCTTGAGCGCCAGCTGCTGCAACTGGAGTCCTGCCTGCACGGCATGAGGTGGCGCCCTGACGCATTGCTCCTCGGCACCCCGGACCCCGTCCAACTGCCCGCCAGTCTTTCGAGCCTTCCCGTCATCCGGCTTTCCCAGCGTCGTGATGGAGTGCCAGCCGATCTCTTGCTTGAGGCGAGCCAGAGGGCGACCACCGAGTTGCTATGGTTCATTGACGCCGTCGTCGATTACACGGACAACAATCTTGAGGACATTCTCTCTGCTTTCGATGCCCCCGAAGTCGTCTCCGTCCTCAGCCCGGGGCACAATCCGGCCGCCCCGGAGATCCTCCCGCCGACTCAGCAGGCCCTGCTGTCGATCGATGAGCGTCACTGGCTCAAGGCGCACTGGGACCGGGGCACCGAGATGGCGTCACCTCTTCTGCGCGGCACTCCGGTCCTTTCGCTGTCGTCCGCGATCCTGCGGCGCAGCGCGGTGCGGAAGGCTGTGGCCGCAAAGAGCCGCCTGAAAGGCAATCCTTTGTGGTTCTGGCCCCTACTCGCCATCCTGGCCAGGATGGGTACTCTGGTCTGGAGGCCCCGCCCTGCCGTCAGCCTTGTCCCGGACACCATCCCGGGCGGCTCCGCCGATGCCCAGAGTTGGTGGCAATGGTGGTGTGCTGCCCAGGAAGCCGTTGAACAATGCTTTGCCCCGGAAAACCCGCCTCATCCCGAGAAGGAAAATGACCGGCGACTCCTGCGGGAGGCCTTGAACCTGCCTGTTTCGCCGATGCGGACGAACACCTCGAAAGCCAAGCCACAGTTCGCGCAGGTATTGAGCCCCCAGGAAGAGATGAGCACTTACCACAAGGCTGCCGAGCACCTCGACCGAGGCCGGCTCGACAAGGCCGAAGCGCTGCTGGAGAGCTTGGCAAAGCGGGGCAGCACCCTCTGGCAGGTCTACTTCGAACTCGGCCGCATTGCCTTCGAGCGCGAGCAGACAGACTTGGCCATAGCCTATTTCCGCCATGCAGCCGGGCTGGAATTCACCTCCACCAATGCCCTGCGAAACCTGGTGGTCATTTATACGCTGACCAAGGAGTATGGGGCAGCCCTGGCTGCCATCGGCCTCATCCTCAGGCGCGAAAACGATTCCGAAATCATCGACCATCTGCGCGCCATCGTTACGGAGGCCAGCGTCAGCCTGGACGGATTGCACTGGGCCTCGCCGAAATGGGAACAACAGCTGCAGGAGCACACCACAAGCCTGAACACCCTCAGCCAGCAACTAGGAGAGGCCAAGCAGACGATTGACCGGCTCGAAAGACAGCTTCTGCTCGCCCAAGCCGGCATAGCGCCGGCAACCACAACGCTTGAAACTCGATAACCAAGGGATATCGCCTTATCGTGAAACCTCAATATCCTTCCGAAATACGGCAAGCCCTGAAGTTCCTGGATAGCCTGCTGGAGAAACGGCAGGACATCGGGCGCAGGCTCGATGAGACAGTTGCCGCCAGCGCCCCGCCCCTCCCCCCCTTCCACGAAGCGGCTCCGCCGGTCGAACCCCTCAGCCCCGCGGAGGAAAATGCCGGATACGAGGAAGCGGACCAGCTGATCGCGGCAGGGCGCCTGGACGAAGCTCTGGAACAGCTTGAGAAGCTGGCAGCCCGGGGGGCAATCCGCTGGGATATCTACAACGATCTGGGCACACTCCAGCTCAATACCGGGCACGTGGACGAGGCCTTCCGATCCCTCAAGACAGCCGCCAGCCTGGAGTTCTCGTCCACCCAGGCACTACGCAATCTGATCGTTGCCTACGTTCAGCAGGGGGAAGTCGCCAACGCCCTGGCCGCCACCGGCCTCCTGCTGAGAAAGGAACGGCACGATCCGGATATTCTCGGGTTCCTTGAAAACCTTCTCGTGGAGGCCAATCCGCGGCTCGATGACTATTCCTGGCTATCGGCAGGCCTGGCCGCGACCCTCGACGACCACGCCCAACTGAAGGCCCAAGCGGCGGTGGACGCCCACCGGCACCTGACCAACCAGCACAAGGCTGAACTCTATGACTGGGCGTCACCGGCAAAAATAGAGAAACCCGATGCCGGCAAGACCAGCGCCCAGTTCTGGAGCCCGCCATCTCCCATCGATCACAGGGAACAGCCCAGCTGCATCGTCTTTCTCCCGCCGACCTGCGGCGGCGCCAGCGTATACCGGGTACTTTCCCGGCTATCTTCGAATTTCTACCACTACCTGAATCTTGAAGTCGACGCCATGTATTCCAACGATCCCTACAAGGGAGAAGTGAGTGCGATGCATGGCTTCGATTACCAGCTCACGGGCGCCATCTATTCATGGAGAGAGGCCAGCAGGTTGGCCATGTCGCTCCAGAATTCCGCACTGCGCCCGGAAGACTTCAGGCACCTCATCGTCCTCCGCGACCCTCGGGACAGCCTGGTCTCCCTTTACCATATCCTCAAGGACCCCTCGTATATTCCGCCCAAGGAACTCACGGCTTTCCAGCAGGCCGCCGTGGACGAAAAACAGCGCCTGCAGTCCATCTCCCTGGACCAGTATGTTCTCGAGGGTGCGTCGACGTTGTGTCAGAACATTACCGTGCTGGCCGAACTCCTCAAGAATGTTCCCCCGGAACGAATCGAATTCTTGAGCTACGCCGTCCTTTGCGAGGATTTTCCCCAATTCATCAAACGCCTGACCTGCTTTCTGCAAATCGTCCCGGAAAATGCAGTTCTCCAGGAAATGCTGCTCGGCGAGGACGTCAAAAAGAAAGATTCTCTCTCCTACTATTCCATGGCCCGGCTCCCCAATGCGGCTCCCATGCCCGGCCGCCATAAACGCGAGCTGAAACCGGAAACCATCGCCAAATTGAACGGGATCACCGCCGAAGCAAGGCACTGGATGGCCTCGCTGGAGACTCCCGAATACCGCCACCTTTATGATGACTGACTCCACCCGGCACCTTTCTTCTGGACACTCGCAAGATGAGTAATATTTGCCCATTTGCTCTGAGCTTCCTGGTGACTCCTCCCCTCAACGTCGGAGCCACCACCCTGGCCGGCAGTTTCCAACACCCCGATGCACTGCTTTCCGAGGGCTGCAGCCTGCTCCTGGCTCCCATCTATGCCCTGCGCAGCCAAGGAATCAGAACCGAGTACAATGCCCTGGAAGCGCGCCAATCCTTAATGAACTTCCTGAACCAAAACGTCTCCGGAGTCGATCCTTTCCTGGCGGGAATCCGTGAAATGGCCCGGCATGTCTACGGGCAGGCCTGCATGAGGTCTGGCAAGACCCACTTCATCGATGCCACTTTCAGGAATTACTACATCATCGATGAGCTGGCCCAAGCCTTTCCGGAAGCCTCCTTCGTCCAGGTGCGGATGAATCCCCTCACCTATCTTTCTGCGACGATCCGCCAGGAGTGTGACGGCAAACCGGACCGGCTGAAACTCAGTGACGGCCGCTACCGGGATTTGTACGGCGCCTACCGCCATCTTTCCAACGCTCACGAACGGTTCGGAGAGCGCTTTCTGGCCGTTGAGCATGAAGAACTGAAGGAACAGCCCGCTCGTATCCTGGCGCAGGTCCATCACCATCTGGGCCTGCCTCCCGCAGATTCGGCCATCGCCTTGGCAGGCATGGAAGGACTCCAGGAGCACCTGGATTACTGGAGGGAGTCTCTCTACCGCGAACGCTTTGCCGCCATCGCCCGAGACTATCTCCTGCACCTGGGGGAAGACGTCATCTCCAGCCAGGGCTACACACAGGCGGATCTCCTGGAGCGCTTGGCAACCCTTGGTCCCGATTGCCGGAGCTGCCCATGAGCCTCATCCCCGGTGGCTGCGTCCTGTGGCTCACAGGGCTGTCAGGATCGGGCAAGACCACCTTGGCCCGACAACTGGATCTGTGGCTGAAATCCCGCGGCATTCATCCCGTGATGCTAGACGGCGACGCCATCCGGGACTTGCTTCTGGAACCGGCTGGCCATGATCGGGCCACCCGACTCCGCATCGCCCGCTTCAATGCCCGGCTTTGCCGATTTCTCTCCAGCCAGGGTCTCACGGTCATCTGCCCGACGATTTCGATGTTTAACGAAATCCAGTCGTGGAACCGGGACAATATCCCAGGATATATCGAAATATTTCTCGATGCCCCCATCGACGTGGTGCGAGCCCGCGATCCCAAAGGCATCTATCATCGCTTCGAGCGAGGCGAGGCATCGGAAGTCGTGGGACTCGATATCCAAGCGGAGTTTCCCCAGTCTCCGGACATCCGGCTGCCGATGGACCGACACATCTCGATCGAATCATCCTTTGCAACCCTTACCAGCCTGTTGAACGGACACCTTTATGGCAGGAATCACAGCTAGCGACTTTACCGGACTCGCGGAAGACTATTCGTCCTATCGCCCCGGTTATTCCGACTCAGTACTCGATGCCTTGCTGGGCTTGGTCGGAAAACCGACGGCAGCCATCGACTTCGTGGATGTCGGGGCAGGCACCGGAATCTGGACCCGCATGGTGGCGAAACGTGCTGTCGCCAGCGCCATCGCGGTCGAGCCCAACGATGACATGCGCTCCTTCGGGGAACGTGACAGCCGCGACCTGCCGATCACCTGGCGCGCGGGCTCCGGTGAAGCCACAGGACTGGCGGATGGCTGCTGCAACCTGCTGACCATGGCATCCTCCTTCCACTGGACAAATTTCGACTCGGCCACCCGGGAGTTTCATCGCCTCCTTCGCCCCCGGGGCCTTTTCGTAGCCTTGTGGAATCCCCGCCTGATCGAGGTCAATCCTCTACTGGTGGACATCGAGGCCGAGCTGACCCGGTTAAAGGGCGGTGACATCAAACGGGTCTCTTCCGGCCGGTCAGGCATCACCGAGACCCTGACCGAGCGACTGTCCGCCAGCCCCTATTTCGAGGACGTGGTCTACCTGGAAGGGAGGCACGTGATGCGGCAATCCCCGGAGCATTATCTGGGTGTTTGGCGCTCGGTCAATGACCTCCAGGCGCAACTGGGGACCGAGCGCTTTGCCCGCTTCCTGGATTATGTGAGCGACAAGGTCGCCACACTTCCCTACGTCGAGGCCACTTATCTTACCCGGGCCTGGGCGGCACGCCGCGCCTGAGCGATGGGACTACAGCTTCTCAGCAAAGCGCGCACCCTGGCCGCCTTGGAAGGCCGGTTGCAGACCGCCCGGGTGCTCCCCCAGGCCACCTTCAGCGCGGCCGTCTGGCGGCAGCAACCAGGAGCCTGCCTGGAACTGATTCGCGCCAAGCTGGGAAGCGGCAAGCTGATCGTCCGATCAAGCGCTGCCTGCGAGGATTCCGGCAGCAGTTCCATGGCCGGCTCCTTCCTGTCTGTCCCCGATGTCCAGACGGCAACGGAACTCACTGCCGCCATTGACCGGGTCATCGCTTCCTATACCCCGGGCGACCCGGAGCAGGATGAGGTACTGGTGCAGCCGATGCTGCGCAACGTGCTGCGTTCCGGCGTGGTGTTCAATACCGACCCCAATACCGGCGCCCCCTACCGCGTCGTCAATTGCGCCGAGGGCCAGGACACTTCGGTCGTTACGGGTGGCCGGGGCGGATCGACCTACGTCTTCGCACCCGACGCCACCGTTCCTCCGCCTGCGAACATGGCGGCCATTCTGGCGCTGGTGGATGAACTGGAAAGCCTCTTCGGCGATACGCCTCTCGATATCGAATTCGCCGTCTGCGGCGACTCTCCTTCCGGCGACGAGTCACTGATATTGCTTCAGGCTCGCCCCCTGGTGCTGAAGTTGCAGCGTGAGCCCCGCGAATCCCTGGCCCAACGCCTGCGTCAAATCGAACAGAAAGTCGCCCAGGGCACACGCCCCCATCCATTCCTGCATGGCCGCGCAACGGTCTATGGCGTCATGCCCGATTGGAACCCGGCCGAAATTATCGGCGTACGGCCCAGGCCATTGGCCCTCTCGCTGTACCGGGAACTGATCACCGATGCCACCTGGGCCTACCAGCGGCACAACTATGGCTACAAAAATCTGCGGAGTTTCCCGCTGCTCCTGCACTTCCACGGGTTGCCCTACATCGATGTGCGCGTCAGCTTCAACAGCTTCATTCCCCGTGACATCGACGGCAGCCTCGCCGACCGCCTAGTCAATTACTACATCGACCGGCTGGTGGCGACCCCCAATCTCCACGACAAGGTCGAATTCGAAATCGTCTTCTCCTGCTACTCCCTGGATCTACCCAGGCGGCTCGAGAGCCTGGCCCAGGCCGGTTTTTCTCCTGGCGAGCGGGACCGCCTTGCCGAAAGCCTGCGCCAACTGACCAACCGTATCATCAACCAGGAAAGCGGCCTCTGGAGGACCGACCGGGACAAACTCGATACTCTGGTACGCCGCCGGGAAGCGGCGCTCACGGCCGACCTGCCCCCGATCAGCCGCATCTATTGGCTGCTCGAAGACTGCAAGCGCTATGGCACGCTGCCTTTTGCCGGCTTGGCCCGGGCCGGATTCATCGCCGTTCAGATGCTGCGTTCCTTGGTGGCCGTGGATGTCCTCAGCCCCAATGACTACGATGCGTTCATGGCCAGTCTGAACACGGTCAGCAGCCAGCTGACCCGGGACATGAAGACGCTGCCACGCACAACTTTCCTGGCCAAGTATGGCCATTTGCGCCCGGGCACCTACGACATTCTCTCCCCCCGGTACGATGAAGCCCCCGACCACTATTTCAACTGGAACGCCACCGCCCACGGCGACGTCACAGAAGCCCATGCGGGCAAGACGGATTTTCCCCTGCGACTGAACCAGATGCGGGAAATCTCCCGCCTGCTTGAGGAGCACGGCCTGGAAACCGATGTGGTCGGACTGTTCGATTTCCTTCAGGCGGGCATAGAGTTGAGGGAGTACGCCAAGTTCCTATTTACCCGCAACTTGAGCGATGCACTCTCGCTGATGCGCCAAGTGGGGGAACAGGCCGGGTTCACTCCCGAAGAGCTTTCCTTTGCCGATGTCCGCGACTTCTACGAATTGCACGGCGCCAGCACCGATATCCGCTCCATCCTGGACCAGAGCATTGCCCGGGGACAACAGCGTTATGCGGAAACCACCCGTACCTGGCTGCCGCCCCTGATTTCCCGGCCGGAAGATGTCTGGGGCTTCGAACTGACCGGGGCAGAACCGAATTACATCACACAAAAATCCGTCATCGGACCGGTCGTATCTCATCAACATCCTGATCGGCTAGCCAACGCCATCGTCGCCATTCCGAGTGCCGACCCCGGTTTCGACTGGCTCTTCTCCCACCCCATCGCCGGACTCATTACGGCCTACGGCGGAGCGAATTCCCACATGGCGATCCGTGCCGGGGAACTCGGACTGCCTGCTGTCATCGGCGCAGGCGACTACCTTTTCAACAAATGGTCCAAAGCCCGGCAACTGGCCATCGACTGCGCCGCCAAACGCGTGGAGCCCTTGGCGTGAGGCTGGTCGCCGTCAGCCAGCGGGTCGATTTCCATCCGGCGCGTAATGAGCGCCGCGACGCCCTGGACCAGCGGCTGGCCCAGTGGCTGAAAGCCGCGGGGCTCCTAACCGCGCCTGTTCCCAACCTGTTTGAAAGTCAGGAGGAACTGGACGCCTGGCTCGATGGCATGGCGCCGGCAGCGGTCGTGCTGTCGGGCGGCAACGATCTGGGAGAGGCCCCCGAGCGCGATCGGACCGAAGCGCTGCTCATCGAGCACGCGGCCCGGAAAAATCTGCCGCTGCTCGGCATTTGCCGCGGCATGCAGATGATGCTGGTCCACGGAGGAGGAAAGCTTCAGCAGATCGATAACCACGTCGCCGTTCGCCATGACTTGCACCCGGAATCTTCTGGGTCCGCGCCATGGCCGGGGACAGTCAACAGCTTCCATCGCTGGGGCACCCTTGAGGTTCCTGTCGGTTATGCCGTTCTGGCCCGCGCCGAGGATGGCAGCATCGAGGCTGTCCGCCACGAATCCTTGCCCTGGGAAGGCTGGATGTGGCATCCAGAACGGGAAACAGCATTCCGCCCCGCCGATATCCATCGCCTCCAACAGCTTATCGGGAACGCAATCGAACCCATCCCGGGTTGCGCCCCGCCACTTCGGAAACAGCCATGAAAGCCATCCTTCTTGCCGCCGGCCGCGGCAGCCGCATGAAAGACCTGACGGACGACCGGCCCAAGTGCCTGGTGGAAATCCACGGCAAACCCTTGCTGGAGTGGCAGCGGGCCGCGTTGAAGGAAGCCGGCATCGACGAAATCGGAATCGTCACCGGTTATCGGCGCGAAATGCTTGCCAACCGCGGCATGCGGGAATTTAATAATCCCCGCTGGGAACAGACCAACATGGTCACCTCCCTCGCCTGTGCCCAAGACTGGCTGGAGAATGAGCCCTGCATCGTCAGTTATTCCGACATTTTCTATTCGGCGGATGCCGTCCGGACGCTGATGCGGAGCGACGCCGCCCTGGCGATCACTTACGACCCGGACTGGCGGCAACTTTGGGAAAAGCGCTTTGCCGACCCTCTTCTCGATGCTGAAACCTTCCGCCTCAATCCGGACGGCACGCTTGCGGAAATCGGCAGCCAGCCCCAGACCCTGGGCGAAATCGAGGGCCAATACATGGGTTTGCTGCGGATTTCCCCCGCTGCCTGGGCCGAGATTCGACGGATCAGAACAGCACTGCCCCAAGAATGGCAGGATCGGATGCACATGACCGGCACCTTGCAGCGGGTGATCGAAGCCGGGCGTATCCCCATCGTTCCCCTCCCCTACCGGGGAGAATGGGGCGAGGTAGATTCCGCCGAAGACCTGCTGGCATACCGAAGCACACACGAGGGCTGAATATTATGAGAGTACTCATCGTTGGCGGCGCCGGCTTCCTCGGCAGCGGCATTGCCAGAGCGTGCGTCTCGGCCGGACACGAGGTTCGCGTTTTCACCCGGCCTACGCGCTCCTTGGTCCGCCTGGAAGACATCTTGAGCGATATCGACGTGGTCCACGGCGATTTCATGGATGACCATGCGATCAGCGAAGCCCTCGTCGGCATGGATACGGTAGTGCACTCCCTGTCCACCACCTTTCCCAAGACGGTCATCGCCTCTGCTGCCTACGATGTCATGTCCAACCTGCTGCCCACCATCCGCCTAGTGGATAGCTGCCTGAGGCAGGATGTTCGCAACATTGTCTATCTATCTTCCGGAGGAACCGTCTACGGCCAGGCCCAGTACCTCCCCATCGACGAAGATCATCCCCGCAACCCGCTCAGCCTCTATGGCCTCTCCAAACTGACCATAGAAAATTACCTGCACTTCATCGCCCAGAGCCAGAACCTTGCGGTCAAGACACTGCGCATCGGCAATCCCTACGGGATAGAACAGAACATCTACGGCGTCCAGGGGATCGTTGGCGTGGCCCTGGGGGCCATGTTGCGCCAGCGGCCCTTCACGATATTCGGGGATGGTGGCAACGTCCGGGATTACATCGCCGCTGAAGATGTCTTCAAGGCCGTCCTGGCCGCCATCGAATATCCCCGGTCATTGATCGCCAACATCGGTACCGGCCGCGGCACCTCCATCCTGGAACTCCTGAAGTTGATCCAGGAGGCCGCCAATTGTCTGCCACTGGAGGTCCGCCATCTCCCTGACCGCGGTATCGACGTGCGGGAAAACGTTCTCGATTCCAGCTTGGCCCGGCGGACGCTGGACTGGTCTCCCGCCATCATGCTCGAAGAAGGAATCGCCAAAGTGGTGGATGAATTCTGGGCCCTCCATCATCGGGATTGACTTCGACCATTTCACCTTTTCGCCTCTATGTCCGCTACCCCCGCCGGTTCCGACCCCTATCAAGAGTGGATTCTTTCCCACTCGTTCCAGACCCGTGACGGCGTCGACTTCGAGGCGCGTATCGCGACCTGGGAAACGCCGCCCCGCTTTCACCTCGCCGTGGCCCACGATACGGCTTCAACCCAGGATCTTTCCCGGAGCCTCCAAGCCCTGGCGGGGCAGTACTATCCCCATTTGTTCGTCACGGTGGCCTCTCCCCTACCCGCTCCGGCAGGCCTGCCTGCCGACCGGCTGGCGTGGATACAGGCAGGCGATTCCTGGAGCGCCGCTGGGCAAGCCCTCTTGTCCGAGCCGGATGCGACCTGGGTCGGCCTCTTGCGCGCGGGGGACGCAATTGCGCCCCACGCCCTTCTCGCCCTGGCGGAGCACATCGTCTCCAATCCCGGACTGGCTGCCATCTACACGGACGAGGACATCCTGGAGGACGATGGCAAGCGCCATTCCCCGCGCTTCAAGCCTGACTTCGACTTGGAACTCCTGCGATCAGCCAACTATCTGGGGGGCCTCATCCTAGCCCGTCGCCAGGCTTGGCATGCAGCAGGAGGATGGCAGCATTTCCCACAGCAAAGCGACGAGTTCGATCTGGCCCTGCGCCTGAGCGAAATCCTGAACCCCGATGCCATCGGCCATCATGCCGATCTGCTGTACCATCGCCACGCCAGCCACCCGGCCCAAAGCCTGGAGGATGCGGCAAACCGGGAGCGCCTGGATTGCGTCAACCAGCATCTGCAGCGCAGTGACAGCGGCGCCTCCGCTGTGGCGGGACTACTCCCTGGAACGATCCGCGTTCTATATCCCCTGCCAGCGACCCCACGGGTCTCCGTCATCATCCCGACCCGAGACCAGTTTGCCCTGCTCGAACGATGCGTTGATACCCTGCTGAGCCAGACCAAGTATCCGGATTTCGAGGTCCTGATCGTGGACAACGGCAGCCGCGATCCGACGGCCTGCGCCTATCTGGAGGGCATCGCCCGGTTGGGAGACCCTCGCATCCGGGTCATTGCCTACGATTTGCCCTTTAACTTCTCCGCCATGAACAATCTGGCAGCCCGGGAAGCCACGGGCTCCCTGCTGCTCTTGCTCAACAACGACACGGCCGTGCTGCACGAGGACTGGCTGGACGAGATGGTCTCCCTGGCGCTGCAGCCGGCAGTCGGCGCGGTAGGCGCCCGGCTGCTGCACCCTGACGGGACGATACAGCACGCGGGGGTTGTCCTGGGTCTGGCCGGGCCCGCGGAGCATCCGTTCATAGGCTGGCCCAACGACAGACCCAGCGTCCTCCATCGCACCCATGCAAGCCAACAATTTTCGGCCGTAACCGCCGCCTGCATGCTCATCTCCAAGGAGCTCTACATGAGCGTAGGCGGGATGGATGAGGACAATTTCAAGGTCTCCTACAACGACGTCGACCTCTGCCTGAAAGTGAAGGCCCGGGGCAAGCGCATCTTATGGACCCCCTATGCCACGCTTCTGCATGAGGGCTCGGCCACCCAGCGCCAAGGAGAACAGGCCGCCCCCCCAAGCCCGGAAAAGCTTGCCCGGTTCGCAACCGAACAGGAAGCCATGTACCGGCGCTGGCTGCCGCACCTGACTCGCGACCCTGCCCACAATCCCAATCTCAGCCTATCGAACCGCGATGTGGTACCGGAACCGGAAGCAGCGCTGTCCTCGAATCCGACCCCTTGGAACCCCCGCCCCCGGCTCCTCGTACACCCCATCGACCAGACCGGCTCCGGCGAATATCGCATCCTGGCCCCCTCGCGGGCTCTGCACAATGCCGGACGATGCCGCGGTTACGCCAGCCAGCGCTTCTTCAGCCCGGTGGAGATCGCCAAGGCGGAGCTGGATTCCATAGTCATTCAGCATCCCACCTCGGCCCGGCACCTCACGGCATTGGAAATCTATCGTCGCTATTCGGGTGCCCGATGCATTGTCGAGATTGACGACCTGATAACCGATATTCCTCGCTCCAGCCCCCATTACCGGATTCTGGGCAAAGAGGCCGGCACTCGATTCCGCCAGGCCCTGGAAATAGCCGACCAGCTCGTGGTCTCAACCCAGCCTTTGGCGGAAGCCTTCGGCTGCTGGGCCCGCGAGGTCGTGGTCCAGCCCAACCGGCTGGAGCGGAGCCGCTGGGGAGGAGTGAAAGCCCAGCCGAGGACCGGCAGCCGAAAACCCCGAGTCGGCTGGACCGGCAGCAACAGCCATGTGGGCGACCTGCGCCTTCTGCTCCCGGTCGTAAAGAAGCTGGCAAGAGAGGTGGATTGGGTATTTTTCGGCCTGTGCCTGCCCGAATTGAAGCCGTATGCGGCGGAAATGCACCCTCCCGTCGCCATGGCCGAATATCCGCGCAAGCTGGCCGAACTGGGGCTGGATGTGGCTATCGCACCGCTCGAAATCCATCCTTTCAACGAAGCCAAGAGTGCCCTGAAAATCCTTGAGTACGGCATCCTGGGCTACCCGGTCGTGTGCACCGATATCCTGCCCTACCAGGGAGCCTTTCCGGTAACCAGGGTCCGGAATGCCGAACAGTGCTGGATTTCCGCCATCCGCGACCTGGCTCTGGACCCTGTCCGGCGAGTAGAAGAAGGCCGAGCGCTTCAGGCCCATATCCAAGCCTACGGGATGCTGGAGGACCGGCTCGAGGAATGGGCCGGTGCCTGGCTGCCCCAGGGCGGAAGATAGAAATTCAAACTAGTCCTAAAGTTCCGGGAACTGTGGCCGTTAAGGATTATGAAAGGATTGGATTCATCGCTAGCCGTTACGTTGGTGGCGATCTTCCAAATACGATCAAGTCAATTTCCATAGGAGAGGATCATGGCACAAGTCATCAACACCAACGTTCAATCCCTGAACGCTCAGCGCAACATGAGCACGTCCCAGAACTCCTTGGCCACCTCGCTGCAGCGCCTGTCTTCCGGCTTGCGCATCAACAGCGCCAAGGACGACGCCGCCGGCCTCGCGATCTCCGAGCGTTTCACCGCCCAGATCCGCGGTCTGGACCAGGCCCGCCGCAACGCCAACGACGGCATTTCCCTGTCGCAAACGGCTGAAGGCGCTCTCCAATCCTCCGGCGACGTCCTGCAGCGGATCCGCGAGCTGGCGGTTCAGTCCTCCAACGCCACCAACTCCGCTTCCGACCGCCAGGCCCTCAACGCCGAAGTCACCCAACTGACCGCGGAACTGGACCGCATCGCCAAGACCACCGAGTTCAACGGCCAGAAGCTCCTCGACGGCTCCCTGGGCTCCGCCACCTTCCAGGTGGGCGCCAACGCCGGCCAGACCATCCAGGCCACTACCGCCAACTTCTCGACCAATCAATACGGCAACTACCGGATGGGTTCCCTGGCTGCCACCGCCACCAGCACCCGGGGTGACCTGACCATCGGCACCGGCACCACCGGTACCAACCAATCCACTGCCGCCACCGCGGCCGGCTACACCCCCGGCACGGCCCCGACCAGCGCCATCCAGGGCGACACCCTGACCCTGAACGGTGCCGTCGGCAGCAAGGGCATCACCATCACCGCCGGCGACAGCGCCAAGACTGTCGCCACCAACATCAATGCGCAGACCGGCCTGACCGGCGTCACGGCCAGCGCCAAGACCGAAATTGATGTTACCGCCATGAACGCCAACAGCACTTACAAGCTGGACGTCTTCTCGAACAATACGACCGCCGTCACCGTGTCCTTCACGGTGGGCGCCGCCGTGAATGGCGACGGCCTGGCTGCCGCGGTCAATGCCTTCAACGATGTCAGTTCCAAGACCGGCGTCACCGCCCGGGTCAACGATGCGGGCACCGGCATCACCCTGCTCAACGCCAGCGGCGAGAATATCGCCGTCGGCAACGCCGCTTCCGGCTCCAACACCCTCTCGGTTGGCGGCATATCTGTGACCGCCAGCAACGGCACCATTGTGAATGGCCAGCTCACCCTCGATTCCGACAAGAGCTTCAGCTACGCCAACACCAAAGGCGCGACCACTTCTGCCTCCTACTTCAGTGGCACCAGCTCGGCAGCCCAACTGCAGAAGGCGAGCGATCTGGACGTCAGCTCCGTCGATGCGGCCCAGCGCACCCTGGCCATCGTCGATGCCGCTCTCTCTTCCGTCAATGGCCAGCGCGCCAAGTTCGGCGCCCTGCAGTCCCGCTTCGAGACCACCATCGCCAACCTGCAGACCAGCACGGAAAACCTGTCGGCCTCCCGCTCCCGGATTCGCGATGCGGACTTCGCGGCGGAAACCGCCAACCTGACCCGGTCCCAGATCCTGCAGCAGGCCGGTACGGCGATGCTGGCCCAGGCGAACAGCCTGCCGCAGAACGTGCTGAGCCTGCTCCGCGGTTAATCCACAAGGTAGTTGAGGCATAATGGACGGCGCGGTAGCGGACAAGCTACCGCGCCGCTTCGCCTTGTAAGCACAAGGAGGAACCATGAGCATCCAATCCGTAGGCAGCCTTCAGGTCGGAACATCCGTGCCTGGCAGTGTCACCCCCATCGGCAAGAACGAGTCGCCCGCTGTTCCGCTGCAGTCCGGTATTGACCGGAGCGCCGCCAGCCCCGCCAAATCCAATCAGCAAGCACAGCCGGCCGGCCGGGAACAGGTGGAAGAAGCGGTCAGGCAAATCAAGGACTTCGTCCAACCCATCAACGACAGCATCCAGTTTTCCCTGGACGAGGATACCGGCATCACCGTCGTCAAGGTCGTCGACCTGCAAACCAAGGAAGTGTTGCGCCAGATTCCATCCGAAGAGGCGATCAACATCGCCAAAACTCTCGATAAGCTGAAGGGCTTGCTGATCCACAGCAAGGCATAAGTCTTGCTTGCAGACAGCTGATCAAATGCAAGTTTCGGAAAGGAGATTGCCATGACCATTTCATCATTGGGAGCCGGCTCCGGCCTGGACCTCAGCGGCATCCTCAACAGCCTGATGCAGGTCGAGCAGCAACCCCTGGTCAACCTGCAGCGAAAGGAAGCATCCTACCAGGCCAGGATTTCCGCCCTGGGCTCCCTCAAGGGCGCGCTTTCCTCCTTGCAGTCAGCGGCCTCCGGACTGCTGCCCTCGACTGGCCAGACGGCGGCGCAAAAATACGCCTCCTTTTCAGCCGCCGTGGCCGACTCGACGATCGCTTCGGCATCGGCCTCCTCGTCGGCGGTTCCAGGCGTCTATTCACTGGAAGTCTCCTCCTTGGCGCAGAGCCAGCGCCTTGCCACCGCCACGCCAGGATCTCCGCCCGCCAGCCCTTACGCCAATGCCAGCGCCACGATCGATCAAGGCATATTGACCATCGAACTCGGCAAGCTTGACGCCGGCACCTACACCGCCGATTCCGCCCGCAAATTGACCATCACCATCGATGCCACCAACAACACCCTGGGCGGCTTGCGGGATGCCATCAACGCGGCCAATGGCGGCGTCTCGGCAACGATTGTCAGCGGCACCGCAGGAGCCCAGCTGGTCCTGAGCAGCAAGGATTCGGGCACCAGCAATGTCATGAAGCTTTCCGGCCTGAACGGATTCACCTTCGACCCGACGACAGGGACAGGCGCTCTCACCCAGGATGCGGCCCAGGGCGGACGGGGAGCTCAGAACGCACAGTTCACCCTGAACGGCATTGCCGCGACCAGCAGCACCAACACGGTCACAGGAGTCCTCGACGGCGTGACGCTGACCCTCGCCAAGACCAATGTGGGCAGCCCGACCAATGTCACCGTCAGCAAGGATTCCACCAGCGCCGCCAGCAAAGCCCTCAACGCGTTCATCAAGAGCTTCAACGAAGCCAACAAGATGGTTTCGGACCTGGGCGCATACAATGCAGAGACCAAGGTTGCCGGCCCGCTGCAGGGACAGGCTGTCGTTCGCTCTGCCGAAAACCAGTTACGCAGTCTCATATTCAATACGACTGCCGGTGGCGACTCCGCTTATCAGCGTCTTTCCGACATCGGCATCTCCCTCGACAAATCGGGCAATCTATCCCTGGACAGTGGTAAGCTGAACAAGGCTCTGGCCGCCGACTACAACGGCGTCATCGGCCTCGTCGAGAAAGTCGGAACCGCATTCAAGACCGGCCTGGAATCCATGGTGGGATCTACGGGCACCATCACCGGCGTAACCGACAACGTCAACTCGATGATCAAGCGGCTGGGACAGCAACAGACCGTACTCACCCAAAGGCTGACGCGCATAGAAGAGCGTTACCGGCAACAATTTACAGCCCTCGATTCGGCAATTGCAGGCATGAAACAAACCAGTACCTACCTCACCCAGCAGCTCGCCAGTCTGCCGTCCGGAGGCTAAATAGCAATGTTCACATCGATGCGGCGGCCCACCGCCGCCTATGAGCAGGTCAGCTTGAGCACCTCGATTGAAAGTGCGGATCCCCATCGTCTGATCCTGCTGCTTTTCGAAGGCGCGACCGCGGCCCTGAACAGCGCCAAATTCTCCATGCAGGACGGCAACATTCCCGCCAAGGGCACCGCGCTTTCCAAGGCCATCGACATCATCACCAATGGCCTGCAAGCAAGCCTGAACGCCGAACAGGGCGGCGAACTGGCCGAGCGCCTGGCTGCCCTTTATGAGTACATGAGCGCCCGGCTGCTGTGGGCCAACATGAAGAACGACATGGCTGCTGTCGATGAGGTTCTGGCACTTCTCGGCGAAATCCATGACGCCTGGCGACAAATAGCCCCCGACAAGCAGAAGCACGACGCCCCCCCCGCTTGAGGCCATGATGCCATCCCCCGCGTACGAGGCCCTCCAGTCCCTTACCGTTCAACTCAAGTCGCTGTCGGAGGCCGGCGACTGGGACTCTGCCGCATCGTTGATTGCCGGGGTACGCCTGGAAAATCTACCCAGGGCGAAACCCGAAGACAGGGCAGCCATCGAGGCCGCCCTGGAAAATATTGCCGCCATCACTGAGCGAGCCATTCCGCTTCGAGACGACATCGCCCGGATGCTGACCGCATTCGGCATGCCCCCCTCCAATCCATAGCATGATCCCCGCGGACGTCGCCAGCCGCCTCCGGCTCATCACCCCCGATCAGCCGGCCCCGGCGCAGCCGGCGCTGCCCGCCAAACAGCTCACCGACGTCCTTTCCGACCTCGTTCCCGGCCAGCGCATCATGGCCGAGATCCAGAGCCTTCTCCCCAACGGCACCTATCGAGCCATGGTCGCCCAGCGCGACGTGACCCTGGCGCTGCCCTTTTCAGCCAAGGCCGGGGACGCCCTGGAACTGGAAGTGGTCGAGAGCGACGGCAAGCTCACGCTGGCCTTTGTCACCAACCGCAGCCAGGGGGACCAGGCCCAGAAGGGGGCCGAGTCGGTCTCCGCCACCCTGAGCCAGACCGGCAAGCTGATCGGCCAATTGCTCGGCAATATCGATGACCGAGGCAAGGGATCGCAGGCCGCTCCCCTCAACGGCAACCAGCCCTTGCTGAGCGAAGTTCCCAAGGACGCAGCCCAGTTGGCGCCGGTGCTCAAGGAAGCCCTGGCCAAGAGCGGCATGTTCTACGAGGCCCATCAGGCCCGTTGGGCGGAAGGCAAACTGCCGACCGAAGCGCTGCTCCAGGAACCCCAGGGGAAATATTCAGCCCCTCTGCATGCCCAGCCCATGCCAGGCTCCAGCGACGGCTCCGTCCTCGCCAGGGGAACCTCACCGGCCGATTCAGGCGCCGCCGCAGGAACGTCCCCGGCCACCAGCTCGGCCCAACCATCGTCAATGCAGGGCGCCATCCCTTCCGACCTGGCCCCCCTGGTCCGCCAGCAACTGGACGCCCTGGCCACCCAGAATTACGCCTGGCAGGGACAGGTCTGGCCCGGACAGCAGATGTACTGGGAAATCGAAGAGGACGGAGGCAACCGGCAGGCCACGGAAGACGACTCCGGCCAACAATGGCGCACCCGCCTGAAGCTGACCCTGCCGATTCTCGGCGGCATCGATGCGGTCATGCGCCTGCGGACCGGCGGAGCGGTCGATATCTCCCTGGTGACGGACAGCGACGAAAGCCGGCAGAAGCTGATTGCCGGCAGCGAAGCACTGCGCCGGCAACTGGCCGATGCCGGCCTGGACCTCACCGCCCTGGCTGTGCAGCATGGCGAAACGCCCCCCTGACCCGTTGCGGGAAGCCGTCGCCCTCGCCTATCGGCAAACCGACGCGGCACCCCGCGTCGTTGCCAAGGGGCGCGGCTACGTCGCCGAGGAAATCATCGCCAAGGCCCGCGAACACGGCGTATACGTTCATGAATCGCCGGAACTGGTAGCCCTGCTCACCCAGGTTGACATCGACGAGCACATCCCCCCGCAACTCTATGTCGCCGTGGCGGAACTCCTGGCCTGGCTCTATCGCCTGGAAAACGGCGAATCGACCGTACTGCCGCCCCCGCCGCCCAACATCTGACAGCCCCGGACTCCGGCTTTTGCTTTAAACTTTACAGGTTAGGTAGCCCATCCAAAATCCATGTCACCGAACGACACGCCCCCGGAGCAAGGAACAGAAATAGCCGGTTTTGAACTGGAGCAATTCGATATCTACAGTAATTACATGCTGTCGACATCGGTGGAAATCCTTTTCGTCCTGCGCTCCCTGATCAAGCGCGGCTGCATGGCCACGGTGTATTTCGACCACGGCAAGTCTTTTTTCCTGACTTGGGTGCTGGCCCTCGGCAAGGATGAAAAAAGCCTTGTCCTGGACATGGGCAGCGACGAGGCCGTCAACCGGAAGGCCCTCACGGCGAACCGCCTCATCGTAACCAGCAATCTCGACAACGTGAAAATCCAGTTCGCCCTCACGGGCCTGCAGGAGGCGTCGTTCGAGGGCAAGCCTGCTTTCCTGGCCGCATTGCCGCAAGCCCTGCTCCGCCTGCAACGGCGGGAATACTTCAGGCTGGAGACCCCCCTGACCACCCCGGTTCGGTGCGAAATTCCCGTTTCCGGGGAAGGCAGTGCTGCCACCACGCTGACCCTCGTCCTTCTCGATATCAGCGGTGGCGGGCTGAGCCTGATGGCGCCCACCGACGTCGCAAGCGCTTTCAAGACCGGCACGCTGTTCTCCAATTGCCGCCTGCAGATTCCCAATGAAAGCGTGATCGCGATCAATCTCTGCGTACGCAATGCCTTTCCCGTGATGAACAGGGGCGGCCAGGAGTACTACCGGGTGGGTTGCGAATACGTCAATTTATCGGGGGCGCGGCTGAACATGATTCAGCGCTATATCACCCAGGTCGAGCGACAGCGCAAGGCGAGAACGAACGGCTTGGATTAAGGCCGGGCCGAGGCCCGAATCGAACTATCCGGGTCGTCAGACCTGGATATTCATGATGTCCTGGTAGGCATTCACCAGCTTGTTGCGCACCTGGACCATCTCCTGAAAAGAGACGCTGGCGGTCTGCAGGGCGATCATGACCTCATGCAGATTCTGATTGGTGTCGCCGGCGGCAATTTTTTCCGTCAACTGGTCGGCCGCCTGTTGCGTCTCGTTAACCTTGTCGATGGAATTCTTCAGCACCTGGGCAAAGTCGGGAGCGCCCACACCCGCCGCTGCCGGGGTCTCCGCCGGTTTGCCGGCGGCCTGGGCTGCGGTGCTGCGCAACACGCTCAACATTTGTTCGATGCCTTTGGTATCCATCTATCGCTCCAGCCAATCACTCACGCATCAATAGCAATTATCGAGCCAGATCAGTCCTTCAAATACCCTTCGTCCCGATACTGCTGCAACTTGTAGCGCAAGGTCCGTTCCGATATCCCCAGCCGCTCGATGGCCTGCTTCCGGGACCCCCCGACTTCAGCCAGGGTGCGCAGGATATGATCCCGTTCCAGGTCCTTCATATTATCGACCTTTTTGTCGGACATCTGAAGGACTGTTTCATGCACCGGCGTTGCCGCCATACCAAAAGACAGCGGCCGCGGCGCCAAGTTCAGGTGCTCCGGTTCGATGGTATCCCCGGGCGCCAGGATAAGGGCTCGCTGCACCACGTTTTCCAGTTCCCGTACATTGCCGGGCCAGGCGTGGGCAATCAACGCCCGATCGGCGGCAGCGGACAGGGATACGCCGGCCCGCCCCAGCCTGCCGCCGTGTTCGGCAATGAAGTGCCGGGCTAGCGGAACGATGTCGTCGGGCCGTTGCCGCAGGGCCGGGATGGCCACCGGGAAGACATTGAGGCGGTAATAGAGGTCCTCCCGGAAGGAACCCTTGGCCACCGCCTCGGCCATGTCCCGGTTGGAGGTGGCGATGATGCGGATATTGAGGGACACCGGCTTCTTGCCGCCAACCCGCTCCACCTCGCGCTCCTGCAGCACCCGGAGCAGCTTGGCCTGCAGCCCCATGGGCATTTCGGTGACTTCGTCGAGAAGCAGGGTGCCATCCTGGGCCTGTTCGAACTTGCCGGCCTGGGCCTGCTGGGCGCCGGTGAACGCACCTTTTTCATAGCCGAAAAGAGTGGCTTCCAAGAGAGAATCCGGAATCGCCGCGCAGTTGATGGCGACGAAGGGACCGTCCCGCCGGGCCGAACGCTGGTGGATGAAGCGGGCCACCACTTCCTTGCCGACCCCGGATTCGCCGGTGAGCAGCACGGTGGCATCGGTCTGCGCCACCCGTGCCGCCACGGTGAAGAGGTTGCGGCTGGCCTGGTCGATGGCCACCACCCCGGCCGTCTCGCCGGTTTCCGGCAATTCGTATTTCTCGATGATGGCAAGCAGCGCCTGGGGGTCGAAGGGCTTCAGCAGGAAGTCGCAGGCCCCCGAACGCATGGCATCCACGGCCTTGTCCACTTCGGCGTAGGCAGTCATCAGCACCACCGGCAGGTGGGGATGGCGCACCCGGATCTCCTTCAGGAGGGCGATGCCATCCATGGGCACCATGCGCACGTCGCTGACCACGATGGAAAAGGGCTGCCTGTCCATCGCTTCGAGGGCCTGGGGTCCCCCTTCGACGGCCACCAGGGGCCGCCCCGCGAGTTCCAGGGTATCGCAAATGGCCTCGCGCAGGCTCGGGTCGTCCTCGACCACCAGGATGGGCAATGAATTGACAGTCATGGTTCAGTTGGTTGTATCGTTTGAGGCCAGCGGCAGGGTAATCACGAATTCCGCCCCGGCCCCCGGTTCGGAATGGAGATCGATGCGGCCCCCGTGGGCCCGCACCACGCCCAGCGCAATCGCCAGGCCAAGGCCGGTGCCCTGGCCGCGGGTAGTGAAAAAGGGCTCGAAAATGCGCTCACTCAACTCGGGACCTATACCCGGTCCCGTATCGCGCACAGAAATTGCCAGCCAATCGTCCTGGCGCTTGCCCGTGAGGCAGATTTTGCCGCCTTCCGGCGTCGCCTGCATGGCATTCTCCAGCAAATTGACGATGGCGCCAAACAGGGCCTTGTGGCTGCCGACGATGACGGCATCGCCGCAGCGGTTGGCGAATTCGAAGTCGAGGCCGTGTTCCCGCATCAGGGGCTCCACCGTGTGAGCCGTTTCGAGCAGCAGTTCGGTCGCTGCCATGACGTCCCGCCCGATGCTTTCCCCCCGGGCGAACAGAAGGACATCCTGAATCAAGCGCTCCAGCCGGCGCAACTGGCTGGCCGCCTTGTCGGCAAACTTGGCGCGTGCCTCCTCGGGAAGGTTCGGCTTGCCCAGATTGGCGGCGTAAAGCAGCGCCGCCGCCAGGGGCGTGCGCAATTGGTGGGCCAGGCCCGCCGCCATCTCGCCCATGGCCGCCAGCCGCTGGTTGCGCTCCAGTTCCGCCTTCATCTGGTGGGCCGCCGTGGTGTCATGCACCAGCAGCAGCTTGCCGCCGGCGGCCGCCAGGGCGCTCTCGGCGACACTGACCCGGCGTTCGCCGAGCATCCACTCGCCGATGGTGAGGGTCGGTTCGAGATGGGCCCGGCTCACATCCCCCCAATGCTGTCCTTCCACATCGCCCCCGAACATTTCCCTGGCCACCGGGTTGGCCTGGGTCACCCGGGCGCTCCCGTCGAGAACCACCACCCCCGCCGGCAAGGCGTTGAGAAGCAGGGACAGACGCTCCGACAGTGCCTCCTTTTCCTCGTATTGCCGCCGCAGTTCGCCGTTGGCGATGGCCAATTCCTCCGTCAAGGACGCGACCCGGGCCTGCAGTGCGCCGTAGGCCTGGGTCAGTTCGGCGGAGACCTGGTTGAATAC
Source organism: Rhodocyclaceae bacterium (assembly GCA_018261935.1). Lineage (GTDB taxonomy): Bacteria > Pseudomonadota > Gammaproteobacteria > Burkholderiales > Rhodocyclaceae > JAGTRP01. Next base: position 132,374 of record JAGTRP010000006.1, read on the forward strand.
GTCGAAGGCGCGCTGCAGCTCGGCCGCTTTGCCTTTCGGGTCAACAACGGCGCTGGAAGCTTCGGACATCGAAAAAAGTAAGGTTCATTGGGCTCGGGTAATAGTAGAATATTTCTAGGAAAAATTGGCTTCTGGCTTGATTATTCTTCCGTTTTATATGGATTAGCCCCGCGCATTGATGGCAGTAACCGCAGCAAACCCTGACACAACGGCTGATATGACATTGGCCGCCAACCCCCTGAATCGCCTGCGCGAGGCTTTCGAACGTCTGAACAACCAGCAGAAGATGATCCTGCTGGTCACCCTGGCGGCCATTATCGCCCTGATCGTCGGGGCCATCCTGTGGAGCCGGCAACCCGATTACAAGGTGCTCTTCTCCAATCTCGGGGAAAAGGACGGCGGCAACATCGTCACTGCCCTCGAGCAACAGAACATCCCCCACCGGATGTCCGACAGCGGCGCCATCCTGGTGCCCGCCGAACGGGTCCACGAGGTGCGCCTGAAGCTCGCCTCCCAGGGGCTGCCCCGGGGCGGCTCGGTCGGCTTCGAATTGATGGAGAACCAGAAGTTCGGCATCAGCCAGTTCGCCGAACAAGTGAATTACCAGCGCGGACTGGAAGGCGAGCTGGCCCGCACCATCCAGTCCATCGGCGCCGTCCAGTCGGCCCGCATCCACCTGGCCATCCCGAAGCCCTCGGTGTTCGTCCGGGAGGAGCAAAAGCCCACCGCCTCGGTACTGCTCAACCTCTACCCCGGCCGCGCCCTCGACGCCGGCCAGATCGCCGGCATCACCCATCTGGTGGCCGCCAGCGTGCCCCAACTGCCCATTGCCAACGTCACCGTCATCGACCAGAACGGCAGCCTGCTCTCCCAGCTGAAGAGCAAGCTCACCGAAGCCGGCCTCGACCCGGCCCAGATCAAGTACGTGCGGGAAGTCGAGGACAGCATCATCAAGCGCATCGAGGAAATCCTCAAGCCCGTGCTGGGCCCAGAGAATTACAAGGTGCAGGTGGCGGCGGACGTGGATTTCTCCCAGACCGAACAGACCGCCGAAAGCTACAAGCCCAACAACAGCCCGGCCAGCACCAGCATCCGCAGCCAGCAGAATGCCGAAACCGCCAACGTCAATCAGGCCGTCGGCGGCGTCCCCGGGGCCCTGACCAACCAGCCGCCCGTGCCGGCCACCGCGCCGCTGACCGCGCCCCCCGTCGGCGGCGTCCCCGGCCAACCGGGCAAGCCGGGCGAACCCGGCAAGCTGGAAGCGGCCGGCATCACGGCACCGTTGCAGGCCGCCGGCCAGCCGGTCAGCACCTCCAAGAACGCCACCATCAACTACGAAGTGGACAAGACGGTGCGCTACACCAAGCAGGCCATGGGCAGCATCCGCCGCCTGTCCGCAGCCGTGGTGGTCAATTACCGAAAGGAAGCCGGCAAGGACGGCAAGCCGGTAGCCAAGGCCCTGCCGGAAGCCGAAATGAAGCTGATCAACGATCTTGTGCGGGAAGCCATGGGCTTCAGCAAGGATCGGGGGGACACCCTGTCCATCGCCAATTCCTCCTTCACCGCCGCCGAAAAGATCGAAACCGCCGTGGCAATCTGGAAGGATCCCGAAAACATCGCCTTCGCCAAGGACCTGGTCAAATACCTGCTGATTGCGGCCATCGTCGCCTACCTGCTCATCAAGGTGGTGCAGCCGCTGCTGAAGACCATGTTCCCGCCCCCCGAAACCGCCGGGGCCGAAGAGACTGCCGCCCTGGCCGGCGAACCGGGCCTCCTGGAAGAGGAAAACGTGGAGCTCAACCACTACGAGGCCAAGGTGCAGAAGGCGCGGGACATCGCCCAGAATGATCCGAAGGTCGTGGCCAACATCATCAAGGACTGGATGACTCCCAATGGCTAGCGACGACGGCCTGGAAAAAAGCGCCACCCTGCTCATCACCCTCGGCGAGGACCATGCGGCCGAAGTCCTGAAGCGCCTGGGGCCGCGGGAAGTGCAAAAGCTCGGCCACGCCATGGCGAGCCTGAAGTCGGTGCCCCGCACCAAGGTCGAGGCCGTCCTCGACGAGTTCCACAAGACGGTCGGCGAACAGGCGGCGGTGCACGTGGACACGGATAACTACATCCGTTCGGTCCTGACCAAGGCCCTGGGAGACGACAAGGCTTCCAACCTCATTTCCCGCATCCTGCAGGGCGGCGAAACCGCCGGCATCGAAGGGCTGAAATGGATGGATGCCGGCACCGTCGCCGACCTTATCCGCAACGAGCACCCGCAAATCATCGCCACCATCCTGGTGCATCTGGAACACGACCACGCCAGCGAAATCCTCAACCATTTCACCGAGCGCCTCAGGAACGACGTGGTGCTGCGCATCGCCACCCTGGAGGGCATCCAGCCGGCCGCCCTGCGGGAACTGAACGAAGCGATGATGCGCATCCTGGCCGGTTCGTCCACCATGAAGAAAACCGCCATGGGCGGCGTGCGTGCCGTGGCCGAAATCCTCAATTTCATCGGCACCGCCAACGAGACCTCGGTGGTGGACGCCATCCGCGAATACGACCCCGATCTGGCCCAGAGGATCCTGGACGAAATGTTCGTCTTCGAGAATCTCCTGGATATCGACGACCGCTCCATCCAGCTCATCCTGCGGGAAGTGCAGTCCGACTCCCTGATCATGGCCCTCAAGGGCGCCAGCGAGGCGCTGCGGGAGAAGATTTTCAAGAACATGTCCCAGCGGGCTGCCGAAATGCTCCGGGAAGACCTGGAAGCCAAGGGCCCGGTGCGGGTTTCCGAGGTGGAGGCCGAGCAAAAGGAAATCCTCAAGATCGTCCGCCGCCTGGCCGACGAAGGCCAGATCGTCCTCGGCGGCGCCGGTGGCGAGCAGATGATCTAATCTCGTCGCCGTCCCATGCCCGGCTACATCCCCAAGGAACACCTCGACGCCTACCGGCGATGGCAGGCGGAAGACTTCGACGCGCCGGCCCAGCAAATCGTCGAGCCGCCTCCGCCGGCCGTCCCCGAGCCTACCGACGACACTTCCGAACTGGTGGTGGCCGATATCGGCCTGCCGACGGCGGAAGACATCGAGCGTATCCATGACGAGGCCCAACAGGCCGGCTACGAGATCGGCCTCCAGGAGGGTCGCGAGGAGGGTTATCGGGCCGGCCTTGAATCCGCCCAGGCCGAAGCCCGGCGCATTGCCGCCCTGGCCGACAACCTGGAGGCTTCCCTGGCCGCCATCGACCAGGCCGTCGCCGACGAAGTCCTCGCCCTGGCCCTGGAAGTAGCCCACCAAGTGGTGCGGGGCATCATCGCCGCCCGGCCGGAGGGCCTCCTGCCGGTGATCCGCGAGGCTCTGGCCGCCCTGCCCCTGCACCACGGCCATCTCTCCCTGCACATCAACCCCGAGGAAGCGGAAAAGGTGCGTCAGCACCTGGGCGAGCAGTTCCTGCATGCCGGCTGGCGCATCGTCGAGGATCGGGAAGTGCACGCCGGCGGATGCTTCATCCGGGCCGGCACCAGCGAAGTGGACGCCACCGTGGACACCCGCTGGAAACGCGTCCTCGAAGCCATCGGCGCCAACCCCGAAGCCTGGCTGACGCCGCCATGAGGCCGCTGCCGGACCACGCCGGGCGCTGGCGCAACTTCCTCGGCAATTGCCAGACCGCCGCCGCAAACGCCCAACCCCTGTGGTCGGTGGGCCGCCTCACCCGCATCAATGGCCTGGTCATGGAGGCCGCCGGCCTCAAGCTGCCCCTGGGCAGTTCCTGCCGCATCCTGCCTACCGGCGGTACGCCGGTCGAGGCTGAAGTAGTCGGTTTCGCCGGCGAGAAGCTTTATCTCATGCCCTGCGACGACATTTACGGCCTTTCCCCGGGCGCCCAGGTGGTCGCCTTCGAAACCCCGACCCCGCCCCCCCAGATCGGCGGCTCGCCGCCCCTGCGGCGGCGAGCGACGGACCGGGCCAAGCAGATGCCGGTGGGGGACAACCTCCTTGGCCGAGTCCTGGACGGTATGGGGCGCCCCCTGGACGGCAAGGGCCCGCTGGTCGCCAGCCACCTGCGCCCGCTCCACAGCCGGCCGGTCAATCCCATGGCCCGGGCCGCTATCCATCAGCCCCTGGACGTCGGCGTGCGCGCCATCAACGCCCTGCTGGCCGTCGGCCGCGGGCAGCGCATGGGGCTTTTCGCCGGCTCCGGCGTCGGCAAGTCGGTGCTGCTGGGGATGATGGCCCGCTACACCGAGGCCGAAGTCATCGTCGTGGGGCTCATCGGCGAGCGGGGCCGGGAAGTGAAGGAATTCATTGAGCAGATTCTCGCCGAGGAAGGCTTGCAGCGGGCGGTGGTCGTGGCCGCCCCGGCCGACACCGGCCCCCTCATGCGCCTGCAGGGCGCCGCCTACGCCACCACCATCGCTGAATATTTCCGGGACCAGGGCAAGCAGGTCCTGCTCATCATGGATTCCCTCACCCGCTACGCCATGGCCCAGCGGGAAATCGCCCTCGCCATCGGCGAACCGCCGGCGACCCGGGGCTACCCGCCCTCGGTCTTCGCCCGCCTGCCCCAGTTGGTGGAGCGGGCCGGCAACGGCCCCGAGGGAGGCGGTTCCATCACCGCCTTCTACACGGTCCTGGCCGAAGGCGACGACCAGCAGGACCCCATCGCCGACTCTGCCCGGGCCATCCTTGACGGCCACATCGTCCTTTCCCGCGCCCTGGCGGATGCCGGCCACTATCCGGCCATCGACATCGAGCAGTCCATCAGCCGGGCCATGGTGAACCTCATCACCCCGCAGCACATGGATTTCATCCGCCGCTTCAAGGTCCTTTTCGCCCGCTACCAGCGCTCTCGGGACCTCATTTCAGTAGGCGCCTACGCGGCCGGCTCCGACCCGGTGCTGGACCAGGCCATCGCCCTCTATCCGCGCATGGAGGCCTTCCTGCAACAGAATCTCGGTGACCGCTCGGATTTTGGTACCAGCCTCAGCCAGCTCCAGGGGCTGATCTGATCTTGTCTTTGTAGTCCATGGCAAAGCCCTTCAACCTGCAACCCCTGCTCGACCTCATGCAGACCCGGGCCGACGAAAAAACCCGCCAGCTGGGCCAGCTGATTGCCGCCGAACAGAGCGCAAAGAGCCGCCTGCAACTGCTGGAGCAGTACCGGGAGGAATATTCCCAGAAACTGCGGGAGGCGATCGGGCAGGGACTGACCCCCATGGCCCTGCGCAATTACCAGGACTTCATCGCCCGCATCGACGAAGCCATCGAGCAACAGCGCCTGGCGGTGGCCCGCTCGGAGCAGAACACCAGCGCCGGCCAGGCCGAATGGCAGGAGCAGAACCGGCGCCTGAAAGCCATCGACACCCTGTCCCAGCGCCACGACGCCCGGGAGCGCTACCGTGAAGGCCGGCAGGACCAGAAGCAGATGGATGAATTCACTGCCCGCAAGTACGCCGGCAAAGCAGACCAGGAAACTGACGAGTAACCGACAGGCATAGGCCTTGCTTATCTTGAAGCAAACCAACGTCTACCAAGGTAATCTTCATGGGCATTTCGGTCCTTCCAACTGCCACCCTGAATGCACCGGGGGGAAAAGACGCGGGCTCCCAGCTGCCGGCCAACGGCGGCGGCGGCACTGATTTCGCTTCCCTTCTCAGCCTGCAGCTTGCCAGTCCGCAACTCTCTGGCCTGCAATTGCAGATAGCGGGCGACGCCGGCATCGGGGCGGCCCTGAAAGACCTGCCAGCGGATTCCGAAAGAACGGCTGCCGGCCTGGATGCCGGAGCGCTGCTGGCGGCGGCCGGCTTGCTGCCGGCCTTCATGGCGGCCGCCAAGCCAGCGCAGGAAGCCACGGATGCCTCCTTGCTCGCCGGCCAGGGTTCCGAACCGGGAGCCATGACCGGGCTCCTGGGACGGCCGGATGGGAAAGACAACGAAGGCTCACTCATGGGGATGCTCAATGGCACTGCCAAGGGCGACCTGGCCACATTCCTCACCGGCAAGCTGGCCGGCGGCGATTCGGCAAATATTGCCGCCGATCTCCAGCCGGCATCCGGCGGCGGACAGAATTTTGCCGCCACCCTGGCAGCCCAAACGGGCCTGGCCCAAGGACTCCACGCCCCAGGCGACAGCCCTGCCGCCACCGTTGCCACGCCCATCGGCAACAGCCGCTGGGGCCAGGATTTCGGCCAGCAGGTCGTCTGGCTGGCCAAGAATGACCAGCAGGTTGCCCAGCTCAATATCAATCCGCCCCAGCTGGGGCCCATGCATATCACCCTCAACCTGAGCGGCGACCAGGCTTCCGCAATGTTCGTCTCGCCCCATGCCGAGGTTCGCCAGGCCATCCAGGATGCCATGCCCCAGTTGCGGGAAATGCTGGCCGGCGCCGGCATCAATCTCGGCCAAGCCAATGTGGGCGCCCATTTGCCGCAGCAGAACGGGGGGGCTCAGCCCCAGTTTTCGGCGCCATCCCGCTTGGCGGACGATAACGCTATACTTCGCGCCGACAATGGGCAGGGAACCGCCGTGCCGTTGCCCGCCGTGCGTGGCGGCCGCGGCATGGTCGATCTCTTCGCTTAAGGGAGTTCCTTGGCGGAAGACCAATAGAATTATTCATATAGGGACGGGGAAATGGCAAAGGATGCAAAAGCCGCAGCAGAGAGCGCCGAACAGGCAGTAAAGCCCAAGAAGAGCAAGAAACTGCTGATCATCACCCTGGCCGCCGTGCTCCTGCTGGTGCTCGCCGGCGGCGGAGCAACCCTTCTTCTGTTGAAGAAGGGCGACGACACCGCCGACGAGGAGGATGCCGCCGAGACCACCCAGCCCAAGAAAAAGACCAAGGATGGCAAGGAAGCCCATCCCGTTTTCGTCAACCTGGAGCCTTTCACCGTCAACCTGGTGCCGGAAACCGGCGATCAATACCTGCAGGTGACCCTGTCGGTGGAGTTCGACGAGCCCACCGGGGAGCAGCTGGTCAAGGTGCATATGCCCAAGATCCGCAACAACGTCACCCTCCTCCTTTCCAGCAAGAAACCTTCGGAGGTCCTGACCATGGAAGGGAAGGAAAAACTGGCCGGCGAACTCAAGAAAACCATCAACGACGTACTGGCCCCGGCCAGAAAAAACAAGGCGGGGGAAGTGGTAAACTCGGAGAATGGACCTGCTAAGGAAGTGCTGTTCACTTCCTTCATCGTCCAGTAAGGGGCCATGGCGGGCGACTTTCTATCCCAGGACGAGGTTGATGCCCTACTGAAGGGCGTCACCGGCGAGTCTGACGAACCTGAAGAGGCTCAGGAGAGCGGCGGCAGCGTCCGCAACTACAACCTGGGCACCCAGGAGCGCATCGTCCGTGGGCGCATGCCCACCCTGGAATTGATCAACGAGCGCTTCGCCCGCTATCTGCGCATCGGCCTGTTCAATTACATGCACCGGAATGCCGAGATTTCCGTCGGCCCCATCCGCGTCCAGAAATACAGCGAGTTCATCCGCAACCTGGTGGTCCCCACCAACCTCAACCTGGTCCTGGCCAAGCCCTTGCGGGGCACCGCCCTCTTCGTCTTCGATCCCAATTTGGTTTTCCTGGTGGTGGACAACATGTTCGGCGGCGACGGCCGCTTCCACACCCGGGTCGAAGGCCGCGACTTCACGCCCACCGAGCAGCGCATCATCCAGGGGCTTCTGAACGTCGCTTTCACCGAATATTCGAAATCCTGGAAACCGGTCTATTCCCTGACTTTCGAGTATGTGCGATCGGAAATGAACTCCCAGTTCGCCAATATCGCCACGCCTTCGGAAATCGTGGTCTCCACCACCTTTACCCTGGAGTTCGGCGGCGCCACCGCGGACATGCATATCTGCTTCCCCTATTCCATGATGGAACCCATCCGCGATCTGCTCTACAGCACCATGCAGAGCGATCAGCTGTCCACCGACAAGCGCTGGATCGGGACCTTGCGCCGGCAGCTGCAGGGGGCGGAGGTGGAAATCGTGGCTCACCTGGGAACCGCCCGGATTTCACTGGGCCAGATATTGAAACTCAAGGCCGGTGATGTCATACCCATGAACATTCCCGAACAAATCACCGCCTGCATTGACAACATTCCCTTGATGGAATGCCGCTATGGCCAGCAGAACGGCCAGTACGCCTTGAAGATCGAACGCTTCGTCACCGGCGCTGCCAGCGATAAGGCAGCCGAACCGGTCATGGGAGAACAAAATGGCTGACGAGATGGAAAACCTAGAGAACACCAACGTGGAGGACGACGGCCTGATCAGCGAAGACGATTGGGCCGCGGCGATGGCCGAGCAGTCCACCACGGAAGCCAGTTCCGCCGCCCCGGCGGCACCGGCCGCCGACATCTTCCCAGCCTTCGGTGGCACCAGCCCGGCCGGCGGCATGATGAACGAACTCGACATGATCCTGGACATCCCCGTCCAGATCACCGTCGAACTGGGGCGCACCAAGATCACCATCAAAAACCTGCTGCAACTGGCCCACGGGTCGGTGGTGGAACTGGATGCCATGGCCGGCGAGCCCATGGACGTGCTGGTCAATGGCACCCTCATCGCCCAGGGGGAAGTGGTGGTAGTCAATGACAAGTTCGGCATTCGCCTCACCGACATCATCACCCCCACCGAGCGCATGCGCAAACTCAACCGCTGAAGCGCATCCTTCCAGGGACGACCGCTGCTTTGCGTTGAGCGGACAGGGGCCTTACACGCGGCCCCAATCTGCTCTAAGATAGCGAGTTGAACACTCATTCACTCGCTGCACCACCTGCCTTGCGTTCATTCCTCATCGCATCAGCCATGGCCCTGCCGCTGGCGGCCATGGCTGAAACCGCCCCGGCCCCCGGGGTTTCCACCGGCAGCTACATACAGGCCCTACTGGCCCTGGGAGTCATTGTCGCCCTCCTGGCCGGGACTGCCTGGCTCGCCCGCAAAGTCACCGGCGGCAAGGGCTTCGGCCAGGGCGGGGTCAAGGTGGTGGGAGGCGTCGCCCTGGGTCCCCGGGAGCGCATCGTCCTCGTGGAAGCCGGCAATACCTGGCTGGTGATCGGCATAGTGCCCGGGCAGATCCGTACCCTGCACACCATGCCCAAGGGCGAAGCCTTGCCGGCTGATCTTGCCGCTGCGGTGGACAAGCCCTTCGCCCAGTGGCTGAAGCAAATGATGGAGAAACGCGGCGGTGGCTAGAAAGATCGCCCTCGCAGCCGCCCTGCTCCTGCCTGCATCGCTAGCTCTGGCCCAGGCCCTGCCGGCCCTGACCAGCGCCCCGGGCCCCGGCGGCAGCACGACCTACTCCCTGACCATCCAGACCCTGGTGCTGATGACGGCCCTGACCTTCATCCCGGCCGCGGTCCTGATGATGACCGGCTTCACCCGCATCATCATCGTCATGTCCCTCCTGCGCCACGCCCTGGGCATCCAGACTTCCCCGCCCAACCAGGTGCTGATCGGGCTCTCCCTCTTCCTCACCTTCTTCGTCATGGCGCCGGTGGCCGACCGGATCTACACCGAAGCCTACGTCCCCCTTTCCGAGAACCGCATCAACGTCGTGCAGGCGGCGGAACGGGCGGCGGTGCCGCTGCGCGGCTTCATGCTGAAGCAGACCCGGGAAGCGGACTTGGCCATGTTCGCCAACGTGGCCCGGGTGGAAAAGATCGCCAGCCCCGAGGAAATACCCATGCGCATCCTCATTCCCGCCTTCGTGGTGAGTGAATTGAAGACCGCCTTCCAGATCGGCTTCGTCATCTTCATCCCCTTCCTGGTCATCGACATGGTGGTGGCCAGCCTCCTCATGTCCATGGGCATGATGATGATGTCCCCGGTGATGGTGGCCCTGCCCTTCAAGCTCATGCTCTTCGTCCTGGTGGACGGGTGGCATCTGGTGATCGGCTCCCTGGTTCAGAGCTTCGGCACATGACCCCGGGCACCGTCATGGAAATCGGCCGCCAGGCCATCGAGGTGACCCTCGTCGTTTCCGCCCCCATGCTGCTCGCAGCCCTCGTAGTCGGACTCGTCGTGAGCATCTTCCAGGCGGCGACCCAATTGAACGAGGCGACCCTGCAGTTCGTTCCCAAGCTGGTGACCATGTTCCTGATCCTCATCCTGGCGGGCCCCTGGATGCTGCAGTACATGACGGACTACATCCAGCGGCTGTTCCAAAGCATCCCCCAGATCATCGGCTAGGCCGCCATGATCAGCCTCACGTCGGCCCAGCTCGACGCCTGGATTGCCGCCTTCATCTTCCCCCTCACCCGCATCCTGGCCGTCATCGCCACCGCTCCGTTCTGGAGCAGCACCGCCATTCCGAGGCGAATGCGGCTGGTGCTCGGCCTCGCCATTGCCGTCGGTCTCGCCCCGATGCTGCCCGCCATGCCCGCCGTCAGCCCATTTTCAAGCCAGGGAGTGTGGATCCTGGTGCAGCAGTTGCTGATCGGCATCGGCATGGGCTTCGCGATGCGCATCGTCTACTCGGCCGTGGACATGGCCGGGGAGTTCATCGGCCTGCAGATGGGGCTGGGTTTCGCCACCTTCTACGACCCGACCAACAGTTCCCAAACGCCGGTGGTTGCGGAATTCATGAATCTGCTGGCCCTGCTGCTCTTTCTCGCCATCAACGGCCATCTCTTCTATGTCGCCACCCTGGCCCAGAGCTTCACCGCCATCCCGGTCAGCACCACGCCGCTGGGCAATGGCAGCTGGCTGACCCTGGCGGAACTCGGCTCGCGCATGTTCGCCGCCGGATTGCTTCTGGCCCTGCCGGTCATCGTGGCTCTCATGATCACCAACCTGGCCCTCGCCGTCCTCTCCCGAGCCGCCCCGCAACTCAACATTTTTGCCATCGGCTTCCCGCTTACCCTGATCGGCGGCTTCATCGTCCTGGCCATGAGCCTGGATTATCTGGCCACGCCCCTGCAGGCCCTCTTCGAAGAGGGGCTGAGCGCCATGCTGGGCTTTGCCAGGCCTTAGTTCTGGAGGAAGGAGTCGGCAGCCGGCCGGCCCACCAGCCGGATCATCCCTTCGGCCACCCGGCGGGCGCCCAGAGTCTGGGAATCGATGCCTTCGCTGTATTCCATGAGCTGGTAGCCGCCGTAGCCCAGTTCCCGCTGCAACTGCTCGGCCCGCCGTCTGACGACCTGCATGGATTCCCCCGCACCGCCGGTGTGGTAGCGCTTCATCCGCAGGGATAGGCGGAAGGTGTCTTCGGCAAGGCGGGATTCGTCGATTTCCCAGTTGGGAGCGAGGGGGTCGTACACAACGTAGATGGCCCCCAGGGCCAGAACACCCGACAGCGGCACCTTGAGGGTCGAAGTCAGATTGATGCTCTTGTCTGGGATGAGCAGCTTCGGTTTTCCCCCGGGTGAGCTGCACCCCGCCAGAATGGCCGCAGCCGCGAGCAGCGCCGCACCCCGCATCATAGGATGTTGAACAAGGACAGCTCGCTGGTCTTCTTGAAGGAGATCTGGGCCGCTTCCAGAGTCATTTGCTGGCGAGACATGTCCGTGATCGCCTTGGCGTAGTCCAGATCCTGAAGTTGCGACAAATTGGACTTGTACTGGAGATCCACCTCCTGCCCGACGGTGGTCATGGAATCGAGGGCCAGCATCCTGGCGCCGATATCGGTCCGCACCCGCAGGACATTCTCCAATGCTTGATCCATGCTGTCGCCAATACGGACCAACTGGTTGCGGAAGCTTGTCTGCAGGGCAGGATTGCCTTGGGAAGGCGTTTCCAGCGCCTTGATGAACTGGTCGATGGTGGAAAAGAGGTCCTGGTTGGTGGTGGGCGCAACGCTGAAGGTGTCGCCAGCCGACGGAGCGCCCTCGATGGATACCTGGAATTGCTGCGCTGGCGGCCCGGAGGGTCCCAGGACGATGGCCGAGCCGCTGGTATAAGGAAACCCCGGGGTCGTGGTCGCCGGCCCGCCGCCCGGCGGCGTCACCGTCAAGTCATAGGTGGTGGCACTGGTGAAGGTCAGGGCATAGGTGCTGCCATCGAAGCCGCTGATCACCGACCCGGTGGAAATGATGCCCGTGCCCTGGTTGGCCGCACCGGGAGACGACATGAAGATGCCATTGCCCTGCCTGATCCCCATGAAGAGGTCGCTGCCGGGATGGGATACCGACATCTGGCGCCCGTTCTCGACCTGCAGCAGGCGCTGTCCATCGTCGCCGTTATAGGTGACCGTCCGGCTCCCCGGGGTCCCTGCCACGGCGATGGGGGGCGTTGCGCCGCGATAACCGGAAAACAGGTATTGGCCGTCGCCATCCGTACTGTTGGCCAAGCTCACCGCCTCGTCGTAACGCTGGCGTATTTCCGCGGCAATGGCACGGCGGTCCCCATCGGTCAGCGTACCGCCGCCCGCTTCAACCAGCCGGGCTCTCACACTCTGAATCAGGTCTGTCACGCCGCCCAGGCGATCCTCCACCAGGGCCAGCTGATTGGCGGCATTGCCCTGGTTATCGAGGAGCTGGGCGTTCATCGAAATCGACTGGGAGACGTTGAGCGCCTCGGATGCGCCGATGGGATCGTCCTCTGGAGCCAGGATGCGGCGCCCTGTCGACAGCTGGTTCTGCAGCTTGAACAGACTGCTCTGGTTGCGCTGTATTGACAGCGTGCCGCTATCGAATATCTGGGAAGTACTGACTCGCATGATGATGCTCCTTAGGACCGTATGGCCAGGACGGAATCGAACAGCTTGGTGCCGATGTCGATCATCTTCGCCGCCGCCTGGTAGACCTGCTGGTAGCGCAGGAGATTGGCCGCTTCCTCATCGAGATTCACCCCCGACAGCGCTTCGCGGGCGCTCTGGGCCTGGGTCAGCAGGGCTTGCTGCGCCTGATTGGCGATCTGGGTTTCCCTGGTCTTGTTGCCGGTATTGTTCACGAATTGGGCGTAGGCCCTTTGATAATTGGCGGTCCCGCCAGCCACCGTGCTCTGGACCTGGAGTTTGCCCAGGGCGAGGGCATTCCGCCCGTCGGAAACGCCAGCGGCATTGGGGGCAACGGAAAAGATATCGCCATTGGCCGGTGTCCCCGAAATATCGAAGGCGACCCCGGCAAACTCGATCTTGGCACCGGAAACATAGGGAATCGTCGGCCCCGTATAGACCGTGGCCGTGCCTCCCGGCGTGGTCACCGACAGATTGGCATTGGCCGGCAGTCCGGCGAAGGTCAGATTGCCGCCACTGTAGGTCACCGTGACCCCAGTCGCCGGGACAGAGCCGGAACCGTAACCCGGCAGCGCCTGCCCATTGGAGATCGATCCGCTGCCGGTATTGCTGATAGCCGCACGGGTCTGGAAGGGAAAAGCCGCCGCGATCAGACGAGGATCGGCGGCGATGTTCACATTCAGGGCGATATTGCGGGCAGCGCCGCGGGTCGGCTCGATCAGGAAGTTGTCGTTGATGCCCATGGCGCCCGAGGCCACATTGAGCGTAAAGCCTTCGCTCGCCGACACCGTTGTGGACAAGGCGGCGACGCTGGCATTGGTCCACTGCTTTTTGTCGCTCAGGCGGGTCAGGGTGTAGTTGGTGCCGTCATAGGCCAGGCGGTAGTCGCTGGTGGTCAGGTTGGTATAGAAGTTGGACGTCGCCGCCGAGGCCGAGTAGACGCTGGAGGACGCGCCGGCGGCGACGGTGGCGCCGGTCACGTCGATGCCTTCGGCAGCCGGTACGGCCGCCTGCAGGGCCAGCAAGCTGGCCGCCGACCAACTCTGCCCGTCCGATTGGCGGGTCAGGGTGTAGGTGCCGGCATTGTTGGCCAGCGTATAGACCCCGGAGATGGGTGGCGGGGACACCAGGGTTGCCATAACCACGGCATTCCCCTGGTTATTGGCGTTCTGGATCACGCCCGGCTGCATGTTCTGCATGTTGAAGAAGTCCGGCATGAAGCCGGCACTTCCCGACGATTGCCCGAGGAGATCCTGGCCGAGGCTGTGCTGCGCATTGAAGGTCAGGGCCATGGAAGCCGCCACCCGACCCATTTCGTTGAAGGCCCGGTCCAGGCTTTCGGTCCGGAACCGCACCAGCCCGCCCAGTTGTCCGCCGGTGACCAGGTATTCCGGCAGTTCCTGGTTTCTGCCGCTGGTCTGCAGGCCGACGACGATACGGGAAGGGTCGGAGACCGACGCGTTGGCGGTCATGGTCGTCGCATTGACGCCGACCACCAGTTGCTGGCCGGTGCCGATGAAGACGTTGTAGCTGCCGTCGCTGTTGGTGGAGGTGGTGACCTTGATCACCTTGTTGAGTTCGGCAACCAGCTGATCCCGCTGGTCGATCAGGTCGTTGGGCGGCTGGTTGACGGCGGACTGGGCGACGACGATGCGCTCGTTGAGGTCGGCGATCTGCCTGGCGTAGGCATTCACCGAAGCGACGGCGGAAGTGATCTGGCTATTGACCCCTTCGGCGATCTGGCTCAGCCGGTCATCGATACCGCGGAAGCGGGAAACCAGGGAGTCCGCGGAAGAGACCATCGACTGCCGGGTGGACAGGGAAGAGGGATCGGCTGCGACCTGCTGGACGCCGCGGAAGAAATCCTGCAGCGCGGGCGACAGGCCCGAGCTGGTGTCGGCCAGCATATTGTCGATCTGCGTGATTTCGGCGTAGTAGTTGTCCAACTCGCTGATGTTGGTCTGGGAGGTATTCAACTGCCCGGCCAGGAAATCGCTGTACATGCGCTCGACGGTGGCCACATGGGTGCCCTGCCCGATCGCACCCGCCCCAGACATGATCGGCAGGTTGGCGGCCTGGATCGTTCTCTGCCGGGTATAGCCGGGCGTGTTCGCATTGGTGATGTTGTGCTCGGAGGTCAGCAAACCCAATTGGGCTGCCTGCAGCCCCGTGACGCCGATACCGATGATTCCTGTGCTCATGAACAACCTCCACTGAGGTTTAACGGCCAAATTGTTGGACTATTGAGGGGCCGATCAACCGATCAAAGCTTGACGCAGGGTCGGTCCGTTGATGATCCGGGCCAGCTTGTCGGCATAGGCCGGATCGGTGGCGTAGCCTGCCTGCTGCAGACGTTTTGCAAACTCCGTGCCATCCTGGGATCCGACCACATTGCCGTACCTCGGATTGGAGCGCAGGAGATTGGCGTAGTCGCGGAAGGCCTCGGCATAGGAGCCATAGGAGCGGAATTTCTCGCTGACCCGCTGGGGCTGGCCATCCACATATTCGGTGGTCGGCGTCTCGATGCTGTCGCCGTTCCAGCTCTTGCCCGCCTTGATGCCGAAGAGATTGAAGGTGGATGTGCCGTCGGCCCGCCGAATCTCGCCCTTTCCCCAGCCGCTCTCCAGGGCGGCATGGGCCACCAGGAACTGGGGCGGAATGCCGGTGGAACGGCTGGCTTCCACGGCATGAGGCCAGACCTTGTTCACGAAGTCCTTGGCCGAGGGCGAAGCGGATTCGCCGGCGCCATAGGCTGCCAGGGCGGCCGTCGCCCGGCTGCTCACGCCAACCCCGTTGGCGGTGTCCGCCTGGGAGGCTGCCGGCTGCAGATGCCGCCCATCGGGCGCCGACAGCGGCAAGGCATTGCCGGCACGATTTGCCGGCGGCATGGCGGCGGCCGGGACGATGCCGGCGTCGGCTCCGTCACTCGCCTGCATGGCGCGGCCGAGCTGCTGCTCGATCAGGCGGGCGAACCCGACGCCCTGCCCGCTGGCCATGTTCTGGGCCAGCTGCTGGTCCAGCATCGAGGTGTAGAAGCGGGACTGGTCGCTGTTCAGCAAGCCGTCCTGGGGCGTGGCGTCGCGCATGCTCTTCAGCACCATCTGCAGGAACATGGACTCGAACTGCTGGGCCGCCGCCTGCAGCCCGGCCTTCGGATCCTTCTGGAATTTCTCCCGCAGATCCTGGGTGCCCTTGATATCCGCCGCCAGGCGATTCGGGGTATTTTGAACCTTGATGGCCATGGCGCGCCCTCAGATGATCTCGAGGTCGGCCCGCAGGGCCCCCGCCGCCTTCATGGCCTGAAGGATGGCCAGAAGGTCCATGGGATTGGCCCCCAGAGCATTGAGGGCTTTCACCACATCGGCCAGGTTGGCACCGGCCTTGACGTTCATCAGGCTGCCGCTGTCCTGCTTGACCTGGATATCGGTTCCGGGCTGGTAAAGGGGCTGCTCGCCGACCACCACCGACAGATTGCCGTGGGCGACGGCGCAAGCATCCAGGGTGACCCGCTGGTTCATGACCACCGAGCCGGTGCGGGGATTGACGATGACCTTGGCCACGCTGGCCGCCGGCCTCACCTCCAGGTTTTCCAGGCGGCCCATGAAGCCGACCCGGGCATCCGGGTCTTCCGGCGCCCGCACCCGGATCTGCCGCCCGTCCACCGCCTGGGCCGTCCCCGGCCCCATGGTCCCGTTGATGGCATCCACGATATTCTTGGCCGTGCCGAAATCGGTGTCTCCAAGTTCGTAATAAACGAAGGCTCCCTGCCCCACCGGGGTCGGCACAGCCCGCTCGACGGTGGCGCCGGCGGGGATGCGCCCCGCCGAGAGATGATTCACCACGACCCTGGAACCGCCCGAGGAGGCCCCGGCGCCCCCCACCAGGACGTTGCCCTGGGCCATGGCATACACCTGGCCGTCGGCGCCCTTCAGGGGTGTCATCAGGAGGGTGCCGCCGCGCAGGCTCTTGGCATTGCCCATGGACGACACGGTGACATCGATAGGCTGGCCCGGCCGGGCGAAGGCCGGCAGATTGGCGGTGACCATGACGGCGGCCACATTCTTGAGCTGCAGCTTGGCGGCCTGGTCAGTGGACAGGTTGACCCCCATCTGGGACAGCATGTTGGCGATGGCCTGGGTGGTGAAAGGCGTCTGGGTGGTCTGGTCGCCGCTGTTGTCGAGGCCGACGACAATGCCGTAGCCGATCAGCTGGTTATTGCGCACGCCCTGGACACTGGCCAGATCCTTGATGCGCTCCGCCAGGGCCGGCTGGCTCCAGAGCGGCAACAGACAACCGGCCACAATTGCCGCCTGCCGGAACCATTTGCCGCAAAACTGCTTCATGAAGCGCCTCCGCCGAAAAATCTCCTAGAACGGCATGACACTAAGGAAGAACCGTGCCAGCCAGCCCATGACTTGGGCATCGCTGATCTGGCCGGCCGATTTGTACTCGATCCGGGCATCGGCAATCTTGGAGGAGGGAATGGTGTTGGTGGAATCCACCCAGCTCGGATTGACCACGCCGGAGACCCGGACATATTCCTGCTCATGGCCGATGGCCACCTGCTTCTCGCCGGAGACCAGCAGGTTGCCGTTGGGCAGCACCTCGATCACCGTGGCGGTCATGGTGCCGGTAAACACGTTGTTGTTGGCCGCCTCGCCCTTGCCGCTGAAATTATTGGCGTTCTTGGCCCCCAGGGACATGCCTTCGAAGGTATTGCCCAGCACGCCCCGCATGGGGGTATCCACCGATGCGCTGATGCTGCCCGAGCGGTCCAGCTTGTTGTTGGACTTGGTGGAGGCCGAGGTGCTTTCGGTGATGGCGATGGTCAGGGTGTCGCCGACATAGCGGGCGCGGCGATCCTCGAAGAGGGGCCGGCTGAAGGCCCCCTGGTAGATCGAGCCATTGCCGGCCACCTGTTCCGGGCGGGGCGCCGGCCGCGTGGTCATGGGCTGGTGCACATTGGTCGGCGGCACCGTCTGGCAAGCCGCCAAGCCCGCCAGCAGGACCGGAATCAGGACAGCGCGTTTCATGACCTCACCTCACAGCTGGGTCAGGCGGCCCAGCATCTGGTCGGACGTGGACACCACCTTGGAATTGAGCTCGTAGGCGCGCTGGGTCTGGATCATGGTCACCAGCTCTTCCGCCACATTGACGTTGGAGGTCTCGACGTAGGCCTGGTTGACCGAGCCGGCGCCGTTGGTGCCCGGGGTGTTGGGGGTCGGGGTGCCGCTCGCCGCGGTCTCGAGGAACAGGTTCTGGCCGATGCTCTGCAGCCCCGCCGGATTGACGAAGGTCGCCAGCTGGATGCTGCCGATCTGGGTCGGCGCCGCATTGCCCGGCTGGGTGACGGTCACCGTGCCGTCCTGGCCGATGGTCAGGGACTGGGCATTGGCCGGAATGGTGATGTTGGGCTGCACCGGAAAGCCGTCGGCAGTGACGATCTGGCCCTGGTTGTCCTTCTGGAAGGAGCCGTCCCGGGTATAGGCGGTGGTGCCGTCCGGCAGCAGCACCTGGAAGAAGCCGTTGCCGTTGATGGCGACATCCAGGGCATTGTCGGTCTTCTGCAGGTTGCCCTGGGTGAAGACGCGGGCCGTGGCCACCGGCTTGGCGCCGGTGCCGAGCTGGAGGCCGGTAGGCACCTGGGTCTGCTGGGACGATTGGGCGCCAGGCTGGCGGATGGTCTGGTAGAGCAGATCCTCGAACACCGCCCGCCCCCGCTTGAAGCCGTTGGTGCTGACGTTGGCGAGGTTGTTGGCGATGACGTCGAGCTGGGTTTGCTGGGCATCCAGGCCGGTACGGGCAATCCAGAGGGAGCGGATCATGATCTATTCCTGTCAGCCGTTGAGCGAGAGCACTTTGTCGGCAATTTGGGCATTGGTGTCGGCCGTCTGCAGCATCTTGATCTGCATTTCGAACTGCCGGGAAAGGCTGATGAGATTCACCATCGCGTCCACCACGTTCACGTTGCTTCCCTCCAGGGTGCCGGGGGAAAGCTTCACATTCTGGTCGGCATCGGCCGGCTGGCCGCTTCTCAGCCGGAACAGCCCGTCCTCGCCGCGCACCAGCTCAGCCTCGGGCGGATTGACCAGCTTGATGCGGCCGACGGCGTTGGCGTTGTTGGGGGTGCCGAAGGTGGGAACCACCGACACCGTGCCATCCGGCGCGATCTCGATGTTGTTGTCGGGCGGGATGTTGAGGGGACCGCCGTCCCCCGCCACCGTCTGGCCGCCCTTGGTCTGCAGGAGGCCATTGACATTCACGTCGAGGCTGCCGGCCCGGGTGTAGGCCTCGCTGCCGTCGGGCATCTGCAGGGCAATCCAGCCTCGGCCCTCGACGGCCACATCCAGGGAGCGCCCCGTGTACATGACGGGACCGGTCTCGAAATTGTCCGCCACCGACGCATCCACCACGAAGGCCCGGGTCGGCATGCCGTCCCCCTGCACCGGCACGGCCCGGAAGCGGTGCTCCTGGGCCTTGAAGCCGATGGTGCTGGCGTTGGCCAGGTTGTTGGCATTGCCGGCCTGCTGCATGAAGACATGCTTGGCGCCGGTCATGGCGGTGTAGATGAGGCGATCCATGGCGGTAGCTCAGTCCGTTGGCGATCAGCGCAGATTCACCAGGGTCTGCATGATCTGGTCCTGGGTCTTGATGGACTGGGCACTGGCCTGGTAATTGCGCTGCTGGGTGATCATGGTCACCAACTGGGCCGTCAGGTCCACGTTGGACTCCTCCACCGAGGCCGACTGCAGGACGCCTAGGCTGGAAGTGTTCGGTGCTCCCACCGTCGGCACGCCGGAAACCGATGTTTCGACCCACTGGTTGTTGCCGATGGACTGCAAGCCATTGGCGTTGGTGAAATTGGCGAGCACGATCTGGCCCTGGGCACGGGTCTGGCCATTGCTGTAACGGCCCTGGACGACGCCATCGGAACCGACCGTGAGGCCGGTAAGGCGGCCGGAAGAATAGCCGTCCTGCTCCAGCTTGTTGTTGTCGAAGGAGCCGGCATATTGCGTGCTGCCGGTGAAGTCCACCTTGAAACTCAGGGGCGAAACGGCGTTGTTCGGCTTGCCGACGTCGGCCAGGACGCCGTTCAGGTTGATATTCACGTTGGTGGCGGCTGATGCCGCCGTCAGCTGCCCGTAGGCATCGAACTGAAGCTGGGCGACCGGCCCGGCAATCGGGTTGCCGGCGCCATCGAGCATGCGCTGATTGCTGGTGCCATCCACGTTGGCATAGACGTTCCACTGGCCGCTGACTGGCGTCTTGGCAAAGTAATAGGTCAGGGTATGGGGATTGCCCAGGGTGTCGTACACCGCGAGGGCCGTCGAATAATTGTAGGTGGAAGGATCGGGGGTCCACTGGGCGGCGACGCCGGTCACCGGATTCGGAGCGGGTCCGTTGCTCCAGGCGGAAGTCGGCTGCGCCGCCCGGGAGTCGAGATTGACCTCGGCCCGGACGCCCTGGAAGCCGCTGCCGACACTGGCGCCGGTAGCCACCGGGGAAAGGTTGGCGGCGGAGACCTGGATAGCCGTCGGGGTTGACGGCACGATGACGCCGTTGGTATCCGCCGCATAGCCGGTCAGTTTCAGCGACTGGTCGTTGATGATGTAGCCGCTCTTGTCCAGGTGAAACTGGCCGTTGCGGGAGTAGCTGATGGCTCCGTTCTGGTCGAGGCGGTAGAAGCCGTTGCCATTGATGGAGATATCCAGGGGATTGTTGGTGGTGGTGATGTTGCCCTGGGTGAATTCCTGCTGCACCGCCGCCAGGGTCGTGCCGATACCGATCTGCTGGGCGCCCCCCCCGGACAGGGAAGCCGCGTAGACGTCGGCGAAGTGGGCCGCCGCGGATTTGAACCCCACCGTGCTGGCATTGGCGATGTTGTTGCTGACGACGTCGATCGCCTTGGAGGAAGTATTGAGACCGCTCAGTCCTTGTTGGAATGCCATTTTTTTCTCCCGCGCTTAGAGGATCTGCTGCACGTCATCGAATCCGACCAGCCCGGCGTCGCCGAGATCGAGTTGGAATCCGGTCTTTCCCCTGACTAGAGCAGAAACCATGCCAATCTGCAGCGCCGAGGCCTTGACCTCTTTGTCGCCCTTACTGGCTTCGACGGTGAACTTGTAGTTGCCGGCGGCCACGGCCTTGCCGTCCGCATCCTTGCCATCCCAGGTGAAGACGAAGCTGCCGGCAGCTTTCTCCCCCAGGTTCTCGGTCTGAATGACCTTGCCCGATTTGTCGGTGATTTTCACCACCACCTTGTCGGCCGCCGCATCCAGGTTTACGCCGCCGATGGCGCCGCTGGCGGTGGCCACCAGGTTGCTCCCCGGAACCAGCACGGTCTTGCCGATCATGCCGGCGGCCTGCATGGATTTGCTGTCGTCGTAGGCGGAGAGGAGCTTGCCAAGGGTGGCATTGAGTTTCTCGATGCCGTTGACGGTGTTGATCTGGGCCAGTTGGCTGGTGACCTGGGCGTTGTCCAGGGGATTGAGAGGATCCTGGTTTTTCAGCTGGGTGGTCAGCAGGGTGAGAAACCGGTTTTCCATGTCTCCGGTGGCACTTGTTGCCGTAGCCGACGAAGTCTTGCCGTTGATACTGGCAAAAATGTCCGCTGCCGAAGTGGTGGAGTTCGAGGTATTGCTTACGGTTGCCATGGCGCTCTCCTATCAGCCCTGACCGATCTGCAGAGTGTGCATGATCATGGTCTTGGCGGTATTCATGACTTCGACATTGGTCTGGTACGAGCGGGAAGCCGAGATCATGTTGGTCATTTCCTCCACCACATTGACGTTGGGAAAGGCAACGTAGCCCTTCTCGTCGGCAGCCGGATTCTTGGGGTCGTACACCATGCGCGGCGGCGCGGCGTCTTCCACCACCTGCCGCACCCGAACGCCCCGGGAAGCTTCGCCGGCGGCGCCGACGGGGGTTGCCTCGAAAACCACCTGCTTGGCGCGGTAAGGCTTGCCGTCGGAGGAAACGATGCTGTCGGCGTTGGCAAGATTGGAAGCCACCGCATTGAGGCGCATGGACTGCGCCGTCATGGCGCTGGAAGAAACCTGGAAGACGTTGAACAGGCTCATTTATCGCTCCTTAGCCCTGAGTGCCTGCCAAAGCAGCACGCATGCCGCTGAATTTGTCGGTGATCAGGCGGGTGAGAATCTCGTACTGGATGGAGTTATCGGAAATCTGGGCGCGCTCGACGTCCATGTCCACCGTATTCCCATCGACGGCCGACTGGGTCTCCGCCCGATATTGCAGCCCCGGCATCCCGGCGCCGCTGCCGCCGCCGATGTGGCCTGCGGAAGTGGTCGCCAGGGCCAGTCCACCGCTTTCCGCCTGGCCCGAAGTGGCTTTTTGCAGCGCCGACCTGAAATCGAAATCCCTCGCCTTATAGTTGGGCGTATCGGCGTTGGCGATATTGGACGCCAGCACCTGATGGCGGTAGGCCCTCAGATCGATGGCCTTGGCCAAATTCCCAACCTCCTGAGTCATCGCATTCATTACCGGCTCCTTTGTGACTTGCCGATACCATTGCAGGATTCATGCCACTCGTAAGTGCAGGTGTTTTCAGGGGGCCGGTTTTCCAGGTCGGCAAATCTTGCCGGCACTCGGGTATTCCCCCTTGCCGCCAGCTTGGGCACAATGGCGTTCCATGACCCGCTTCATTCTTCTACTGTGCCTCGCCGTCCTCGGACGCCTGGTATCCGCCGCCACGGACCCAGCGGTGGACGTGGCCGAACGCTATGCCCGCCTGCAGACCCAGGGCCTGCCGGGAAAGGTGACGATCCATGTCGGCAGCCTGGATACCCGGACCCAGCTCCCGCCCTGCTCCGCCCACGAAGCCTTCACGCCGCCTGGGGCTCGACTCTGGGGCAAGACCCATATCGGCGTCCGCTGCCTGGGACCGAATGTCTGGAGCGTCCTGATTCCTGTCCAGATCACCGTGACCGGCCAATATGTGACGACGACCCGTCCCCTTCCCGCCGGAAAGCTGATCGAACCCGGTGACCTGGCGACCCTGTCGGGGGATCTCGCCGCCCTGCCGGCGGGAGTGGTTGCCGATCCCGCCGCCGCCATCGGCAAAACCCTCAAGAACCCCCTCGCTGCCGGCCAATCCGTGCGCTCCGATCAATTGCTGGCACCATTGGTCATCCGGCAGGGTCAAACCGTACGACTGGTTTCGAGAGGCCCGGGATTCTCCGTTAGCGGCGAGGGCAAGGCGATCAACAATGCGGCCGAAGGGCAAGTGGTTCAGGTCCGCATGCCCTCCGGGCAGGTGGTCAGCGGCATCGCCAAAGGCGACGGTTCGGCGGAAATCGCAAATTAGTGTTCAAGTTTCTCTCGAAGCCGCCGATAATGAACTTGAATGAAAGAGTTCTGCAGGTGACATCGTGAAAATCGACAATTCCCTCCTACCGACCGGCGCCGTCCAGGGCAACCGGAGCAAGCCGCAGCAGCGCGTCGATACCGCCGGCGCCTCCGTCGCAGCCGACGAAGTCAAGCTGAGCCCTCTGGCCGGCGAACTCCAGGCCAGCGACAGCCAGCCGCCGGTCAACAGCGCCCGGGTCGATGAAATCAAGCGCGCCATCGCTGAGGGGCGTTTCTCCATCAACGCCGGCGCCATTGCCGATCGGCTCATCGATACCGCGCGCGAACTCGTCAATTCCCAGCGCACGGCCTGATGCCTGCACTGGCTGATCTACTGGCCCAGGAACTGGATCTTGTCCGGGCCTTCATCGCCGAGCTCAACAGCGAACAGGATGCCCTGAAGAGCGGCGACACCGACTCGCTGGCCCCCATTACCCAAAGGAAGTCCCAACTCGTCGAGCAGTTGAACGCTGCTGAAAACGACCGCAACCTCTTTCTACAGCGCGCCGGCCACACCGGCGATCGTAGCGGTATGCAGGCTTGGCTTGCGAAAAACCCGGGCGACCGGGCGGCTGCCACCCAATGGGCCGAGTTGATGAAGCTGGCATCCATGGCGCGCCAGATCAATGATTTCAATGGCCGCCTGATTGCCATGCGGCTGCAGGCGACCAGCCAGGCACTGGCGATCCTCACCCAGCAATCCCAACGCCCCACCCTTTACGGCGCGAACGGGCTCACCGCCGCCGGGACCGGTAGCCGACTGATCGACGCCGCCTGAATTATTGGCCGGCCGGATTGGGAACGGCCACCTGGGAAACGGCTCCCTGCGCGTTCCCGGGCAGCTGGTCCGAAGACTTGTGGTCTTTCAGCTCGGTCGGCTCTTCGGGACGATTTGAATCGATCAGGATACTCACCCGCCGATTGCGCGCCCGGCCGTCCGGTGTCGTATTGGTTTCCAGCGGCCGGGTGTCACCATAGCCGATGGCGGTCAGGCGCTCCGCCCCGACGCCGCCGTCGTTGAAAAGCCGCAGGACCGTCGTGGCCCGCAGAGCCGACAATTCCCAATTGGAAGGGAATTGCTGGGTACTGATGGGCAGATTGTCGGTGTGGCCTTCGATGGTGATGGGAAAATCCGCCCGGGCCAGGACATCGGCGATGGCCCGCAGGGCGCTCATGGAGGCTGGCTCCAGCTTCGCCTGGCCAGCGGCGAACAGCACGCTGTCGTTGATCTCGATGGTGACTCCCCGGCTGGTTTCCAGAAGGCGGACCTTGCCCTGGGCGACGAGGGGCTGCAAGGCATCCATGATGTCCTTGGCGACACTCTTCATTTTCTGGCGCTGCTCGCTCTTCTTCTGTTCCAGCAGCCGGTCGGGGTTTCCCAACGGCTTCGGACTGAGGGGCGGCGCCCCCTGGATCACGACGACGGGTTGGCCGCCGGGAGCGCCCGCAACGCTGCGGAAGGCACTGGTCAGGGAATCCGAGAGCACTTTGTACTTGCCTTCGTTGACCGACGAGATGGCATACATCACCACGAAAAAGGCGAACAGCAGGGTGATGAAATCGGCATAGGAGACCAGCCAGCGCTCGTGGTTCGGATGCTCCTCTTCGCTGCGCCGCCGACGGGCCATTAGAGAAAATAGCCCTTCAGACGCCCCTCGATGATGCGGGGGTTGTCTCCGACCGCAATGCCCACGAGTCCGTCCACCAGCATCTCCCGGAGGGTCACCATGCGCCCGATGTGGTATTTGAGCTTGCCAGCGATGGGCAGATACACCAGGTTGGCCAGCCCGACGCCGTAGATGGTGGCGACAAAGGCGGTAGCGATCCCGGCGCCGAGCTTGGAGGGATCGGTCAGGTTCTCCATGACCTGGATGAGCCCCATGACCGCCCCCAGGATGCCGATGGTCGGCGAGTATCCTCCCGCAGCCTCCCAGATCCTGGCGGATTGCTTCATCTCGTCCTCGAAAGTACCGATTTCCACTTCCAGAAGCTCCCGCAAGCGCTCCGGATCGGCTCCGTCCACCAGCATCTGCAGACCTTTCCGGGCGAACGGATCCTTCAGCTGGCCGATAAAATTATCCAGGGCGAGGAGTCCTTCCCGCCGGGAGACCTGACTCCAGGCGTTGATCTGGTCGACCAGTCGCTTGTGCTCGATCATCGGCGGCACCCAGACCCACTGGACCATCTGGATGCCCCGTTTGAAGACGTGGAACGGGCTCTGCAGCATCACCGCCCCCAGGGTGCCGCCCCCGACGATGACCAGGGCCGTGGGCTGCAGCAGGGAGGCCAGGTGGCCCCCTTCCAGAACCTGTCCCCCGATGATGGCGACCAGCCCGATCACCAGGCCGGCGATGCTGATCTTATCCAACATCCGAGTCCTTCCGCTTCCTGCCCCGCTTGGCCTTCACCTCTCCGAGCACCTGGGCGCGCAAACGGAGGATGGCCTGGCTGTGAAGCTGGCAGACCCGGGATTCCGTCACCCCGAGGACCTCCCCGATTTCCCGCAGATTGAGTTCCTGCTCATAGTACAGGGCCATCACCATCTTCTCGCGCTCGGGCAACTGTTCGATGGCCGCTGCCAGGCCTTGCCTGAGACTCTGGTCTTCGAGGATGCGGGCGGGATCGGAGGCATCATCGGTCAAGTGGCGCTCGAGGAAGCCTTCCTCGCCATCCTCGGCGAAATCCTCGAAATAGAGCAGCTGATGCCCCCGGGCCTCCTGCAAGGTCTTCTGGTACTCCGCCAGGGGCATGCCCAGAAATTCGGCCAGTTCCTTTTCGGAGGGCATGCGGCCGTAATTGTGCTCGAGCTGGGTCAGGGCCGCCTCGATACGTCGCAATTCCCGGCGCAGCTGCCGGGGCAGCCAGTCGTTCTCCCGCAGCCCGTCCAGCATGGCACCGCGGATGCGCTGGGTGGCGTAGGTCTCGAACTGGGCGCCGAAGCCTTCCTGATAACGGCCAATGGCATCCAGAAGGCCGAGCATGCCGTTCTGGACGAGGTCGTCGAATTGGACACTGGATGGCAAACGCGCCATCAGATGATAGGCGATGCGTTTGACCAGCGGCACGAAACGCTGAACCAGCTGTTCCTTGTCGTGCTGACCAGCAGCGGTGTACATCAGGCTCGTATAACGTTCGGTGTAATGCGTTGGCTCAAGTGTAGCAGTTGCTGCAGGAATTGCTGGACTCCGCCAACATCGTTGGTGCCCCGCGGCCAGTACAGCATGTCGGCGGCGATGTCGCGATAGGCCTGCGCCGCAGCCGAGTCGGGGGCATGCATGACGACCGGCCGGCAGAGCTGCATGGACTGCCGCAGCGATTCATCGACGGGGATGGCCCCGACGTATTCGAGACGGGCGACGCCCCGTTGGGCGGCCACTTGGGCGATATTTTCGAAAATGGACCGGGCATCCGGAACGCTACGCACCTTATTCACCAGAATGCGGAAATATTTGCGGGCGTAGGCATGGCTGACCTTCTTGATCAGCGAATAAGCCTCGGTGATCGAAGCACTGTTGCCGGAAAGCATGATGACCGTCTCCTGGGCCGCCAGCCCAAGGGGCGAGAAGCCCTGCGGATGATTGCTGCTGGCGTCCACCAGAATGACGTCGATGGGACGCTCCAGGCCGGACATGGCGTTGAGAAAGACCTGCTGTTGCCGGGCCGTGAGTTTCCCGAGCTTTTTGACCGCCCGGGCAGCCGGCAGGATATGCAGACCGGGAACCGGCTGCACCAGCACGTCGGCCAGCCGGCGCTCCTGCTGCATGACCTCCAGCAGGTCGTGGCGGGCGACCAGGCCAAAGGAGGCGGCGATGTCGTCGGTGGAGGAATGCTCGTCCACGATCAGGACATCCTTTCCCAATCGCGCCAGGGCAACGCCGATGTTGGCTACCGAAACGCTACGGCCGACTCCCTCGCAACCGGCGGCGAAGGCCACCACCTGCAACTGCCCTCCCCCCATCAGGCGGCGCAGGCCTGCTGCCTGGTCGACACGAAAGTCAGCCACGATGCTGCCCGCCCACCGCCATCACGCCGGCGTTGGCCATCATCAATGCCGGTTCCATGCCATCGAACTTGTGGGGCGAGTTTTCCGGCAGATCCTTGAAGGCGCGGTGCAGCAAATAGGAGCGGTTGGGCAGGTGCAGGTCTTCCGGCACCCGCTGGCCGTTGGAAACGTAATGCAACCTCAGGCGGTGACGCATGATCACGTCGAGGGCCGTGGCAAGGCTCGCCGCCTCGTCCACCTTGGTGAGGATGCAGCCCACCAAGGCGTCGCCCTGATAGGCCCTCACCACGTCGTCCAGGGTATCTCCCCGGGAGGTCGAGGACAGGAGAAGGAGACGGCGCACGTCGCAATCGGCCAGCATTCCGGTCAGTTCCGGCACCAGCTTGTCCTTCTGGCTCATGCCCATGGTGTCGATGAGAACCAGGTGCTTGTTTTGAAGCTCGGAAAGGGTCTGCCGCAGTTCCACGGCATCCTTCACCAGATACACCGACACCCCGAGAATGCGGCCGTAAATCCGCAGCTGCTCGTGGGCGCCGATCCGGTAACCGTCGGTGGTGATCAGCGCCACCCTGCTGGGTCCATGCTTGAGGACGCAACGGGCGGCCAGCTTGGCGGTGGTGGTCGTTTTCCCGACCCCGGTCGGGCCCACCAGGGCGTAGATACCCCCCTGGTCCACGATGTCGGCTTCGGCGCCGAGGGTGAACAGGGAGCGGTCCGCCGCACCCTTGACCCAGGCCATCGCCTGGGAAGCATCCATTTCCGCCGGCAGCTCCGCCAGCAGCTCCCGGGCAAATTGCGGGGAGAAGCCGGAATCGAGCATCTGCCGCAACACCTCGGTCTTGGCTGGCGCGCTGCGGGTGGCTTCGCCCCAGGCGAAGCCGGCCAGGTGCTGTTCGACAATCTTGCGCAGGGAGCGGATTTCTTCCATCACCACCGCCGGGATCACTTCGGCTTCGTTGCGCTTGGCTGGGCGCTCCGGCGCGGCTTCGACCCGAGGGGGCGGCGGCGGAACGGCGGCTGCCGGCTGGCGCGGGAGATCGAGATTCCGCAGCCCTCCGGTCCTGGGGATCGCTGCATTGACCGTCCGTGACTGCTCCATGGGCTGGACAGGGCGTTGAGGCGTCGGCTGCGGCGCGACGGGTCTGGCCACGGGTGCCGGATTGGCACGGGCACTGGAGAGATTGACCCGGTAGTCGTCGTCCGCCTCGGTAGCCGGGGCAGGACGTCGAGCCGGGACAGCCTGTTCGCCGGAAGAGGCTGGCACGATCATGGCCATATCCCGGGCGGCGACTGCCATGATTTCCACCCCACCCGGCACGCTGCGGTTGGAGAGGATGATGGCGTCGGTGCCGAGTGTCTCCTTGACTTTCCTCAAGGCGTCACGGGCATTGGCGGCAATGAATTTTCGGACGTTCATGTTCTACCCCCGATGATCGAGGTCACTTTAATGATTCGGGTCTCCGGCACTTCGCTATGGGCCAGGACCTTGAGTTGTGGGACGGATCGCCGCAGGAAGCGCGACAGCAGGATACGCAGGCTGGCCGGAACCAGAAGCACCGCCGGCAGACCTAGTTGCTCCTGGCGCTGGGCCGCCGCAGCGGCCTCCCGAACCAGGGTATCGGCCAGGCCCGGTTCGAAGCTGGCATTCTCGCTGCCGCCGGCGACGGCTTGAGCGAGGAGGCGCTCAAGGCTGGGATCGAGGGACATGACCTGCATTTCCCCGGTTCCTGGGAAAAGCTGCTGGACGATAGCCCGCCCCAGGGCGATCCGCACCTGGGTGGCGAGATCGTCGGCGCCTTGGGTCCGGATGGCATGGTCGGCCACGGTTTCGATAATGGTCCGCATGTCGCGGATATGCACTCCCTCCTCCAGGAGGTTCTGGAGCACCTTCTGGAGCGTGCCGAGTGGCAGAATCTTGGGCACCAGGTCCTCGACCAGCTTGGGCATTTCCTTGCCGAGGTGGTCCAGGAGCTGCTGCACCTCCTGGCGGCCGAGAAGTTCGCCGGCATGGCTCAGAATGATATGGTTGAGGTGGGTTGCCACCACGGTGGAGGCGTCGACCACGGTATACCCGTAGGCCTGGGCCTGCTCGCGGATGGAAGCATCGATCCACGTGGCCGGCAGGCCGAAGGCCGGATCCTTGGTGACGGTGCCGGGCAGGGTGCCGGCGACCCGGCCCGGATTAATGGCCAGATATTGGCCGGAGTAAGCCTCGCCCTGGCCGACTTCCACCCCCTTGAGAAGAATCCGGTACGCGTTGGGCTTGAGCTCCAGGTTGTCGCGGATGTGGACCGGCGACACCAGGAAGCCCACTTCCTGGGCGAACTTCTTGCGGATCCCCCGGATGCGGCGCAGAAGCTCGCCATCCTGGGACTTGTCCACCAACGGGATGAGGCGATAGCCGACTTCGAGCCCGAGGACATCGAGGGGCGCCACATCACTCCAGCTGGCCTCCTGAGCTTCCTGCACGGGCGCCGGCGCCACCGGCACGGGGGCTGCGACGACCCGCTTCTCAGCCTCCATCATTTTCCAGGCCAGCCAGCCGAGGGCCCCCGCCAACATCAGGAAAACCAGATTGGGCATCCCCGGGATCAAGCCCAGGAAGCCGACAATGCCGGCCGTGGTGGCAAGGACGCGCCAGTTGCGGAACATCTGGGCCATGGCCTGCTGGCCGATGTCGCGCTCGTCAGATACCCGGGTGACCACCATACCGGCGGCGATGGAAATGATCAGCCCCGGCACCTGGGCCACCAAGCCGTCGCCGATGGTGAGCAGGGTGTAGTTCTTGGCCGCCAGGGCGAAATCCATGTTGTGCTGGAAAACGCCGACGATGAGGCCGCCCACGACGTTGATGAGCATGATGACGATGCCGGCCACGGCGTCGCCCCGGACGAACTTGGAAGCACCGTCCATGGAACCATAGAACTCGGCTTCCCGGGCAATCTCGGAACGCCGCTGCCGGGCGTCCTCCTCGCCGATGAGGCCGGCGTTGAGGTCGGCGTCGATGGCCATCTGCTTGCCCGGCATGGCATCCAGGGTGAAGCGGGCCGACACTTCGGCCACCCGGCCGGCGCCCTTGGTGATGACCGTGAAATTGATGACGACCAGGATCAGGAACACCACGATGCCGACGGCGAAATTACCGCCCACCAGGAAATGTCCGAAGGATTCGATCACCTTGCCGGCAGCATCGGGGCCGGTATGCCCCTGCAGCATGACGATCCGGGTGGATGCCACGTTGAGGGAGAGCCGCAGCAGCGTAGTCACCAGGAGCACCGTCGGGAAGACCGAGAAATCCAGGGTCTTCTGGGTATTCACGGCCACCATCAGAACCAGCACCGAGAGGGCGATGTTGAAGGTAAAAAGGATATCCAGGGCGAAGGCTGGCAGCGGCAGCACCATCATCGCCAGGATCATCAGGATGAGCACCGGCGCAGCCAGCTGAGTAATGTTCAGGCGGCCGAAGAGATTCTGGAGGGTGAGGGTGGCGCCAGCCATTTGTTACGCGGCCTCCGGAACGAGTTCGGGAGGCACGGGCAGGTCCTTGGGCGGATTGGGATAAGCACCGCCGCCGGAACGCCAATTGGCCAGCTGATAAACATAGGCGAGAACTTCCGCCACCGCCGTATAGAGGGCCGACGGAATCTCGGCATCGAGCCCGGCGTGCCGATAAAGCGCCCGCGCCAGAGGGGGCGCTTCCAGCAGGGGAACACCGTGCTCGGCCCCCAGTTCCTTGATTTTCCGAGCCACTTCGCCCATGCCTTTGGCCACCACCTTGGGCGCCACCATACCGGCCTTGTAGGAAAGGGCGACGGCAAAGTGGGTCGGGTTGGTCACAATCACGTCCGCCTTCGGCACGGCCGCCATCATGCGCTTCTTGGCAGCCTGCATCTGGAGACTGCGGATGCGTCCCTTGACCTGCGGATCGCCCTCCATCTCCTTCATTTCCTGCTTGACCTCTTCCTTGGTCATCTTGAGCTTGTCGAAGTACTGCCAGAGCTGGAAGGGAACGTCCGCCGCCACCACCAGGGCCAGAGCGGCCACCAGCAGGAGGAAGGAGTAAACGATCAGATGGCCGGCATGGGCCAGCCCGTTTTCCAGCGGTTGAGCCAGAAGCCCGAGTATTTCGTCGTGCTCCCGCCACAGGAGGAGCGCCCCGACCCCGCCGACCAGCAGCGCCTTGAGGGCCGCCTTGGCAAGTTCCATCAGACTGTTCCAGGAAAACATCCGGCCGAATCCGGCAAGGGGGTTGATGCGGCTCAGGTCTGGAACGAAAGCCTTGGGAGCGAAAACCCAGGCATTCAGGAAGAACGGGGGGAGAATTGCAGCGAGCAGAAGCAGGCCAAACAGGGGAGCGAACACCAGGGCCGTATCGGTTGAAAGATCCGACAGTCGGACCAGCATCTGCGCCGGCTCCCTCAGGGTTTGCGGCTCGATGGCAAAACCCTTGCGGGCGATGGCCATGGAACGCTCCACGAACCAGCCGCCCATCATCCAGAGGCCGCTGGCAGCGACGATCAGCACCAGGAAGGAACCCAACTCGCGGGAATGGGGCACCTGTCCCTTTTCGCGGGCCTGCGAGAGTCGCCTACCTGTAGGCTCCTCTGTCCTTTCGAGATCGCTGTCTTCAGCCATGTCCGCAATCAGTGATAGCTGCGGCTATTATAAAAAAAATGCAGAAAAATTAAATAGGTAGATGATCTTTTTTACGGTGTTTCTTAGCTACCGCCCAAGGTCATATGTCCCCCCAAAAGGCAGCCCAAAAAAGAAAAGAGGGGGCGAACCCCCTCTTAACCGGTTGACTGCAAAGGACTTTGGGATTTCTAGGCGAAAGCCGCCAGGGCGCGCATGCCGCGATCCACATCCAGGTGCTGGCTGACGTCGGACAGCAATTCCTTCATATCCAGGATGAGCACAATTTGGCCATTGGACAGGGTGGTGACGCCGGCCACGCCCCGGGGACGGAAATCCTCCAGGGACTTGATGACGGCATCGTCCCGGCCCGCGAAGCTATCCACGCCGAGGATGAAGCTGCGCTCCGCCGTCTGCATGAAGACGCCATACTCCGGATGGCGCTCCAGAGGCCAGCCGAGGAGCCTAGCCAGGGAGATGACCGGCAGGACCTCGCCGCGGACCACCAGGGTCTCCTTGCCTCCCACCTCCTGTATCTTGTCGTGCTCGATGGGAAGAATCTCCCGCACCAGGGACAGCGGCAGGGCAAAGGGCTGGTCGCCCAGCAATACCAGCAGCACCGGCAGGATGGCCAAGGTGAGGGGCAGGTAGATGATGAAGACCGAACCCTTGCCCGGTTCCGAACGGATGTCGATGGAACCGTTCAGTTTCTGAATGTTGGTCTTGACCACGTCCATGCCCACGCCGCGGCCGGACACATCCGAGATCTGGGTCTTGGTCGAGAAACCGGGCAGGAAGATGAGGTTGAGACTCTGGCGCTCGTCCAGGGTATTGGCCTCCTCCTCGCTGATCAGCCCCTTTTCCACCGCCTTGGCGCGAATGCGCTCGGCACTCATGCCGCGTCCGTCGTCGGCGATGATGAGGACGATATGGTCGCCCTCCTGCCGAGCCTCCAGGCGCACCAGGCTCTTTTCCGGCTTGCCGCCGGCGCGGCGCTCCGCCGGCATTTCGACGCCGTGGTCTACGGCATTGCGAATAAGGTGGATGAGGGGATCGGCCAGATCCTCGATCATGGTCTTGTCCACCTCGGTCTCCTCACCCGCGAGGACGAGCTCCACATCTTTGCCCAGTTGGCGCGCCAAATCGCGGGCAATGCGCGGATACTTCTGGAACAGGCGACCGATGGGCTGCATGCGGGTCTTCATGACCGAGTTCTGCAGATCGGACACCAGCAGATCGAGCTGGCTGACCGCCTGGTCGAGGGCATGCAGGGTTTCCGAATCCCGTTTGCCTGCCAAGATATCGGCCCGCAGGCTGGTAAGGCGGTTCTTGGTCAGGCCGATTTCACCCGACAGGTTCAAGACCTGGTCCAGGCGCGAGGTATCCACCCGAATGGTATTTTCCCGGGCCCGCTCTTCGACCCGGCGGCCTACCGGTGCGGCACCGCCCCCCGGCTTGTCGGCGGTCCGGCGGCCATAGACGGAAGGCGAGACCTCGGGAGACTGGGCCACCACCTCTGCCTTGGTGATCACTTCACCCTGGGCGGCCGGGACGGCTGCCACCGGCTGCCCGGTGACCGCGGCATGCAGGGCATTCCAGTCGGGTTCCCCCGGTTTGCCTTGGGCTGTGGCTGCTGCCGGCTGCTGGCTCGGGACGACCGCCGGAGCCGGGGCAGCAACCGGTGCCTCGCCACTCAGGGCCCCCTTCAGATTGGCAATGACTTGCGTATCGGCCGGATGGGGCTGCACGCCTTGGGCCAGTTCCCCGAACATGTCGCGCACCCCCTTGGTGGCGGCCATGATGGTGTCCATCAATTCCGGCGTCAGACCCAGTTCGGCATTGCGCAGGCGATCGAAGAGGTTCTCGGTCAGATGGCAGAGGGTCACCAGTTCCGTGGCGTTGAGAAAGCCCGCCCCACCCTTGATGGTATGGAAGCCCCGGAAGATGTCATTAAGAAGCCCGCGGTCGTCGGGTGTCTTTTCCAAGTCGACCAGTTTATTGTCGACATCCGAAAGCAGATCGCTGGCCTCCTGCAGAAAGTCCTGCAGAAGATCCTCCATTCCGGCGAAATCGCTCATATTCTGCCTCCTCTCAGAATCCGAGACTGTCCAGCAGGTCATCCACCTGCTGTTGGTTGACCACCACGTCGTTACGGCCTTCGGCGTTGATTACCGGTCCGTTCATCAGGCTGTTCACTTCATCGGTACGACGCGTGTCCGGAAGCACCTCGATCAACACACCCATCAAGCCGCTTTCTAGATTCTGGGCCAGGGCGACGATCTTCTTGATGACTTGTCCGGTGAGATCCTGAAAATCCTGCGCCATCATGATCTCGGTAAGCTGCGCATGGGTCGCCCGGGTTTTCTGGGGTAGCTGGTCCTTCAGAAAAGCCCTGGTCTCTCCCGCCAACTGCTTGAATTCCTCGACACTCAGTTCGTTGGCGAACAGCTTGTCCCAACGGTCACCCAGGGCCGCCGCCCCACTTTCCATTTCCTCGACGAGGGGATTGGCGATATCCGTCGCATTCAATACCCGGCAGGCGGCCTGCTCGGTCAGGTTGGCGATATAGGCCAGGCGATCCTGCGCATCCGGCAGCGCCGAGACCGTCTGCTCGAGAAGCTTGTCATAGCCCAGTTCGCGCAAGTTGTCATGGAGCTCCCGGGCCATATGGCCTATGCGGTTGAAAACCGACTCCTGGCCCGGCCACGACTCGACCGCTTCGCCTGCCGCCGGGGCCGCGGCTGCAGGAACGGTTTCAGGGGGCGCAGCCGCATATCCCGAAGCGACGCTGTCGAACAGGTCCTGCAATTCTTGGTCATCTCCGGACTTGTCGACGGCCGGAGCCGGAGTCACCGGCTTGGGGGCCGGGGTCGCCGGCTTCGCATCGGCAGCGATGCTGTCGAAGAGTGCTTCCAGTTCGGAGGAATCGTTATTCGCGGTCATGGCAGCTTTTCCTTCACCCCTGCGCCATTTTTTCAAAAATCTTGTTGAGCTTTTCGGACAGCGTACTGGCGGTAAACGGCTTGACGATATATCCGCTGGCACCCGCTTGGGCGGCGGCGATGATGTTTTCCTTCTTGGCCTCGGCGGTAATCATGAGCACCGGCAGGTGCTTCAGACTAGGCGTCGCCCGAATGGATTGCAGCAGGGTCAGGCCATCCATATTGGGCATATTCCAGTCGGTCACGACGAATTCGAACCCACCGCCTTGCAGCTTCTGGAGGGCAATAGCCCCATCCTCAGCCTCGTCCACATTCGTAAAACCCAACTCCTTGAGCAAATTGCGCACGATACGGCGCATGGTGGAGAAATCGTCCACCACGAGAAATCTCATTTTCGGATCAGCTGCCATGCAGGACTCCAGATGTTGTTATCTTTCGAGCAGGGGACGCAGGGTGTCTGCCAGCGCCTCCGCGTCGAACTTGGCGACATAGGCGTCAACCCCTACCGCTTTCCCCATGGCCCGGTTGGCCTCCGACGACAGGGACGAGTGCATAACCACCGGCACGCCTTCAAAACGTGAATCCGCCTTGATATTCCTGGTCAGCACGTAGCCATCCATTTCCGGCATTTCGGCGTCCACCAGGATCAGGCGAATTTCGTCCCGCAGGCTCTTGCCGCTCTGCTGAATATGGGCCGCGATGCCCTGCAGCCGGGTCCACGCTTCCGCCCCGTTGGTCGCGTGCTTGTGCTTGACGCCAAGCTTGTCCAGAACCTCGGTAATCTTTCGTCTCGCCACGATCGAATCGTCGCAAAAGAACACGCTGGTATCGGCATCCACCCGGGCCGGATGGATGTCCACGATGATGGCATCGCCGAAGGCGTTGGCCAGAATCTGTTCGACGTCCAGAATGGACACGAGGCTGCCGTTTGCCAGCTCGATAACTGCCGTGATCAGCCCCTGGTTGGCCGACAGCACGCTTTCCGGTGCTTTCACCCGTTCCCAGTCGACCCGGATGATGCGATCCACCTCGTGAACCAGGAAACCAAGGGTGCGCTTGGAATACTCGGCCACCATCATGGTCTTGCCCAACCCAGGGGGCGTCCCTTCCAGCTGCATGAAGGGAGCCAGGGACAGCACCGGTATAACGTTGCCCCGCAGGGATATCAAACCCTCGACACCCCGGGGCATGTTAGGGGTCTTGGTGATATGGGGCGTACGCCCGACCTCCCGCACCTTGAAGACGTTGATTCCGAATGTCTCGCGGGTCCCGAGCGAAAACAGGAGGATCTCCATCTTGTTCGAGCCGGCCAGCTGCGTGCGCGCATCGACACTTTCCAGCAGATTCTTGTTTTCCACCAAATTCATGAGGCTCTCCCTACCCCCTTAGGCCGCCTTGGCGGGCAACTGCCCTGCCAGACGGCGGGCCAGCGTCTCGGCCAGGCGTTGCGGTTCGAATTTCGGTACATATTCGTCTACGCCAACCGACTGGCCGAGCTTTTGATTCGACATCCCCGACAAGGAGGAATGCATGATGACCGGGACGCCCGCAAAGCGCGGGTCCGACTTGATAGTCTTCGTTAGGATGTAGCCGTCCATTTCCGGCATTTCGATGTCGGTCAGGACGAGGCTCACCAACTCGGACACGGGCTTGCCAATGACTTGGGCGTAGCCGGCGATTTTCTCAAGTTCTATCCACAACTGGCGACCATTGACCGCTCCGACGGATTTGACCCCCATGGCATCCAGAGTCCGCCCGATCTGCCGGCGGGCAACGGTCGAATCGTCGCAATAGAACACCGTGCAATCAGGATGGTCCACCTGGGCCACGCCTCGATACATGGCCTCGTCGTCATAGTTGGTGGTCTCGGAAAGAATCTTCTCCACATCCATCATCATGACCAGGCGGCCGTCCTCCAACTCGGTCACTGCCGTCACCAACCCACCAGTCTGCGCCAGGAGCATCTCCGGCGGCACCCGCATCTTGCTCCAATCCAGGCGCAGGATGGTATCCACGCCTTCGACCAGGAAGCCCTGGGTATGGCCGGCGTACTCGGTGACGATCATGATGTCCCGAGGCGTGTCCGCTGCAATGCCCGTATACTTGGCCAGATCGATGACCGGCACCAAGGCGCCTCGCAGGCTGACCATACCTTCCACTGAAGCCGGCATATCGGGCGCCGCCGTGATCGGCGGCGTGCGCATCACCTCGCGCACTTTGAAAACGTTGATGCCATAGGTCTCACGCCGGCCGGTACGCTGATCAACCCCAAGGAAGAAAAGAAGTATTTCCAGCTTATTGGTGCCCGCAAGCTTGGTCCGCGCATCAATGTTCTTGAGCAGCTCCGACATTCTTTCCCCTTAAGTTTCAACGTCCAGCCGATACCAGACAGCCATCCCGACATGGCAAGCATACACATATTCGGCCTTACTTAAAACCGGCATCTCGGTCTCGCAACCGGTCTGGAAGCCGCTCCGATGCTTCCCCTAGACATTGGTCGGCCACCGGATTATCGACCGCCTCGGGGAAAGCTTTAGCTGATCTTGAAAAGCTTGCCGAAATTGGCAATATCGAGTACCTGCTTGACGCTTCCCTTGACGTTCTCGAGGGCCACTTCCTTGCCAACGCTATTCAGCTTGTCCCGGAGCATGAGAAGCATGCCGAGGGCGGAACTGTCGAGGTAATCGACCCCGGCGAAATCGACGGCAACCCCCTGAACGCCGACGTCGGCGATCAGCGGCTCGTAGGTGGAACGGAATTCCCGATGGGTGTTGAAGTCGAAACGTCCGGAAAGCTTGATGACGGCCCTGCCCCCCTCTGCACTGACAGCTGTTTGCATACTGACTCCTGGCCTTTCTGATGACCGCTAGTCTATACCGTTGACTCCTCAGGGTAGCCCCGAAAGGCTGCCTTTCAACGATTCAGCGTCAATAGAATCCGACGCGCCATGTCGTCCAGACTGCATTGCTCCTCGACGGCCCCTATCAGGAAGGCTTCCCGAGGCATGCCATAGACCACGCAGCTGGCTTCATCCTGGCCAAAGGTACGTCCCCCCGCTTGGCGCATGCGCAAGAGCCCCTGGGCACCATCCTTTCCCATGCCGGTCAGGATGACGCCAATCGCTTGCCGGCCCACCACTTGAGCAGCGGAGTCGAACAACACATCGACCGCCGGCCTATGCCGGTTGACCGGCGGTGTAGTCAGCAACTCAGTGACATACCCCGCCCCCCCTCGGCGGACGCGCAGATGGGAGTGTCCCGGCGCGATATGGACGGTACCGTTCTCCAGCTGCTCATTGCCCTGGGCCTCGATAACCTTGGGCGCACACAGACTGTCCAGTCGGCGTGCAAAGGAGGGTGTAAACGACTCGGGCATATGCTGAACCACAAGAATGGGCGGACAGTTCGCCGGCATACCGAGGAGAAAATGCTTGATTGCTTCCGTGCCGCCGGTGGAGGCACCGACGAAAATGATTTTGTTCACCATGCCTGACCGTGGGTAAGCGTGTTCCAGCGCTGCCTTCCTGCCCCTCAGTTCTCGCCGCGACCGCCCCGAGCCGGCACATATACCGTCTTGCCGAGAGAGCGAAAGATGTCCGCCGCATGGAGAAAGCTTTCCGAGTGGCCGGCGAACAGCAGCCCATCATCCTGCAGCAGTGGAGCAAAGCGCGACAAGATCTTGTACTGGGTCGGCTTGTCGAAGTAGATCATGACATTGCGGCAAAAGATCACATCCAGAGGACCCCGGATGGGCCAGTTGGAGTCGAGCAGATTGATGCGTTGAAAGTCGATCATGCGCCGCAGTTCGGGGCGCACCGACACCATGCCATCCTGCCCGCCCGTTCCCTTGAGGAAAAACTTCCGCAGGCGCTCGGGCTCCATTTTCTCCACCCGTTCCATTGGATACACCCCCTGCTGGGCGGTGGCGAGGACGTTGGTATCAAGGTCGGAAGCCAGGATCGACACTTGGGAAGCGCCACTGCCGAGGGCTTCAAGCACCGTGATGGCCAGGGAATAGGGCTCCTCGCCAGTGGACGAAGCGCAGCACCAGATACGGATTGGGCGCCGGGTGCCGATCTTCTTGAGACGTTCGGCAAAGATCGGAAAGTGGTGGGGCTCCCGGAAAAACGAGGTCAGATTGGTCGTCAGGGAATTGACGAAGCGCTCCCATTCCTCGGCATTGCCATGCTCCAGGCCGTCAAGATATTCGCTGAACGACTTCTTGCCGGTAGCGCGCAGACGCCGCGCCAGGCGGGAGTAGACCATGTCTTGCTTGATCGGCGAGAGGGAAATGCCCGCGTGGTGATAGATGAGCTGGCGGACACGCTCGAAATCGACCGTGGAGAAGGCAAATTCCCGCTCCATGGCCTCCCTGGCGGGAACGACAATGCGGGGTGCAGCGGGGAAAGGCACCGGGCGGCCGCCCCCTGTCTTGGGCAAATCACTCATGATGATCTAGAACCCTGCCCACTCGTCGCTCCAAGACTCGCCGGCAGGAATTTTGAGTGTACAGCGCACCATCCGACGGACGATGTCGAATCATCGACTGCAAGAATAGTCTTTGCCATGATCCCCTTGTGCGGTTCAACACACTTCAACTTCGCCCCAGGTGCAATGTGCTTGCCGAACCGGATTGCCGCGCCGTGCCGTCGATTGATTGCTATCCGGCGTTTGGCTTACTGCCGACCGGCAGCTTGAGGCTTTCCGGCGTCGCCTCGCCCTGCGTTCCGACTTCGGTTTCCGGCCCCTCCTCCTGGAGGACTGCGATTTCCGTCTTCTTGTTCATCACGATGATGCTGATGCGGCGATTGACGGGGTTGAGGGGATCATTCTTGTCGAACAGGACTGCCGAGGCAAGCCCGACCACACGCAGAACTTTGGCATCTTCCATGCCGCCTGTGATGAGCTCGCGGCGGGAGGCGTTGGCGCGATTGGCCGACAGCTCCCAGTTTGAAAAGCCCCGGTCGCCGGCCGAGAACTGGGCAGCATCCGTATGCCCGGCGAGGCTGATGCGATTCGGCACCGCATTGAGGGTCTTGCCGATTTGCCGGAGGATTTCCTTGGTATAGGGCTTCAGTTCGGCGCTGCTGAGGTCGAACATGGGGCGGTTCTGCTCGTCGACGATCTGGATGCGCAAGCCTTCGGCCGTAATGTCCAGGAGAATCTGGTTCTTGAACAGGGCGAGCTGCGGGTTTTCGGCGATGGCCCGCTCGATCCTGGCCTTCAGATTTTCCAGGGCTTCCTGCTCCTTGCGCTGGTACTCGAGGGACGTCTCCTTCATGACG
The DNA here is from genome assembly GCA_018261935.1 of Rhodocyclaceae bacterium. GTDB lineage: Bacteria > Pseudomonadota > Gammaproteobacteria > Burkholderiales > Rhodocyclaceae > JAGTRP01. The sequence goes on from JAGTRP010000006.1 coordinate 172,275, forward strand.
AATTTCTTGGTTTCACTCTCGATTTCGCCCCGTTTGACGTGCCCTGCCTGCCGGGTCAAATCCTTGCCGCCGCCCTTGATGACGCTGGAAGAATCGCCGGAGCCAGCCCCCCCCTGCAGAGCCACCTTGAGCGGCGTCTTGAAATACTCGGAGATACCCTCGAAATCCCCCTTGGCAGTGGATCCCAGCAGCCACATCAGGAGGAAGAAGGCCATCATCGCCGTCATGAAATCGGCGTAGGCAAGCTTCCAGACGCCACCATGGGCGCCGTGCCCCCCCTTCTTGATCTTCTTGACGATTATGGGGCGCTGGGAGTCGTCAGTCATGGCGGCTCATCCGATAACGGGCCTGAGCCCGGTCACTTGCCCTTGCGAGCCTTGAGGTCGTCCTCAAGCTCGATAAAGGTCGGACGATCATGGGAATACAGCACCTTGCGGCCGAACTCCACCGCCACCTGCGGCGCATAGCCGGACATGGAGGCGAGCAGGACGGCTTTCATGCACAGGTACATCTTGGCCTCTTCGTCGGCCTTCTGCTCCAGCAAGTTGCCGATGGGCCCGATGAAGCCGTAACACAGCAGAATACCAAGGAAGGTGCCCACGAGAGCGGCGGCAATCAGCTTGCCAAGCTCCGACGGCGGGATACCCACCGACTCCATGGTATGCACCACCCCCATCACCGCGGCGACGATACCGAAGGCCGGCAGGCCGTCGGCCACGCGGCCGATAGACATTACCGGCACATGGCTCTGCTGGTGATGAGTTTCGATTTCTGAATCCATCAGATTCTCGATCTCGAAGGCATTCAGGTTGCCACCCACCATCATGCGCAGATAATCGGTCAAAAACTCGACCGCATGGTGATCGGCGGTAACGCTGGGGTACTTGCCGAAAATCGGGCTCGATTCCGGGTTCTCGACGTCGCCTTCGATGGACATGAGCCCTTCCTTGCGGACCTTGCTCAGGATCTCGTACATGAGCGCCAGCAGGTCCATATAGAGGGCCTTGTTGAAGCGGGATGCTTTGAGGGCGCTGGGGATGGCCTTGAAGGTAGCCTTGATGCCGGCCGGCGTATTGCCGATGAAAAAGGCGCCGCCAGCGGAACCCGCGATGATGATGAGCTCAACGGGCTGAAGGAGCGCTCCCAGATGGCCGCCGGCCAGTGTGAAGCCCCCGAGCACCGCGCCCAGGACGACTACATACCCGACGATGACGAACATCCAATACCCCCTACACGGCACCGCTGGCTTAGCGGTGCTCATCTCATTGTTTGCTTCCTCTATTGTAGCCAGGGTCATCCGGGAGGCGCAAAGGATATCGCGCAAGTTTGGCTCTCCTGCCCGATCCGAAGCAACGTCAGGGTGCTACACTGAGATTCCGCCCATCGATCCGACTCCTTTACGTGATCAAGTTCTGTACCCAGTGCGCATCAACGGTTAGCCTGCGGGTTCCGGCCGGCGACACGCTACCGAGGCATGTGTGCGACCGTTGTGGCCATATCCATTACGAGAATCCACGCCTTGTGGTGGGTTGCGTAGCGACTTGGGAAAACCGGATTTTGCTTTGCCAACGCGGCATCGAGCCCCGCCGCGGTTTCTGGACACTGCCGGCCGGATTTATGGAAAACGGCGAGACCACTGCCGAAGCGGCAGCCCGGGAGACGCTGGAGGAAGCTTGCGCGGAAGTGGTCGTCAACGATCTCTTCACCATGGTCAATGTTGCCCATATCAACCAGGTTCACCTGTTTTACCGGGGCCACTTGCGGGAGCCTGCATTCGGCGCCGGGGAAGAGAGCCTGGAAACCGCCCTCTTCGCCGAAGACGACATTCCTTGGGATGACTTGGCTTTCCGCAGTGTCACCCTCTGCCTAAGACATTATTTCGAGGATCGCGCCAAAGGCAGCTTCACTTTGCATACGGCCGACCTGCCTCCACTTTAGGCTATTTCGGCCGGCGGATATCTAGCGGGTCTTCCTGGACGCCAAGCACGCCCCCCAATAAAAGCATAAACCCCCGCCGGCAGAGCCGGACGGGGGTTGGGAAGAGCAGCGACCGGCTGAGCCGGTGCCGCATCGAAGCCTAAAGCCTACTGCTGCTTTCGGGCGTCCTCGTCCATCTTCCCGCTAAAATATTTGCCAAAAAAGACGCCCATTACGAGCACGAATCCGATCGTAAAAACGCTCAACAAGCCGATATCGGTACTGAACAGTTCTTTCCAAGCCATGGATCACCTCCCGGTAACGTTACGATTAATTGTTGATGCTGCATCCCCAGAAAGCAGCCGAAACGACTCCTCGGCATCCGCCTGCCAATCCCCGACGAGCCGCCATTGACCAGACTGATCCTCGAGGACAACATGCCAGCGCCCGGAAATCTCGGTTTCCAGCTTGCCACTGAACATTCCCGCCCCGGCAGCAACCAGCGTGACATGCTGGTCCATCCCCGCACGGGTCGGATGAGTGATACGCAGGGTGAGTTTCTCCGGCCATGCCGCTTGCCCGGGGCCTGCGCTCAACATCACGCGCAACTGCTCCCCGGAGCGCATGACATCCCCCTGCAATCCAAGGTCGCCTGCCTTCTGCTCCCGCTGTAACTGCTGGTTAATGGCCAGCCCCTGCTTGTAATAGTCGTCCATCACCAAACCGTCGTTGCTGAGGATTGCCAACCATGCGGTGGTGAAGCCGGCGATGACGACCACCATGGGACCCGCCATCAGAATCCACGGCCAGGGCTCCTTGTACCACGGACGGTTGTCGGAAGACTGTAAACGCATTGCGATTCTCATATTACGGGATCAGGAAAGAGGCTTTTTCGTGCACCGCGACGCTGCTGCTATCTTGGGCCTGGATGTCAAAATAGATGGTATTGGCGCCCTGCTTGCCGGACTCGGCGGGAACGAGGACGCTGAGTGTCACTTCATGGTTCTCGGCGGCATCCGCTTCGACCGTCCGCTCGCCCACGAGCTCGGCTCCGGGAAGGCCGCTGACGGAGAGAGTGAAGCGCCGGGGTTGCTCCGAGGTATTCATGACTTTCACGTTGAATACATTCTCGATCCGGCCATCCTCCGCCTCCCGAGCCAGGATGGAGCGATCCCGGATGATGTCCACCTTGAGGGGAACGCGGGTTGCCAGGGACCATCCGGACGCCCCCACTATGGCCAGCAGAACCACGGTGTAGAGGAGGATACGGGGACGAAGGACATGGCGGGCGATATCCTTGGTCGAGTAGTGCCCTGCCAAGGCATTTTCCGTCGAATAGCGGATGAGCCCCTTGGGCAATCCGACTTTCCCCATGACGTCGTCGCAAGCGTCGATACAGGCCGCACAGCCGATACATTCATATTGCAGGCCGTTGCGGATGTCGATGCCGGTGGGGCAAGCCTGGACACAGATGCCGCAATCGACGCAGTCCCCCGCTCCGCTCGCCTTGGCATCGCCCCCCTTCCGGCGGGCGCCCCGGGGCTCGCCCCGTTGCGGATCATAGGTGATGATCAGGGTATCCGGGTCGAACATGACCCCCTGGAAGCGGGCATACGGACACATGTACTTGCACACCTGCTCCCGCAGGAAGCCGGCCTGCATGTAGCAGAAGCCGCCGTAGAAGAAGGTCCAGAAGAGTTCCCATCCGCTCAGGTGGAAGGGCAGCTCCCGGAGAAGTTCGGACATGGGCGTGAAATAGCCCACCAAGGTGAAGCCCGTCCAGATCGACAGCGCGATCCAGGCCCCATGCTTCAACGTCTTGATACGGACCTTGCGGGCGGTCCAAGGCGCCTTGTCGAGCTTGAGCCGGGCCGGCCGGTCGCCTTCGATGCGGTTCTCTATCCACATGAAGATTTCCGTATATACGGTCTGGGGACAGGCATAACCACAGAACAGCCGCCCGGCGACGGCAGTAAACAGGAACAGGGCGTAGGCCGAAATGATCAGCAGCACCGCCAGATAGAAAACATCCTGGGGCCACAGCACCAGCCCGAAAAGATAGAACTTGCGTTCGACCAGATGGAAAAGCACCGCCTGACGCCCATTCCACTCCAGCCAGGGCAAGCCGTAGAAAAGCAGCTGCGTGAACCAGACCATGGTCCACCGCCAGTTGGCCCACCACCCGCTTACCTCCCGGGCATAGATGATCTTGTGCTTCTCGTAGAGGGAAACGCCCTTGGGCGTCTCCGAGACGCTGGTGCCGCTTTCGCTTTGACTCATTTTCTCTATATCCGTATCGAAATCACACAGGCTTGCCGCCTCTGGACGGCCCTATGGGATTTTGATACAAATCAGTGCTTACTAATATTTCCGGTCAAGCAAAACGGGGCGGTTGCCCGCCCCGTTCCAGGTATTACTTCGCGCCTTGGCCGAGGCTATAGACGTAGGCCGCGAGCACGTGCACCTTGCCATCGCCGAGGAATTCCTTCCAGGCCGGCATCTGGTTCTGACGGCCCTTGGTAACGGTCTCGATGATGGTGTTTTCGGACGAGCCGTACAGCCAGGTCTTGTCGGTCAGGTTCGGAGCGCCAACCGCTTGCAGGCCGGTACCTTCCGGACCATGGCAACCGATACAGCCGGCGGAGGTGAAGGTCTCCTTGCCCTTGGCAGCACGGACGGAGTCATGAGCCAAACCGGACAGGGAGCGGACGAAGTTGGCCACATCCTTGATGGTATCCGCACCCAGCTGGGCATGGGGAGGCATGACGCCCATGCGGCCGCCGGCAATGGTTTCCTCGATCTTCTCGGGTTCGCCGCCGTACAGCCAGTCGTTGTCGGTCAGGTTCGGGAAGCCCTTGGAACCGCGGGCATCCGCACCGTGGCACTGCATGCAGTAGGTCATGTAAAGGCGCTTGCCCATTTCCATGGCCTGCTTGTCAGCAGCCACTGCCTTCACGTCCATCTTCATGTACTTGTCGAACAGCGGCTTGACTTGGGCGTCGGCCTTGGCCACTTCAGCCTGGTGCTGCCCGGCGGACGACCAGCCCAGGATGCCCTGGAACTTGCCCAACCCCGGATAGAGAACCAGGTAGACCAGGGCGAAGATCACGGTGATGTAGAACATCCAGCTCCACCACTTCGGCAGGGCGTTGTTGTACTCCTCCAGGGTCTCGTCCCAGACGTGGCCCATGGTCTTGCCCTGCGTAAAGGTGGCCTTGCTCTGGATGAAGAGCAGCGCCGCGCAGGCGAGAATACTCACCAGCACGATGACCACTACGTACAAGTTCCAAAATTCGCTAACGAAATCGCTCATTTGCTTTCCTCTTTTCAGCGCGGGTGCGACGTGCTGGACGCCGCCCCCTCATCATCATGCTCTGCGAATGGCAGGTTGGCCGCTTCTTCGAAGCGCCCCTTGTTGCCCCTGCTGTAGGCCCACCAGGCGATCCCGAGAAAGGTCAGCATCGAGAGCACCGTGGTGATGGAACGCAGATCGTTGATGTCCATGGCTTTACTTGGTGTTCTTCAGCGCCGTACCCAGGCCCTGCAGGTAGGCAATCAGAACATCCATCTCGGTTTTGTCGCCGATAGCGGCCTTGGCACCCTTGATGTCATCAGCGGTGTAAGGAACGCCCAGCTTCACCATGGCTTGCATCTTCGCGTCGATGTCGGAACCGACGGTATCCTTGGCCTTGGCGCCGGCCAGGAAGGCAAACGCCGGCATGTTGGACTCGGGCACCACGTCGCGCGGATTCATGAGGTGAGCGCGCTGCCATTCGTCGGAATAGCGACCGCCGACCCGGTGTAGGTCCGGACCCGTACGCTTGGAGCCCCACTGGAAGGGGTGATCATAGACGTACTCGCCGGCCACCGAATAGTGGCCATAACGCTCGGTCTCGGCGCGGAACGGACGGACCATCTGCGAATGGCAGTTATAGCAGCCTTCCCGGATATACACGTCACGGCCGGCCAGGCGAACGGCGTCGTAGGGCTTGACCCCCTCGATCGGGGTGGTCGTGGACTTCTGGAAGAAGAGCGGCAGAATTTCCAGCAGGCCGCCCCAGATCACGACGCCCAGGGTCAGGACAATGAGAAGACCTACGTTCTTCTCGATTTGCTCGTGCTTGATCATTACTTTTCCTCCCTAATCAGGCGTGATGAGCGGCCGCAGCGACAACCGGCACATCCTGCGTGTTGCCACCGGCAATGGTCTTGAACATGTTGTAAGCCATGATCAGCATGCCACCCAGGAACAACACACCACCCAGAACACGGATCGCCCAGAAGGGATAAGAACCCTTCACGGCTTCGACGAAGCTGTAGGCCAGGGTGCCGTCAGCGTTGACCGCACGCCACATCAGGCCCTGCATGACGCCAGCAACCCACATGGAAGCGATGTAGAGCACGACGCCGATGGTAGCGACCCAGAAGTGCACCGTGATCAGCTTGGTGCTGTACATCTCTTGCTTGCCGAACAGGCGGGGCAGCAGGTAGTAGACGGAGCCGATGGACACCATGGCCACCCAGCCCAGAGCGCCGGAGTGCACGTGGCCGACCGTCCAGTCGGTGTAGTGGGACAGGGCGTTCACGGTCTTCACGGACATCATCGGGCCTTCAAAGGTAGACATACCGTAGAAGGACAGGGAAGTGATGAGGAACTTCAGGATCGGATCATCGCGCAGCTTGTTCCAGGCACCGGACAGGGTCATGATGCCGTTGATCATGCCGCCCCAGGACGGAGCCAGCAGAATCAGAGAGAAGATCATGCCGACGGACTGGGTCCAGTCAGGCAGCGCGGTGTAGTGCAGGTGGTGCGGGCCGGCCCACATGTAGGTGAAGATCAGGGCCCAGAAGTGCACCACGGACAGCCGATAGGAATAAACCGGACGGCCAGCCTGCTTAGGCACGAAGTAGTACATCATGCCCAGGAAGCCGGCAGTCAGGAAGAAGCCCACGGCGTTGTGGCCGTACCACCACTGCACCATGGCGTCTTGGGCGCCGGCGTAGCAGGAGTAGGACTTCACGAAGCTGACCGGAATCTCGCAGCTGTTGCCTAGGTGCAGCAGGGCGACCGCGATGATCATGGCGCCGAAGAACCAGTTGGCCACGTAGATGTGAGAGACCGTGCGCTTGGCGATGGTGCCGAAGAACACGATGGCATAGGAAACCCAGACCACGGTGACCAGGATGTCGATCGGCCACTCGAGTTCGGCGTATTCCTTGCCGGTGGTCAGACCGAGCGGCAGGGTGACGGCGGCGAGCACGATGATGATTTGCCAACCCCAGAAAGTCAGCGGAATCAATGGACCGCCCCAGAGGCGGGTATGGCAGGTGCGCTGAACACACCAATAGGACGTTGCGAACAACGCGCAACCACCAAACGCAAAGATAACCGCGTTGGTGTGCAGCGGGCGCAGGCGCCCAAAGTGCAGCCAGGGGCCGAAGTTAAGCTCCGGCCAGACCAACTGGGCGGCAATGATGACACCGACCAGCATGCCAACAATGCCCCAGATGACGGTCATGACGGTAAATTGCCGTACGACCTTGTAGTTGTATGTGGTTTGCGTTTCCGACATGGACCCACCTCTCGTTTGAAAAAAAACTGTATGCCACCCCTCCCTGAATCGTAGGCGGCATCTTGGAAGCGGATGGTATTCCAGCCCGAAGCCCCCCCTTTGACCTAGATCAACCCGATGGGCATCTGTATCAAAAACTGTCCGGAGGGATTACGCCTAATGGCTGGCCGGGGCAAAAAAAAGGGTGCGTCGCAACGCACCCCAACCCCAACAGAGAAATGATGTGGAGAACAGTGCTCCCCACCTAAAAGCGGATGTTGCCAGCGTTGACAAAAATCCGGGTTGACGCAAGTCAAACTTTTCTTGGTTTTTCCCCGACCTCTGGGATTTGGCCCGCAGCCTTCGGTCGATCGTCATCCATCAAGATGCGAAAGCCTGGCCCTTCCAAGTCATCGAACTGGCCGCTTTTCACGGACCACCAGAAGGCGGCCGCGATGCCGAAGACGAGCAGCACCGAGACCGGTACGAGGAGGTACATTATTTCCATCAATCATTCTCCACGCGCTGTATGCGCAGGGAATTGAGCACCACGAGCAGCGAACTGGCCGACATGCCGATACCTGCCAGCCAGGGAGTTACATAACCGGCGATGGCAAGGGGGAGAGCCACGAAATTATAAGCAAAGGACCACAAGAGATTTTGCTTGATGACCTTCAGCGTCAAACCCGCCTTTTTCAAGCCGTGGCGCAGATGATCGAGATTTTCCGACAGCAGGATCAGATCGGCCTGGGTTCGCGCCAACTGGGCGCCGCCGCCCATGGCGACCGACACCTGGGCCTGGGCCAGCACCGGCGCGTCGTTCACGCCGTCGCCTACCATGGCCACTATTCCGCCGGCCGCCTGGAGGCCGGTGACCGCATCGTATTTGCCCTGGGGGGTCACCCCCGCCCGCACGTCCTCGATCCCGAGTTGCGCCGCCACCCGCGCCGCGACGCCCGGCGCGTCGCCGGTGAGCAGCACCACCCGCCGGCCCGAGGACTTCAATTCCTCGACCACGGCCTTCGCTTCAGGCCTGACCTCATCCCCCAGGCGGAACAGTGCAAGGCAACGCCCGTTCTCGCCCAGGGCGACTACGGTATCCCCCCCGGCCAGCCAGTCCGCCGCCTGGGGCGACAAGTCGCCGGCAGCGGCCGACAGCACGAAGTCCGGCCGGCCGATACGATAGGAGACGCCTTCGATGACGCCTTCGACGCCCTGCCCCGGTTCGCTGCGCACCGCCTCGGCCACAGGCAATTCGGCATCGCTGGCGGCCAAGCGCAAAGCTGTACCGAGGGGATGCTCCGAGGCCTGTTCCAGCGCCGCCGCCAAGGCCAGACAACGCTCCCGGGACATTTTTTCGAAAAGCATCACATCCAGCAGGCGCATGCGCCCGGTAGTGAGCGTACCGGTCTTGTCGAAAACGAAATGGGTCGCCCGCGCCAGGGTTTCGATGGCATGCCCCCTGGTCACCAAGAGCCCCTCCCGGGCCAGAGCGCCTGCCGCTACGGTGAGGGCGATGGGGGTCGCCAGGGAGAGCGCACAGGGGCAGGTCACTACCAGGACCGATACGGTAATCCACAGGGCCCGGGCCGGATCGAACCAATACCACCCCGCCGCCACCAGCACCGCAACCAACAAGAGAGCGCCCACGAAGCGGCTGGCAATGCGGTCGGCCAACTCGACGATACGGGGCTTTTCGGCCGCCGCCCGTTCCATCAAGTGGATGATGGCGGAAAGGCGCGTCCCCTCGCCCACCTGTTCCACCCGCATAATCAACGGGCTCTCGGCGTTGATGGCGCCGCCGGTGACGGCATCGCCCGGTGCCTTGGGCACCGGACGGCTCTCGCCGGTCAGCAAGGCCTCGTTGGCGCAACTGATGCCCTCGACCACCCGGCCATCAGCCGGAATGGTATCTCCCGGCCGCACCAGAACCGCATCCCCGGCCCTTAGATCGGCCACCACCACCTGTTCCGGGGTGCGGTCGGCGGGGAAACCGGGCAAGCGCTGGGCGAAGGCCGGCAGCAGCTTGGCCAGGGCCTCGGTGACGCTCACAGCCTTCTGGCGGGCCGTCATTTCCAGATAGCGCCCACCCAGGAGGAAGAAGACAAACATAGCGACCGAATCGAAGTACACCTCCCCTGAATGCACCAGGGTTGCCCAAACGCTGGCCGCAAAGGCGGCGCCAACCCCCAAAGCCACCGGGACATCCATCCCGACGCGGCGCAGCTTGAGATCCCGCCAGGCATGGCGAAAAAAGGGCGCTGAGGAGTAGATCACCACTGGCAGGGTAAGCACGAGGCTGGCCCAGCGCAGCAGGCTTTCGATATCCGCCGACATGTCGCCTTCCCCGGCCAGGTAGACCGGGATGGCGTACATCATCACCTGCATCATGCCGAAGCCGGCGACCCACAGACGCCAGATGGCGTCCCGTCGCTCTTTCTTGGAAATTTCCTCGTTCTTGGCGGCGTCGTAGGGATAGGCCCGGTAGCCGATGGCGGCGATGGCGGCGAGGATGTCCGACAGCTTCACCCGGGTCTCGTCCCAACGCACCCGGGCTCGCCGGGTAGCGTAATTGATATCCACCGCACTCACCCCGGGCAGCTTGGAGAGATGTTGTTCGTTCAGCCAGATGCAGGCGGCGCAGGTGATCCCCTCCAGCAGTAACGACGCCTCCCGCTCGGTTTCCCCCAGCGCCTTGACGAAGCTCTTCTGGAAATCGGCGTGGTCGAACAGGGACAGCTGGTCCAGGATGGTGGGCACGGCCTCCCGAGGCGACTCCGGCAGGGCATCGCGGCTCCGGTAGTAGTCCTCCAGCCCGTTATCGACGATGGCCTGAGCGACGGCGTGGCAACCATGGCAGCACATGGCGCGAGGTTGCCCGCCCACCGTCACGGCCAATTGGATATCGTTGGGAATGGGCTGGCCGCAGTGGTAGCAGGGTGCTTGAGACATGGAAAATGAAAAAGGCGCCGACAGCGCCTTTGGGGAACTCAGCAGAGCCGCAGTATAGTTTATTTGACGCCCATCCGGATCGCGCCATCCAGGCGAATGACCTCGCCGTTGAGATAGGAATTTTCGGCAATATGCTTGACGAGTGCCGCATACTCCGCCGGTTTGCCCATGCGCTGAGGGAAGGGCACCATCTTGCCGAGGGATTCCTGAACTTCCGGCGGCATGCCGAGGAGCATGGGCGTTTCCATGATGCCCGGGGCGATGGTGACCACGCGGATACCGCTCCTGGACAGCTCCCGGGCCACGGGCAGCGTCAGGGCAACGATGCCGCCCTTGGAGGCGGCATAGGCCGCCTGCCCGAGTTGCCCCTCGAATGCCGCCACCGAGGCAGTATTGACGATGACGCCGCGCTCGCCGCCGGCATCGGGTTCGCCCCTCATCATGGCCTCCGCCGCCAGGCGGATCATGTTGAAGGTGCCCACCAGGTTGATGTTGATGACTTTGGCAAAGCTCTCCAGCCTGTGGGGTCCGTCACGGCCCACCACCTTTTCGGCCGGCGCCACCCCGGCGCAGTTCACCAGACCGTGAAGGCCGCCAAAACAGGATACCGCCGCCTGCACAGCATTGACGGCGCTGGCCTCACTAGCCACATCGGTCTCGACAAAGCGTGCATTGCCTCCCAGTTCGGTGGCGAGCTTTTCGCCGGCCTCGCGGTTAAGGTCGGCCAGTACCACCTTGGCACCCGCCTCTGCCACCATGCGGGCGGTGGCCGCACCGAGCCCGGAACCCGCCCCGGTGATCAGAAAAATTTTGTTGTCGATCTGCATGCTTGTCCTCCAGCAAGGGTTGTCCGGACTTCGGTTACAAACGGTAGCGTATGGATGTTGTCATATTACGCCGTGCGCATTGAAAACGACACCCGCCAACCAGCCGGATAATCCGAATTGAGCGAGGCCATGACCGACAATGCCGAAGCCGTCATCCTGATCCACGGGTTGTGGATGCACGGCGTGGTTTTTCTCCCGCACCACCTCTGGCTCGAGGCAGAGGGATTCACTGTCCACCGCTTCTCCTACCCCTCCTGGAGCCAGGACCTTGAAAGCAACGCCGATCGGCTCGCCACCGTCGTCGGCCAGACGCCGGGCACCAGGATCCACCTGGTCGGCCACAGCCTAGGCGGACTGCTTGCCTTGGCCATGCTGGAAAAGCACAAGGCCCCACGGATCGGACGGATCGTCCTGATGGGCAGCCCCTGCGCAGGCTGCCATTGCGGCAGCTATCTAGCCGACCGATGGGCCCTGTCGCCGTTCCTGGGGAGCAGCATGAAGGACTGGCTTGCCCGCCCCCGGCCAACCCAACCGGAATCGCTCGACGTCGGCATCATCGCCGGCACCCGGCGCTGGGGTCTGGGCCGTGTCATTCCCGGTTTGCCGCGCCCCAACGACGGCGTGGTGGCGGCGGAGGAAACCTGCCTGCCGGGCGCCAGGGACCGCATTCTCCTCCCCGTCAGCCACTCGGGCATGCTCATTTCTCCGGCCTGCGCCCGGCAGGTGGCAAGCTTCCTCAGAACAGGACATTTCATTCATGCTTAAGTCGGTACTGGCCGTGACCCTCGCATTTCTTCTGGAGAGTTGCGCCAATGTGGCCTACTACACCCAGGCAGTGGGCGGCCACCTTCGCGTCATGCAGGCCGCGGAACCCATTCCCCGCATCATCCATGATCCATCCACTGCCCCCAGCCTCCGGAAAAAGCTGGAAAAGACTGCCGAGATCCGGGAGTTTGCCAGCCGCGAGCTCGCCCTGCCAGAGAACGGCAGCTACCGCAGCTACGCCGACCTGGGCCGCCCTTACGTCGTCTGGAACGTATTCGCAGCCAAGGAGTTATCCATGGACCTGGAAGAGTGGTGCCTTCTCTTCGTTGGCTGCGTCAATTACCGAGGTTACTACGACCGGGCGGCTGCCGAGGACTTCGCCCGAGGATTGCGGGCGCGGGGCCTGGAAACCTATGTAGCGAACATACCTGCCTATTCCACCCTGGGGTTTTTCGACGACCCCGTGCTGAATACCTTCCTGCGCTTCGGCGAAGAGGAGGTCGCCCGCACGGTATTTCACGAGTTGGCTCACCAGGTGGTGTTCGTGCGAGGGGACTCCTCCTTCAACGAATCTTTCGCCACCACGGTGGAAACCGAAGGGATGCGCCGCTGGCTGGCCCACCAGGCCGACCCGGCCCGCTTCCGGGAGTTCGAAGCCCGACAGCAGCGCAAAGCCCGGTTCAAGGAATTGGTGACGGAATACAGCGACAGGTTGCGGGAAATCTACTCGTGCCCCTGGCCGGAGGAAGAAAAACGGCGAGCCAAGCAGGAAACCCTGGACAGCCTGCGGCTGGCCTATGCCCGCCTCAAGTCCTCCTGGGGCGGCGCCAGCGGCTACGATGCCTTTTTCGACGCCGGCCTGAACAACGCGAGACTGGGCTCCGTCGGCCTATACACCAAGCTGGTTCCGGCCTTTGAGGCTTTGCTGGAACAGGTCGGCCACGACCTGCCGGCCTTCTATCGACGGGTGGAGGATCTCGCCCACCTCGACAAGGAAGAGCGCCGGGCCGCCCTGGATCTTCTCCTGGACGCCCCCAGGCTCAATTTTCCACGCCAGACATCCTCCGTCGTGGGCCAAGGAAACTACCCGTGACCGCTCATGCCGGCCCGGCTTGGCTCTACGGGCTGCAGCCATCACCTCCAGGTAGAGCTGCTTGTCATCGCATTTCTTGGCGACAGGATGCCTTATTGCCGGCGGCACCCCCTCCCGGTCAAAGCGAGGGAGAGCCCTGAGCCGGCTTCCCTGCCGTCCGCTGCAACTCGCTGATGCGTTGCTTATACACATCGGCCAGGCAGGAGGACGTGGCGCATTTGTTGCGGACCTGCCGCAACCAGTCCATCTGCTGGCTCTTCAGCGTATTGCTGTTTTCGGCCTGGCTCAGTGATTGTCTGTAAAGCACGCTGAGTTCGCCATCCAGCCTGGCGAGGCCGGCATCGGCGCAGATCATCTTTTCCACCGGCGAGGTGGCCTTGCTGCAGTCGAAGCTCGCGGATTGGGCTGGCGGCACCCCGGCGCCGGGCTCTTGCCGGGAGCCGAGCGGCACACCCCGGATGTCGCCGGTATTCAGTTTGACCGTCATCTTGAGCGAATGCGGCTTGGGCGGGCGACCGCACATCATGATGCCGGACAGGCCGATCTGGTCGTTCCCCTGCCATTCCAGGCTGTCCAGATCGATGGCGTATTCTTCGTCGCCGGGCCTGCAATTCAACGGACGCGCTGCCGCCTGGACGGCATCCTGGAAATAGACGTCGCGACTCTCGCCTTTCCTGATATCCAGCACCGAGAGCCATTGGTCTCCTTCCCCACTTACGGGGATGACGGCAAATGAATCATCCTTGGCCCACCAGACCTGCGCCGGCACCGGGTACTTCGCCCAGGACATGTCGCGAATCCCGCCGTTCCTGACATCCACCAGATATTGGAACCAGCACATCCTGGATTGGGACCCGGCGGGCTCGCAAGCGAGCAGCAGGGCCAGATTGCCGGAAAGGCTAAGAGGAGAGATTTTCACTTCGGAGGGATTGTTGCTGGCCTTTCCAGCGCCATCCAATACCTTGACCCGCGGCTGGAGCGTTTTTCCGTGATAGGACAGGACGCCGTCACGGGAGAGCCCAAAGCCCGCTGGGTGCTGTTGGCCCGGCTTGAGGGAAACCCAGGGGACGTCCAATTTCTTGTCGTTGCTTTCGACCACCGCAGCCACGGATTGGCCTGGCTTCGCCACCGCATTGCCAGCCAAGAGCAATCCCATGGCCAACAGGGTTGTGAGAACCGGGAAACTGATTGAATTCATTGGAAACAATCCCTCATGTCGGCATGGGTAGCGGAAAGATTGGTTAGCCTCGTCCCCGAGACCATGGCACCCTGCGGGCGACAAGTCAAAGGCTGGATCATCCCGATTCAACCAGCCGCCTTCGGCCGGCTGAAAGCACCGCTTTTCGGACACTACCGAAGCCGGCCTCCCCAAGCTCAGTCCGGGACGAATTCCTGCTCCTTCAGGTATCCTCGCCGCCAGGATCATTCTTTGGCGATTTCTGTCGCTATCGGCATGGAAGCTGTAGATGCGGTGGTGATTGGGGCGGGCGTAGTCGGGTTGGCGTGTGCCCGAGCCTTGGCGATGCGCGGATGCGAAACCGTGGTGCTCGAACGTCACGATGCCTTCGGGACGGAGACCAGCGCCCGCAACAGCGAGGTGATCCATGCCGGACTGTATTACCCCTGCGGCTCGCTGAAAGCCAGATTGTGCGTCGAGGGAAACGGACTCCTCTACGCCTTCTGCGCGACCCATGGCATTGAGCATCGGCGCTGTGGCAAGCTGATCGTCGCCACCTCGGCGGCCCATGAAGCGAAGTTGCAGGAATTGCGCACTCAGGGAGAGTCAAACGGCGTCTCAGGATTGGAGTTGCTTTCCGCCGGGCAGGTACGGGCCCTGGAGCCGGAACTTCGATGCACAGCCGCCCTGCTTTCGGCGACCACCGGAATTATCGACAGCCATGGCCTGATGCTCGCGATATGCGGTGATGCGGAGCGCCACGGCGCCGTCCTTGCACTCCAGAGTCCCTTCCTACGAGGAAGTGTTGGCGGCAAAGAAATCTTGCTGGAAGCCGGCTCCACGGAAACCATGCAGCTGAGGTCCTCGATTGTCGTCAATGCAGCCGGACTCGACGCTCAGCGGGTTGCCTCCCTGCTTGACGGCTTCCCTGCGCAGCACGTTCCTCCGCGTTTCCTGGCCAAGGGAAACTACTACGCCCACGCAGCCCGGGTCCCGTTTTCCCATTTGATCTACCCTGTGCCCGAACCAGGCGGCTTGGGCGTGCATCTCACTCTCGACCTGGGGGGACAAGCTCGTTTTGGTCCCGATGTTGAGTGGATCACGGAAGCCGACTACGCTGTCGCCCCGGATCGAGCAGAGCGCTTCTACTCGGAGGTTCGGCGCTATTGGCCAGCACTGCGCGACGGCGGGTTGGCACCGGCATTTTGCGGCATCCGCCCCAAAATATCCGGCCCCGACGATGCTGCTACCGATTTCATGATTCAAGGCCCCGAAACCCATGGAAAGCCCGGACTGGTCAATCTGTTCGGCATCGAGTCGCCAGGACTTACTTCATGCCTTTCTATTGCGGAACACGTCGCCTCTCTGGTCTTGTAGTTTCCTGACAGGATGGCGGTTGCATTTGAGGCGACCGCAAAAGAAAACGGCCCTCCGGATGGAGAGCCGCATGGATGCTGGTGCTGCAGAGAGGAATCGAACCTCCGACCTACTGATTACGAATCACACTTTCACCCACCGCAACACAATGGATTTTTGCCAAAAAAATATGCAACTCCTTTGTTTTCAAAGGATTACGACGTACGAATAACCCTGGTATGTTGATACAAGTTGATCCACGTTCTAGAATACCCCTTACACAGCCCTTACACGACTTACCGCACCATCATCCAGGAAAATAATGGCGCGCATCAAGCTAACGGCCGGCCGAATCAGGGATTTCGCTTGCCCCCCGGACAAGAAACAGGACTTCCTGTGGGATACCGAAGCCCCCGGCCTTGGTGTCCGGGCAATGCCGACCGGACAAAAATCCTTCATCTTCCAGGGCTCTCTGCAAGGAGACGATCTTCGCGTGACCATCGGCGATGTGCGAGCCTGGACACTTGAAGCCCCTTGCCCCGATCGACCTGGCGCCCGCGAAGAAGCGCGCCGACTGCGAACACTGGTTGACCAGGGCATTGATCCCCGGGAACGCAAAAAGGAGTTGGCCGAGGCCCGAGCCGCGGCCAAGGCCGCCAAAGAGACCGCTGCCCGAGTAGCCGCCGAAAAGCAACTCTACACGCTCCGCGCTCTGTGTGATGCCTACACGGCCAGCCTCACGTCCAAAGGCAAAACCAGAAGCGCCGCTGCAGCTCGCTCATCGTTCAAATGCCACGTGGTTGAAGCGCACCAAGAAATCGCTGCCCTGCCGGCGCGCGAGGTGACCGCCCTTCAAATCGCCACCATGGTGCGGAAAGTGCGGGAGGCAGGGAAAGAGCGGGCAGCAGGTGTGCTACGCGCCTACCTCTCCGCGGCCTTCAACGCGGCGAAGCGCGCCCCGTTCGACGCCAGCTTGCCGGCAGACCTCATCGCCTTCGCTGTCGAGCATAACCCGGTGGACGCGATCCCCGCCATTGCCACCCGCGCGGGAAAGCGGACGCTGTCCGCTGACGAGCTCAAACGCTACATCAAATCCCTGGGGAACAGCCTAATAGACCAGATTCTCTGGCTGGCGCTTTACGCAGGTGGACAGCGCACGGCTCAACTGCTCCGAGCACAGGTCCGCGATTATGACCACGACACCCAAACCCTCCGTCTGTTGGATGGAAAGGGAAAACGCCGGGAGCCGCGCGAACATCTATTGCCCCTGGGACCACGCGCCGCGGAGATGATAGATAGCCTGATCGACCGAGCCCGTAGAATGGAACTCGCCAACGCGGCCACAGAAGATCGGGAGCCCCGCAACGGCAATCTGCTTATCTTCTCGTCCCACGGCAAGGCCCCAATATCAATTTCGACGCCGGGTAAACGGCTTGCGGAGATATCCGCCGCCCTCGGCGGGGAGTCGTTTGACATCAGGGACATCCGGCGTACCGTCGAAACAATGCTGGCCAGCATGGGGGTCAGCAAGGACATCCGAGCCCAACTGCTGAGCCACGGCCTTTCGGGCGTCCAGGCAGTCCATTACGACCGCCACCACTACATCGATGAAAAGCGGACCGCGCTCATAGCTTGGGAAAACCGGCTGGAATCCCTTAAGCACGACAAAATCTCGGCGAGGCCGATGGCATGAATCTCCCTGCCGCCCCCTACCTCTTCTCCTCCTCGCCAACAGCGAGCAGCACAGTCCGTCAGGAAGCCCCCGAGGAGCCGTAGACCAGATTCCAGGGAAAAACCCGTGGAAGGGCTTTGCGTGCGGCACTGGTGGCATGCATAACAATAGAGAGCGCCCAGCCGAAGGAATTCCTCCTCCCGGCTTTCAGATAGAAAGGAATTTCTATGCAGAACAGCGCTCTGCGTGACTACGAAGCCCTGGTCTCGCCCTCCTCGCCCCTCACCTACCATCTGAGCACGGAGGCATTCGCCGCCCTCAATCAGGTTAAGCCTCAGACTGTCCGAAAGCGGCTTTGCGAGACCGGCAGTTATTGGGGCGTGGTGCCGAAGAAGCTGCGCAACCTGCGCCTGGCCTGGCCCGCCGTCCAGGTCTCATGACATGGACGGAAGCGAGAAGATGGCGGCTTCGCAATACATTTCGCTCAAGAAGCTGGTCGGGAAAAATTTTCCGCTGAACGCGGCCAAGCATAACCTGCGGGAGATCCAGGCCGAAATCGGTGCCGACAAGCACATTGACGCTAGCCGGATTCGGCAGAATCGGATTCTCGCGGGGCCGAGTTCGGCGGCCGAAGTGGCTGCCAGTGCGGAATCGATGTTGAAGGCAGCGGGCATCAGCAGCCTGCGCCGCGACGCCGTGCGCAGCGTGGAATTGGTCATCAGCCTGCCGGCATGGGCGTCGGTAGTGCAATCCACCTATTTCGAGGACGTACTGGACTGGGTGTGTCGATTCTTCGCCGTCCCGGTCCTGTCCGCGGTCATTCACCTTGACGAAGCCGCCCCCCATTGCCATGTACTGCTCCTCCCGCTGGTCAATGGGCGCATGGTCGGCAGCGACTTGGTGGGCAATAGGAGCCGCCTGCGCGCCATCAGGGACGATTTCTTTGCCAACGTGGCATCGAAGCATGGCTTGACCCCTCCGTCGGCCTCCGCCCATAGCAGCGCCGACTCGCGGAAACAGGCGGCCAGCCTGATTTTGGACACTATCGAAGCACAGCCGGAATTGTTGAGCAACTTGGCGATCAAGGAAGCGATGCGCGAGGTCCTGAAGCGGAATCCCGAGCCGGTGTTGGTGGCCATGGGAATCCGGCCCGATTCGTTATCCGCAGGGACCAGCCGCTTTGTCAGCATCATGACGAAGCCGTGTTCCCCCGAGAATACCGTCCGGCCCAAACAAGGTCGAAACCCTATAGGGTTTGCTCCCCCTGCCGCCATTGAAAAGCCGCGAACCCTATCCTGTGTAGGGTTTGATGGATCTGATGCGACCGGGATTGACGGTAGTCCCGGCCAGCGAAACGCCGCTTTTCAGTCGAGAGAAGCGCCGGACCACGCGGTATCGGCACTCGACGCCCCGGCCGCCCATCTGGTGCAAGAAACCTCCCCGGAGTTCGCTCGCTGCCGCGACGATCAACCCAGCGAGTATTGGGATAGCGAACTGGGCGAATTCCGCTCCCCTCCGCAGCCAGAAAAAAAGCGTACGCGCGAAGCCGCCGCCGAGGAGGTAAAGCATCTGTTGGCAGCCCGGGGCGCGGGAGCGACGCTGCAGGGCCCGATTGTCTCCTTCTGCACTGCCGACCAGAAATGGCACAAAACTCCACAGGAAACCACCTGTCACGTCGACTAGTCGGCTGGTAGCAATTACTGAAAAATCACCGGCGCAAAACACATGACGAACAACCCAAACCTAAAACGGGGATGGAAACCAGGGCAATCGGGCAACCCGGCGGGCCGCCCCAAGGGCAGCCGTAACCGCACGACGCTTGTCGCGTTGGCCGCGATGGAACAAGGCGCTGAAGAAATCGCCCGAATGCTGGTGGAGGCGGCACTCGGCGGTGACATATCGGCTGCCCGCTTTGTGCTGGACCGTTTGTGCCCGCCGATGCGCGACCGCCCGATATCGATCGACTTACCCGACACAAGGTCCGCTGAAGGCATTTCCAAAGCCCAGCAGGCAGTCCTGGAGGCTGTAGCTGGCGGCGAATTGACTCCGGGTGAAGGCGCGGCCCTGGCCGGCCTCGTGGAGGGCCGCAGGAAGGCTCTGGAAACCGAGGAACTGGAACGGCGCATTGCGACCTTGGAGGAGAAGTCGTGGGCCTGTTGATCCGTCGTCTCCGAAGACTCGAACTCCGAACCCATCGCGACGCCTCCGCAAATCCACTATCGGGGCCCGCGCTGCAGCAGGCTCAAGCGACACTGGCGGCGAAGTATGGCCTGACGCTGGCTGAAGTGATGGCTCAGCACGGCGACTGGCCGGCCTTCTGCTACTGGGTGATTATGCATAGACCAGAATCCAACATTCCCGACACCGACGAGGGGAGCGCCCAACACGGGTACATGGCCATGCTGGATCGCACTTAACCGGCCGGTTCCGGCGATGCCGGTACTACCGCTGGCAATCCGCAGACAACGGGGATAATGGGCCGCGGCTGGCATCAATGCCAGATGAATTTATACTTATGCCGTAAATATATCGACATGGCGGACCACCAAGTGCTGAACGCGCTCTTTGCTGGGCTTTTCGATTCCCCCCCAAATCGCTGGCAACGAGAGGCTTTCGACGCTTTCTGCGAGAATCGCCTGCCGCGGTATATCAAGGTACCCACTGCCGGGGGAAAGACCGCCATCCTGGCCGTTTTCCTCGCCGCCCTCGCCACCCAGGCCCGAGCAGGAATGGTGACCCTTCCACGACGCCTTGTCCTGGTCGTTAATCGCCGGGTGCTCGTCGACCAGGCGACCGGCTTGGCTGAGCGGTTGCTGCGCCAGCTCTCTTCGGACACATTCCCTGCGGTCACAGAGGCACTGAAGAGCATCTCGCCGCGCCGAGTCCCGCTTGCCGTCTCCACCCTGCGCGGCGCCCTGGCCGACAACGGCGAATGGAGCCTGGACCCGGCCACGCCGGCCATCGTCCTGGGCACGCCGGACATGATCGGCAGTCGCCTACTCTTTCGCGGCTACGGCACTGGCCGGTCACGGGCCGCTACCCACGCCGGCCTCCTCGGCATCGACACACTGGTCGTTCACGACGAAGCGCACCTCGCTCCGACGTTTTCCGCCCTGCTGCACGAGATCGAAACCCTGGCTCGCCCCAGTGCCGAGGCCGTCGGACGCGCGCCGCTGCACGTGCTGGAGATGACCGCCACCCTCGACTCCCAGTGCGCGCCGGGGAGTGTGCTTTCCTGCAACGTCGCCGACGATCCGCTGCTCTCAAAGCGCATGCAGGCGCCAAAGACACTGGCCATGGTCGATTTGGCGGGGGAACTTCCCAAAGGAAAACCGGCTGCTCACATCCTCAATGAGATCGCCAAACGCGCCATCGCCTACGCCGACGCCAGCAAGGCCGTGGCCATCTTCGTGCACCGCCCGGAAGCGGCGGGATTGCTCGCCGATCGACTCGCTCAGGCCAGCATCCCGCCAGAGCGGATCGCCATCTTGACCGGTACTCTCCGAGGCTGGGAGCGCGAGCGACTGCTCGACTCGGCCGCCTTCCGCCGCTTCTTGCCGTCGCGGCCGGAGAACGCCTCGCCTGAGCCCACGGCCTACCTAATTTGTACCTCCGCAGGTGAAATCGGCCTGGACATCGATGCCGACGTGGGGCTGATGGACCTGGTGACTCTGGACCGAATCATCCAGCGTGCCGGCCGCATCAATCGCCGGGGGCTCGGTACTGGCAGGCTCTTCCTCGTCCATGCCCAGGGCAACGAAATTGACGGCTCACTGCGCGCGCCGAGCCAAGTCACGTTGGAGCTACTGACCACCCAGCCCGAGGGCGAATTTGGCTTAGACGCCAGCCCCCTGGCGCTTTCGCTCTTGATTGAGCAACCGCGTTACGCCGCCGCGATTCCCCCGCCCCCCCCCAGGCGCAGCCTGGAACCCGGAATCGTGGCGCAATGGGCCATGACCACCCTGTGCCTGGATGCATTGCGTGTCCCGGCCCCGGATCTCTTCCTGCAAGCGCTCGATGAGGAAGACCGCGACGTTGACCTGATCTGGCGCGTCTTCCCCCATGACGAAGCGTGCTTGGCTGACTGGTTCGACGCTTGGCCGGTCCTCCGGCACGAGCGGGCCAGGCTGCCGGTATTTAAGGCGCGCGCGCTACTTGAAGCGCTCTGGCCGCGTGCGCTCCAGCACGCCGGCCACGACATTGCCGTCGCCATCCTCGACAGCCAAGGCCGCCTAGAGGCAGGAGGCGCCTTTGCGGGATATGCCGATCTGCGTACGCTCATGCGCAGTGCCATCCCAGGAAAAACGCTCGTCATCCGCAATGATCTTGGCGGATTGACGGGGGCCGGTCTGCCGGACGGCAACTGCCATGAGCCGGTCGCCGACGTATCGACGCAGATGCGCGGCCAAGTCATCACCCTGGATTACGGGGTCGATCTCATGACTGGAGAGTGTTCGTGGTCGGACGGCGAGCATGTCGCACCGCGCTTGCCGGCTTTGATCGAAGCGTACCACCCCGGGCACGAAATCGTTTTCTCGGAGGAGGCCGAGCTGCCACCCGCCGATCTCCTCGGACAGGAGTCTGCCCGTCGCCAAGTTCTGGTCTGGCTGCAAAGGCACGATATCGTCGACCCGGACGCTGGCGATGCTGCCTCGCATGCGCGCTGCGACCGCATGTTGGATGAGCACCTGGAGTTGGCCCGCAAGGCTGCCCTCGCCATCCTCGACTGCCTCGCCTTGCCAGCGCCGCTGTCGACATCCATCGAGGCGGCATCGGCCAGGCATGACCTCGGAAAACGCTATAAACGCTGGCAGGCGGCCCTCGGCAACCCCAACCCGGATCGCCCCCTGGCCAAGAGCCGGCGGCCTTTTTTCGACCAGCACCTGAACGACGGCTATCGGCACGAGCTCGGATCGGTGCTCGAAGTCGGCGAAGGTATCGACGAACTGGAAAGCCATCTGATCGCCGCCCACCACGGCTGGGCGCGCCCGGGCTTCTCCAGCAAGTCACGCCAGCATCCGGGATGCCAAGAGGCTGCTGACCGTGTCGCAGTCTCGTTTGCCCGTTTGAACGAGCGTTTCGGGCCGTGGGGCCTGGCCTATCTCGAAGCCGTCGTCAAAAGCGCCGACATCCTTGCCGAGCTGGATGCAGATCGCTTGAGCAGGCGACCGATTCCGGAGCATCTTCCTGTGACGCGACCGGCCGTCAGCAGCGCGCCCATATCCGCCGTCGATATCCCGGCCGATCCTCGCAACTTCGGGGAGTATCTTGCCTGCCTGGGGCTCCTGGGGGTCTTGAGCTTGGCCAAACACGGCCTGAACGCCGCTTGGTCCACGGGCGCTTTTCGGATCGAAGGGGCCACCGAGGCGGACATCCTGAACGCTGTCGACCAAGTAGTGGATTTTCAGATCGCAGTCGACGAGCGGGCGTTGCTGCCCGAGCTGAAGGAAGCCAAATTCCCGCCGCTCCGGATCACCTTCGGAAAAACGGGTTGCACGCTGGCACTCAACAACTGGCTCGCACCCGGTTTCTCCGGCAAGTCCGAATGGAAACTGAGCGCCGGCCAGACGGAGGCCACCAAGATCCTGTCCGGCCTGTGCATTGCCGCGCGCCAGCTACGCCCGCGCCTGACTGCCCCGGCCCTGATATTCCAGCTCGGCACTACCATGAAAGAGCGCTTTCGGTTCGATGCTGGCACGAGCTGGTCGGCGCTCGACGCGGGCTTTACCTTGAACGAGGACGAGCGCTTCAGCACGGCCCGGGTATTCCTGGAAATCTTCTCTATCCTGGGCCTACAGCACGTCTTCCCGCCCCCTGGCGACCGCGAGCCGTTCCGTTACTTCACGTGGACACAGCCGCTACCTGCTGCGCTCTGCCTGGCGGCCGCCAAGGGCTTGCTCCCACTTCCGACCCGCGGCTGGACACCCCGGCGGGTCCCGTCCGGTCAGATGAAGGACATTTTCACTTCCGAACTCACTTTTTCTAGCGAGGAAAGCACATGGCTGCCAAAGCACTTGATTCTCTGAAATCCCTTCTCCTCGACCCCAAGGCAGTGGCAATTCTCTGCCGGCAGCCGCTGGAATCGGTGGAGGGGCCGGGCGGGGTAGTTTTTCCGCCAACCTACCCGGGCAAGAGCCGCGACGATGGTCCCGAATACAACATCAGCACCTTCAATGACGGCAAGAATGTGTGCACCATCGATTCAGTCCAATCCCAAGCCAACCGCATTGAGGCGGCCTTCCTCGACGAGCCCTACCGGTCACTGGTACGCCGAGTCACGGTCCGCGCCAAGCTCGCCGAAGGCGCCGAGAAGGTCATTGATGTCCTGGAGGCCCCCCACCGGTTGGCCGATGCCACCATCCGCTTCTCCGATCTGCGCGAACAGGCTGAGGAAGCCTTCCGCGCCTTCCGCAACGATCCGGCTAAGGTCGCCCTGCTCTCCCCTATGTCCTTGCTCATGGGGGCCTGGGACTCCCGCGGTACCCAGTGCAAGATTCCGCGAGCGCTGACGGCGCGGATCGATGCCTTCAACGTCCGCTGTCTGCAACGACGCGCTCTGTACTTGGCAACTCTCACCAGCAAGGAACTGGGTCATGAAGAAGAAAAACTGTCCGGAATCGGCCTGGACAACGCGCCCTCTGGCCCCAGCCCGGCCGGTGTCATCGCCGATGGCGGCATCTACCGCGAATCGGTGTTCAATCTGGTGGCCCTGCGCCAAAACTGCCGCATAACGTACCCGCCCGCGGCCGGTGACACCCTGTCGCCCTATATCTTCGGGCTGGGCCTGGTGGCGCTAACGCTGCAGCCGGAGGAATTTTTGCGCCAGGGCTGCCTACTGGTAGCCGGCGGCCCGGTGGAGGCCAGCGTCCGCCTCTCGGATGGCAGCCGCCAGACCTTGGACTTGTCGTCCGATATCGCTCTCGCTTACGCACAGAATGCAGCCGCCGCCTTTGGGGTGCCGTCCCTGGCTCCGCTACACGGCCAGTTCCAGCCCGAATTGATCGACGAGCACAATAAGAAGGCCAAGGCCAGGAAAAACAAGGAGCAAAATGTTGCTTGAGCGCTGGCTCGTCCTCGAAGCGAACTTCCTGAATGGCGTTTATCGTGGCCTGGAGTGGCCTCCATCGCCATTTCGCCTGCTGCAGGCCATCGTCGCAGGAAATCGCTCAATCGAAACGCCGGGCGTCGCCTGGTTCGAACGCCAGCCCGCGCCGGATATCCTGGCGCCGGCGGAGACACCGACCCTGCGCTATACGATCTATGTGCCCAACAATACCGACCGGCGCAAGACCGACGGCGCGACGACGGGACGCGATATAGTGGAGCGACGCGTGTCCGCTCCGGTGCGCTACGTTTTTGGACTTAAGAACGAGGCGGACCAGGAAGAGGCCGCGCAGCTAATTGTCGCCGCCGCTAGCGTCCATACTCTGGGTTCGGGGCAGGATCAGGCGAGCGTGACCGGCATGCTGACCGGAACATTGCCGACCTGCCAGCCCGGCATCACGCACTTCGTGCCGATGGCATCGAATGCCCGGCTACCGCTGCATAACGAAATCGACTGCATTTTGCGGGTGCCAATGCCGGGCTCGCTTGAATCGCTGGAGGCACGCTTCCAGGCGACCCAGAAGCGGCTCGACAAGGAGAAAGGATGGTTCTCTCCGGTGTTACCGCCTGGCCGCCACGATGTGGTCGCATATCGCCCGGCAGGGCTGGAGGCCCGTCTGGTCATGATCCCCTTCAAGCTCGTGCGCCCGGGGGCTTCGCCGGCCCTACGCTCCTTCGATGCCCGTAACACGGTCGTTGTCGCGGGACAATTGCGCGGAGCGGTCATGAAGCTCACCAGCGAGTCGCCCCTCGCTGATTTCGCCGCAGGCTATACCCCCCGGCACGATGCGAACCGGCGCCTGTCCTGGGTGCCACTGCCTTCGATCGGCCACGAGTATGCCGACGGCTTGGTGCGGCGAGCGGCACTATTGGGCCCGATGATTTGCCTGGCAGAGATGGCCTCCCTAATCAATATATTGGGGACGGCTCCCCTCGCTCTGGTCGACGAGGAGAGCGGTGAGATTGTCGCCGAAGCCGAGCTGGCCGAGCCTGACGACGGAGTTTTTGCGGCCTATCGCGGCGAAAGTCGGACCTGGACGAGCATCACCCCTGTTATCCTGCCGGGCGACCATGCAGCCGAACCGCGCCTGGTTCGCAACCTAGTCCTGAAGGCGCTGCGCAACTCGGGCATCGACCCAGGTCTGCTAGAAGAGTTTTCTGCGAACCGAGTACCTTTCCTGCGCCAGGCTTATCATGTCGACGAGTACCGGCTGAAGGCGTGGAAGGCGGGCAAGTTGATCCCATACCACCTGCGCCTGCAGTTCCGGGAGCCCGTCCGCGGCCCAGTGCTTCTCGGCCGGGGGCGTCATTTCGGCTTGGGACTGTGTTGCGCGAACCCTTAGTGACGGCAAATCGGCGTGGGGTTCGCGTGCCCGAATGGCTCAGCTGTCTTACCGTGCGACGGAATCAATCGGGCGGAGATTCGGGAATAGCCGGGTTCGCGTTACTGCGGGAAAATTGGGTTCAATATTCAGCAGGTACGATAATAGAGGTCTTGTCGCCCCGGCTGGGGCGACCACGTTGCAGCCTGAAGGTAGAGCGGGACAAAGCACTCGCGGAGCGGTCTTGTCGCCCCGGCTGGGGCGACCACGTTGCAGCACCCGCTCGTTGTAGGCCGGAAGAGAATAGACGAAGGTCTTGTCGCCCCGGCTGGGGCGACCACGTTGCAGCAATCTTCCACCCCGACGAAAGAAACGCTATAGGTGGGTCTTGTCGCCCCGGCTGGGGCGACCACGTTGCAGCGTCTTGATGTAGGCCTGGGCGCCGGCGCACTTGCGGGTCTTGTCGCCCCGGCTGGGGCGACCACGTTGCAGCACCATGCGGGCTTTGTCCTGATGGCGGATCAGAAGGGTCTTGTCGCCCCGGCTGGGGCGACCACGTTGCAGCGTGAGTTGAGCCAGTGGAATACGCGCTGGCTTACGGGTCTTGTCGCCCCGGCTGGGGCGACCACGTTGCAGCCGCCCTGGTTACTGGACAGCCGTTCTCCCCCGCTTGGTCTTGTCGCCCCGGCTGGGGCGACCACGTTGCAGCTTGATGTGGGCCGGCTGAACCACCTTGGCGCCCTGGTCTTGTCGCCCCGGCTGGGGCGACCACGTTGCAGCATGAACACAGCCCTGAATATGGGCGTGTCCCAGACCGGTCTTGTCGCCCCGGCTGGGGCGACCACGTTGCAGCATGCCCCCCACCGTCTCGTTCAGCTTGCGGTTGGTCGGTCTTGTCGCCCCGGCTGGGGCGACCACGTTGCAGCACCAAGCACATGGTCCGCCTGCGTCACCCCACGGCGGTCTTGTCGCCCCGGCTGGGGCGACCACGTTGCAGCCCATCCACCCAGGCTTCTATCATCTGCCACACGGTGGCCTTATCGCCTCGGCTGGGGCGACCACGTTGCAGCCATTCATTTCCGTCCGCGACGACCCGGTAGCAGTGGTCTTATCGCCCCGGCTAGGGCGACCACGTTGCAGCAGCTCCATCATCCGGCCGCTGTTGACCATGGTCTGGTCTTATCGCCCCGGCTGGGGCGACCACGTTGCAGCTTCATGGCAGGTGGCAGTTTATCCTCGTACAGCCGGTCTTATCGCCCCGGCGGGGGCGACCACGTTGCAGTAACCGGAAGCAGACACCAGGCGGCATGTCTCTATAGAGCTTCAGTCGATGCCCGTAGACGCCCCAGGTAAGCTCAGGTGCCGTTCAAGGCCTGCAGGTTGGGATATCCTGAAAAATGGATTTGGGCGTCCCCCAGGGCCGAGTAGGCCCCCACAATCCTTTTTCACTCCGGAACTCGGGCAGCCCGGATTCCACTCCCATCCCGGCACCTGCCGTGGTAACCAAGGCCGTCGGCACACTGAATGTTGTCAGCGGCTCGCCGGATGAGGGTATCAATGTCGCTCATTTTGAGGCCTCGACTCCTCGTTTCAAATCATGCCAGGAGGCCGCGTGCCTGCAGACGTGACCACCGAAAACTCCCCAAGCGGATTGGTTCTGCTGACCTCGCAAACACGAACATCACCAGCCAAAGCTTTCTCCACGATGATCTGTGCTGGGAATACGTCTCCCGCCACCGCGTCCTTCAACAGGGCTATAGCCTCTTCAAATCGGCCCAGCTCGCGCAACAATTCGCTCTCGGTTATCTGGTTCCGTTTCTCCGACGGCTGGGCTTGTATTAACGCCAGGAGGGCGACCTTGTTCGCCTGCTTTTCCTCGGGGAGCATGGTGACCTTTCCTTGGTGGCCCCGGTCCTTGTCGTTGCCCGCCCACCACAGCCGAGTGCGGAGGTACGACTCACGTTCGGGGGTGGTACCCAAGCCTTCGGCTAGGGCTTGGCGCAAATCGTTAGCCTCGGGACTTTCAATGGCCATAGCCCTTTGCCAAGTCGGCGGTAGAGCGTTCCAGGCATTCAACTTGGACAGCTCGCCACCGGGGTCGCCCGCAAGACGGTACATAAGTTGCCGCCACCAGGGCCAGTTGAGAGACCGGGGTCCCGCCGGCAGCACTCCCAGCTCTTTTGCCTCGTCGAGCCAAAACAGCTTCGCGCATTCGGGGCACCGCCCCAGCTTGTCGACCGTCCCCAGCCTCAACGTGGAGGCGTATCCATCACTCCAGAAGACCGTGCCGAAGTCGCGCCAGGAAGCCAGTCGCCGCTGCAGCACGGGGTGGCCGCGGTATGGACAGGCCAGCACAGCAGGATTGGCAAGTCGGGTCATGGCGATGACTGTTGGATGGACGGTAACATCCTACCGCAAGCTGCGTCGGAGAGGGATTACGATACTCGGTTGCAGGCGCCTGCTGCCGACCCAGAACAACCTTTCACACTCTAAAGAAGCAGACGTTCAACGCTTGCGCTAAGCGGCGCCGGAGCGCAAAGCCAACTTGCCGGCGTAACGTCCCTCTCGAATGATGGGATGGATTCTCCCGTCCTTTGAGCGCCCAATGGATGCCACCGGTACTCATTGTGATCGGAGTGCATTGACTTGGCCCGCCGCCCCGCTCAGAGCGGTCGCCACGACCATATCGCCCCGGCGAAGGCGACCACGTTCAAAATTTAGCTCAATGGATGAGCCAATGAGCATGACAGCTGTGACTTTGCCCGATAGGGAAATGCCCAATTCTGCTTACAAATGCCTTACACAAAGCCCAAAAACGACAAAGCCCGGTCAGAAAACCGGGCCAAGTCTTTGAATCTATTGGTGCTGCAGAGAGGAATCGAACCTCCGACCTACTGATTACGAATCAGTTGCTCTACCAACTGAGCTACTGCAGCAGAGCGTAGAATTATATCTTTTGCCACCCCATTCAGGCAACGAGACTTCCTACCCCATGAATCTTCTGCGCGCCCTGGTCACGGTCAGTGGCATGACCCTGCTCTCCCGCATCCTCGGCTTTCTCCGCGACTTCGTCGTTGCCCGCGCCTTCGGGGCCGGCCTCGCCACCGACGCCTTCTTCGTCGCTTTCAAATTGCCCAACCTGCTGCGCCGGATGTTCGCCGAAGGCGCCTTTTCCCAGGCTTTCGTGCCCATCCTCGGCGAATACAAGAACAAACGGGGCGATGAGGTCACCCGCGAACTGGTGGACCATGTAGCCGGCGTCCTGCTGCTGGTACTGTCGGCGGTGACCGCCATCGGCATCGCCACGGCACCCCTGCTGGTCTGGATATCGGCTCCGGGTTTCGCAGCCGATGCCAGCAAGTTCGACCTCACCGTCACGCTCACCCGCATCACCTTCCCCTACATCCTGTTCATGTCCCTGGTGGCCCTGGCCGGCGGCATCCTCAACACCTGGAGCCGCTTCGCCCTGCCCGCCTTCACGCCGGTGCTGCTCAACCTTTCCTTCATCGGCATGGCCTTGTTCGCCGCCCCCTATTTCGATCCGCCGGTGCTGGCCCTGGCCTGGGCGGTCTTCATCGGCGGCGTGCTGCAGCTCGGGCTGCAGTTGCCGGCCCTGAAGAGGATCGCCATGCTGCCGCGCCCCACCCTGGACTGGCGCGCCGCCTGGCGGGATGAGGGGGTGCGCCGCATCCTCAAGCTCATGGCGCCAGCCCTGATCGGGGTTTCGGTGTCCCAGATTAGCCTGCTCATCAACACCATCTTTGCCTCTTTCCTCAAGAACGGCAGCGTTTCCTGGCTGTATTACGCCGACCGACTCATGGAATTTCCCTCGGGCATGCTGGGCGTCGCCCTCGGGACCATCCTGCTGCCTTCCCTGTCCAAATACCACGCCGACAAGAACCACGGCGAATATTCCCGGCTCCTCGACTGGGGGCTGCGCCTCACCCTCCTCCTGGCAGCCCCGGCGGCCCTGGCCCTGGCCCTGCTGGCAGTTCCCCTCATCGCCACCCTCTTCTTCCATGGCGCTTTCACCGGAGAGGACGTATTCCGCACCCGGGAGGCCCTGGCTGCGTACAGCCTCGGCCTTACCGGCCTTATCCTGGTCAAGGTATTGGCGCCGGGCTTCTACGCTCGCCAGAATATCCGCACCCCGGTCAAGATCGCGGTGATTTCCCTGGTCGCCACCCAACTCATGAACCTCGCCTTCATCGGCTGGCTCCAACATGCCGGGCTGGCCCTTTCCATCGGCCTGGCCGCCTGCCTGAACGCCGCCATGCTTTACCGGGGCCTGCGCAGCCACGGGATTTTCGTCCCCCAGCCCGGATGGGGCCTCTTCCTCGCCAAGCTGGGGGCGGCCATGGGGCTGATGGGCATCATCCTCTGGTTCGGCATCGGGCCGGAAAAGGCTTGGCTCGAATACGGCACGGCCGAGCGCTTGACTCGCCTATTCGCCCTGGTCGGGCTTGGCGCCGCAACCTATTTCGCTACACTCTGGATTCTTGGCTTCCGCCTCGGGGACTTCAAGCGGCGGGCGGCCTAAAAACAACAGGAGGAGACAAGGATGAAGCTGACCAGCAGCAGTTTTGCCGAAGGACAAAGACTTCCGGGTGAATTGGCTTTCTGCATTCCCGACCCCGCCCACCATGTTTGCCTGGGCAAGAACCTGAATCCTCAGTTGGCCTGGAGCGAAGCGCCGGAAGGCACCCAGTCCTTCGCCATCATCTGCCACGACCAGGACGCGCCAAGCCAAGGTGACGACGTGAACCGGGAAGGCAGGACCGTTCCCGCGGCGCTGCCCCGGGTCGATTTTTTCCACTGGGTGCTGGTGGACCTGCCGGCCGGCCTGCGGGAAATCGAGGCCGGCGAGTTCTCCAGCGAAGTGGCGCCCCGCGGCAAGCCGGGTTCCCAGGCAGCCCACGGCGCTCGCCAGGGCATCAACAGCTATACCGAGTGGTTCGCCGGCGACAACGACATGCGAGGCGATTATTACGGCTATGACGGCCCCTGCCCCCCGTGGAACGACGAAATCGCCCACCACTACGTATTCACGCTCTACGCCCTGGACATCGCGAGCGTTTCGGTGAATGGCAAGCTCACCGGCCCCCTGGTGCGGGACGCCATCCGCGGCCATGTGCTGGCCGAGGCGAAAATCACCGGCATCTACAGCCTGAATCCCGACGTCGCCCCCTGATGGCCTGCCGGCCTTCTGCAAAACGAGAAGGACGGCGGAATGTCCTCATATGAGGCACAAAAAAACCCCGCCGCTGGCGGGGTTTCTCTTTGCTGATACCGTGCCGTCCCAGGCGGAACCGCACGTAGGGATCAAGCCATCAGCGGCACGATAAGCAGAGCCACCAGGTTGATGATCTTGATCAGCGGATTCACGGCCGGGCCGGCCGTATCCTTGTACGGGTCGCCGACGGTGTCGCCGGTCACCGCCGCCTTGTGGGCTTCGGAACCCTTGCCGCCAAAGTTGCCGTCCTCGATGTACTTCTTGGCGTTGTCCCAGGCGCCGCCGCCGGTGGTCATGGAAATGGCCACGAACAGCCCGGTGACGATGGTGCCCACCAGGAGGCCACCCAGGGCCTGGGGCCCGAGAACGAGGCCGACCACGATCGGCACCGCCACCGGCAGGATGGACGGAATCATCATTTCCTTGATGGCGGCCACGGTCAGCATATCCACCGCCCGGGAATAGTCCGGCTTACCGGTACCTTCCATGATGCCGGGGATTTCCTTGAACTGGCGGCGCACTTCGACCACCACCGCACCGGCGGAACGGCCGACCGCTTCCATGGCCATGGCACCGAACAGGTAGGGAATGAGGCCGCCGATGAAGAGGCCGATCACTACGAGGTGGTTCGACAGATCGAAAGTGAAGACCTTGCCCGAAGCGGCTTCCAGACCGTGCGTGTAGTCGGCGAAGAGCACCAGGGCGGCGAGAGCGGCGGAACCGATGGCATAGCCCTTGGTGACCGCCTTGGTGGTGTTGCCGACCGCATCCAGGGGATCGGTGACGTTGCGCACCTCCTTGGGCAATTCCGCCATTTCGGCAATGCCGCCGGCGTTGTCGGTGATCGGGCCGTAGGCATCCAGGGCCACCACGATGCCGGCCATGGAGAGCATGGAGGTGGCGGCGATGGCGATGCCGAACAGGCCGCCCAGGGCGTAGGCTGCGTAGATGGAGATGCAGACGGACAGCACCGGCAGGGCGCAGGCCTTCATCGACACGCCGATGCCGGCAATGATGTTGGTGGCGTGGCCGGTCTGGCAGGCGGAGGCGACGTGCTTCACCGGCGCAAAGTCGGTGCCGGTGTAGTACTCGGTGATCCACACCAGCGCCGCCGTCAGCACCAGACCGATGACCGAGCAGCCGAACATGGTCGCGGTGGTGATCTTGGCTGCCGCATCGCCGGCACCGATCAGCCAGGAGGTGATCGGATAGTAGGCGATCAGGGCCAGCACCCCGGCCACGATGAGGCCGCGATAGAGGGCCGCCATGATCTTGCCGCCCTCGGTCGCCTTGACGAAATAGCAACCGATGATGGAAGCGATGATGGAGACGCCGCCCAGGGCCAGGGGATAGAGGACCAGGCTTTCACCCAGAGCCGGGAGGCTCTTGATGGTCAGGGCCGCCAGCACCATGGTGGCGACCACGGTCACGACATAGGTCTCGAAGAGGTCGGCCGCCATGCCGGCGCAGTCGCCGACGTTGTCGCCGACGTTGTCGGCGATCACCGCCGGGTTGCGCGGATCGTCCTCGGGAATGCCGGCTTCCACCTTGCCTACCAGGTCGGCGCCGACGTCGGCCCCCTTGGTGAAGATGCCGCCGCCCAGACGGGCGAAGATGGAAATGAGGGAGGAACCAAAGGCCAGACCGACCAGGGGCTCGACGACGAGGTGCAGATCGGCATCGGGGGCATTCATCGCCTTGAGGACGGCGAAGTAGCCTGCCACCCCCAGGAGCCCGAGGCCCACCACCAGCATGCCGGTGATGGCGCCGCCCTTGAAGGCGACGTGGAGAGCCGCGGCGATGCCGCTGCGGGCCGCCTCGGCGGTGCGCACATTGGCCCGGACCGAGACGTTCATGCCGATGAAGCCAGCCGCCCCAGAGAGAACGGCGCCAATGAGGAAGCCGAAGGCCGTCAGCCAACCGAGCTTGGGAACCAGGCCGATGACCAGGAACAACACCACGCCCACCATGGCGATAGTCTTGTATTGACGGCTGAGGTACGCCTCGGCGCCTTGCTGGATGGCTTTGGCGATTTCCTGCATCCGGGCATTTCCGGCGGGTAGTGCGAGGATCTGCGTGCTTGACAACCAGCCGTACAGAACGGCCAACACTGCGCAAGCAAGCGCTAGTATCAGTGCAGCTGACATCGACTTCCTCCCTCTGATTAATGAAACAAAAAAATCGTTTCGTCCACCGGTTCTGCGCCGATTGTCAGACTTTGAATTCCCCCAGCTTCTTGGCCACAGACACGTTCTTCAGGCGAACGTAGTCAGGCAATCCATTCTTGAACGGCGGCGGATCCTCACCCTCAATCAGCGGCTGCAGGTAGGCGCGGCACTGGCCGGTGATATGGAATCCGTCGGCGGAAATGAAATCGGCCGGCATCTTGCGCTCGACGTTGGCCACGTCCTTCAGCGCCGCCTCGCCGATTTCCCAACGATAGGGAGAATCGGAAAGCCGCTTGATGGTCGGCATGATGGCGTTCCTGCCGGCCAGCGCCAGCTCCACCGCCTTCTGTCCCAAGGCATAGGCCTGGTCCACGTCGGTCTTGGAAGCGATGTGGCGGGCGGCCCGCTGCAGGTAGTCGGCAAGGGCCCAGTGGTACTTGTAGCCCAGGCGATCATTGACGAGCTGAGCGATCACCTGGCCCACGCCACCCAGCTGGGAATGGCCGAAGGCGTCCTTGCTCCCGGTTTCGGCGATGAGCTTGCCCGAGGCATCGGACAGCCCCTCCGACACGGCGATGGTGCAATAGCCGTAACGCTCGACGCATTCCTTCACCCGGGCGGTGAAGCGATCGGGATCGAAGGGGACTTCGGGGAAGAGCAGAATGTGAGGCGGATCGCCCTCTTTTTCCGAAGCCAGCCCGCATGCGGCGGTGATCCAGCCGGCGTGGCGGCCCATCACTTCGAGAACGAAGATCTTGGTGGAGGTACGGGCCATGGAGGCCACGTCGAACCCCGCTTCCCGGATGGAAGTGGCGACATACTTGGCCACCGAGCCGAAGCCGGGGCAGCAGTCGGTGATGGGCAGGTCATTATCCACCGTCTTGGGGACGCCGACGCAGACTACCGGGTAGCCCAGCTTCTCGGAAATCTGGGACACCTTCCAGGCGGTGTCCATGGAATCGTTGCCGCCGTTGTAGAAGAAGTAGCCGATGTCGTGGGCATGGAAGACCTCGATCAGGCGCTCGTATTGCGCCTTGTGCTCTTCCAGGCTCTTTAATTTGTAGCGGCAGGAACCGAAAGCGCCCGACGGAGTGTATCTCAGCCGGGCGATGTCCTCGTCGGTCTCGAGGCTGGTATCGATCAGGTCTTCGGTGAGGGCCCCGATGATGCCATCGCGGCCCGCGAACACTTTGCCGATTTTGTCAGTATGTCGACGCGCAGTCTGGATTAGGCCACACGCCGTCGAATTGATGACGGCGGTGACACCTCCTGATTGCGCGTAGAAGGCATTTTTCACCGCCATTTCGATCTCCTTATTTCAGAGCGTCAAACACGCGATTGGTAATGTCATCAACGCTACCGACCCCGGAAACCTTCCGCACCTGCGGTGCCTTGGTATCTCCGGAAGCCGACCACTTGCTGTAAAAATCCACCAGAGGCTTGGTCTGGGAATGATAGATCTCCAGACGCTTGCGTACAGTCTCTTCTTTGTCGTCGTCCCGCTGGATCAGTTCCTCGCCGGTCTCGTCGTCCTTGCCGGCCACTTTGGGCGGGTTGAACCTGACGTGGTAGGTGCGGCCCGAGGAGAGATGGACGCGGCGACCGGCCATGCGTTCGATGATGTCGGCATCCGGCACATCCACTTCCAGGACGTAATCGATGGGCACGCCGGCATCCTTCATGGCGTCGGCCTGGGGAATGGTGCGGGGGAAGCCGTCGAACAGGTAACCGTTCTTGCAGTCGTCCTGGGTCAGGCGGTCCTTGACCATTCCGATGATGACAGCATCGGGCACCAGGCCGCCCGCGTCCATATGCTTCTTGGCCTCAAGGCCCAGGGGCGTGCCGGCCTTGACTTGAGCCCGTAGCATGTCGCCGGTGGAAATCTGGGGAATGCCAAACTTTTCGCAAATGAATTTGGCTTGGGTTCCCTTGCCGGCGCCAGGTGCGCCCAACAGAATCAACTTCATTGGAGTTTCCTCGGAATCGTCGTAGTAAGAAAACTTTTATCGTTTTTATTTTTGCCGGTCAGCGCCGGTTGCGTGAGAAATTACCTGCTATTACCGGCCTGGTCAAACAATTTGCGCATCCGCTCGGCATCCTCTGGGGTATCCACCCCAGGTACCGGCGCGGCCTCAATCAGAGCTACAGTAATACGATAGCCATGCCATAGGGCCCGCAGCTGTTCCAGGGCCTCGAACTGCTCGGTCGGCGCCGGCGTCAAGCCGGCATAGGCCTTGAGAAAGCTGGCCCGATAAGCATAGAGGCCGACATGGCGGTAGGCCGGCAGCCCCGCCGGCAGCGTCCCCCCCCCGGCTTCCCGGGCGAAATGATCCCGGGCATAGGGGATGGGAGCCCTGGAGAAATAGGCGGCGTCCCCGTCGGCCCGGCACACCACCTTGACCACATTGGGATTAAAGAATTCGGCGGCCTCCCCGATCGGATGGGCCACCGTGGCGATGGCGGCACCGCTGGCGGCCAGCTGGCGGGCGGTCAGGATAATGGTCTCGGGCTCGATGAGGGGTTCGTCCCCCTGCACATTCACCACCAGGGTGTCGCCACCCCAGCCACACTTCTCCACCACCTCGGCGAGCCGGTCGGTGCCGGTGGGATGGTCGCTACGTGTCATCATGGCGGCCACGCCATGGGCCTCCGCCGCATCCCGGACCTCGGGATGATCGGTGGCCACCCAGACCTCGTCGGCGCCGGACAACTTTGCCCGTTCCGCCACCCGCACCACCATGGGCTTACCGCCCAGGTCCAGGAGCGGCTTGGCGGGCAGCCGGGTCGAAGCGTAGCGAGCGGGGATGACGACCTTGAAAGGGGGGGTCATTGCGCCGCCGGGTTCAGCTGTCGAGCCTCTTCCTCAAGCATGATGGGGATGTCGTCGCGGATGGGATACGCCAGTTTGCAGGGCTTGCAAACCAGTTCCTGTTCCGCCTTGCGGTATTCGAGATTGCCCTTGCAAACGGGGCAGACGAGGATATCAAGAAGCCTGGCGTCCACTAATTTTCTCCAGAAGCGTATCGACGAGGGCCGGCGACACATCGGCCTCCACGGGCAGCACCCATGCTTCGCCCACGGTAAGTCCGGCGCATTTTACTGCATCCTTCTCGGTCATCAGCACCACGGCGCCGTCGCCGAAAGCGAGATCCTCGGCGCGATAGGCATGGTGATCGTGGAAGGGATGGCGGGTGAATCGGAGCCCCAGGCTTTCCAGGGTCCGGAAAAACCGCTCCGGGTCGCCGATGCCGGCCACCGCGTGGAGAGGCCTGTTCTTCAGGGTGTCCGCCCCGGCGGTCACGGCGGGATCGTTCAAGGCGTGGAAATCGCCGGAACGCAGAACCATGTCGAAGCGCCGCACCGCCCGCATCGGCAGGCTGCAGGCGCCGTTGCAGACGACGGCATCCACCGTATCCAGGCGCGAAAGCGGTTCCCGCAGGGGCCCCAGGGGCAGGCGCCAGCCATTGCCGGCGCCGCGGCCGTCGAAGACTGCCGCTTCGGCGTCCCGGCCGAGCCGATAATGCTGCAGGCCGTCGTCGCACAGGATGATGTCCACGACCGGATGGGTGGCGAGGAGAGCCCGCGCCGCCGCGGCCCGGTCGCGGCCGACCCAGACCGGCAGTCCGCTCCGGCGGGCCAGCAGGAGGGGCTCGTCGCCGGTCTCCTCCGGGTCGGCGTCGATCAAGACCGGCCGGGGCTCCCGGGACGAGCTGCCGTAGCCCCGGCTGACGATGCCGGGACTGCGGCCGCGCCGCCGTAGTTCCCGGGCAAGCCAGAGGGTGAGGGGCGTCTTGCCGGCGCCGCCGACGGTGATGTTGCCGACCACGATGACCGGCACCGGCAGGCGCTCGACCCGCAGCCAGCCGTAGCGGTAGAGCCCCCGGCGCAGATTCGACAGGGCAACGAACAGTGCCCACAGGGGCAGGAGGGGAAGCAGGGCCGGCGACAAGCCGGCTCCGAACCAGCGGCCTTGGAGCCACCGTGCCGCGGACATCAGCGTGGCGACTGGGTCGCGAAGGAAATGTGCGGATAACCGGCCGTCTGGGCCGCCTGCATGATATCGACCACGCTCTGGTGGGTGGCCTTGGCATCGGCGTTGATGACGATCACCGGGTCCTGGCGTGAGCCCGCCGCCCGGCGCAGGGCTTCGGCGATGGACTTGACGTCGGAGACCGCCAGGGGCGACTTGTCCACCAGGACCTGGCCTGTGGCCGTCACCGCCACGTCGATCTCGTTGGGCTGCTCGGGCTGCTTGCTGGCTTCCGCCGTGGGCAGGTTGATCTCGAGGCCGGAGAACTTGGCGTAGGTGGTGGTCAGCATCAGGAAGATGATGATGACCAGCAATACGTCGATCATCGGGATCAGGTTGATCTCCGGCTCTTCCCGGTCGCGGCCGCGCTGGAAGTTCATCTTACTTGCGCTCGCCGTGCATGTATTCCACCAGCTTGATGGCCTGCTGCTCCATGTCCACCACGAAGCTGTCCACCAGGGCCCGGAAATGGCGCCAGAAAATCATGCTCGGAATGGCGATGACGAGGCCGAAGCCGGTGTTGTAAAGGGCGACGGAAATACCGTGGGCCAGCTGCATGGGATTGGAGCCGGTGGGCGACTGGGAACCGAAAATTTCGATCATCCCCACTACCGTGCCGAACAGGCCCATGAGGGGACTGATGGAGGCGATGGTGCCCAGGGTGGTCAGGTAGCGCCCCAGCTCATGGGCGACGGCACTGCCGGATTCCTCGATGGCTTCCTTCATGACATCCCGGGAAGCGCCGGCATTGCGCAGCCCCGCGGCCAGCACCCGGCCCAGGGGTGAATGGCGCTCCAGGTCTTCCAGGAGCTTGTCATTGACGCCGCCCTTCTTGAATTCCCCGACCGTCCGCTGCAGCAGTCCCGGCGGGACTACCTTGCTGCGACGCAGGGCAACCAGCCGCTCGATGATGAGGGCAACCGCGATGATGGAAGCCAGCAGCAAAGGCCAGATGGGCCAACCGGCAGCCTGAAGAATGGCGAACACGTATCTTCCCCTTTATGGATTAGCCGGCAATTTTGCCTGCCGCCAAGCCCCAGGGCAAGTGCCGGTTCCGGTAAATGGAGCAGAAGACGCCAGGGGACTCCCAGTAGTCATGTACGGGGTTCCCCCCATCCCGGTAGGGTTTATCCCCAAAAACTGTGGATAACTTTGTGGATGAGCTGTCATGAGATGACCTAAGTGGCCCTCCCACAAGGCTTTTTCTTACTCTGCCAAAAAAGGAGGCATACAGTTTCCGCCTTTAAAAATCAACGGCTTAGCCCATCCCGACCTTGGCCAAGGGAGCAGCCCGCGATTTTCCATGCGCTACAATCCACGGATGCCCAGCCCATCTGCCTTTCAGCCGTCCGCCCCCGGGGTATTGACGGTCACCACCCTCAACCACCTGGTCCGGGATTGCCTGGAATCCGCCTTCCCCCTCACCTGGATCGGCGGGGAAATTTCCAACCTGACCTATGCCGCTTCCGGCCACGTCTATTTCACCCTCAAGGACGAGGGTGCTCAGGTGCGCTGCGTCATGTGGCGCAGCCGGGCCCAGTTGCTGGGCTGGCGACTGGAGAACGGGCTCAAGGTCGAAGTCCGCGCCCTGGTGAGCTTCTACGAGCCCCGGGGGGAATTCCAGCTCAATGTGGAAACAGTGCGGCGCGCCGGCCAGGGCGACCTGTTCGAGCGCTTCCTCCAGCTCAAGGCCAAACTCGAGGCCGAAGGGCTCTTCGACCCCGCCGGCAAGCGCCCGCTGCCACCCTTCCCGCGCCGCATCGGCATCGTCACCAGCCCCCAGGCAGCCGCCCTGCGGGACGTCCTGACCACCCTAAAGCGCCGCGCCCCCCACGTCGTGGTCACCCTCTACCCGACCCCCGTCCAGGGAGAAGGCGCCGGCGAGCGCATCGCGGCCGCCATCGCCCTGGCTGCCGGCGACGGCAACGACACCCTTGTCCTCTGCCGCGGCGGCGGCAGCATCGAGGACCTGTGGGCCTTCAACGACGAAGCCGTAGCCCGGGCCATCCGCAATTCGCCGGTGCCCGTGGTGAGCGGAGTCGGCCATGAGACCGACTTCACCATCGCCGATTTCGCCGCCGACCTGAGGGCGCCAACCCCGACCGCCGCCGCCGAATTGGCAAGCCCGGACCGGACCGCGCTCATCAACCGCCTGGAGGAGCTCAGCCGCCTGCTGCAGCGCCGGACCCAGCAGAATCTCGCCGACCACGGGCAACGCCTGGACTGGCTGGCCATCCGCCTGGTCCACCCGGCCGAGCGCCTGGGGCGCCAGCAGGAGCATCTGGCCCGCCTGGCCGGGCAGCTCGGGCAGGCTTTCGCCCGCCAGGCGGAAGGCCGCCATTACCGGCTCCACCTCGCCGGCCAGCGCCTCGCCGCCGCCCGGCCCCAGCCCCGGCGCCTGGCGGAAGGACTCGCCGCCGTCGCCCTGCGCCTGCAGCACGCCGCCGGCCGGACCGTGGACGAGCGCGGTGCGAAACTGGGAACCCTCGCCGCCGGTCTGAATCAACTTAATCCCCACGGTGTCCTCGCCCGCGGCTATGCCCTGGCCATCGGCCCGGATGGGCGGGCAGTCCGGGACGCCGGCGAACTGACGGCGGGCGATCAGCTCCGGCTGACTTTTGCTCGCGGCAGCGCCGGCGCAACGGTCCACCAGATTGTCGCTTCCGACGAAGCTGAATAGAATTCGCCGCTCATATAACCCAACAACGGAGAAACAATAATGGAACACCAACTCCCCCCCCTGCCTTACCCCAAGAACGCCCTGGCGCCCCACATGTCGGAGGAAACCTTCGAATACCACTACGGCAAGCACCACCAGGCCTACGTCACCAATCTCAACAACCTGATCAAGGGCACCGAGTACGAGAACCTCGACCTTGAGGCCATCGTCAAGAAGGCGCCGGCCGGCGGCATCTACAACAACGCCGCCCAGGTCTGGAACCACACCTTCTTCTGGAACTGCATGAAGCCCAACGGCGGCGGCGCCCCCACCGGCGCCCTGGCCGATGCCATCAACAAGAAATGGGGCTCCCTGGATGACTTCAAGAAGGCCTTCCAGACCTCCGCCGTCGGCAACTTCGGCTCCGGCTGGACCTGGCTGGTAAAGAAGGCCGACGGCAGCGTTGACGTGGTCAACATGGGCGCCGCCGGCACCCCCCTGACCACCGGCGACAAGCCCCTGCTCTGCGTCGACGTCTGGGAGCATGCCTACTACATCGACTACCGCAACCTGCGTCCCAAGTTCGTCGAGACCTTCCTCAACAACCTGGTGAACTGGTCCTTCGTCGAGAAGAACTTCGCCGGCTGAACCAAGCCGCTGTAGAACCAAGGGGCTCCATGGAGCCCCTTTTTTGTGCCTGAGAGCCGATCCCTCACCGCGACTCCGGCCACTTGTCCTGGCCCCGGGAGGCCGACAGGGAAAGCCGGGCGGCGGCCGTCCGGCTTTGGCTGCTGCTGCCCGTACCCTGCTTGAGGGAAGAGGCGCGGGCAAACTGCTGCAACAAGCCGGACACGATGTTGGCATACTGAACCGAGGAATCCTTTGTCTGCATGGTGGTCACGCTCCTGAAGTGATCAAACAGTCTGGCGGTTAGCCTGGCTCGGCCTGATTCAGCTCAAGCTGCTGCCGGCATACGTCCTGGGCATATCTTGCCGATCCCGGATACGTGGAGGCATCAGGCCAGGATGATTTTCAGGTAGGCATTGATGACGCTCGGGTAAGGATATTCCTAGCCCGCGGCGCGGGCAGCGCAGGCGACTTCCGTCGATTGCCGGGAGGCTATCCCGGATTGCCGTCGGTCCGCCCGGCGGCCACACCTATAGGACAGGCTCCGTTTTCCCGCCGTGGGCCAAGGCGTCCAGGGTTGCCCTCAGCTGAACGTAGCGGGCCAGGCCGGGCTGCCGGCTGTTGGCGGCCAGGAGGGCTTCCCGGGCCTCGCTCAGCAGTTCCGGGGCGCGGCCGGCTTTCTGCATGCGGGTGATGAGGACGTAGGCCAGGTTGAACAGCACCCGAACATTGGCCGGCATGGCCTGGCGGGCCTCCCGCAGGGAGGCGATGGCTTCCTCGTAGCTGCCGTCGCGGGCCAGCAGCACGCCCCGGTTCATGAACTCAATGCCTTCCTGGCGCGAGGTTTCGACCAGGGCCGCCCCTTCCTCCGCCATCGCGGCGTTGCTGAAGATTTCCTTGACCTCGTCCAGCAGCGCCGCGTTGTCCGGATTGTTGCGCACCTGGTTCTGCAGGAATTCGACGGCACGTTCCTGC
>JAGTRP010000022.1 GCA_018261935.1 Rhodocyclaceae bacterium
CCTTCGATCCCGTGGATACCCTTCGGCGGCTCTGTCGAAAAAATCCCTGCCGAAAAAGGACAGGAACGGGGAAAACGGGTTTTTCTACAGCGTCGTTAGAGCGCACCACACCCGATGAGTCCTGACACTGACATCACGATACGGCCGCAGAGGGGAGCCTGGATGTTTGTGCTTCTCCCCTTCTTGGCTGTGGCCCTAGCCTCTGTAATGCTCCACCTTGGGATAAATCCATTCTGGTGGGTCCCTCTTCTGGCATTAATCGCCATTGCCATATTGGTTGGGCCGTATAAGGTGCCTGTCGAAATTATTTTCCGAGCCAAGCCCCGAACAATGGAAATTCGGTACAGGTTCGGAAGACGACCGAAGGTATATGCATTTGATGAATTTAATTTCATCCGTTCGCATATCGAAATATCGGGCGAGGCAGATACGTATATTCAGTTGGAGGTGTGCTTGAAGAACGGCAACCGCATTCCTCTAATGAGCGAACTCGCCGCATGGGACAGTTCAGCCCCTTTAGTTGGCTTGTCTGGCGCCAGAGAACCACAAAGTCTCACTGACCTACGAAGGAATATCGCGACCACCACAGGGGTTCAAGACTTTGGTCTATGCCATTAAGCTATGCGAATCTACAACCTGCGCTCTAATCCTGCGCTCAACCGGACAGCGGAACACCGCCGTCCTTCGCTTCTATCGTGGCAGCGCCGCGGCCGGTTAGCTTCACGTTGAGGCTGTAGAAAAGCCCCGAAAATTGTCATATATGCCAACGCATAGGGCACGAATTCAATGACTTACAGGGCAATTTTTTCCGGAACCCACTTTTCCGGCAGCCTCGTTCGGGATCACGACGTGCGTGCGCTGGCCTCGATCCTGGTCGTGCTCACCAACTGGGGCATGGCAATGCCTGTATGCGCGGCAGACACGGACTTCACCGGCACATGGTCGATTGATCTTCGCTCGAAGGCTGAGCGTAAGCGCGGGGTCGAATGTGGAAGCGCTTCCTTTTCACTGACCCAAGTTGGAAACAAGGTCTCCGGTGAGCACGTCTTTTCCACGCCTGGCTGCAGTCGGCTTAACGAGGGCGGTGAAGGTACTGTCAAAGGGGTGGTGGTTGGTTCAACCGCAGTATTGGTGGTGACTAGCGGGCGAAATGGCGGGGTGGTCATGGGCACGGCCACGAAAGAGGCGGGCACATTGCACTGGAACACCGTGGAAGAGATCAAGCCGGGCGAAACGGAGGGCGATTCGCCGTTGATCTTGGATAAAGGAATACTCACCCGTGAAAGCCCCCGTGCCAAATAAGCCCGAGATCGCTAAGGAACAAGGCTGCCCGTTTCCGGCTCGATCATTTGCCATCACAGGACTGTAGAGAGTCGTCACGGCCACGAGTCATTGGCCATGTTGAAATGCAAGACCTGATCCCGTGATTTCGCCGTTAGGTCGCAGGCGTATGAGTCATGAAAACCGAAAAAGAGAAGATGCTCGCTGGCGAGCTTTACGATCCGTTCGACCCGCAACTGTGCCGGGAGCGTGAGCGTTGCCATGACCTCTGCCGGCTGCTCAATGCCACGCGCGAGGACCAGAAGCAGGAAAGGCGGCGGCTGCTTGCTGATCTTTTTGGAAAGGCGACGGATGCCTGGGTTCAGCCGCCCTTTTTCTGCGACTACGGCAGAAACATCGTCCTGGGCACTAAAGTTTTCTTCAACTTCAATTGCGTGGTGCTCGATGTCGCGCCGGTGACCATCGGCAGCAATGTGCTCTTTGGTCCCTCGGTGCAGATCTACACGGCAACCCATCCAATCAGTGCCGCCGAGCGCCGCAAGTGGCTCGAATCGGCCAAGCCGATCACCATTGGCTCTGAGGTGTGGGTGGGAGGGGGTGCGATCATCTGCCCCGGCGTGACCATCGGCGATCGATCGGTCATCGGCGCGGGAAGTGTCGTCACCCGTGACATTCCTTCCGACGTGATGGCGGCGGGAAATCCGGCCCGCGTCATCCGCCCGCTTCCTCCCGAAGCCTCAAAGGGAGCGTGAGCGGCGCAAGGTCGGAGACGCAAACCCGGCCTGGCAAGGCCCCCAGGCCGCGCCCTTGACCGCGCCGTGCTTCGTCAAGGCCGTCGGAAAATTGAAGAAGTAAGGATTGCTCTGGCGCCGTAATTGTTACCGGGCGGGGCCCCCGGTTGGGAGGCGCAGGCAGGCATCCCGATTGCGCAGAATTTCCGGATCGGAACCCGGCAGCGGGGACCGGTTTCATTTCTGTGGCAAGGAGAACTCCGATGAATGACTTGTTTGTACGGTCCTGGCGGGTCCTCGGAGCCCATGGCGTCATCGCCATCGTGTTTGGCGTCCTGGCGTTCATGTGGCCCAACATCACTTTGCT
The DNA here is from genome assembly GCA_018261935.1 of Rhodocyclaceae bacterium. Taxonomy (GTDB): domain Bacteria; phylum Pseudomonadota; class Gammaproteobacteria; order Burkholderiales; family Rhodocyclaceae; genus JAGTRP01. The sequence goes on from JAGTRP010000022.1 coordinate 2,380, forward strand.
GGTCCTGGTCGCTCTGTTCGCCGCCTATGCCCTGGTCAGGGGCGTGGTCTACGTGGCCGGTGCCCTGGCCCTGATCTGGTTGATAAGGAATGGAGGCCGCGTATGGCCACAGTGAAACTTGAGAAGAAGGAATGGCGCCCCCGCCTTGATGCAATCTCCAAAGCCCTGGTCGGCAAGCGTGCCGAAATCGAAGTGGACGCCTTGTCCATCGGCAGCCAGGTTGAGTCGCAATGGTTGCCGCTGCTGGGCATTGCCTACGATCCCAAGAATGACTTGGTCGAAATTGTCGTCGAAGGGCTCGACCACCTGGTTCACAAGCCCCAGGAGATCTATATCGATCAGGACGGCACCAGCTTGTCCAGCCTGGAATTGGTCGATGCCGACGGCTTCAGGATGATCGTCAAGTTGCGCGATCCCTTGATGCTGACGGTGTTCTAGCGAGGAAGCTTCCAGGCCGCTCGCCGGCCTGCCAAATCACCATAGCCTGCGCCACCATTTCTTCTTCAGGGTGCTCTGGACCTCTTCGCTCCAGGCCACGTACTCATCGAGGCTGGCAGTCTGGAAGAAGGCGCCGAAGCGCTTGTCGCTGTCGTTGATGTGCTGGGTCAGCCAGTTCTTGAGGAAGTGCAGCAGTTCGAAGGTGATGGCGGCGTTTTCCTGATCGAGCTTGTATTGCAGGTCCTGCACCTGCTGGATGAGGTCCTCGTGCTGCTGGCGATGGATCTCGAAGCCCGGGTAGCGGGTGCGGCGCATCAGGCTCTCTTCCAGCTGGAAGTGGGTGCCCGTGTAGTCGGCCAGGCGATCGAGGATTTCCCGGGAGGCGGCCTTGCCCCGGTGCTCGCGGATGGCCTCGTGAAGCTGGTTGAGGAGGGCGACGAGCACCTGGTGCTGCTCGTCCACTTCCCCGATGCCGACGTTGTAGCTGTCGGACCAATTGAAAAGATCGACTGCGGTCATGATGGTCATGATCGTTGTTGAATTATTGAGAAGAGCCGACGCAGTCGGCCACGTCCATTTCCATACGGGGAGAGCGGGCGGCCGATGGGCCCCCGGTCCTCCTCCTCGCCTCTCCCTGCGGGGATTCTTCCCGGGCGCCGCCATGGCCGATGGTCCGGTTGCGGCCGCCGGCCTTGGCGCGGTACATGCGCCGGTCGGCGATATCCACCAGGGCGTTCCAGTCGCTGGCGTCGTCGGCCCACTTCTCCGCAATGCCAATGGAGACCGTCAGCGGCCCGTTCCCATCGGGGCGCAGGCCGAGACCCTGACTACGGATGCGGTGCAGGGCCCGGGTCGCCAGGGCCAGATCGGTATTCGGCATGACGATGATGAATTCCTCGCCCCCCCAGCGGCAAAGGATGTCGCTGCGCCTCAGTTCCGCCATGACCGCCACCGCCACGCCGGCCAGGGCCTGATCGCCGGCCTCGTGGCCATGGCGGTCATTGATGCTCTTGAAGTCGTCCAGATCCAGGAAGGCCACGGCGAGGGAGGATCGGGTGCGCCCGGCTTGGGCGAACTGCACTTCCATCACCTCCTCCCCGCAGCGGCGGGAATAGGCGCCGGTCAGCGGGTCGCGGATGGCTTGCCGGACCATGGCCATCATGAAGGTGAGCTGGCTCAGGCCGGCCAGGATCGCCACCGCGCTGATGATGAGCAGCAGCCAGAAGGCCCCGACGAAGGGGGCCCAGTCCAGGGTATTCCAGTGCAGGAGGCCCGGCATGGCCTGCATCACCAGCATGGGGCTGACCATCACCAGGCTTTCCGCCAGGGTCAGCGGAAAAATGGACAGGCCCGCCAGCAGGACGAAGGGCAGGAAGGCGTACCCCGCCCCCATGGCCGCTGAAAGGCCGGTCAGCTCGTAGGCCGCCAGGGTCTCGTGGGAGACGACGAAGAACGCCGTCGGGATGATGAAGAGAAGAATCATCGCCCGGTAGGCGGCGGCCAGACTGCCCGATGGACTGGCATACAGGACCAGGGCGGCAAAGGCCCCGCTGGTGACCAGCCGCAGGGCGGCCAGGGCGAACCACAGCGGGAAGGGAAAGACGAAATAGTCCACCAGGCTCCACAGGGGCGTCAGGACCGCGAACAGAAAGGCGAACAGCCGCACCCGGTTGACGATCATCGATGCCCGGCGGCGGGTCAGCGGAGAGAAATGGCAGCGCGGCGACAGCAGCCAGATCATCTCGGAGGACTGGATTTCACCGGGCATGAGGCCGGCCAGATGAATCCACACCCGATGCGCGATGCGACCCATGATGCCCCCCTTTACAGATTAGTTTACGAACCCGGACAGCCCATATATCAAGAAGCATGCCATGGCGCTAACACCCTGGTTTCATTGACTATTGATGTGAACACAGGGGTTGGAAGCCGCCACAGGTTTACAATTTGATGAATAAGTTATGGCTGGATTAACAAAATGGTGAAAGGCGTCCGGGGCCCGAGCTGCCCCCGGCCTCATCGGGATGATTAACAAATCTGTTAATCGAGCGATAATTCGTTTCTCTATTTTATAAAATCGGCTGCGCCGTCCTTGGCGACAGCTGTCCCATGGAAGAGACGCTCATGAACAAACCCCACGATGCCGGGACGGCCGGAACGATCCGGCTCCAGTTGCCCAACGCCCAGTCAAGGCATCTTTTCCCGGACATCAGCGACCTGGCGGCCCGCCTGCGCTTTTCCCCCACCGACGGCGGCATCTGGCTCGATGACCGGCGCATGGTGCTGCTCCACAACGCCTCCCTGTTTTCCCTGCGCCGGGAGCTGATCGAGACCCTCGGCATCGAGAAGACCCGGGGCATCCTGACCCGCATGGGCTACCTGTCGGGCATGCGCGACGCCGACATGGTGCGCCGGGTGCGCCCCAACAGCAGCGATTTCGACACCTTTGCCGTCGGCCCCCAACTCCACGCCATGGAGGGCTTCGTCTCGGTGGAAACGGTGGACATCGACGTGGATATCGCCTCCGGCCACTTCTACGGCGAATTCGTCTGGCGCAACTCCTCCGAGGCCGAGGAGTACATCGCCGCCTACGGCATCGGCAACGCCCCGGTGTGCTGGATCCAGCAGGGCTATGCCAGCGGTTATGTGAGCAACTTCTTCGGCCGCCAGATGCTGGTGCGGGAGGTGGAATGCAAGGCCATGGGCCACCGGGCCTGCAAGATCATCGGCAAGCCCCTGGACGATTGGGATGATCCGGACAAGGACTTCCGCTACCTGCAGGCCGAGGAATTCGTCCAGAGCCCGGCCGCCAGGATCTTTTCCCTCGGGGGCAAGACCGCCGCCAAGGACCCGGCTACGGACAAGATCAACCTGGTGGGCGTCTCCGCCGGCTTCAACGCCGTCTGCCATATGCTCCAGCGGGTGGCCCCCACCCGCGCCACGGTGCTCTTCCTCGGCGAAAGCGGCGTCGGCAAGGAGCAGTTCGCCCGCACCCTGCACAACATCAGCGACCGCGCCGAACAGCCCTTCGTGGCCATCAACTGCGCCGCCATCCCGGAACAGCTCATCGAGTCGGAGCTGTTCGGGGTCGAGAAAGGCGGCTTCAGCGGCGCCAACCAGTCCCGCCCCGGCCGCTTCGAGCGGGCGGACGGCGGCACCCTTTTCCTGGATGAGATCGGCACCCTCAGCCTGTTCGCCCAGGGAAAGCTCCTGCGGGCCCTGCAGGAAGGCGAGATCGAACGGATCGGCGACACCCGGGTGCGCAAGGTGGATGTGCGCGTCGTCGCCGCCACCAACGAAGATCTGCGCCAACTGGTCGAGGCCGGCAAATTCCGGGACGACCTCTATTACCGGCTCAACGTCTTTCCCGTCAGCATCCCGCCCCTGCGGGAGCGGAAGGAGGACATCCTGCTGCTGGTGGAGCATTTCCTCAACCGCTACTGCGCCATCCACAAGCGCACGGTCACCGGCCTCACCGAGGCCGCCGTGGAGGCGCTGATGTTCTATTCCTGGCCGGGGAACATCCGGGAGCTGGAAAACATCATCGAGCGGGGCGTCATCCTGGCGCCGGAGGGCGGCGGCATCGACGTCATGCACCTGTTCACCAGCGGGGAACAGATCCGCCAGGATTGCTTCAGGATCGGGGGCACGGGCTTGCTGCAGGGCAGCCCGGCCCAGGGCGGAGCGCCCGAAGGGGCTGCCGGCGGCCTGGACGCCACCCTGCGGGCGGCGCTGGCCGGCGGCGGCTTTTCCATGGACACCCTGGAGAAGATGGCCGTCGACCTGGCGGTCGATCTCGCCGAGGGCAACGTGTCGGCCGCCGCCAAGATGCTGGGGACAACCCGGGCCCGGGTCGCCTATCGGCTGTCGGGCAAGAAAGTGCCCCACCCAGCTGACGAATGAGCCGGTGGGGCCTTCAGTGCTTTACTTCAGGAGGCCTTCGGCGCGCATCGCTTCCTGGACCGCCGGCCTTGCCGTCACCCGCTTGTGGAAGGCCGCCAGCGCCGGCCAGGGCGCCAGGTCGATGCCCAGGAAGAAGGTCCAGTTCACCGTCGTGAACAGGTAGGCGTCGGCGACGCTGAAGCCCAAGCCCATCAGGTAGTCGCGGCCCGCCAGGGCCTTGTCCACGAAGGCGAAGCGGCGCTCGAGGTTGGCCTTGGCCGCCTCCTTCCACTCCACCGCGGCGGCGGGGTTGAACAGGGGGCTGAAATTCTTGTGAATTTCGGTGCCGATGAAGGTCAGCCATTCCTGCACCCGGGCACGCTCCAGGGTTCCGGCCGGGGGCAACAGCCCCGCTTCCGGCTTCTTTTCCGCCAGATACTGGACGATGGCGGGGCCCTCGGTGAGGAGCTGGCCGTCATCGAGTTGCAGCGCCGGCACGTAGCCCTTCGGGTTGATCATGTAGAAATCGCCGCCGCCGGCGGTGAGGTGGGTCTTGAGATCCACGCTCTCCAGCTGGTGGGGCAGGCCGAGCTCGCAGAGGACGATGTGGGGGGAGAGGGAACAGGCGCCCGGGGAAAAATACAGCTTCATGGATTGTCTCCTTTGTTGGTGGTATTCATTGAAGCGTCGCTTGCAGCGCTGGGCGATTCTCACCGGAACCACCCATATCGGCAACAGGATCAGGCGACTTCCTTCAGCAGCCCCCGCTCCTTCGCCATGGTCATGGCGGTATCCACGATCATGTCCTCCTGGCCGCCGATCATCTTCTTGCGGCCCAGTTCCACCAGGATATCCCGGGCCGGCACGCCGAAGCGCTCGGAGGCCCGCTTGGCATGGAGGAGGAAGGTCGAATAGACGCCCGCGAAGCCCAGGGTGAGGGAAGCCCGGTCCACCCGGACGATGTGGTCCATGAGCGGGAAGATGAGGTCCTCGGCCATGTCCATGAGCTTGAACAGGTCGCAGCCGGTCTCGATGCCCATGCGCTCGCAGACCGCCAGGAAGACTTCCAGCGGGGTGTTGCCGGCCCCGGCGCCGAGCCCGGCCACCGAGGCGTCGATGCGGCTGGCGCCGGCCTCGATGGCGGCGATGGAGTTGGCGATGCCCATGCCCATGTTGTTATGGCCGTGGAAGCCGATCTCGGTCTCGGGCTTCAACACCGCGCGCAGGGCGCCGACCCGGGCCTTGACGTCGGCCGGCAGCATGTAGCCCGCCGAGTCGGTGATATAGACGGTGTGGGCGCCGTAGGACTCCATCATCTTCCCCTGCTGGGCCAGGCCCTCGGGGTTGTTGAGGTGGGCCATCATCAGGAAGCCGGAAGTGTCCATGCCGAGCTTGCGGGCGAAGGCGATGTGCTGGGGCGAGGTGTCGGCCTCGGTGCAGTGGGTGGCCACGTGCACGCTGCGGATGCCGCAGTCGTAGGCGGACTGGAGCTCCCGCATGGTGCCCAGGCCGGGAATCAGCAGGACCGAGGCCTTGGCGCGCTTGAGCCTGGGCACCACGGCCTGCCAGTATTCCTCGTTGCGGTGGGGGGCGAAGCCGTGCTGCAGGGAGTTGCCCCCCAGGCCGGCGCCATGGCTGACCTGGATGAAGGGCACGCCGGCGTCGTCGAGGGCGGTGGCGATGCTAACCATCTGGTCCACGCTCATCTGCTCGCGCTTGGCATGCATGCCGTCCCGCAGGCACATGTCGTGGATAATGACCTTGCGGCCCTTCAGGCTATCGATTTCGCTCATCACGCGACCTCCAGGGACTTGAGCTGGATCTTCCCAGCCAGGATTTCTTCGGCGAACATCTCGGCGGTCCGCGTCGCGGCAGCCGTCATGATGTCCAGGTTGCCGGCGTAGCGCGGCAGGTAGTCGCCCAGGCCCGCCACTTCCATGAAGACGGAAACCTTCTTGCCTTCGAACAGGGGGCCGTTGACCAGCCGGTAGCCGGGCACGTACTTCTGCACTTCCCCGATCATCTTCAGGATGGATTCGGTGATGCGGGCCTCGTCCGGCTCGTCGTCAGTCAGGCAGTAGATGGTGTTGCGCATCAGCATCGGCGGCTCGGCCGGGTTGATGATGGCCAGGGCCTTGCCCTTCTTCGCCCCGCCCACCACCTCGATGGCGTTGGAGGTGGTGTAGGTGAACTCGTCCAGGTTGGCCCGGGTGCCGGGACCCACCGACTTGGAGGACAGGCTGGCGATGATCTCGCCGTAGGCGACGCTCTGGATGCGGGACACCGCATTGACGATGGGGATGGTGGCCTGGCCGGCGCAGGAAATCATGTTGACGTTCATCTCCACCTTGTCCGCATGTTCCCGCAGATTCACCGGCGGCACGCACAGGGGGCCGATGGCGGCCGGCGTCAGGTCGATCATCATGACCCCCAGCTCGTTCAGCTTGCGGGAGTTCTCGGCATGGACATAGGCCGAGGTGGCGTCGAAGGCGATCTGGATGTCATCCGCCTTGACGTGGGGCAGGAGCCCGTCCACGCCCTCGGCGGTGGTCTTCAGACCCATTTCCCGGGCCCGGGCGAGGCCCTCGGACTGGGGATCGATGCCGACCATCCACACCGGTTCCAGGACCGGGCTGCGCCGGATCTTGTAAATCAGGTCGGTGCCGATATTGCCGGAGCCGATCAGTGCGCATCGGATTTTCTTCATGATTTCCTCAATGGGTTCGACGGCTCAGCGGTCGGCGGTTTCGTTGCGCTGCCCGATGGTCACCCCGCCCACGGCGAAGTTCTCATCCGTGTGCTCGGTGATCAGGATCCGGACCTGCTCGGGGCGAACCTCGAGGGTCTCCACCAGGGCCGCGGTGACGGCGGCCACGGCCTTGCGCTTCTTTTCCACGCTGCGTCCTGCCAGCAGGTGCATTTCGATGATTGGCATGGTGTTGTTTCCTTTTATCGATTTCTTATTCGACGAAGCGGACGGAGACGCTGCCCAGTTCCTGGAAGCGCGCCACCACGCTGTCGCCCGGTTTGACCGCAATGGCCTCGGTGATGCCGCCGCTCATGACGAAGCTGCCGGCCGGCAGCTCCTCGCCCTGCTCCGCCAGGATATCGACCAGCAGGGCGATGGCGTCGGCGGGATGTCCCAGCACGGCGGCGGAAGCGCCCATGGCCACCATCTCGCCGTTCTTCTCCAGCACCACGCCCAAGGTGCGCAGGTCGACGTCGCCCGGGTAGCGGGCCCGGCCGCCGCCGACGTAGCGGGCGGAGGAGCCATTGTCGGCGATGACGCTGGGCAGGTCGAACTTGAAGCCGGAGAAACGGGAATCGATGATCTCGATGGCCGGCAGCACGTAGTCGGTGGCGTCCAGCACATCCTGCCGGGTGCAGCCCGGCCCCTTGAGGGTCTTCCTGGTGACGAAGGCCACCTCGCACTCGACCCGGGGATGGACCATGTCGGAAGTCTTGACGGCGGAATTCTCGGGACGGGCCATGCGGTCGGTCAGGAAGCCGATGGAGGGCACGTTCACCCCCATCTGCTGCATCTTGGCCTTGGAGGTGAGGCCGGCCTTCCAGCCCACCAGCTTGTGGCCCTGGGCCAGGTAGCGGCGGCGCAGCTCGGCCTGGACGGCATAGCCGTCGGCCACCGTCATGGCGGGGTACTCGTCGGTCAGCTTGGGGATGGCGTAGGCCCGGCGCTGGGCGCCTTCAACCCGTTCGCACAGGCGAACGATATCCTCCCGGGACAGGGTCAATTCATTGCTCATACTGCGCTCCTTCCGGCAAATTTGACGCGGCAGCTCCCCAGCCCGCCGACGGTGCACACCAGCTCGTCACCGTCGACCACTGGCACCAGGGCCGATTGGGAACCGGAGAGAATGACTTCGCCGGCCCGGAACGGGATGCCCAGGCTGCCCAGGGTATTGGCCAGCCAGGCGACGGCGTTTGCCGGCGAGCCCTGGACGGCGGCGCCGACGCCGGTGGAGTGCAGCTCGCCGTTCTTCTCCAGCACCATGCCGGCCAGGGTGATGTCCAGCTTCCGGGGATCACCCCGGGTCTCGCCGATGACATAGACGCCGCAGGAGGCATTGTCCGCCACCGTGTCCTGGATCTTGATCTTCCAGTCGGTGATGCGGGAATCGACGATCTCGAAGCAGGGGGCCACGTAGTCGGTGGCGCGGATGACGTCCATCGCCGTGATGCCGGGGCCCACCAGGTCTTCCTTCAATACGAAGGCCAGTTCCGCCTCGGCCTTGGGCTGGATGAGCTTGCCGAGGTCGATGGTCTCCCCTTCCCGATAGACCATGCCGGAAGTCAGCACGCCGAAATCGGGCTGGAAGACGCCGAGGAAATCCTGCACCGGCTTGCTGGTGACGCCGATCTTCTTGCCGACGACGGTCTCGCCGGCCTGGATGCGGCGCTCCATCATGCGCGACTGGATCTTGTAGGCGTCCTCGATGGTGATGTCCGGCTCCCGCTCCAGGAGGGGCGGCACGGTGCGGCGGGCGAGCCAGGCTTCGTAGAGCTCGTCGCCGTAACGCTTGATCTTGCTGTCGTCCATGGGATTCCTCAGAGTTTCACGCAGATGTTGCGGGTTTCGGTATAGAACTCGAGGGAGTGCACGCCGCCCTCGCGGCCGATGCCGGACTGCTTGGAGCCGCCGAAGGCGGTGCGCAGGTCCCGCAGGAACCAGCTGTTGATCCAGGTGATGCCGACCTCGACCCGGGCGGCGACCCGGTGGGCGCGGGCCAGGTTGGTGGTCCAGATGGTCGTGGCCAAGCCGTAGTCGTTGGCATTGGCCTTGTTGATCACTTCATCGTCGCTGTCGAAGGGGCTGATGTGGCAGCACGGCCCGAAGATTTCCTCGCGCACGACGGCGGCGGTTTCCGGCAGGCCGGTCCAGATGGTCGGCTGCACCCAGTGGCCCTCGGCCAGCTCGCCCGCCATCTGCGGCACGCCGCCGCCGGTGACCACGGTGGCGCCCTCCTCCACCGCCTTGGCGTAGTAGGACAGGACCTTCCGCTTGTGCTCGGCGCTGATCAGGGGGCCGTAGTTGGCATTGTGATCGTCGGGGCGGCCGAACTTGACGGCTTCCGCCTTGGCCTTGAGGGCCTGGACGAACTTATCGAAAATCGGCCGCTCCACATAGACCCGCTCGGTGCCCAGGCAGACCTGGCCGGAATTCAGGAAGGCGGAACGGAAGATGCCGTCCACCGCGGCGTCGAAGTCGGCATCGGCGAAGACGATGGCCGCATTCTTGCCGCCCAGCTCGAAAGAGACGTCCCGCATGCCTTCGGAGGCGGCCTTCATGATCGCCGCGCCGGTGCGGGTCTCGCCGGTGAAGGTGATGGCATCGACCTTGGGGTGGTGGGTCAGGAATTCACCGGCCGAATCGGGGCCGAAGCCGTGGATGACGTTATAGACACCCTTCGGGATGCCAACCTTGTTCATCACCTCGCCGAGCAGCGTGGTGGTCAGCGGCGTCTCTTCCGAGGGCTTGACGACGACGGTATTGCCGCAGGCCAGCGCCGGGCCGACCTTCCAGGTCATCAGCATGAAAGGGGCGTTCCACGGCGCGATGACGCCGATCACGCCCTTCGGCAGGCGGATGGCGTAATTCAGCGCGCCGCGCCCATCCGGGGTCGCCATCTGGAAGGACTCGGACGGCACGTTCTTGACCACATCCGCGAAAACCTTGAAATTGGCCGCGCCGCGCGGGATGAAGGCGCTGGTCATCACGTGGTGCGGCTGGCCGGTGTCGGCCATTTCGGCGGCAACGAAGTCGTCGAAGCGGCGGGTGATTTCGTTGGCCACGCCATAGAGCAGATCGACGCGCTGGTCGGTGCTCAGCGCACCCCATTCGCCCTTCAGGGCGGCATGGGCGGCCTGCACGGCGGCGTCCACCTCGGCTCGCCCGGCCTCGGAAACCCGGGCGATGATCCTGTTGTCGAGGGGCGAGCGCTTCTCGAAGGTCTTGCCTTCCGCGGCATCGACAAACTCGCCGTTGATGAAATTCCTGATCAGTTGCATGGCAACTCCTTGTTGAGGCCCCGAACCCGGGGCGGGGTCAGACTGTGTTTGCCTCTTCAGCATGCCGAATGCAGTCTAGGGGTTGGCTGACGATACCGTCCAATACCTTGTTTCACGCAGACCTATACCATTTCGGTATGGATTCGCCCGCGAGAAGGGCGCGGCCCTTCCCCGGTCTCAGATGGACCGGAAGAGCGGGCTGCGCACCTGTTGGGCGTCGGCAGCGGAAATGAACTTCTCGGTGTAGATGTCGCGCTCGAACAGGCGGCCCTGCATCAGGGTCGCGATGCACGACTCGATCATCAGCGGGGGCCCGCACAGGTAGGCCTTGCAGCCGCGGAAATCGTTGTCGAAATGGGCTTTCGCCGCCTCGTGCACGAATCCCCGGAAGCCCTCCCAGGCGCTGCCCTCGGGCTCATGGGAAAGGGCCGGGACATAGGTGAAGTTGGGGTGTTTCGCGGCGAGTTCGAGGAACGCCTCGTGGTAGTACAGCTCCTCCCGGTTGCGCTGGCCATAGACCAGGGTGATGGGCAGGTCGAAGCCCTCCTCCAGCAGGTCGAGGATCATGGAGCGCGGGCTGGAGAGGCCGGAACCGCCAGCCATGAAGAGCACCGGCACCCGGGCCGATTTCTTGACGAAGAAGCGGCCGTAGGGCCCGGTGATGCGCACCCGGTCGCCGGCCTGCATCTGTTCGTGGATGTAGCCGGTGCCCTGGCCGCCCGGCACGATGCGGACGTTGAGCTCGACTTCGCCGGCCGACGGCTGGCTGGCGATGGAGAAGGCCCGGCTGCCGATGCCGCCCGGCAGTTCCAGATTGACGTACTGGCCGGCCTGGAAGCGCATGCCATCCGGATCGTCGAGCTTGATCCAGAGGCCCTTGATGGTCGGCGTCAGGGTTTCGATCCGGCTCACGACCCCGTCGAAGTCCCGCACCGGCAGATTCTCGGCATCGGGGTCCTCCTCGATTTCCGCCTCGATCACCAGATCGTCCTGGGCGGTGGCGCAGCAGGCGAGGCACTTCCCCTCCTCCCGCTCGAAGTCCATGAGGGCGAAATTGGAAGCCTCGCCATGGTCGATCTCGCCGTCCACCACCTGTACCTTGCAGGTGGCGCACAGGCCATGGCAGCAGGCATGGGGCAAATAGATTCCGGCTCTCAGCGCCGCATCGAGGATCGTCTGTCCCTCTTCCACCTCCACGGTCTGACCGAGGGGTTCAATGGTTAATTGATAGCTCATGTTTCCCTATCCCTTTCCTTGCCGAAACATACTTTCTTGTTGCTACAACCCCGGTCGCCTTGCCGGCGGGCGGGGCGTTCGAGGAGCCGTGCGAGGACTGTCTGAGCCCCCGCAGGGGGCGAGTTCCGCAGCCCGGCGGAGCGAATGCCCCGCCCGCCGCGCCCCGGACTGCCCCAGGCCACTTTCTGGATTCCGTATCAGTACGAGCTGAGGATGTCGCCCTCGACTTCAGGCTTGTATTCCATGCACAGGCGCTGGGTGGCGGCCGCCAGCAGCAGGGCATCGACGCCCACGGCCACGAAACGGGCGCCGGCGGCGATATAGCGCTGGATGACGCCCTTGTCCCCGGCCAGGACGCCGCCGGCCTTGCCGGCCGCGGCCACTTTCCTCAGCCCGACCTCGATGGCACCGACGATTTCCGGGTGGGTAGACTGCCCAAGGTAACCGTAGGAGGCGGCCAGATCGGCGGAGCCGAAGAAGATGCCGTCCACGCCATCCACCGCCAGGATTTCTTCCAGATTCTCGTAACCCAGCCGGGTTTCCACCTGGACCAGCAGGCACATCTGGTCATTGGCCAGGGCGCTGTAGTTGGCGATGCGCCCCCAGCGCGAGGCCCGGGCCAGGGAGCTGCCGACGCCGCGGATGCCTGCCGGCGGATAGCGCATGGCGCTCACCAGCCCCGCCGCCTGGTCTGCCGATTCCACCATGGGAATGAGCAGGGTCTGCACCCCGGTTTCCAGCAGCTGCTTGATGAGGACATGGTCCCCCTGGGGCGGCCGCACGATGGCCTGGGAGGGGTAAGGGGCGACGGCCTGCAGCTGGGCGAGGATGCTGCGCAGGTCGTTGGGTCCGTGCTCCGCGTCGATCAGGAGCCAGTCGAACCCGGCGCCGGCACAGATCTCGGCGCTGAAAGTTTCGCCGAGCCCAAGCCACAGGCCAATCAGGGTCCTGTCGCTGCAAAGATCGGCCTTGAACCGGTTTATCGGCATTTCCATGAATCACACTACCCATCTTCCCGGGGCGACGGCCGCCGGCCATCGCCCCCGGATTGTTGCTAGCTACGGATCAGCGGCCTGCGGCCCCCAGGGTGTTGAGCCCCGGGGTGCGGAAGGTCAGCTGCTGCTTGTGGCGGATGCCGTTGTCAGCGAGGCTGGCTTCGAAATTGGGCGTCCAGGGCTGCTTGCCCTTCAGCCATTCGACCTTGCCGAAATCGACCGCCGGGGCGTCCGGATCCGGCTGCATCAGCGGCCGGACCGCGTTCTGCAGCATGTCGCCCAGCTTCATGCCCGGTTCGACGACGATCATGAAGGGCGTCGAGAACAGCATGTGCTGATCCCAGCCGACATAGACGATCTGCTTGCCGTTGAAGTTTTCCACGCGGTCGCGGGGAACGCCGACATAGGGTTTGGTGGAAGTCACTGCCATGTTCTGTCTCCTGATATCGCTGACCGGAAAATCACTGGTTGCTGGTGGCTTGGTTGCGCCAGGCTTCGAAATTGCGCTGGTCCTCGGAGCCGGCGAAATCGCCGTTGTCCTTGCCATCCGCCAGGCTCACCCACTCCATCCAGGCACCGAGGTCGCCGTTGAGCGGGGCCTGGAAGATCGCCGCCAGGGGCAGCCAGCCCTGGATGTACTTCTCCGGCTCTTTCTCGAAGATGTGCTGGCAGCCGTCTGAGCAGAAGTGGTAGGTCTCGCCCTTGTATTCCACTTCCCGGTGGCACAGGGTGGTGGGATCGTCGGGCTCGGTGAACACCGTCGGGATCTGGCAGGTCTGGCACAGCTTGGCCAGGCCCATGTTGGCGTACGGGGTGCCGGCTTCCTTCAGCTTCTTGATGTGCTCCCAGCGCGGCCGGTAGTACTTGTCGAAGGTGGTCGGATACTTCTTCGACAGCCAGGCCATGTCTTCCTCGGAGGGGATCCAGCTGTGGAAGGCCGTGCCGAACTGGTACTGGTAGAGGGCCAGCATGAACTGGTGGGTCATGTGGTCCAGGGCCTTGCCGGCGTCGTCCCAGCCCTTGGGCGGGCGGATGCCGTAGCGGGCCAGGTCCTTGAACAGGGCGCCGCCGTTCTCGATGCCGTAGATTTCGAAGGCCTCGCGCCAGGACATGACGCGCTTGGGCAGCATGTAGTCCATCATGGTGCCGACCACGCCGAGGAGGCGGAAGCCGCGCCAGAACCACTTGTCGATCCAGTTCTGGACGATGGGCAGGTTGTCCGGGTCCTGCTCCAGCATGAACTTGATGCACTCCAGGCCCAGGGTCATGTGGCGGGCTTCGTCCGACTGGGCGGAGAAGCCGAAGGTCACGGTGGCCATGTCGCCGTTGTAGGCGGCGCCGGACATGAAGGGCACGAACAGCAGGTTGGTCAGCACGTATTCGAAGCTGAAGCCGATGGCGATCATGAACTCGAAGGGACCCGCCGACATCGCATCGTCGAAGAAGGAACGCGGCAGGGTGCAGTACCACATGCGGTCGCGGGCATCGGCGAAGGCATGGAAGCCGTTGTAGAACTTGTTGTAGTTCGACAGGGCATGGATCTGCGTCTGGGCGTGGCGGATCTCGTCGATCGCCTGCATCTGGCACGCCACCTGGGTGCCGACGCCGGGGAACTCCCGACCCATGCGGGCGAAGCCCTTGCCGGCGCAGTATTCACCCGGGCTGATGGCCTGCAGGAAAATCTTCAGGGCGGAGAGGTAGCGGGCATCGGTGATGTTCAGATGGCCGTTGTTCTGGGCGTGGGCGTCGATGATGGCGTAGAACTTGCGCTCCTTCTCGGCCTGGTATTTCCAGTAGGCGTCCATGGTCAGGCGGAAGGGGTCTTCCCACTTCTCCCAATCGTGGACCTTGATGCCTTCGTACTTGACGTAGGGGAAGACCTCGTCCTTGTTGTGGTAGGTCGGTTCCCAGCCCAGGTCGCGGGTCAGGAGCTTGTACTTTTCCTTGAGGCCGAGCTTCTTCTTGGCAACAGTCATATCCATTTCAGTTCTCTCCTCAGTTCTTCCAGGCCAGGGTGAAAGTGTCGTCATCCTCGTCCAGATGACCCGAGATGGTGATCAGGTTGACCTGCAGCTCCTGCAGGTTGAAGGGGCGGCCGACGCGCTCCTCGATGGATTCGCGGCGGATGACCAGCTTGCCCTCGGCATTGATCTTGACCATGGCCGGCTGCTCGTCGAGGACGGCGGCCGGGTTATCGGCCAGGATGGCCTCGACGATCGGGCGGGAATCTTCGTTGGCTTGGAAAGCGATGAATACGGTAGACATGGGAACTCCTCAGATTTCGATGCCGAGCTTGGCCAGGCGCGCCTTGAAGGCGGCCATTTCCTCGCCGACCGCTTCGTCGGCATTGCCTTCCAGGGCCTGCTGGACGATGGGCAGCAGGGCGGCGGCGGCGCGGGCGCCCCACTTCCCGGCCCACTCCCGCAGGAGGGCGCGGTTGTCTTCCGACTCGGCGGCGACGGTCTTGAGGACGGCATCGATCCACTTCTGGGTCTCGCCGAACCAGTCGTTCATGAACTGGGTCAGCATGGCGATGGAGGAAGCGCCATTCGCCGACAGGAAGCCGTCCACCACCCGCCCATAGACCAGGGGATACAGGAGGCCGTCGAGGGCGACGTTCTGGGCCACGAAGAGCTCGAAGGGATCGCGCACCACCAGGCAATCCTCGACGTAGCGGCGCAGGGGCTGCCAGACGTCGCTTTCCAGCCAGGCCTGCTTGCCCTCGTTCAGCCCCTCGGTATCGCCCAGGAGGAGGCCGAGGCGTGAGAGGTACTGGGCGATCCCCAGGTTGTCCATGGCGTGGAACATGCACGCCTGGGTGAAGATGGCGGCATAGCCGTAGCCGCAGATGAAGGAATTGTTCATGTTGGCGCCCCAGGCGGCATGGCGCAGGGGAACCAGGACGCGCAGGGCGATTTCCTTCATTTCCGCCGGCAGCATGTCGGCCAGGCCGCGGGATTCCACGAAGCTGAAGTTGGCTTCGGCGGTTTCCTGCTGGCGGGCGCGGGCGACGGTGTAGGTGTTGTAGTAGTACTGGCGCGGATCCTTCAGGGCATACCAGTCCTTCATCACGATCTTGGTGATGGAGGCGTCGTAGATCTGCTGGTCGGGGTCCCAGGTCGGGCGGTAGTGCAGGTTTTCGGTGGCCTGGATGTCGTAGCTCCCCTCCTGGTAGCGGGAGGCGGGCTTGTCGCCGAAGCGGCGGGCCAGGTGGTCGAAGGTATTGCGCTGCGGTTTGATACTGACCGTACGCAGGTCGATTTGCATGTAAGTCTCCTAATTCTGATTACTTGAAGCGGATCTGGGTGGCATCGGCCAGACGCCAGCCCCAGTCGCTGTCTTTGACGGCATCGGCTTCCTGCGCCGGCAGCATCTCGACGCGGTTGGCGGCGCAGAACTCGGCGAAGGCCTCCCGGCCGAGAATCATCTCGATGAAGATTTCCGGCTCGCCGATGGCGAAGTCGAATTCCACGAAGCCGTTGGCCCGTTCGCCGCGCAGGCGGACGAAGCGCCGGGTGGTATCCATCGGCTGCTGGGGGCTGGAAGCGCTGGCCATGGGTCCGGTCCTCAGCTGACGACGGTCAGGAAGGTCTCGTGCAGCTTGCGCTGGGGGTAGTCGAGGCCGCCGCCGGCGCCGAGGCCATCGAAGGTCCAGGTCGTCGGCTCGTAGTCCGGATAAGGCTGGTAGCCGCCCATGAAGGTCTCGAAGCGGTTGCCGGAGGGATCCCAGGCGTAGATGGTGCAGCCGCGGGTCACGCCGTGGCGGGTGGGGCCGATATCCAGCGGCACGTTGTTCATGGCCATGATGTCGGCGGCGCGGAGCACCTCTTCCCAGCTTTCCAGCATGAAGGAGACGTGATGGAGCTTGCCCGGCTCGGGATGCTCCACGAAGGCGATGTCATGCACCTTGTGGGAGCAGGACAGCCAGATGGCCGCGTTGCCGTTGCCGTCGGGGGTCAGGACGCGCTCGACCAGGTAGAAGCCCAGGACTTCGGTGAAGAGCTTCTGGACGGCTGCGATGTTGGGGCCATACAGCAGCGTGTGGTCCAGGCGGACCGGCGCGACCCCCTTCTCCGAAGCCGGGGTCCACGGCGCCGGGTTAAGAACCTGCAGGCCGTTGCCGACCTGGTTCTTCTCCGCATACAGCTCGATCTTGTGCCCGGAAGGGATTTCGAAGCGGACCCGCTCGCCGGTCGCCAGCATTTCGCCGGCGGGGATGCGCTCGGTGGCCACGCCATAGGCCCGAAGGTCGGAGTCGAGCTTTTCCAGGGTCGCCTTGTCGAGCACCTTGAAGGCGAAGAAGTCGATCCCGGCGCGATCCGCCTGGCGCAGGATCACGCTGTTGTGGTCGCGCTCATCCCAGCACTTCAAATAGACCCGCCCCTGGGCATCCCGGCCGGTTTCCACCAGGCCCAGGACGTCGCGGTAGAACTTGACGCCTTCCTCCAGATCCAGCACGCGGACTTGAGCATGTCCGGGACGCAGAACACCTGTCATTGCCATTTTTCAGTCTCCTCGGTTTGTCTTCAAAAAAATCACTTTTCGAATCCCTTGGGGGATTCGCCTCCCAGCACGGCGCGCCGCATGGAACCGATCACCTTCAGTTCGAGGTCGCTGGCCGGAAAGATCCGGCAGGCCAGGACCCGGCCCAGGGCCTCGTCCTCCTCGCTGACATGGGAACGGCTCATCGCCTTGCGCTCGAAGCGGCCGGAAACCACTTCGACCTTGCACACCCCGCAACCGCCACCGCGGCAGCCGAGCGGGATGCCCCGGCGTCCCAACCGAGCCATGCCTTCCAGCACCGACTGGCCGGAGTCGCAGGGAAAACACTCCCCGCTCTCGGAAATCCTGATCTCGAAAGACGGCATATCCCTCCTCCTGGCCCCTCGGCGCCTTCAAGCAGCGCTCTTGGGAATAACCTGATTGCACATACCGTGCCAAACCCGTAAACCGCTGATTTCAATTGCTTCTTTTACTACGCATTCACCTATTCACAATCGATTGTTTATATTTTTATGAATCGATGAATGCGTTGTTTTATATTTTTATGAAGCGCTCATCCGGCCAGATTCATGATCCGGGAGTACAGGCGCTTGAAGCCGTCTTCCAGGTCCTGGTCGAAGCGGGGATCGCCGTTGGCCAAGAACGCCCCGTGGATGGCGGCCCAGTCCTCGGCGGTGAGGTGCTCCCGGGCGGCGGGGAGGATGGTGTTCTCCTCCAGGTTCATGTGCTCCCACTGGGCGTCGGCAAAGGCGTTGACCGCCGCGACCACGCCGGACAGGGCCCCGCCCTCCTCCCGGGCGTAGCGATCCAGCGCGGCTTCCATCTGCCGCACCAGGGCGCCGTTGCCGGCGTGCTCGACGTGCAGCTTGCGGAGGGTCTCGTCGAAGGCCGAAGTTCGGGACGACAAGCGCTCGAAGAGATAGGCGTCCTCCTTGGGATGGTGGAGGCGCTCGGGGAAGGCGTCGATGTAGTGCAGCATCGACTTCACCAGGGCGACGTCGAGCCGCGCCCTGCCCTGGACCGCCTCATCGACCAGATGCAGGAGGCCGCGCACCACCGCCGCCAAGGAGCGATGCTCGTCCTGGATGATGGCCAGGGCGGCCAGCCGGTCGCGGTCCTGCCGATTGCTCTCGACGCTGGCCACCAGCACCGGGATACGGGTATGGGCGAGTACCTTCTGGGTCTGGGAGCCAACCACCAGGCTGCGCACCCCCTTGTAGCCATGGGACGCCATGAAGATCAGGTCGCAGCCCTGCGCTTCGGCCGCCGCCAGGATGGCGGCATAGGGCTGGTCGCTGACGACGGCCCGGGAGGCACATTCCACGCCCCTGGCCGTGGCCGCTGCCTCGGCTTTTTGCAGGATGCCCCGGGCCTCGCCGGCGATGGTGTCGGCATAGGCGCCGGGCGCAACCGTGCGCAGCAGGGCCGCGTCGCTGGTGGAGCCGAAATCGGCCTGGGCGGTAAAGAAGGTGATACGGGCGCCCAGGGCGGCGGCAAAGGGGACGGCCTGGGAAACGATTTCGGCGGCGAGGCCGGAACCGTCGAGCGGAACCAGGAGATGTTTGTACATTGGATTTCTCGCTAAATCAGACGACGACCGGTTTTTTCGGACGCAGCAGGAAGTGGCCCAGGGCCGGCAGCAGGATGAGGGCGCCGAGCATGTTCCAGACGAACATGAAGGCGAGCAGGATGCCCATGTCGGCCTGGAACTTGATGGGAGAGAAGGCCCAGGTAGCCACCGCGATGCCCAGGGTGATGCCGGTCAGCACCACCACCTTGCCGGTGAACAGCAGGGCCTTGTAATAGGCCTCCGACAGGCTATTCCCCGCCCGCAGCTGGGCCAGGGTGATGGAGAGCACGTAGAGGGCGTAATCGACGCCGATGCCGACCCCGAGGGCGATGACCGGCAGGGTGGCGACCTTGACCCCGATGTTTAGATAAACCATCAGGGCTTCGCACAGCACCGAGGTCAGCATCAGGGGCAGCACCGCGCAGACCACCGCCTGCCAGGAGCGGAAGGTGACGAAGGCGAGGATGATCACCGCCAGGTACACCAGGAGCAGCATCTGGGTATTGGCCTTCTTGACCACGATGTTGGTGGCCGCCTCGATGCCGGCGTTGCCGGCTGCCGAGAGGAAGCGGATTTCCTCCGTGTTGTGCTCGGCGGCGAAGGCTTCCACCGTCTTCACGACGCTGTCGAGGGTGTCCGCCTTGTGGTCCTTCAGGTAGGCATAGACCGTCAGGAGGTCGCAGTTCTGGTTGAACAGCTCCCGCGGCGCCCGGGTGATGATGGAATTGAGCATGTCCTGGCTGCGCGGGATCTCGTACCACTTCAGGCTGCCTTCGTTCATGCCGGCGGCCGCCAGCTTGGAGAGGGCGGCCAGGGAGGTGGTGGCCTCCACGCCGGGTAGCTGCTGCAGTTCCCGCTCGAGGGCGTCCACCGCCGTCACCGTGTCGTAGTGGGCGCAGTGGAACTGGGGCGTCTTGACCATGACGATATAGACGTCGGAACTGGCGGCGTAATTGGCCGCCATGAAGCCGTTGTCCCGGTTGTAGCGGGAATCGGGCCGCAGTTCCGGTGCCCCCTGGTCGGTGTCGCCGATCTTGAGCTGGAAGCTCACCGCCAGCCCCAGGGCCCCCAGCACGGCGGCGGCGGCAATGGCGATGCCGGCCCACTTGCGCTGGGTGAAGAGGTCGAGGAAGGCCCAGAAAGGATGCTTGGCGTGGCCGGCATCCTCGGCCTCGGCCAGTTCGGCCTTGAGGCTGCGCCGGGCGGCTTCGGCGCTGACGCCGGTGTAGGACAGCAGGATGGGCAGCAGGATGAGGTTGGTGAAGATGAGGATGGCGACGCCGATGCTGGCGGTGATGGCCAGGTCCTGGATCACCTGGATCTGGATCACCATGAGGACGGCGAAGCCGACGGCGTCCGCCAGCAGGGCCGTGACCCCGGCCACGATCAGGCGGCGGAAGGTGAAGCGGGCCGCCACCAGCTTGTCGGTGCCGCGGCCGATGTCCTGCATGATGCCGTTCATCTTCTGGGCGCCGTGGCTCATGCCGATGGCGAAGACCAGGAAGGGCACCAGGACCGAGTAGGGATCGAGCTCGAAGCCCAGGGTGGGCAGCAGCCCCAGGAGCCAGACCACGGCCACCACCGAGCAGGCCACCACCAGCAGGGTGCTGCGCACGCAGCGGGTGTAGCCGTAGAGGACCACGGTGCAGATGGCGATGGCGGTGGCGAAGAAGAACAGCACCTGCTGCAGGCCGTCGAGGAGATCGCCCACCACCTTGGCGAAGCCGGTGATGTGGATCTTGATGTCGTCGGTCTCGTACTTCTGGCGCAGGGTTTCCAGGCGCCTGGAAAGATCGCTGTAGTCGATGCGCGCGCCGGTTTCGGAGATCTTCTCCTGCAGCGGCACGGAGACGATGCTGGACTGGAAGTTGGCAGCCACCAGCTGGCCGATCTCGCCGGAGCGCTCCACATTGACCCGCACCTGGTCGAGGCTGGCCGGGGAACCGTCGTAGTCGTCCGGAATCACCGGGCCGCCGTCGAGGCCTTCCTCGGTCACCCCGGTCCAGCGCACCGCCGGCGTCCACAGGGACTTCATGAAGGGCCGGTCCACTCCGGGATAGAGGAAGACCTCGTCATTGATCTGGCGCACCACGTCCAGGTAGGCGGGATCGAAGATGGTGCCCTTCTTAGTCTCCACCGCGATGCGCAGGGTGTTGCCGGCGCCCGCCAGCTGGGAGCGGTTTTCCAGGAAATTGGCGATGTACTCGTGCCGGGTCGGGATCATCTTCTCGAACGCGGCATTGAGGCTGAGGCGGGTCGCCTGGAAGCCCAGGACGACCGTGGCCACCAGGCAGAGGAGGACGATTACCAGCCGGTTGTTGAAGAGGGCGCGCTCGATCAGCGAGCCCGAACGGGGATCGAAATCCTGCAGGGCGACGGCGCGGATTTCCGCTTGTACGGGCATGTGGCTCATTTCTTTTGTTCCGAACCGAGGGCTTCAGGGGCGACGCGGACCGCGCCGCGCTGGGTGGCAACCACCAGGGCGCCATCAGCAGCTTCGACGACGCCGGTCGCCGCATTCATCTTGGCTACGGCCAGGCTGGCGAAGGTCGCACCGCCGTCCCGGCTCAGCATGACCCGCCCGGTCTCATCGACCACCGCCAGGCGCCCGTCCCGCAGGCGGATGCCCGCCGTCAGGGTCACCGGCAGGGCGAAGTCCACCTTGCTCCAGGTGCCGCCCCCATCGGTGGAGCGAAAGGCATTGCCCCGCAGGCCGAAGGCCACCAGGGCGCCGTCGGTCGCCACCAGCGCGCCGAAGAAGGTGCCCGGATACTTGACGGGAAGCGGGGCGAAGGACTGGCCGGCGTCGCCGGCCCGCAGCAGGGTGCCCTGCTCGCCGGCGATCAGCAGCCCCTTCCCGAGGGGCTCGATGCGATACAAATGGCGGCCGTTGGGGTTTTCCAGGCGGCCCATCAGGGATTCCCAGGTCTTGCCGCCGTCCTGGGTGGCGAAGGCCAGCCCGTAGGCGCCAACCACCATGCCGCGCTGCTCGTCGAAGAAGCGCACGTCCAGGAAAGGCTTGTCGGCGCCCTCGGCCAGCATCCGCTGGGCCTCACGCTGGCGCCGGGTCGGGGCGGAAGCGCCGGCGGCCGCGGCATCGGCGGCGGCGGCCTCGATCTCCGCAGCCTTCCTGCCTTCCAGCTGCCGTTCCCAGGTTTCGCCGCCGTCGCCGGTCCGGAGGATGGCGCCGCTATGGCCCACCGCCCAGCCGACCTTGTCCGAGACGAAGCTGACGGCGGTCAGGGCGACGCTGGTGGGCACCGATTTGGCTTGGCGCCAGGATTTCCCGTCATCGTCCGACAGCAGGATGGCGCTGCGCTCGCCCACCGCCACCAGCCGCTTCCCGGCGGCGGCGACGGCGGTCAGCACCGCCGACTTCGCCCTTTCGCTTTGCCGGGCCGGCATGTCCAGAATATCCGGGCGCCCGCCGCTGACGGCGGCGGCACTCGCCCAGGCCCCATCGGTGACGCCCAGGCTCGCCAGAATTACGGCGGCACCCAGCCATCGCCACGTCCTTACGTGCGCGTACATCTTTGAACCTCGCTGATCGAATCAGGCCGGGAGACCCCGGCCCTTGAAAGATGCCGGGGGAAACCCCGGCATCTGCCTGCACTTAGCGGCTGGCGTCGGCTGCCACCGCGTCGCCGGTGAAGTAGTTCTCCGACTTGCGCTGGGCCAGGACCTTGAAGGAGTCCAGGAACTGCACCGTGCTCATGGTGCCCTTCTGCAGGTCGAAGACCGTGACCGGCTTGACCACCACGGCCGGGATGGCCGGCACGACGTAGGGGAAGCCCTGGGTGGTGCGCCACAGCTTGCCTTCGTTGTCGTAGCCGTCCATCAGCACCAGGGTCCAGGTGTCCTCGTCCAGGTAGTAGCGGCGCTTGGGCACGGCGTGGCGCTTGCCCGGGGCGACGGTGGCCTCGACTTCCCAGATCCGGTGCAGCTCCCAGCGCAGCTTGTCCGGATTCATGTGGTGCTTGGCGAAGGCGTCATCTTCCTTGGCGGTCACCAGGGCGTTGGCGTTGTACGGAACGTACATTTCCTTCTTGCCCACCAGCTTCCACTGGTAGCGGTCCGGGTGGCCCATGATGCCCATCACTTCGTCGAAGTAGTTGGCGCCGGAGGCCACGAAGTCCGGGGTGTCGTAGGCGACGGTGGGAGCCCGGCGGACGCGGCGCTGGCCGACCAGGTACTGCCAGGTCTGGCGCGGGGTGGCGGCATCGACGCCGTCCCGGATGACCAGGGACTCACCGGCCTTGAAGGGGGGCGCGACGGTGGAGAAGCGCTGCAGGAAGTATTCGCCGCTCCACTTCTCCGGGGAACCGTCCTTGTAGTAGAACGGGTACTGGTTCACCTGCTCGTTCTGGGTGGCCAGGGTGCGCCCGCCGTCGGAGGTGCCGACGATGTTCTTGAAGGACACCTGGGTGGCTTCCGCCTCGATGCGCAGCAGGTAGTTCCAGATGGCCTCGACCCCTTCCTTGGGGATGGGGAAGGGAATGCCGCCGTAGCAGTTTTCCACCGAGTAGCCGCCGGCCTTGGTCTTGCAGCGGGTGGCGTTCTTGAAGGTGTTTTCGTAGACGTACTGGGGCGCGACGGCGGTGCGGTGGGTCGGGTAGACATCCACCCGGAAGCTGTCCGGGTACTTCTTGAGGAGGGCCTGGGTGCCCTCGCTCAGCTTGTCCGCGTACTGGGCCATGTTCTTGGCGGTGATCTGGACCACCGGCTTCTCGCCGGGGAAGGGCTGGGTCGGGATGTCGCCGGCCTTGGCGGCGGCGGACACCTTGACGTTGCCGTCCCAGGCCGGAATGCTGCCATCCTTGTTACCGGCCTTTTCGCCACCCAGGGGGGTGAGGGCCGATTTCAGCTTGGCCGCCTCGTCGGCGGACACCGCCGCGAAGGCGCCGGTGCTGCCGGCCAGCAGGCCGACGACGGCTGCACACAGGATTGTCTGTTTCATGGTTGAAGTCTCCTGATTGTGGTTTTGCTTAGAAAGTCCGCTGGACGGACAGGGAAACGAAGTCCCGGTCGCCATGGAAATTCTTGAAGGAAAGCTGCGGCGCGGCGGTGTTGTACTGAACCACCGAACCCGACGGCCCGTAGTAGTGGGTGTAGTTCAGGCTGGTCTGCCAGGTCTTCTGGTAATCGCCCTTCACGCCGATGCTGATGTTGCCGCCCTTCTCCGAGGGCATCAGGGCCGAGACCCCGGCCACCGAGGAGCGGCCCTTGACGCCGTAGCCGACGCCGATGGGCACCTGGAGGTCGAGGCCCGGCGCCACCTGGAAGTATTCCGGCTGGAAGACGAACTGGATGGCCGTGGCGTCCCTGGTAGCCAGGGGGTCGAGCTGGTTGGCGTTCTTGGTGATCTTGGTGCGCCGGTTGTAGGCCAGTTCGCCGACGAAGCTGGCGCCCTGCCACAGGGGGCTGGCGCCCAGCACGGTGATGGCCGACATGTTGAAGTGCAGGGAATCGCCCACCGGGTAGGCCGGATTGCTGCTGTTGTTGGTGGTGGCGTTCGTGATCACCGTCACGCCGTTGGCCACCATGGGCATGTTGTTGCGCACCGACAGCTCGGCCGCCACATTGGTCTCGCCCACCAGGGTGCTGACGCTGGCGCCGTAGGTCTTGATCTTCTCGGCATAGACCAGGAAGTAGTCGCCGACGTCGGCGCCACCGCGGGCATTGACCCCGGGACGGACATAGAACTGGGGCATCTTGTCGTGGAACTGGGCGGCATAGAGGCCGAATTCCAGGTCTCCGGTCTTGAACTTGACCTGGGCGCCCCCCTGGCCGGAGTCCCGGGCCTTGAGGTCGTCGCCGCGATGGACGGCCGCGCCCGGGCCGAGGATGACGTTCTCGCCGCCGTCGTCGGCAAAATCGGCGAAGCTGAAATAGCTCCCCGCCCCCGGGATCCGGTTCTTCTTCCACTCCAGCTGGTAATAGGCGCCGACCGAGACATTGGGGTTGATCTGGACCTGGGTGGAAACCTGCTTCACCGGCAGGGCGATTTCCTTGAACTGGGAATTGGGCACGGAAAGGGCCCGCACCAGGTCGAGGGGGGTCTGGGCGGCGGCGATGCCGTTGTAGCCGAAGAACAGGGTCTCGCCATAGAGCTGGCTGTATTGCCCGCCCTTGACGTTGACGTTCATGTCCCCCGGCGTGAAGCCCGCGTAGACGAAAGCATCCCGGAATTCCGCCTTGCGGCCGTGCAGGGAACGGGTGGCGGCGGGGAACTGGTTGGAGGGGACCGAGGTGTAATTGACCAGGGCGCCGCCGAGGGCTCCCGGGTTGTCGTTGCTGCGGTGGTACACGTCGTCGTACCAGGCGGCGCCGCTGACGCGGAAGCCGTAGGCATCCTTGTAGCGCAGATCGAATTCCGACAGGAGGTCCAGCCGGTTGGAAATCATGGCGCCCTTCTTGAAATTGAGGTCGCCGTCGTTGGTGTTCGCCTGGGGCCCGATGGAGTTGTCCGCCACCCGGGAGTCGATGTCCCGCACGCGCCATCCGGCGCTGTACTTGAGGGTGTTGTCCCAGGACATCTTCACATCCGAGTTGCCGGTATCGAAGCTGAATGCGTAGGCCGAGCCCACCGCCCCGACACTCAGACACACCCCCATCACATTGCATGCCAGCCGCTTGAGCCGGAAGCCCGCCGCACGCCCGGCATTTCTGCTTATTTTCATTTGTCCCTCCTAAGTATTTCGAGTCGTTATCCGAACAGTCCGGCTGCGCCCCTATGCGGATGGCAATCGGAACATTCGGGATTTGAATTTACGCAGCCCCAGAATTACCGTCCAATACCATTGGGGCCACGACGCAATACCCAAAAGGTATGCCAGCGAGTCGGTTTCCCGGCTTGCAGCGCAACGTGGAGTCGCAAAAAAAACGGGGGCACTTGCGGCCCCCGAAAGCAGAGAGAGAGAGGTAAATCTCACGACGACTCAACGGGAATGCGATTCCCGTATCGAGCGACGGATACTAGCGAGGGGCCTGATATACTGTCCAATACCCGAATAGAGCCAAGCCCATACCTATTACGTATGGCAAGTTCCGGCACCCAATACCTCCCCGCTGCATTCCTTGAGCATGAAATGGATCTCCGTCACCTCAAATACTTCATCGCCGTCGCGGAAGAACTGAACATCGGCCGCGCCGCCCTTCGCCTGCACATTTCACAGCCGCCCCTGACGCGGCAGATCCAGCAACTGGAGGAAGAGCTCGGCGTTCAGCTCCTGGTCCGCACCCCCCGGGGAGTCGAACTGACCCAGGCCGGCGAAATGTTCCTGGAGGAGGCCCGCAACATCCGCTCCCTGGTGGAGCAGGCCATCGAACGGACCAAGCGGGCCGGCCAGGGCAAGCTCGGGCGGCTGGACATCGGCATTTTCGGCACGGGAATCCTGAGCGCCATTCCGCAGATGCTGCACCTCTTCCGCGACACCCATCCCGATGTCCGGGTCGTCGTACACACCATGACCAAGGACGAGCAGATCGAGGCGCTGCGGCAGAGGCGCATCGCCCTCGGCTTCAACCGCATCCTCTCCCCCCTGCCGGACATCGAGAACGAGCTGATCATCAAGGAGCCCCTGTTTCTGGTGGTCAATGCGAACCATCCCCTGAGCCGGCAGGAATCCGTCTCCTTCATGGAATTGGCGAAACACCCCCTGGTGCTTTTCCCCACCGGGGCCCGCCCCAATTTCGTGGACCGGGTGATGGAGCTGTGCGCCAACATGGGGTTCACGCCGGAAATTTCTCAGATCGTCGGCGACGTGGTCACCGGCGTCGCCCTGGTGGCAGGCGGCTTTGGCATCACCCTCGTTCCCCGGTCGGCCACCACCCTCAACCTGCCGGGGGTCGTCTATCGCCCCTTCTTCGACTCCCTCTCCGCCACCATCGACCTCAGCTGCATCTACCGCAAGGACGACCAGTCAGCCATCCTGCAGGCCTTCCTGGGGGTGATCCGGGCCTTCCGGGAACAGCACGGCGGGCAGTGACCGATCCGGCGGGAAAATGTTGAAGTATTTCTTGAACTTTCCCGTCCAAATCATGGCGCCAAGGCCGGGATTTTTGTTATCCACATTTCCTGTGGATAACTTTGGGGAAATCTTCTGGAGAAAGCGCCTAAGTCCATGCTCCTACGGGGTTTACCCTACTCTGCCAAAATCTTACGCAGGTTTTCAATCCATTGATTTACTTGACTTTACGGATGTATTCATCAGGTATTCACTGCAGACTCGTTGCGACGCAGCCAATCGATGCGGCTTTCGCAATTTGTGAATAAGTCAAGTCTTGACAGCCGTTTTTTCCGCCGCCCGCGCCCTCGGCAAGGAGCCCGGTCAGCCCCATGACAGGTAAATAGCGGAAACTGCTCGACGGTGGGTTTGGAACGCTGTTCCCCTCGCCCGTAGCTCTCCTCCGTACGCTGAAAAGCTACGATTCCCGGCCGCCCCCGAGGCGGCCTCTTTTTGTCGGGACGGCCGCTCTCCCCCACGCGGCGGGAAACGGTTGCAGCCCGGACCTCGTCCAATCGTGGCCCCCGTCCCAGCTCCAGGAACTTTTCGGCTCCCGGCGAAGCCCAGAGGAGACCATGGAACCACAACCGCGCTACACCGGAACCGCCATCGCCCTCCATTGGCTGCTGGCCATCCTCATCGCCGGCAGCTTCGGCCTCGGGCTCTACATGCACGATCTCCCTTTGTCGCCCTGGAAGCTCAAGCTCTACTCCTGGCACAAGTGGGCCGGGGTGACCATCTTCCTCCTGGCCGTCGCCCGGCTGGCCTGGCGCGCCGGCCACCGCCCGCCCCCTTTGCCCGCCGGGATGCCCCGCTGGCAGCAGGTGGCGGCCGACGCCGTGCACCATGTCCTTTACCTCCTGATGCTGGTGGTTCCCCTGACCGGCTGGCTGATGAGCTCCGCCGAGGGCGTCCAGACGGTCTGGTTCGGCGTCCTGCCCCTGCCCGACCTGGTCGGCAAGAACGAGGCCCTGGGCGACCTCCTGCAGGCGGTGCATAAATATCTCAATTTCGGCTTCGCCGCCCTGGTGGCGATCCACGTCGCCGCCGCCCTCAAACATCACCTGGTGGACCGGAACGACGTCCTGGTCCGCATGCTGCCCTTCCGCCCCCGGGGCCATTGAAGGAGAGTCCCATGCCAGCCTTTCGCGCCGTCTTTGCCGCCCTCCTCGCGGCCACCGCCTTCACCCATGCCCAGGCCGTGGAGTTCGGCCAGGTCCTCGCCGACAGGAGCAGCCTCGGCTTCGTCTCCAGGCAGATGGGCGTTCCAGTCAACGGCAGCTTCCGCAAATTCGCCGTCGCCCTCGCCTTCGACCCGGCCAGGCCGGCCCAGGCCAGCGCCCGGATCGACGTGGACCTGGCCAGCATCGATACCGGCTTGAAGGAAGCCAATGACGAGGTGGTCGGAAAGGCCTGGTTCGACGTCAAGAATTTTCCCACGGCGAGCTTCGTATCCACCGCCGTCCGGCCCCTGGGGAGCGACCGCTACGAGGTGGCCGGCAAGCTCACCATCAAGGGCCGGACCCAGGACCTGGTCGCCCCCGCCACCTTCCGCCAGGAGGGCGGCAACGGCGTCTTCGACGGCAGCTTCACCCTGAAGCGCCTCGACTTCGCCCTCGGCGAAGGCATCTGGTCGGATATCGGCACCGTCGCCAACGAGGTCCAGGTCCGTTTTCACATCGTCGCCGCACCGCGGAAATGACTCCGATGCCCGGAAACTCCTCGACCGGGGCCATGGCTTGGCCCACAGGGTCGAGGGCTTCGGCGGAAAACCCGGGCAAGAAGATCAGTGGGGGCACCGGGTCAGACAGGCCCGGTTTCTGGTCACAAACACATTCTCGCCCTGCCACCACTCCTGGTCGAAGCCCCGGGTGCCGTTGTAGAAGCTGCGGTTGCAGCCGGACTTGAGGCGCTCGTGGAGTTCGACGATGAGGGCGTCCACCTTGCCGATCCAGGCCGACGGATCGGCGAAGACTTCCCGCTCGGCGCCCTCGATGTCCACCTTCAGGATATCGACGTGGTCGATGCCCTGCTCCGCCATGATCCGGTCCATGGTCATGCCTTCCACCTCGTGGACCATCCGGCCATAGTCGGCCTCATCGCCATCGGTTGCCTGGGTCATGAAGCCCCAGTCCCCGAGGGCCGGATCCACCAGGCTGATCCGCCGGTTCTGGTGCCACAGGGCGGCGCGCAGGGGGATGATGTTGCCGTAAGGCCGGACGTTGCGCTGCAGGATTTCAAAATTGCCATCCTCGGGCTCAATGGCGATGATCCGGGCCGCCGGGAAGCGGTTGGCGAAATGGATGGCGGCCAGGCCGACATTGGCGCCGGCATCGACGATGGTGCCCGGGGCGTCCCTGACCGCAAAATCGTATTGCCGCTGGATAAATATCTGCTCGAAGGCCGAAACGTCGGTGGAAGGCACCCGCAGATAGCAGGGGAAGCGAAGATCCCGCCGCCTGATTTCCAGCAAGATCGGCGACCGGGCCGCCTTGCCCCGGACGGCGGAAAACAGCCCCCGGAGGCCGACCGCGTGACGGTAATGGCGGACCGATTCCAACATGGCTACCTCGACGGTCCCGGGCCTTCCCTGGCTTCCTGGATAAGCTCGGCCAACCGCCTTTTCTCGGGCTCATGCAGCTTTCTGATGTTCTTGCGCCACTGGTAGGTCCTGTAATTGGCCTGGACATACTGCCAGCCCAGGGGGCCGTAGGCATCCACGTCGGCCTTGAGCTTGGGAATGGCTGATACCACCGATTTGAACTGGCCCCAGGAAAGGGCTTGCAGGGCCTTCTCCAGCTGTTCGTTGTCGATGCTGCCGGCGGCAGCGGCGGCCTCCGATCCGCCCCCCTGGGCACCGGCGGGAGTCTCCGCCCCGGCCGCCCAGACAAAGGCCATCAGGCCGGCCACGAAGGCGGCCAGTTTGGATGTCTGGCGCAAGCGTGGGGAAATGGGTGCCGAAGGCATGCAAACTCCTCTCTGGTCACAGTAAGACCCATACCTATAAGAACCCATTCCCGGCCGCTGAGTTTCAACGAAATGGGGTCAATTCCTGCCGCGGGGACCAGGAACAAAGCCGGGGAAAGCCCTATCCGGTATCAGCCGAACCCCTATTTTCCTGTCTGAGCGGGCGCTAGGCCATGACCGGCGCCAACGGCTGGATCACGTCGAAACGCAGGCATTTCCCGCTGTGGAGCAGTTCGGCGAAGCCCTCCGCCGGCACCGGCCGGCTGAAGAGGAAGCCCTGAATCTGATCGCAGCCATGTTGCCGCAGGTAATGGAGCTGGCCCTCGGTTTCCACCCCTTCGGCCACCACCCGCAGATTGAGGCGGTGGGCCATGGCGATGACCGCCGTGGCGATGGCGGCATTGCCGGGATTCTCGTTGATGTCGCGGACAAAGGCGCGGTCGATCTTGACGAAATCGAAGGGGAAGCGCTGGAGGTAGGCCAGGGAGGAATAGCCGGTGCCGAAGTCGTCGAGGGCCAGGCGCAGCCCGCACTTGCGGGCCTTCATCATGGTTTCCGCCGCCTGATCGGGATTCTGCATCACCAGGCTTTCGGTCAGCTCCAGTTCCAGGTACTCCGCCGCCAGGCCATGCCGGGCCAGGGCGCCGGTCAGGGTCGGCAGCAGGTCGCCCTCGGCGAACTGGGCCGGCGACAGGTTCACCGCCACCGGCACGATATCCAGCCCGGCGGCCAGCCAGGCCACCTGGTGGGCGCAGACCTGGTCCACGACCCAGGAACCCATGGGCACGATAAGGCCGGTCTCCTCGGCCACGGGAATAAAGTCGGCAGGCGAAACCAGGCCGCGCTGGGGATGCAGCCAGCGTATCAGGGCTTCGGCGCCGACGACCTTCCCGCTCCGGAGATCCACCCGGGGCTGGAAATGGAGGACGAACTGCCCGGCCTCGAGGGCCGTCTGCAAGTCCCTTTCCAGGGCCAGGTTGGCCGCCGTCCGGGCGTTGATTTCCGGAGCGTAGTAGAGGCAGCGGATGCCCGAATCCCGGGCTTCCCGGAGGGCTGTCTCGGCGCCATGGAGGAGAGCCTCCCCATCTTCCCCGTCCCCCGGATAGAGGGCGATGCCGGCGTGGGCGGTGAGCCGGATTTCGCCGCCAACCAGGGCACACGGCTGGTTCAGGGCTTCGAAAATCCGCTCCTGTACCAGGGCGGCCGCCTCGGTACCATGCCCCAGGTCGTCCACCGCCACGGCGAAGGTATCGGCGCCGATGCGGGCCAGGCTGCAGGGCTCCCAGACGCAGTTCCTGAGCCGCTGTGCCACCTCCCGGAGCACCGCATCGCCAACGTGGCGTCCGGCAGTCTCGTTGAGATGGGTGAAATGATCCAGATCGAACAGGATGACCGCGACGCTGTGGCTTCCGTTCTTGACCCCGTGCATAAACTGGGTCAGGCGGTCCAGGAACAGGTTGCGGATGGGCAACCCGGTGAGGGCGTCGTAGTAGGCCAGGTAGGAGAGCCGCTCCTCCCGCTGGATGTACTGCAGGGCAAAGGAAATGTCCGCCGCCAACTCGTCCAGGAGCTTCATTTCCTCGGCATCGAAGGCGCCCTTCTCCCGGGCATAAAGCCCCATGACGCCAATGCCTTTCTCATCCACCACGAGGGGCAGGGCGCAAACCGAGCTGTAGCCGTACTTCAGCGCCTGGGCCCGCACCGGCCCCACCTGGGGAACCGTGGTGATGTCGTTGCAATACACCGCCCGCCGGGACGATAGCGCCTCATGGGCCGTCCCCTGGCCGCTGGGCGCCTCGGTGCCGATGGACACCGGGATATCCTTGATGGACTCGAGATCGATGCCGCAGCCCGCCACCGGATGGAGGGTTTGGCCATCCGGGTTGAGGAGGCCGATCCAGGCCATGCCGAACTGCCCCTCCTCCACCGCCACCCGGCAGGCCTCGTCGACCAGGGCCTGGCGCTCGTGGATGCGGACGATGGCCGAATTGATGCCGGACAGCACCGCATAGATCCGCACCAGCCGGGCGATCCGGGCCTGCTGTTCCTTGCGTTCGCTGATGTCCCGCACGAAAACCAGGGCCCCGTCCTCGTCCTGGTAGCGGCATGGCACCGCCGAGATTTCCACGTCCACTTCCGCCCCGTCGAGCCGCAGATATCTTTCCACCAGGGGTGGAGGATTCCCCCGATCCCCGTTGGCCAGCCGGATATGTTCCTGGACCGCTTCCCGGGAATCCGGATGCAGCCGGCTAAGGCACGGAACCCCGAGGAGCTGCTCCTTGGATTCCGCCCGGAAGAGACGCAGGGCCATCTGGTTCACATAGGCAAAACGTTCCCCGATCTGCACGAAAATGGCGTCGGGGGCCCCTTCCACGAGACTGCGGAAACGCTGCTCGTTCTCGGCCAGGGCCGCCTCGTAGCGCTGACGGCCCGCCACCAGGCGGTTGAAGCTGTCGATCAGGAGGCCGACTTCGTCCCGGCGCCGGGCCGGCAGGGGGGCCAGCGGCTCGTCCCCCGCCGTCATCCGTCCCATGGCACGACTGGCATCCTCCAGGGGCTTCAGGACCCGGCGCGCCATCCAGTGGGCAATGAAGATCGCCAGCAGGGTCATGAGGGCGGCCAGCCCATGGAGATAGTCCTGCATGGCCGTCACCGGCCCGAAGGCGACCGCGGTCGGCAAGGCGGCAACGATGATCCAGTCCGCCGTCGGCACGGCCTTGCCCGAAAAGAGCTTGGATACCCCATCGGCATCCGTGCCCGGCCAGGAGCCCTCGAAACCGTCGACAAACCGGTCGAAGGCCGGATTGGCCCCGCGGGACCCCAGGCTGGCCAGGACCCGCGTGCGGTCGGTGGCGGCCACGATGACTCTTTCCTGCCGGGAGAGGACGAGGAACTCGCTCTGGCCGGTGATGGTGCGATCGGTGACGAAGCCGAGGAAATTGAGGGCGGTGAGGTCGGTGATGCCGGTCATGACCGCCCTCACCTTGCCGGCCCCGTCCAGAACCGGCACGCCGATGGTGAGCACCGGCCGCTTGAGCGCCCGGCCCAGGATGGGCTTGTCGATATAGGCCTTGCCCGTCGCCGCCACCTGGCGGAAATAGTCGCGGTCGCCGTAGTAGGTGCCGCGGCGCCCCGGCGCGATCGGAAAATCGGCAATGGTCCGCCCGTCCAGCCCGATAACGGTGATCCCCGCCGCAAACCAGGCCTGCAGATTACTCTGCTGGGCGAGATAGGCATCGAGGGCCGGCGAACGCAGGTCTGCCGGCAGATGCCTGGCAGCCCGCTGGAGGCCCTCGACCCGTTCCCGCAGCTTGTCGTCCAGTTCTGCCGCCACATGCCTGGCGGAGGCGAACTGCTGCTCGGCCAGGACCTCCATAAACCGATTTTGCAGAACGGTGGCGGAGAAGAACACCAGGGCCCAGATGAAGGCGACGAACAGAACGACCGACAGGGCGACGAGCTGGCCCCGGATGGAGAGCGGGTGACGCAGCACCCATGCGAACCCTGGAAACTTACCGACCACACGCGCCCCTGGAAATTGCTCTTCTTGTTGATTGATTGCCTGGTCACAGGCAACCCCGGTCGCTGGCGAAACCGCTCACCACGACTTCACTCAGACCAACAATATATCACTTTGGAATTATGACAGATCGTCCGACCGGCGAAGCGGCGGCTGATGAATAGGCGCCGCCAGCCCTCTTTCCGCGGCCGCCCCAGGCTTCGTCAGGACTTGTCCGGCCAGGCTCCCCGCCGGGTACGGGGCTGCCGCCGGCTTGCCAGGGCGATGGCGGCGAACAGGCCGGCAGCGAGCCAGCAGGCGGTAGAGACGGGAATGAAGCCGGCGGTGAACAAGGCCATGTCGCCCAGGCCGGCAGCCAGGGCCACCTGGGGAGTAAACCACAGGAAGAATCCCATCAGGGCAGCAAAGGCCGACCACTGGCCGAAGAAGCGGCCGGTCATCTGCCGGTCCTCCTTGGCTTCCTGCCAGGGCAGGGAGCCGGCCAGGGCCGATCCGATCCGTTTCCCGGCCCCCCACAGCATGCCAACGAACATGCCCAGCCAGAAGGCACACTCCACCAGGTAAGGCCAGAAATCCCGGGCGAACTGGCCGCCGGCGTGGTCCTCCCCGCCCGGCACCAGGGCGATCAGCCCCCCGGTCGCCAGGGCGAACACAGCGCCCGATCCCAGGGCGGCGAAGAGCTCGTTCATCCAGTAGCGGAGTTCCCTGTCCGCATCCTCGTTGATATTCCAGCGTAGCGGTCCGATCTTCATGCTTTTCTCCTTGACCTGGCGGCAACCTATGGCCGGCATGGCGCCTAATGCCATTCGACGGCCCTGGCCCGCGGATCGTTCAAGGGGAATGGGAGGGGTGATTCTGGGAGATAATGCCGGCAACAGGACTGCCCTTCTCCAATTCCCGAAGATGATCATGACCGCCGCGCGCAACCGGCTGGACCGCAGGCTCGGCTGGGCTCTGGCGCTTTCCCTGGCGATCCATGGCGCCGTCCTGACGCCTCCCGCCACGCTCCCGGCGGCCGACCCCGCTGCCCCGCTACGGGCCAGTCTGCGTCAGGCGCCGGCCGCCCCGGAAGCGGCGGCAGCGCCATCGCCGACACCGGCGAGGCCCGCCTCGGCGCCGTCCCGCCCTCCCGTCCTGGCAACCCCGGCGCACACCGCCGAGCCAGCGCCTGCCCGCATCCCGGCGCCCCCTTCCCCGGCGCCGGCGGAAATGGCACGGGATGCCGCGCCGGCCGCGGCCCCGGCCGGGCCTGCCGGAACGCCGTCCGCCACCGCTCCAGCCGCGCCCCGGCCGGCGGCTGTCCCTGTCATCGACCTGAACGGACTGCGCCAATACAACCTGGCCCTGGGCCGCACGGCGGGGCGCTTCAAGCGCTACCCCGCCCAGGCCAAGGAGGCCGGTTGGGAAGGACGGGTGCCCCTGCGATTGGCCGTTTCCGAGGCCGGCGCCCCGGTCGGGCTCGTCCTGGCCGGCTCCAGCGGCTATCCGGTCCTGGACCAGGCGGCCCTGGAGATGATGCGCCTGGCCGCCGGCCGCACGCCGGTGCCGGAATCCTTGCTAGGCCGCGCCTTCACCATCGACCTGGCGGTGGATTACAACCTTCGGGACGAGTGAAGATTCAGACGACCAGGAGGATCTGATCCTCGCTGATGCCGGACCGGAACATCCGGGTGGCGACCACCCCGAGGGCCAGGGGCGACAGGTGATGGATCGAGGCGATGCGCTTCGCCCCTTCGACGTGGCCGGAACGGATGGAACCGGCCAGGGTGTCGGCCAGCAGGCGCAACATCCTGAGGTCGTTCCGGGGATGGGGGTTGGGGCGGGGATTGTCCCAGACTAGTCGAAGTTCCCTAGCCATGGCTGCTTCCTTGAATCGTAATGCTCTTAGACTCTGTAACGGCAGAATCCTCCCCGGCTTTAGGGTAGTTTGGAAGCAGCCGAAGAAGTTCAGAAAGGCAGGTTCACATTGGCCCTGAGAACGTTGCTCGCGGCCTCGCTGCGGCCGAACTCGGAGCTATAGGAGACACCTCCCGTCAGCCCGGCCTTGGAGAAATAGTTGAGGCCGATGCCGGCGACAAACCCGTCCCTGCCCGGGGCCATTCCGAGGGAATAATTGCGGGCGACGTCATTGACGTAGGCGAGGCCGACGTAGGGCAGTAGGCCATTGCCCATCCAGTAGGCGGTCTGCACCCCCAGGCGCCCCTGCACCAGATACTCATTGGAGGGGCCGAAGCCACCGACAGCATTGAGATCGCTTTTCCGATGGGCGTAGAACATGCCGGCCCTGCCAGCCACCTGGACATTCCCGAACCAGCGGCCGGAATTGAGATTGAAGCCGGCAAAGCGCCGTTCGCCGTCACCGCCATCCTTGCCGATCCCCATCCTGCTCCCGGCAAGGCGCACCCCGGGAGCCGGGACGACAACGGCGGCGGCATCCACCGAATAGTTGTCACCCAACCGATGGGCGAAATACGGCGCGATGTCGATGCCCTTGCGGGGCGCCTTGACCCCGATGACCGATCGGGGCGACAGCCCGTAGCCGCCAACGGGCGTAAGGGCATAGGGAGAACCAGAAAAGCCGAGAACCGATCCGCCGGCAAGGAACGGCCCGGCATCAGCCAAGTCATCGGTCGCGAAGGCCGGCGCTGCTCCGGCCATGGACAACACCAGCATGAAGGCTGCTTTCTGCGCGTGTCTCATTTCGCCCCCCATCAAAATGACCAGGTTCTCACCAACAGCATAGTGCAGGGTCGGTGGCAAAAACAACCAGTTCCAGGTCAAATAAGGTGTTGCACTTACCCGATGACCATGGGCCGCCGGGAGCGCATCACAGCACCAGCGGCCGGTTCGGCAGCTCGTCCAGCCGCGGCCCCCGGGCCGGATAGTGTTCGGCGAGCCAACCATTCACCATCTCGATGCCGGCAATGGCGCCGGCCTCGTACTTCCCCTGCCGGAAAGCCGTCTCCATTTGCTGGCAGATGCGTTCCCACGCTTCTTCCCCGAGCTTCCCATGCACGCCCCGGTCGGCAACGATTTCCACCGCCCGGTCGGCCAGCAGCAGGTAGATGAGGACCCCGCTGTTATGCTCGGTGTCCCAGACCCGGAGCCGGGAGAAAATCTCGATGGCCC
Organism: Rhodocyclaceae bacterium; assembly: GCA_018261935.1. Taxonomy (GTDB): domain Bacteria; phylum Pseudomonadota; class Gammaproteobacteria; order Burkholderiales; family Rhodocyclaceae; genus JAGTRP01. The sequence goes on from JAGTRP010000022.1 coordinate 38,653, forward strand.
GCTGGCGGGCCGACTGCCCGCGTAGAAGCGGCCAGGTCGGCAAGGCTCCTTCGATGACGAAACGCAGCTCCCCGGTGTGGGTGCCCTCCCCGGCCGCAATGGCGCGCTCGACGGCGGCCAGGCTGGACGCCGGAAAGGTCCGGCTGACCTGCCAGGGCGTCAGCGCCAGGTGCCGGAAGACGCGCTTCGCATCCATCGTCTCACCAGCGCCCCGAGGCCCCACCGCCGCCAAACCGCCCGCCTCCGCCGCCGAAACCGCCGGTACCGAAGCCCCCGGAGCCGAAGCCCCCGCTCCGCCATCCGCCTCCCGGCCAGACGCCGCCCCGGCCGAGTCCCGAGAACAGGGTGAGAAGGAAGGCCCCGATTCCTACCATCAGGGCCAGGGACAGGGCACCAGCCAGCCACCAGGCCAGCATGCCGGCGACGCCCCCGGTGGCAGCGGCTCCCAGGAGGCGCCCGAGTACCGCCCGCAGGATGCCGCCCATGACCAGGGCGACGACGATCAGGAGGGGCAGGTGCTGGCCGATGCCGCCGGTCTGCCGGTCGGCCGGCCGGGCGGGGGGCGGCAGAGGCTCGCCCTGGACCACCCGGATCATGCGCCCGATGCCGTCGCTGAGCCCGCCGTAGAAATCCCCTTGCCGGAAACGGGGGGTGATGATGTCGCTGATGATGCGCTTGCAGGTGGCGTCGTTGAGGGCGCCTTCGAGGCCGTAGCCCACCTCGATGCGCATCGCCCGGTCGTCCTTGGCCACCACCAGCAGGGCTCCGTCGTCGACGCCCTGGCGGCCCAGCTTCCATTTCTCCGCCGCCCGCAGGGCATACTGCTCGATGGGCTCCTCGCCGGTGGTGGGCACCATGAGGATGGCGATCTGGCTGCCTTTACTGGCTTCGAAGGATTGCAGGGTCCGCTCCAGCGCCGCCACCTGATCGGGGGCCAGGGTGCCGGTGCGGTCCGTGACACGGGCGGTGAGGGGCAGTACCGGCTCCGCCGCTCCGGCCAGACAGGACCAGCACAGGAACGCCAGGAAGATGAGCCGCAAGCCGGCAAGGGCGGCCATGGCCTCGGCTACCGGGGCTGCGCCGGCGGTGCCGGCGAGGTGCCGAAGTCCACCCGGGGCGGCGTGGCGACGGCCCGTTCGTTCTCCACCGTGAAGCTGGGCTTCACCTCATAGCCGAACACCTTGGCGGTGAGGTTGTTGGGGAAGGTGCGGATGGTGACGTTGTAATCCTGCACCGCCTGGATGTAGCGGTTGCGGGCCACCGCAATACGGTTCTCGGTGCCCTCCAGCTGGGCCTGGAGATCCCGGAAAGAGGCGTCGGCCTTGAGCTGGGGATAGTTTTCCGACACCACCAGGAGGCGCGACAGGGCGTTGGTCAGCTCCCCCTGGGCCGCCTGGAAGCGGGCAAAGGCCTGGGGATCGTTGAGGAGTTCCGGTGTTGCCTGGATGGAGCCGACCCGGGCCCGGGCCTCGGTGACCTGGGTGAGCACCTGCCGCTCATGGCTGGCGTAGCCCTTGACCGTATTGACCAGGTTGGGGACCAGATCGGCCCGGCGCTGGTACTGGTTCAGCACCTCGGCCCAGCCCGACTTGACCTGCTCGTCCTTGGCCTGCATGGTGTTGTAGCCGCAGCCCGACAGGCTGAGCACCAGCATCGCCGCCAGGATCGCTATCGTTCGGCGCATCGGCTTGCCTCCTTGCCCTTGGCAGAGTGAGGATTCCCGGCAATGGCCCGTCCATTCCGCCGGCGCATGCCTTGGCCGCGCCCTCCTCCCTGCTTGCGATCCATCCCGGCGACAAAAGTTGCGGCGCCGGCCCTGGCGAAGCGGGTCAGGCCACCACCAGCTCCGGCTGCGGCTCTTCCCCGCTGGCCACCACCCGGTCCCGCCCCGCGGCCTTGGCCAGATACATGCGCTGGTCGGCGATTTCCACCAGGTCTTTCCAGTCGGTGACCCGGTCCGTCCGCCATTCGGCCACGCCGATGGAGGCGGTCAGGGGCGTGATGCCGTCCGGCCGGGTGCCGAGGCCTTCCTGGCGGATGCGGTTGATAGCCTGGGTCGCCTGCCCCAGATCGGTATTGGGCATGATGACCAGGAATTCCTCGCCGCCCCAGCGGCACAGGATATCGCCCCGCCGCATGCCGGACATCATCCAGGCGGCCATGTTCATGAGCACCTGATCGCCGGCATCATGGCCGTAGTTGTCGTTGACGCTCTTGAAATGGTCCAGGTCGATGAAGGCCACCGCCAGGGGCGAACCGCTGCGCTCCGCCAGGGAAAACTGCAGCTCCAGCGCCTCCTGGCCGCAACGGCGCGAATAGGCGCCGGTGATCGGATCGCGGATGGCCTGCTGGACGATGGCGATCATGAAGGTGAGCTGGGACAGGCCCGCCAGGGTGGACACCGCGGTAATCAGGGCCAGCAGCCAGAAGGCGCCGGCGAAGGGCGCCCAGTCCAGGGTATCCCAGTGCATGAGACTGGGCATGGCCTGGGCCAGCAGCATGGGGCTCGCCACCAGGAGGTTTTCCACCAGGGTCAAGGGAAAGATGGAGAGGCCCGCCAGCAGGACGAAGGGCAGGAAGGCATAGCCGGAGCCGATGGCGGCGGAAATACCGGTGAGCTGGTAGGAAGCCAGAATCTCGTGGGAGGCGACGAAGAAGACCGTGGGGATGGCGAACAGCACCAGCATGGCCCGGTAGGCAGTGGCCAGGTTGCCGGAGGGATGGGCGTACATGACCAGCAGGGCGAAGGCGGCGCTCACCAGGAGTCGCATGGCGGCCAGGGAAAACCACAGGGGGAACGGGAAGACGATGTAGTCCACGATGCTCCACAGGGGCGTGAGCACCGCGAACAGGAAGGCGAAGAGCCGGACCCGGTTGACGATCATCGACGCCCGCCGCCGGCTGAGGAGCGGGAAGTGGCTGTGGGGAAACACCAGCCACATCAGTTCGGACGGATGGACCTCCCCCGGCATGAGACCTGCCAGTCGAGCCCAGGCGTGGTGTAACAGTTGATTCATCGTTGGCTGCTCGCTGATCGCCGCTTCTGATTCCCTCAGGAAGAGCCGCTTGAGCGCTTCTCTCCCCCTCTCCATCCCTCTTGCCTGCCGGCGCCTTCCGTGCCCCGCATTTTCAGGACAGGGCGCATTTTCCAGTTTGCCGGCGAATAATTATTTTGATATCGATCATATTAGCAGGAATCAACCCGGATGGCATGGCGATTCCCGGTTGCGGAGGCGACCCTGCAGGCCGGCCCTAATCGCGGTGGACGTAGCGCCCCGGCGCCTCCCCGAGGGAATGGATGCCCCGGCCGGGAGCGCCCATCGCCGGTGGCACGACCTTGCCGCTGGAGCGGTCCGCCAGCCATTTTTCCCAGGCCGGCCACCAGGAGCCCTCGTAGCGGGGGGCGGTGTCCTGCCAGTGGCCGGAGTGGAGGTAGCGGTGCTGGGCGTCGTGGTGGGTCATCTGGTAGCTGCGGCGGGCACGCCCCGGCTCGCTGATGATGCCGGCGTTGTGGCCGCCGGTGGTGAGGACGAAGGTGACATCGGTGTCGGTGTAGAGGTGCACCTTGTAGACCGAGCGCCAGGGGGCGATGTGGTCCTTCTCCGTGCCCACCGCGAAGATGGAGGCCCGGATGTCGGTGAGGGCGATGCCCTCGCCATTGACCATGTAGCGCCCCTCGGCCAGGTCGTTGTTGAGGAAGAGGCTGCGCAGGTACTCCGAATGCATGCGGAAGGGCAGGCGGGTCGAGTCGGCGCTCCAGGCCATGAGGTCGAACATGGGTTGGCGCTCCCCCTCCAGGTATTCATCCACCACCCGGGACCAGATGAGATCCTTGGAGCGCAACAGGTTGAAGGCGGCGGAAAGCTGGTTCTTGTCCAGGTAGCCCTGCTCGGACATCATGTTTTCCAGGAAGGAGAGCTGGGCTTCGTCGATGAAGAGGAGCAGTTCCCCGGCCTCCTCGAAATCGATCTGGGCAGCCAGGAGGCTGATGGTGGAGAGGCGATGGTCGTTGCTCCGGGCCATGTTGGCGGCTGCCAGGGACAGGAGGGTGCCGCCCAGGCAGTAGCCCACCGCATGGACCGGGCGCCCGGGCACCACCGTATTGACCACCTGCAAGGCCTCCATGATGCCCATTTCCCGGTAGTCGCTCATGCCGAATTCGCTCTCCTCCTTGCCGGGATTGATCCACGAAATCATGAACACGGTGTGGCCCTTCTCCACCAGGTAGCGCACCACCGAATTGTTGGGCGAGAGATCCAGGATGTAGTACTTCATGATCCAGGCCGGCACGATGAGGAGGGGCTCGGCATAGACCTGGTCGGTCTGGGGCGAATACTGGATCAGCTCCATCAGGCGGTTGCGGTGGATGACCTTGCCCGGCGTCACCGCCACCGTCTTCCCCGGCTTGTACTGGTCCGCCCCCACGGGCTTCTCCCCGGCCAGGTAGCGGATGGCGTCCTGGGCGGCATGGGCGGCCCCCTGGGCGAGGTTGGCACCGCCCAGGGTGACGGTGGTCTTCAACACTTCCGGGTTGGTCCAGGGGAAATTGGAGGGCGAGCAGGTATCCGTCAGCTGGCGGGCGATGAAGGCCAGCAGGTCGCGGTGGTGCTGGCTGACGCCCTGGACGGTGGTGGTGGCCTGCTGCCACCATTGCTCCCCGAGCAGGAAGGCCTCCGCATAGATATTGAAGGGCCAGGCCATCCAGCCCTCGGCCCGGAAGCGGGTGTCGCTTTGCCGCAGTTCGGCGCAGCCCTCATGGCCGGGACGCAGGGCACAGTCGGTGGTGAACTTGACCAGGTGGCCGACCTTCCTGGCGGCGTTGTGGGCCAGCTCCTGCTGCTTGCCCGGCTGGGTGGCAAGGTGGGTGATCCAGTCGAAATAGGCCAGGGCCAGGGCGGTGGGAGCGACGCCGCCGGTCAGGCGCCCGATCCAGGCATGAAGCTGGCGGTCCAGCTCCGTGGCGCGCAGCACCGGCCCGATGCGCGGAGCGACGCGTTTGGTGGCGAAGCCGGTGCCCTCCCCCGTGGTCAGGGGCTGGGTATGGGCCGGCACGCCGGGTTCGGCCGGAATCTGCGGCTCGGGAGGCGGTTCGCCCTGGACCGGCGAGGCTCTTCGGGCGCTGCGGATGGTCTTGTCGTTCATGACCAACTCCTGACTGCAAAAAACCAGGACGATTCTGCAAAGCCCATGCCCGGGGCCGAGGCCGCCGCCTCAAGGCTGCCGGTGCTGCTCCCTGCCGGCGTACAGGGACGCCACCTGGTCGCCGTAGCCGTTGAACGGCAAGGTCCGGCGCCGGGAAAAGCTGCCGACACGCCGCTCCCAGGCCTGGCCCCGCCCTTCCGGGTCCACGTTGGCGTAGAAGCCGTATTGCCCGCCGCTGGCCCGCATCCAGGTGGTGACAGGCTCCTGTTCCACGAAGCGGATGCGGACGATGGACTTGGCGCTCTTGAAACCGTATTTCCACGGCACCACGAGGCGCACCGGTGCACCGTTCTGGTTGGGCAGAACCTCGCCGTAGAGCCCGAAGGCCAGGAGGGTGAGAGGATGCCGGGCTTCATCCAGGCGCAGCGCCTCCACATAGGGCCAGGCCAGCAGCCGGGAACGCTGGCCGGGCATCCGGGCGGGGTCGTAAAGGGTGGTGAATTCCACGAACCGGGCGCTGCCCAGGGGCTCCACCCGCTTGATGAGCTCGGCCAGGGAGTAGCCCGCCCAGGGAATGACCATGGACCAACCTTCCACGCAGCGCAGCCGGTACACCCGCTCCTCCGGGGGCGCCAGCTTCAGGAGGGTGTCGATATCGTAGGTCGCCGGCCGCTTCACCAGGCCCTCCACCGCCACGGTCCAGGGCCGGGTCCGCAGACTGCCGGCGCGGCGGGCTGGGTCCTCCTTGCCGGTGCCGAATTCGTAAAAATTGTTGTAGCCGGTGACGAGCTTCAAGGGCGTCCGGGCCTCGTCGGTCCCGAAGGGCCCCGGGTGCAGGCCGGGAAGGCCGTCCGCGGCACCGGCGCGGCTGGGCCGGAGGCCCAGGCTCGTGGCCGCCGCCAGGGCGAGGGTCGCGGCCACGAACTCCCGGCGGGAGCGGCAGATGCCGGGCGGGGTGATTTCCGACGGGGGGATGTCCGGGGGGCGCTTGATCAGCATGGCGGTCTCCTGGGATGGGTGCCTACTCATCTTAGAAGCGATCACCGATCCCTGGGCTCCGGGAATATCCCCAAATATACCCGTCACATTCGGATACAGCGCCTTACAAAACTGCTGACATCGTCAGTCGAGCCCAGGCGTTATTCGCCCCAAGGCCCGGGAATATTCCGAGCCGAAAACCCACCGAGCCCCAAGGAGACGCAAAATGCTGAAGAAGATCATCGCCCTCGCCATCGCCACCGGTTTCGCCACCGCTTCCTTCGCCGCCTCCACTGCGCCGGCGGGCACGGCCGCCCCCGCGGCGACGGAGAAGAAGGTGCAGGCCAGCAAGACCAACCATCACCACCGGGCCAGCGCCCGGGTGATGAAGGTGAAGCACCGCGGCGCCGCCACCAAGTAAGCCGTCTCGCCGAAAAGCCCCAAGCCCCCGCGGCGCGAACCCGGGGGCTTTTTCATGGCCTCAGGCCAGGCGCCCGCTCTGGTAGTCGTGGATGGCCTCTTCGATCTCTTCCCGGGTGTTCATGACGAAAGGGCCGTATTGGGCGATGGGCTCCCCCAGGGGACGGGCGGCGAGGACCAGGAAGGCCGCTTCCCCGCCGCCGGCCCGCACCTCGATGGTATCTCCGGCCCCCAACACCCCTGCGGTCTGGGGCTCCAGGCGCTGTTCCCCACCCGCCGGCCCGATCTCCACCGCGCCCTCGTAGGGATAGACGAAGGCATTGTGCCCCTCCCCTACCGGCTGGACGAAGCGGCCGCCGGCGGGCAGGCGCACATCCATGAACAGGGGATCGGTGGAGAGGCCCCGGATCGGCCCGGCCACCGCCTCCCCGTCCACCGCTGCCGTACCGGCGATGACCTTCACCCGGCCGCCCCCCGGCAAGTCGGCGGCGGGGATTTCCTCCGGCTGGATGTCCCGGTAGGCGGCGGGCTTCATCTTCTCCCGGGCCGGCAGGTTCACCCAGAGCTGGAAGCCCCGCATGCGCCCGCTTTCCTGCTGGGGCATCTCGGAATGGACGATGCCCCGCCCGGCGGTCATCCACTGGGCGCCCCCCGCCCTCAGGTCGCCCCGGTGGCCGAGGTGGTCCTGGTGGAGCATGTGGCCGTCCAGCATGTAGGTGACGGTCTCGAAGCCCCGGTGGGGGTGGTCCGGGAAGCCGGCGACGTAGTCGTCGGGGTTCTCCGAGGAGAACTCGTCCAGCATCAGGAAGGGGTCGAGGCGCAGCCCCGGCCCCTGCCCGAGGCTGCGGCGCAGCTTCACCCCGCCCCCGTCGGAGGTGGGGATGGAGCGGATGATGTGAAGCAGTGGGCGGGTGGTCATGATGAACTCCTTGAATGAAGCCAGGAGGAATTAGGCCGCCAGTTCCTCCAGGCGTTGCTTGGCGTCGGCCAGGGCGCTCTCCTTGCTGGGCTCGCCCATGTTGAGGCCTTCCGCGTAGATGAATTCCACGTCGGCGATACCCAGGAAGCCCAGGAAGTCGCGCACGTAGCCGGTCTGGCTGTCCAGGGGGGTGCCGGCGTAGCGGCCGCCCCGGGTGGCGAGGACATAGACTTTCTTGCCGGACAGGAGCCCCTGGGGACCGCTCTCGGTATAGCGGAAAGTGACGCCGGCCCGGGCGATGTGGTCGAAATAGGCCTTCAGGGTGGACGGAACGCCGAAGTTGTACATGGGAATTCCCAGGACGATCACTTCCGCCGCCTTCACCTCCTCGATCAGGGCATCCGACAGGGCGACGGCAGCCTGCTGCGCGGGCGTACGGTCCGCCGGCTGGGCGATGAAGGCCAGGAAACGCTCGGCGTCCAGGTGGGGCACCGGGTCCTTGGCGAGGTCACGGACGACCACCTGGCCGCCGGGGTTGCGGACCCGCCAGGCGGCGACGAACTGGTCCGCCAACTGGCTGGACTGGCCGTTGGCGGAAAACAGGCTGGCGTTGATCTGGAGCAGTTTCTTCATGGGGACCTCCTTATTGAACATGACCCCATTTAACTATTTATCCAGGCGATAAAAAAGCACAATATATCGGTCAAATATATCGGATGGATCGATCAATTCCCGACATGCCCCATATCAGCCTGGAACAATGGCGCGCCCTGCTGGCGGTGGTGGACGCCGGCGGCTATGCCCAGGCGGCCCAGCAATTGCACAAGAGCCAGTCGGCCCTGACCTACGCCGTCCAGAAGATCGAGTCCCTCCTCGGGGTCAAGGCCTTCCAGATCCAGGGGCGCAAGGCAGTCCTCACCCCCACCGGGCAGATGCTCTACCGCCGGGCCCTGGCCCTGGTAAACGAGGCCAAGGACCTGGAGCGGGCGGCCCATACCCTGTCGGCGGGCTGGGAAGCGGAAATCCATCTGGTGGTGGAGATCCTCTTCCCGCCCCGCCTGCTCCTGGGCAGCCTCCACCGCTTCGGCGAGGAAAGCCCCCGCACCCGCATCGAGGTGGTGGAGTCGGTCCTCGGGGGAGCCCCGGAACGCCTGCTGCAGGGCCAGACGGACCTCGCCATCTCGCCGACCATGCCCCCCGGCTTCCTGGGGGACCCTCTGATGCTCATGCCCATGGTGGCGGTGGCCCACCCGGACCACCCTCTCTTTCGCCTCGGCCGGGAACTCTCCGACCGGGACCTGCGGGCCTACCGCCACCTGGTGGTGCGGGATTCCGGCGCCAAGCGGGACCGCCGGGCGGTTTCGGTGGACGTGGAGCAGCGCTGGACCTTCAGCCACCTGTCCACCTCCATCGAGGCCATGCGCCAGGGCTACGGCTTCGCCTGGCTGCCCGAGGAACACATCCGAGAAGAGCTGGCGGCCGGCACCCTCAAGCCCCTGCCCCTGCGGGAAGGGCAGGAACGCCGGGTGCAGCTCTATCTCATCCTGGGGTCGCCGGACTTCGCCGGCCCCGGGGTGCGGCGCCTGGCCGAGATTATTCGGGAAGAGGTAGCGGCCGAGTGCCCAAGACGAGCCGGTAGAACAGCCCCGCCGCCAGGGTGATGAGGCCGCAGACGACCAAGGTGGCGCGGATGCCCAGGCCGTGGGCGACGCTGCCGATGGTGAAACTGCCGAGGGGGCCGATGCCCAGGAAGGCCATGGAGAAAATGGCCATCACCCGGCCCCGGAAGTCGTTGTCCACCCAGGTCTGGATGAGGGTATTGCTGCCGGCGATGGTGACGATGACCGCGAAGCCCAGGACCATGACCACCGGGAAGGCCAGCCATAGCCAGGGGGTGACGGCAAAGAGGGCGAGGGCCGCGCCGATGGCCGGCGCCGCCCGCCCCACCCGGTGGGCGAGACCCCCGGTATCGGCCCGGGAGGCGAGATAGAGGCTGGCCAGCAGGGAGCCGCCCCCGGCGCTGGCGATGAGGGCGCCGTAGGTGCGGGCATCGCCGCCGAAAATCTCCCGGGCGAAGAGGGGCATCATCACCGCATAGGGGGTGGCGAAGAAGCTTATGCAGGCCACCAGCAGCAGGGAACGGCGGATCTGGCGGTGGGCGAGGACATAGCGAAAGCCTTCCCGTAGCGCGTCCAGGGCCCCGGCTCCCTGGCCCGTCCGGGGCGCGATGCGGATGGCTGAGAGGGCGAGCAGCACCGCCAGGTAGGAGGCGGCGTTGAGGACGAAGCACACCACCTCCCCCACCAAGGCCACCACCAGACCGGCCAGGGCCGGGCCGACGAAGCGGGTGGCGTTCATCAGGAAGGAATTGAGGGCGATGGCGTTGGGCAGGTCGCCGGGATCATCCACCAGCTGGACCGTGATGGCCTGGCGGGCCGGCACGTCCATGGCGTTGATGCAGCCGAGGAAAAAGGCGAGCAGGATGAGGAGCCCCGGCGTCACCCACTCCAGCCAGGCCAGGACGGCCAGGGCCACGGCCTGGACCATGGCCAGGGACTGGGTGGCCATGAGCAGCCGGCGGCGGTCGAAGCGGTCCACCCAAACCCCGTTGATGGCGGCGAAGAGGAGGATGGGGATCTGACTGGCGAAGCCCACGGTGCCCAGCACGAAGGCCGAGTTGGAAAGCCGGTAGGCGAGCCAGATCATGGCGATCTGCTGCATCCAGGTGCCGGCCAGGGAAACCAGCTGGCCGATGAAATAGAGCCGGTAGTTGCGGGAATTGAGGGCGCGGAGAAGGGGCGGCACGGGGAGAACCTCGGGAGGCTCCCAGTATAACCGGAGGGCCGGGGAGCCGCGCCGTCCCGCGGGGGGCTCGGGGCTTCAGTCCCGGCCTGATGCGGGCGCTGGGTTCCGTTGATAATTAATGGTTCTTGAGGCTGACCATGGGCGCGGGTGTCTACCGAGTACGCCGTCGAAGGTCTGCTTCAAATCTTCGCGCAAAGACCGAGTTCGACCCAAAGTCGCCCTTCCGCCTTCTCCCAAGCGGCCCCATTTTTTGAGGTGTAGCGGGCGTCAGTGCAACGTGAGCGAGGGAGAAACTGGTCTGGTTATTTGCTCGTAGCCGTTCCAATCAGCTCGCCGAACATTCTCAGGGACAACTTGCCCAAAGCGGCCGCCGGAATCGGATGAAGTCTGCCATTTTCCGAATGATAGTAATTTGTGCCATCGCCAGTACCGGCAATGACGATAAAATAGCGAGCACCTGAGGGCACGGCTACCGTACTGCCAAGCGCACCGCCCCAGAAGTTCCCTCGTTCTTGCAGATCCTTGACGCTCATGCGCCCGATCTGCCGGTAGCTACCATCAAGGAAGATAAAGTCCGGCAGCAGGGCCGTCGCCTTGGGTAGGAAATCGGTGGACAGGTAGCTCTTGATTTGGATCGCCGTGGCCGAGAAACCGTCGGGTATGCTAAACGCCGCAAAATGCTCGCGGCGACCGGGTGAGAACTGGTAGGTCGCGTCGGCTGAGGTTATGTTGAATACGAATTCCTGCCCCACGGGCAAACGGCGAAACTCGAATTCGTCGATCCTAGCGCAACAGGCATTCGTCGGCGCGACGTAATCGCGGGCCAAGGGTTCGCTGCTGCAGGCGGTAAGCAGCCACAAGGGGATCAGCAAGCTGACCGGCCGCCACCGGCCGCCTAAATTACGCCATGTTCCCATGCTGGTGCTCCCTCTCTACTGTTCGATCCGCTTGCCCGTATCGGACTCTTCAAGCCAAACGGCATTTTCTTCGGCGCTCAGCTTCCCTTTGACAACATAGGTCTTATTTCCCTCGAGCGTGACTTTGATCGTCCGTTCAGCCTCATAGACGGTACTCGAATTCAGGATCTCCTGGATCGGAGCACCGTACCCGATCTTAGCGAGCAGCTTGAGCTGGTGAAGTCCCGCGGGAACCTGCCGCGAGTATTGCGACGTGGCCAAGGAGAATCCTTTCCCCGAGTTTTGTTGTCGCGTCTTGAACAACACGTTGTCGATCCGACTCCCATCGATTTCGCCAAGGTAATAAAACTGCGCTCGATTGCGCGTTTCCGATATCGCCGAATCGCTGACCGTGGCGATTGGCCCCGAATAATTTTCCGGTATCGCCGGCGCTGTCACGCAGCCCGAACAAACCGCAACCAGAGTCAGCAAGAAAGGAAGAAGCAGCCTTTTCAAATCACCTCCCAGTAAAACTATGTTTGCTTAGACGGATGATCAATTAATCATCATCCAAAATTATGCCTTATATATGAGACCAGCGTCATCGAAGGGGTGTTGAACGGCTGCTTGGCGCACCGATTGTCGAGCGACCGGTTATGGCCGCTATCAGCCGGATCATGGGGCTATCGGATGGGTTACCCGTTTCTTGCGCAAGGCGAGATTCATGCTGCTTGGGATCATTCCCAAGTAGCCATGCTGCAACCCAACCGAGCGCCACTGAATGGATTCCTTTCCGATCCGAATTTCTGCGCTATCGGTATCGCCGGCTTCATTCCAGCTATGTTGATACCTCACCACGGCAGTATCTCCCTTGAGGATGCCGCTAAAATCGCCGCTGATACTTCTGAAGCCCTGGCAGTAGAGATGATGCACATCCTCGCCAAATAGCCGATAAGACCAGAACTCGAAACGCCCTGTCACTGTGTTCCCTTGAATCTTCACAGTTACCTCACCTACCGGGTACTTGTATGGTGTGTTCGTGGTGCATAGATCTTTTTCGGACGTTACCGGCCCGGGGTCAAAGGCTTTGGGGCATTTACCGCACACCTCTTCCTTCTGGTAGAAGACCTCGTCGCTGGCATGGGCAATACCGGACATGGCAAGAACCGCATAGAGAAATAAGGGATGGGTTCTCATCCTCGACTGACGATGCCTCAAAGAAACGCTGTGCATCAGCGCATCGTGCACCAAGTCAAATGGCATAGCAACCGGGAAGCTCGGGCATTGGCTGAACTGAAACGCCCCCCTTCCATCACTACCTTCAGAAAGCAGTCATCATCAGCAGGATCGCGTCACCGTAGCCGATTGACCTCGGCACGAGCGTCAACTTGTCCGGAATCCGCCGCCTGAAACACGGAACGGCAGCGCCGGGCCGGACACAAAGCCTTATACGGCCAATGGCCCGCCGCTCCCCGGGAGGCCGGCCCCATCCTGTCCCGGCGCCCAGGCCGGCCGTAGTCCCACGGACCACCGCCATGCCCAGGAAAGCCAACCCCAAAGCCCCCCTCCCCCCCGACCTCCTGCACCGGATGGACGCTTACTGGCGCGCCGCCAATTACCTCTCGGTGGGCCAGATCTACCTCTATGACAATCCCCTCCTACGGCGTCCCCTGGCCCTGGCGGACGTGAAGCGCCTGCTACTGGGCCACTGGGGCACGACCCCGGGCCAGAACTTCATCTACGTGCATCTCAACCGGGTCATCCGGAAGTACGACCTCGACATGATCTACGTCTCCGGCCCCGGCCACGGCGGCCCGGCGGCGGTGGCCAATACCTATCTTGAAGGCACCTACAGCGAGATCTACCCCGAAGTCAGCCAGGACGAGGCGGGGCTACGCCGGCTCTTCCGCCAGTTCTCCTTCCCCGGCGGCATCCCCAGCCACGTCTCCCCCGAGTGCCCGGGCTCCATCCACGAGGGCGGCGAGCTGGGCTACTCCCTCAGCCACGCCTTCGGCGCCGCCTTCGACAACCCGGACCTCGTGGTCGCCTGCGTCGTCGGCGACGGCGAGGCGGAGACCGGGCCCCTCGCCACCGCCTGGCATTCCAACAAGTTCCTCGACCCGGCAAGCGACGGCGCGGTGCTGCCCATCCTGCACCTCAACGGCTACAAGATCGCCAACCCGGCCCTCCTCGCCCGCATCCCCCCCGGGGAACTGGAGCAGCTTCTGCGCGGCTACGGTTGGGCGCCCCGCTTCGTCGCCGGCCACGAGCCGGAACCCATGCACCAGGCCATGGCCGCCGCCCTCGACGAGGCGGTGGAAGAAATCCGGCGCATCCAGCGCAACGCCCGGGAAAAGGGCCGGCGGGAGCGGCCGATCTGGCCGATGATCGTGCTGGAATCCCCCAAGGGCTGGACCGGGCCGAAGGCGGTGGACGGCCAGCGGGTCGAAGGCACCTTCCGCGCCCATCAGGTGCCCCTCTCCGACCCCGCCACCCATCCCGAGCACCTGCGGCTCCTGGAGGACTGGCTGCGCAGCTACCGGCCGGGGGAACTTTTCGACGCCGATGGCCGCCTCCTGCCGGAACTGGCCGCCCTGGCCCCCGAGGGCAACCGCCGCATGGGAGCCAATCCCCACGCCAACGGCGGCATCCTCCTGCGCGACCTGCGGCTGCCGGACTTCCGCGACTACGGGGTGGACGTGCCGGCCCCCGGCATCCTGGGCATCGGCGACACCCGCGTCCTCGGCCCCTTCCTGCGGGACGTGGTGAAGCTCAACGCCGGGCAGCGCAACTTCCGCATCTTCGGCCCCGACGAGACCCTTTCCAACCGCCTGGGGGCCGTGTTCGAGGCCACCGACCGCCAGTGGGACGCCGCCACCGTCCCCGACGACGAATTCCTCGCCCCCAGCGGCCGGGTCATGGAAATGCTGAGCGAGCACCAGTGCGAGGGCTGGCTCGAGGGCTACCTGCTCACCGGCCGGCACGGCCTGTTCAACACCTACGAGGCCTTCGTCCACATCATCGATTCCATGTTCAACCAGCACGCCAAGTGGCTGAAGGTCGCCGCCCGGCTGCCCTGGCGGCGACCGATCGCCTCCCTCAACTACCTCCTGGCCTCCCACGTCTGGCGCCAGGACCACAACGGCTTCACCCACCAGGACCCGGGCTTCCTCGACGTGGTCGCCAACAAGAAGGCCGAGGTGGTGCGGGTCTACCTGCCGCCGGACGCCAACTGCCTGCTCTCGGTCATGGACCATTGCCTGCGCAGCCGCCACCACGTCAATGTGGTGGTCGCCGGCAAGCACCCGGCGCCCCAATGGCTGACCATGGACGCCGCCGTCAAGCACTGCACCCGGGGCATCGGCATCTGGCCCTGGGCCAGCAACGACCAGGACGCTGCCCCCGACCTGGTGATGGCCTGCTGCGGCGACGTGCCGACCCTGGAGACCCTGGCCGCCGTCTCCATCCTGCGGGAGCACCTGCCCGACCTGAGAATCCGCGTGGTCAACGTGGTGGACCTCATGAAGCTGCAGCCCCCCTCCGAGCATCCCCACGGCCTCAGCGACCCGGACTTCGACGCCATCTTCACCCGGGACAAGCCGGTCATCTTCGCCTTCCATGGCTATCCCTGGCTGATCCACCGGCTGGCCTACCGCCGCACCAACCACCGCAACATCCACGTCCGCGGCTACAAGGAGGAAGGAACCATCACCACCCCCTTCGACATGACGGTGCTCAATGACCTGGACCGCTTCCACTTGGTGATGGACGCCATCGACCGCCTGCCCGAGGCCGGCGACAAGGGCGTCTATCTCAAGCAGTGGCTGGCCGACAAGCTCATCGAGCACCGCCAGTACATCGACAGGTACGGGGAAGACCTGCCGGAAATCCGCAACTGGAAATGGAAAGAAGCAACATGACGCCCTCGACCCCGCCCGACCTGCCGGCCAGCGCCCTGCCCTGGCCCCATTTGCCCTTCGAAGCCTGGAAGGACACCTGCGCCACCCTCCACCTGTGGACCCAGATCGTCGGCAAGATCCGGGCGACCCAGACGCCGTGGGTCAATCATTCCTGGCATGTCACCCTCTACGTCGCGGCCCGGGGCCTGACGACATCGCCCATCCCCTATGGCGGGCGCACCTTTCAGATCGATTTCGACTTCATCGACCACCGCCTCCTCATCCGCACCGATGACGGGGCGTCCCGGACCATAGACCTGAAACCCCGGTCGGTGGCCGACTTCTACCGGGAGCTGTTCGGGCATCTGTCAGACCTCGGACTGGAGATCCAGATCCATCCGGTGCCCAACGAACTGGTCGATGTCATCCCCTTCCAGGAAGACACCGTCCACGCCGCCTACGACCCGGAATACGCCCACCGCTTCTGGCACGCCCTGGTGCAGGCGGACCGGGTCTTCAAGCGCTTCCGCAGCGGCTTCATCGGCAAGTGCAGCCCGGTGCATTTCTTCTGGGGCAGCTTCGACCTGGCCGTGACCCGCTTTTCCGGACGGCCGGCCCCCGAGCATCCGGGTGGCGTGCCGAACTGTCCGGACTGGGTGACGCGGGAAGCCTATTCCCATGAAGTCAGCAGCTGCGGCTTCTGGCCGGGAAGCGAGGCCATGCCCTACCCGCTTTTCTACGCCTACGCCTATCCGGAACCCGCCGGCTTCAGCGCCAGGCGGGTGCGTCCGGAACAGGCCGGCTACGACGCCAACCTCCGGGAATTCATCCTGCCCTACGGGTTGGTGCGGCAGGCGCCCGACCCGGACAGGATGCTGCTTCAGTTCCTGCAGGACAGCTACGAGGGGGCGGCGGACCTGGGCGGCTGGGATCGTCCGGGGCTGGAACGGACGGGATTTCCTTTTCCGCCGGCGGTGGGCTGATCCGGCCGGACAGCCAGCATCCGGACCGGGCCCCTACGCCAAGGCGCCGCGAATCAACCGCAGCGCGGCGATCCCATGCCCTTCACCCGGCCATGATGCGGTAGCAGGGGTTGTACTGCTTGCCGGGAAGCTTCATCCGCTGTTGCTTCACGAAACAGGACAGCAGCGCATCCACGGGGTCCATGACCGAGGCGTCGCCATGGATCTCGAACGGGCCGCGCTTCTCGATGGCTCGGATGCCGTACTCCTTGACGTTGCCGGCCACCACGCCGGAGAAGGCGCGGCGCAGCTGGGCCGCCAGCAGGTGGTTCGGCTGCTTCCGGTGCAGACGCAGGGTGCGCATCGCCTCGTGGGTAGGGCGGAAGGGCTGCTGGAAATCATGTTCGATGTTCAGCAGCCAGTTGAAATAGTAAGCGTCGTGGTTCTCCTTGCGGAAGGCGTGGACCTGTTCGACCCCGGCCAGCAGTTCGCGGGCGACCTGGGCCGGGTCGTCGACGATGATCTTGTAGCGCCCTTGCGCCTCGGCACCGAGGGTGTCGCCGATGAAGCGATCGATCTGGGTGAAATAGTCCGCAGCGCTTTTCGGCCCCGTGAAGATCAGCGGGAAGGGGACGCCGGCGTTCTTGGGATGGAGGAGGATGCCCAGGGCGTAGAGAATCTCTTCCGCGGTGCCGACGCCGCCCGGAAAGACCACGAAGCCGTGCCCTGTCCGGACAAAGGCCTCCAGGCGCTTTTCCACGTCCGGGAGAATGACGAGGTGGTTGACGATGGGGTTGGGCGCCTCGGCGGCGACGATCCCCGGTTCCGTGAAGCCGAGGTAACGGCCATGGGGGATGCGCTGCTTGGCATGGGCGATGGTGGCGCCCTTCATCGGGCCTTTCATGGCGCCCGGGCCGCAGCCGGTGCAGATATCCAGGCCGCGCAGGCCCAGCTGGTATCCGACCGCCTTGGTGTAGTCGTACTCTTCCCGCGAGATGGAATGGCCGCCCCAGCAGACCACCAGGTTGGGCTGCGCCACTGCCTTGACCACGCCGGCGTTGCGCAGGATATGGAAGACGGAGTCGGTGATCCCCTCCGAGGTCGCCAGACTGAATCTGGCGCTGTCGTGGATTTCGTCATTGACGTAGACGAGATCGCGCAGGACGGCGAACAGGTGCTCCTGGATGCCGGTGATCATCCGCCCATCGACGAAGGCGCTGGCCGGGGCGTCCTTGATTTCGAGCTTGATGCCGCGCTGGCGCTGGACCACCTTGATCTGGAATCCCGGGTGGCGTTCGAGCAGTTCCTTGCCATCGTCGATATCGCTCCCGGAACAGAGCACCGCCAGGGAGCAGTTGCGATAAAGGGCGTAGAGGCCGTCATGGCGATTGGCCAGCAACTCGTTGATCTCGGCCCGGGACAATATTTCCAGGTGGCCCCTCGGCGAAATCAGGGCATCGACCACCTCGTAACTGGTGGCTGCCGGCTCCTCCGTGCTGGAATGGTAAAGACTGGGGCGGAGTATCTCGTTTGCGGCTTCAGCGGTCATTTTTTCTCCTTCGTTTCCTCAACGCGCCAAGCCGTACGCCGATCGGCGTGGGGCCATTTCGAATGCAGCCGGCACGCAGCAGATATGCTTCTGACCGGCGAACGGCCAGGACGTTTTGCGGGCAGCGCAGAACCCGGCCTTTGGCGATCCGCCGCCTTCAGGCCGACAAGCTTTGCCGCCTCGTCCAGGGCAAAAAAAAGCTCGGCTTTCGCCGAGCTGTCTCGTAGGGGTGCGGATGGCGCTTCAGGTCGGTTGAATGTTGCTGGCCTGTTTTCCCTTGGGGCCGTTCACGATGTCGAAACTGACCTTCTGGCCATCCTTCAGGGTCTTGAAGCCTTGCCCCTGGATCGCCGAGAAGTGGGCAAAGAGTTCCTCACCACCGCCATCGGGGGTGATGAAGCCAAAGCCCTTCGCATCGTTGAACCATTTAACCGTACCAGTCGTCATGTCTTGTGTCTCCAAATAAAAAATTGAGGGCTGAGCCCCACGGCAAGGCGAGGATCAAGACGGCGAGGTACGGGTCAGAAATACGGCCGAACGATTTCGGGTACTCAACCAACAGAACTACGACACGGCTTGAAAACTCGGAAACTCGAATGTGCCTACATTCCGCATCAATGACAATAAAGTATTCACCGTAGTTAGCAGTCATTGCCCAATGGATGCCGGCGGCAACTCAGGAAACCACTTTGTCGGAAGGGGCGGAAACCTCGCTTCCGGCCGGCAGGGAGAAGTGGAAGGTGGCCCCTTCGCCGGGTTCCGACTCGACCCAGATCCGCCCGCCATGGCGCTGCACCACCCGGTGGCAGATGGCCAGGCCGATGCCGGTGCCCGGATAGGCCTGCTGGGAATGCAGGCGG
>JAGTRP010000023.1 GCA_018261935.1 Rhodocyclaceae bacterium
GTTGATGGCGTCCTTCATCTTCTGGTGGTCGCCGCTGCACTCGACGGTGACGCTTTCCCGCAGGTTGCCGCCGCGGATGAGGCGCAACACCCGGTTGCCTTCGCCGATGGGCAGGAGGATGGCGTCGAGCATGGTGTTGGTGCCCGTGATGACTTCGGCGTAGGCGCCCTTGAAGCGCTCGGCCTTGCCCCGTTCGCTCAACTGGCCGGCCTTGGAGGCTTCGGTCAGGCGCGCCAGTTCCTGCTGCAGGCCCTGCAGGACCTGGACCACATTGACCAGGCTCTTGGAGACCAGGTCGTTCTCGGAGCGGACGTGGATCTGCACCCCGAGGTTGCCCTCGGAAATGCCCTGGGCCGCCTGGGCCTGCTGGTTGATGGCATCGATGGCCTGGTTCAGGTTGTTCTTGAGGATGTTGAAGTCGCCGTTGTAGGTGTCGGTGATCTTGGGCGGCGTGTTGCCCTTGGCGATGTCGTCCACGTACTTGGCGGCGACGTTCAGCGGCCCGATGACCGCATCCAGGGTGTTGTTCACCCCCTGGACGATGGCCCGGTAGTCGCCCTGGTAGCGGGACGCATCCGCCCGGGTGGCGAGCCGCCCCTCGATGGCGGCGGTTTCCAGCCCCTTGGCTTCATTGACCATGGTGCTGATCGCCTCGATGGCCTGGTTGAGATTGTTCTTGATGGTGTTGAAGTCGCCGTTGTAGGTGTCGGTGATCTTGGCCGGCATGTCGCCCTTGGAGATGCGATCCACGTAGTCGGCGGCCACGTTCAGCGGCCCGATGACCGCGTCGAGAGTGTCGTCCACCCCCTGCACGATCTTGCGGAAGTCGCCCTGGTGCTTGCTGGCATCGGCCCGGGTGGCGAGCTTGCCGGCCACGGCCGCCTGGCTCAGCATGCCGGCGTCGGCGACCAGCGCATTGACGGCTTCAATGGCCTGGTTGAGGTTGTTCTTGATGGTGTTGAAATCGCCGTTGTAGGAATCGGTGATCTTGGGCGGAATATTGCCCTTGGAGATGTCGTCCACATACTTGGCGGCGACGTTGAGGGGCCCGATGACGGCATCCAGAGTCTGGTTGACCCCTTCGACGATCTTGCGGTAATCCCCCTGGTGCTTGCTGGCATCGGCGCGGGTGGCGAGCTTGCCGTCCACCGCCGCCTTGCTCAGCATGCCGGCGTCCGCCACCAGGGCACTGACAGCCTTGAGCATGGACTGCATGGCGTTCATCAGCTGTCCGACTTCGTCCTTGCTGTCGGAGTCGATGCGGACCGTCAGGTCGCCCTTGGCGATCCGGGTGGCGGCATCCACCGCCTCGCCCACCGGCTTGGTGATGCTGCGGGTAACCCACCAGGCGAGCCCGATGGCCAGGATGATGGACACGATGGCCAGGGTAATGATCAGGTTGCGGGTGGAAACCGCCATCTCCCCGGCTTCCTTGCCTCCCTGGGTCATGCTGGCCGACTGGTGCTCGATCAGCCCCTGGGCGGCGTCGATGTAAGCCCCCTGGGTCTTGCCCAGCGAGCCGTTCATGAGTTCGATGACCTGGTCCCGCTGGCCGGCCCTCTGCAGATCGAAGAACTTCTGCTGGTCGCCCTGGTAGGCCTTGCGGGCCTCGACGATCTTCGCGAAGGCTTTCTTGCCCTCCTCGGAGCGGACCGTCTTTTCGAGTTGGTCGAGGTAGTCGTTGACCTTCTTCCGGGCTTCCAGGACCTGGTCCAGTTCCCTCTGCACGGCGTCGGGCTTGACCAGGAGAGAGTTGCGCATGGCCCGGGCAACGACGTTGATTTCGTTGACGATGTTGTTGGTCAGTACGACCTTCGGGAATTTGTCCCCGACCAAATCCCCGAGCTGGCCGTTGAGCTGGCCGACCCGCGATATGGCCATGACCGATATGGCGATCAGCAGGACCAGAACGAGGCCGAAGGCGCTCCCCAGTCGCATACCAATCCGTAGATTCTTCAACATGCTCTTCTCCCAAAAGTCGACCGACTTATCAGATGCAGACGCTCAAGCAAGACCGAGACGGGTGCATCAATTCCTTTGCAAATCATCTGAAACCATCAGGACGGCTGTAATGAACGCTGGCCATTGCCGCCTCCCATTTCCTTTTCCTCATCCCGCGTGTTGCGCTGGAGCAGGGCCTGCACATCCAGGATGAGGGCGACTTCGCCGCTGCCGAGGATGGTGGAGCCGCCGATGCCGTGCAGGTGGCGGAAGATGGTGGACAAGGGCTTGATGACGGTCTGGAATTCCCCCATCAGCTGGTCCACCACGATGCCGGCCTTGTGCCCGGCGTACTGGACGACCACGACGTTCTCCCGGGCCGGCGCCGCTCCGTCGATCTCGAATACGTGGCGCAGCCGCACGAAGGGCAGGACCTCGCCGCGCAGATTGACGAAATCCCGGTCCCGGGCGTCGTCCTCAAGCTCCATGCACTCGTTCACCATGTCCAGGGGAATGACGTAGGCGGACTTGCCGACGCCGACCAGGAAGCCGTCGATGATGGCCAGCGTCAGCGGCAGGCGAATGGTGAAGGCGGTGCCTTCGCCTTCCCGGGATGCCACATCCACGTTGCCCCGCAGGCTCAGGATGTTGCGGCGGACGACGTCGAGGCCGACGCCGCGCCCGGAAAGGTTGGTGACCTGGTCGGCGGTGGAAAAGCCCGGCTCCCAGATGAGATTGATGATCTCGGTGTCGCTCAGGGCCTGGGTGGGCTGGACCAGGCCGCGCTCCACCGCTTTCTTGAGAATCTTGTCCCGGGGCAGGCCGCCGCCGTCGTCCTTCACTTCGATGACGATGCTGCCGGAGTCATGGTAGGCATTCAGCTCCACCCGGCCCCGCGCCGGCTTGCCCCGTTCGGCCCGCAGCCTGGCCGGCTCGATGCCGTGGTCCATGCAGTTGCGCACCAGGTGCATGAGGGGGTCGCCGATTTTTTCCACCACCGACTTGTCCAGTTCGGTTTCGGCGCCGCTGATGAAGAGGTCGATTTCCTTGTCCAGTTCCTTGGAAACGTCGCGCACCACCCGGTTGAAGCGGTTGAAGGTCTCGCCGATCTGGACCATGCGCAGCTGCAGGGCGGAGTCGCGGATGTTCTCCACCAGGCGGGACAGGATGGAGGTGGATTCCACCAGCTCCGTCTGGCCGCTGCGCTGGGCCAGCAGGTTGGCCGAGGCGCCGGCGATGACCAGTTCCCCGACGAGGTCGATGAGCTGGTCGAGCTTGTCGGCCTGGACGCGGATGAGGCGGGCTTCCACCGCCTTCTTCTCGTTGATCTGGGCCTGCTTGACGGCCGCCGCTTCCACCACCTCCCGGGAGACGGCCTTCTGCTCCACCAGGATCTCGCCCAGGCGGGGACCGGCGGGGGCGGCTTCGCCATCCTCCGGAGCCGGCGGGGCGGACTGCTGGGCGTTCAGGCCCCGGTCCAGCTCGGCCTGGGTGAGGGCGCCGCAGCGCACCAGGATTTCGCCCAGGCGCATCGAGTCCTCGGGCAGCTCGCCGATCAGCTTCAGATATTCGGCCAGCTTGCTGTGGGGCGGCAGGATGCGCAGCTGGCAATCGTCCCGCACGAAGTCGAAGACCCGCTCGATGTCGGCCTTGGTGCCGCGGCTCTGGAAGCGGACCTCGAAGCCCAGGTAGCAGGCTTCCGGATCCATGTCGGCGGCGGTTGGCATGGCGTCCGGGATGGTCTCGATGGCCAGGATGTTGCCCTGGGTGGCCAGGTAATACAGGAAGGCCAGGGGGTCCATGCCGTTGCGGAGGACGGTCGGTCCGAAACGCAGGGAGATGTGCCAGCTGTCGGCGAGGACGGCGTCGTCCGGGACCTCCGTTTCCGGGTCCGGTTCGGCCGGCTCGCCGGCGGCGGACGTCGCCGGCGGGGCGAGGTAGGCGGCCAGTTCGGCGAGGAGGGCTTCGCCGGCGGCGGCGATGTCCGGGCCGGGTTCCGCCGCCTGGGCCTCCAGGACCTCCATCAGGCGCCCGAGATGGTCGCAGCACCGGAGCAGCAGGCCGGTGAGTTCGGCGGAGACCGAGATTTCCCCATTGCGCAGGCGGTCGAGGACGTTTTCCACCTTGTGCATGAAGCTCTCGATGAAATGGCACTCGATGACGCCGGAGGACCCCTTGATGGTGTGGGCGGCGCGGAAAATGCAATTGATGTTGTCGGCGTCGCCGGGCTCCTGCTCCAGGCGGAGCAGGCCGGATTCCATGGCCGTCAGCTGCTCGCGGCCCTCCTGGATGAATACGCTGGTGAGCTCGTCCATGTCACATCTCTTCGTGGGCGCCGACAGCCGCCGGGTCGCCAAAGAAGGACGCCAGGTTGCAGAAGTCGATGGCCTGCTGCACCGCCGGGCTGTGGGCCACGATGCGCAGGTCCCGGTCGAGGCGGCCGGCTTCGCGCTTGGCGAGGATGAGGAGCTGGAGGCCGCTGGTGTCGATCTGGCTCACCTGGGAGAGATCCAGTTCGAGGGTCCGGCAGTCGGCGAGGGCGGCTTGCAGGCGTTGCTTGATGTCCTGGGCGTTGTAGATGATCAGGTCTTCTTGCAGGGTCAGGCGCTGGGCGTCGAGCATGGGGGCTCCCTAGAAAAGCTCGATCTTCGGGGCTGGGTCGCCGGCCGCCTCGGCCGTTGTACTCAGGGCTTGATCATGGCTGCGGCGCTGGGTGTCCATGACATAGCTGGCGTAAATCTGATCCAGGTGTTCGGCCAGCGGGGTGTATTGGTAGTCGCCCCCCCCCGTCGCCACCAGGCGCTGGGCCAGGACGGCGGCGTGCTGGTCGAGGCGGGCGATGGCGCCGATCACCTGCTCGATCTGCTGGCGGGTGATGTCCTGGAACTGGACGCTGGCCAGGGCGTCCATGAACATGCTGGAGAGTTGGCTGCTGGATTCCTGGATGGACTGCACGACCTGGGTGTCGTGCTCGATCAGGCGGTGGTAGCCGTCGCCCAGGGCCGAGAGCTGCTGGGCGAACTCGGTCAGGGTCTTCCTTTCGGCCTCGACGTTGCTGTGGGCCAGCTTGTCCTGGAACTGGGACTCGATGGCGTTGGCCACGGCGACGATGCCCTCGTTGATCTTGTTGACCGACTGGTCGGTTTCGGCCGACAGCTTCCTGACCTCGTCCGCCACCACCGCGAAGCCGCGCCCGGCCTCGCCGGCCCGGGCCGCCTCGATGGCGGCGTTGAGGGCGAGGAGGTTGGTCTGGCTGGAGATATGCCGGATGAGCTGCACCAGGTCTTCCAGGGAGCGGGCCTTCGCCACCACGTCGGAGACCCGCCGCTGGTCTTCCTGGGCCTCGTCGATGCGCCGCCGGATGTATTCGTCCATGCGGCCGATGAGGGCCCGGTTGTGCTCGATCTGCTCTTCCGAATCGGCGGCGATGGTGGAGGAGGCCGTGGTGGTGTCGCGCACGAAGGCATCGAGGCGGCTGACCACCTGGTCGATGGTCTGCAGGCGCTCGGTGATCTGGTAGGCGGCGGTTTCGGTCTTCTCGACGACGCCGTTGAGCTGCTCGCACACCACCTTGTTGAAGGACGGGATGCCCTGCAGTTCCCCGGCCACCTCCTGGCCTACGCTCTCGAGGCTGTCGATGCGGCTCTCGGCCTCGCTGTTGCGCTCCTCGATGCCGAACATGGCGTCCCGGAAGAAGGCCCTGGAGACCAGGCGCTGTCCGGCGAAGGCGGCCACCAGGGCCAGCACGGTGCCGATGGCGCTGCCCAGCGCCTCGCTCAGCCCGATGCCCGCCAGGAAAATGTGGCGGAACCAGTCGTTGCCGACATACACCGCGATGCCGGCAGCCGCCGCCACGGCGACGAATGCCCCGTTGCAGCGCTGATGCAGTTTGTCCAGGTTCACGATCTAGTGCAGGATCAGCTTGATGGTGTTGAGCAGCTCGTCGGCGGTCGCCGGTTTGACGATCCACCCCGAGGCGCCGGCCGCCTTGGCTTCGGCGCGCTTGGCCTGCTGCGACTCGGTGGTGAGGAAGAGGATGGGCATGAACTTGCAGCTGGGCAGCTTCCTCACCTCTTTGATGAGGTCGATGCCGTTCATGCCGGGCATGTTGAGGTCGGTGATGAGCAGGTCGGCCTTGAGGCCGCCGGTGAGCTTCTTCAGGGCCTCCTCGCCGCTGCCGGCTTTCTCGGTGCCATAGCCGGCCTTGGTCAGGATGTTGGAAATGCTGAGGAGAATGGTGGCTGAATCGTCGACCAGGAAAATCGTCTTCATGCTCGGGTCCCCCCTGCTTCAGCCGAAAGCTGTTCGTCTGCGAGGACGGTTGCAGCTACTTTGCCGCCAGCAGGGACCGCGGCAAAGTGCGATTGAGATGCCGCAGGCTACGCCACCCTCCGGGGGCGATGAATAAGGGTGAGCACGTAGGGGGGAATCCTTACGCCAGCCCGGGCCGCGGAGGACCGGGCCCGGGGTTCAGGCCGCGCCGGCCGCGGCGCGGACCTTACCGGTTGCCGCCCCAGGGCTGGGAGAACTGGAAGCCCTTGTCGCGGAAAACGCGCAGGCAGGCATCTACCACATCGGCATCGAAAAGGGTGCCGCGGCCCTTGGCGAGCTCGTCCAGGGCGGCGTCGATGCCGAATCCGGCCCGGTAGGGGCGGTGGGAGGACATGGCTTCCACCAGGTCGGCGGCGCCGATGATGCGGGCCTCCAGGATGATGGCGTCGCCCTTCAGGCCGTCCGGGTAGCCGGAGCCGTCCAGGCGCTCGTGGTGCTGGAGCATGGCTTCGGCGATGGGCCAGGGGAATTCGATATTCTTGACGATTTCGTAGCCGCTGGTGGGATGGGCCTTGATGAGGGTGAATTCGATATCGGAAAGGTGCCCCGGCCGGGTGAGGATCTCTGCCGGGACATTGATCTTGCCGAGGTCGTGGATGAGGGCGGCGAGCCGGACGGCATGGACCCGGTCTTCCGGCAGCCCGAGTTCCCCGGCGATGGCGGCCGACAATTCCGCCACCCGCCGCTGGTGGCCGGCGGTATAGGGGTCGCGCATTTCCACCGTGGTGGCGATGGCCTGCACCGTCTCCTCCATGGCCTGGGCCAGGGCCCGCAGTCCGCACTCCCTTTCGCTCTTGATGCGCAGGCCGGCGAGGCCGAAATGGAGGTCGGCGGCCATTTCCTCCAGGGTGGGGATTTCCTCCTCGGCGAGCAGGGCCGGGTCGGCCGCCCACAGGGCCAGGCAGGCGGTGACGCCTTCCTGGCCGCCGAGGGGCAGGGCGATGCCGGCCCGGACCGGGGCCAGGGCCGGGTGGAGCGGCCGGTCGGCGAAGACCACCGTCCGGTTGCCGAGGATGGCCTCCTCCACCGGCGTGCCGGCGGCGATGGGCCGGGGCTCGCCGCCGCCGAAAGCCGCTGCGACGATGGGGTCGCAGGTCCTCAGGAGGCGCACGCAGTTCTGCATCTCCGGATCGACGGCGCCGATCCAGATGCCTTGGAATCCCCCCACCTTGGTGACGGCGCGGACCATGCGGGCCAGCAGGTCCTCCGGGGTGGTGGCGTAAAGCAGGTTCTGGTTGCTGGCGGAGAGCAGCTTGAGCCGCCGGTTGAGGCGCAGCAGGGCGCGCTCGGCGGCCTTGCGCGGGGTGATGTCGTGGGCGATGGCGGAGATGCCGGTCGTGCTCCCGGCCGAATCGCAGATGAGCGACGGGGTCAGGGCCACGTCGATGCGCGAGCCGTCCTTGCGCAGGCGCTGGGTTTCCAGGCGTTCGAGCACTTCGCCCCGGGTCAGCCGAGCCGTCAGGTCGGCCGCTTCGCTCCGCAGTTCTTCCGGCACCAGGATGTCGATGGAGCGGCCCATTATTTCGGCGGCGGTATAGCCGTAGAGGCCTTCGGCGCCGATATTCCAGGTGGTGACAATGCCATCCAGGCTGATGCCGATGACCGCCTCCCGGCTCGATGCGACGATGGCGGCCAGTTGCTCCCGGGCCCGGGCGGCGGCCTGGCGGTCGGTGATGTCGCGGGCGATGCCCACCGCGTGCCAGACGCCATGGATCTGCACCGAGGAGATGGCCAGTTCCACCGGGAATTCGCGGCCGTCCCGGTGGCGGGCGGTCATTTCCGAAATCCTGCCGATGACCGCCCCGGTGCCGGTGCGGCCGAAGTGCGCCATGCCCGCCGCAGCCGCCGCCTGGCAGCCCGCGGGGGCGATCAATTCGTGGAGGCGGCGGCCGACGGCCTCGTCCGGCTCATAGCCGAACAGGCGGGTGGCGGCCGGGTTCCAGACGATGACGCGGCCCTCGCTGTCGGCGACGATGACGGCATCGAGGGTGACGTTGCGGGTGAGGCGGAGCATCTCCTCGCTTTCCTGCAACTGCTGCTGGATGCGCTTGCGCTCCGCCAGCTCGTCTTCCAGCCGGCGGTTGCTGTCGCTGAGCTGGGCCGTGCGTTCGGCCACCTTGACGGCGAGTTCGGCCTCGCTCCGGGCCAGCTGGTGGAAAAGCAGGCGCTGGGGCTTCTGGATGCCCTGCAGCAGCAGGGCCCGGTAGATGAAATAGGTGGAGGCCAGCAGCAGGAGGTGCCCCACCAGGTTGGCCAGGCCATAGACACTGGCGTACTGGGTGAAGGCCAGTTCCGCCAGGATGTCGCAGGCCAGGGCGAGGAGGGGCAGGGGCAGGATGTCGGCGGTGAAATGGGCCTGCCGGCGCCAGAGGAGAAAAAGCGCCGTCGCGAAGGTACCGGCGATGAGGTATTCCGCCACGATCTTGAAGCGGGTGAGGCCGCTGCCCTCGACGAAGCAGTCGGGAAAGCGGCCGGAGAACACCGCCCAGACCAGCAGGCCGCCCAACCCCAGGAAGCTCAGGGCGACGCCATTGACCGGCAGCTTCCGGCGGGTCAGCAGGCTGGCGGCGGCCACCATCGCCACGCTTTCGTAGGCGCGGAAGGCGATCCACAGCTGGGTGGGCAGGTTGGCGTCGGTGGGAAAGACCCCCATGCCCTTGTAGGCCAGGGTATGGAGGATTTCCAGGATGCCGGTGGCCGGGTAGGCGAGGCCGGCCACCAGCAGAAAGGGGTTGTCGATCTGGTCCCGGGCGTTCCAGGCCAGCGCGGCGACGCCGAAAATGACGACGATGCGGAAGACTTCCAGCAGGCTGTGGAAGAGCACGTAGCTGTGCTGGGAAGTGGCGGCGAGGGCCGCCAGCAGCAGGGCGAAGCCGCCCCAGCGGCCCAGGAAGTCCCGGGAGACCGTATATGAGAGGGTGTTGGGGCGGCCCAAAGTTTGTGATCCTTTTGCTTTGGTTCCTGGGGGGCTCCAGGAGGGCCGCGTTGGGAACGTTATGTCCACCGGATTGACTCGGGCCCGGGTATCGATAGGCAAGTTAGGACATCGCCGTCCGCCTGTCAATCCAGGGCGAATCCGCTCCAATGCTCAGAAGGGGATGGCCAGGGAGAAGTGCAGCTGCAGCCGGTCGGTGCGCTCGCCGTAGGCCACATCCACGGCGATGGGGCCGGCCGGGCTCTTCCAGCGGGGGCCGAGGCCGTAGCCCACCGCCGGCCGGAAGCGGTTGAGGTCGTCGGAAGCATCCCCTGCATCCACGAAGACGGCGACGCCCCAGCGCGGGTCCAGCCAATGAGTGTATTCGGCGCTGGCGATGGCCAGGTAGCGGCCGCCGACCACGGCCGAACCTTCCTTCACCCCCAGGCTCTGGTAGGAATAGCCCCGCACGGAGTTGGTGCCGCCGGCCCGGAACAGGTATTCCTGGGGAATCCCCTGGCGGGAGGCGGCGGCGGTGTAACCCAGTTCGCCCCGCAGGGTCAGCACGTCCCGCCGGCCGACGGGAAAATACTGCTGGTAGCGGCCATGCAGGCGGACGAAATCCCGGTCCGAGAGGAGCGCCCGGGAAGCGCCGCCCACCTGGCCCTGGAGGACGATGCCATCCCGGGGATCGAGGAGGTTGTCCACCTGGCGCCAGGTCCACTGGCCATTGGGAACCAGGGCCCGGGCGGTGGTGGCCGGGCCGTCGTTGGGGCGCTTCCTCTCCTCCTGCCAGTCGAGGGACAGGCGCATTTCCACCGAGCCCCGCCGCTGCAGCCGCTGGGCGCCGAGGGCGTAACGTTCGGTGGACAGCCCCTGGATGTCGGTGTGCTCCACCAGGGTGCCGAAGCCGTGGCGGTAGTTGCGCTCGTCCGGGGGCAGGAAGACGTCGGCATAGCCGGTCTGGCGCTTCTGCTCCAGCCGGATGCCGCTGTTCAGCTCCCAGGCGTTCCGGAAGAGGTCGGCGGTGTGGTAATTGACCTCGGTGCGGGCGCCGGTGTTGGAGCTGACCCCGACCCCGAGGGCGACCCGATGGGGCCGGCGCTCCCGCACCAGGACCCGCACCGGGGCGGTGACCGTACCGTCGGGGCCGGGGGTGCCGCCGGGCTCGATCTCCACCTGGGCCGAGGAAAAATAGGGGGTCGATTGCAGGGCGTTCTGCAGGGCGGCCAGACGGTCTTCCCGGTAGGGCTCGCCGGGGACAATGCTGCGGTTGTAGCGGGCCACCAGCTCCGGCGAATAGCGCTCCAGGCCTTCGATCTTCAGGGGGCCGAAGCGGTAGGGCGGGCCGGCGGCATAGCTGGCCTGGAGACGGGCCTGGCCGGTCTCCGGGTCGATCCCGGCCCGGCTGGCGGTGAGGTTGGCGCCGGCATGGCCCGCCGCCAGCAGCCCCATGAGGACCTGCTCCTTGGCGGCGTTCCAGTCGGCCTGGCGGAAGGGCCTGCCCACCGGCAGGGACCAGGCGGCGACGAGGGCTCGCCGGCGGGATTCCTCCAGCTTGCCGTCGATGGTGATGTCCACGCTGGCGATCACCGTGCGGGGGCCGGGATCGACCCGCACCACCAGGTTGCCGTCCAGCTCGGAAAATTCCAGCCGGGGGCGGAAGTAGCCCTCGGTGGCCAGCAGTTCCGGCAGGCTCTTTTCCAACCGCCGGCGGGCCTCCTCCCGGGCGGCCGGGTCGGGGAGGTTTTCCTTGGGCAGGTAAGGGGAAATGAGAGAGATGATGGGGGCCGGCGCCTGCAGTTCCACCTGTTCCGCCATCGCCTTTCCGGCCAGGGCGATGAGAAGGGGAAGGAGGTGGCGCTTTGCCATGTCATGTCCGGAGCGGGTATGCCGACATGGTAAAGACTCCGGCCCGGGGTTCCGGTTCCGGGGCCGGGATGGATGGAGGCTAATGCCCGAAGGGAATATCCAGGATGGCCTTCACCGTCCACTTGTCGGTGGCTGCGTTGAGGCCCCGGCCGATGCCGAAATTGATGCCCACCGGGCCCCGGTCCACGTCGGTCACCAGGTAGAGGGTGTGGGCCTGCTCGGCCCGGGGGCTGAAATGGGCGAGCTTGCCCAGGTCGGCGTAATACTCGAAGCCGCCGGCGATGCCCTCGGCCAGGGTTTTCGAGACCTTCACGGCGGGGCTGAAGTTCATGCCCCCTTCCCGATAGCCCTGGGTGATGTCATAGCTCAGGACCGGGTTCACGATGGCGGCCCAGCCGGAGTCCCGGTAGCCCAGGATGGGCCGGAATTCCATGCCGTTGCGGGCGGCCTCGAAGCGTTTGCGGACCATGGCCAGTTCCCAGTTGATGCCGGCGAAGAATCCGCCGGCCTCGCCGGGCTGGAGGGGCAGCCACTTGGCCCGGAACTTGGGGCCGGCGTAGTAGGACTGGTTGAGGGCCTCGAACAGGAGCGGGGTATAGAGGCCCACATCCACCGTGGGCGTCAGGCCGTAGGAAAGTTCCGGCGTTACCCGCAGCCCCCGGTTGGGAGTGATCTCCCCCGGATAGTCGGGCTGGCTGCGGCCCTTCGGGGTGCGGTTGACGTGGACCTCCAGGCCCCATTCGCCGGGCTTGTTGATGCTCTCGTCGTAGACCTGGATTTCGTCGGAAAGGGCCGCCAGGGCCGGGGCGCTGGCCAGGGCCAGGAAGAGGGCGGCAAGAAAGGGTTTCAAGGCATCACCGATTGAGGAGGGGCGCCAGGAAGCGCCCGGTATGGCTGATCTTTGCCGCCGCCACGGCCTCCGGGGCGCCGGTGGCGATGATGCGCCCGCCGCCGTCGCCTCCTTCCGGCCCCAGGTCCACCAGCCAGTCGGCGGTCTTGATGACGTCCAGGTTGTGCTCGATGACCACCACCGTGTTGCCGTGGCTGGAGAGGCGATGGAGCACGGAGAGCAGCATCTCGATGTCCTGGAAGTGGAGCCCGGTGGTGGGCTCGTCCAGGATGTAGAGGGTGCGGCCGGTGTCCCGCTTGGAAAGCTCCAGGGCGAGCTTGACCCGCTGGGCCTCGCCGCCGGAAAGGGTGGTGGCGCTCTGGCCCAGGGTGATGTAGGAGAGGCCCACGTCCACCAGGGTCTGGAGCTTGCGGGCGACGCTGGGGACGGCGTCGAAGAATTCCCGGGCCTGTTCCACGGTCATTTCCAGGATATCGTGGATGGTCTTGCCCTTGTACTGGATCTCCAGGGTTTCCCGGTTGTAGCGCTTGCCGTGGCAGACGTCGCAGGGGACGTAGATGTCCGGCAGGAAGTGCATCTCCACCTTGATCAAGCCGTCCCCCTGGCAGGCCTCGCAACGCCCGCCCTTGACGTTGAAGGAGAAGCGCCCCGGCCCGTAGCCCCGGGCGCGGGACTCCGGCACCTGGGAGAAGAGTTCCCGGATGGGGGTCAGCAGCCCGGTGTAGGTGGCCGGGTTGGAGCGGGGCGTCCGCCCGATGGGGGACTGGTCCACGTTGATGACCTTGTCGAACAGGTCGAGCCCCTTGATGGCCTTGTGGGCGGCCGGCTCGGCGTTGGAGCCGTAGAGGTGCTTGGCCGCCGCCGTGTACAGGGTATCGTTGATGAGGGTGGACTTGCCGGAGCCGGAGACCCCGGTGATGCAGGTGAATAGCCCCACCGGCAGCTCCAGGGTGACGTCCTTGAGGTTGTTGCCGGAGGCGCCTTCCACCCGCAACATCTTTTTCGGGTCGGGGGCGCGGCGCTTCGGGGGCACCTCGATCTTCCGGCGGCCCGACAGGTAGGCGCCTGTCATCGAATTCGGGTTGGCCGCCACCTGTTCCGGCGAGCCCTCGGCCACCACGCTGCCGCCGTGGACGCCGGCGCCGGGGCCGATGTCCACCACGTAATCGGCGGTGCGGATGGCATCCTCGTCGTGCTCCACCACCAGGACGGTGTTGCCCATGTCCCGCAGGCTCTTCAAGGTTTCCAGGAGGCGGTCGTTGTCCCGCTGGTGGAGGCCGATGGAGGGCTCGTCGAGGACGTACATGACGCCGGTGAGGCCGGAGCCGATTTGCGACGCCAGGCGGATGCGCTGGGCCTCGCCGCCGGAGAGGGTCTCGGCGGAGCGTTCCAGGCAGAGGTAGTCGAGGCCGACGTTGATGAGGAAGGAAATCCGCGAAGTGATCTCCTTCAGGATCTTCTCCGCCACCTGGGCCTTGTGGCCGGTGAGCTGCAGGAGATTGAAGTAGTTGCGGGCCTCCCCCAGGGGCAGGCGGTTGATCTCGTGGAGGGTCTTCTGGCCGACCCGCACGTTCCGGGCCTCGATGCGCAGGCGGGTGCCGTTGCAGTGGGGGCAGGTGCTGTTGCTGACGAACTTGGCCAGCTCTTCCCGCACCGCCTGGGAGTCGGATTCCCGGTAGCGCCGCTCCAGGTTATGGACGACGCCCTCGAAGGTATGGTCCCGGTCGAAGCGGGTGCCCCGCTCGTTCAGGTAGCGGAAGCGGATCGTCTCCCGGCCGGAGCCGAACAGGATCACCTTCCGGATGTCCTCCGGCAGGGCCTCGAAGGGGGTGTCGATGTCGAAGCCGTAGTGGTCGGCCAGGGAGGTGAGGGCCTGGAAGTAGAACTGGTTCTTCTTGTCCCAGCCCCGGATGGCGCCGTCGGCGAGCGACCGGTCGGGATGGATCACCACCCGCTTGGGGTCGAAGAACTGGATGACCCCCAGGCCGTCGCACTTGGGGCAGGCCCCCATGGGGTTGTTGAAGGAGAAGAGCCGGGGCTCCAGCTCCTGCAGGGCGTAGGAGCACACCGGGCAGGCGAACTTGGCGGAGAAAAGGTGCTCCTTGCCGCTGTCCATCTCCATGGCGATGGCCCGGCCGTCGGCGTGGCGCAGGGCGGTCTCGAAGGACTCCGCCAGGCGCTGGCGCATGTCGTCCCGTACCTTGAGCCGGTCCACCACCACATCCACGTCGTGCTTGTGGGTCTTGGCGAGCTTGGGCACCTCGTCGATTTCATAGACCTTGCCGTCCACCCGCACCCGGGCGAAGCCCTGGGCCCGCAGCTCGGAGAAGAGGTCCAGCTGCTCGCCTTTCCGGTTGGCTACCACCGGCGCCAGGATCATCAGCTTGGTGTCCTCCGGCAGGGCCAACACGTGGTCCACCATCTGGGAGACGGTCTGGGCCTCCAGGGGCTCCCCGTGCTCCGGGCAGTAGGGGGTGCCGGCCCGGGCGAAGAGGAGGCGCAGGTAGTCGTGGATCTCGGTGACCGTGCCGACGGTGGAGCGGGGATTGTGGGAGGTGGCCTTCTGCTCGATGGAGATGGCCGGGGAGAGGCCCTCGATCAGGTCCACGTCCGGCTTTTCCATGAGCTGGAGGAACTGGCGGGCGTAGGCCGACAGGGATTCCACGTAGCGGCGCTGGCCCTCGGCGTAGAGGGTGTCGAAGGCCAGGGACGATTTGCCGGAGCCCGACAGGCCGGTGATGACGATCAGCCGGTCCCGGGGCAGGTCGAGGCTGATGTTCTTGAGGTTGTGGGTGCGGGCACCGCGGATGCGGATTTCTTCCATGGCAAGGCCTGAAGCAAGGGGGCAAACCGACAACTATACGCAACTTCCGGCGCACGGGGGGAGGGCGGCTTCCCCTGGAATGGGCCTGGCCTTCCCCCTATCCACCGTCCATGAATCGGGGATAATGGCGCGATCATCGATTCTGGCAGGCGAGGCTTCAATGGCCGACGATCTACCCCGCGAGCAGCTGCCGGCGAACGCCGTCGTTTTCCATGTCGGGGAAGCCGGCGATGCCGCCTTCATGATCGAGAGCGGTTGCGTCGAGGTGCTCGGCGGCGATTGCGGTTCCCGGCGCCTGGCGGTGCTGTCGGACGGCGCCCTCTTCGGCGAGGTGGCCCTCCTGGACGGCCTGCCCCGCACCGCCACGGTGCGGACCCTGGTGCCCACCACCCTCGTCCGCATCGAGCGGGCCCAGGTGGATGAGATCCTGAAGCAGACCAACCCGGTCATCCGCCACCTCCTCGAGCTCCTGATCGATCGCTTCCGCAACTGCCGGGGCTTCCCCGATCCCTACTCCGCCGGCGGCGCCGAGGGGGCGTCCCCGGTGCGGGATGCCGCCCTGCGCACCCTGGTGCTGACCCGGGACCTGTCCCACGCCATCGACACCGACCAGCTCGAGCTCTTCTACCAGCCCATCGTGCGGGCCGTGGACCACGAGCTTCTGGGATTCGAGGCCCTGGTGCGCTGGCGCCATCCGGTCCTGGGCATGATCATGCCCCTGGAGTTCATCGGCCTGGCGGAGAAGACCGGCCTGGTGCACCGCATCGGCCGCTGGGTCCTGGAACGGGCGGTTTCCGACTGGTCCCGGCTGCGGCATTTCTGCCGCGACGGCGGCCCCCTGCCGCCCTTCGTCAGCGTCAACCTGTCGGCCGCCGAGTTCGGCGAGCCGGGGATCGTGGAGTTCATCCGGGACTGTCTGGCGGCCCATGGCATGAGCCCCCTGGAACTCAAGGTCGAGCTCACCGAGACCGTGGTCATCGAGGACCGGGAGATGGTGGCCCAGGTCCTGGAGCGGCTGGCGGCCCTGGGCATCGCCATCGCCCTGGACGATTTCGGCACCGGCTATGCCGGCCTCGACTATCTGAAGAGCTTGCCCATTTCCTGCCTCAAGATCGACAAGACCTTCATCCAGGACATGGCCCATTCCCTGCGCAGCTTCGAGATCGTCCAGTCGGCCGTGAACCTGGCCTGGTCCCTGGGTATCACCACCGTCGCCGAGGGCATCGAGGATGCCGAGACGGCGCGCCGGCTGCGGGAAGTGGGGTGCGAGCTCTTCCAGGGCTACCATTTCGCCCGCCCCATGCCGGCCGGCCAGGTGGAGGCCTGGGTGGCGGCCGTCAAGGCAGAGGGGGTTGCGCTGTAGCTGCGGCTGGCGCCGGCGGCTGCCGGGGAGGGGATGCAAACCTGCTAATATTGCGGCTTTGGCGCCGTCCGGCGCCATTTCTTTTCCGCTTCCATGTCCAATCCTGTCCGCGACCCCATGACCCCCGAGGAACGCCGCGCCGGCGTCAGTCTGGCCGCCATTTTCGCCCTGCGCATGCTGGGTCTCTTCCTCATCCTGCCGGTGTTCGCCCTTTTCGCCAAGGGCATTCCCGGCGGCGACGATCTGACCCTGGTGGGCTTCGCCCTCGGTGCCTACGGCCTCACCCAGGCCTGCTTCCAGATTCCCTTCGGCTCGGCCTCGGACCGCTTCGGCCGCAAGCCGGTCATCGTCTTCGGCCTCCTGCTCTTCGCCGCCGGCAGCTTCCTGGCGGCGGCGGCGCCGGATATCTACTGGGTCATCGCCGGCCGGGTGCTCCAGGGGGCCGGCGCCATCTCGGCGGCGGTGACGGCCCTGGCCGCCGACCTTACCCGGGAGGAGCACCGCACCAAGGTGATGGCCATGATCGGCTCCTCCATCGGCCTCGTCTTCGCCCTGTCCCTGGTGGGGGCGCCGGTGCTCTACGGCCTCGTCGGCATGGAGGGGCTCTTCATCCTCACCGGCCTCCTCGCCTTGGCCGCCATCCTTCTGCTGTTCAAGGCGGTGCCGCCGGCCCCCCCCATTTCTACGCATGACAAGCCTCCCTTCCGGCGCGTGCTGCTGGACCTGGACCTGCTGCGCCTCAATTTCGGTATCTTCAGCCTGCACCTCATCCAGATGTCCATGTTCGTGGTGGTGCCCCACGCCCTTGTCGCCCATGGCGGCCTGCCGGCCCCCGAGCACTGGAAGGTGTACCTGCCGGCGGTCCTCCTGTCCTTCGCCATCATGGTGCCGGCCATCATTTCCGCCGAGAGGCGTGGCAGGATGCGGCCGGTGTTCGCCGGCGCCATCGCTTTGCTCCTGGGCGTGCAACTGGGTTTCCGGTTTGCCGGCGAGAGCCTGGGTGGGCTGGCGCTGTGGCTGATCCTCTTCTTCGTTGCCTTCAACGTGCTGGAAGCCACCCTGCCGTCCCTGGTGTCCCGTACCGCACCGCCGGCCGCCAAGGGCGCGGCCCTCGGGGTCTACAATACGACCCAGTCGCTGGGAGCGGCTGCCGGCGCCACCCTGGGGGGGTACTTGGCGAAGCATTTCGGCGATAATTCCGTCTTTGCGACGGCGGCGGCCCTGGCGGTTGTCTGGCTGCTGGTCGCGGCTTCCATGCATTTCCCGCAGCGGCGCCCGGCGCCGGCTGCGGCCAACCCCTAACTGGAGACAAAGCTATGGCATCGGTCAACAAGGTCATACTCGTCGGCAATCTCGGTGCCGACCCCGAAACCCGCTACACGGCCAGCGGCGACGCCGTGTGCAACATCCGCCTCGCCACCACCGACAGCTGGAAGGACAAGAATTCCGGCGAAAAGCGCGAGATGACGGAATGGCATCGGGTGGTCTTCTACCGCAAGCTGGCCGAAATTGCCGGCCAGTACCTGAAGAAGGGCTCCCAGGTCTACCTGGAAGGCCGCATCCGCACCCGCAAGTGGCAGGACAAGGACGGCCAGGATCGCTACACCACGGAAATCGAGGCCACCGAGATGCAGATGCTGGGCGGCCGCCAGGGCCAGGGAGCCCCGGCCGGCGACTACGAGCCCCAGCAGCAGGATTACGCGCCGGCTCCCCGCAAGGACAAGCCGAAGCCCTCCTTCGAGGACCTGGGGGACGACATCCCCTTCTGATGGAAGTCGGTTCCCTGGGCTTCGCCGCCGGCCGAAGCCCAGGTTCGGTTTTTCCTTAGAAAGACGTGCCCCAGGCGACGCCCAGGCTGTTCTGGTACATCTCGATCTTCTCGTTCCCGCCGAAGGGCATGGTGGAGGAGCCGGTGACCGATTTCTTGAAGGCGTGCATGTAGGCCACGGTGACTTCCGAGCCGCCGTCCAGGGTCCAGGTGGCCCCCAGGGTGACGTTGTCGTCGATGAGGCCCGGGGCGACGATGTTGAAGGTCACGTCCCGGGAGCGGATGGGATTGTCCCCGTGGTTGTAGCCGGCCCGCAGGGTCAGCCGATCGCTCTCCCGCCACTGGACGCCCAGCTTGTAGACATTGATGTCCCGCCAGCCGAAACCCGGGCCGCCGCTGGTGCCCAGCAGGGCCGTGTTGGTGCTGGGATTGCCCACGGAGGCAACGTCGCTGTACTTGATGACTTGATAATCGAAGGCCACCGACAGCTGGGGCGTAACGGCGAAGCCCAGGCCCACGCTCCAGTTCTCCGGAATGTCGAAATCGCCCTGCTCGGCGAAGAGGCCCCGGTACTTGTCGAACTTGCTCATGTCGATCTTGGAGGAGTAGGCGGCCCCAACCGTCAGCTGCTCGGTCAGGCGGCCCAGGTAGCCGACCCGCACGCCCCAGCCGCTGGCGGTGTCGTAACCCCGATTGGTGAGGTCGTTAGGGCTGCTGCTCATGCCCGAGAAGCCCGACAGACCTTTGGCACGGAAACGCTGATAGCCGAAAAGCGGGGAAACCCCGACCGAGTGGCGTTCATGGAATTTCCACGCCAGGGTCGGCGCGATGACAATCTGCGCCAGATCGACCCCCAGCTCGCCGCCACCGCACAGGGCGTTGGCGGGGCCGGCGCCGCAATTGATCTGCCCGCCCTTGTAATCGGTGTTCATGCCGCCGTTGCCGTAGATAGTCACGCCGGCGCTGAGGGTCGGGCTGAGCATCCGGTTGAAGCCGGCCTCGGGAATGAAGAAGTTGGTGCTATCGCTCTCCACCGAGAGGTCGAAGGCACCGCCAGGGGCGCTGCCCGTGCGCTGGGCCTTGCGCTGGGGGCTGAACCAGTCGAGGCCGAGCTCCAGCCGGTTCCCCGCCCACACCATGGTGGCCGGGTTGTTGGCGCCGCCGAAGGCGTCATGGGTATTGGTGGTGCCCGCCCCGGCCATGCCCTTGTTCTTCATCCCGTAGCCGTGGGAAAAATAGCCGTTGGTGGCCTGGGCCGCCGGCGGCAGCGCCAGGACAGCGGCCGTGCCGGCGAGCACGGTGCCCAGGAACTTGATGCTGAGTCTGCTTCTAGTCATGTCTCCCTCTCCCTATTGTGGATTCAAAAGACTTCCGGGCCGCCCCCAGCATTGCCTGGACTTCAGGCGGTATGACTGCAGTCGATCAGATGAACAGGCAGATGTCGGTGTTGCCGGCGAACTCCAGGAAGGTCGAAGCGCCGCCGTACTCGATGCCGTCGATGAACTCCTGGGTATCGAACTCGAACAGGTCCACGGTCATCTGGCAGGCGATGAACTGGACGCCGGCCTCCTGGCTCAGGTCCCGCAGTTCCTCCAGGGACGCCACGCCCTTGTTCTTGAGCTTGCTCTTCATCATGGAGGTGGCCATGGCTTCCATGCCCGGCAGGGCTGAAACCATGACCGGCATCGGCACGGGCATGGGCATCGCCGGGTTGGCCAGGGGGCTGATGCGGATATGGCCGAGATCCTTGCGCAGCAGCTGCAGGCCGTAGAAGGTGAAGAAAATCCGCACGTCGTAGCCGAGGGCTGCCGCCGTCGAAGCCAGGATGAGGGGCGGATAGCCCATGTCCAGGGTCCCCTTGGTGGCGATGATCGCCATCTTTTTCTGCTCCATGTTCTCCTCCCTTTCCTCGGCGCCGGCCACGGGGTGGCGGCGCCAGTCGACGTGTGATCGATATCGGCATACGACCAGGTCGTAAGATCGGAACTTTGCGTCCGATTGCCGTATTAGGCGCAATCGGGTGGGTGGGCGTCTATAGCCAATTGGGAGGATGGCCGGGCAGCCCATGCGGGCGATGAAAATTCCATTTCCATGGCCCGCGGGGCCTCAGGGAGGGCTTCCTGGGCACCTCGGCGAAAGCGGTTTTCCGGGCATTGAAAGGCGCCCGCCGGCAGCGCTTGCGCCTGCCGCGGCGCAGAGTGAAGTAGAATGACGGACTACATACATACAACAGGGTACGGGGTTATGCTGTCTGAGGTTTTTGCCCACAGAATGCCGCGCGTCATGAAGCCGGGGCCAGGGAGCTCTCCGAGAGGCGCGGAATCCCGCCGCGCTGTCTCCCTGTAAGGCAATCCGCGCCAGGCACCGCCTGCATCCAACCGGGCCGAATCGACCATGTCCAATCCCATTACTTTCAAAATCCTCGAGGACATCGCCAAGGATCTTTCCAGCGGCGAGGTGTCCTTCCCGACTTTCCTGGACATCACCTTCCAGGTACGGACCGCCCTAAAGAATCCCAACCTGACGGTGGACCAGCTCGCCAAGCTGGTGGGGGCCGAGCCGCTGATGAGCGCCAAGATCATCCGCATGGCCAATTCGGCGGCCCTCAACCCTTCCGGCCGGGAGATCGCCGACGTCAAGAGCGCCATCATCCGGGTCGGCATGGAAGCGGTGCGGACCGTCTCCTTCGCGGTGGCCATGGAACAACTCGTCAAGTCGAAGCAGATGCACGTCTTCGAGGGCATTTCCCAGAAGCTCTGGGAACATACCGCCCACGTCGCCGCCCTCTGCCGGGTGCTGGCCAGGAAAATGGCCCGGATCAACGGCGACGAGGCCATGTTCGCCGGCCTGGTGCACGACATCGGCGTTTTCTATCTGCTGTCCCGGGCCGCCAATTTCCCGGAACTGGTGAACGACAAGCTGGAACTCCATGCCCTGCTGACAGGCTGGCACGACAACATCGGCCACGCCCTGCTCTCAGCCCTGGGGCAGCCGGAATCCATCCTGACGGCCGTCCTGGAGCACGAGAACGACCGGGAAGTCACTGAGGTGAAAACCCTGTCCGACGTGCTCTACATCGCCAACAAGATCGCTAACCGCAGCTGCAGCTGGCGCGACGCCGAGTATGACGGTGAGGTGGATACCTCCGTGGTGGACCGGGTTTTCGATGCCGAAACCCTGCGGGAAATCATCGACGAGTCCGAGGAAGAGGTGCAGTCGCTGAAGGCGGCTCTCGGCGGATAAGCATGGGCAGTGTGGGGGAAGGCGGCCGGCGGCCGCAGGGGATCGGGGAAAATTCATGAGCAATGCTCACAACGGGGCCGGCGACGTGACCGGCCAGCGGCTTGCTGCCCTGGCGTTGGCAGCCCTGGGGGTGGTCTATGGCGATATCGGCACCAGCCCCCTTTATGCGGTGAAGGAAGTCTTTGCCGGCAACCATCCCATTCCGGTGACCGAGGCCAATATCTACGGGGCCCTGTCCCTGTTCTTCTGGGCCCTGGTGATCATCGTCTCGGTGAAATACGTGGTCTTCATCATGCGGGCCGACAACCGAGGGGAGGGGGGCATCATGGCCCTTATCGCCTTGGCGCTGCACGATGCCCAGGATAAGCCGGGCCGGGCCAAGGTCATCATGATCATCGGCATCCTGGGGGCTGCCATGTTCTACGGCGACGGCATGGTGACTCCCGCCATGTCGGTGCTTTCCGCCGTCGAGGGGCTGGAGGTGGCGACGCCGGCCTTGAAGCCCTTCGTCATCCCCCTGACCGTGATGGTGCTGTTCGGGCTCTTCTTCGTGCAAAAGAGTGGCACCGCCAAGGTCGGCTTCGCCTTCGGGCCGGTGATGGTGGTGTGGTTTTCCGTCCTCGGCCTCCTCGGCTTCTACAACATCCTCGCCCACCCGGGCATCCTCCACGCCCTCAACCCGGCCTACGGCATCGAGTTCCTCCTGGCCAACCAGGCCATGGCCCTGGTCGCCATGGGTAACGTGGTGCTGGCGGTGACCGGGGCCGAGGCCCTCTACGCCGACATGGGGCACTTCGGCCGCAAGCCCATCCAGCGGGCCTGGTTCTCCTTCGTGCTGCCGGCCCTGCTGCTCAATTATTTCGGCCAGGGGGCGCTCATCCTGGAAATCCCCGAGGCGGCCAAGAACCCCTTCTACCTCTCCGCCCCCGACTGGGCCCTCTATCCCCTGGTGGCCTTGTCCACCCTGGCCACCGTCATCGCTTCCCAGGCGGTCATTTCCGGCGCCTTTTCCGTTACCCGGCAGGCCATGCAGCTGGGCTTCGTGCCGCGCATGGAGGTGCAGCACACCTCCGAGCGGGAGCAGGGGCAGATCTACCTGCCGGCGGTGAACTGGGGCCTCATGGTGGCGGTGATGATCCTGGTGCTGGGCTTCAAGTCCTCCAACAACCTGGCGGCGGCCTACGGCATCGCGGTGACCGGCGACATGGTCATCACCTCCCTCCTGGCCACCGTGGTGGTGGCCCGTTCCTGGGGCTGGGGGTGGGTGAGGGCGGTGCTGCTCTTCGCCTGCTTCCTGGCGGTGGAACTGGTCTTCCTGGCCGCCAACATCCTCAAGATTCCCGATGGCGGCTGGTTCCCCCTGGTGGCCGGGATGGTGGTCTTCATCCTCATGACCACCTGGAAGCGAGGCCGCCAGCTCCTCGCGGACCGCCTCGAAGGCGAGCGCCTCGAGCTGGTCGCCTTCATCGATTCCCTGTCCGCCGCCATGCCG
Source organism: Rhodocyclaceae bacterium (assembly GCA_018261935.1). Classification (GTDB taxonomy): domain Bacteria; phylum Pseudomonadota; class Gammaproteobacteria; order Burkholderiales; family Rhodocyclaceae; genus JAGTRP01. Next base: position 22,600 of record JAGTRP010000023.1, read on the forward strand.
ACCCGGGTGCCCGGCACCGCCGTGTTCCTGAATGCCGACCCCAACGGCGTGCCCCACGCCCTACTGCACAACCTGATGCACAACAAGGTGCTGCACGAAAAGGTGGTGCTGGTGTCGGTACTGTTCTTCGATGTGCCCTACGTGCCCGACATCGACCGCGTGGAAGTGAAAAAGCTGAAGGAGAATTTCTGGAGCGTGATCGTCCAGTACGGCTTCAAGGATGAGCCCAACATTCCCCTGGCCATCGAGTGCTGCGCCGAAAGCGGTTTGGCGTTGTCGATGATGGAAACCTCGTTCTTCTTCGGCCGCGAAACTCTGATTCCGCGCCTGGGGTCCGAGATGGCCTTCTGGCGGGAGAAGCTGTTCGTGGCCATGTTCCGCAACGCGGGGTCGGCCACCGCCTTCTTCAAGATTCCCAGCAACCGGGTGGTGGAGCTGGGAACCCAGGTCGTCCTATAGCTTCCGGATCTTTTCCAGCAGGGCGGTCGTGGATTTCTGGTGGATGAAGGGGATGGAGTGGACCGTCCCCCCCCAGCCGCTCACCTCCTTGCAACCGACTATCTTCTCCACCGGCCAGTCGCCGCCCTTGACCAGAACTTCGGGCTGGCACTCCAGGATGCGCTCGATGGGCGTGTCCTCATCGAACCAGGTGACCAGGGCGACGCATTCCAGGGCGGCCATGACCGCCAGTCGATCGGCCAGGGCATTGACCGGGCGATCGTCGCCCTTGCCCAGGCGCTTCACCGAGGTGTCGGAGTTCAGCGCCACCACCATGGCGGCTCCCAGGCTCGCCGCCTGGGCCAGGTAGGTGACGTGGCCCCGGTGCAGGATGTCGAAACAGCCGTTGGTAAATACCAGGGGACGGGGCAACGCCCTGGCCCGGGCGGCCAGTTCCGCCGGCGGGCAGATCTTGGCCTCGAAGGCCGGGGCGCCGTACGTCACAGGCTCTGGTCCGGAGTCGCCTTTGGCGGCTGGCTTGAGACGGCGCTGTCGATGCGGCGGGTTTCGGCCTCGGAGACCACTTCCAGGAGATTCACCACTTTCCTGACGCCGTCGGTGGTGCGGGCGATCTGGACGGCCGACTTGGCTTCCCGTTCGTTGACGATGCCCAGCAGATAGACCGCGCCGCCCTCGGTGACCACCTTGACGTGGTTGGCGGCGAACTGGTTGTAGTCCACGAAGCGGGCCTTCACCTTGGAGGTGACATAGGCGTCGTTGCTGCGGGAAGAGAAGGAGCGGATGGGACCGACCGCCATCTCGTTCCAGACTCCCTGAACGTTCTCCACCTTGGAAACGATGTCGCCGATTTCCGCCTTCATGGCTTCGTCGTAGGCTTCGCCGGTGATCAGGGCCTTGCGGTTGTAGCCGGTGACATTGACGTGGGCCCGGTCCTTGAAGCGGTCGGCGATGCGCTTCTCGGCCTTCCATTCGATGGCCTCGTCCTCGGTCTGGGTGCCCACCGTGCGGCGGTCAGTCACGGCCAGGGCGCCAGCGGCGACGCCGCCGGCAACCAGGGGGAAGCAACCCTGCAGGGCCGGCACGGCGGCGGCGATGAGGGCGGCGGTAAGAAGGGACTTGGCGGTTTTCATTCTTCTACTCCCAGGAGAAGGCAATCGATGCCATCGCACAGGCAATGGATGATCAGGAGGTGGGTTTCCTGGATGCGGGCGGTACGGTCCGCCGGCACGCAGAGGTGGATGTCGTCGTCCCGCAGCATTTCGCCGATGCGGCCGCCCCCCTTGCCGGTCAGGGCGATGATCCGCATGTCGGCATCGTGGGCGGCCTGGATGGCCTCGATCACGTTGCCGGAATTGCCGGAGGTGGAGATGGCCAGCAGCACGTCGCCGGCATGGCCCAGGGCCCGCACCTGCTTGGAAAAGATCTGGTTGTAGCCGTAGTCGTTGCCGATGGCGGTGAGGATGGAACTGTCGGTGGTGAGGGCGATGGCCCCCAGCTCCTGACGTTCCGCCTCGAAGCGGCCCACCAGCTCGGCGGCGAAGTGCTGGGCGTCGGCCGCCGAGCCGCCGTTGCCGCAGGCCAGGATCTTGCCGTTGTTGATGAGGCTGCCGGTCATGATCTCGATGGCGGCGGCGATGGGGGCCGCCAGCATCTCGATGGCATTGAGCTTGGTGTGGGCGCTGTCTTCGAAATTCTTGGCGACTCGGGCGATGAGATCCATCTTGGCGGCTGCGGAAGGTGCTAAACGGGCAATTCTAGCATCAGAGGTCCACATAGATTTCGACTTCCAGCCGGCGCCAGGGGTTGGGATCGTCGGTCAGGCGCGACACCCGGGCCGAAAGCCGGTCGCCGCCATCCAGGGCTGCCGCCACGATGCGGTTTTCCGCCCGCGGCAGGTAGCCGAGCTTGCGGCCCCGCCATTCGACCCGGATGGCCCGGGCATCGTGGCGGTTGCCGGCTTCCCGCGCCAGGACGAGGGGGTCCCCCGTCTTGATCCGGGGCCACACTTCGGCCAGGGCGTAATACTGGCTGCCGGCCAGGGGAGAACTCTGCACCAGGACCCGGACGCGCTCGGCCCGGGCTCCCCAGGCGCAGAGCACCAGGCTAAGCATCAGCAGAAAACGCATCGGGAATCCATTCGACCGACTTTTCGTCGAGGCCGGCCAGCAGGACGCAGTCGAAGCGGCAGGCCGTATCCGGCTTTCCCGCCAGGTAATGGCGGGCGGCGAGGATGAGGCGCCGGCGCTTGGCGGCGGTGATGCTCTCGCCGGCGCCGCCGAAGTCCCGGCGCGACCGCAGGCGCACCTCGACGAAGACCAGGACCCGGCCGTCCCGGCAGACGAGGTCGATTTCGCCGCCCCGGATGCGGAAATTGCGCCGGACCACCGTCAGGCCCCGGCCCTCCAGGTAGCGGGCGGCCAGGGCTTCGGCTTCCCGTCCCCTGCTGGTTGCAACACTCGTGGTATCGTTGCCGCCAAACCTCATTGCCATTGCCTATGACAAGCGAATCAGCTGCATTGTACGTGGTCCCCACTCCCCTGGGGAACCTGTCCGACATCACCCGGCGCGCCGAGGAGGTGCTGCGCACCGTGCCCTGGGTGGCGGCGGAAGACACCCGCCACACCGCGCCCCTCCTCAAGCACCTGGGGGCCACCGCCCGCCTGCTGCCGGCCCACGAGCACAACGAGCGGGAGGCGGCGGCCCGCATCGTCGAGCGCCTCTGTGCCGGTGAAGCCGTGGCCCTGGTGTCCGATGCCGGCACCCCGGCCATTTCCGACCCCGGCACCCGCATTGTCGCCCAGGTACGGGCGGCGGGCTTTAGGGTGATTCCCCTGCCGGGGCCCTGCGCGGCGGTGACGGCGCTGTCCGCCGCCGGGCTCCCGGAGCCCCATTTCCTCTTCTACGGCTTCCTGCCGACCAAGGCTTCCCAGCGCCGCCAAGCCCTGGAGGAACTGCGGCCCTTGCCCTACGCCCTGGTGTTCTACGAGGCCCCCCACCGGGTCCTGGAGACGGTGGATGACCTGACGGCCGTCCTCGGACACCGCACCCTGGTCATCGCCCGGGAACTCACCAAGCTTTTCGAGACCGTCTACGCCTGTCCCCTGGGGGAGGCGGCGGCCTGGCTGCGGGCCGATCCCAATCGCCAGAAGGGGGAATTCGTCCTGTTGGTATCCGGCAATCAGGAGGAGGGCGACCAGGGCGAGAGCGACCGGGTCCTGAAAATTCTCCTGGCCGAGGGGCTGCCCGTGAAGCAGGCGGCCAAGGTCGCCGCCGCCGTTACCGGTGCCGCCAAGAATGCCCTCTATGACCGCGCCCTGCAGTTGAAAGGATAAAATTCCGGAAGTTTTCCGGAACGAAAGACCATGCAACAAATCACCATCACCCGCCCCGACGACTGGCACCTGCACCTGCGCGACTTCGACGCCCTGGCTGCCGTCCTGCCCCACACCGCCCGCCAGTTCGCCCGGGCCATCGTCATGCCCAACCTGAAGCCGCCGGTGACCACGGTGGAGCAGGCGGGGGCCTACCGCCAGCGCATCCTGGCCGCCCTGCCGGCGGGGGCGAGCTTCGAGCCCCTGATGACCCTCTACCTCACCGACAACACCCCGCCCGCCGAAGTCGCCAAGGCGGCGGACTCGGGCTTCGTGAAGGCGGTGAAGCTCTACCCGGCCGGGGCCACCACCAATTCCGACGCCGGCCTTACCGCCATCGAGAAGGCCTACGACACCCTGGCCGAGATGGAGCGGCTGGGCCTGCCCCTGCTGGTCCATGGCGAGGTCACCGCCCCCCGGGTGGATCTCTTCGACCGGGAAAAGGCCTTCATCGATACCGTGCTCGCCCCGCTCCTGGAGCGCTTCCCCCGGTTGCGGCTGGTCATGGAGCACATCACCACCCGGGACGCCGCTCAGTTCGTGACCAGCGCCGGCGAGAACGTGGGCGCCACCATCACCGCTCACCACCTCTTGTACAACCGCAACGCCATCTTCCAGGGCGGTGTGCGGCCCCACTGGTACTGCCTGCCGGTGCTGAAGCGGGAAACCCATCGGCAGGCCCTGGTGGAGGCGGCGGTTTCGGGCAATCCCAAGTTCTTCCTGGGGACGGACTCGGCGCCCCATGCCCGTTCGGCCAAGGAGGCTGCCTGCGGCTGCGCCGGCTGCTACACCGCCCACGGCGCCCTGGAACTCTATGCCGAGGCCTTCGACCAGGCCGGCGCCCTGGATCGCCTGGAAGCCTTCGCCAGCTTCCACGGCCCGGATTTCTACCGCCTGCCCCGCAACCCGGGCCAAGTCACCCTGGTCAAGGAAAGCTGGCCGGTGCCGGCCGCCTACCCCTACGCCGGTGGCGACACCCTGGTGCCCCTGCGGGCGGGTGAGACCTTGTCCTGGAAAATGCTCTGAGGAGAGTCGCCATGCGCTTCCGTCCCTGGCTGTTGTGTCTTGCTGCCGTTCCCCTCCTGGCAGCCTGCGTGGATGACTCGGCCTCCTACCAGAACGAGAGCAAGGACCAGTCGCTGACCCTGATCCGCCAGCAGCGCTGGCTGTGGGACAAGACGGTGGATGCGGCCGTGGTGGTCTCCCGCCTGCCCGACTGCCAGCGCCGCCACAACCTGGAGCCCCTGCCGCCCCAGGCCCGGGTGGAGCTGTGGCAGCCCGGCTCCGGGACCTTCGTCATCAGGCGCGGCGACAACAACGCCATGATCCTGACCGAGACCCAGACCTGCGAGGGCTGGCAGAATCTGCCGGCCGAACCCCCCGGCGGGCTCGGCCGGCAGCTCGGCACCTTCGATCCCCAGGACGGCAAGCTGCGCTTCGTTCCCGCCGGCAAGTGACACCCCGGCTTCCGGATCTCTATCCGCCGCTGTTCTTTCCCATCGCCTCCTGGCTGTCCCGCCTGCCGGGATGCCCGGATGCCGAAGCGGTGGCCCGGCTGGCGGAGGCCGCCGGCCTATGCACCGAAAACGGCCGGCGCCTGCGCTTCGTGCCGCCCCAGGCCGACGGCCTCGGCTACGAGCGCCGCATCTGGGCGACGGGGGAAGTGGAAACCCGGCCGGACAATTGGCACGACTTCTTCAACGCCCTGGTCTGGCTCGCTTTCCCCCGCGCCAAGGCGGCCCTCAACGCCCGCCACTTGCGGGAAATGGCGGCGACCGAGGCGGGGCGCGGCCAGGCTCGGGACGCCATGACCCATTTCGACGAGTGCGGGCTGGTGGTGGTGTCGGAGGAGCCGGCCCTGCTTGGCCTGCTGCGGGACTTCCGCTGGAAAGATCTGTTCTGGGAACGGCGGGCCCGGGTGGCGGCAGCCATGGGCTTCTTTGTCTTCGGCCATGCCACCTACGAGCAGCTTCTGGCGCCTTTTCGCGGCCTCACCGCCAAAGCGGTGCTCTACGAAGTGGCGCCGGGCTGGCTGGGCCGGCCCCTGGCGGCGCAGCTGGCAGACCTGGACCAGCGCCTCACCGCCGACCTGGGGGCCGGGCGCTATGCCTCTCCCCGGGAGCTGCAGCCGGTGCCCCTCCTGGGCATTCCCGGCACCACCCCCGACAACGAAGCCGCCGAATATTACGACGATACCTGGCAATTCCGGCCGGGGCGCCGGGCCGCCGGCGTATAATCCGGCTCGGGAAGTCGGCCAGGCGATCGCTGGGCGCGCAAGCGCCGGGAGGAAAGTCCGGGCTCCGCAGGGCAGGATGCCAGCTAACGGCTGGGCGCTATAAGCCGCAAGGCGAAGGCGACGGAAAGTGGAACAGAGAGTAGACCGCCTAAGTTCGGGGTAACCTGAAACGGCAAGGGTGAAACGGTGGGGTAAGAGCCCACCGCGTCGGCGGCAACGTTCGGCGGCACGCTAAACCCCATCCGGAGCAAGACCAAATAGGGAAGCATCGGCGTGGCCCGCGCTGCTTCCGGGTAGGTTGCTTGAGCCTGTCAGCAATGGCAGGCCTAGAGGAATGGTCGCCACGGCTCCGCAAGGGGCCGAACAGAACCCGGCTTATCGGCCGGCTTCCCATCATCATTGTTTCGGGAATTGGGCTTGCTCGGCTTGTCGTCCGTTGACTTCAAGGAGCGACCATCGTGGCCAATTCCAATTCCGCCTCCAGTCAGGGGCAAGACGTAGCCTGATCCGGCGCTCCCGTCGTCAGTGCAGTTGGCCGAGGGCCTTGGAGACGGCCGTCGGGCTGGAGTATTCCTGATCGGGGATGCGTTCCAGGGCATCCATGACGGTCTTGTCGGCGCCCTCCGCGTGGGCCCGCTTGACGATGTCTTCCTTGCCGGCCGGGTAATCGATTCCGCCCAGGTATTTCTGCACCTGGACCGGGTTGGGCGTCCGCGGACCGGGCGCCGGGTGGCGTTGCTGTTGGGCCATGCTGGTCTCCTTGTACGGTTGAATACAGGGTTCAGCAATGCCGATGCCCGGGAAATGCCGTAGGGAAAACTACCGCGTATCCCCTGGCGGGCAGAAAGCGGAGGGCGGACCTGCACCCCCTGTGTAAATCCTTCAATCGGCTCCCCGGCTTGGCGGACGCCGGGGCCTGGGGGCATCGGCTGATTGCGGCTGCAGGAGCCCCTTTCTTCCCCGCGATTCTTCCCACTTTCTACCACCATGGCATGGCGTCGCCACCTTTTCACCACTTTCCTGTCATCGTGATAAAGCACTTTAAGTAGAATTTTTTGCACATTGATTTTCAAGGGAAATTTTTGTGCAAATTTTCTTTGAAACAATTCGTAAGTCATTGTCCCGTATGAAAAAAATCCCATTTTGAGTCTTGACTGGGTAAGGCTGTTACCTTAAAGTGGGGAAACGTGTTGAAAAGTGGGTGAACGGGGAAAATGTTCGAAGGTGCTGCGGCGTTGAGTCTGGATGCGAAGGGGCGCATTGCCATTCCGGCAAGGCACCGGGACGCTCTGCTCGCCGCTTCCGAAGGCTCCCTGGTCCTCACCGCCCACCCGCAGCGCTGCCTGTTGCTCTACCCCCAGCCTGAGTGGCAGCCGATCCGGGACAAGATTCTCAAGGCGCCCAGCTTCGATGCCCGGGCCGCCGCCCTGAAGCGGGTGCTGGTCGGCAATGCCCGCACCGAGGAACTGGATTCCGCCGGCCGCCTCCTGGTGGCTACCGAGCTTCGGGATTACGCCCAACTCGAGAAAACCGTCTGGCTGGTGGGCATGGGCAGCCATTTCGAAATTTGGAGCGATGCCGGCTGGCGCCGTCAGAACGAAGTGGCCTTCGAGGCCCTTCAGAGCGACGTGCCGCCCCCGGGCTTCGAGGACATATCCCTGTGATTTCGCCGACGGCCGGTGCAGCCCATGTGACGGTGCTGCTGGAAGGAGCCGTGGACGCCCTGGCGGTGAAGCCGGCGGGCGTCTACGTGGACGCGACCTTCGGGCGCGGCGGCCACAGCCGGGCGATTCTGGCCCGGCTGGGCGAAACGGGGCGGCTTCTCGCCCTGGATCGGGATCCGGCGGCGGTGGAGGCCGGTCGGACCATTGGGGATTCGCGGTTTCAGCTGGCGCACCGGGCTTTCGGCGAGTTGGCCGAAGCGGCTCGGGAAGCCGGTCTGGAAGCGGTGGATGGCGTGCTGTTTGACGTCGGGGTGTCGTCGCCCCAAATCGACGAAGGGGCGCGGGGATTCAGCTTCCGGCACGACGCACCGCTCGACATGCGCATGGACACCACGCGCGGCGAGACGGCGGCGGAGTGGCTGGCGCGGGCCGATCAAGAAGAAATTGCGGAGGTAATAAAAAATTATGGCGAAGAACGGTTTGCTTTCCAGATTGCAAAGAAGGTTGTGGCTGCTCGGCTCGAACAGCGTATTGACACAACAGGCCAGTTCGCGGCCCTTGTACGCTCGGCCGTGCGCACCCGTGAGCCAGGGCAGGACCCGGCGACGCGCAGCTTTCAAGCTCTACGGATTCATATCAATCAAGAGCTCGGCCAGCTGGCGCTAGCCCTGCCTCAAGCCCTCGAGCTTCTGAAGCCCGGCGGGCGGCTGGTGGTGATTTCCTTCCATTCCCTGGAGGACCGCATCGTCAAGCAATTCATGCGCGAGCAGGCGGCCCCGGCCGATGCCCTGCCGAAGGGATTGCCTCTGCGGGCGGACCAGCTGCCGAAGCCGAAGATCAAGCTGGTGGGTAAGGCCATCAAGCCCTCGTCCGCCGAGATCGAGGCCAATCCGCGGGCCCGCAGTGCGGTCATGCGGATCGCCGAGAAGCTCTGATGGTCCGCTTCAACATGATCCTGCTGCTCATCGCCGTCGTCTGCGCCCTCGGGGGGGTGACCTCCCAGCACCGGGCCCGCAAGCTCTTCCAGGAGCTGGAAGGGGAGCAGGAGCGCGCCCGCCAGCTGGACGTGGAATACGGGCAGCTGCAGCTCGAGCTGTCCACTTGGGCGACCCACCCCCGCATCGAGCAGATCGCCCGGGAAAAGCTCAAGATGCGCACCACCGACGCGCTGGGCCGGGCCGTCGAGCCCCGGGGCGCGAAGCCTGCAGCCGGGAAGAAAGGGCCGCGCTGATGGTGGTCCGCCGGCGAATCCAGGGGCATCGCTTCGCCGAAAGCCCGGTGCTGCAGCTCGCCCTGCAGGGCTGGCGCTCCCGCATGGTCGGGCTCGTCCTCATCGCCGCCCTCGGCCTCCTGGTGCTCAGGGGCTTCTACCTGCAGGTGATCAACAACGACTTCCTCCAGGAGAAGGGCGAATCCCGTTACCTGCGCGATATCGAGGTCTCCGCCTCCCGGGGCAGGATCGTGGATCGGAACGGCGACATGTTGGCGGTGTCCACCCCAATGAAATCCATCTGGGCTATTCCGGCCGATGCCAGGCAGATGGGCCTGGCCCAGAAGCAGCAACTCGCCGCCCTGCTGGAAACCAACCTCAAGGAACTGGATGGCAAGTTGGGAAGCGACAAGACCTTCATCTTCCTGAAGCGCCAAGTGCCGCCGGAAGTGGCCGACCAGGTGGCTGCCCTCAAGCTGCCGGGCGTCCATGACGAGAAGGAGTACCGTCGCTATTACCCCACCGCCGACATGACCGCCCATATCGTCGGCTTCACCGGCGTGGACGACAAGGGCCTGGAGGGGGTGGAGCTGGCCTTCCAGAACAGCCTCATCGGCCGATCGGGCGCCCGCAGCGTCATCAAGGACCGGCGCGGCCGGATCGTCGAGGACGTGGGAGCCCTGAAGCCGCCCCAGGACGGCAAGGATGTCCGCCTGGCCCTGGATTCCAAGGTCCAGTACCTGGCCTACAGCCAGCTGAAGGCTGCCGTGGCGGATACCCACGCCAAGGCCGGCGGGGTGGTGGTCATGGACGTCAAGACCGGCGAAATCCTCGCCCTGGCCAACTGGCCCACCTACAACCCCAACAACCGGGAAAGCCTCTCCGGGGCGCAACTGCGCAACCGGGCGGTGACCGACAGCTTCGAGCCGGGTTCCACCTTGAAGCCCTTCACCGCAGCCCTGGCCCTGGAAAAGGGCCATGTCCGTTTTGACAGCATCGTCAATTGCGCCCCGGGGCGCCTGACCATCGGCAGCGCCACCATCTCCGACGCCCATCCCCACGGGGCGCTGACTGTCGCCCAGGTGATCCAGAAGTCGTCCAACGTCGGCGCCGCCAAGCTGGCCCTCGCCTTCCCCCCCAAGGACATGTGGGAAATGTTCGATGCCGTCGGCTTCGGCCAGCCGCCGCGCCTGGGCTTCCCCGGCGAAGTCGGCGGGCGGCTGCGGCCCTGGAAGAACTGGCGGCCCATCGAGCAGGCCACCATGGCCTACGGCCACGGCATCTCGGTGAGCCTGATGCAGCTGGCCCGGGCCTACACGGCCTTCGCCCGGGACGGGGAAGTCATCCCCCTGTCCCTGGTCAAGCGCGACGAGCCGGTGGTCCATGGCGTCCCGGTCTTTTCCCCCCAGACCGCCCGGGAACTGCGGACCATGCTGGAAATGGTGGTGAGCCCGGAAGGCACCGCCAACAAGGCTAGGGTGCCCGGCTACCGGGTAGGGGGCAAGACCGGCACCGCCCACAAGCTCGAGGGCCATGCCTACGTCAACAAGTACGTCGCCTCCTTCATCGGCCTGGCGCCCATTTCGGATCCCCGGCTCATCGTCGCGGTGATGATCGACGAGCCGGCTGGCGCCCACTACGGCGGCGACGTGGCCGGCCCGGTCTTTTCCCAGATCATGGGCGGGGCCCTGCGCACCCTCGGCATTCCGCCGGATGCGCCGGTGACCATGGCCCAGGCCCCTATCGCCAAGGAGAAGCTATGAATCCGGTGCGCCAGATCCTCTACCGCTTCGCCGCCCACGGCATCCAGCCCACGGGGGTCGCCGACGACAGCCGCCAGGTGCGGCCCGGCGATCTTTTCATGGCCTACCCCGGCGATCTCGCCGACGGCCGCCGCTACATCGCCGATGCCATCGCCCGGGGCGCCTGTGCCGTCCTCTGGCAGCCCGGCGGGGATTTCGCCTGGGACGACGCCTGGCGGATTCCCATGCTTTCCGCCGAAGGCCTGCGGGCCCTGGCCGGGCCGCTGGCCCACGAAATCTACGGTTTCCCCACCGAAAACCTCTCCCTGGTGGCGGTGACCGGCACCAACGGCAAGACCACCATCACCCAGTGGGTGGCCCAGGCCCATCCCCGGAAGTGCGCGGTCATCGGCACCCTGGGGGCCGGTTTCCCGGGAGAGCTGGCGGACACCGGATTCACCACCCCGGAGGCCACCACCCTCATGCGCTGGCTGGCTGATTTCCGCCGCCAGGAGGCCCTGGCCTGCGCCCTCGAAGCCAGCTCCATCGGCATCGAGGAGGGCCGGATGAACGGCGCCCGGGTCGATGTGGCGGTATTCACCAACTGCACCCGGGATCACCTGGACTACCACGGCAGCATGGAAAGCTATGCCGCCGCCAAGGAAAGGCTGTTCGCCTGGCCCCGCCTGCGGGCCGCGGTCATCAACCTGGATGACGAACTGGGGCAAAAGCTCTTCGCCACCACCAGCGCCGCCAAGGTCCTGGGTTACACCCTGGGCGACGGCCATCGGGACGTGGCGGGCATCATCCGGGCCGAAAACCTGGAGACCACCTCCGAAGGCCAGCGCTTCATCCTGGCGGCCCCCAACGGCAAGGCCAAGGTGGAAACCCGCCTGGTGGGCCGCTACAACGTCTCCAACCTGCTGGCGGTGGCCGGCGTCCTCATCGACGCCGGCCTTTCGGCGGCCCAGACGGCCCGCCGCCTCGCCGCCCTGCAGCCTCCGCCGGGGCGCATGGAGCGGGTTGGGGGCGAAGGCGAGCCCCTGGTGGTGGTGGACTATGCCCACACCCCGGACGCCCTGGAGAACGCCCTCAAGGCCCTGCGGGACGTGGCCGCCGCCCGCAAGGGACAGCTCATGGCCGTCTTCGGCTGCGGCGGTGACCGGGACCGGGGCAAGCGTCCCCTCATGGGCGAGGTGGCGACCCGCCTCGCCGACCGGGTGCTGCTCACCAGCGACAATCCCCGCCGGGAGGACCCGGCCGCCATCCTGGCCGACATCATCCCCGGCGCCCCCGGCGCCGAGGTGCTGGCGGACCGGGCCGAAGCCATCCGCCGGGCGGTGGGCGAAGCCGCCCCCGAGGACGTCATCCTGCTGGCCGGCAAGGGCCATGAGCCCTACCAGGAAATCAATGGCGTCCGCACCCCCTTTTCCGACCTCGAACAGGCGCGCAACGCCCTGCTGGCCCGTTGGCAGCAGGGAAGGGGCGCGCTGGAGGTGAAATCATGAAATGCCTGCTTTCTGACGTGGCGAGCGCCGTGGACGGTCGCCAGATCGGTGTCGACGTGGCCCTCGACGGGGTCTCCAGCGACACCCGTAATATCGCCACCGGCCAGCTCTTCGTGGCCTTGAAGGGCGAACGTTTCGATGCCCACGACTTCCTCGCCCAGGCGGCGGAGCAGGGCGCCGCTGCCGTCCTGGCGAGTGCCGCCGACAAGGTGCCGGCCGGCCTGCCCGCCGTGGTGGTGGGCGATACCCGCCTCGCCCTCGGTCGCTTGGCCGCCGTCTGGCGGGCCCGCTACGACATCCCGGTGGTGGCGGTGACGGGGTCCAACGGCAAGACCACCACCAAGGAGATGATCGCTGCCATCCTCAAAGCCGAGTTCGGCGACGCGGTGCTGGCCACCCGGGGCAATCTCAATAACGACATCGGCCTGCCTTTGACCCTCCTGGGGCTGGACGACCACCACCAGGCGGCGGTGATCGAGATGGGCATGAACCATCCGGGCGAAATCGACTACCTCACCCATATCGGCACTCCGGACGTGGCGGTGGTGACCAATGCCCAGCGGGCCCACCTGCAGGGCATGGGCGACCTGGACGAGGTGGCCCGGGAAAAGGGCACCATCTTCTACGGCCTCAAGGCCAGCGGGGTGGCGGTGGTCAATGCCGACGACCCCTACGCCGACTTCTGGCGCGCCCAGGCTGAAGCTGCCGGCCACCGGGTCCTCACCTTCGGCGTCGACCGGCCCGCCGACGTCCATGGCAGCGTCAGCCAGGCCGGACTGGAGATGCGGCTGCACCTGAAGGCAGCCCAGGGCGAGGTGAGCTTCGCCCTCAACACCCCGGGGCGCCACAATGCCCGCAACGCCATGGCGGCCGCCGCTTCCTGCCTGGCCGCCGGGGTCTCCCTCGGCGCCGTGGCCCGGGGCTTGGCCGGTTTCGGCGGGGTCAAGGGCCGCCTGCAGCGCCGATCCGGCGAGAACGGCGCCGTCATCCTGGATGACACCTACAACGCCAATCCGGATTCGGTGCGGGCCGGCATCGATGTGCTGGCCGCCACCCTCGGCCGGAAGATCCTCGTCCTCGGCGACATGGGCGAAATCGGCGAAGCCTCCGGCCAATACCACGACGAGATCGGCGGCTATGCCAAGGGCCGGGGCATCGACCGGCTCTTCGCCCTGGGCGACGCTTCGGTGGCCGCGGTCCGCAGCTTCGGCGACGGCGCCCGCCATTTCGCCACGGTGGACGACCTGCTCGCCGCCCTGCGGCCCGAACTCACCCTCGCTACCACGGTGCTGGTCAAGGGCTCCCGATTCATGAAGATGGAACGCATCGCCGACGCCATCGCAACCCAGGAGGCCGCGTAAATGCTGCTTGCTCTCTCCCAGTGGCTGGCCCAGGACATCCGCTTCTTCAATGTCTTCAACTACATCACCCTGCGGGCCGTGCTCTCGGCCATCACGGCCCTTCTGATCAGCTTCGCCGCCGGTCCCCGGGTCATCCGCTGGCTGGCTGCCAAGAAGATCGGCCAGGCGGTGCGCACCGACGGTCCCCAGACCCATCTCGTCAAGTCCGGCACCCCCACCATGGGCGGCGTGCTCATCCTCATCGCCATCGCCGTCACGACGCTCCTGTGGGGCGACCTCACCAACAAATATGTGTGGACCGTGCTGGTCGTGACCCTGGGCTACGGCATCGTCGGCTGGTACGACGACTGGAAGAAAGTGGTCTACCGGGACCCCAAGGGCCTTTCCGCCAAGTGGAAATATTTCTGGCAATCGGTGCTGGGCCTGGGCGCGGCGCTCTTCCTGGCCTTCTCGGCCAAGTCCCTGGCCCAGACCGAGCTCATCGTCCCCTTCTTCAAGACGGTGGCCTATCCCCTGGGGATTTTCGGCTTCATCACCCTGACCTATTTCGTCATCGTCGGCACCTCCAACGCCGTGAATCTCACCGACGGCCTGGACGGCCTCGCCATCATGCCCACCGTCATGGTGGCCTCGGCCTTCGTCGTCTTCGCCTATGTCACCGGCCACGCCGTCTATGCCAAATACCTCCTCATTCCCTACATCCCGGGGGCAGGGGAGCTGTGCATCCTGCTGGCGGCCATCGCCGGGGCGGGCCTCGGCTTCCTGTGGTTCAACGCCTATCCGGCCGAGGTCTTCATGGGTGACGTGGGGGCCCTCGCCCTGGGGGCCGCCCTGGGTACGGTGGCCGTCATCGTGCGCCAGGAAATCGTCCTCTTCATCATGGGCGGCGTCTTCGTGGTGGAAACCCTGTCGGTAATGCTGCAGGTGAGCTACTTCAAATACACAAAGAAGAAATTCGGCGAGGGCCGCCGCATCCTGCGCATGGCCCCCTTGCACCACCATTTCGAACAGAGCGGCTGGAAGGAAACCCAGGTGGTGGTGCGCTTCTGGATCATCACCATCATGCTGGTGCTGATCGGCCTGTCGACCCTGAAGCTGCGCTGAGATGACGTTAAACGGCAAATTTGTCCTGGTGGTGGGGCTCGGGGAATCCGGGCTGGCGATGGCCAAGTGGCTGCGGCGCCAGGGCGCCCGGGTGCGGGTCGCCGATTCCCGCGCCAATCCGCCCAACGCGGCCGAATTGAAGGCGGCGGTGCCTGCCGCCGAGCTGGTGGCAGGCCCCTTCGCCGACGCCACTTTCGCCGGGGTGGACCTGATCGCCCTTTCCCCCGGCGTGCCCAAGGCGACGCCCCAGGTGGCGGGTGCCCAGGTGCCGGTCATTTCGGAAATCGAACTGTTCGCGGCCGGCGTCCGGGCCCATGCCCCCGATTCCAAAATCATCGCCATCACCGGCAGCAACGGCAAGACCACCACCACGGCCCTCACCGCCCACCTGCTGAACGCCGCCGGGGTCTCCGCCGTGGCCTGCGGCAACATCTCCCCCTCGGCTCTGGACGCCCTCATGGCGGCCCTGGACAGCGGCAGCCTGCCCCGGGTCTGGGTCCTGGAACTCTCCAGCTTCCAGCTCGAGACGACGCACCATCTCCACGCCCATGCGGCGACGCTGCTCAACGTTTCCGAGGATCACCTGGACCGCTACGAGGGCAGCCTCGCCAACTATGCCGCGGCCAAGGCCGCCATTTTCAAGGGCCAGGGCGTCATGGTCCTCAACCGCAACGACGACTGGTCCCTGAGCCAGGGGCGCTGCGGGCGGACCCTGGTCACCTTCGGCCTCGACTTTCCGCCGCGCCCGGCGGACTACGGCTGCAAGGACGGCTTCATCCTGCGGGGCGAGCAGCCCCTGGTGGCCCTGGCCGACCTGAAGCTCGCCGGGCTGCACAATGCCGCCAATGCCATGGCCGCCCTGGCCCTGTGCGAAGCCGTCGGCGTCGCGCCGGCGCGCCTGGTGGAGCCTCTCAAGGCTTTCAAGGGGCTGCCCCACCGGGTGGAAACCGTGGCCGAAATCGGCGGAGTTCTCTACGTGGACGACTCCAAGGGCACCAATGTGGGCGCCACCCTGGCCGCCATCGAAGGCCTGGGGCGTCCGGTGGCCATCGTCCTGGGGGGCGAGGGCAAGGGCCAGGACTTCGCGCCCCTCAAGGCCGCCCTGGCCCGGCATGGCCGGGCGGCGGCCCTGATCGGGCAGGATGCCAAGGCCATCGAGGCCGCCATTACCGGCGCCGGCATCCCCATCAAGCATTGCGCCGACATGGCTCAAGCGGTGAACTGGCTCGCCGGGCAGGCCCTGGCGGGGGACTGCGTGCTGCTGTCGCCGGCCTGCGCCAGCCTGGACATGTACCGGAATTACGCCCACCGGGCGGAAGCCTTCATTGCCGCCGTGGAGGAGCTCTCCCGATGCTGATGAGCGCCCTCGACGCTCCCCGCCGGCAGGTGGCCGAGATCGACTACGTCCTCCTGTGGAGCACGCTGCTGCTGCTCTTCTGCGGGCTGGTCATGGTCTATTCGGCTTCCATCGCCACGGCCGAGGGCGGGCGCTTCACCAACCATCAGCCGGCCTATTTTCTGGTCCGCCACGGCATTTTCCTGTCCATCGGCCTGGTGGCGGCGGCCTTCGTTTTCCAGATCCCCCTGTCCCTGTGGCAGAAGTACGCCCCCTACCTGTTCATGATCGGCGTCCTGCTCCTGGCGATCGTCCTCATCCCCGGCCTGGGGCGCGATGTGAATGGCGCCCGCCGCTGGCTGCCCCTGGGCTTCGCCAACCTGCAGCCCTCGGAGCTCATGAAGCTGTTCGCCGTGCTGTACGCCGCCGACTACACGGCGCGCAAGATGCCGGTGATGCACGACCTGAAACAGGCTTTCCTGCCCATGTTCGGCGCCATGGTGGTGGTGGGCATGCTGCTCCTCAAGGAGCCCGACTTCGGCGCCTTCGTGGTGATCATCGCCATCGCCATGGGCATCCTCTTCCTGGGCGGCCTAAAGGCCCGGCTCTTCGCCATCCTCATTGTCGGGCTGCTGGCCGCCTTCACCGTCCTCATTATCGTCTCCCCCTACCGGCGGGACCGGGTCTTCGGCTTCATGGACCCCTGGGCCGATGCCTTCGGCCGCGGCTACCAGCTTTCCCATTCCCTCATCGCCTTCGGTCGCGGCGAGCTGTTCGGGGTGGGGCTGGGGGCGAGCGTGGAAAAGCTCTTCTACCTGCCGGAAGCCCACACCGATTTCCTCCTGGCGGTCATCGCCGAGGAACTGGGCTTCGCCGGCGTCCTGGCCGTCATCGTCCTCTTCGCCCTGCTGGTGCAGCGGGCCTTCGCCATCGGCCGCCAGTGCGTCCAGCTCGACCGCCTCTACCCGGCCCTGGTGGCCATGGGCATCGGCATCTGGATCGGGGTGCAGTCCTTCATCAACATGGGGGTGAACATGGGACTCCTGCCGACCAAGGGCCTGACCCTGCCGCTCATGAGCTTCGGCGGCTCCGGCATTCTCGCCAACTGCGTGGCGCTGGCCATCCTGCTCCGTGTCGATTGGGAGAATAGGCAGCTCATGCGGGGAGGCAAGCTATGAGCAAGACCCTCCTGGTCATGGCCGGCGGCACCGGCGGCCACATTTTCCCGGCCCTGGCGGTGGCGGAAGCCCTGCGGGAGCGGGGCTGGCAAGTCGTCTGGCTGGGCAATCCGGAGGGCATGGAAGCCCGCCTGGTGCCGACCCGGGGCTTCGAGATGGTCAATCTCAGGTTCGGCGCCCTGCGGGGCAAGGGCCTGGTGCGCAAGCTCCTGTTGCCCCTGAACCTCCTGCGGGGCTTCTGGCAGGCCGCTAAGGCCATCGCCCGGATCAGGCCCGATGCGGTGCTGGGCATGGGCGGCTACATCACCTTTCCCGGCGGCATGATGGCCTCCCTGCTCAACAAGCCCCTGGTAGTCCATGAGCAGAACTCGGTGGCGGGTCTCGCCAACCGGGTCCTGGCCGGCGTCGCGGATCGTATCGTCAGCGGCTTTCCGGATGTCCTTCGGAGAGGGCAATGGGTTGGCAATCCGGTGCGCCCGGAAATTGCCAAGTTGCCGCCGCCGGCGGAGCGTTTCCGGGATCGGGAAGGGCCCCTGCGCCTGCTGGTCATCGGCGGCAGCCTGGGCGCCCACGCCCTGAACGAGATCATTCCCAAGGGCATCGGGCTGCTGGCTGCCGAAGAGCGGCCGGAAATCCTGCACCAGGCCGGCGAGAAGCATATCGAGGCCCTGAAGGCCAATTACGCCGCGGCCGGGGTGGAAGCCCGCTGCGTGCCCTTCATCGACGACATGGCCGGCGCCTATGGCTGGGCCGACCTGGTGATCTGCCGGGCCGGGGCCCTGACCGTGGCCGAGCTGGCCGCAGCCGGCGTGGCCAGCATCCTGGTGCCTTTCCCCTTCGCGGTGGACGACCACCAGACCGGCAACGCCCGCTTCCTGGCCAGCGTCGGGGGCGCCTTCCTGCTGCCCCAGCCGGACCTGACCCCGGAGGCCGTCGCCCTGATCCGTAATTACAGCCGCAGCCAACTGCTCGAAATGGCTGAAAAGGCAAGGAACCTTGCCAAGCCCGATGCCACCCAAGTAGTGGCCAATATATGCGAGGAGGTTGCCAAGTGAAGCACAAGGTCAAGAATATTCACTTCGTCGGCGTCGGTGGCGCCGGCATGAGCGGCATCGCCGAGGTCCTGGCGAACCTGGGCTATAGCGTTTCCGGTTCGGATCTCGCCGCCAGCGCCACGACCCGCCGGCTCGAGGCCCAGGGCGTCAAGATCGCCATCGGCCACGCCGCCGCCAACGTCGCCAGGGCCGATGCCGTGGTGGTATCCACGGCGGTCAAGGCCGACAACCCGGAAGTCCTGGTGGCCCGGGAACGCCACATACCGGTAGTGCCCCGGGCCCAGATGCTGGCCGAGCTGATGCGCCTGAAGCACGGCATCGCCATTGCCGGCACCCACGGCAAGACCACCACCACCAGCCTGGTCACCAGCATCCTGGCCGAGGGCGGGCTCGATCCCACCTTCGTCATCGGCGGGCGACTCAATGCCGCCGGCGCCAATGCCCGGCTGGGCCAGGGTGATTTCCTGGTGGCCGAGGCCGATGAGTCGGACGCTTCCTTCCTCTACCTGTCGCCGGTGGTGTCGGTGGTCACCAATATCGACGCCGACCACATGGAAACCTACGGCCACGACTTCGAGCGCCTGAAGGGCGCCTTCGTGGATTTCCTCTCCCGCCTGCCTTTCTACGGAGTGGCGGTGCTCTGCATCGATGACGCCAATGTCCGTGCCATCCTGCCCCAGGTCTCGAAGCAGGTGGTGAGCTATGGCCTCGACCCCGCCGCCAATATCCGCGCCGAGAACATCCGTGCCGACGGCGGCCGGATGCATTTCGACGTCGTGCGGGTGAACGGCTCGGTGTCCCGGCTCTCCATCACCCTCAACCTGCCGGGCATGCACAACGTGCTGAATGCCCTGGCTGCCATCGCCGTGGCCACCGAACTTCAAGTTCCGGACGAGGCCATCATCAAGGCCCTGGCCGAGTTCAAGGGTGTCGGCCGCCGGTTTCAGCGCTATGGCGAGGTCGGGCTGCGAAACGGCGACGGAAATGCAGCCGGCAGCTTCACCCTCATAGACGATTACGGCCACCATCCGGTGGAAATGGCGGCAACTCTTGCCGCTGCGCGCGGCGCTTTTCCGGACAAGCGGCTGGTTCTTGCCTTCCAGCCCCACCGGTTTACCCGGACCCGGGACTGTTTTGAGGATTTTGTGAAGGTTTTATCGTCGGTGGATGCCCTTTTGCTAGCCGATGTCTACGCCGCCGGCGAGATGCCCATCGTCGCCGCCGATGGACGCGCCCTGGCACGGGCCTTGCGTGTAGCCGGCAAGGTTGAGCCTGTATTCGTCGAGGATATGGCGGATATGCCGCAGACAATTCTGGATGTCGCCCGGGATGGCGACGTGGTTCTGACCATGGGGGCGGGCTCCATCGGCGCCGTTCCCGGCAAGTTGGCTGAAAGCAAGCAATGAACGAATTTGGCAAAGTGGCGGTTCTCTACGGAGGGACCTCGGCCGAGCGGGCCGTGTCCCTGAACAGTGGCGCCCGTGTCCTGGCGGCCTTGCAGGGGCAGGGCATCGACGCCCATCCCTTCGATCCGGCTGAGCGGCCCCTGGCCGAGCTGAAGGGCTTCGACCGGGCCTTCATCGCCCTCCACGGCCGCCATGGCGAGGACGGCACCATGCAGGGCGCCCTGGAGCTGATGGGCATTCCCTACACCGGTCCCGGGGTGCTGGCTTCCGCCCTGGCCATGGACAAGTTCCGCAGCAAGCTCATGTGGCAGGCTGCCGGCCTGGCGGTGCCGGAATATGCGTTGCTCTCCGCCGATTCGGATTTCGCCGACATCGAGGAAGAGCTGGGGCTGCCCCTGTTCGTGAAGCCGGCCCGGGAAGGGTCCTCCATCGGCATCACCAAGGTGAAGTCGGCAGGCGGCCTCAAGGCGGCCTACCTGGAAGCCGCCAAGCACGATCCCCTGGTGATCGCCGAACGCGGCATTTTGGGGGGCGAGTACACCGTCGCCATCGTCGGCGGCGAGGCCCTGCCCATCATCAAGATCGAGCCGGCGACGGACTTCTACGACTACGAGGCCAAGTACAACCGCGATGACACCCGCTACCTCTGCCCCTGCGGCCTGCCCGAGGCCAAGGAGCAGGAAATCCGCCGCCAGGCCCTGGAAGCCTTCCAGGTCCTGGGGGGGCGAGGTTGGGGCCGGGTGGATTTCCTCATGGACGAGGAAGGAAATCACTATTTCCTGGAGGCCAACACTTCCCCCGGCATGACCGATCACTCCCTGGTGCCGATGGCCGCCCGGGTGGCCGGCATCGATTATCCCGCCCTGGTGCGCCGGGTCCTGGAACTGGCTGCCCTGGACTGATGAATGTGGAACAAGCCGCATCTCCTCAATGCCTTTGCCGACCTGCTCTTCGTGGCGGCGGCGGCAGCGCTGCTGGCGGCCGCAGCCGTCTGGCTGGCGCGCATGCCCGCCCTGCCCATCCGGCAGGTGGTGTTCGCCGAGGAGTTGCAGCACGTGCGGCGCCTCGAAGTGGAGCAGGTCTTGCCGGCGGCCCTCAAGGGCAATTTCTTCAGCATCAACCTGGAGGCCGTGCGGGGTGCCCTGGAAAAGCTGCCCTGGGTCCGCAAGGTGGAGGTGCGGCGGGTGTGGCCCGCGCGCCTGGATGTGCGGGTGGAGGAGCATCGTCCGGCCGCCCGCTGGGAGGATGGCAGGACGCCCAGCCGGGGCGAGCTGGTGAATACCTATGGGGAAGTCTTCCCGGCGGCCCTGGCCGAGGGCGAGGGGGCCGGGCTGCCCATGCTCTACGGCCCGGTCGGAACGGCGCCGGAGCTCCTGCGGCGCTATGGCGAGTTTTCGGCCGCCCTGCGGCCGGTGGGGCACAGGCCGGTGCAAGTGGTGCAGTCGCCGCGCCTGGCCTGGCAGCTCAAGCTGGACAATGGCATGGTGGTGGAGCTCGGGCGCGAGCAGCCGAGGGCGCCCCTGGGGACAAGGCTCCAGCGTTTCGTGGAAGTGTATCCGTCGGCGGTGGCGGGGAGGCCCGTGCTGCCTTCGGCGGTGGATTTGCGGTATCCGAATGGCTTTGCGATGCGGGTCGCGGGGACTGAGGTCAAGGGGAAATAATGAGCAGGGACAACAAGGATTTGGTGGTCGGGCTGGACATCGGCACCTCGAAGATCGTGGCGCTGGTTGCCGAGATCACGCCGGAAGGCCGCCTTAACGTCATCGGCATGGGCTCCCAGGATTCCAAGGGGCTGAAGAAGGGCGTGGTGGTCAATATCGAGGAAACGGTGAACACCATTTCCCGCGTCATCCAGGAAGTGGAGCTGATGGCGGACTGCAAGGTCACCGATGTGTATACGGGCATCGCCGGCAGCCACATCAAGAGCTTCAACTCCAACGGCATGGTGGCCATCAAGGACAAGGAAACCGGCGCCACCGACGTCGAGCGGGTCATCGAGACCGCCAAGGCCATGCCGATCCCCGCCGACCAGGAGATACTCCACATCCTCACCCAGGAATTCGTCATCGACGGCCAGGACGGCATCCGCGAACCCATCGGCATGAGCGGCATGCGCCTCGAGGTGAAGGTGCACATCGTCACCGGCGCCGTCTCGGCCGCCCAGAATATCGTCAAGTGCGTGCGCCGTTGCGGCCTGGAGGTGAACGACCTGGTGCTGCAGCCCCTGGCCTCCAGCTACGCGGTGCTGTCCGAGGATGAGAAGGACCTCGGCGTCTGCCTCATCGACATCGGCGGCGGCACCACCGACATCGCGGTGTGGACCCAGGGCGCCATCCGCCACACTTCGGTCATCCCCATCGCCGGGGACCAGGTCACCAACGACATCGCCATGGCGCTCCGCACCCCCACCCGGGAGGCCGAGGACATCAAGTGCAGGTACGGCTGCGCCCTGTCCCAGCTGGCGGATCCCGAGGAGACCCTGGAAGTGGCCGGGGTGGACGACCGCCCGAGCCGCAAGCTCTCCCGCCGCGCCCTGGCCGATGTTATCCAGCCGCGGGTCGAGGAATTGTTCGAGCTCATCCAGCACGAGCTGCGCCGGGCCGGCTTCGAGGAGGTCCTGTCGTCGGGCATCGTCCTGACCGGCGGCGCCAGCGTCATGCCCGGCATGATCGAGCTGGGCGAGGAGATTTTCCATATGCCGGTTCGCCTGGGCATGCCCAAGTACACCGGCAGCTTGGCCGACGTGGTCCAGACCCCGCGCTTCTCCACCGCCTTCGGACTCCTGCTGGAGGCCCAGGCGCAAAGGAAGCGGGGCCAGAAGATCAAGGAAAAGCAGGGCATGAGGGATGTCCTGGAAAGCATGAAAACCTGGTTCGCCAAGAATTTTTGACCGTTTTTGAAAGTTTGTTCAGAGGAGGTTCCAATAATGTTTGAAATCATCGAAAAGGAAGACAGCGGTACCATCATCAAGGTCATCGGCGTCGGTGGCGCCGGTGGCAATGCGGTGGACCACATGATCCATGAAGGTGTGCAGGGGGTGGAATTCATTGCCGCCAATACCGACGCCCAGGCCCTGTCCCGCAGCACCGCCCACCTCAAGGTCACCCTCGGCCAGACCGGCCTCGGCGCCGGCGCCAAGCCGGAAATGGGCAAGGCTGCGGCCGAAGCCCACCGGGAGGAAGTCCGCGCAGCCCTGGCCGGCGCCCACATGGCCTTCATCACCGCCGGCATGGGCGGCGGCACCGGTACCGGCGCCGCTCCCGTGGTGGCGGAAGTGGCTCGGGAAATGGGCATCCTGACCGTCGGCGTCGTCACCAAGCCCTTCTCCTTCGAAGGCGGCAAGCGCACCAAGGCGGCGGAAGCCGGCATCGCTGAATTCTCCAAGCACGTGGATTCCCTCATCGTCATCCTCAACGACAAGCTCATGGACGTCATGGGCGAGGATGCCGGCGTGGACGAGTGCTTCCGGGCGGCCGACGACGTGCTGAAGAATGCCGTCGGCGGCATCGCCGAAATCATCACCTACCCGGGCCTGGTGAACGTGGACTTCGAGGACGTGCGTACCGTCATGGGTGAAATGGGCCGCGCCATGATGGGCTCAGCCGTCGCCGCCGGCGTGGACCGCGCCCGCATCGCCGCCGAGCAGGCTGTCGCCTCCCCCCTCCTGGAAGGCGTCAACCTCTCCGGCGCCCGCGGCGTGCTGGTCAATATCACTGCCGCCAAGGGCAGCCTGAAGATGAAGGAAGTCAATGAGGTGATGAGCACCGTCAAGGCCTTCGCCGCCGAAGACGCCCACATCATTTTCGGCGCCGTGTACGACGAGCTCATGGGCGACGCCCTGCGCGTCACCGTGGTGGCCACCGGCCTCGGCCAGGCCGCCGCCCGCCGCCAGTCCTTCGAGGTGATCAACACCCCGATGGTGGAAGCCCGCGCCACCGGCACCTACGACGCCGTCGTTGCCAGCGCCCCGGCCATCGACTACAACCAGATCGCCGACGTCCCGGCGGTGGTCCGGAAGCGCAACGTCACCGTCGAAGCCCTGGCCAACAGCGGTGTCGACCGTTACGACATCCCGGCATTTTTGCGCAAACAAGCTGACTAAGTAGTTGTAACAAAACCTCTTCTGAAAAAGGGAGTCGGCGGTTGTGCTACAATTCGCCGATTCCCGCCCTTTTTTATTGCATCTGCATGCTCAGGCAGCGCACGCTCAAGTCCCTCATCCGCGCCTCGGGCGTTGGCCTCCACGGTGGCGTCAAGGTCAATATGACCCTGCGCCCGGCCGCCCCGGACACCGGCATCGTCTTTCGCCGGGTGGATCTGCACGAGCCCGTTGATCTCCCGGCATCCGCCCTCCTGGTGGGGGACACCCGCATGTGTTCCTGTCTGGAAAAGGACGGCATCAAGGTCGGGACCATTGAACACCTGATGTCCGCCTTTGCCGGGCTGGGCATCGACAACGCCTGGGTGGACCTGGATGCGCCAGAGGTGCCCATCCTGGACGGCTCTGCCGCACCCTTCGTCTTCCTGATCCAGTCAGCGGGGATCGAGGAACAGAACGCCGCCAAGAAATTCATCCGCGTCAAGGAGCCCATCGAGGTCCGGGACGGTGACAAGGTGGCGCGCTTCGATCCTTACGACGGCTACAAGCTGTCCTTCTCCATCATCTTCAACCACCCGGCCATTTCCAAGTCGGCCCAGCGGGCCGAGATCGACTTCGCCGACCACTCCTATGTGCGCGAAGTCGCCCGGGCTCGCACCTTCGGCTTCATGCAGGAAGTCGAATACCTGCGGGAGAACGGCCTCGCCCTGGGGGGCGGCCTGGACAACGCCATCGTCCTCGACGAGTTCCGTATCCTCAACGCCGACGGTTTGCGCTACGCCGACGAGTTCGTCAAACATAAGATCCTGGATGCCATCGGCGACCTCTATTTGTTAGGGCACCCACTCCTGGCGACCTTCACCGCTCACAAGTCCGGCCATGCCCTCAACAATCTGCTGGCCCGGGAGCTCCTGTCCCGCCGCGACGCCTGGGAGATGGTGACCTTCGAGGTGGCCGAAGAGGCGCCCGACCGCGTCGCCCGCTGGCTGACCCAGGCTGCCTGATCCCATGTACGTCCTGAGGCTGCTGGCGGTGATCCTGGTGATCGCCATCGGCGGCGGCCTCCTGTTGGCGGCTGTGACCGGCGACAAGCGCTATCTTGCCTTCTCCTGGCGCCTTTTCCGCTACGGCATCGTCTTCGCCCTGGTGGTCTTCGCCCTCCTGGTCCTGGAGCGGGTCGCCGTCATTCCTGCCTAGCGACGTGGGCCAGCAAACGCTCCAGGGCGGTCCGCAGCTCGCCCCGGGGCAGGTCGGAGGCCGTCGCCTCGATCGCCCGGCAAGCTCGGCCCGAGAGCGGTTTTGGAGTGGAACTGGTTGATTGGGAAGGAATTTGCCGGGGTTGCACTTTCACTTCCATGACGTTACACTCCGGGCCGCCTTTCGATAATTCGACGCAAAGACGCTGGCTCATCTGCCGGATCTTGGTGGCGACCGCGCCGTTGTCGGCGTGGATAACGATTTTCCCCGACTTGTAGTTGGCCACCCGGGCCGCGCGGGCGAAACCCGCCGGCGCGATGGCTTCGAAACGACGCGACAGCTTCAGGAGCAGCCGTCCATGGGCCATGACCTTGGCGGCGCCGTCAGCGTTGTCGAGAAAAGTCGCGAGGGAAGCATGCATAGGGGGACTCCGTGCAAATCATCGTCGTTTCCGGCCGACTGAAGGCCGCCAGGACAATCACTATTATGCCCCGTCACGTCGTGGCGGCGGTGCTTCTTCTGATCGGGCTGGTGTTCGCCACCTCGGTCGTCTTCTCGTGGCTGTCGGTGCATCTGCGCCTGCCCCTGGTGCAGGAGCTCGTGCTTTCCCTGCAGCAGCGGGAAACCCAGAAGACCCAGGAGTTCGTCCGCAGCAACCTGCAGCTCATGGCGACGCGGGTGGGCGAACTGCAGGCCCAGGTGCTGCAGCTCGACAGCCTGGGCGAGCGCCTCTCCTCCCTCGCCGGCATCAAGAAGGAAGCGCCCCGGGAGGCGAATCGGCCGGCCGGGCAGGGCGGTCCTTTCATCGCCGCGACGCCGCTGTCCACCGAAGAGCTCCAGCGGGAAATCGAGCGCCTGAGCCGCGTCGTCGACAGCAAGGCCGATGAGCTCGCCGCCCTCGAGACCCGTCTCCTGGAGAAGCGCGTCCGCGACCGTCTGCTGCCGACCACGCTGCCGGTCAAGGAGGCCTTCATTGGTTCCGGTTTCGGTTATCGTTCCGATCCCTTCAACGGAACCCGAGCCCTCCATGAAGGCCTCGACTTCAATGCCGAAGCCGGGACCCCGGTCTACGCCGCCGCGGCGGGCGCCGTGGCGGTGGCGGAGCGTCATCCGGAATTCGGCAACATGATCGACATCGACCATGGCGACGGCCTCGTTTCCCGCTATGCCCATCTCTCCCAGCTGCTGGTCAAGCCCGGCCAGATCGTCCGGCGCGGCGATCCCATCGGGGCGGTCGGAAGCACAGGGCGGTCCACCGGCGCCCACCTGCATTTCGAAGTCCGCATGCTGGGTGTCGCCCAGAATCCGACCCAGTTTCTGAAACGGGGGGATGAGTTCGCCTCCCTCAAGAAGCGCTGATTCGGCTGGCATCAAGAAGCGCCGCCGGCCGAACAACGGCGGTGGGAATCGACGTGCTAGAATCAACGCTTTGCCGCCAACGGCGCCACCCTTTGCCTTCGCGATGATTTCCGGCCTTCTCAAAAAAGTTTTTGGCAGCCGCAACGACCGGCTGATCAAGCAGTACTCCCTGGTTGTCCGCCGCATCAACAGCCTGGAGCCCGCCATTTCGGCCCTTTCCGACGAAGCGCTGCGGGCCAAGACGGAAGAATTCCGTGACCGCCACGCCCAGGGCGAGTCCCTGGACGACCTCCTGCCCGAAGCCTTCGCGGTGGTGCGGGAAGCCGGCAAGCGGGCCCTGGGTATGCGTCATTTCGATGTCCAGATGATCGGCGGCATGGTGCTCCACTACGGCAAGATCGGGGAAATGCGCACCGGTGAAGGCAAGACCCTGGTGGCCACCCTGCCTTCCTACCTGAATGCCATCTCCGGCAAGGGCGTCCACGTGATCACGGTGAACGACTATCTGGCCAGCCGCGACGCCGAGTGGATGGGGCGCCTGCACCGCTTCCTGGGGCTCTCCGTCGGCGTGAACCTGTCCCAGATGGATCACGAGGCCAAGCAGGCCGCCTACGCTGCGGATATCACCTACGGCACCAACAACGAGTTCGGCTTCGACTACCTGCGCGACAACATGGTCTACGCGGCCAACGAGCGCGTCCAGCGGAGCCTCAATTTCGCCATCGTGGACGAGGTGGACTCCATCCTCATCGACGAGGCCCGTACCCCCCTCATCATTTCCGGCCAGGCCGAGGACTATACCGACCTCTATATGCGCATGCGGGGCATCGTGCCCCTGCTGAGCCGGGCGGAGACCGAGGAGGGCGAGGGCGACTACTGGGTGGACGAGAAGGGGCATCAGGTGCACCTGTCCGAGTCCGGCTACGAGCATGCCGAGCAACTCCTGCTGGAGCATGGCCTCCTGCAGGAGGGCCGCAGTCTCTATGAGGCCGCGAACATCACCCTCATGCACCACCTGAACGCGGCGCTGCGGGCACTCACCCTGTTCCACCGGGACCAGCACTATGTGGTGCAGAACGGCGAAATCATCATCGTCGACGAATTCACCGGCCGTCTCATGCCGGGCCGCCGCTGGTCGGACGGCCTGCACCAGGCGGTGGAAGCCAAGGAAGGCGTCGCCATCCAGGCTGAAAACCAGACCCTGGCCTCCATCACCTTCCAGAACTACTTCCGCATGTACGGCAAGCTCGCCGGCATGACCGGCACCGCCGACACCGAAGCCTACGAATTCCACCAGATCTACGGGCTGGAAACCGTCGTCATCCCGACCCATCGGCCCATGGTCCGCAAGGACATGAACGACCTGGTGTACAAGACGGCCGAGGAAAAGTACGCGGCTATCATTGCCGACATCCAGGACTGCCACAAGCGGGGACAGCCGGTGCTGGTGGGCACCACCTCCATCGAGAATTCCGAGCTCCTCTCCGGCATCCTGGACAAGGACAAGCTTCCCCACCAGGTGTTGAACGCCAAGCAGCACGCCCGGGAAGCCGAGATCGTGGTCCAGGCCGGCCGTCCCGGCGTGGTGACCATCGCCACCAACATGGCCGGTCGCGGTACCGATATCGTCCTCGGGGGCAATATCGAGAAGCGCATCGCCACCATCAAGGATGACGAGGCCATCCCGGCCGAGGAGAAAGAGAAGCAGATCGCGGCCATCCGTGCCGAGTGGCAGCAGCTTCACGACCAGGTGCTGGCCGCCGGCGGCCTGCACATCATCGGTTCCGAGCGCCACGAATCCCGGCGCATCGACAACCAGCTGCGGGGCCGCTCCGGCCGCCAGGGGGATCCGGGCTCGTCCCGCTTCTACCTCTCCCTGGACGATCCGCTCCTGCGCATCTTCGCCGGCGAGCGCCTGCGGACCATCATGGACAAGCTCAAGATGCCGGAAGGCGAGGCCATCGAGCATCCCCTCGTCACCCGCTCCCTGGAATCCGCCCAGCGCAAGGTGGAAGCCCGCAACTTCGACATCCGCAAGCAGCTCCTCGAATACGACGATGTCGCCAACGACCAGCGCAAGGTCATCTACCAGCAGCGCAACGAGCTCCTGGAGACGGATGACATTTCCGAGACCATCACCGCCATGCGCCACGGCGTCATCGCCGACATCTTCCGCATCTATGTGCCGGCGGAGTCGGTGGAGGAGCAGTGGGACATGGCCGGGCTGGAAAAGGCCCTGGCTGCCGAACTGCAGATCGAGGCGCCGGTCTCCCAGTGGTTCAAGAGCGAGCCCACCCTATCCGACGACGACATCCTGGCCCGCATCGCCGAAGGAGCCGACCAGGCCTACCAGGCCAAGGTGGAGATGGTGGGGGCCGAGGTCTTCCACCAATTCGAGCGCAACGTCATGCTCCAGAGTCTGGACAGCCACTGGCGGGAGCACCTGGCGGCCCTGGATCATCTGCGCCAGGGCATCCACCTGCGCGGCTACGCCCAGAAGAATCCGAAGCAGGAGTACAAGCGCGAAGCCTTCGAACTCTTCGAGGGGCTTCTCGACCTGGTGCGCAAGGAAGTGACCCGGGTGGTTTTCACCGTCCAGATCCGCTCCTCGGAAGACGTGGAGGAAACCGCGCCCCACGCCGACGTGCAGAATGTCCAGTACCAGCACGCCGACTACGACGAGGCCCTGGGCGGCGATGGCGGGGACGAGGCGGCGGCAGCGCCGCAGCCGGCCCAGGCCGGCCCCAAGATTGGCCGCAACGACCCCTGTCCCTGCGGCTCGGGCAAGAAATACAAGCATTGCCACGGCAAGCTGAGTTGATGCGTTGAACCCTTTCGGGCGCCCCGCGGGGCGCCCGTTTGCTTTCCAAGTCGAGAAAACCATGCCAGTCAATTACCAGACTCCCGCTCCCGATCAGCTTTTCCCCGTGGCCGGCGTCCGCCTGGGCGTCGCCGAGGCGGAGATCCGCAAGAAGAACCGCCGCGACCTGACCCTCATCGCCCTCGATCCGGGCTGCACGGTGGCCGGCGTGTTCACCCAGAACCGCTTCTGCGCCGCACCGGTGCAGCTTTGCCGCCAGCATCTCGAGGCCGGGGTTGGCATCCGCGCCCTGGTCATCAACACCGGCATCGCCAATGCCGGCACCGGTGAGCCTGGCCGCCAAGCGGCCCAGGCCACCTGCGAAGCGGTGGGCGCCACCCTGGGCGTGGCGCCGCAGCAGGTGCTGCCCTTCTCCACCGGCGTCATTCTCGAACCCTTGCCGGTGGAGCGCCTGATCGCAGGGCTGCCCGCCTGCGCTACCGACCTCGAGGCCGACCACTGGCACGCCGCCGCCCACGCCATCATGACCACCGACACCGTCGCCAAGGCGGCCTCCCGCCGGGTCAGCATCGGCGGCAAGACGGTCATCGTCACCGGCATGTCGAAGGGCGCCGGCATGATCAAGCCCAACATGGCCACCATGCTGGGCTTCGTTGCCACCGATGCCGGCATCCCCCAGCCCCTGCTGGACAAGCTGGTGAAGGAGGCGGCTGACCTGTCCTTCAACTGCATCACGGTGGATGGCGACACCTCCACCAACGACTCCTTCGTGATGATCGCCAGCGGCCGTTCCGGCGCGGAGTTCTCCAGCGAAGATGCGACCGGCTGGGCCGAGGTCAGGGCCGCCATCATCGCCGTGGCGGTGGAGCTGGCCCAGGCCATCGTCCGTGACGGCGAGGGTGCCACCAAGTTCATCACCGTCGCCGTCGAAGGCGGCAAGGACGCCGAGGAGTGCCGTAAGGTCGGTTACGCCGTTGCCCATTCGCCGCTGACCAAGACCGCCTTCTTCGCCTCCGATCCCAACCTGGGCCGCATCCTGGCGGCGGTGGGCTACGCCGGCATCGCCGACCTCGACGTGGACGGCGTGCGGGTTTGGCTGGATGACGTCCTGGTGGCAGAAAAGGGCGGCCGGGCGGCTTCCTACCGGGAAGAGGATGGCGCCCGCGTCATGAAGCAGGCCGAAATCACCGTGCGGATCCACCTGGGACGGGGCGAGGCCGCGGCTCGGGTCTATACCTGCGATCTGTCCTACGACTACGTCAAGATCAACGCCGACTACCGCAGTTAGTGCAAATGCTCTTCCGGCATTGTCCGGTATGTTCCACCAAGCCCGCGTAATTGCGGGCTTTTTTGTCCGTATTGTTCCGATGTATTCCATTGACTTCCGAATATAAAGCGGGTACAAAAGCGGGTATTCGGCATGCGAACGGAATCCGCGAAGCGGGTACGGAGAAAAAGCGGGTATCGGGCGCAGCTGTTGTTTGATTCGCCAAGGGGAATTGCCATGCTGACCGATACCCAACTGCGCAACGCCAAACCGAATGACAAGCCCTACAAGCTGACGGACGGAAACGGCCTCTATCTGGAGGTGCGGCCCAACGGCTCCAAGCTCTGGCGCTATCGCTATCGGATCGGCGGCAAGGAGAATCTGTATGCGGTGGGCGACTATCCGGCCATGAGCCTGGCGGAAGCCCGGGCAGAGCGCGAGGCGGCCCGCAAGCTGGTGAAGGAGGGCATCCACCCGGCGCACCAGCGGCGCACCGAAACACTGCGCCGATCCATCGAGGTGGAAAGCACCTTCCAGGCGGTGGCTGAAACCTGGATCAAGGAGAACGCCGGGCATTGGTCTGGCGGCTACCGGCTGCAGGTGGATAGGCGCCTCGCCAGCGATGCCTTCCCGCGCATCGGCAATCTGCCGATCCGATCCATCACCCCTGCGCATATCAAGGACGTTCTCAAGCGGGTAGAACAGCGCGGTTCCCCGGCCAGTGCCAAGCTCCTGAAAACCTGGATCGGCGGTGTTTTCCGTTACGCGGCCGGTGAACTGCTGGTGGATAACGATCCCACGTGGCCGCTGCGCAACACGATCAAAGCGCGCAAGACACAGCACATCGCCCACCTGACCGCGAAAGAGATACCCGCTTTTCTCCAGGCCCTGGAGGGGGTACAGGCCGAGCATGCAACCAAGATGGCCGCCAAGCTCCTGTGGCTTACCGTTGTCCGCACGGTAGAGATGCGGGGTGCGGAGTGGCGGGAATTCGACCTGGAGGCCGGGCTATGGACTGTGCCGGCCGAGCGCATGAAGATGCGGGAAGTCCACGTGGTTCCCCTGTCTGCACAGGCTATCGAACTGCTGCAGGCGCTCCACCCCCTGACCGGCCGGGGGCGGTACGTGTTCCCCGGACGCAAGGACCGCGAACAGCCGCTGACCCACGAAGCCATCAGGGATGTGTTCAACCGGGCCGGATACGCCGGGAAGTTCAGCCCCCATGGCATCCGTTCCACGTTCTCGACCTACTACAACGAGGCCGGTATCGATCATGAATTGGTGGAACTGACCCTGGCCCATGCCGAGCGTAACAAGGTGCGCGGTGCCTACAACCACGCCAAGAAGCTGGAGCAGCGCCGGAAGCTCCTGCAGGAATGGGCTGACCTGACTGACGCCTGGCGAGCAGGTGCAAAGGTGGTGCCGATACAGAGTAAGACCGCCGCCTGACGGCATCGGGCAACGCGGGCCGGAAGATGATGCAACACCAACCGGCCCTAATCACAATCGCACACACGTAAGGGGATGCGACTATGACTGAACTAGATGTTACAGCAACCAATCCCGCCGGCCTGGATGATGCGGCAACGGGCATCCAGAAAGCCAGAGCAATCGTAAATCTTATTGCTGCAGCTGAGCAATCAGGCAACTGGAACAACGAGGGTGATTTGCAGTGGGCCGCCTTGGTTGTCGATGAGCTTCTTTGTGATGCACTCGCAACAGTTGAAAACCAGCGCGCCCCCAAGGTGGTAGAGGTTTCCAATGGCTGAAATCAAGCATACGGCGCCAACTCAAGATGCCATGAAAATAGTTCTAGATGTGTTTGAGCAAATCGGAACCGACATGAACGCAATCAAGGAGCTGCTCTCGGAGCAAGTGTCTAGCGGGAAATACGACCACATCGATTCTGCTGTAGAAGTGTTGGCCAGCCGAAGCGGTGCGCTTGCGGATTCCGTCCTCAAGAGCTTTAACCAAGTCTACGTCGTTGGCACCTTCGAAGAATGGTTGAGATGACAGTAATGTGACCGAGTACGCCATCCCCTAGCCCGGCCAGGCGAAAAGCGGCACCTTCACTTCCAGGGGATGGCCTCCACGAAGGAGTGTTATTCAATGGATGATGAAAAATTGGACGGGATGATGGATGGCGCTGACTTGAATGGTCGCCTATTCATTAATTTTCTCCGTAGCGGGGGGCTTCCTCCGTTGCCTGACTTGAGATTTTCTGCCAATACCAGTTCATGCCTTGAGGACAGGTTCAACAAGAGCTATTTAAAGGCGAATCCCGATTTCTATTCCAGGCCTGAAAGCGTGAATGAGGCTATGGTTTTCGTGAGATACCTCGAAGGCATGGCTTCTTTCGTGGCTATGGTGAGTGCAGAAGAGCGAGTAAAGCAAGAGGCAAGAAGAGAGAGGGCGGAATCGCTTCTGAATGGCTTGTCCAAAATCATTGACGCCATGCAAAGTCTGGACGATGCCGCATTGGGTTTTCTTCTGGCTGGCGGATTCGAACAGATCGAAAAGGATTTTCCAGATACTAGGCTTCCCTCGCCCATGAGGGACAATACATTTGCCCTCATGGTCTTAGCGCGTGACATGAAGAAGACCTGTGCCGGCGAACTGGCTAGTATGCATTTAGGAATGACTAACGGGTTGCTGAATCTGCCAATAACTGATGCCGATTTTGCACGCCCCCAATTCATGGTTGCCCATAAATTGGAGGACTACCTTGGCCGGCTGAACATCAAATTCACTACAACAGAAACGGGCCTGGCCGGCATTTCATTTCATGCAGTCATGGAGCTTGCAGGGATCGAGTGCAACAAGGCAGGGTATTGGCTAACCAAGGCGGCAAAGCATGAAAAATCATGGGCTTCCTTCATCGCCAAATTGAAGGAGCGAGGTAGTTCCTAAAATCGCCAGGAAAATCTCCGGCCAATTTAGGTATTTCTAGGCTGTATTGATGCGTAATTTCCGTTCCTACTCGTTCCCCGGATGGCCGGGGCGATCTTGTAGGAGCTACGCATGTCCGAACAAATCCGCAACGCGCTAGTAATTCTCCGAAGAAGGCAAGTTGAATCCCGCACTGGGCTTTCCAGATCGGCGATTTACGCAGCTATCCAGGCAGGTACGTTCCCCGCTCCGGTTTCCTTGGGGGCTAAGGCCGTAGGCTGGCCAGAGCACGAAGTCGACGCCTGGATAGCCGGCCGCATCCAAAGCAGCCGCAAATCGGCATAGGTGCAGCCATGGGGCGCAAGAAATCACCCAAGGTTCATCATCTCGCCATTGGCCGCAGTCGAGTTCTGGTCGATCAACTGACCGAAGAACAGGCGCGGCAGGTTGCAGCAGTGGCCATGCAGCTTCAGTACCTGTTCGCAGTGGGGGTCTTCTGGTTGAACCCCGGCTGCCGGATCGAAGATGAGCAACTTGCCGACGTGGCCACCGAACAACTCAACTATTTGATTGGTGGCATTGTTGAAAGCGAAGGGGGTGAGCTTTGACTCCCCCGGGTACTGCCGATTTCCTTAAGGCGCTTTCCGCTGCAGGATTGGCAATGCAGAAGCCGGCCCCGATTGCTGACGGACGGCTGCGTCGCTATCGTGTAGAGGGAGATAAGGCTGGCAGCACCAATGGCTGGTACGTGCTCAACCTTGATGCGCATCCCTATGGCGTTTTTGGGAGTTGGAAAACCGGCCAGTCGGAGACTTGGCATCCCCAGCGGGATAGAACACTGACAGCCGCTGAACGCCAGGCCATGGCCGAACGCATGGCAGCGGCAAAAGCGGCGCGGGATGCCGAGCAGGCTGCAGTGTACGCGTCTGCAAGGGATCGGGCGGCGCGGCTATGGGAGCGCGCAAGACCCGCCGACGATTCACATCCCTACTTGGTGCGCAAAGCGGTGGACGCCTACGGCATCCGCAACCTACGGGGGCAGTTGGTAATCCCTGTGCGCGATCCTAATGGCATGCTCCACAGCCTGCAGCCGCCCTGTGCGTATGTGAAGGCTACGCTACCGGGGCGACGATCTACCAGGCGACTGGCACCGCTACGGCTATCGCCTTCGACGCTGGAAACCTGCAGCCGGTTGCCAAGGCTTTGCGGCAAAAATTCCCGGCCCTGACCTTGGTAATTGCTGCCGACAACGACACCGGCACCCCTGGCAATCCCGGGATGGCGGCAGCAATGGCGGCGGCGCGTGCGGTGGGTGCGGCAGTGGCGGTTCCACGTTTCGAAGGAAGCTGCCATGGGTGATCTATCCGACTTCAACGACCTGGCCCGGGTGGCAGGCGGCGGCGCCGTCGCAGCGGCCATTTCCTCGGCAATCGCTACCCATTTGCCCAGCCCGGCTTCGGTAGCCAGCGATAGCGGCATTCGCTCCATCGGGGAGAACTGGCCGGACCCCATCCTCCCCGGGCGCATCCACGTGCCCGAGCTTCCGGCGGATGTGCTGCCCTCCTGGGTGAAGGACATGGCCGGCGCGGTGGCTGAATCGACTCAAACCCCCCCGGCACTGGCAGTCATGTGCTCCCTGTCCGTCCTGGCAACCTGCCTGCACCGCCGCTTTGAGGTGGCGCCTTTTGGGCCGGATGACGACTACACCGAGCCGCTTTCCATCTGGACGCTGACGGCGCTCCCCAGTGGCAGCCGGAAGACGGCGGTTATCAACGCCCTTGCCGGTCCCTTGGTGCGTGGCCAAGAAACGAATCGAGAAGCTAACGCGGGATGCTGTCAATGCGGAGAACGACGAAGACCGGGAGAAGATTCGCAAGCAAATCCAGGAAGAAGAGGAAGGCATGCCTACCGAGATACGGGCGCCCCGACTTTTTACCGGCGACTGCACGGCCGAACGATTGCAGGGGCTCTTGGTGGAACACGGCGAACGCATGGCCGTTCTCTCCGACGAGGCCGGAATCTTTCTCATCATGGCCGGAATGTATAGCGGCGGTATGGCAAGCCTGGATGTGTTCCTGCAGGGCCATGCCGGTACCCCCATGCGGGTAGATCGGGCCGACCGGGCTGCGCATGTGGACCGCCCGGCGCTGACCTTCGGGCTTGCCCTGCAACCTGGAGTCCTGGCAGACGTAGCCAGCAGCCGGCGGTTCAGGGATAGCGGCCTCTTGGCCCGCTTCCTCTTTGCCATCCCCGAATCGAACGTGGGCCGGCGAGACGTGCGGCGGCGGTGGGCGGTCCCAAACCACATATCCAATGAGTATGAACGCCGGCTGCGGGGCTTACTCGATGGGCGAGACCTAGTGGCAGGAAATCCCCGGGTCATTGGGCTAACTGACTCGGCTAAAGACGCCTGGCTTGATTTCGCTGATGAAGTGGAGAAGCAGCAGGGCGAGCGGGGTGCAATGGAGTCCATTGCCGACTGGTCAAGCAAGCTGCCAGGCGCGGCGGCGCGCATCGCTGCCCTTCTGGAACTGGCCGAGACCGGGCCAACGGCTGAAAGCGTCAGCCTGGACGCCACGGAACGAGCCGTCAGTCTGTGCCGGCTGCTGATTCCTCACGCCCATGCGGCTTTCGGCCTGCTGGGAGCGGATGCTGCAGACACCGATGCAATTGCCATTGTGAAATGGGCGCAGGCGGGCGGGCTACTGTCCTTCAAAAAGAGCCAGTGCCAGAAAGCGATGGAGGGCCGGTTCCGCAGTGTCGGGCGGCTAGACAAGGCGCTTGAACGCCTGGCCCTATGCGATGTGCTGCGCATTGACAAGGTGCCCAACAAGGGGGCGCCCCCATCAACGGTGGTCCGCATGAACCCCAAATTGTTCATCGACTAAAGCGGGTTATTCGCCATGAAACCAATTTTAGATATTTCTATTTCTATTCAATGTGTTGCACATATTCCGCCAACCCACATAGAAAAAGTCGAAAAAGTCGAAAGACCGAAACGAGAAAGAGCGTTCGCCGACTTATTCGACTTTTTCGATAGGGGCGGGAGGCCAAGAGGCATAGCAGGTAGGGGGCATGGGGAGGGGGGCATAAATCCCTGGGCTCTTTGGCCCCTAGACCGGCTGGTTAATCGGGTTTTTATGGGGCTGTTCTCGGGAATGGGGGAGGGGGTAAGGGATTGGCCCTTGATGAGGAGATCAGGGCTGAAGGAATGTTTTTTCCCTTCTCTGCTGGATTGGCACTGCTGTAGACGACGGGAAGCCGGAAGAAAGGCAGGTGAAATGCGACGGCACCTATTTAATGCTGCGACTGATTGCCGGAATTGGTACCTAGCCACCAGGCGCCCCCACTGAATTCCATGTTCTTGCGGCGCTGCCATGTAAGCAGAGCTGCTTAACTCGCCGCCCGGGACTGCCCTGGCGGTATTCCATAACGTTGAAAGGAAACACCATGTTTGAGCGACTTAAGGAAGTCAATATCAGCCTGCACCGAGACCCGCGCTATACGGCAGCCCATACGCGCCTGATGGAGATCAGAGGGGAGCTGGCCAATTTGGAACAGCGGCGCAACGAAGCCCAATCAGGGCTGAGCGAACTAGGCAGTGCTCATGGCGAAAGGATCGAGGCCGAGGCAAAAGCCATGCTATCGGGGGCGCAACTCTCCGAGCCGGTGTCCATGAAACGCGAGGCAATAACCAGGACGCTCGAAGAAGTCACTCACCGCCTCTCGGTTCTTCGGAAAGCGGAAGAGTTGCAGCGCGGCATCGTTGAGGATATCCGGGCCGAGGTCGGCCGCGCGATTGCCACCGACTTGCTTCCACTGCACCGGGCCAACGTTGCTGCGATTTTTCATGCGGCACTTCAACTGGAAACGGCACTGGTGGCCGAAACGGAACTGCGCGAGAGATTGAGCGACAACCATATCCCCTATAGCGGCGTCATTCGTCCGATGCCGTTTACAGGGTTTGGGAAGCTGTACGACGATCAGAGCCGCGTCAGCCGCTACCTGTTGGAATGTCATGAATATGGCTTTGTCACAGCGGACGATTTGCCGGAGGTGGTTCGGGACAGGATTCCCAAGAAGGAAGGAAAGCCCAAGGGCCCCGCCGCCGCGAGGTCGGTCAAGGAGGATGACTGGACAGGCGCGTAAGCTGAGCGGACGGCAACCTGATGCCTTGGCAGTTCCGCCAGGGCATTCCATCAACTAGCATTGCCCTGGCAATGGACAAGGCTCGCCTTGAGAAAGAATGGGCGCCGGCTGGCACAGCGGCTGGCGGCCGGCTCTTTATTGCTGAGGTCGGGAAAGGCCGCATCACCGTAGAAGAGACCTGTCATTTCCAACCCCTGCCGGCTGGTTTGGATGGGCATTCTCGCTTCTAGTGCAGAATAACGAGAACCGAAAAGCGGGTACAAAAGCGGGTACATGCTTGATGCGGCTTCTAATGATTAACGCATTGGCCGGGCTTGTAGAGCGATAACGCCGACTACCGCAGTGATACGAGTTGTTACAAGTGCGGGCCGTCTAGGGCGAACTCAGTACTTTCTCCTTCCGTCCAATGGGAACAGGCTGCTGGCCTGGTTCGTTGCGGAAGGAGAAAATCATGCGGGGACGTAAGATTGCGGCAAGCCTTTCGGCTGTCATGATTGCCGCCTCGGTGGGTGGATGTTCTACTTGGGACAGCATGTCCAAGACCGAGAAGGGTACGGTCATCGGTGCCGGCGTCGGCGGTGTCGCCGGTGCGGCGGCTACGGACAACAGCGCGCTCGGGACGGTGGGCGGCGCCGCCGTCGGCGGCGTGATCGGCCACGAGGTCGGCAAGCGGCAGCATTAGCGCTTCACCAGCCGAATCCGGCGGAACCAGCCGCCGGCCAGGATAGGACAGTCTTCCAGGACGACAAGGTTCGGGGTGGTGGCGAGCACGTCCTCCCAGACTACGTCCAGGCGGGTCGCGATCCGGCGGGCCAGAGGGTTGAGCAGGCGCCGCAAAGGCGCTTGCTGTCCCGGCCGCAAGAATTTGTCGATTATCAGGATGCTGCCCCCGGGGCGCAGGACTCGAGCCGTCTCGGCCAGGCAGGCGGCGGGATCGGGAACCACTGCCAGAATCAGGTGCAGCACTGCGGCGTCGAAACTGCCGGCTGCAAAAGGCAGCCGTTGCACGTCGCCCTGCACAGGCAGGAAAGGCAGGCGCTCTTTACGTCCCAGGGCACGCCCGAGCATTGCCGGGCTCAAGTCGATTCCCGTGTATTGATGCTGGGTTGGCAGGTGGGGCAGGTCCAGTCCCGTGCCGATGCCATTGATCAACACCCGGGACGGTTGCGAGGGCAGGGCGGTGAGGCTTTCCCGCCGGATGGCCCGGGTGGCGGCTTCTAGGGTCGCGTCGTAAAAGGGGGCGATAAAACGGTAGGAGTGCTTCAGGCTCAATGGAGCACGCGGGGAATGGCCAGGGTGAATTCCGGAATGTCAGCCTCGAATTGAATCCCATCCTCGGCGATCATCTGGTAGGTCCCCTTCATGGTTCCCACCGGGGTGCCGAGGGAGCAGCCGCTGGTGTATTCAAAGCTTTCTCCGGGTTTCAGCAGGGGCTGATGGCCCACAACCCCCAGTCCACGCACTTCCTGCACCGAGTTATTGGCGTCGGTGATGATCCAGTGCCGCGAGATGAGCTGCGCCGGCACGCTGCCGATATTGCGGATGGTGATGGTGTACGCGAAGACGTAGCGCTGTCCTTCCGGATCGGACTGGTCCGGGATGAACTCAGGAGAGGTCTCGATCTGGATCAGGTATTTCTTCTCTTCTGCCATGGTGGACCACTGTAGGGGATGTCTCCGTATTTGACAGGAATTCGTCTAGTGTGACAATGCTCTCCGAAGCCGCTTTCGTCGGTAAAATCAGCATCAGATCATTCCATCTTTTGGGGGGCAGCTATGTCGAACAAGGAATTCGTAATCGCACCGAGCATACTCTCGGCCAATTTCGCCAAGCTCG
The DNA here is from genome assembly GCA_018261935.1 of Rhodocyclaceae bacterium. Taxonomy (GTDB): domain Bacteria; phylum Pseudomonadota; class Gammaproteobacteria; order Burkholderiales; family Rhodocyclaceae; genus JAGTRP01. The sequence goes on from JAGTRP010000023.1 coordinate 61,847, forward strand.
GGGAAGAAGTATCCAATGTCATCGCCGCCGGTGCCGATTGGATTCATTTCGACGTGATGGACAACCATTACGTTCCCAACCTCACCATCGGCCCCCTGGTCTGCCAGGCCATCCGCCCGTGTACCACGGCGCCCATCGACGTGCATCTCATGGTCAAGCCGGTGGACCGCATCATTCCCGATTTTGCCAAGGCCGGGGCCAACATCATCACCTTCCACCCGGAAGGCTCGGAGCACGTGGACCGGAGCCTCGCCCTCATCCGCGACCAGGGCTGCCAGGCCGGCTTGGTCTTCAATCCGGCCACGCCGCTGGATTACATGGACTACGTCATGGACAAGCTCGACGTGGTGCTGCTCATGAGCGTGAACCCTGGCTTCGGCGGCCAGAAGTTCATCGCCTCGGCTCTGGCCAAGGCCCGTCAGGCCAAGGCCAGGATCGACGCCTACGAGCGGGAGACCGGCCGCCGCATCCGCCTGGAGATCGATGGCGGCGTCAATACCGCTAATATCGCCGAGATCGCCCGGGCCGGGGTCGATGCTTTCGTCGCCGGTTCCGCCGTCTATGGCGCCGGCCGGGATGAGGACCCCCATCGCTACGATACGGTTATCGGTGCGCTGCGGGCCGAGTTGGCCAAGGCATGAGATTCAAGTCGGTCACCTTCGACCTGGACGGCACCCTGCTGGACACCGTCGCCGACCTGGCCGAAGCCTGCCTCCGCATGCTGGAAGACCTGGGGGAGCCCCCCCGGACCCCGGATGAAATTCACAGCTTCGTCGGCAAGGGCATGGCCGTCCTGGTGGAGCGCTGCCTGACCCGGGGGCACCCGCCCCCGGCCGAGCAGCTCCATGCCGGCATCGAATCCTTCAAGCGCCACTATAGCGAGGTGAACGGCCGCTTCACCCTGGTCTATCCCGGCGTGATGGAGGGACTGCAGGCCTGGAAGGCTACCGGGGCGAAAATGGGGGTGGTGACCAACAAGCCCGGCATGTTCACCGAGGCGCTCCTGGAGCGCATGGGCATGGCCGACTTCTTTGACGTCATCGTCTCCGGCGACACCACGCCCAACAAGAAGCCCCACCCGGAACCCATTCTCCATGCCTGCGTGGTGATGGGCACCCGGCCGGTGGAAAATATCCACGTCGGCGACTCCCGGAACGACATCCAGGCTGCCCGGGGCGCCGGCTGCCCGGTGTTCTGCGTGCCCTACGGCTACAACGAGGGAGAGCCGGTGGACAGCGCCGATTGCGATGCGCTAGTATCCGATCTCCCCGCCGCCCTGGAACGGGCGCAATCATTCTGAATAGCCCACAAGAACATGACGATTTCGCGTAACTGGGAAAACCGCTCCCGCAAAGGGATCAAGGACTGCTGGCGCTGGCGCCGCTGACCACCGTTTCTCGTTTCCAGTTTCCCGTTCGTCCCCTGGTTTTTGTGAGGCTTCCATGACCGAAACCGAATTCAACGCGCTCGCCGCGCAAGGCTACAACCGCATCCCCGTCACCCTCGAGACCTTTGCCGATCTCGATACGCCGCTGTCCATCTACCTGAAGCTGGCCGGCCAGCCCTATTCCTACCTTCTGGAATCGGTCCAGGGGGGCGAGCGCTTCGGGCGCTATTCCTTCATCGGCCTGTCGGCCGCCACCCGCATCGCCGTCTACGGCCACCAGGTGCTGGTCCTGACCGGCCACCGCATCGCCGAGCGGGAGGACGACACCAATCCCCTGGAATTCGTCGGCAAGTTCATGAAGCGCTTCCGGGCCGCCCCCCTGGCCGGCCTGCCGCGCTTCTGCGGCGGCCTGGTGGGCTGTTTCGGCTACGACACGGTGCGCTACGTGGAGACCCGCCTCACCCGCACCCAGAAGCCCGGCGACCTCGGCACCCCTGATATCCTCCTGCTGCTGTCCGAGGAAATCGCGGTGGTGGACAACCTTTCCGGCAAGCTGACCCTGGTGGTCTATGCCGAGCCCGGCGTTCCCGGTGCCTACCAGAAGGCCCGCACCCGCCTCAAGGAACTGCTGGCCAAGCTGCGCGCCCCGGCCAGCATTCCGGAAGAGAAGCCCGCCCAGTCCGCACCGGCGGTTTCCGTCTTCGGCGAAGCCGCCTTCAAGAAGGCCGTGCTGAAAGCCAAGCAATACATCACCGAAGGGGACGTCATGCAGGTAGTCCTCTCCCAGCGCATGACCAAGCCCCTGGCTGCGAGTCCCATGGCCCTCTACCGGAGCCTGCGGAGCCTCAACCCGTCGCCCTACATGTTCTATTTCGACTTCGAGGACTTCCATGTGGTGGGAGCATCCCCAGAGATCCTGGTGCGCCTCGAAGGCGATGTCGTCACGGTGCGTCCCATCGCCGGCACCCGGAAGCGGGGCGCCTCGGCGGAGGAGGATGCAGCCCTGGCCGCCGACCTGCTGTCCGATGAAAAGGAGCGGGCCGAGCATGTCCAGCTCCTCGACCTCGGACGCAACGACTGCGGCCGCGTCGCCAAGGTGGGCAGCGTCAAGCTCACCGAAAACATGGTCATCGAGCGTTACTCCCACGTCATGCATATCGTCTCCAATGTGGAAGGCAAGCTGCAGCCGGGGCTGGACGCCCTCGACGTGCTCAAGGCTACCTTCCCGGCGGGCACCGTCTCCGGCGCCCCCAAGGTGCGGGCGATGGAGATCATCGATGAGCTGGAGCCGGTGAAGCGCGGCATCTATGCCGGAGCAGTGGGTTATCTGGGCTTCCACGGCGACATGGACCTGGCCATCGCCATCCGCACCGCGGTGGTCAAGGACAAGGAACTCCACGTCCAGGCCGGCGCCGGCATCGTCGCCGACTCCGATCCCAATGCCGAATGGCAGGAGACCCAGAACAAGGCCCGGGCCATCCTGCGGGCCGCCGAGCTGGCGGAAAACGGCCTGGACACCCGCCTCGACTGACAACAACCTTCACCCTCCGTGCCAACCGGAGGGTGGGGCGTTCGAGGAACCGGGCGAGGACTGTCTGAGGGGGCGCAGCCCCCGAGTTCCGCAGCCCGGCGGAGCGAATGCCCCGCCCGACGAGCGAGAGGATTTCTCGTCAGTCCAAAGGTCTCGGCGGCAGCCAGCCCAATCGCCGGAAAACCCACTCCGTCAGCCACAAGCTGAAATACACCGCGAACCAGGCGAAGATCGTATCCGACAGGAAGTGCCCGCCGGGCACCATGCGGAGGAGTCCCATGGTCCCGCCGGAGACGATGCCGGCGATAAGCCAGCGCCGGCGCACGGCCGGTGCCGCCAGCCAGCCGAAGGCCATGAGGAAGGATGCGGTGGCCACATGGCCGCTGACGAAGGAGCAGTTCTTGCGGCATTGATCCGCCGGTAGGAAGGCCGGGGTGAATTGCTTCTGGCCGCCGAAGGGCTGCACATTGATGGGCCGGGCGCGGCCGGAATGGTCCTTGATGAGATTGTCCACCAGGAGCACCGGACCGGTCAGGGCAGCAGCCAACAGGAAGCCGAAGGTGGTCCGCCGGGCCCGCAGGCCCGCGAAGCGGCGGACGAAGCTCAGCAGCCAGAGGGCTACCAAGGCCAGCAGGGTGGCTTGACCCAGCCGCGGCAGTCCCCGGTAAGGCAGGAAGAGCCAGGCCGAGTCCCGGTCCAGGAGCCAGGCGTGGTCTCGGAAAAAGAGGCCGCTGGCGGCCAGGTCGAGGCCCGGGAAAAGGATGAAGACCACCGCCAGGGCCAGGCAGGCGGCCAGTATTCCCTTCAGTTCAGTAGCCCTTGAAATCATGGAGAAGATAGACGTCCATGGCCAGGGCGCGGCTTTCATCCAGGGGGGCGCGCAGCCGGGCCAGGCGTTCGATGGCGGCGAAGCGGGCCGCCATGTCCGGCCCCGGCCGGTCGCGGGTGATGAGGAGGACGTCCCGGCCGACGTAGGGGGAGAGGTCGGTGGTGAGCTTGTAGTGGTCGGTCTTCAGCCCTTCCGGATTCCAGCTGGCGGCGGCGGGGGCGAGGTCCCGCAACTCGTAGAGCATGTGGGCCAGCAGGGTGCGGTTGTCGGCGACGAGCACCGCCTGGGGATGGGCGGCGACGATGGGCTGCAGCTGGCGGCCCAACTCGTCCCAGCCCCGGGCACGGGCGAAGGGGTCCTGCCGGGAGGCTTCCTTGACTGCCAGGGCGTGCAGGATCTGGGGCCAGTGATAAATCGCGCCCACCAGCGCCAGGTTGATGGCGAGCCCCACCGCCAGCAGCCGCCGGCGATTCCGGGCCAGGAGCCAGGCCACCACCGCGATGGCGGCGGGGGCGAAGGCGGGGGCGGCCCAGTTGGCGTTGGCGTGGCTCTTCGCCGCCTGGATGGAGACCACGATCCAGAGTGGAATGCTGAACCAGAGCAGCAGCCGCAGCTTGTCGTCCCGCCAAGCCTTGCGGACGCTGACGAGGAGCACCAGGAAGACGCTGCCGAAGATGGGGCCGAAGGCTATCCACTGGGCTGCCAGGAATTCCCCCAGTGCCTTGAGGCCGCCGGCGGCCCGCTTGTTCACCGTGATATCGGCGGTGTGCTTGAGGGTGGGGAAGTCGTTGGCGATGTTCCAGGCGATATTGGGAGCGAGGATGAGCAGGGCCAGGAAAGCGGCGGCCCAGGGGCGCAGGCTCTTCAGGCGTTCCCGGTGAAAGGCGGCCAGGTGCAGCAGGGCGGCCAGCATCCAGGCCACCATGGTGTATTTGGACATCAGGCCCAGGCCGCAGATGGCGCCCAGGAGAAGCCAGTCCTGCCAGCGATCATGGTCGAGGGCCCGGAGGTAGGCGTAAAGGGCCAGCAGCCAGAAAACGGTGAGAAGCCCGTCGGTGGAGACGAATAGCCCCAGCCAGGAGAACATGGGCAGGGTGAGGACGGTCACTGCGGCCCAGAAGGCCGTGTTCTCGTCGTAGAGCCGCCGGGCGATGGCGAAGGCGATCCAGGCGGCAGCCGGATAGCAGAGCATGCCCAGGGCCTTGACCCCCAGAATGCCGTAGCCGAAGAGAGTGGTGGAAGCGGCGATCAGGGCGGCGACGCCGGGGGGTTTGGAAAAATAGCCCCAGGCCAGGTCCCGGGCCCAGGTCCAGTACTGGGCCTCGTCCACATAGAGGGTGATGCCCAGGTCGAGCACCACCCAGAAGCGCCAGGCGAGGACGATGGCGGTGAGGGCGGCAAGCCCCAGCCGGGCGTTGCGGGCGATATTCGGCAACATCAAACGGGCTTGCGCCAGCCCTCGTTGTCCGCCAGCTGGCGCTCCGGCCGGGCCAGGTAGAGCTGGGCGTTCCCCGACTCGAAGTAGATGCGGGCCATGATCTCGGCCAGGACGCCGGTGGTGATGAAATGCACGCCGGCGATCATGCCGCCGACCCCGAGGAGCAGCAGGGGGCGGCTGCCGATGTCTTCGCCCAGGCCGAACTTGACCCAGGCCAGCCAGCCGAGGACGAGGGAGGAGAGGCTGGTGAGGAGCAGCCCGATGCCGCCGAAGAAATGCCCGGGCCGGGCCCGGAAGCGCATGAAGAAATACACCGCCACCAGATCCAGGATGACCCGGAAGGTGCGGGAGATGCCGTACTTGGATTCGCCGGCCACCCGGGCGTGGTGGGTCACCGGTTCCTGGGCGATGCGCCGGGGCGTGGTGACGGTGGCCAGCCAGGCGGGGATGAAGCGGTGCATCTCGCCGTAGAGGCGGACGCTCTTGATGACTGTGGCGCGGAAGGCCTTGAGGCTGCAGCCGTAGTCCGTGAGGCGGACGCCGGTGAGCCTGGCGATGAGCCGGTTGGCGATCTTCGACGGCACCTTGCGCAGGAGGAGTCCGTCCTGACGGTTCTGGCGCCAGCCGGCCACCAGGTCCAGATCCTCGTTCAGGAGCCGGCCCACCAGGCGGGGAATGTCGATGGGGTCGTTCTGGAGGTCGCCGTCCATGGTGACGATGACGTCTCCCCGGGAAGCATCCACCCCGGCCTGCATGGCGGCGGTCTGCTTGAAATTGCGGGTGAGCTCCACCAGCCGGACATGGGTGCCGTATTCCCGGGCGGCCTGGGCGGCACGCTCGGCTGTGCAATCGCTGCTGCCATCGTCCACCAGCAGCAGTTCCCAGGGGTAGCCGTAATCGGTGAGGGCTTCGTGCACCCGCTTCACCAGGGGGGCGACGTTGTCCTCCTCGTTGTAGAGGGGAACGACGATGGAAAGTCGGTGGGAAGGCAGGAGCGAAGACGGGTGGGGGGCGGCGTTCATGGAGCGTTCCGGCGGAAAGCGCGGATTTTAAACGAAAATCCCCGCCGATGCCCGCCGGTGGCTGAACTCGGAAGCGGCGCCCTGTACGCCTCGGCGGCGGGTTGATAGAATGCTGCGACCATGCAGCGCTTCCTCATTTCCCTGTGGCCCTGTTTTCCCCGCTGGCGACGCTAGTCCGCCACGTTTGCCTTGCTCCGGCCAAGGCCCCCACACGCTCAATCGCAATAACCAATTGATTCAATGAGGTAGCACCATGCTGCTGATGATCGACAATTACGACAGCTTCACCTACAACCTCGTCCAGTATTTCGGCGAGCTCGGCCAGGACGTCCGGGTTTACCGCAACGACGCCATCACGGTGAGCGACATCGCCCGCCTGAATCCGGCCTACCTGGTGATTTCCCCTGGCCCCTGCACTCCGGCCCAGGCCGGGATTTCCCTGGCTGCCATCCGGGAGTTCGCCGGCAAGATTCCCGTCCTGGGCGTCTGCCTCGGCCACCAGTCCATCGGCGAAGCCTTCGGCGGCAAAATTGTCCACGCCAAACGGCTCATGCACGGCAAAGTGTCGCCGGTGCATCACAAGGATGCCGGCGTCTTCCGGGGGCTGCCCAACCCGCTCACCTGCACCCGCTACCATTCCCTGGCCATCGAGCGGGAGACCTGCCCGGAATGCCTGGACATCACCGCCTGGACCGACGACGGTGAAATCATGGGCGTGCGCCACAAGACCCTGGCCGTGGAGGGCGTGCAGTTCCATCCCGAATCCATCCTGACCGAGCGCGGTCACGATCTCTTGAAGAATTTCCTGGAGGAACACCAGCAATGACTCCCCAAGCCGCCCTGCAGCGGGCCATCGAACATCGCGAGATCTTCCACGACGAAATGGTCTCCCTCATGCGGCAGATCATGGGGGGTGAGGTCTCCCCGACCATGATCGCCGCCATCATCACCGGGCTGCGGGTCAAGAAGGAAACCATCGGCGAGATCGCCGCCGCCGCCAGCGTCATGCGGGAGCTATCCACCAAGGTCCAGTTGGCCGATCCGAGCCGGCTGGTGGATACCTGCGGCACCGGCGGTGACGGCGCCCATACCTTCAATATTTCCACTGCCGCCATGTTCGTCGCCGCCGCCGCCGGCGCCCGGATCGCCAAGCACGGCGGGCGCTCGGTTTCGAGCCAGTCGGGCAGCGCCGACGTGCTGGAGGCCCTGGGGGCCAACATCAACCTCAATCCCGAGCAGGTGGCCCGGTGCATCGAGGAAGCCGGCGTCGGCTTCATGTTCGCCCCCGGCCACCACAGCGCCATGAAACATGCAGCGCCGGTGCGCCGCGAATTGGGGGTGCGGACCCTTTTCAACATCCTCGGCCCCCTGACCAATCCGGCCAATGCCCCCCAGCAGGTGATGGGCGTGTTCCATCCGGACCTGGTGGGCATCCAGGTCCGCGTCCTGCAGCGCCTGGGCAGCCAGCGGGCCCTCACGGTTTTCGGCCGGGAAGGGCTGGACGAGATTTCCATCTCCGGTCACACCCTGGTGGGCGAATTGAAGGACGGCAGGATCAACGAATACGAAATCCATCCGGAGGAATTCAACCTGCCGGTGCACGACCCCAAGGTGCTGCAGGTAAGCAACGTTGAGGAATCGAAGGCCATGCTCCTCGGCGCCCTGGAGAACAAGCTCGGCCCTGCCCGGGACATCGTAGCCCTGAATGCCGGCGCCAGCATCTACGTTGCCGGCCTGGCGGACACCCTGGCCGACGGCGTGGACAAGGCCTTCGAGGCCATCGCTTCCGGCGCCGCCCGGGCGAAGCTGGATGCCTTCGTCGCCTGCACCCGGCAGTTCTCATGAGCGACATCCTCAACAAGATCCTTGCCACCAAGCGCGAGGAAGTGGCGGCGGCACTGGCGGCCAAATCCCTGGCGGCAGTTCGGGGCGAAGCCGAAGGGCAGGCCCCGGCCCGGGATTTCGTCGGGGCCATCCGCAACAGGATCACCGCCGGCGAACCGGCGGTGATTGCCGAAATCAAGAAGGCGAGTCCTTCCAAGGGCATCATCCGGCCGGATTTCCGGCCCGCCGAGATCGCCGTGAGCTACGAGAAGCATGGGGCGGCCTGCCTGTCGGTGCTCACCGACCGCCTCTATTTTCAGGGCGCCCCGGAATACCTCCAAGCCGCCCGCGCCGCCTGCGCCCTGCCGGTGCTGCGCAAGGATTTCATGGTGGACGCCTATCAGGTCTATGAGGCCCGGGCCATGGGGGCGGACTGCATCCTCCTCATTGCCGCCGCCCTCGACCTTGGCCAGATGCGGGACCTGGAAGCCATCGCCCACGGGCTGGGCATGGCGGTGCTGGTGGAGGTCCATGATGGCGAGGAACTGGATACCGCCCTGCAGCTCGATACGCCCCTGGTCGGCATCAACAACCGCAACCTGCGGACCTTCGAAGTGAGCCTCCAGACCACTCTCGATCTGCTACTCCGCATCCCCGCCGAGCGTATCGTTGTCACCGAGAGCGGCATCCTGGCGCCTGCCGATGTGGTGCTGATGCGCTCCAATCAGGTCAATTCCTTCCTGGTGGGCGAAGCCTTCATGCGTGCGACCGAGCCGGGGGAGGAGCTGGCAAGGTTGTTTTCGGAGTAATGGCGTCAGAACGTGGCGGAGACGGCTGCTGCCTGATGCCTCGAATCATTTCTGCTGGCAGCAGTCATAGATGCATGGCGTCGTGAATGTTGTTATTCATGCGCACGAATGGCAACATGGGGGGCGCCATTGTATGTGGAGGCCTTGATGGCTAACGTTTCTCTTCCGTCGTCCGGCACTGCCCGCAAAGCTACCAATGTCTCACTTGGGGAAGCTCTGTTGGCCGAAGCCAAGTCCTTGCGCATCAACATTTCTCAGGCAGCCGAGGCAGGCATAGCGCGCGCCGTGGCGGAAAGGCGGGCGGAACTCTGGCGGGAAGCCAATCAGGATGCACTTGAAAGCTCGAATACCTATGTCGAGCAGCACGGCCTGCCGCTGGCGCGCTATCAGAGCTTCTGACGGCAAGGTTCGGCGTTTATAGGAACCCGGATGGGGCTGGATATTTGCTTGATATCCAGGCCGACTTGCTCAATCACCTGAATACCCGCGTTGTCGTACCGCTGTTGCCCGTCGACATGGCGCCGAAACCCGCCGGAACGCTCAATCCCCTGTTCGATATCGAAGGCACTACGGTTTCGATGGTGACGCAGTTCATGGCTGCGGTGCCGGCGCAGTTGCTGAAAAGTACCGTGCTCAATCTGGAGGGGCGGCGTAACGAGATCACGGCGGCGCTTGATTTGTTGTTCCAAGGGTTCTGATTCTCTGGTGGTATGGCGAAGCTTGATCTCTCCTCGACATGAGTGTTGCAAATACACAACAATATTCCGGGGTGAATCGCCCAAAGGCCAATGATCGATTGTCGGGGGCATAGCCCTTTGCCAAAATGAATGCCAACTTCTCGATCCGAGAGGTAAAGCTTAGTCAGCTTGGCAACAGGCAGATTAAAACTAACCACTAAGGAGAAATTCTGATGCAGAAGAAACTGATCGCCCTGGCTATCGCTGGCCTGTCCGGCGCCGCCTTCGCCCAGTCCAACGTCACCATCTACGGTGTTGCTGACGCTTCCTTCGAAAACGTCCGCGCCACCAGCACTACCGGCGGTGCCGCGGAGTTCAAGTCCCGCAACCGCGTCAACTCCGAGTCCTCCTACATCGGCTTCAAGGGTGTGGAAGACCTGGGCAACGGCCTGAAGGCTGCCTTCCAGCTGGAAAACGGCATCAGCCTCGACAACGGCGCTGCCGGTGCCTGGAACAACCGTGACTCCTACGTCGGCCTGGTTGGCGGCTTCGGTACCGTCGTCGCCGGCAACGTGACCGGCCCGACCCGTGCCCTGGGCGCCAAGATGGACGTTAACTCCGGCGCTACCGGCATCGGTGCTAACACCGCTCTGCTGGGCAAGCTGGGTGGCCCGGTTGCTGGTCTGGACACCGCTGGTGCTTCCGCCTTCGACCAGCGCATCACCAACGCCATCGCCTACATCTCCCCGAACTTCTCCGGCTTCTCCGGCGTCGTCGGTTACTCCACCGGCCTGACCAACGGTGTTAACGGTGCCGCTCTGGCTGGCCGGGAAAACTCCCCCGCTGGCAACAAGGCTACTGGCAACGTTGCCTGGACCGCTGGCCTGAACTATGAAAACGGCCCGTTCTATGTTGGTTACGCTTACACCCAGGTGGATGCTACCAACAACGGCGCAGCCGCTACCGACGGTCTCCTCGCCAACGTGAAGAAGGTCAAGGACAACCGCTTGGCTGGTTACTACAAGTTCGGCCCGGCTCAAGTCGGCCTGCTGTGGGATCGTCCCGAAGCTGATCTGGGTGGCGTTGCTTCCGGCACCATCAAGCAGAACATCTACTACGTGACTGGCAAGTTCAACGTGACCCCGGCTGGCGCCATCATCGCCCAGTACGGTGTTGCTCGTGACGTCTCCGGCCCGACCCTGGGTCTGGGCAGCAACACCGACACCGGTGCCAAGCACATCGTCGTCGGCTACGAGCACAGCCTCTCCAAGCGCACCATCCTGAAGGCTGTCTACTCCCAGCTGAACAACGACGCCAACGCCACCTACGACTACCTGTACGGCGTGTCCGCCAACAACAGCACCGCCACCGGTGGCGCTGCTGCTCTGGGCTCCAACGTCCGCGGCTACTCCGTTGGTATCCGTCACGCTTTCTAATCTGGCCTAGCCAGTTGGAAATCAAAACGGGCGCTTCGGCGCCCGTTTTTTTGTTGCCTGTCTTTGCCGGATCAGCGGGGCTTTGGCCAAAAGAAAAGCCCCGGATTGCCGGGGCTTCTGCTGTGGGTAATGCGGGCCCGAATCAGTCGAGCAGTATCAGATTGTCCCGGTGAATCAATTCCGGTTCGTCGACAAACCCCAATACTTCTTCGATTTCCTGGCTCGTCTTACGGGCGATCAGCCGGGATTCTCCGCTGCCGTAATTGGCCAGCCCTCGGGCGATTTCCTGGCCCTCGGGGCCGATGCAGGCCACCGCGGCGCCGCGCTCGAATTCCCCCTCCACTGCGATGACGCCGATGGGCAGGAGGCTGCGGCCCTGTTCAAGGGCTCGGACTGCTCCGGCGTCGAGGACCAGGCGGCCGGCTAGCTGAAGGTGGTCGGCCAGCCACTGCTTGCGGGCTGTGAGCGGCGGGGTGTCGGAGGTGAGCAGGGTGCCGACCGATTCCCCGCCGGCCAGCCGGACGATGGCATCGGCTACGTGGCCGCTGGCGATGGCGGTGTGGGCGCCGCTGCGGGCGGCGCGCTTGGCGGCCAGGACTTTGGTGATCATGCCGCCCTTGCCGATGGAGGTGCCGGCGCCGCCGGCCATGCCTTCCAGCTTGGGATCGCCGGCGGTGGCTTCGCTGACCAGGGTGGCGGCCGAGTCCTTGCGGGGGTCGGCGGTGTAGAGGCCTTGCTGGTCGGTGAGGATGACGAGGGCGTCGGCTACCACCAGGTTGGCCACCAGGGCCCCCAGGGTGTCATTGTCGCCGAACTTGATTTCGTCGGTGACCACCGTGTCGTTTTCGTTGATGATGGGCACGACGCCCAGTCCCAGCAGGGTGGTGAGGGTGGTGCGGGCATTGAGGTAGCGCTTGCGGTCGGAGAGGTCCTCGTGGGTGAGGAGAATCTGGGCGGTGTGCAGCCCGTGCTGGCTGAAAGCCCCCTCATAAACCTGGACCAGGCCCATCTGCCCCACCGCCGCTGCCGCCTGGAGCTCATGCACCGAGTGGGGGCGCTTTTTCCAGCCCAGGCGCTGCATGCCGCAGGCAATGGCGCCAGAGGAGACCATCACCACTTCCTTGCCCTGTTGCCGCAGGGCGGCGATCTGGCGGGCCCAATCCCGAATGGCGGCGAGGTCGAGGCCGGCGCCGTTGTTGGTGACGAGGGCGGAGCCGACCTTGACGACGAGGCGCTTGGCCGTGGCGAGGCGAGTGGCGGTCATGGCTCTTCGGGTTCTTCCGTTTCTTCTTCGGTGATGGGAGGCAGCGCGATCTTCTCCAGGGCTTCCTGCACTGCGTAGATCAGCGGCCGGGTGCCTTCGCCGCTGATGGCGGCGATGGGGAAGTAGGGGCCGTCGTACTGGGCGGCCGATCGGTAGGCTTTCAGGAAATCCTGGACGTGCTGCTCGCGCTCGTCCTCAGGAATGAGATCGAGCTTGTTCAGCACCAGCCAGCGCGGCTTGGCGGCCAGCTCCGGGCTGTAGTTCTCCAGCTCGTGGACGATGGCCACGGCATCGTGGACCGGGTCGGCCTCGGGGTCGAGGGGGGCGATGTCCACCAGGTGCAGCAGGATGCGGGTGCGCTGCAGGTGCTTCAGGAAGCGGATGCCCAGGCCGGCGCCGTCGGCGGCGCCTTCGATCAGCCCTGGCACGTCGGCCACCACGAAGCTCTTCTCGGTGTCAACCCGCACGACGCCGAGGTTGGGGTGCAGGGTGGTGAATGGATAGTCGGCCACCTTGGGGCGGGCGGCGGAGATGCTGCGGATCAGGGTGCTCTTCCCGGCGTTCGGCAGGCCCAGGAGGCCCACATCGGCCAGCACCTTCAGTTCCAGCTTGAGTTCGAGTTCCTGGCCCTCTTCACCCTTGGTGCACTTGCGGGGCGCCCGGTTGGTGCTGGACTTGAAATGGATATTGCCCAATCCGCCCTTGCCGCCCCTGGCGATCAGCACCTTCTTATCGTGCTGGTCCAGGTCGGCGATGACCTCTTCGGTGTTGAGGTCGGAGATGACTGTGCCCACCGGCATGCGCAGGACGATGTCGTCGCCGCCGGCGCCGTAGCAGTCGGAGCCGCGGCCGTTTTCGCCGCGCTGGGCGAGGAATTTGCGGGTGTAGCGGTAATCCACCAGGGTGTTGATGTTGCGGTCGGCGATGGCGTAGATGCTGCCGCCCTTGCCGCCGTCCCCGCCGTCGGGGCCGCCCATGGGGATGTATTTTTCGCGGCGGAACGTAGCCACGCCGTTGCCGCCGTCGCCGGCTTTTACGTAAATCTTGGCTTCGTCGATGAACTTCATGTTTCCGCCTCTATAAAGTAAAAAGCCCTATCCGGCGGATAGGGCTTTCGGGTTCCGCCGTGGCCTTTTTATTCGGCCGCGGGAACGATGGTCACCACGCGGCGCTTCTTCTCGCCCTTGACGGCGAACTGGACGACGCCGTCCTTGAGCGCGAACAGGGTGTGGTCCTTGCCGCAGCCGACGTTCTCGCCCGGGTGGAATTCGGTGCCGCGCTGGCGCACGATGATGTTGCCGGCGAGGACGAATTGGCCGCCGTAGCGCTTGACGCCAAGGCGTTTGGATTCTGAGTCGCGACCGTTACGTGAACTGCCGCCTGCCTTTTTGTGTGCCATGTCTTGCTCCTTCTGACCTTAGCCGGCGATCGCGTCGATGCGCAGCTCGGTGTAGTTCTGGCGATGCCCCTGGTGCTTCTGGTAGTGCTTGCGGCGGCGCATCTTGAAGATCTTGACCTTGTCGTGGCGGCCGTGGGAAACCACGGTGCACTTGACGGAAGCACCTGCAACGAGGGGGGCGCCGACCTTGACCGACTCGCCTTCGCCTACCATGAGGACCTGGTCGAGGGTAACTTCTGCGCCAACTTCTGCCGGTATCTGTTCTACTTTAAGTTTTTGGCCGGCGGACACGCGATACTGCTTGCCCCCGGTTTTTACGACCGCATACATGTTGGACTCCGGATAACTTCGTTTGAAGAACCGCGCATTATACGCAAAAGCTCTGCCGAGTCAAAGCCTTGTGATAGACTCCAGCGCTTTTCGAGAGGAGCTTTCCATGAGTGAAATCACCACCCCCTCCGGCCTCGTCATCGAGGACCTGGTGGAAGGCAGCGGCGCCGAAGCCGTCGCCAACCGTTACGTCTTCGTCCACTACACCGGCTGGCTCACCGACGGCAGCAAGTTCGACTCCAGCAAGGACCGGAATGAGCCCTTCAGCTTTCCTCTCGGCCAGCGCCACGTCATCGCCGGCTGGGACGAGGGCGTCCAGGGCATGAAGGTGGGCGGCACCCGCAAGCTCACCATTCCGCCCCAACTGGGCTACGGTGCCCGGGGCGCTGGCGGCGTCATCCCCCCCAACGCCACCCTCGTTTTCGAAGTGGAACTCCTGGACGTCAAGTGAGCGAGTCCGATTCCAAGCCCCGCCGCCGCGTCGTCAAGCCGGCTGCCGACGATCCCTGGGCCAAGTGGCGTAAGGCCGAAGCGCCTGCCCGCCCGGCACCCAGTCCCTCCGAGCCCAAGGCTCTTGCGGAGGGTGTCCGCCTCTCCAAGGTCATGTCTGAGCGGGGGCTGTGCTCCCGCCGGGAAGCCGACGCCTGGATCGAGCGGGGCTGGGTTTTCGTGGATGGCCTGCCGGTCACCGAACTGGGTTCCCGCATTGATCCCAATGCCGAGATCACCCTTTCCAACGAAGCCCACAAGGACCAGGCCAAGCAGGTCACCATCCTGCTGCACAAGCCCATCGGCTACGTCTCCGGGCAGCCGGAGCCGGGCTGCACCCCGGCGGTCACGCTGGTCACCGCCGAAAACCAGGTCAGGATTCCCGGCGATCCGGAGTTCAAGCCCTACATGTTGCGGGGCCTCGCCCCGGCTGGGCGCCTGGACGTCGATTCCACCGGCCTGCTGGTCCTTACCCAGGACGGCCGGGTGGCGCGCCAGCTCATCGGCGACGACAGCAAGGTCGAGAAGGAATACCTGGTGCGCGTCTCCGGCCAGATGATCCCGAACGGCCTCGCGCTCCTCAACCACGGCCTGGAGCTGGATGGCAAGCCCCTGCGTCCGGCCCGGGTCAAGCAGCTCAACGAAGACCAGCTTCACTTCATCCTCAAGGAAGGCAAGAAGCGCCAGATCCGCCGCATGTGCGAACTGGTGGGCTTGCGAGTGGTGGGCCTGAAGCGCGTGCGCATCGGCAGGCTGCCCCTGGGTGACCTGCCGCTCGGCAAGTGGCGTTTCCTGCGGGAAGGCGAAGTCTTCTAAACCAGGCCGCGCTCCGTCAGCTCGCCCTTCAGATAAGCGTAGTAAATGGGCGCCGCCGCCACGCCGGGGATGCCGAAGACGGCCTCCATGGCGATCATCGCCACCAGCAGCTCCCAGGCCCGGGCGCCGACCCCGGCGCCGACGATGCGGGCGTTGAGGAAGTACTCCAGCTTGTGGATGACCACCAGGAACAGCAGGGAGGCCGCCGCCACTTCCAGGGAATGGGAGAGGCTGACGATGACAATGGCGGTGTTGGACAGGAGATTCCCCAGCACCGGGATGAGCCCGAAGATGAAGGTGAGAGCGATCAGCGACTTGGTGAGGGGCAGATGGACGCCGAAAAGGGGCAGAACCGCCCCCAGGTAGAGGGCGGTGAACAGGGTGTTCAGGGCCGAAATCTTCACCTGGGCGGAGACCACCCGGCGGAAGGCATCGCCGAAATGCTGAATCTGGGTCTTGAGGGCCACCGCTAGGGGCCCGTTGCCAGCTTTCCCGGTGGCTTCCCGCAGGGCTACCAGGGCTCCGATGATCATCCCCACCAGCAGATGGGCGATGGTACGACCGGCCTCCTTGCCGGCGGTCTGCAGCTCGGCGGCGTGGGCCCGTAGCCAGTGGCCGATGGCCGCCTCGATGTCATCGACCGTGGCTGGCAGCGTACCGGCCACCCAGTCCGGCAGCTTGCTGCGGGAATCCTCGATGATCTCGGCCATCTTGCCCATGAGGCCGCTGAGGCTGCCGCCCTCCGAGCGGAAAAAGGCGGCCAGGCCGAAGAAGGCCAGCCCCACCAGGAGGACCACCGCCGCCCCCAGCAAGGCCACCGCGATGGCCTTGCGGCGCCCGGTGAGGTGAGCGCCCAGAGGCAGGTGCTCCGCCAGGACATGGGTCAGTTGGTAGACCAGCAGGCCGGCCAGGAGGGACGGCAGGAGATGCCATTGCAGGATGCCGATGAGGACCGCGCCGGCAAAAAACCAGGCGGCTATTTCATGGCGGGAAGCTTGTGTCCTGGTATTCATGCCGCCGGATCACTCCGCTCCTGCGGGCTTTGCCGGCTTGTCGTTGCGGGAAGGGAGCATCACGGTGGCGTCGCCCTCGATCACCGGCTTGCCGCGGACGGTGCACACGGTGTCGAGCTTGATCCGTTTCTTCTCCGGGATGATCTCGGTGATGGTGACGGTGGCGGTGACGGTGTCGCCGGGCCGTACCGGAGCCTTGAACCGGAGGCTCTGGGCCAGGTAGATGGTGCCGGGGCCGGGCAGGCGGGTGCCCACGACAGCCGAGATGAAGCCGGCCGACAGCATGCCGTGGGCGATCCGGCCGCCGAAAGAGGTGGTGCGGGCGAATTCCTCGTCCAGATGAACGGGATTGACGTCGGTGCTGATACCGGCGAACAGGATGATGTCCGCTTCGGTCACAGTCTTGGAGATACTGTCGGACATGCCGACGGAGAGGTCCTCAATGCAGCGGTTCATGGTTGTTCTCTATTGTGTTGTCGGGGAGCGGCTACTTTAACTCTATTCGGGTGGAATGGACGAGCACCCTCGATTTCTTTGCGATGAGATGCTGGGCCGGCTGGCCCGCTACCTGCGGGCTGCCGGCTACGACACCGAACTGGCCGCCGGCGGCGCCCCGGATCGGGACCTGGTACGCCAGGCCGCCGAAGAGGGCCGTTACTTCCTCACCTGCGACCGCCTGATCCTGGAGCACCGGGCCGGCAACGGCCTCGTCTGCTTCCTGCCCCACGGCCATCTGGACAAGCTGGCCCGACAGGTCGGCGAGCGCTTCGGCATCGACTGGCTGGCCCGCGCCTTCACCCGCTGCCTGATGGACAATACGCCCCTGGTCCCGACCCAGTCCCATCATCATCCCGATTTGCCGCCGGACCTCGCCGGCCGGGACATCATGCGCTGTCCGGCGTGCCAGCGGGTCTACTGGGACGGCTCCCACAGCCGGCGCATGCGCGCCCGGCTGGAAGAGTGGCAGCGCTCACTCGGCCCGTAGGGCCTCCACCGGATCCAGACGGGCCGCCCGCCGGGCCGGCAGGACCCCGGCCAGGAGCCCGATGGCGATGGCCACCCCCTCCGCCAGGAGCACGAAGGACAGCGGCGTATGGACCGGCAGGGCGGGGACGAGGGCGTGGATGGCCTGGGCCAGGCCGATGCCGAGGGCGAGGCCCAGGAAGCCGCCCAGGGCTGCCAGGGCCATGGCTTCCCCCAGGAAAAGGCCGAGGATGGTGCGCCGCGGAGCGCCCAGGGCCACCAGCAGGCCGATTTCGCCGGTGCGCTCGGTTACCGCGATGGTCATGATGGTGACGATCCCGACCCCGCCTACCAGCAGGGAAATGCCTCCCAGGGCGCCCACCGCCATGGTCAGGATGTTGAGGATCTTGGACAGGGTGGCGAGCATCTCCTCCTGGGTGATGAGGGTGAAATCCTCCTTGCCGTGGCGGGCCAGGAGCCGCTCCCGGATGGCGGCGGCCACCTTGGCTGCCGGCACCCCTTCCTCGGCGGAGACGTTGATCTCGTCGGCGCCGTCCCGGTTGAAAAGCTCCAGGGCCCGGCCGGCGGGGATGAAGGCGGTGTCGTCCAGGTCGATGCCGACGAACTGGCCCTTGGGCTCCATCACCCCGATGATGCGGAAATGCAGGCCGCCGATCCGCAGGCGCTGGCCCAGGGGGCTCTCGGCCCCGAACAGCTCGTCCTTCAGCTTGCTGCCCAGGACCACGAAGGCCCGGGCGTTGCCCGTGTCCTCCGGCGGCAGGAACTGGCCGACCCGGACAGTGGAGCGGAAGACCTTGATCATCGCCGCGTTGCCCCCGTAGATCAGGGTGCGGCGGGTGCGGCCGTTGCCTTCCACCTCGGCGTTGCCCCGCACCTGGGGGGTGACCGCCACCACGTGGGGCAGCCGCTCCAGGGCCTGGGCGTCCTCCAGGGACAGGGGCCGGGCGCTGGAAGGCAGGCCGGAAGGGCGGCCGCCGGTCTTGGTCTTGCCGGGCAGGGCCGAGATCATGTTGGTGCCGAACTGGGTGAATTCGGCCAGGACGAAGCGGTGGATGCCCTCGCCGATGGAAGTGAGCAGGATCACCGCCGCGATGCCGACGCCGATCCCCAGCAGGGTCAGGAAGCTGCGCAGCCGGTGGGCGGTGATGGCCCGGAGGGCGAGGCGGATGGCGTCGGACCAGAGCATCAGCGCCTCATCAGGGCTTCCACCGGGTCGAGCCGGGCCGCCCGCCGGGCCGGCATGACCCCGAAGATCAAGCCGGTGGCGAGGGCGGTGCCGAGCCCGGCGATGACCGCCCACTGGGGCGCATAGGCCGGGAAGACGGGGAAGAACTGGCGGATGGCGAAGGCCCCCGCCTGGCCCAGGCCGTAGCCCACCAGGGCGCCGACGGTGGACAGCATCGCGGCCTCCATCAGGAAGGCGAGGCGGATGGTGCGGGCGGGGGCCCCCAGAGCCTTGAGGAGCCCGATTTCCCCAGTGCGCTGGGTGACCGCCACCAGCATCACGTTCATCACCAGGATGCCGGCCACCGCCAGGCTGATGGCGGCGATGCCGGCCACCCCCAGGGTCAGGGCCGAAAGAAGCTTGTCGAAGGTGGCCAGCACCGCATCCTGGGTGATGACGGTGACGTCCTCCTCGCCCTGGTGCCGGCTCTTGATGATCTCCAGGGTCTGGTCCTTCGCCTGGGGGATCGCTTCCCGGCTTTTCGCTTCCACCAGGATGCGGAAGAGGGTGTTGGAATTGAATATGGCCTGGGCCAGGGCGACCGGTACGATGACCAGCTCGTCGGTGTTCATGCCCAGGCCCTGGCCGGTGGATTTCAGCACCCCGACCACCCGCAGCCGCCGGTCGCCCAGGCGCACCAGCTGGCCGATGGCCGGCTCGGGGCCGAAAAGCTCCTCTCTAATCTTGGAACCGATCACCGCCACCGACGAGCCCCGGTTCCAGTCCTCCCGGGGCAGGAAGCGTCCCTGGGCCAGGTCCATGCGGCGCACCTCCAGAAATTCCGCCGTGGTGCCCGCCACCGTGGCCTCCCGCAGGCGCCCGCCATAGCTGATTTCCGAAAGGCCGACGGCAAGCGGCGCCAGGCGCTTCACCGCCGGGCTGCGGAGGATGGCGGCGGCATCATCCACGGTGAGGTCCCGGGGGGTGCTGGTGATGGCGGTGGCCGGATTGAAGCCGCCGGTGCCGGATCGTCCCGGCAGCACGATGACCAGGTTGGTACCGAGGGAGGAAAACTGGTCCACCACATAGCGCCGGGCCCCGTCCCCCAGGGCGGTGAGGACCACCACCGCCGCCACCCCGATGGACATGGCCAGGACCGAGAGGGCGGTGCGCAGCGGGTTGCCGGTGGCCGCGTCCCGGGCGAAGCGGAAGGTATCGGCCAGCCGCATTACGCCCCCCCGAAGAGGTGGCCGGAGGGCGGGGCGTTCGAGGAACCGGGCGAGGACTGTCTGAGCCCCCGCAGGGGGCGAGTTCCGCAGCCCGGCGGAGCGAATGCCCCGCCCGACGCGCTAGGAAGGATTTCCCGCCGCTTCTGCATTTCGATGTCCCGAAGCTCCGCTATCACGTTTGAGATGCCCGTCCTCCATCATGATCTGCCGGCGGGCCCGGGCCCCCAGGCCCTGGTCGTGGGTGACGACGACGAGGGTGACGCCGCGGCCGTTCAGTTCCTCCAGGAGGCGCACCACCTCATCGCCGGTGGCCCGGTCCAGGTTGCCGGTGGGCTCGTCGGCCAGGATCATGGCCGGCCGCATGATGGTCGCCCGGGCGATGGCCACCCGCTGGCGCTGGCCGCCGGAAAGCTGGTCGGGCCGGTGGTCGGCGCGGTTTTCCAGGCCGTAGTCCCGGAGGGCCTGGGCCACCCGCTCGGCCCGTTCCCGGGGCGGGATGCCGGCCAGGGTCATGGGCAGGGCGATGTTCTCGGCGGCGGTGAGCCGGGGCACCAGATGGAAGCTCTGGAAGACGAAGCCGATGCGCTCGCTTCGCACCTTGGCCTGCTCGTCGGGGGACAGGGTGGTGATGTCGCGCCCCTCCAGCCGGTAGGTGCCGGCATTGGGCCGGTCCAGGAGGCCGAGGAGGTTCAGGAGGGTGGATTTCCCCGAGCCGGAGGGGCCCATCACGGCCACGTACTCGCCGGCCTCGATGCTGAGGTCGAGGGCGGCGAGGGCATGGACCTCGCTGTCCCCCAGGTGGAAGACCCGCTCGATGCCGGAAAGCTCGATCAGGGCCATGGCGTCAGGGGTTCGTGGGCTCGGCGTAGGCCCCGGCCTTGACCCCTTCCTTCTCCAGGGAGGTGACGATGCGCTCGCCGGCGGAGAGCCCTTCCACCACCTGGGTGTGTTCCCAGTTGGCGAGGCCGGTCTTCACCTTGCGCTCCTCCAGTTGGTGGGTGTCGGGGTTGTACACCAGAACCCGGCTGCCCTCCTGGAGAGCGGCGGTGGGGATGCGCAGGACCTTGTCCCGGCTGTCCAGGACGATTTCCACGTCGGCGCTGTAGCCCACCAGCAGCCCCTTGGCTTCCTGGGGCCGGTCGAAATCCACCTCCACATCCACCGTCCGGGCCTGCTTTTCCACCGCCAGGACGTAGGGGGCGACCCGCCGCACCTTGCCCGGCAGCACCTGCCGGGGAAGGGCGTCGAGGGTGATGCGCACCGGTTGGCCGTGATGGATCTTGGGGGCATCCACCTCGTCCATGGGGGCATCCACGTAAAGGCAGCTGTCGTCGATGAGGTCGATGGCCGGCGGGGTGGGGACGCCGGGGGGCGAGGGGGTGGAGTATTCCCCCAGTTCGCCGACGATCTTCGCCACCGTGCCGTCGAAGGGCGCATAGAGGACGGTGCGGCCCTGCTCCACCCGGGTCGCCTTGAGCCGGGCCTCGGCCTGGGCTACATCGGCCTTGGCCGTGTTGCAGGCGGCCCGCCGGGCCTGGGCGTCGGTACGGGCGGCATCCTCCTTGCCGACGGAGACGAATCCCTTGACCCGCAATTCGGCCTGCCGGACGGCTTCCCGCTCGGCATTGGCGGCCACGATGCAGGCTTCGGCCACCCGCCGGCGGGCGAGCTCGATCTGGGAGGCGGCCAGGGCCGCCTGGGCCTGCTGGTCCTCGTTCCAGAGCTTCATGAGGAGTTGGCCCTTCTTCACATGGTCGCCTTCCTTCACCCCCAGGTACTCGATGCGGCCTCCCATGATGGTGGATAGCTTGGTGCGCTGGCAGGCCTCCACCGTGCCGGCCCGGGTGTTGGCGATGGTGGATTCCACCCGGCCCTCGGTGACTTCCTTGACCACCACGGGGATGGGCTTGGGACGGGTCAGCCACCAGAGGAGGAGGGTGGCGGCGGCGATCATGGCGAGGCCGATCAGCAGCCGGCGCACGAGGGGGGAAAGGGGTTTTCCGTGCATGGAAGGAAAGGTCTCAGGCAAAACCCGGCAGCCAGCCGGTGCGGGGATAGCCCCAGTCCGGCTCCAGAGTGCCCTGGAAAAGGGCCTCTATCACCGGCGGCTCGCGCCAGGGTTCATCCATGAAGGCGAGGCCCACTTCCTCCACCGTGCGGCCGGACCAGTAGTGCTCCGCCACCTCGTCCAGGGCGGCGAGGGAAAGGCTGTGGGGCAGGCGCAGGTAATCCAGCCAGCTGGAATCGTGGAAGGAGCAGAGATAGGCGCCTTTTGTCTTGGCGCCCACCAGCTGCTTGCCGAATACCCGATCCGGGTGCTTGCCCCGGAAGGTCATGGCGTCGGTGCGGGTGGCGAAGAGGATGAGGGCATGGAGCCGGCTCGGGAAGTGGTCGAAGCGGCGTTGCCGGAAGTATTCCAGGTGGTACTCGGCGAAATAGTTCTGGACGGCGCTGAACTGGTCCTGGGGCAGGGGCGTGCCGCCCTCCGGGGATCCCAGGGCGGCGCCGAAGGGGCTGCCCTTCAGGATGTCCCAGCCCGGCAGCTCCGATCCCGGGTCGAGCCAGGCGGAGAGTTCCAGGGTGGCGGTGTCCTTGATCAGGTTGTCCATGGGGCTATTCGATCCGCATCGACCGCCATTGTCTCAGGCCTTGCGCCACAGGGGAAAGAGCCCGGCGAGCCCGAGGACCGGGCCGGGCAGCAGGAGCCAGGCGATGGAAGTGCCCCAGTCGCCGATCCAGCGGGTGCCGAGCTGGATGGAGCCCATGGTGATGGCGAAGCCGATGGAATTCTGGAAGGCCAGGGCGCTGCCGACAATCTCGGGGGGGCAGGCCCGGGCCGAGAGGGCCGAGAAATGCGGCGAATCGGCCACCACCGTGGCCCCCCAGAGGAGGAGCAGGGCAATCTTGAGCCAGTCCGGCCAGCCTCCCGCCAGGGGGAAGACGGCGCAGCACAGGGCCGAGCAGGCGAGGGCGGCGGCCGCCACCCGGGCGCTGCCGATGCGGTGGCTCCACTGCCCGCCGGCGATGCAGCCCAGGGCCCCGATGCCGATGACGGCGAAGGCCAGGCCGGAAAGCCCCGGGGTGCCGGGCGCCGCCAGCCCGGCCAGGATGAGCAGCGCCGGGGTCAGGGTCCAGAAGGCGTAGAGCTCCCACTGGTGGCCGAAATAGCCCAGGGCCGAGGCGCGGAAGTCGCCCACCGAGAAGGCGTACAGCACCCGGCCCAGGCGCAGGGGCGGTGCATCGTGGCGGCGCTTCAGGTGGGGGCCGTCCCCCAGGCGCAGGATCATCGCCGCCGCCAGCAGCGCCAGGCCGCTGGACACCAGGATCACCCCCTGCCACGGCCAGCCGCCCCCCAGGAGGCGCACCCCGTGGGGCAGCGACGTGCCCAGGGTCAGCATCCCCACCAGCTGGGCCAGGGCCGCCCCGGCCCGTTCCGGCACCCAACTCACCACCAGCTTCATCCCCAGGGGATAGACCCCTGCCAGGGAAAAGCCCACCGCGAAACGCAGCAGGATGGCGCTCCCCATGCCGTCGGCGAGCAGGGCGAAGGCGGCGTTGCAGGCGGCTCCGACCACGGCGCAGACGGCGAAGATGCGGCTGGCCGGGAAGCGGTCGGCCAGGCCGGAAAGGGAGAAGGTCAGGGTGCCGAGGATGAAGCCCAGCTGGACGGCGTTGGTCAGGGTGCCGATGTCAGCGGGGGCGATGCCCCAGGCCCGGATGAGGTCGTCGGCGGCGCTATTGGCGGAGAACCACAGGGAGGTGCCGAAAAGCTGGGCGAGGACAATGACGGGGACGGGATTTGGCATGGCGGAAGGATAAATGCTGCCGGCCTCGGGGCCAAGGGGAGCAAGCTCTGGGAACTTCTCGACTAAACCCCCAAGGGCTCCGGTTTGTCGACCGCATATCGATCAGCCCTTCGAGCTGTCTACCTCATGCCCGATTCGGATCAGCCAACACCGCCGCGCCGCGCCGAGGAACTCCTCGGCATCGCCGCCGCCCTCGCCCGGGAATTGCGCCCCGGAAGCGCCGCTCGCCGTTATGCCCTGGACGATTCCCTGGACCGGGGCTTCGGCCTCGACAGCCTGGCCCGGGTCGAGCTGGTGCGGCGCATCGAGCAGGCCTTCGGGGTGCGCCTGGCGGAAGACGCCTTCGCCACCGCCGAGACCCTGCGGGACCTCCTCGGCCTAGTGGAGCGGGCGCAGCCTGCCGAAGGCATGCCAGCCTCGGCCGCAACCACGGCGCTGCCGGAAAGCGAAGCCGCGGACAGCCCGCCGGATAGCATCCCGACCCTGGTGGAAGCCCTCGACTGGCATGCCGACCGGCACGGCGGGCGGCTCGCTGTCCGTCTTTATGCCGATGGCGAGGCCCCTCGCAACTTGACCTACGGCGACCTGCGGGCCGACGCCCTTGGGGCAGCAGCCGGCCTGATGGCCCAGGGCGCGGTCCCCGGCGACCGGATCGCCATCATGCTCCCCACTAGCCGGGGCTTCCTTTCCGCCTTCTACGGCGCCCTCTACGCCGGCTGCATCCCGGTGCCCCTCTACCCGCCGGCCCGGATGTCCCAAATCGAGGACCACCTGCGCCGCATCGCCGGGGTCGTCGGCAATGCCGGCGCCCGCCTGCTGGTGACCGTGGACCGGGCCAAGCCCCTGGTGCCCCTGCTGCGGGCCGGGGCGCCGGACCTGCAGCGGGTGGTCACCCCCGGCGACCTGGCCGGCCACGGCCCGGCGGTACCAGCGGGTAGCCAGGCATCCGACATCGCCTTCCTGCAATACACCTCGGGCAGCACCGGCAACCCCAAGGGCGTGGTGCTCACCCATGCCAACCTTCTGGCCAACATCCGGGCCATGGCGGCGGCGACCCGCATCGATACCAGCGACATCGCCGTTTCCTGGCTCCCCCTCTACCACGACATGGGCCTCATCGGCGCCGTCCTGGGGAGCATGGTGATGGGGGCGCGCCTCGTCCTGCTGTCGCCCCTGGCCTTCCTGTCCCGGCCCGAGCGCTGGCTGCGGGCCATCCACGAGCATCGGGGCACCCTCTCGGCGGCCCCCAACTTCGCCTACGAACTGTGCGCCGGCAAGATCCAGGATGCCGACCTGGCGGGCCTCGACCTCTCCTCCTGGCGCATCGCCTTCAACGGCGCCGAGCCGGTGGCCGCCACCACCCTGGAGCGCTTCGCCGCCCGCTTCGCACCCTACGGCTTCGATCCCCGGGCCATGACTCCGGTCTACGGCCTGGCCGAGTCGTCGGTGGGCCTCGCCTTCCCGCCGCCGGGGCGGGGGCCCCGGGTGGACCGCATCGACCGGCAGGCCCTCATCGACCGGGGCGAAGCCATCCCCGACCCGGCCGGGGAACTGGCCGTGGTGGCGGCCGGGGTGCCCCTGCCCGGCCATGAAATCCGGGTGGTGGACGGCGGCGGGCGGGAATCGCCGGATCGCACCCAGGGCCGGGTGCAGTTCCGGGGGCCTTCCGCCACTTCCGGCTATTACGGCAACGCCGCCGCCACCGCCGCCCTTTTCGACAACGGCTGGCTCAATACCGGCGACCTGGGCTATCTCGCCGGGGGCGAGCTTTTCGTCACCGGCCGGGAGAAGGACATCATCATCCGGGGCGGTCACAACATCCATCCCCAGGAACTGGAGGAGGCGGTCGGGCGCCTGGCGGGGGTGAGGAAGGGCGGGGTGGCGGTTTTCCCCGCCAGCGATCCCGGGCTCGGCACCGAGAAGCTGGTGGTGCTGGCCGAAACCCTCCTGGCCGCCGAATCGGAGCGGGCGGCGCTGGCGGCGGAGATCTCCCGGCGGGCCGAGGAACTCACCGGAGGGCCGGCGGACGATGTGGTCCTGGCGCCGCCCCGCACGGTGTTGAAGACCTCCAGCGGCAAGATCCGCCGCGCCGCCTGCCGGGCCGGCTACGAGAACGGCGAGCTGCTGCGGCCCCGGCCGCCGCCCTGGCGCCAGTTCCTGCGGCTGGGGTGGGAGGCGGTGTCCGCCGGAGCCCGCCGTTCGGCGCGCCGCCTGGCCGAAGGCGCCTTCGCGGCGCGGGCCTGGGGCGCCGTTCTCCTGGTGGCCGTGGCCGCTTGCCCCCTCATCGTCGTCCTTCCCGGCCTCGGCGCCCGGCGCCGGCTGGCCCGGGGGGCGGCGCGCCTGGCCCTGGCCCTGGCCGGGCTGTCGCCCCGGCGGGAGGGTCAATTGCCGGCGGGCGCCGGGGGGGGCATCTACGTCGCCAACCACGCCAGCTATCTGGACGCCATCGTCCTCACCGCCGCCCTGCCGCCGGAGGTGGCCTTCGTCGGCAAGCGGGAGCTGGGCGCAGTTTTCGGGATCGGCCTGCTCCTGCGCCGCCAGGGCACCTTCCTGGTGGATCGGGAGGATGCCGCCCGGGGGGTGGCGATGACCGAGGAACTGGTGGGGCGGGCCCGGGCCGGGGCATCCCTGGTTTTCTTCGCCGAAGGGGGCTTCACCCGGGCGCCGGGCCTCGGAGCCTTCCGGCACGGGGCCTTCGTGGTGGCCGCCCGCAGCGGCCGGCCGGTGGTGCCGGTGACCCTGACCGGGACCCGAGCCGTCCTCCCCGGGGAACGCTGGCAGCCTCGCCGGCGGCCGATCACGGTCTGGCTCGGTGCTCCCCTGGCGCCGTCGGGCGAAGGCTGGGAAGCCGTGGTGGCCCTGCGGGGCGCCACCCGCCGGGCCATCCTCGCCCGCCTGGATGAGCCCGACCTGGCCCCCGGCTGAACTTCGGGCGCCGGGGCCGATCCAATTTCGCCCTTGGTAACGAAAGGAGGTGATCCATGACTAAACTCATTTCCGCCGTGCTGGCTGCAGTGTTCGCCCTGGCCAGCGTTTCCGTCATGGCTTGCCCTGATGGGAAGACCCAGAGCGATCAGCAGATCAGCAAGCCTGCCAAGCCGAAAGTGTGATTGGCAGTCGTGAAATGATCGAAAGGCGCCCGCGGGCGCCTTTCTTATTGCGGCCTCAGGAAGAGTTCCGGATCCACTGCCGTGCCGTTGAGGAAAACTGCCCAGTGCAGATGGGGCCCGGTGGCCCGGCCGGTGGCGCCGGCGGCCCCCAGGATGTCCCCGGGCTTGACCGCCTGGCCCTCCCGCACGTCGACGCGGGAAAGGTGCATGTAGGCGGTGACGAGGCCGCGGCCGTGGTCGATGAAGACGGTGTTGCCGTTGAAGAAGTAGCCGCCGGTGTTGGCGATGATTCCGGCCGCCGGGGCCCGCACCGGGGCGCCGGCGCCGACGGCCACGTCGAGGCCGGCGTGGGGATTGCGGGGCTCGCCGTTGAAGATGCGCCGCAGCCCGAAGCGGGAGGAGAGGCGGCCCTTGGCCGGGAGCAGGAAATCGGTTTCCGGGTCCCTGTCGGCGAAGTGCCGCTTGATGGCATCGGTCGCTTCCTTTTCCCGGGCGATGCGGGCCAGGTCCTCGGCGCTCGGGGTGACCTTGCGCTGGTCCCGGATGGTGAGGCGCTGGGTCGGGTAGTCCTTGGGCTGGACCGCCACTTCCAGGGAGCGGGCCGCAGGGCCGCTGCCGACGGTGAGATGCAGGCGGCCCGGCTGGGTGTCGAGGGGGATGCCCACCAGGGCGAACCAGCGCCCCTGCTGCCGGGCTACGGCCACCGGGGTGGCGTCGTCGAAGCGGACGGCGGGCGGCGTTTCACCGCCCTCGTCCAGGGCCACCACCGCCACCCCGCCGGGCACCGGCGCGTGCCGGGGCAGGGCCTGCGCGCCGGCGGCCAGCAGCGCCAGGAGGACGGCGAGGAGGGGTTTCCGCATCAGCGGTAGCGGTTGATGGCGTCCCGGGTCGCCAGGGCGGCCTGGCGGGCGGCGTCGGCGTAATCCTCGCCCTTGCCGGCGTAGAGAATGGCCCGGGAGGAGTTGATCATGAGGCCGGTGCCGGCGGCGGTGCGCCCCGCCCGGACGGTGGCCTCGATGTCGCCCCCCTGGGCGCCGATGCCGGGCACCAGCAGCGGCAGGTCGCCGGTGATTTCCCGCACCCGGGCGATTTCCGCCGGGAAGGTGGCGCCCACCACCAGGGCGCACTGGCCGGTGGTGTTCCAGTCCCTGGCCACCAGGCGGGCGACCCGCTCGTAGAGCTTCTCGCCGCCCACGTCCAGGAACTGCAGGTCGCTGCCCCCCGGGTTGGAGGTGCGGCACAGGAGGATGACCCCCTTGTCCGGGTAGGCCAGGTAGGGCTCCACGGAGTCCCGGCCCATGTAGGGGTTCACCGTGATGGCGTCGGCCCGGAAGCGCTCGAAGGCCTCGACGGCGTACTGCTCGGCGGTGCTGCCGATGTCGCCGCGCTTGGCATCCAGGATCACCGGCACGCCGGGGTGCTTCTCGTGGATGTGGGCGATGAGGGCCTCCAGCTGCTCCTCGGCCCGGCGGGCCGCGAAATAGGCGATCTGGGGCTTGAAGCAGCAGACCAGGTCGGCGGTGGCGTCCGCGATGGCAGCGCAGAATTCGAAAATGGCGTCGTCCCGGCCCCTCAGGTGGGCCGGGAACTTGGCCGGGTCGGGGTCGAGGCCGACGCAGAGGAGGGAATTGCGCGTGGACCACGCGTTATGGAGGGTTTCGATAAAGGTCATGGCGTGATCTTCGCTTATTCGTAGGTTTCGGCGTTGGCGGCATGTCTGCTTGCCATGGCCGGCAGTTTCACGGGGCGGGCAGGATGGCGGAAGCCCCCGGTGGCTTGCTCGGGGCGGTCTGCCCTCGAATTCATAGTGAATCTATGCAGCCTTCAGGCTTGTCTTCAGCAGACCCGCTGCGGCGAGTTCGTCGTGCAGTGCGGATGGGCTCAGCTCCAGGCCGTTTTTCCAGCACAGGGCGCCGAGTTCCAGGAAAAAACCCCGGAAATAGTCCTGGTCGCGCAAAGGCTGCAGCAGCGAGCCATCTTTCGCCACTAAGGCGGCGGCGTCGAAGGTGCCGTGGGTGTCATCGGAGAACTGGAAGCGGATTTGGTGTCCTCCCAGATATTCGGCGCTCAGGATCTTAATCATTGTCAGCTCCCGGAATCATGTTGAGAGGCTCATAGCGCTGGGCCAGTTCCCAGTCCGCCGCCAGGTCCGCCTGATGCTCCTGGCACCATTCCCGTACCAACTTCGCCGCGCGGCGAGGCAAGGCACCTGCGATGACCGGCATCTCTATTTTTCCGCCTTCCCCCAGGAATCCTTCAGGGTCACCGTCCGGTTGAACACCGGCGCGCCGGGTTGCGAATCCACCCGGTCGGCGACGAAATAACCGTGGCGCTCGAACTGGAAGCGGTCTTCCGGCTTGGCCTCCTTGAGGGCGGGTTCGAGCTGGGCGGTGATGGCGACCTTGGAATCCGGGTTGATATCGTCCAGGAAATCCCGGTCGCCGGCGCCCGGGGCAGCGACCTTGAAGAGACGGTCGTAGAGGCGGATCTCGGCGGCATAGGCATGGGCGGCGGAGACCCAGTGCAGGTTGCCCTTGACCTTGACGCTGTCGGCGCCGGGGGTGCCGGACTTGGTTTCCGGCAGGTATTCGCAATGGACCGCGATGACCTTGCCGCTTTCATCCTTGTCGCAGCCGGTGCATTTCACCACGTAGCCGTACCGGAGGCGCGCCATGTTGCCGGGGAAGAGGCGGCGGTAGCCCTTGGCCGGTTCCTCCATGAAATCCTCGCCTTCGATCCACAGCTCGCGGCCAAACGGCACGGCGCGGTGGCCGAGTTCCGGGTGCAGCGGGTGGTTGGGGGCGAAGCACTCCTCCTCCTGGCCTTCGGGATAGTTGTCGATGATCAGCTTCAGGGGATCGAGGACGGCGATGCGGCGCTCGGCGGATTCGTTGAGGATTTCGCGCTGGGCTTCCTCGAAGAGGGCATAGTCGATCAGCGAGTCGTTCTTGGAGACGCCGATGCGCTCGGCGAAGAGCCGGAAGCCCTCCGGCGTGTAGCCCCGGCGCCGGGCGCCGACCAGTGTGGGCAGGCGGGGGTCGTCCCAGCCTTCGACGTGCTTTTCCTCCACCAGCTGGATGAGCTTGCGCTTCGACAGCACCACGTAGGTGAGGTTGAGGCGGGAGAACTCGATCTGCTGGGGCAGGGGGCGCTGCAGCAGGCCGCCTTCGGCCAGGCGCTCCAGGAGCCAGTCGTAGAAGGGGCGCTGGTCCTCGAATTCCAGGGTGCAGATGGAGTGGGTGATGTTCTCCAGGGCATCCTCGATGGGGTGGGCGAAGGTGTACATGGGGTACACGCGCCACTTGTCGCCGGTGTTGTGGTGGGTGGCGTGGCGGATGCGGTAGATGGCCGGGTCCCGCAGGTTGATGTTGGGGGCGGCCATGTCGATCTTCGCCCGCAGGATGTGGGTGCCGTCCGGGAATTCGCCCTGCTGCATGCGCTTGAAGAGGTCCATGTTCTCTTCCGCGCTGCGGTTCCGGTACGGGCTGTCCTTGCCGGCCTCGGTGAGGGTGCCGCGATTGACCCGCATTTCCTCCGCGCTCTGGCTATCCACATAGGCGTGGCCGGCCTGGATCAGGTATTCGGCGAAGGCCGCCATCCAGTCGAAGTAGTTGGAGGCGTAGTACAGGTTGGTCTCGCCGCCGCCCTCCCAGGAGCAGCCCAGCCACTTGACGGCGTCGATGATGGAATCGACGTATTCCTGCTCCTCCTTCTCCGGGTTGGTGTCGTCGAAACGCAGGTGGCAGCGGCCGCCGTACTGCTGGGCGAGGCCGAAGTTCAGCAGGATGGACTTGGCGTGGCCGAAATGGAGATAGCCGTTGGGCTCCGGCGGGAAGCGGGTGCGGATTTTGGCCGGGTCGAGGGGCGCCTGGGCGTGGTCGGCGGCTGGGCCGGGACGGCCGGCCCAGCGCCGCTGGGCGTGCTTGCCAGCGGCCAGATCGGCTTCGACGATGTTCTTGATGAAATTGGCGGCGGCGGGGGCGGCTTTATCGTTGGGGGAGGTCATCGGGGCGAAAAACATTGGTCAAGGCGACTATTTTAACCCGCCCGCGCCCTCCGGCTATGGCGGGTGCGGGAATGTACAATCACGCATCTTCTGGAGGATGGATGCATGAACGCTGTCGGATTCCTCGCTGTGGGCTGCGGCGCGGCGCTGGGCGCCTGGGCCCGCTGGTTCCTGGGCCTCGCCCTCAATCCTCTTTTCATCCTGCTGCCCCTGGGCACCCTGGCGGCCAACCTCCTGGGCGGTTACCTGGTGGGGGTGGCGGTGGGGGCCTTCCACCTCAATTCCGGCTTGCCGCCGGCCCTGAAGCTCTTCGCCATCACCGGCTTCCTCGGCGGGCTCACCACCTTTTCCACCTTCTCGGCGGAAGTGGTGGAGCGCCTCCTGGCCGGCCAGCCTGCCTGGGCCTTCGGCCTCGCCTCCATCCATCTGTGCGGTTCACTGCTGGCCACCTACCTGGGCTTGCTGACCGTGGGCGCCACCCGCATCTGGAGCTGAGGGCCGCGGCCGGCTACGGCTCCGAGACCACCAGGTAGGCGGCCAGGGCACAGCCCAGGGCGGCCATGAAGACGCCGAAAGCCACGGCGAAGGCGCTGGAATAGGCGGCGGGAACGTCCTGGGGCGGCAGGGTGGCGATGAACCGCCGGTGCTGGATCGTCGCCGCCAGGCTGACCACCGCCCCTGCCACCACGAAGAAAATCCCCAGCACGCCGGAAAGCCCCCCATGGGGATTCGGGCTCAGGGCCTGGGCCTGCAGGGCCACCAGCCGCAGGAAGAGCCCGAAGCGGGCGATGACGAAACCCAGGGCCATGACCGTGATGCCGGTGCGCAGCCAGGCGAGCAGGGTCCGTTCCGCCGCGAAGAAAACCCGGGGATCGGAGGGCGGGGGAAGGTCCGGGGAGGGCACGGGGAGCTCAGGCGAATTCGGGAATCCGCAGCCGCACCCAGTGGGCCGCTACCGCGGCGCCTTCCACCAGGAGTTCGCCGGCGGCCACCGGCAGCTTGAAGCGATGGGGGCCGGCGCTGCCCGGATTGACGTAGAGCACGCCGTGGCGCTCTTCGATGGACGGGCGGTGGGAATGGCCCGCCACTACCACCCGGAAGCCCGCGGCGGCGGGATCGATGTCCAGTTTCTTCAGGTCGTGCAGGATGTAGATGGACACTGCGCCGATGGAGAGGGTCGCCGTTTCCGGCAGCTCCCGGGCCCAATGGCCATGGTCGTTGTTGCCCCGAACGGCGGTCACCGGCGCCAGGGCGGCCAGCTCATCGAGGATGTCGGCGTGGCCGATATCCCCGGCATGGACGATGTGCCCGCTGCCTGCCAGATAGGTCTTGGCCTGGGGCCGCAGAAGGCCGTGGGTGTCGGATATGAGTCCGATGCGAAAGGCGGTCATCTCCCAACCATGGAGTGTCGGCCGGGGAAAAAGTGCCATGCCGCCAAGGCACCCGAAAGGTCAGGTGAGCCACTCCGGGTGGACGATCATGGCGACGCCCAGGGCCAGCATCACCGCGCCGCTCAGGAGCTTGAGCCGGCGGCCGGCGGCTTCGGTCAGCTTCCAGCTGTTGAGGGCGGCCACCGCCAGGGCCACCATGAGGGTGTCGTCGGCGATATAGCCGACGATGTAGAGGCCCAGGTAGCCGTAGTGGGCCAGGGGGCTGAGGTGCTGCTGGGTGAGGACGGCAGTGTAGATGGCGGGGATGCCGGCGGTACACAGGAGCTCGAAGAAATTGACCAGGATGGCGAGGAGGGTGACGGCGCCCAGGGAAGCCATCAGGGCCCGGGCGTACACGACATCCCGCATGCGGGCGTAGAGGCCGGGCTTGGCGGTGGCGGGGATGGAGAGGGAAGGACCCTGCCCCCAGACGAAGAAGTCCTTGACGTTGATGGCGCCGATGAGGAGGGCCACGAAGGCCAGGACCCAGCGCAGGGGCTCGGACATGCCGAGGACCAGGAAGACGTTGAGCCAGGCGGCCATGAAGGTGTAATAGACGGCGCCGCTCGCCAGGACGAAGGTGCCGGCCACCAGGGCCATGCGTCGGCGGTTCTTGAGCCGCACCAGGAGGGAGAGGAGGAAAAGGAGGACCCAGGTGGCGCAGGGGTTGAAGCCGTCCAGGAGGCCCAGGGCCAGGGTGAAGGCCGGCAGCCCCAGGCGGGAGGCGTCGAGGGTGCCGAACCAGCGGGTTTCCACCTGGTCGGCCGCCGGCAGGGCCTGGTCGATGAGGGCGGCGATGCCGGGGCCCGAGCTTTCCGCGTCGTCGAAGCCCACCAGTAGCTGCCCGCCGTAGCGGAAGGTCGGCACCCCGGGGGGCCAGATGCCCGCCTCCCGGGAATAGCGGATCAGGTCTTCCAGGGCCGCCGGGTCCTGGTCCACAGCGCGGTAGACAATGGGTAGCCCGGGGCGCTCCCGGGCGAGCCCGGTCAGGTAGTCCTTGGCGGCGGCGCAGTGGGGGCAGCCGGTGCGCACGAAGACTTCCAGTGCCGGCCGGCCCGGCAGGGGCCGTTCCTGCGCCCCCAGCCAGGGCGCCGCCAGGAGCATCAGGCCCAGCAGCAGCCAGCGGGCCCACCCGGCCACGCCGGGGCAAGGGGTTTTCACGCCAGGGCCTTCAATACGGGCTGCCGTCCTTGTGGAGGAACTGCCATTTCCCGTTGCCGTCGAGAACGGCTTGCAGGTCGTCGTCGGGATAGGAGGCGGAATCCCCCGGGGTGCGGTCGCCGACTTCGAGGTAGAGGACCTCTTCGTCCGTCCGGTTCACGAGTTGATGCCCGTTGCCGGTGCCGGCCTTGAGGCCGGCGCACATGCCGGGATGCAGCGTCGTTTCCCCCGCGTCGGTGATGAGCACCGGGTGCCCGGCCAGGATGTACAGGAACTCGTCCTGTTTCGTGTGGGCGTGGCGGAGGGCGGAGCCGGCCCCGGGGACGAGGCGGGTCAGATTGACGCCGAAGTTGGTGAGACCGAAAAGGTCGCCGAGGGGGCGCTTTTCCCGGCCGGCCATGCGGGATGCGAAGGGTTCCGGATAGTTGGAAGGCTTGGTGCGGGGTGGCGCTTCCTGGGCGACGATGGCGGTGGGATAGCGGTCGTTAGGCATGGAAATTCCGCGAGCGGGAAGTTGATGAGGAGGATGGGGCAGTCGGTTCAATACAAAGAGGAAGATTGCATTGTCGGCGGCAGGTGTTCTCCTTGCGACACCCTCGCCTTCATTTGTCCGGTTCCGCAAACAGCGCTTTGAGCAGGCGTTCCGACTCGCGAAGACCCGCTTCGGTGAACATGACGGACTTTGCCCTGCCCACCGGGTCCGTGATGTAACCCTTCTCATGCAGTCGGGTCATGGCGTCCCAATCGAAAGACTTCCATGCCCTCGTGCCGTCGTGCAGCCCCAGATGCAAGAGTGCCAAGACGGCCTCGTCAATACGGTCAGCGTTGAGTTTCATGGGGCGACTCCTAGTGCTCAATGAGAAAGGTCGGCTTCCAGCACGTCATCCTTGCCGAATGCCTTGGACCAGGGCGGTCCCAAAAGAGTGTTACCCATGTGTCCGGACTAATCTGTTACCTATGTCCCCGGCCGCTCATGACCACATAGACCTCATAGCCCCCCAAGCCGAGCAAGATTTTCTTCCCGCTCGTGTTGAGTGATGCCTGGGCTCTTACCAGATTGCCAAAGTGTCGCGAGGGCCTTGACGTTTGGAAGTTGGTCAATGGCTGGTAGGCCGTCGTTTTGAATGCGACTGACTATGTCCCGAGCAGCTTCTTCGGCTTGGGCTGGAGACGATATTGTCCACCATAGGTCTTTCTGTTCCGGCGACAAGAAACCGATGCGCTCTCTCCAATGGGCACCGGGTATGGATGGTTTCGTTACGTCACGGATGTCTGGATAAACGAGGTCAGGAACAAAGACACCAACATTGATCGTGAATTGAGCCTCAGAAGTAGTATTGCGGCGTGATGCCTGAACCTCGATTAGGTGCAAAACATCTTCTGACACGCGCAAGAATAGACTTCCGGATTTGCGGAAACCCAGCGGCTGGAGCAACTGCTTCACAGCACTTAGAACAAGTGCTTTCGATTCAGTGGGTGTCATAGGGTTGGCGGCTAACGTAGAGCTAACCGGCGCTGCGCGGCTTTATCGCGCAGCGTCCAGCGACCGAAGGGAGCGAGGTTGAGCGCCATGTTAGACATTTGGCTTCCCTTGGCGCTTCTGTTTCTTTTCTGCGGCGGCTGCGGCTGCAAGTTCAGCGGAGCTTGGCGTGCGTACAACAGCTTGAGGCGGACTTGGTTGCTCAATTTCCGTGATCTCAAAGGTGACGCGGTCACCAAGCTTTAATTGAACATCGCAGCCCCAAGTGAGCTGGCGAGGCTGCGGACCGTGAACGGCAAGCCCCATTACGCTGAACACTACTTGGCCCACATTTATTGCTCGATCTTTGCCTGCGCCAAAGCCAACCTGGCCGGTCAAAATAGAAAGATCTTCAGCACCGGCGATTGCGACTAGCTCGCCATTTACTTCAACGCGCAGAGCGGGAATTTTCATAATGTCTAACGATGAAAGTAACCGGACGCCGCGCGGGGCGAATGGAGGCAACCTAAAGGCGGGTGTTCGGCGGTCCGGTTGACTGGATTGTTAGGCACCGGGCGGTAGCTACTGTGGAATGGTTTGCTGACCATCAGACTTGCCCTTCAGAATTTGGAACAACACCTCGGCAACAACAGCCAATACAAGGCCGAAGAGGGCCTGCTGCAGGGCGAGGTTGAAAATGCCAAGCACAAGGACAAGGCTGCCGATAAATTGCACCAGACGCAGGAAATATGCAAATGGCTTTTTCCAGAGCGGAAGGGCTGCAAGTTCCGCGCGCCGTTGCCGCTGCAGTTCCTTTTTGCTGAGCGCTGGTGGCTGCTTGATACCGGTAACGGCCTCTTCAATTTCAGCGCCGGTTGCTACGGCAGGAAAACCGCAAGCCCGGCAAGCGCTTTGACCCGGACTATTCACCGCCTTGCACGAGTGACAAACCCAGGCGTATTCGGCCATATGTGCCTAACGACGCTGTAGAAAAACCCGTTTTCCCCGTTCCTGTCCTTTTTCGGCAGGGATTTTTTCGACAGAGCCGCCGAAGGGTATCCACGGGATCGAA
>JAGTRP010000024.1 GCA_018261935.1 Rhodocyclaceae bacterium
GCCGTTGTCCCGCACCCACAGGCGATAGCGGCCGCCCTCCGGCTGGCCGCCGATCTCGATCACCGGCGGATTCGCCTGGGCCGAGTACTTGAGGGCGTTCTCCAGGAGGTTCCGCAGCACCTGGGCCAGGCCATGGGCGCTGGCCAGGACCGTGGCCGGGGGCAGGTCGACATGGATATGGGCGCCGCGCTGGCCGATTTCCTCCCGACGCTCGGTCAAGGCGGCGCCCACCGCCCCGTTCAAATCCACCGGCTGCATGTCCAGCGCCTGCTGCTCCAAGCGGGCGTGGGCCAGCAAGTCGTCGATGAGCGTGGTCATGCGGGTGGCGTTCCTGCGGATGAAATCCAGGAAGAGGAGCCCGTCACCCTCCAGCCGGTCGCGATAATTTCTTTCCAGCAGGGTGGAGAAGCTATGGATGCCCCGCAGCGGCGCCTTAAGGTCATGGGAAGCGGCATAAGTGAAAGCCTGCAGCTCCTTGTTGAGTTCCCTCAATTCGGCGGTCCGGACCGCCACTTCGTTTTCCAGTTGCGTCTTGTGGGCCGCCAGGACCCGCTCCGCCAGCTTGCGCTCGGTGATGTCCTGAACCGCCCCATAACAGTGGCTGGGCCGCCCCTCGGCATCGAAGGCAAATTCCGCTCGGCCATGGAAAATGCGTTCCACCCCGTCAGGACGAATGAAGCGGTATTCGGAATCCATGACGCGCCGCTCCGCCACCGCCTGCTGGAATTCCTGCAGGATCGAACCGCGGTCGTCGGGATGAACCAGGTCCTGGAACAGCTGGCCGGCCGGAGAGGCGCCAGCGGGCGGCAAACCGAACAGATTGAAAGTCCCTTCCGCCCAGTTGATGGGGCTGTTCAGCACATTTCCGCCCTCGGCGAGTTCCATCGACCAGGCGCCGACGCGGGCCATCTTCCCGGCCTGTACCAGGGCCACCTTGCTGCGGCGCAGTTCTTCTTCGGTGGCCTTGAGATCGGTGATGTCGGCGAAGCTCCCGACGCAACCCCGTACCGCGCCCTTTTCGTCGAAAAGAGGCACCGCGTTCCCCAGCAGCCACACCGCCCGTCCATCTGGAAACTGCAGGTGGTATTCCTGGGTGGTAACCGGCCGGCCCAGGGCAGCGGCCCGCTGCATGGGCAGATCCTCCGGGCGGCACGCCCGGTGATCGGCGTCATAGGCCAGGAAGAACTGCGGGGCCGCCATCTCCTGGACAGACGGCGAAACATTGGTGCCCTCGGCCACGCCCAGGAGTTCGTTCGCTGCCCGATTGCCGACAATGCTCCGGCATGCTGGATCCCCGGCAATGAACAGGGGCGTGGGCACCGCCGCCATGAAGGCCTCGAGCTCCTCGTTGCGCCGGCGCAGCGCCTGGGCGGCCGCCAGGGTGATGTCAAGTTCCTGCCGGCGCCACAGCAGCCAGAGGGAAAGCGCGCTGATGGCGATGGCGGCCATGACGCCATAGATGCTAACCCGCGCCACGCCCCTGATTGTGCGCAGGACGTCGGACTGGTCCACCTTGGTCACCATGCGCCAAGGCGTCCCGGCGATGGGCCGCAGGTAGGAAAGCACCGGAACACCCCGGTAGTCCGTGCCGACGAACAAGCCTTCCCGACCGGTTACCGCCTGGGCGGCCGGCAGGTCACTCTGGCTCAGGGGCAGGCGGAAGCTGAGGGCGGTATCTTTCCGGTGGCGCACATTGTTCAGGAACAGGACCTCATCCCCGTCCCGGCGCACCAGGAGAGTCTCGGCAGTGGGGCTGGAGGTGGGCCACCTCTCCACCAGGGGAAACAAGTGCAGCCGTGGATTGACGCACAGCCGCAGATAGCCCAGCACCCCGGTGGCCTGCCCCCTGCCGATGGCAGCGACATAACAGAAATCGAGGTGGTCTCCGTCCCGGTAGATATCCACCAGCCGCGGCTCCGCGCTGGCCGCCGTCTCGGCCAGCAATGCCGGCGAGATGTCGGCTTCCTGATATTCGGAGGGGCCGACGGATAGGCGGGGCGTCCCTTTCCGGTCCAGCAGTTCGACGCCGACGTAGTTGTCATTGACCCGCAGGGAATCCAGGCGGCCCATCAGGCGCCGCCCGGAGACGAAATCGCCGGTCTCCATCCAGCGGCCGAAATCTTCGGCGAAGTAGGCTGTGCCGACCAGGGCCCGGGCATCGAGGCGACGCTCTTCGAGCCAGTTCTCGATCTGCTCTCCCTTGAAATTGGCGATGGCCCGCAGCTGCTCGTTTTCCTTCTCCAGCAGATAGCGGGTTTCCGTACTGTAGCCCCACCAGCCGATGATGGCGATGGTTGCCGCCAGCGCCACAAAAACGGCGAGCAAACGCCAGGGGCGGGGATTCCTCTCGTCCAGCGGATTGTTATCGCCCATGGGGCCGCCTAGTCGATTTCACCGTCCAAGTGCCGCCACCCTGCTCCTGCGCCGATACCACCCACCTTGCTCCCCTGCTCGCTGACCCATTGAATTGTCCGGCTCGGCACCCCAACCCGGAGGTGCCAAAGGCATACTTTAGCAATATGCCGATGGGGCATTATGCGCCAGATTGCATCTGTCGGGAATGAGCGCCGATACCCGTTTTGCGGCGGCAAGGCTGTCCCGGTGGCGAAGGCGATGACTGAAAGAACGAGAGCCCGACACGCCCGGTTGCCGCCCCTGCAACAGCCTGGCAAAACGGTTATATGTTCATCAGGAATTATTCGTTCCGACGGACGGCAGGCTTTCGTACAGTGCGCCCCATCCATCAACCAATCGGAGCGGATGCAATGAACAAACCCCGTCTTACCCTGGTGGCGGCCCTGACCCTGGGCCTCCTCGGCAGCGCCCTCGCCGACACCACCCTGCTGAACGTTTCCTACGATCCCACCCGGGAGCTCTATCAGGACTTCGATGTCGCCTTCGCCAAGCACTGGAAAGCCAAGACCGGCGAAGCGGTGAAGGTCAACGCCTCCCACGGCGGCTCCGGCAAGCAGGCCCGGGCGGTGATCGACGGCCTCGACGCCGACGTGGTCACCCTGGCCCTGGCCTACGACATCGACGCCATCGCCGAGAAGGGCCAGCTCGCCGCCGACTGGCAGCAGAAGCTGCCCCACAACGCATCCCCCTACACCTCCACCATCGTCTTCCTGGTCCGGAAGGGCAATCCCAAAGGCATCAAGGACTGGAACGACCTGGTGAAGCCCGGCGTCCAGGTCATCACCCCGAACCCCAAGACATCCGGCGGCGCCCGCTGGAACTACCTGGCGGCCTGGGGCTACGCCAAGAAGCTGCCCGGTGGCTCCGACGCCACGGCCCAGGAGTTCGTCAAGAAGCTCTATGCCAACGTGAAGGTGCTCGATTCCGGCGCCCGCGGCTCCACCACCACCTTCACCGAGCGGGGCATCGGCGACGTGCTGATCGCCTGGGAGAACGAGGCCTACCTGGCGGTCAAGGAACTGGGGCCGGACAAGTTCGACATCGTCACCCCCTCCGTTTCCATCCTGGCCGAGCCGCCGGTAGCCGTGGTGGACAAGGTGGTGGACAAGAAGGGCACCCGCAAGATCGCCACCGAGTACCTGACCTACCTGTATTCGCCTGAAGGCCAGGAAATCGCCGCCAGGAACTACTACCGCCCCACCGACAGGAAGGTGGCGGCCAAGTACGCCAAGCAGTTCGCCAATGCCAAGCTGTTCACCGTCGACGAGGTCTTCGGCGGCTGGCGGAAGGCCCAGAAGGCCCACTTCGCCGACGGCGGCATCTTCGACCAGATTTCCGTCAAGTAAGGCGGATTTCACCCAGGCGGCCCTGTGCCGCCTGGCATCCTGCCCGAGGAGATGACCTTGTTCGAAGAACTGCTGGATTACTTCAATGGCGGGCGGGACGGCATCGCTGCCGGTTTCCGGCCCCTGGACATCCGGGACGGGGAGGCCCTGGGGCATTTTGCCGGACTGCACCTGCACAGCGTCTTCCAGCCCCTCTTCCAACCCGCTTCCCTGCGTCCCTTCGCCTACGAAGCCCTCCTCCGGGTGCAGGACGGCAGCGGCCGGGCCCTGCCCGTGGACCACGCCTTCCGGAAGCCGAAGACGGCCGCGGAAATCGTCCACCTCGACCGCCTGTGCCGCGCCATGCACGCCGTCAATTTCGCCCGCCAGGCCAGGGACGGCAGCAGCCTGTTTCTCAACATCGACGGCCGCCACCTGCTCACCGTGGAGGTCGAGCAGCTGGGCAGCACCTTCGAGGGCCTGCTCAACCACTGCGGCCTGAAACCCGCCCAGGTGGTGCTGGAGATTATCGAATCCCGCATCGACGACCTGGGGCGCCTGATCGATGCGGCGGCTGCCTACCAGGAGCGGGGCTACCGGGTGGCCATCGATGACTTCGGTTGCCAGCACTCCAATTTCGACCGCCTGTGGCAGCTCACCCCGGACATCGTCAAACTCGACCGGAGCCTCATCGTCCAGGCCTCCACCCGCCCCCGGGCCCGAGTCATCCTGCCCAAGCTGGTTGAGATCATCCACGACCTCGGGGCCCTGGCCGTGTGCGAGGGCATCGAAACCTGCGAGCAGCACGCCCTGGCGACGGACGCCGGGATCGACCTGCTGCAGGGCTACTACTACGCCCGCCCGGCCCGCTGGCTGCAGGCGGCGCCGGACCTCCTCGAGGACAGGGCGGAACCGTCCCTCACCGGCTCTTGGTGAAAGGCGGCACAAGCCATGGAAAAAGTGCTCATCGTCCCCGGCCTGCACAACAGCGGCCCGACCCACTGGCAAACCTGGTTCGAATCCCAGTTGCCCGATACCCGACGGGTGGAACAGGCCGACTGGGAACGCACCTGCCTGTCGGACTGGGCTCGGCGGGTGCGGGAAGAAATCGACGCCTCCGGGGCCCCGGTGTGGATCGTCGGCCACAGCTTCGGCTGCCTGGCGACGGTATCGGCGGCCCTCGCCCGCCCCGACCGCATCCTCGGCGCCCTGCTGGTGGCGCCGGCCGATCCGGATCGCTTCCGGGTTCCCCATGTCCTCCTGGAGGAAAGGCTTTCTTTTCCCAGCCTCGTGGTCGCCAGCGACAACGACCCCTGGGTCAGTCTCCCCAGCGCCCGGCATTGGGCCGGGCAGTGGGGCAGCGACTTCATCGGCATCGGCTCCGCCGGCCATATCAATGCGGAATCCGGCCACGGCCCCTGGCCCCAGGGGCTCGCCTTCTTCGAGGGATTGCGCAGCGCCGCCCGGGAAACCGCCGCCGCCTGACAAGAAAAAACCCCCGAAAAATCGGGGGTTCGTCAGCGGCCTGAAGGGCCCGGTTTCCCGGGCCCTTCCCCATCAGCCGAGCCCTCGCCCCTTCCCCCGGGCCAGGCGCCGCACCACTTCCACCAGCTTGTCCACTTCCTCGCAGGTGTTGTAGAAGGCGAAGGAAGGCCGCACCGTGGCCTCCAGGCCGAAGCGGCGCAGGATGGGCTGGGCGCAGTGGTGGCCGGAGCGCACGGCGATGCCCTCCTCGTTCAGGGCCTTGCCCACCTCCTCGGTGCGGTAGCCGTCGAGGACGAAGGAAGCCACGCTCGCCTTGTCCCGGGCGGTGCCCACTAGGCGCACTCCGGGAATGCGGGAGAGCCCGTGGGTGGCGTAGGCGAGCAGCCCGTGCTCGTAGCGGGCGATGTTCTCCAGGCCGAGGCGCTCCACGTAGTCGATGGCCGCCCCCAGCCCCACCGCGTCGGCGATGTTGCCGGTGCCCGCCTCGAACTTGTTCGGGGCCGGCTGGTAGAGGGTGCGCTCGAAGGTGACGTCGGCGATCATGTTGCCGCCCCCCTGCCAGGGGGGCATGGCCTCCAGCAGTTCCTTCCTGCCGTAGACCACGCCGATGCCCGTGGGAGCGAAGACCTTGTGGCCGGAGAAGACGTAGAAGTCCGCATCCAGGGCCTGGACATTCACCCGCAGGTGGGACACCGCCTGGGCTCCATCCACCAGGGCCTTCGCCCCGGCCCGGTGGGCGAGCTCGACGATTTCCCGCACCGGGGTGACGGTACCCAGGGCATTGGAGACCTGGGTGACGGCCACCAGTTTGGTGCGGTCGTTGAGGAGCTTCCGGTACTCGTCCAGGAGGATCTGGCCGCTGTCGTCCACCGGGATGACCCGGATCCGGGCCCCCTTGTCCGCCGCCAGCTGCTGCCAGGGGACGATGTTGGCGTGGTGTTCCAGGAGGGACACCACGATCTCGTCCCCGGGCCCGATGTTCTGGGCGCCCCAGGTCTTGGCCACCAGGTTGATGGCCTCGGTGGCCCCGCGCACGAAGACGATCTCGCTGGCCGAGGCCGCCC
Source organism: Rhodocyclaceae bacterium (assembly GCA_018261935.1). Lineage (GTDB taxonomy): Bacteria > Pseudomonadota > Gammaproteobacteria > Burkholderiales > Rhodocyclaceae > JAGTRP01. The sequence goes on from JAGTRP010000024.1 coordinate 6,290, forward strand.
CCAGGAAGCGGGCCACCTTCTGGCGGGCCGCCTCGTAGGCGTCGGTGGCCCGGGCCGCCAGCTCGTGGGCCGCCCGGTGGATATTGGAATTCTCGTGGGCGTAGAACCAGGCCAGCCGGTCGAGGACCGCCTGGGGCTTGTGGGTGGTGGCGGCATTGTCGAACCAGACCAGGGGTTTGCCGTTCACCCGCTCGGCGAGGATGGGGAAATCCCGCCGGATGGCGTTGACGTCGAAGGGCGGCCGGGCCGTGGGACCGGCTTCCGGCGCCCTGCCCGGGGACTCCAGGCTATCCAGGAAATAGAAGCTCCCCCCATGGGCCGCCGCAGGGGATTCCGGCACCGGCGCCCTTTCCCGGGCGATGTCGGCCAGGAAGCCATGCAGCTCGGCTTCCCCCGGCAGGCCGAAGGACTGGGCGGCAACCCGGTTCTCGGCCTCGGGCAGCGGGGCGGCGGCCAAGTGGGGACTGGCCTCCCCCTGGAAATAGTGGGCCGAGCCCGGCACGAAGGCCGGCGCCGCGACGGGCGGCTGGGGCAGGCTGACCCTGGGCAGGGCGGCGGCATAGGCTTCGGGCACCCCGGGCCCCAACCTCTCCTCCCCTTTCAAGGGGGAGGCCGGGTGGGGGATGGGGTCGAGGCTCGGGCTGGGCGCGGTGCGCAATACCCCATCCTCTCCCCGGCCCTCTCCTTGAAGGAGAGGGAGTGCCCTCTGACCCTCCGGCGCCCCGGGCAGGGCGGCGAAGAATTCCCCCGCCAGCCGCGCCAGGGTGGCCTCGTCCGGCAGACCGGGGATCGCCCCGCCTCCCAGTCCGGCAGCGCCGTTACTTGTAGGTGTCGGGATAGTCATGGTACTTGCCGATCTCCACGTCATCGAGGACCGCCAGGGCGTCGTCGGTCAGGACGGCCAGGGAGCAATAGAGGGAAATGAGGTAGGAAGCGATGGCGTTGCGGTTGATGCCCATGAAGCGCACCGACAGGCCCGGGCTCTGTTCCCCGGCCAGGCCGGGCTGGTAGAGGCCCACCACCCCCTGGCGCTTCTCGCCGGTGCGGAGCAGCAGGAACTTGGTCTTGCCGCCATCCACCGGCACCTTGTCCGAGGGGATGATGGGAATGCCGCGCCAGGTCAGGAACTGGGAGCCGAAGAGGCTGACGGTCGGGGGCGGCACGCCCCGGCGGGTGCATTCCCGGCCGAAGGCGGCGACGCCCAGGGGGTGGGTGAGGAAGAAGGCGGGTTCCTTCCAGACCTTGGTGATGAGGTCGTCCAGGTCGTCCGGGGTGGGGGCGCCGGTCAGGGTGGAGATGCGCTGGCTGTCGGCCACGTTGGCCAGGAGCCCGTAGTCCGGGTTGTTGATGAGCTCGCTCTCCTGGCGCTCCTTGATAGTCTCGATGGTGAGCCGGAGCTGTTCCTTGATCTGGTCGTGGGGGTTGTTGTAGAGGTCGGAAACCCGGGTATGGACGTCCAGGATGGTGGTGACGGCGTTGAGGAAATATTCCCGCGGCTGCTCCTCGTAATCGACGAAAGTCTGGGGCAGTTCGGACTCGTCCCGCTGGGAGCAGGCGACCCGCACGTCCCGGGGGTTCTTGACCTTGTTGAGGCGGTAGATGCCCGCCTCCACCGGCAGCCACTGGAGGAAATGCACCAGCCAGCGGGGGCTGATGGTGGACAGCTGGGGAACGGTCTTGGTGGTATTGGCCAGTTGCCGGGCGGCGGTATCGCCGAGGGCGGACTGGGGTTCGAAATGTTCTGCTACGGCAGTCACGGAATACTCCCTGTTGTTATTGAAAAAGGTTGATGGATTGGGCCCGGCTCAGGCGCCGGGCAGGGTTTGCTGCAGGCTGGCCTGGGTGATCTGGCTGCCCGGCGGCACGCTGCGGGTGAGCCAGACGTTGCCGCCGATGCTGGAGCCCCGGCCGATGGTGATGCGTCCCAGGACGGTGGCCCCGGCGTAGACGACCACGTCGTCCTCGACGACGGGGTGCCGGGGCGCCCCCTTTTCGAGGGCGCCGCTGTCATCCTGGGTGAAGCGCTTGGCTCCCAGGGTGACGGCCTGGTAGAGCCGGACCCGCTTGCCGATCACCGCCGTCTCCCCGATGACGACGCCGGTGCCGTGGTCGATGAAGAAGGCCTCCCCGATCTCGGCCCCCGGATGGATGTCGATGCCGGTGGCCGAATGGGAAATCTCGGCAATGATCCGGGCCACCAGGGGCGCCCCAAGCCGGTAGAGGGCGTGGGCCAGCCGGTGGTGGATGACGGCCAGGACGCCGGGGTAGCACAGCAGCACCTCGTCCACGCTGCGAGCCGCCGGGTCGCCCTGGTAGGCGGCGTAAACGTCGGTGTCGAGGAGACGGCGCAGCCGGGGCAGGTCCTCGGCGAAGGCCTGGACAATGCCGGTGGCCCGCCCCTCCACCTCCTCCGGCTCGCCCCCCTGGCGGGCCTGGTGGCGCAGTTCCAGTCGGACCTGGTGGAACAGGGCGGTGAGGGCCGCTTCCAGGGTGTGGCCGACATAGAAATCCTCCCCCTCCAGGTGCAGGTCCGGGGGGCCCAGGCGCATGGGAAAAAGGGCGCCGCAGAGGCTGGCGGCGATCTCCTTCAGGGCTTCCCGGGAGGGAAATTCCCGGGCGCCGGATTCCGGGTTGCGCTGGCGGGCGGCCCGCCAGTCCTCCCGGGCGGCGCGCAATCCCGCCACCACCCGGTCGACGCCCCAGTTGCCGGCGTGCCCGGTCAGCGCCACGGAAGCCAGTTCCTGGAGGGTGAGTCGCCTCGTCCTCAAGGCCGAGGCTTCCTCGCCACGAGCTAGAGCGGAGCCTTGCGGCTCCTGGTTCAATCCCTGTCTCGCTTGTGCTCGACCCGTGGTCATGCAGGCAGCCCGGCTTCGTTGAAGAGGCCTTCGAACAGCACCGAGCTCAGGTAGCGCTCGCCGGAATCCGGCAGGACGACGACGATGGTCTTGCCCTCGTTCTCGGGCTTCCGGGCCAGGCGGGCGGCGGCGGCCGCGGCGGCGCCGCTGGAGATGCCGGAGAGGATGCCCTCCTCCTTGGCCAGGCGCCGGGCATAGAGGACGGCGTCCTCGTTGCTCACCTGCTCGACGGCATCCACCAGGGAGAGATCCAGCACCGCCGGCACGAAGCCGGCGCCGATGCCCTGGATCTTGTGGGGGCCGGGCTTGATGGGTTCGCCGCTGCGCGCCTGGGTCAGCACCGGGCTGGCCTCGGGCTCCACCGCCACGGAGTGCAGGGCCTTGCCCTTCACCTTCTCGAAGAAGCGGGAGACGCCGGTGATGGTGCCGCCGGTGCCGACCCCGGAGACCAGGATATCCACCTCGCCCTCCGTGTCCTCCCAGATCTCCGGGCCGGTGGTGGCTTCGTGGATGGCCGGGTTGGCGGGGTTCTTGAACTGCTGGAGCAGCACATATTTGTTCGGGTCGGAGGCGGCGATTTCCTCCGCCTTGGCGATGGCCCCGCCCATGCCCTTGGCCCCTTCGGTGAGCACCAGCTTGGCGCCGAAGGCGGTGAGGAGCTTGCGGCGCTCGACGCTCATGGTCTCGGGCATGGTCAGGGTCAGGGGAATGCCCTTGGCGGCGGCGACGAAGGCCAGTGCGATGCCGGTGTTGCCGCTGGTGGGCTCCACCAGCTCCTTGCCGGGGCCCAGGAGGCCGCGCTTTTCGGCATCGGCAATGAGGGCGGCGCCGATGCGGCACTTCACCGAATAGGCGGGATTGCGGCCTTCGATCTTGGCCAGGACGGTAGCCTTGGCGCCGTCGATGATGCGGTTGAGCCGGACCAGGGGCGTGCGGCCGATGGACAGCGAGTTGTCGGCAAACCAGTTGGACATGGTGTTTTCTCCTTGAGTAATCGAATCAATCCTGGATCCAGGGCAAGGCGGCATGGCGCCAGCCGTTGAAGGCGCCCCGGCGCTGGTGCTCGTCCAGGTCGCCCTCGAAACCTTCCCGGATGTTGAAAACCTGGCGGAACCCCGCCTTGGCTGCGGCTTCCGCGGCGGCGGCGGAACGCTTGCCGCTGCGGCACAGGAGCAGGACCACATCGTCCTTGCCGGCCTGGGCTTCCAGTTCCTTCACGAAGCGCGGATTCCGGGACAGGGAGAGGCCGGTCATCCAGGCCACGTGCCGGCTTGCCGGGACATGGCCGACGAATTTCCTCTCCTCGGCGGTGCGCACATCCACCAGGACGGCCTTGCCCTCGGAAAACAGTTCCCAGGCTTCCCGCGGGGCCACGCTGCCGGCATAGGCCAGGCCCTCGTTCCCGGCCCGCTCCCTGGCTGCCGCCAGGAGCGGAGGAAGCGCATCAGGAAGGTTCGTTCCCGGGTTGAAAGCCGCCCCGCCCGAACGGGGCTCGATGGGCGCTGCGTTATCGGACATTGCTTTTCCTTTGTCTGGGTTGCGGAAGAGCCGGCTGGCGCTGCCAGTCCCGGCCCGTAGTCCGGCCAATCTATCAACCGGGACAGCGGCGCCAAACGACGAAAAATTCAGATGGTTATCAGGAAATTGGCTAAGGACCCGGAGCGGCCGGCCCAATGCCCGCAGCCAGCCGCCCCTGGCCGGCCTCCTTTCAACGACGCCCTTCGTGGCCGCCCGTGGACGCCGAGGAACTGGTCTGTCTGGACCGGCTGGTGCGCACCCTGCACGGCCTGAACCTGGGCGTCATGGCCGAAGACAGCCAGCTCCAGGCCCTGGACAGGACGAGCTTCGGTGCGGCCATCGATTTCCTGCAGATCGAGGAGCCCCGGCGCCGGCTGCCGGGCGTCGCCTTCGGGCGGCCGGAGAGCAGCCCTGTTTCCGTTCGCCCAGGCGGGGAGAATGTCGGATTACACTGGGCACGAAAACAATGCTGGGCCATCTGGCCGCCAAATAGAGGAAGCCGCTATGAAACCCGTTTGCGTAACGACGGTTCAAACGAAAGGAACCAAACTCTGGGCTCGGCGTGACGGCATCTCAGGCCGTCCTTCCATGATTCTCGTGGCAGGGGCCAATGCCTCCCATCTGATGTGGCCTGACGAATTCTGTGAGTTGCTCGTTGCGCAAGGATTCTCCGTGATCCGATATGACCATCGGGATACAGGCAAGTCCTCCAGGTTCGATTTCACCTCCAATCCCTATACCTTGGCCGACCTCTCCGAAGACGTCATCGCGGTTTTGGATGGCTTCGAAGTTCAGAAGGTGCACGCTGTCGGACTTTCAATGGGGGGAACATTGGTGCAAGCCGCCGTCCTGGACCATCCGGATCGCTTTCTCTCGGCGACCGTCATGCTAACAGCCGCGCTGGACGTGGATTTCATCGGAAACATTGGTCGTGCCTATACGGGCGAGGCGAATCCAATGGGCCTCCCGTCACCCAGGCGCGATGTATTGGATGTACTCAGTCAGAGAAATTCCGTTTCAAACACGCTGGCGGAGGAACTGGACCGAAGAACGAGCGAATGGGTGGCACTTTCTGGAGGTTTGGCAGCGCTCGAACCAGAAGAATTCCGCCTCTGGGAGGCTCGCGCCATCGAACACGCTGGAACATTGGCACAGCCGATGAATCATGGTTTGGCCCAGCCCATTCCCTTGAGTCGCGGTCGGGAATTGGGGAGCATCAAGGTGCCGTTCCTGGTCATCCAGGGTGGGCAAGATCCCCTTAACCCGCCCCCTCATGGGCGCCATCTTGCCGATTTAATTCCATCGGCCCAGCTAGTGGAATTTGCCGAACTCGGACATTCGTTGCCAAGCTCGCTGCATGGTCCAATTGTGCAAGCAATTACCTCCCATGCCATGGCCAACGATTCACGACATGAAATATGACGCCGAGTGTCCGCTTCTACGGCAAGAGAACTTCCGCTCAGGAGCGTCGGCCGGTGGGATGATCATAACTACCGCAGGCACTGTTGGCGCCCCCGGCTGACGGGAAAGCGGCATGGCGGCGCCGGCACTGCCGCCGCCATGCCGGTGGTGCCGGTCAGGCCAGGGTGTCCTTCCAGATGGTCTCGGCCCAAGCCCGGGCGAAGCGCCCTTCCTCGGCGGAGGGTTCCCTGGAAACGCCCCCGGAGCCTTCCACCGCCAGGGGAAGCTTCTTTTCCGGGTGGTAGCGGTGCACCGAATCGACGTGGATGGCCCGCTGGTCGTCCACCAGGGAGTAGCAGGTGTTGGCCAGCAGGATGGGCCGCACCTCGCGGCCGGAAAGGATTTCCACGATGGCGGCGGCCACCGCCTTGCCGTGCTGGTTGGCCATGTGGCCGGACTTGGGCATCTGGGGAGCGGCCTGGACGGCATCCCCCACCACATGCACGTTCCCGACCGCCGTGGATTCCAGGCTGGTCCAGTCCACCTCGGCCCAGCGGCCATTGACATTCACCACCCCGACGGCCCGGGCGATATCCCCGGCGCGCTGGGGCGGCAGCAGGTTGAGGACGTCGCCCCGCTCCTTGTCCCCCACATCCGTGGTGACGGTGTTGGTGGCGGCGTCCACCGACACCACGTTCCAGTTGGGACGGTATTCGACGATGTCCTGGTAGTCGCTTTCCCAGACGCCGCGGAAGAGCTTTTCCTTGGACTGCACCTTGTCATTGGCGTCGAGGACGATGACCTTGGATTTCGGCTTATGGTGCTTGAAATAGAAGGCGATCTGGCAGGCCCTTTCGTAGGGCCCCGGCGGGCAGCGGTAGGGGGCCCGGGGAATGGTGAGGACGTAGGTGCCGCCATCGGGCAGGTCCACCAACTGGCGGCGCAGGGCCTGGGTCTGGGGGCCGGCCTTCCAGGCGTGGAGGATGGTCTCCTGGGCCTTGGCGTCGTAGCCGGCGACTTCGGCGAAATTGAAGTCGAAGCCCGGCGCCAGCACCAGGCGGTCATAGGCGAATTCCCCGGCACTGTCGGTCCTGACCCGGCGCCTTTCGGTATCGACGGCGGTGACCGAGGCATGGACCAGGTTGATGCCCCAGTTCTTCCTGAGCTGGTCGTAGCCATGGACGAGGGACTCGTAGGCGCGGTTGCCGCCGAGCACCTCGTTGGAGGTGGGGCAGGAAATGAACTGCCTGTTGCGCTCGATGAGGACCACCTCGATGGCGCCGTTGCTCCACTTGCGCAGGTACTTGGCGGCGGTGGCGCCGCCGAAGCCGGCGCCGATGACCACCACCCGGCCGAGGGGGCGGCCGGCCTTTTTCCCGCCGGCCGCCCAGGCCGGGACAGCCGCGCAGGCGGCGGAAACACCGAAGGCCTGGAGCAGGCGGCGGCGATCGGGATTGAATGCGGACATGGCGTGGCTCCTTATTTCTGTCTGGAGAAGTAGTCGGCCAGCACGGCGATTTCCTCGTCCGTATAGCCCTTGGCCAGCTGGTGCATGATGGTGGCCGGCTTGCCGCCCGCCTTGTAGACCTTCAGGCTCTCCTCCAGGAAGGCCCGGTCGCGGCCGGCCAGGGACGGGATGGCGGTATTCCCCTTGCCCTCGGTGCCGTGGCAGTTGAAGCAGTTGGCGACGAAATAGGGCGTCGTCGGCGCGTCCCCCTGGGGTGCCGCCCCTGCGGGCAGGGCAGCCGCCACCCCGAGGAGGGCGAAAGCGATTCTTTTCATGGAAGCTCCTGTGGATTGAGGCTCGAATTGCGTGCCAGGGTAGCAAGGGGCTGGCGGAGAGGAGAACGAAGAATTTCGTCTATGGATATGCCGGCGGGAAAAGACGGGCAGAACCGCCTCCCCGCCGCAACCCTGCGCCCTTCGGCGGCGCCTACGGGTTTCCGCCCTCGGCCACAGGCGACGGCGCAACGGGCAGGCGCCTTCCTTCAGCCCATTCCAGATACCGCAATCGGCTGACCTGGATGGCGGCCCGGAGGGCGCGCACCTGCCGCTGGGCTTCGGCCAGCTCGGTGGACCTCACCGCCAGCAGGGCGGGCCGTTGTCCTTCCTCGGCGGCCTCGCGGGCACGGACCAGGCGAAGTTCCGCCCCTTTCAGCCTGGCCTCGGCAGCGGGCAGCAGAACACTTTTGTCGTACTCCCAGCGGCTGCGGGCTCTTTCCAGCTGCCGGGCCGCCCCCTCCCTCGCCAGGCCGGCCAGTCGTTCGGCCACCGCCTTGCAGCCGGAGAGTCGCCCCAGCGGCTCAAGCCGCCCCAGGGTGACTTGCAGCCGGGGGTTGGCCGCGGCATCGACGGCAAGAAGGTTCTCCGCCACCGCCAAGTCTTCCAGGGATGAAGCATCGATCCGGCCCAGGGCCGACAGGGGGCGGCCCATCAGCCGGGCCAGTTCTTCCCTGCTCTCCCGCTGCTGCAGGCGTAGCGCCTCCCGTTCCGCCAGGCGCTGGCGGTAATCTGCTTCCGCTTCCTGGCGTTCCAGCGCCCCCTCTGGGGAGGAATCCGACATCTGCTTGAAGCGGCCGTAGGCGATGGCCACCCATTCGTTGGCGATGGCCTCTCCCTCATCCGTGTCGGCGACGGCGGCGAAGGCGGCGAACAGTTCGGAAGGCAGCGGCGCCGCCTGCCGCCCTGGCCCGGCGCCCATCTTCCCGCCCCGGGCCAGGGCGGCCCGGCAGCGCGAGGGCATTGATCCAATGCCCGCCGGGTCCGCCTCCAGGCCGGCCAGCAGGTCCGCCAGCGGAAGGGATCCCGGGGCCGGCGCCCCGGCTGGGGCCAGGGCCATGACCTGCTCCGCCGAGAGGGCGGGCTCGGCGCCGCCCCCCTGCCCCAGGACAGCGCAGGGAAGGGCCAGGAGAAGGCCCCAGAGGATGGCGCCCAGGGGCTTCACCGGCGCTCGCTCCGGTATTGGCCGAAGCCCATGCGTCCAGCCGCGCCGCTCAGCACATATTCCCGCCAGAGGAGGAATTCCTGGGCATCGACGGGCACCCCGGCGAGGCGGGCCGCTTCCCTGCCCTCCAGGTCGAAGGCGATGGTGGTCGGGGTGCCGCGCACCTTCAGGTCCCGGGCGAACTGGCTTTCGCTCATCGCCCGACCGGAGAAGTCTTGCACCGGGGTGGCGCCCTGGACGTCCACCCGGATGGCATTGAAATCCCGCTGGAAGGACTCGACCACCCTGGGCCGGTCGAGGATCTTCTCGTGGAAGCGCTTGCAGTAGGGGCACACCTCCATCTCGAAGACCAGGATCAGTCCCTTCTTTCCCTCGCTACGGGCCTGGCGAAGCTCGTCCCGGAAATCCCCGAAGGATGGCTGAAGAAAGGACTGGGGCTCGGCCGCCGCCCAGGGCAGCCCGGCGAGGCCGAGCCAGAGGGCCAGGATCAGCCGCCGCATCGCGGGATCTCCGGCTGCCGGCGCAGGGCCCCCAGGGCGCCGATGACGATCCCGGCGCAGGCGATGAGGGAGGACGGCGCCAGGGTGGACAGGCCGCTCAATCCCTGGCCGACGGTGCAGCCGGTGGCCGTCACCGCGCCGAAGCCCATCAGGGTGCCGCCCAGCATATGGCGCTGGAGGCTCCCCTGCCCGAGATCCTCCGCCTCGGCCCCCTCCCCGCGCCGCCGGGCGCCGGCCCAGCCGGCGAGGGCGATGCCGGCCATGGAGGCGATGCCGAAGGTGACCAGGCGGCTCTCGTCGGTCCACAGGACCAGCAGTTCCAGGCCGTAGGCCAGGGGGGACACCAGGCTCAAGGATTCGAGGCCGTTGCTGTTGGTGCGCACGAAGACCTCTTCCAGGGTCTCCGGGTGCTCGGGCACGTAGCCCAGATGGCCGGTGACCCACCAGCCGGCGACCACCAGCAGCCCCATGCCGGCGCCCCGCCACAGATCCCCGGAGCGCCAGTCGATGCGGGAGCGCAGGGCGAAGGCCACCCAGGCGGCCGCCAGCAGCAGGGAGATTCCCAGGCCCAGGTGGGCCGGCGCCAGGCCGCCCGCGCCCTGGAGCAGATTGGGCAGCGTCCCCCGGACCGGCAATTCCACGCCCCACGGCTCCAGGACCTTCAGCCGCGGGAGGGCGAACAGGCCGCGCAGGGTCATGGCGGCGGAGACGGCCACGCACAGCAGCGTCACCAGGGCAGCCAGGCTGCCGCCCCCCGCCCGGGTCAGGGTCCGGAAGGCGCAGCCCCGGGCCAGGACCATGCCGGCCCCGAAGGCGATGCCCCCCACCAGGTGGGCGAGCCAGTTCAGGCGCGGGGCGGCGAAGAGGCTGCGGGCCGGATCGACCCCCGCCTGGAGGTGCAGGACGGCGGTCCCCACCATGGCCACCACCACCGCCAGGCCCCAGCTCCAGGCCCGGGGTGCAGGCCGTCCCGCCGCCAGGTCGCTCAGGGCGCCATAGGCGCAGAAGCGGTGGCCGCCGCTGGCTTCCCCGGCCAGGTAGCCCAGGAGAAGGCCCGCGGCGGGGATCAGCCAGCCCAGGGTTGCGAATTCCAGGCTCATTTCTTCCCCTGGTAGAGGAAGGCCATGACGTCGCGGATCTCCTCCTCCGTCAGGACGCCCTGGGTGCCGTAGATGGGCATGTGGGCATCCGGGTTGAAGACCCGCCCATCCCAGATGCGCTGATAGGTGTATTGCACCGGCGGCCGGCGCTGGGGATAGTCGGCCAGGCTCGGCCCCACCGAGCCCCCGGGCGCTCCCGGCAGGGCGTGGCAGGCGGCGCAGTTGCCCCAGCGCACGTCGAGGGCGATCTTCTCGCCCCGGGCGGCATCCCCTGCCAGGGGGCCCTTGAAGGCGACCTTCTCGACCGCCGGCGGCGGCAGCTTGCCGCAGGGCTGGTCTTCCTCATGGCAGGGGTAGAGGGTCAGGAACTCCGGCACCATGGCTTCGCCCGGCTTCCACTTCGCCCGGATCTTCTGCAGCTTTTCCTGGCCGCTCCCGGCGAAGACGCCGGGCGAAAACAGGCCGAGGACGGAGGCGGCCACCAGGGCCGCCAGGCAGCGGGCGCCGGGTTGGCGCAATGCGGTCAGATTCATGTTCTTTCCCTTAGCGCTTGAGGTAGTCGGTGCTCATGTTGTATTCCTGGGTCGGAATACTCATGGGGTAGCCGTTGGCCGACGCCTTCAGGAAGACCTCGATGTCCACCATGCTCCGGCTGCCCTCCGTCCCCTGGCTCATGCGCGACAGCATCTGGCAGGAGCGGATCTGGTGCTGAAGGGTGAAGACGTGGGCCAGGTCGTCCCCCGGCAGGGTGTAGGGGAAGTGGTAGATGGGATAGTGGGCGGCGTCGCCGAAGAAGGTGCTGGGCCGCTGGCCCCGCAGGTAATTCCCCACGGTGGGCGGCGTGTGGCAGCTGGCGCAGGCGAAGTGGAACTGGCCGGTGCGCTTGAAGTACAGGTTCTTGCCCCGTTCGTAGGCTTCCTTGAGGGGCCCGGGGGAAATCACATCCACATCCACCTTCCGGCCGTCGCTCAGATGGGCGACGTACATGTCCAGGACCGAATTGGGGCGGGTGTTCTCCTTCCAGCCGTCGATGCCGAGATAGTCCTTGGCGCAGGCCCGGATCTGGGTCGGGCCGACCACCACCTTGCCGAGACGGGCGTTGAACCTGGGCAGGTTGGCGTAGACGCCCTTGAGCTTTTCCCCGTCGGGGCCATGGCAGCTGGCGCAGGACTTGCCCGCCGCGTTGGGCTGGTTGAAATACTCCTTGCCTTCCTCGAGGACCGGCCAGGCGTCGAAACTCTTCTCCAGCCAGCGGAAATCCTTGAAGTTCATTTCGTGGGACATCAGCCCCTTGGCCTTGGCGGCGCGGATGGAGGCCTCGTCCTTCCAGTTGTCGTAGGTGCCGCTGAAGCGCCGGTCGCCGGAAACGTGGGGAATGACCTTTTCCCGTCCCGGCCAGTAGTCGTGCTTCGCCGCCTCGCCGGCGGGGGCCTGCCAGGAGGCGATGGCGCCGACGGCGGCCACGGCCCCCAGGGCCAGGCCTGCTTTGGATTTATTCATGTCCTGCCCTCAGTTCACCGTCAGCTGCAGGGAATCCGACTGCTTGCGGTTGTCCCGCCAGGTCACCGTCACCCCATCCCCCGCCCGCAGGCCGTGGAGGCCGAAGGAGACGAAGGGATTGGTGGATACCGCCTGGCCCCAGTCCCAGACCAGCTCCGGCTCGCCATTGACGGCGATGGCCAGGCTTTCGATGAAGTGGGCTTCAACGGCCTGTCCGGTCTTGGGATCGGTCCGCTCGATGGCCATGGGATGGGTGATCAGCAGGCGGACGGTGGATACGCCCCCCGCCACGAAGTCGATACGCCCCTTGATGGTCTTGCTCATTGCATCCTCCCCTTAACCGCCGCAACCGCCGACGCTGACGCGGACCGGCCGCGACGCCGTGTAGAGCTTGCCCTGGGCCAGCACCAGGACCTGGACATCCTGGGACTTGGCCAGCTTGACCCGCAGCGACAGCGGGAAGGCGGTCCGCTTGCCGATCTTGGCGACGGCAGCCAGAGCCCGGGGGTTGTCCCGGGCCAGGACGGCCACGGACTCTACGCCGCTCAGGTCCGATTCGATGGTGATGGGGACCACCGTGCCGTTTTCGGCAATATCCGGCGCCACGATCCGCACCTGCTTGGTGGGCTCGGGCTGGAGGGCATTGAACAGCTTCTCGATGGTTTCCCTGGGGGTCTTGGCGTCGAAGGCGCCCTGCTGGCGAGCGAAGGCCACGCCGGGGAAACAGGCGGACAGGGCCCCGACGGCCGGCAGGAGCGCACAGCCGAGGAGCCTGCCGAGTACGTTTCGTCTATTCATTGTTGATTCCTTGAGTCGACTCGATTTGCTGCGGTAATTTAGTGAGGGCGGAGTCTAGAAAATCGAGGCCGGAATCGCCAAATACCGTTTTCTGATATACATATTCCAGCCTCGTGGGTTGCGGCTGGCGGGATTTTTCCCACGGCTCCGGGCCGCAGCGGTCAACCCGTCGATCCGATTGCCGTTAAAGCAATGAAGCGGGTTCTATTTTTTCGGATTCCGCATCTTCCACCCCGTTTGATCTACCGGTTCCACCCATGGCCCAGAACTTTACCGACCCGCAGAGCTTCGATCGTGGCCTCGTGCTGGATGTCTTGAGTCTCATGGCGAGCGGCAGGCAGATCCGTGTCTTCGGCAATTCATCCCATGGCATCTGCCTCGACGGCATGTCCATCGCCCCGGTCTTCGATTTCCTCCTGCGCTTCGGCTATATCCGTCCCCTGCAATGCGCTCCCGGCGAGTTCTTCGGACTGTCCTACGGACTGACCCGAAAGGGCTACCAGTTTTGGCAGGACGGCGTGCGCTGGTGGAAGTCCCTCTCCATCGTCCAACGGCTGAAAGTGCGGCTGTTCGGCAGCGCCTGACGCCGCTATTTGCGGCTCTTCGTGGCGCCGCTGGCCTGGTCGAGCCACAGCAGGGCATCGACATAGGCCATGAAGCGGCCGAGGTAATCCGGCGAAATGTCGCGCATCCGCTTGAGGGACTCGAGCACCAGGAGATGGGAATTGAGCGGACCGGCGTTCTCCGGCGCCTGCGCCAAGGCCTCGGCCAGCTGCTGCTCGACGCCGAGTTTCGACCAGGTGTCCCTGAAGTAGGTCAGGGATTTCAATTCGGCGGGGGCCCGGGCGCTGGTGCCGAAGTCATTGGCCGCAAGGCCCCCTACCCTCTCCGGCGCCGGCGACGCCATCTGAGCGATCAGGTCGGCCAGAAGCCGGCAGGCGCCGGGGCTTTCCAGTTCAGCGGCGAGGCGGCGCAGGGCGCTGAAATCGCCCGCGCCGTACGCCTGACTCAGCTCGTCGGCGGCATCGGGAAAGCGCGCCGACATGCGGCCGAGGATGCCCCCGGCCTCGACCCGGGCCTCTTCAAAGCGCGCCCCGTACTCCGCCAGCGCTGCAACCAGCTTTTCCTCCAGAAGCCGCCGGGCCTCGCCCCGGTATCCTTCCGCCCGCCGGGCCAGGGCCTCGATGAAACGGAAGCGGACGGGATCGAAGCGATCGGCGCCGCGTCCGCGCAATGAGGCCATCCGCCCCGCGGCGTCGATGCCCTGCGCCATCGGCGGCGGGGACACGGATTCACCCATGGGGCTTTTCAGCCCCGCCGGAAGATCTCGGCACCGGCGCCATTTCCACGCGCCGGTTCCGGGACCGGCCCTGGGGGTCGGCATTGGAGGCCACCGGCTGCTCCGAACCGAAGGCGGCGGCAAATATCGATCCGGAGGGGACGCCGTTGTCGATCAAGGCCCGGGCCACCGTCAGGGCGCGTTGGGCGGACAGCTCCCAGTTGTCGGCGAATTGCTGGTTGGTGTCGCGCACCGGCTTGTCGTCGGTGAAGCCGCTCACCATGAGGATCTCGTCCCGGGCGCCCAGGTAGGCCGCCAGCGGCGCCGCCAGGCTCTTGAGGAGCTGCCTGCCCTCGGGCTGCAGCTGGTCGGAGTTGAGGGAGAACAGCACGCTGCCGCTGATGCCGATGCGCCCGTTGTTCAGGGTCACCCGGCCCGAGGCCAGGGGAATCGCCAGGGCCTTTTCCAGGGCCTGGCGCCGCTGCTCCTCCATCTGCCGCTTCTTGACCTCGGCTTCGAGGCTGGTCACCAGCTCCAGCTGGACACCGAGGACGCCGACGAGGATCAGCACGAAGGCCCCGAGCAGGCCCGACATGAGGTCGCCGAAGACGGCCCATACCGGCGTGCCGTGCTCGATGCCGGCGTCGGTCTCTTCCATCAGCACACCTCGCTGGCGACGGGCTTGCCCGCCATCTGCTGCAGATCCTCGACGATCCGCTGCTGGGACATGAGGCTGAGGTCGATAATCTCCCGCGCCTGGGCCACGTAATAGGCGAGCTGGTCGTCGCTTCGGGCCATGGACTTGCCGAGGGCGCCTTCGATGCGCTGCAGGTGGGCGACGAGCTTGTCGTTGGATTCGGTGAACAGCTGGACGGCGAAACCGAAGGCTTCGCCCAGGCTCGACACCTCGACGGCGCTGCCGGTGATCTGGGTCGCGGCGGCGGCCATCTTCCCGGACTCGGCTTCGATCCTCTCCTTGAACTCGGCGCCTGCCCGATCGAGCAGGGCGGCGGAAGAAGCCACCAGGGCGTCGATGGCCCCCCGCTGCTCCCGGGAAGCGTGGTTGATGGCATCGAGCAGAGCCCCCAGGGTCTCCATGATGCGGCTGCGTTCCGCCAGGAGCTCGTTGTCCCGGGCGATGCTGTTGGAGAGTTCCTGGCGCAGCTGTCCGATCACTTCGGCGGCGGCCCGGGGCGCTTCGGCGGCGGCTTCCATAAGCCGCGTGACTTCGCCGATGGTGCTGCTGGCCTGGGCTTCCGCCCGCGCGACGATGTTGCGGGCGGTTTCATCCAGCGTGGCGCAGATCTGTTGCTGCTGGCCAAGGACCTGCGCGCCTGCCTGCTGCCATTCCCGCTGGAGTGCCGCCGCCATGGATTCCAGGGACCCGGTCATGGCCGCTTGCCGCTGCTGGTCCCGCGCCGCCAGGTCCGTCAGCACGGCCGAATGGTTTTCCTGCACCGCCGCCAGGAGCGAGGCCGAGCGCTGCTCGAAGGTGGCGGCGAAGCTTTCCAGGGCGCTGCCCATGTCCCTGGTCAGGTTTTCGGTGGTGCGCTCGTGCCGGGCAAGGGCCCCGGCCCAGGTGTCCGCTACGGCATCAACGGTGGCGCCGAAACGCTCGGAAAGACCGTCGAGCTGCATCCTGACCGTGTCGGCCATTTTCCCGTGCAGGGACGTCGTTTCCTTGGCGATGCCGGTCATGGTGGCTTCCACGATGGGCTGAATGGTGGAACCGGCAAGGCGGGCGCTTTCGGTGAGACTCTCCCTCAGGGACTGCCCAACGGAGGAAGCCAGGTCAGAGTAGACGCCCCTGGCCTCGCGGTAAAAGCTCTCCTGGTTGGCCAGCAGGCGCTCGTTCAGTTGCTGGCCCTGCCGTTCCATCTGGGCCATCATGGCCTGCAGTTTTTCCACCACCTCGGGCAGGGCCTGGGACTGGGACTGCAAGGCCTTGAAGGTCTCCTGGCGCTGATGGGCGAGGGAAAAGCCGCGCAGCACGGTGGCAATCCTCGTGTCCAGCAGCTGCCCCGCCTGCAGCCGCTCGCGCCGGCAAAGGGCCGATATGAGGCCCAGCATGGCGGAGGCGGCGACCCCCGCGACGGAGGTGCCGAACGCCACCCCCAGGCCCTTGACCGGGGCGGCAAGGGCAGCGCGGATGGTCTGCAGGTCGGTGGTGCTTTCCAGGGCGATGACCGCGCCATTGAGGGTGACCACCATGCCCAGGAAGGTTCCCAGCATCCCCAGCAGCACCAGCAGCCCGACCAGGTAAGGCGTCATCGCCGGACCGGGCAGGGCAATGCGCTCGCCCTCGATGCGCAGGCGCACCGGGTTGCGCAGGGAAGGATGAAGCTGGCCGAGCCAGTCGCCCAGGTCCGCGAGGTTCTCCGGAATGGCTGCCAGGGCCTGGGCCAGGGTGGATGTCGCCCGATGGAAGCGGCGCAGCTCGAGGGCGCCGGCCCCATAGACCGCGCCGATGACCATCGTCATGGCCAGTGCCAGCGGGCTGGCGCCGATATACCCGGCGCCCACCCAGCCCACGGCGACCAAGCCCAGGAGAAAGGCTGCAAGGGAAAGTTTTTTATTCATGGATGCCTTTTTTCCTCGTTACCAAGTGCTTCGACCAGCCCTGCGACCGGCTGCAATCGAAGGTCCAGTTCCGCCCGCAGTACGCGCTGCATGTCCCCGCAAAACCCGGCGAGCCACCCTCCCGGCTGAATCCACCGTTCCGGGGCGTCCGTCGCCTGGGTTTCGGCGAGGAATGCCAGGTGCGTGCCCCGCCAGTGCTCGAAGCGCTTTTCCAGCAGCAACGGCACCGCCCCAAGGAGGCTGCGCTCGCGGGCCCAGAAGGCCTCCTCCAGGACCGCATCCAGGGCGGCAAGCTGCCTGAGCGCCGGCGAAAAACCCGAGAGCGCCGCCCGCACACGGGCGCGCAAGGGGCCGATGCCTGCTTCCATTTCCCGCTGATGGGCGAGGTAGTAGCGGTGGTAGGGCGAAAAATCGGCCGCACCATCAATGGCAGTGCCGGTGGCGGGAAGGGGGAATTTTATACGGGCGTTGCCGGCCATGAGCACGTCATCGGGGCCGATGGACTCGATCAAGGCCGCACGGACACGGGCGAACTCCTCACCGACGGAGCTGCGCCCGGGGGACACAGCCGCGGCTGGCGAGCCCGCTCCCGCAGCCGGCCTCAGCGCCGCGGAGAGGGAGATGGCGTCGGACAGGTCGAACCAGGTGCCGAGCCTCGCCGCAAAGGATTGCTTCGACTCGCCGGCATCCCCGACCTCCAGGCCGGAGAGACAGCGGACAAGGGTTGAACGATTGAAACTTGGATGCGGCGACGCCAACGCCATAATGACAACAGGCTCTCAAAGCCAAAAGCCGGGCAGGCTACTACAAAGCAGCTCCGAGGTCAGCCCTGGCGGATTGACGATGCAAAGGGGCGCGCCGGGACCGTCGCCCCCTTTACGGATGGACCTGCCGATTGATCCCAAATAGTGCAGTTGGCGCGCCCGGAGGGACTCGAACCCCCGACCTACGGCTTAGAAGGCCGTTGCTCTATCCAGTTGAGCTACGGGCGCCAGTACAAGGACAACAGAAACAGGAGGGGGAAAAAACGATGGTCGGGGTGGAGAGATTCGAACTCCCGACATCCTGCTCCCAAAGCAGGCGCGCTACCAGACTGCGCTACACCCCGAAGAGCGACGGATTCTAGCCACCCCCCCCATCCCCGTCAAGGACACTTCCCGGAAAACTCGGCCGACGGGCTGCAGTGGAGTTCAATACAAGCATTCCTTGCAGCCCGACCGGCTTTCTGTTATTAAATTGTTTTTTTCGTCACTGGGACTCACCACAAAAATGGCAGAAGAGTTGCTCCACAAACATTTCACCCCGTACGAACCCAAGCAGGGCGAGGAGTACATGAGCGCGAAGCAACTCGCGCATTTCCGCAACATGCTGGAATCCGTCAAGAAAGAACTGAGCCAGGACATCGAGCGCACCGTTCACACCATGCAGGACGAAGCAACGGTGTTCGCCGACCCCAACGACCGCGCCAGCCAGGAAACCGACATCGCGATCGAGCTCAGGAACCGGGATCGGGAAAGAAAACTGATCAAGAAGATCGACGAGACCGTTGCCCGCATCGACAGCGGCGACTACGGCTTTTGCGACAAGTGCGGCGTGGAGATCGGCATCAAGCGCCTCGAGGCGCGGCCGACCGCGACCCTGTGCATCGACTGCAAGACGCTGGACGAGTTGAAAGAAAAGCAAATGGCGAAGTGACCTTCGCCATTTTCCTCGGGGGGTCGGCAGCACCGGCCGCCCAATAAGAAACGGGCGCCAGGGGCGCCCGTTTTTGCATTCCGGCTTTGCCCGGAATTATTGCTGGGGCTGCTGGGCAGCGCCCTCTTCCGCAGCCACCGCCTTCATGGACAGCTTGACGCGGCCGCGGTCGTCGGTCTCCAGGACCTTGACGCGAACCACTTGGCCTTCCTTCAGGTAGTCGGTGACGGCATTGACGCGCTCCTG
Source organism: Rhodocyclaceae bacterium (assembly GCA_018261935.1). GTDB lineage: Bacteria > Pseudomonadota > Gammaproteobacteria > Burkholderiales > Rhodocyclaceae > JAGTRP01. The sequence continues at coordinate 24,706 of JAGTRP010000024.1, forward strand.
GGCGATCTGGGAGATGTGGAGCAGACCGTCGCGGCCCGGCATGACCTGGACGATGGCGCCGAAGTCGAGAATCTTCAGCACGGTGCCTTCGTAGATCTTGCCGATTTCCACCTCGGCGGTGATGTCGTCGATGCGCTTCCGGGCGGCGGCGGCGGCATCGCCACTGGTGGCGGCGATGGTGATGGTGCCGTCGTCCTGGATGTCGATGGTGGTGCCGGTTTCCTCGGTGATGGCGCGGATGACGGCGCCGCCCTTGCCGATCACGTCACGGATCTTTTCCGGATTGATCTTCAGGGTGTAGAGGCGCGGCGCATAGGCGGACATCTCTTCGCGGTGGCCGGACTGGGCCGCCTGCATGAGGCCGAGGATATGCATGCGGGCGTCCTTGGCCTGGGCCAGGGCGACCTGCATGATTTCCTTGGTGATGCCCTGGATCTTGATGTCCATCTGCAGGGCGGTGACGCCGCCGGTGGTGCCTGCCACCTTGAAGTCCATGTCGCCGAGGTGGTCCTCGTCGCCCAGGATGTCGGTCAGCACGGCGAAGCGGTTACCTTCCTTGATGAGGCCCATGGCGATGCCGGCCACGTGTGCCTTGAGGGGAACGCCGGCGTCCATGAGCGCCAGGGAGCCGCCGCAAACGGAAGCCATGGAGGAGGAGCCGTTGGACTCGGTGATTTCGGAAACCACCCGCATGGAGTAGCTGAAGTCTTCCGGCTTCGGCAGCACCGCCAGGAGGGCGCGCTTGGCCAGGCGGCCGTGGCCGATTTCACGGCGCTTCGGGGAACCGACGCGGCCGGTCTCGCCGGTGGCGAAGGGGGGCATGTTGTAGTGGAGCATGAAGCGCTCCTTGTACTCGCCGGCCAGGGCGTCGATGATCTGCTCGTCGCGGCCGGTGCCCAGGGTGGCGACCACCATGGCCTGGGTTTCGCCGCGGGTGAACAGGGCGGAACCGTGGGTACGGGGCAGCACGCCGTTGCGGATGCTGATGGGGCGCACGGTGCGGGTATCGCGACCGTCGATGCGGGCCTGGCCCGACAGGATGCGGCCGCGGACGATGGCGGCTTCCATTTCGAAGAACAGGTTGCTGACGGTATTCTCGTCGGGAGCGTTATCGCCGGCGCACAGGGCAGCAACGGCTTCGGCGCGCAGGGCCTTGACGGTCTGGCTGCGGGCCTGCTTGCTGGTGATGTTGTAGGCTTCTTCCAGCTTGGCGCCGCAGATTTCCTGCAGGCGGGCCACCAGGGCCTCGTCCTTGGCCGGAGCCTGCCAATCCCACTCGGGCTTGCCGCCCTCTTCCACCAGTTCGTTGATGGCGTTGATGGCCTTCTGCATCTCGGTGTGGCCGAAGACGACGGCGCCGAGCATGACTTCCTCGGACAGTTCCTTGGCTTCGGACTCGACCATCAGGACGGCCTGCTCGGTGCCGGCGACCACCAGGTCAAGCTGGGTTTCCTTGAGCTGGGTGGCGGTGGGGCAGAGAACGTATTCGCCATTGATGTAGCCGACCCGGGCGGCACCGATGGGGCCATTGAAGGGCACGCCGGAGATGGCGAGAGCGGCGGAGGCGCCGATCAGGGCCGGGATATCGGCGTCAACTTCCGGATTCAGGGACAGCACCGTGGCGACCACCTGGACTTCATTGTAGAAGCCGTCCGGGAAAAGCGGGCGGATCGGGCGGTCGATGAGGCGGGAGGTCAGGGTTTCCTTTTCGGAGGGACGGCCTTCGCGCTTGAAGAAACCACCGGGGATACGGCCGGCGGCATAGAATTTTTCCTGATAGTCGACGGTCAGGGGGAAGAAATCCTGCCCGGGCTTGGCTTCCTTGGCGGCAACGACGGTAACCAGCACCACCGTGTCTTCCATGGACACCACCACGGCGCCGCCCGCCTGGCGAGCGATCTCGCCGGTCTCCAGGGTCACCTGGTGGGCACCGTAGGTGAAGGTCTTTTTCACGACGTTAAACATAATATCCTTTCACTCTCTATCAACATTCACGACGAATCAACAATTTACATACGCCTAAACAACAATATTGCAGCCCATAAGCAAAAAGAGCGGTCGGGATGCTTCCGGACCGCTCTTCGTGGGCTTCAGCCTTTTTACTTCCGCAGGCCGAGGCGGGTGATCAGAGTCCGGTAGGACTCGATGTTCTTACCCTTCAGGTAGTCCAGCAGCTTGCGGCGCTGGCTCACCAGGCGGAGCAGACCACGGCGGGAGTGGTGGTCCTTGGTGTGTTCCTTGAAGTGACCGGTCAGGTCATTGATGCGGGCGGTCAGCAGCGCGATCTGCACTTCCGGGGAACCGGTGTCGCCCTGGACGCGCTGGTAATCGGCAACGATGCCGGCTTTTTGTTCGGTGGTGATAGCCATCTCAAACTCTCTTTCCAAGAAGCAGCGCCGCCCCAGTTTGATAGAGCCAGCGCCAGTATTGAACAATATTCCCCGTAGACAACGGGAACCGCAAATTATATCAGATCATGCCAGTAGTTGCACCAGGCGCTTGGGCCACAACTGCCCATCGCTGCCCAATTCACCCACCCCGGCGAGGCGTCCATCGGCATACACCCGGCACTTGCCGGCGGCGCCGGCCAGGGGAACCGCATTCCCATGGCGGAAGCGCTGGGCGCCCGCCCCATCCAGATGGACGGCAGGCAAACTCTGCAGGAGGGCGTCCACCGGCTGGAGCCAAGCCAGCCTCTCCTCCTCGGACAGGGCTTCGAGGGCGGCGAGGCTGATTCCCCTGGCCAGGTCCAGATTCCCCACCCCGGTGCGGCGCAGGGCCGTGAGGTGGGCGCCGCAACCCAGGGCTTCGCCGAGATCGGCCGCCAGGACGCGGATATAGGTGCCCTTGCTGCAACTCACCCGCAGGGACAGGCTCTCGCCGGTAAAGGACAGGACCTCGAGGGCATGGATGGTCACCGGACGGGCCGCCCGTTCCACCTCGATGCCCTGGCGCGCCAGTTCGTAGAGGGGCCGGCCGTCCTTCTTGAGGGCCGAGTGCATGGGGGGGACCTGGAGGATATCACCGCGAAAACGTGGCAGCGCCGCCAGGATATCGGCTTCGCCCACGGTCACCGGCCGGGTGGCCAGGACGGCGCCCTCGGCATCGCCGGAATCCGTGGTGACGCCCAGCTGCAGGGTCGCTTCATAAACCTTGTCGGCATCCAGCAGGTCGGCAGAAAACTTGGTCGCCTCGCCGAAACACAGCGGCAGCAGGCCGGAAGCCAGGGGGTCGAGGGTACCGGTATGTCCGCCCTTGGCGGCGGAAAAGAGCCGCCGGGCCTTCTGCAGAGCGTCGTTGGAAGAGAGCCCCACCGGCTTGTCGAACAGCAGGACGCCATCGACCTGTTTCCAGGTTCGCTTTTTCTGCATGGTGGGAATTACTCTTCCGGCGTCTCGTCGCCCGGGGTTTGGTCGCTGATCGCCTTGGCCTGATCGATGAGCAGGGAAAGGCTCGCCCCCCGCTCCAGGGAGGCGTCGTGCACGAAATGGAGTTCGGGCAGGGTATGGATCTTGATGCGCCGCCCCAGCTCCCGACGCAGGAAGCCCGAGGCCCGCTGCAGGCCCTTCTGGATATCCGGCAGGTGCTCGGAATGCAGGGTGGTGAAATAGACCTTGGCATGGGCATAATCCGGCGTCAGTTCGACGGCGGTCAGACTGATCATGCCAACGCGCGGGTCCTTGAGTTCGGTCTGGATGAGCAGCGCCAGATCCCGGCGGATTTGCTCGGAAACACGGTCTGATCTATTAAAGCTTTTCTTCACGGTTCAATACGCTCAAGCATAAAAGCGAAGTCCGGGCTAGGTGCCCCTCCCGAAGGCAGTGCTACTGCACGGCGAGGGAGGGGCAACACCGCCCGGACGAGCCAACCCCTTTACAGGGTGCGGGCGACTTCCTGGATTTCGTAGGCTTCGAGCTGATCGCCTTCCTGGATGTCGTTGTTGTTCTTCAACGACAGGCCGCACTCGAAACCGGAGCGAACCTCTTTGACGTCGTCCTTGAAGCGCTTCAACGAATCCAGTTCGCCATCCCACTGCACGACGTTGCCACGCAGCAGGCGAACGCGGGAATTGCGCTTGACCAGGCCTTCCAGGACGTAACAGCCGGCCACCGTGCCCACTCTCGAAATGTGGAACACCTGCCGGATTTCCACCAGGCCCAGGATCTGCTCCCGCTTCTCCGGCGTCAGCATGCCGGACAGGGCAGCCCTGACTTCGTCCACCGCTTCGTAGATCACGTTGTAGTAACGGATGTCCACACCGAAGTTCTCGGCCACCTTCCGGGCCCCGGCATCCGCCCGGGTATTGAAGCCGATAATGACGGCCCCGGAAGCCTGGGCGAGGTTCACATCGGATTCGCTGATGCCGCCCACGGCACCGTGGATGACATTGACCCGGACCTCGTCGGTGGACAGCTTGGACAGTGCATGGACCAGCGCTTCCTGGGAACCCTGGACGTCGGCCTTGATGATCAGCGGCAGGCTCTTGACCTCGCCTTCCTTCATCTGCTCGAACATGTTCTCCAGCTTGGCGGCCTGCTGCTTGGCAAGCTTCACGTCGCGGAACTTGCCCTGGCGGAACAGGGCGATTTCCCGTGCCCGCTTCTCGTCGGTCAGGACGATAGCCTCCTCGCCGGCTCCCGGAACATCCGAGAGGCCGAGGATTTCCACCGGAGTGGACGGGCCCGCTTCGTTCACCGGCTTGCCGGCCTCGTCCAGCATGGCGCGGACGCGGCCGAAAACCTGGCCGGCCAGGACCACGTCGCCCCGTTTCAGGGTACCGGACTGGACCAGCATGGTGGCCACCGCGCCACGCCCCTTGTCGAGGCGGGCTTCGATGATGATGCCCTTGGCCGGCGCATCCCTCTGGGCCGTCAGTTCCAGAATTTCAGCCTGGAGCAGAAGCTGCTCGAGGAGTTCGTCGATGCCGGTGCCCTTCTTGGCGGAAACCGGCACGAAGGGCGAATCGCCACCGTACTCTTCCGGAATGACGCCTTCCGCCACCAGTTCCTGCTTGACGCGGTCGGGATTGGCTTCCGGCTTGTCCATCTTGTTGATGGCCACCACCAGGGGCACGCCGGCCGCCTTGGCGTGGTGGATGGCTTCCTTGGTCTGGGGCATGACGCCATCGTCGGCCGCCACCACCAGGATAACGATGTCGGTGGCCTTGGCACCGCGGGCACGCATGGCGGTAAAGGCTTCGTGACCCGGGGTGTCGAGGAAAGTCACCATGCCGCGTTCGGTTTCCACATGGTAGGCGCCGATGTGCTGGGTAATGCCGCCGGCTTCGCCCGCCGCCACCTTCGCACGCCGAATGTAGTCGAGGAGCGAGGTCTTGCCGTGGTCGACGTGACCCATGACGGTCACCACCGGGGCCCGGGGCTCCAGGGGAACGTCCTTCTGCTCGACATTTTCCGCCAGGAAGGCATCCGGGTCGTCGAGCTTGGCGGCGACCGCCTTGTGGCCCATTTCCTCCACCACGATCATGGCGGTTTCCTGGTCCAGCACCTGGTTGATGGTGACCATGGAACCCATCTTCATCATGGTCTTGATGACCTCGGTGGCCTTCACCGCCATCTTGTGGGCGAGGTCGGCCACGGAAACGGTCTCGGGGATGTGCACTTCGCGGATCATGGGCTCGGTGGGCGCCTGGAAGCCGCCCTGGCCGTCGTCGCCCTTGCCATGCCGCTTGCCGCCGTGCTTGGCCTCGCGCCAACCGGTACCGGAATCGGAACCGCGGGTACGCAGTCCGCCCTTCTTGTTCTTGCCATCGTCCGCACGCCCCCCATCCCTGCCCTTGCCCTTCTTGGCATCGGCGGCAGGCTCGGGCTTCTTGTGCAGGGTAGTGGCCTTGTCGGCACCGGCTGCCGGCGCCTTGGCCTGGGCCGCCGCCTGCTGCTTGGCGAGTTCCGCCGCCCGGGCAGCCGCAGCGGCTTCTTCGGCTGCCTGGCGCAGGCGGGCGATTTCCGCCTCGCGCTCCTGCTTTTCCTTCAGTTCGCTGGCCTGGCGGTCCATCAGCGCGCGCTGGCGGCGGGCCTCTTCCTCGCGGACCTTGAGCTGCTTTTCATCGATGAACCGCGCCGCTGGCGCCGGTGCAGTTGCCGGTGCAGTTGCCGGTGCAGTTGCCGGTGCGGTTTCCGGTGCGGTTTCCGGTGCGGTTTCCTGTGCGGTTTCCGGTGCAGTTGCCGGTGCGGTTTCCGGTGCGGTTTCCGGTGCGGTTTCCGGTGCAGTTGCCGGCGCCTCAAGCGGGGCTTCCATCACCGCCACGGCGGCCTCGGGCAGCTGCTCCGGCGTGTCGCGCTTCATCAGGACCCGCTTCTTGCGGACTTCGACCTGGACGGTCCGGGCCCGGCCCATGGAATCGGTGGCCTTGATCTCGGAGGTCTCCTTGCGGGTCAAGGTGATCTTGGTCTTGATATCCGCGTCGCCGTGGGAACGGCGCAGGTAATCCAGCAGCCGCGCCTTGTCCTGGTCGGCCAGGATATCGTTGCTGCCGGTCTTGTTCACACCGGCGCGAGCCAACTGCTCCAGCAGGGCCTCCACCGGCATCTTGAGTTCTATCGCAAATTGCGAAACGTTGGTTACAGCCATAATTTACGCCCCCCGCTCACTCGAACCAGTGAGCACGCGCCGTCACGATCAACTGCTTGGCACGCTCTTCATCAACACCCGTCATTTCGGTGAGTTCGTCCACCGCCAGCTCAGCCAGGTCGTCGCGGGTCTTGACGCCTTTTCCGGCCAACTTGGCCGCCAAATCCTTGTCCATGCCTTCGAGGCCTATGAGATCCTCGGCCACCTGCTCGAGTTTTTCCTCGGTAGCGATGGCTTCGGTCAGCAGCACGTTGCGGGCACGGTTCCGGAGTTCATTGACGATATCCTCGTCCAGGCCTTCGATCTCCAGCATTTCAGCCAGAGGCACGTAGGCCACTTCCTCCAGGGTAGAGAAGCCCTCTTCGATCAGCAGGTCGGCGAGCTCCTCGTCGATATCGAGCTTCTCGATGAACATGACCCGGGTCACGGCATGCTCGGCTTCGGAGCGTTTCGCGGATTCTTCCTGGGTCATCAGATTGATATTCCAGCCGGTCAGTTCCGACGCCAGCCGGACGTTCTGGCCGTTGCGGCCGATGGCGATGGCCAGGTTGTCCTCGTCCACCACCACGTCCATGGAGTGCTTTTCCTCATCGACCACGATGGACATCACCTCGGCCGGCGACAGGGCGCCGATCACGAACTGGGCCGGATCGGCAGACCACAGGACGATGTCGATATTCTCGCCGCCGATCTCGTTCCTGACGGCGGTGACGCGGGAGCCCCGCAGGCCGACGCAGGTGCCGATGGGATCGACCCGGGGATCGTTGGACTTCACCGCGATCTTGGCGCGCAGCCCGGGATCCCGGGCGCAGGCCTTGATCTCCATGAGACCGTCGGAAATTTCCGGCACTTCCAGATCGAAGAGACGGATGATGAATTCCGGCGCCGTGCGGGAGAGGATGATCTGGGGACCGCGGGCATTGCGGTCGATACGCAGCAGATAGGCCTTGACCCGATCGCCGACCCGCAGATTCTCCTTCGGGATCATCTGTTCCCGGGGCAGCAGCGCCTCGATCTTGCCGGCCTCGACAATGGCATTGCCCCGCTCCATGCGCTTGATGGTGCCGGACACCACATGCTCCTTGCGCTCCAGGAAGTCGTTCAGGATCTGTTCCCGTTCGGCATCGCGGATTTTCTGGAGAATGACCTGCTTGGCGGCCTGGGCGCCGATGCGACCGAAGTCGATGGGCTCCAGCGGCTCTTCCAGATGATCACCGGACTCCACGTCCGGATCGTCTTTCCGGGCTTCGGAAAGAGGCACTTCCAGGTATTCATTGACGTACTCGTCATCAGGCACCACCTGCCAGCGACGGAAGGATTCGAAGTTACCGGTATTGCGGTCGATCGACACCCGCACATCGGCTTCGTCGTGGATGCGCTTCTTGGTCGCCGACGCCAGAGCCAGCTCAAGGGCACCGAAGACGATTTCCTTGCCGACGTTCTTTTCCCGCGCCAATGCATCCACCAACAGCAACAATTCACGGCTCATATTCTCAACCTCCTAATCCTTCAGTCGAATTTGGGCACTAGGCGTGCCTTTTCGATATTGTTCAGTTCCAGTTCGACTTCAGCCTGATCCAGACGCAGACCCACCCTGTCGTCTTTGAGCCCGAGCAGTTCGCCCTGGAAATTCCGACGCCCGTTCAGGGGGATGCGCAGCTTGATCTGGATGTCCCGGCCGGCGAAGCGCTCAAAATCGGCGGCCTTCTTCACCACCCGATCGAGCCCCGGAGAGGAAATCTCAAGGCGGTCGTAATCCACATTCTCGACTTCCAGGAGACGGGACAGCTGATTGGAAACCTTGGCGCAATCTTCCACACCGACGCCGTTTTCCTTCTCCGGCAGGTCGATGAAGACGCGAATCGTGCGCCCACGGGGCGACAGCTCGATATCCACGAGCTCGTAGCCGAGGCCAATTACCGTTTTTTCCAGTAGAGCGTGCAAATCCATAAGTACAAATAAAAAATGGGCGAATCGCCCACCCTGAAAAATTATCTCGCCAGCGACGGCGAGCGGAAGAAACCCGTGAATTATAACGACTTTCTTCCGCCCCGTAAATTATCGCGCGCTATTCTGCGGCGCCGCAGCATCGCCGGCGGGGGCCTCCAGAACCCGCATCAGCCGCTTCACCTCCTGCTCGTCCAATTCTCGGCTCCTGCCGCGCTTCAGCAGGGGCGGCAGGATGAAGGGGCCATAGCGCACGCGGATAAGGCGGCTCACCGTACAACCCACCGCCTCGAACATGCGCCGCACCTCCCGGTTGCGGCCCTCGAACAGGGTCACCCGGTACCAGTGGTTGGCCCCCTCCCCGCCCGCATCCTCCAGGCTGGCGAAGCTGGCCAGGCCATCCTCCAGTTCGACCCCGGAGACAAGTTGCTTTTTCGCTTCCTCGCTGAGGTCGCCGAGGACACGCACGGCATATTCCCGGATCAGCTGGGAGCTCGGGTGCATGAGCTTGTTGGCGAGATCCCCCGAGGTGGTGAATAGGAGCAGCCCGGAGGTATTGAAGTCCAGGCGGCCCACCGCGATCCAGCGACCGCCGCGCAGGCGCGGCAGCGCCTCGAAAACCGAGGGACGGCCATCGGGATCGTCCCGGGAGACGATTTCACCTTCCGGCTTGTGGTACATGAGCACCCGGGGAGCCCGGCTGCTGACGAAGCGCAGATTGACCAGCCTGCCGTTCACCTTGACCCGGTCGTCCGGCCCCACCAGCTGCCCGATCTCGGCGGTTTCGCCATTGACATTGACCCGCCCGGCGGCAATCCATTCCTCCATCTCCCGCCGGGAGCCGATGCCGGCCTGGGCAAGCACCTTATGCAGACGCTCGGGCTTGGCCGCGGGCGCCGCCGAACGGGAACCGCCGGCGCGCTCCCCCTGGCGGTCGGAACGGCCGCCGGCAGCGCCCGGGCGGCCCGCCGGCCGGCCAGGCTGATAGCCCTGCCCCGGGCGCGCCGCGGGGCTGCGGCCGCCCCGGCGGAGCTGCCCCTCCCCGGTTTCGGCATCAGCCGTTGGCTGGCCACGCCGGCGGCCGGCGGGCGCTTCGCCGCTGGCATCCTTTTTCTGAGGGGGACGGAAAGGGGTTTTCTTAGGCCGCATGGTTCAGCTCCAGAGTCGGATTGATTTCCTCGAGGGGGGGCAGCTCGGTCACGCTGCGCAGACCCAAATCGTCGAGGAATTGTTTGGTGGTGGCAAAAAGGGCGGGCCGCCCCGGCGTATCCCGGTGGCCGACGACATCGATCCAGCCGCGCTCCTCCAGGGTCTTGATCACATTGGGGTTGACCGCGACGCCGCGGATATCCTCGATGTCGCCCCGGGTCACGGGTTGACGGTAGGCGATGATGGCCAAGGTTTCCAGGACAGCCCGGGAATACCTGGGCGGTTTTTCCGGATTCAGGCGCTCCAGGTAGGGCAGATACTCGGCCCGGGTCCGGAAGCGCCAGCCGGAGGCCAGCTGCACCAGTTCCACCGGGCGCTCCTGCCATTCTTCCCGCAGCTCGTCCAGGAGCTTCCTGAGCATCTCGCTGGAGAGTTCCTCGTCGAACATCCTCCGAAGATCGTGGGCCGTCATGGGTTGCTGGGCCGCCAGGAGCGCCGCCTCAAGAATCCGCTTGACTGTCGTCGGTTCCATGATCGGAAAGCCTCACGTAAATGGGTTGAAACGCCTCGGTCTGGGTAATTTCCACCAGCTTTTCCCGGGCCAGCTCCAGCATGGCAAGGAAATGCACCACCAGCCCCGGCGGGCCCATGGCCGGATCGAAGAGGGTCTCGAACTGGACGAAGCCGCCGTGCTGCTGCAGAGCCCGGAGAATGATCCCCATATGCTCCCGCACCGACAGCTCCTCGCGCTCGATCCGGTGGTGCTTCTTGAGCTTGGCCTGGCGCAGGATAACCGTCCAGGCAGCCTTGAGGTCATCCACGCTGACTTCCGGCAGGCGCTGGGCCATGGATTTCTCCACCAGGGTCTCGACCCAGAAGAAATCCCGATCCGCCTGATCCAGTTCGTTCAGCCGCTGGCCGGCGATCTTCATCTGCTCGTATTCCATCAGCCGGCGCACCAGCTCGGCCCGGGGATCATCCACCTCCTCCCCCTCGGCCGCCTTGGGCCGGGGCAGGAGCATGCGGGACTTGATCTCGATGAGCATGGCCGCCATCACCAGGTACTCCGCCGCCAGTTCCAGGTTGCTGGCCCGCATGGTCTCCACGTAATCCAGGTACTGCCGGGTGAGGGGCGCCATGGGAATGTCGAGGATATCGACGTTGGCCTTGCGGATCAGGTAGAGAAGCAGGTCGAGGGGACCTTCGAAGGCGTCCAGCATGATCTCCAGGGCATCCGGCGGGATGTAGAGATCCTGGGGCAGCGCAGCGAGAGGCTCGCCGTAGATGCGGGCCACCGGTGCAAGATCGAGCTCCGGCTGACGCTCTTCCACCGCCGCCTCCATCACTGCCCCCGCCCCGGCATGCGCTGGGCCGCCTCGGCATCGAGAAGCACCACGGCGCCGTCCAGGTAGGGCTGGGCGAACTCTGGCCGCACCGCGCTCACCCGGGACGATGATTTGAGATAGGCCACCACCCGCCCTCCGGGGTGCTTCTGGAACCAGGCGCCCAGGTCATCCCGGCCGATTTCCTCCAGGGGCCGCGACAGGCGGCCGTAATACTGGTACTGGTCGTTGTAGGCGCTGGCATGGGCCACCGGCACCCCCTGCCCTTCCAGCGTCTTGAGCCGCTGGGCCAGGGGCGCCATATCGAAGATGGGGGAAAGGGGCTTCAGGATCAACAGGAGAGCAACCACCACCAAGGCAACCGCACCCACGGCCAGCCGGTGCAGCCCGCCCTCGCCCCCGACGAGAAAGAGGCTGGCCGCCGCCATGACGAGGAGAAGGATACCTGCCGCAAGCCAGCTGGGCTCGACGAAGGAAGCCAGCCACAGCTTGCCGGCCCAGGCCTGGGGCAGGAGAAAGGCAGCCCCGATCAGCGCCAGCAAGAGGGCCAGGGGCAGCACCGACCAACGTCCGCCGGGGGCCGCCCGGGACCATCCCCGGGCCAGCAGGAGGGCAAAAGCCGGCAGCAGGGGCAGGATGTAATGGGCCTGCTTGCCGCCGGCCAGGGAGAAGACGATGAGGGCCGGCACCACCCAGGCCAGACACAGGCGCACGCCCGAATCATGACCATCCCGCAGCGCCGCCGCCATCGCCCGCCAGGAACGCCCCCAGAAGAACCAGGGAAAGAGCAGCAGGGGCAGGACCGCCAGGTAGAACCAGAAGGGCTGTTTATGGGCCAGGGAACCGCTGACCCGGCCGGCGGTCTGGCCCCAGAAGATGGCATTGCGGAATTCCTCGCCCCCCAGGATGGCGGCCGGAACGGCCCAGGCCAGAGCGATGCCGGCGCCGAGCAGGAAACCCAGGCCGATGCCGCCGTACCAGGCTTGCCCGAAGCGGCCGCGCCCGCCCCACCAGGGGGCCAGCAGCAGGGGCGGCAGGACATCGAGGAGGACCACCGGCCCCTTGGCCAGGATACCCAGGCCGATCGCCACCCCGAACAGGCCCCAGGTGCCCCGGCGCTCCCCCTGCCAGGCCCGCAGCGCCGCCAAGAGGGCGAGCAGCGCGAAGGCCGCGAGCATGACGTCGAAGACCACCGAGGTGCTGAAGAAGAGCCAGAAGACGCCGCCCAGCAGCAGCCAGCCGGCCCGCTCCCCGACCCTCTCCTCCCGAGGCCAGAGGCGGTGGGCGATGGCCACGGTCAGCCCCAGGCAGGCGAAGGAGAAAAGCGCTGAAATGACCCGTGGCCACCAGTCGTTGGGGCCGCCCAGCGCGCCCCAGCCGAGGCCGATGAGCCAGAAAAGAAGGGGCGGCTTGTGATGGTAGGGCACCCCGTTCCGGTGCATGACCAGCCAGTCGCCGCCGGACCACATTTCCCAGGCGACGCTGACGTAACGGGTTTCGTCGATAGGAATGTCCGGCCGGCCGAAGACGGACGCCAGCAGGACGAGCAGCAGACAGCCCGCCCACAGCAGCCAGGGCCGCCTGACCAGAGAATTCACTCTACCGGCGCCTCGTCACCCGCATGGAGGTGGTGCTTCTTGATCAGCATCAGGTTGCGGAAATAGACCACCAGGCCGGCCCCCTGGCCGACGATGAAGACCGGGTCCATGCGGTGGACGGCGTAGGCGGTGAGGACAATGCCCCCCGCCAGGCTGAAGTACCAGAAGGCCACCGGAACGACGCTGCGCTTGACCTTCTCGCTATAGAGCCACTGGATGATGAAGCGGGCCGAGAACAGCCCCTGGCCGATGAAGCCGATGGCGATCCACAGGGCGGTATCCTGCATCATGCTATTTCTCCCCGCCGGTGACGCGCTCGACGACCGGCACCTTGGCCCGCCGCTGCAGCCAGGCGACGCCGAAGAGGTCGACGATGCCGACCCAGAGCCGGTTGTGGAAACCGTACTTGGAAACCCCCTGGATGCGGGGGCGGTGGTTCACCGGCACCGACACCACCTCGCCGCCGGCGCGGATCACCAGGGCCGGCAGGAAGCGATGCATGTGGTCGAAGTAGGGCAGCGTCAGGAAGAGGTCGCGGCTGAAGACCTTGAGGCCGCAGCCGGTGTCCGGGGTGGAATCCTTCAGGAAGGCGGCACGCACCCGGTTGGCGATGCGGGACGATATCCGCTTCAGCCAGGTGTCCCGGCGCTTCTGGCGCCAGCCGGCCACCAGGCGCAGATGGGGATCCCGGGCCTCGAACAGCTTGTCCAGCATGACCGGGATATTGGCCGGATCGTTCTGGCCGTCGGCGTCCAGGGTGGCGATCCAGGGGTTGCGGGCGTGGCGCACGCCGGTCCACACCCCGGTGCTCTGGCCGCAGCGGCTCTTGTGGCGCACGCACTTGAAGCGCGGCGCCAGTTCCCGGGCCAGCTCGGCGAAGATGGCGGGCGAGGCGTCGTCGCTGCCGTCGTCCACGTAGATGATTTCCAGGTCCGGATCCTGGCCCAGGGCCGCCAGTATTTCATTCACCAGCGGCCGGATGTTGTCGGCCTCGTTCAGGGCCGGCACGACCACCGAGACGGAACGCTCTCCCATGCTTCTATTCCTCGAATCTGATTAACGGTAGGCAAGGCCCATGGCCTCGCGCACGTCGCGCATGGTCTCCTGGGCCAGCTCCCGGGCCTTTTCGCAGCCATCGGCGATAATGTTCTTCACCAGGGCCGGATCCTCCATGTACATGGCGGCCCGCTCCCGCATGGGCGCCTGCTCCTTGAGGATGCCGTCGATAACCGGCTGCTTGCACTCCAGGCAGCCGATACCGGCGCTGCGGCAACCCTGCAGCACCCATTCCTTGCAGCCCTCGTCGGAATAGACCTGGTGCAGCTGCCAGACCGGGCACTTGGTGGGCTCGCCGGGATCGGTGCGGCGCACCCGGGCCGGGTCGGTGGGCATGTGGCGCACCTTCTTGGTCACCGATTCGGCAGATTCCCGCAGGGTGATGGTGTTGTTGTAGGACTTGGACATCTTCTGCCCGTCCAGCCCCGGCATCTTGGAAGCCTCAGTGAGGAGCGCCCCGGGCTCGGCGAGGATCATCTTGCCGGTGCCCTCCAGGTAGCCGAAGAGGCGCTCCCGGTCGGCCATCGACAGGTGCTGCACCTCGTCCAGCAGGGCGTGGGCCTGCTCGATGGCCTCCTTCTCGCCCTTCTGCTGGAAGCGGACGCGCAGGTCCTCGTAGAGCCGGGCCTTCTTGCCCCCCAGCTTCTTCACCGCCTCCTTCGCCTTCTCCTCGAAGCCGGGTTCGCGGCCGTACATATGGTTGAAGCGCCGGGCCAGCTCCCGGGTGAATTCGACATGGGGAATCTGGTCCTCGCCCACCGGCACCTTGTCGGCCCGGTAGATCAGGATGTCGGCGCTCATCAGCAGCGGATACCCGAGGAAGCCGTAGGTGGAGAGATCCTTGCTCTCCAGCTTCTCCTGCTGGTCCTTGTAGGTCGGCACCCGCTCCAGCCAGCCCAGGGGGGTCATCATGGACATCAGCAGATGGAGTTCGGCGTGCTCCGGCACCCGGGACTGGATGAACAGGGTGGCCTGCTTCGGATCGACGCCGGCCGCCAGCCAATCCACCACCATGTCCCAGGCCGCCTGCTCGATGCCCTGGGGGTTGTCGTAATGGGTGGTGAGGGCATGCCAGTCGGCAACGAAGAACAGGCAGGGGTACTCATGCTGGAGCTTGATCCAGTTCTTGAGGACGCCGTGGTAATGGCCGAGATGGAGCGCCCCGGTCGGGCGCATGCCGGAAAGCACACGTTCTGCGTACATAGTTGTTTCGCTAAAGCCCAAAAATTCCCCAGATGGATCGGGTTACCCAGTCCACCAGAGGATGAAGAGTATCTCTGACGATCTCTGTCTTGTAGTCGAGTACCACCAAGGCCAACAGGATTACCAAGCCGAGACGATCAATTTGCTCGAACCTTGCACCCAGTCGAACCGGCAACAAGCTTACCGCGATGCGCCCACCATCGAGAGGCGGAAGCGGAATAAGGTTGATCACCAAGAAAACCGCATTCACCACGATCCCGATCTTGCACATTTCGGAAAATGGCAAGGTGAATACATTGCTGGGCACCAACCAAGCAAGCTTCAGAAAAGCCGCCCAGCCAAAGGCCATGGCCAAATTAGCTGCTGGGCCAGCGGCCGCTACCCATAGCATGTCACGCTTGGGATGGCGTAAACGGCCAAAATTCACAGGTACTGGCTTGGCGTAGCCGAAGAGCAATGTCCCACTCGACAACACCAAAGTCAGGATAGGAATGACAACGGTGCCCCAAGGATGAATATGCACCATCGGATTCAGGCTGATGCGTCCCGCCAGCCAGGCCGTCGGATCGCCGAAATGGCGCGCGGCGTAGCCGTGGGCCGCCTCGTGCAGGGTGATGGCGAACACCACCGGAAGCGCCGAGATGGCCAGGGTCTGGATGAGGCTTTCGATCATCGCCTGAAAAAACAGGGGATTATAGCAGAGGCATTCACTGCTGCAGGCCGAAGAGTTCCAGGGGACCCAGGCCGGCCCGGACCAATTCGGGCGTGCCGCTGGTCAGATCCACCACGGTCGTGTGCTCGGTACCGCACGGGCCGCCGTCGAGGATAAGGTCCACTTCCCCTTCCAGGCGGTCGCGGATTTCCCAGCCTTCGGTCAGGGGCTCTTCATCCCCCGGCAATTGCAGGGTGCTGGTGATCAGCGGTCCATTCAATTCTTCCAGGAGGGCCATGGCCACCGGGTGGGATGGCACCCGCAGGCCGATGGTCTTGCGCTTGGGGTGCAGGAGCCGGCGCGGCACCTCCTTGGTGCCTTCGAGGATGAAGGTATAGCTGCCCGGGGTGGCTGCCTTGAGGAGGCGGTACTGGACATTGTCCACCCTGGCGTACTGGGCGATTTCCGACAGATCCCGGCACATCAGGGTGAGATGGTGGCGCTCATCGATCTGGCGGATTTCCCGGATGCGGTCCATGGCCTCCTTGTCGCCCACCTGGCAGGCCAGGGCATAGCAGGAATCGGTGGGGATGACGATCGGTCCGCCGTCGCGGAGTATCTCGGCCGCCTTGGCAAGGAGCCGGTGCTGCGGGTTGTCGGGATGGATGACGAAATATTGGGTCATGCGGTCAGGAAAGAAGGCGCCAGATGGGCTTCAGGTCTTCCGGCAGGGCCGGGAGCTTGCCGAGATCGACGTAGCTCTCGGCGGGGCCGTGAAAATCCGAGCCGCGGGAGGCATGAAAATCGAAATGGCGGGCAAGGCGGGCAAAGTGCAGGACATGCTCGGCGGTATGGCTGCCGCAGACCACTTCGATGCCGTCGCCGCCCATATCCTTGAACTCCGCCAGGAAACGCCGCAGGTCGCCGTTGGAGATGCGGTAGCGGGCCGGATGGGCGACCACGGCAACGCCGCCGGCGGCCTTGATCCACGCCACCGCGTCCTGCAGGGTGGCCCAGCGATGATCCACATAGCCCGGCTTGCCCGGGGTGAGGTAATACTGGAAGACCGTCTGCACATCCTTGGCGATGCCGATTTCCACCAGGTAGCGGGCGAAGTGGGCGCGGGAGATCAGGCTGGGGTTGCCGGCATAGCCCATGGCGCCCTCGAAGACGCCGGGAATGCTGATGGCCGCCAGGGCATCGGACATGCGCCGGGCCCGCTCGATGCGCCCCAGCCGCAAATCGTGGAGACCGGCGCCGAGGGCCGGGTGGGCGGCGTCAAAGCCGAGCCCGACGATGTGGATAGGCACTTCCCGCCACTCGATGGAGATCTCCACCCCGGTGACGAAAGCCATGCCCGCTTCCCGGGCTGCATCGGCCGCCGCGGCGAGCCCGCCGAGGTCGTCGTGGTCGGTGAGCGCCCAGGTATCCACTCCGTTTTGCGCAGCCCGGCGGGCCAATTCGGCGGGCTGCAGCAGGCCGTCGGAGACGACCGAATGACAGTGGAAATCGAAATTGACTGGATTCATATTGCGACGGGAAAAAGGCATGTTACCACGCCGGTGCGGCTTCCCGGGCCGCAAGGATGTGACAGCCCCGGCACGGATGGGGCAAAATGACTGGCGACTGAAGACCCCGTTCCGGCAGGGCGAAGGGGCGGCCGGCGGATTATGGAAGGGATAGGTGCAACTTGAGTCATTGTGACGGTGAGGGTCGGACTCCCATTGGGACAGAGGGCGGGGAATCCGTTCCATCGCAAGCAGCGGTGACTTCGAGCCCTTCCGGCGATGGGCCTTCCGGACTTGCCGACCTGATCGCCCGCTGCTGCCCGGGCGCCAGCGGAGACAAATTGACAGCCCTGATGTTGGCAGACCGCCAGCGCCATGAGGCGGCCCTAGCCGAAAGCGAGCAGCGCTTCCGCCAGGTGGTGGAAAATGCGCCCGACCCTATTTTCATCCAGACCGGCGGCTACTTCGCCTATGCCAACGCCGCTGCCCTGGACCTCTTCGGAGCCGGCTCCAAGGACAGCCTCCTCGGCCGCCGGGTACTGGATCGCATTCACCCCGATTACCGGGAAATCGTGGCGGAGCGCATGCGCAGGCTCGACCAGGAACAGCAGAAGGTCCCGCCCCTGGAGGAAAGAATCCTGCGCATGGACGACTCGCCGGTCGATGTGGAAGTCTCCGCCGTCCCCTTCCATTACCGCGGCCGGGACGGTGCCCTGGTCTTCCTGCGCAACATCACGAAAAGGAAGCAGGCCGACTCTGCGGTCCGGGCCAGCCAGGCCAGCCTCGCCCTGTCCCGCCAGAAATTGCGCAATCTCTCCGCCCACAACCAGTTCATGCTCGAACAAGAGAGGCGCAGCATCGCCCGGGAAATCCACGATGAGTTGGGGCAGCTGCTGACCGCCCTGAAAATGGAGTGCGCCCTCCTGCAGCGCACCTACCCCGGCGACCAGCTCCTGCAGAAGAAGGTCGACGGCATGCGCTCGCTCCTCGACAACACCATCAGCGTCGCCCGCTACGTGGTCAGCAATCTGCGCCCCCCCGCCCTCGACCACGGCATCATCCCGGCCATCGAATGGCTGGCCGAAGATTTCAGCCTACGCTGGGAAATTCCATGCCATCTGGAACTCGATGCCGACGACATCCTGCTGGACGACACCCGGGCGACAGCCCTCTTCCGCATCGTCCAGGAATCCCTGACCAATGTGGCACGGCATGCCATGGCCACCCAGGTAGTCATCACCCTGCGCCGCCAGGGCTCTCTGCTGCAATTGCGCGTCCAGGATGATGGCCGCGGCTTTGTCCCGGAAGTGGTGGCCAAGGAACGGGGTTTCGGCCTGCAGGGAATGCGCGAGAGGGCAATCGCTTTCGATGGTAGCATGCAGGTTGCCGCCAACCCCGGCACCGGCACGGCCGTGACCGTAGAAATCCCCTTATAAGAGCCCCGTCATGATCCGTATCCTGATTGCCGAAGACCATGCCATCGTTCGCAGCGGCGTCAAGAAAATTCTCGCTTCCACCGAGGACATGACGGTAGTCGGCGAAGCCACCCATGGCGACGAGGTGCTGGCCCAGGTGCGCGCCCTCGATTTCGACGTCCTGCTCCTGGACCTGACCATGCCCGGCACCAGCGGCACCGAGCTGATCCAGCAGGTCCTGACCGAAAAGCCCCTGCTGCCGGTGCTGATCCTCACCATGCACAACGACGGACAGATCGTGAATCGGGTGCTACGGGCCGGGGCCTGCGGTTACGTCACCAAGGACAGCGATCCGGAAACCCTTCTGACCGCCCTGCGGATGGTTGTCCGGGGCGGCAAGTTCATTGACCCGGCTCTGGTGGATAGCGTGGTCTCCCACGCCAGCCGCAGCGATGCCCTCCCCCACCAGCGCCTGTCCGAACGGGAACTGCAGGTGCTGAAGGGGCTCGCCTCGGGCTCCCGCATCGGCGAAGTCGCCGACGCCCTGCACTTGAGCCCCAAGACGGTGAGCACCCACAAGATGCGCCTGATGCAGAAGCTCAACGTGGACAACAACGCCGACCTGATCAAGTACGCCCTCCAGCATCAACTGGCAGCGGAGTAGCCGGGGGCGGATTCAGCCCTGCAGCCGGTCGCGTCCGAAAGCGACGATTTCCCGGGCGATCTGCTGGAGGGGAACAGCGCGGTCCACGCCGCCCAGCTTGATGGCTTCCTTGGGCATGCCGAAGACCACGCAGGAAGCTTCATCCTCGGCCAGGGTGCGGGCGCCGGCGTCGTGCATCTCCTTCAGCCCCAGGGCGCCGTCGTCGCCCATGCCGGTCATGATCACCCCCAGGGCATGGCTGCCGGCGACCCGGGCCACCGAACGGAAAAGCACATCCACCGAAGGCTTGTGGCGATTGACCAGGGGGCCGTCCGCCACTTCCACGTGATACTGGCCGCCGCTCCGGTGCAGCGTCATGTGGCGCCCCCCCGGGGCCACCAGGGCCCGTCCCGGCAGCACCCGGTCGCCGTTTTTCGCCTCCCGCACCTCCACCTGACAAAGACTGTCGAGGCGCTCGGCGAACAGAGCGGTAAAACGTTCCGGCATGTGCTGGACGATGACGATGCCCGGGCACACCGCCGGCAACGCCGTCAGCACTGCTTCCAGAGCCTGGGTGCCGCCGGTGGAGGTGCCGATGGCGACCACGGCTTCCACTCCGTTCGCCACGGCATGCCCCGGGTTTTCCCGACCACCGGTGCTGTCAGTCAAAAGGGCCCCGGCCCCCGGCTTCGGACGCTGGACCGGGGTGCGGCCCCTGGAACCGGCAGCAGCCTTGATGGCCGCCACCAGATCATTGGATGCCGCCTTCAGGAATTGCTTCAGGCCGGTTTCCGGTTTCGCGACGACGCTGACCGCCCCTGCCGCCAAGGCCTGCACGGCGGGGCTGCCGCCGCTCGCCGGGGCCGAGCAGGCGACCACCGGCAGCGGATGCTCGGCCATGAGCTTTTTCAGGAAGGACAACCCGTCCATGCCTGGCCCGTCGAGACCGAGCAGGATGACGTCCGGCCAGGCCCGCTTCATGCGTTCCAGGGCGAAGAGCGGGTTGGCAGCGACCCCGATCACTTCGATGGCGGGATCGGCGTCCAGAATCTCCTTTGCCACCTGCCGGACGACGGCGGAATCGTCGATGATGAATACCTTGATCACCGCTACGCTTTCTCGCTGCGTTCCGCCAGCATGTCCTGGAAATTGAGCCAGGCATCGCCGTTCCAGACATCGAAAATCAGCTTCCGGTGCCCGGCCCCGCCGACATGCTGGACCACCACCTCGATGCCGCGCCGGGCCAGGAGCTTGTGGGCGATCTCCACGTTGCGCTGGCCGACATCGCCCTGAATCCGGATGCCGGCATTGGGGAACATGTTGCCGCCGCCGAAAATCTTGGCCTGATATTCGCGGTGCCGGGTTCCGGCCCGGGACATCTCGGCATCGAAAATCTGGAAGGCCTCGTCGGCATATTTGCCGCTCAGCTCGGCGGCCTTGCTGCGAACCCGCCCCGGCAGCATGAAGTGGCACATGCCACCGATACGGCGCTGTGGATGCCAGAGGGTGATCGAAACGCAGGAGCCGAGCACCGTGCGCAGGCGCACGAGCCCGCCGCCAAACCATAGATCGCCCGGATTCAGATGGATTTCCCTGACGGCGTGCCCCTGGGTGGTCATGGCCTCATGTAGATGGTCGGCTGCACCGGCCGCAGGGTTTCGTTGATGCCGTTGAGGGTTTCGGAATGACCGATGATGAAATGCCCGCCCGGCTTCAGGCGCTGGGCCAGCTGTGCCACCACCTTGCGCTTGGTTTCCTGGTCGAAATAGATCATCACATTGCGCAGGAAAATGACATCGAAGGTGCCGACGTCGGGCAGGGAGGCGTTGAGGTTGATCTGGGAAAAGCGGACATGGTTGCGCAGCCGCTGATCGATGAGGAAGGTGCCCGCCTGCTCCCGCACGCCCTTCAGGCAGTATTTCTTCAGGTACTCCGGCGGCATGCCCCGGGTCCGTTCCATGGGGTAGTGGCCGGAAGCCGCCAGGCGCAGCACCTGGGTGCTGATGTCGGACCCCATGATGCTCCAGGGCCCATCCGCACCGAGTTCATCGGCCAGCACCATGGCCAGGGTGTACACCTCCTCGCCGGTGGAGCAGGCGGCGCTCCAGACATCGAACTGGCGGCCGGCGGGGCGGTTGGCGAGAACCTGCTGGCGGAGGAAATCGAAATGCTTCCCCTCCCGGAAGAAATAGGTCTCGTTGGTGGTGAGGAGATCCACCATGATCTGCAGCTCTTCCCCGGCCTGGGAACCCGACACCAGCCTGTAGTACTCGGCGAAGCTGGACAGCTGATGGTGGCGGACCCGGCGCGACAGCCGTCCGGCCAGGAGAATTTTCTTGGCGTCGGACAGGCTGATGCCGGCGATCTTGTAGATCAGTTTCTGGAACTGGGCGAACTCGGCATCCGTGATGGACAGGTTGGCGCCACTGATCGACGACGAGGCGGACCGGGGGCCTGCAGGGGCGGCAGCCATGCCGTCAGACTCCCGCCGCCGGGACCGGAAGGCGGTTGCCCACATCGGCGAGAAGGGACATTTCCTCCACGGAAAGCACCTGGTCCACCTTCAGGAGAATGACGAACTTGCCGGCCACCTTGCCCATGCCCTCGATGAAATCCGTCCGGATTCTGGCCCCGAAGGCCGGGGGCGGCTCGATGTCGCTGTCCGGAATATCCAGCACCGCGCTCACCGAATCCACCAGCACCCCGATGTCCTGGGTGGCCTCGCCATCGGCGATTTCGATGATGATGATGCAGGAGCGCCGCCCGACTTCGGTGGGCTTCCCTCCGAAACGGGCGGAGAGGTCGATGACCGGGACCACCGCCCCGCGCAGGTTGATGACGCCGCGAATGAAGGCCGGCATCATCGGAATCTCCGTCAGATGGCCGTACTCGATGATCTCCTTGACGTTGAGGATGCCCACCGCAAACATCTCGCCGCCCAGGCTGAAGGTCAGGTACTGCCTGACTTCGGCGGCAAGCTGCGGCACCGGTTGCGAGTTCGATTGCTGGACCAAATTTCCCATGATCTAGGTCCCTGTCAGAAGCGCTCGAAGTCGTGGGCCGACGGGGCAGCGCTGCTCCGTGCCGCCCCCTGCTTCTTGGCGGCAACGCCTACCGCCGGCTTGGCAACCGCCGGTGTCCGGACCGGCACGCTGCTGCCCGGGCCGCTCTCATTGACGGTGAAGAACTGCATGAGATGCTGGAGCTGCTCGGCCTGGCTACCCATCTCTTCCGCCGTGGCTGCCAGCTCTTCCGAAGCCGAGGCGTTCTGCTGGGTAGCCTGGTTGAGCTGGCCCATGGCGCTGTTGATCTGGCCGACGCCGGCGGTCTGCTCCTGGCTGGCGGAAGCGATTTCCTGAACCAGGTCGGAAGTCTTGCGGATGCTCGGCACCATGGCGTCCAGCAAATGTCCGGCCTTGTCGGCCAGCTTGACGCTGGAGCCGGCCAGTTCGCCGATCTCCTGGGCCGCCACCTGGCTCCTTTCGGCGAGCTTGCGCACTTCCGCCGCCACCACCGCGAACCCCTTGCCGTGCTCCCCGGCCCGGGCCGCCTCGATGGCGGCGTTCAGGGCCAGCAGGTTGGTCTGGTAGGCGATGTCGTCGATGATGCCGATCTTGTCGGCGATCTGCTGCATCGCCGCCACCGTCTCCTTCACGGCGCCGCCCCCTTCCGCCGCTTCCGTGGCCGCCTTGCTCGCCATGTCGTCGGTGACCTTGGCGTTCTCGGTATTCTGGGTGATGGAAGCGGTCATCTGCTCCATGGAGGCTGTCGTTTCCTCCACCGAGGCCGCCTGCTCCGAGGAGGACTGGGACAGGGACTGGGCCGTCGCCGAGACCTCTTCCGCCGCGCTCGACAGGGCGTCCGCCGAGCCGCGCACTTCGCCGATGATGTGGGAAAGCTTGCCCACCATTTCCTGCATGGCCGCCAGCAACAGCCCCGTCTCGTCCTTGGACTTGACCTCGATGCGGGCCGTCAGGTCGCCGGCCGCCAGCTTGTTGGCGGTTTCCATGGCGTCCTGCAGCGGCCGGGTAATGGCCCGGGTGATGATGTAGCCGAAGACGATGGCGATCAGGATGGCGGCCACCGACAGGCTGACGATCAGCGTCAGGCTGGAGGAAACCAGGTCGTTCGCTTCCTTGCCCGACTCCTTCATCAATTCGGTCTGGAAGACGATCAGCTCGGAAACGGCCGCGATGTAGGTTCCCTGGAGCTTGCGGGTGGTAGTCAGCAACTCGTGGGCCGCCTCCTCCTTCTTGCCGGCCTTCATGAGCTCCATGACGCTATCCTGGGAGCCGACGTAGGCGGCCCGGGCGTCCTTGACCTTCTTCAGCATTGCCAAGCCGCGCTCGCTCTTGACGGTCTTGTCCAGCTTGTCCAGGTTTTCCAGGATGGTCTTTCGGGCTTCGGCCACCCGGGCCAGCTCCTTCTTGACATCCTCTTCGTTATTGACCAGCAGCGCGTTCCGCAGGGCCCGGGCGATGATATTGACGTTGTCGATCATGTCGTTGGCCCAGACCGTCTTGGGAAAACGATCGTTGATCAACGCGTCGACTTCCTTGTTGATGCTGGAAAGGCGCAGCCCCCCGATGACCGCGACGATCATCAGAAGCACCGTGACAAGGCCATAGCCGATAGCGAGCTTGGTGCCGATTTTGAAATTGACGAACATGTATCCTCCCGCTTTGGTTTTAGAGCGTTGGTTCCGGCAGTGCCTGCCGGTATTGAGTGCCTATCCTGGCTTTTTCTTCTTCGCCGCCGATGCAGCGCTGGATGAGTGCCTGTACATCCAGAATGAGTGCCACCTCGCCGCTGCCGAGGATGGTCGAACCACCAATGCCCTGGAGGTGGCGGAATAGGCCGGCCAGGGGCTTGATGACGGTCTGGAACTCACCGCGCAGTTCGTCCACGACGATGCCGGCCTTGTGCCCGGCATAGCGCACCACCACCACACTTTCCCGCCGGGGCTGCTCGCCTGCGACCCCGAAGAGATTGCGCAGGCGCAGGAAAGGCAGGACTTCGCCGCGCAGATTGACGTAGTTGCGGTCCTTGCCGACATCCTGGAGCTCCAGGCATTCCACCACGTTGTCCAGGGGTATGACGTAGGAAGCTTGTTCCACCCCGACCAGGAAACCGTCGATGATGGCCAGGGTCAGAGGCAGGCGGATGGTGAAACAGGTGCCCCGCCCCAGTTCCGTCTTGACTTCGACGCTGCCCCGCAGGGCCTGGATGTTCTTGCGCACCACATCCATCCCGACGCCGCGTCCCGACAGGTTCGACACCTGGTCGGCGGTGGAAAAGCCGGGCTCGAAGATGAGGTTGATGATTTCCTGTTCCGACAACACTTGGCCGGCATTGACCAGGCCGCGCTCGACGGCCTTGGCCCGGACCTTCTCGGCATTGATGCCGCCCCCGTTGTCGGACACCTCGATGACGATGCTGCCCGAGTCATGGTAGGCGTTGAGCTCGACCCGGCCCCGGGCCGCCTTGCCCTTGGCCGTCCGGGCCTCGGTGGATTCGATGCCGTGGTCCATGGCGTTGCGCACCAGGTGCATGAGGGGATCGCCGATCTTCTCCACCACCGACTTGTCCAGCTCGGTCTCGCCTCCCCGGATGGCCAGTTCGATGTCCTTCCCCAATTCCTTGCTGATGTCCCGCACCACCCGGTGGAAGCGGTTGAAGGTCTCGCCGATCTGCACCATGCGCAGCTGCAGGGCGGCATCCCGGATGTCTTCCACCAGCCGGTTGAGGATGGAGGTGGATTCCACCAGGGCCATCTGGCCGCTCTGCAAGGCTGCCAGGTTGGCGCTGGCCCCGGCGATGACCAGTTCGCCGACCAGATCGATGAGCTGGTCGAGCTTGTCGGCCTGGACCCGGATCAACCGGGCCTCCGCCGCCTTCTTCTCGTTCACGTGCTTCTGCTTGATGACGGCGGCTTCCACCAGTTCCGGCTGGACCACATGGTTTTCCACCAGGATTTCGCCCAGGGGGTGAAGCGGTTCGCCGCCCTCGGCGAGATTCTCCATATTGTGCTTCTGCTGCACGCAGAGCCCCGCATCCAGCTCCTGCTGGGTGAGGGCTCCACTCTTCACCAGGATCTCCCCCAGCCGCATGTTTTCTTCCGGCAGGGCTTCGATGACGGCGATGTAGTCCTTGACCCAGCTATGAGGGGGCAGGATGTGCAGTTCGCATTCGTCCCGGACGAAATCGAAGACCCGCTCGATGGTCGCCTTGTCCGCCGCGCTGCAAAAATTGACCTCGAATCCCAGGTAGCAGCTCTCCGGGTCCATGGCCTCGGCCGCGGGCAGGGCATCGAAGACGGTCACCATGTGGACGATTTCGCCCAGACTCTGCAGGTAACGCAGGAAGGCCAGCGGATCCATGCCGTTCCTCAGCACGTCCTGGCCGAAGCGCACGGAAATATGCCAGGCGTCGTTGGCCACCCGGCCGCCGCCGCGGGTCTCGACGTCGCCCACCGGGATATCGGGAGCGGTTTGTTTCGCCGGGGCGGCGACGGCTCCCCCGCCCAGGTAGGCAGCGAGCTTTCCGATGAGGACCCCATCCTGTTCGCTGGCCAGTTCCTGATCGGTCAGAAGCCCCTCTTCCACCTTGTCGAGCATGCCCACCAGATGGTCGCTGCCGGCCAGCAGGAGGGCGATGAGTTCTCCCGACAGGGAAAGCTCGTTGTTGCGCACCCGATCGAGGACATTTTCCAGGGAATGGGTGAAGCGCTCGATGGGCTTGATTTCCGCTACGCCCGCCGCTCCCTTGACGGTGTGGGCGGCCCGGAAAATCGCGTTGATCAGCTCGGGGTCGCGCTCCCCCTGCCCCAGGCGCATGAGCCCGGCTTCAAGCTCCGCAATCTGGTCCCGGGCTTCGTGTACGAATACCTGAACGATTTCTTCCATTGTGCCTCCGGCGCCTTGCTGGTTTTGTCTCAGGCGGCTTCGGCGGCCAGGATGACGAGGGGATCGCCAAAGTGGGCCGCCATGTTGTAAAAGTCGATGACCTCCCGCACTGCCGGGCTATGTTCGACAATCCGCATGGCCTTGCCGTGACGGGTCGCCTCCTGCTTGGTGAGGATGAGCAACTGGAGGCCGGCGGTATCCATTTCCTCCACCCGGGACAGGTCGAGATCGAGCCGGTCCACGGGGGCGAGGGCCGCCATGAGTTCGTCCTTGAGCCCGGCGGCGTTGTAGATGGTCAGATTGCGGTCGATCGAAAGGCAGGTATGGGTTCCCATCAGAAAAGCTCCACTTTGAGCCCGCTGTCGGCGGCCGGGGCCGTTGCCCCCGGCACGCCCCCGTGATGCAATTGGCGCTGGGACTGCATGACGTAGCTGTCGAAAATCTGCTCCAGGTGCTGGGACATGGACTCGTCGGCCAGGGAGACATCGTCCGGGTGTTCCAGGCGGTCGGCCAGGCGGCCCAGGAAGTCGTTGAGCCGGCCCAGGGCGTCGGTCACGGTTTCGATCTGCTGGCGGGTGACGTCCTGGAACTGGACGCTGGCGATGGCATCCATGAACATGCTGGCCAGGGCCTGGCTGCTGTCGGCGATGGTTCCCATGACATCCGCCTGGCTGGTGGCCAGACCGGCATAGTCGCTGCCCAGCTCGGCCAACTGGGCGGCGAAGCGGTCGAGGACGGCCTGGTCCTTCTCTAGATTCGCCTGGGACAGCTTGTCCTTGAACTGGGACTCGATGGAACTAGCCATGTCCACGATGCCCTGGTTGATCCGGTTGACGGCATCGCCGGTTTCGTTCGAGAGCTTGCGCACCTCGTCGGCTACCACCGCGAAGCCCCGCCCCGCCTCCCCGGCCCGGGCCGCCTCGATGGCGGCGTTGAGGGCGAGCAGATTGGTCTGCTTGGCGATTTCCCGGATGAGCTGCACCAGGGATTCCAGGGAATGGGCCGCCCGCACCACTTCGGCCACCCGTTCCTGGTCGCGGCGGCCTTCGCCGATGCGCTCGTCGATGTACTGGCGCATGGTCTGGATCAGCTGCTGGTTCTGTTCGATGCGAGCCGTCGTGGCGGCGGCGTTTTTCGCCGACTCGTCATTGCTCTCGTTGACGAAGCGGTCCAGTTGGGAGATCGTGCCGTCGATGACGTTAAGGCGCTCCACGATGTGGTAGGCGGCTTTCTCCGTATCTTCGATGGTCAGGGCCAGCTGCCGGCTGACCGTGTCGCGGAAGCCACTGAAATGGCGCAGCTCGGCGGCCACCTGGGCCACCGCCTCGTCCCGCGCCGATTCAAGCTTGCCGGGCCGGGAATATTCCGTCTCGCGCCCCAGGTGCTGATCCTTGAAAAAGGCCGCCGCCACCAGGCGCTGCCCGAAATGGGTCGCCAGGACGATGACCACCGCCCCGATCATGTCGCCGAAAGGAACGCTCAGCCCCAGCCCGGGCAGGAAAACCTCATGGAACCAGGCGTTGAGGAAATAGACTGCCAGCGCAGCGCCCAGGGTGATGACGCTGACCACGAGCAGGAGCCGGCGGCCATACGCAGAACGGTCGTCCATGGTCAGCGCATCACAAGCTTGATGGTGTTCAGCAGTTCGTCCGCCGTCGCCGGCTTGACCAGCCAGCCTGAAGCGCCGGCCGCCTTGGCCTCGGCGCGCTTCGACTGCTGGGATTCGGTAGTGAGGAAGAGGATGGGCATGAACTTGTAGGCCGGCAGCTTGCGGACTTCCTTGATGAAGTCGATACCGTTCATGCCGGGCATGTTCAGATCCGTGATCAGAAGATCGATCTTGGCGTTGGCGGTGAATTTCTTCATCGCCTCGGCAGCGTTGCCGGCTTTCTCGACGGCGTAGCCGGCCTTGGCAAGGACATTGGAAATACTGAGAAGAATGGTCGCCGAATCATCGACCAAAAGAATGGTTTTCATCTGACCTCCGGAAAAGTCGGTTTGACGTGGATCAACGCTGACCATAGTGCCTTTCCGGAACAGGGATGTCAGTCAGCGGAAACGGATTCTTTAGGGTCATTTGCTGAATCCTTGTAAGGAAAATCCTAACGAGAACCGCGGCGAACCAATTCCGGCCCGGCAATGCCCAATCGGGAGTGCCGTAGGGATCAACGCCGTTGCGGCGCCCCAGTCACCCGAGGACCCAAGTGAACGCCCCCACCGAGAACGAGCCCACCCCGGCCCAGGGCAACCTGGCCACCCGCTACCGACGGCTGCGCGGCCGGACGGAGGCCCTCGCCGAACCGCTGAGCGAAGGCGACATGACCGTCCAGTCCATGGACGACGCCAGTCCGACCAAGTGGCACCTGGCCCACACCACCTGGTTCTTCGAGGAATTCCTCCTCGCCCCCGCCCTGCCGGGCTATCGCCTCTTTGCCGACGATTACCGCTACCTTTTCAATTCCTACTACGAGAGCGTCGGCCCCCGCCATCCCCGTCCCCGCCGCGGGCTCCTGACCCGCCCCCCCCTGGCGGAAATCCTCGCCTACCGCCGGGCGGTGGACGAGGCCATGGCCAGCCTTTTCACCGGCGGCATCGCCCCGGCCACGGCCGCCCTGGTGGAACTGGGGCTGCAGCACGAAGAGCAGCACCAGGAACTGCTGCTCACCGACATCCTGCATCTTTTTGCCCAGAATCCCCTGGCGCCGGCCTACCGCCCCGTCCTCTCCCCCGGGGAGCCGGCGGGGAGCGCCCCACCACCGGCCTGGGTCGAATTCGCCGGCGGACAGGCCGAAATCGGCCACGGCGGCAAGGGCTTCGCCTTCGACTGCGAAGGGCCTCGCCATGCCGTCCTGCTGCGCCCCTACGCCCTCGCCGGCCGCCCCGTCAGCAACGGGGAATGGCTCGAATTCATGGCCGACGGGGGCTATCGCCAGGCAACCCTGTGGCTGTCCGACGGCTGGGCCCGGGTCCGGGCCGAGGACTGGAGCGCCCCCCTCTATTGGGAGAACCGGGACGGCGAATGGTGGCAGATGAGCCTGCGGGGCCGGCAGCGGGTGGACGGGCAGGCGCCGGTCTGCCAGATCAGCTACTTCGAGGCCGACGCCTTCGCCCGCTGGGCCGGAAAGCGCCTGCCCACGGAATGGGAATGGGAAAACGCCGCTACCGGGCTTCCCGTCGCCGGGAATTTCCTGGCCAGCGGCCAGTTGCAGCCCGGCCCGGCGGGCGGCGAAGGACTGCAGCAGCTCTACGGCGACGTCTGGGAATGGACCGCCAGCGCCTTTCTCCCCTACCCCGGCTTCCGGCCCGCCCCAGGCGCCGTGGGCGAGTACAACGGCAAGTTCATGTGCGGCCAGTTCGTGCTGCGGGGCGGCTCCTGCGCCAGTCCCGAAAGCCACCTGCGCCCCACCTACCGCAACTTCTTCTATCCCCACCAGCGCTGGCAGTTCAGCGGCCTGCGCCTGGCCGACGACCGATGAACTCCCTGCCCCACCTGAACGGCCGGGCAGCCTTGGCCTGGGCTGCCCTGGAAGGCCTGGCGCAGCCGCAGAAGCGCATTCCCTGCACCTGGCTGTACGACCAGCGGGGATCGGAACTCTTCGAGCAGATCACCGACCTCCCCGAGTATTACCCGACCCGGACCGAAATCGACCTCCTGCGGCGGCATGCCCGGGAGATGGCCGCAGCGGTGGGCTGCGCGGCGGTGGTAATCGAGATCGGCAGCGGCTCCAGCCGCAAGACGCCCCTCCTCCTGCGCGAACTGCAGGCGCCCCGGGCCTACGTCCCCATCGATATCGCTCCCCATTGCCTGGAAGCTTCGGTGGCCAGCCTCAAGGCCCAATTCACCGACCTGCCCATGTATCCGCTGGTGGCCGACTTCAATCAGCCCCTGCGCCTGCCCGCCGAATTGCCCACGCCGGCCGGCCGGCACCTCTGCTTCTTTCCCGGTTCCACCATCGGCAACCTGGACCCGGCGGAAGCCCTCGCTTTCCTGCGCCGCATGGCCGATACCCTGGGGCCCGAGGCCAGGATGCTGGTCGGGGTGGACACCACCCGCGACCCGGCCGCCCTCATCCCCGCGTACGACGATCCCAGCGGCGTCACGGCGGCGTTCAACCTCAATCTCCTGGCGCGCCTCAACCGGGAACTGGAAAGCGACTTCGATCTCGCCGCCTTCCGCCATGAGGCCCGCTATGACCACCACCGCGGGCGCATCGAGATGCACCTGGTCAGCCGCCGCCCCCAGGAAGTCCACCTGCTGGGCAAGACGTTCCGCTTCGCCGCCGGAGAGTCCATCCATACCGAGAATTCCCACAAGTACCCGGTGGACCAGTTCCAAACCCTCGCTCAGGCTGCCGGCTGGCAGCCCGCCGGGTGCTGGACGGACGGCGAGGAGCATTTCAGCATCCATCTCCTGGGCCGTCGGCGCTCCTAAGCCAAGACATTCCACCTACGACATCGCGGCGCCGACATTACAGCTTTCCCCCCCTTCGATCGCCAGGGGCCGGGACATAGCATGGAACCCTTGTCGGAATATTGGAACATCATGGAGAGCACCCTGGGCGATCACGACGCGGCATGAATACCTTCCAAGACCCGTTTTCCCCTCTACCTCACGACGGAGGTGCGCCAGCGGCACCTATCGCCAAGGGACGGGCGCGCGGTCCGGAGCGGCGGCGCGGCGAGCGGCGGACCGGCCCGATCCCCCTGCGGGACAGATTGACGCGCCTGCGCTTCGCGGCCCAGGCGGCCGGCTTTGGCGTCTACGACATCGACTGCTTGAGCGGCGAAATTCACTGGTCGCCCGAATTGAAGGCGATCGCCGGCCTATCCCCGGACGACACCCTGATCACCTACGAGCGCTTCGCCCAACTCCTGCACCCCGATGACCGGGAGCGCATCATGGCCAAGATCGCGGCCGCCCGGGATCCCGGGGGCAATGTCGAATTCGAGGACGAGTATCGGCTGCTGCGTCCGGATGGGACGGTTCGCTGGGTGAGAGCCAAGGGCCGTACCTTCTTTGCCGACGACGGCGGGAAACGACACCCGCTAGGCGCCACCGGCATCGTCATGGACATCACCGAGCGCAAGCACCTGGAGGAAACCCTGCAGCAGATGAACGGGGAACTGGAGCGCCGGGTCGAGGAACGCACCGCCGAGCTGTCCCGGGCCAACGAAGAGTTGGTGCGCAGCAACCTGGAGCTGCAGCAATTCGGCTACGTCGCCGCCCACGACCTGCAGACGCCGCTGCGCTCCATCAACGGCTTCGCCCAGCTCCTGCAACAGGAATTCCAGGGCCGCCTGGGCGACCAGGCCGATGTCTGGATCGGCCAGCTGGTGCACCACGTGGAGCGCATGCACGAGCTCATCCAGGATCTGCTGGCCTATTCGAAGGTAAATTCCCCGGGACGGCCCTACGAGCCCACGGATTTCAACCGGCTCTTCGACGACATCGTCGCTTCCTTCCAGGCCGCCCTCCGCCAGAGCGGGGCCACCGTCACCCGGGATGTGCTGCCCACCGTGCCGGGCGACCGCGTCCAGCTCGCCCAGGTCCTGCAGAACCTCATCGGCAACGCCCTCAAGTACCACGGCCGGGAGCCGCCCCGGG
>JAGTRP010000007.1 GCA_018261935.1 Rhodocyclaceae bacterium
GTGATGGCCGCCGTCAGGGTCGTCTTGCCATGGTCCACGTGACCAATCGTCCCAACGTTTACGTGCGGCTTGGTGCGCTCGAATTTTTCCTTAGCCATTCCAGTTCCTCAAATATCAAGTAAGCGTTAAATCCAGAATCCAAGCTAATCGGTGGTGCCCATGGCGCGGATCGAACGCGCGACCTCTCCCTTACCAAGGGAGTGCTCTACCACTGAGCCACATGGGCAAACCTCAAAAACCCCAGCCGTACTGCACCTGGAGCGGGTGAAGGGAATCGAACCCTCGTCTTAAGCTTGGAAGGCTTCAGCTCTACCATTGAGCTACACCCGCTTACCTTCGCCCGCAGCACAAGCCGCTACAGCATCAATCTGGTGGAGGGGGAAGGATTCGAACCTTCGAAGGCAGAGCCGTCAGATTTACAGTCTGATCCCTTTGACCGCTCGGGAACCCCTCCGAGAGAACCCGCAATTATCCGGATCAAGGGCGAGTGTGTCAACGGGGTAAATGATCGAAATTCAATATTTGTAACCCGCAAAAACAAAAAGCCGGCATTGAGCCGGCTTTCCATGTGCTGCGTGAAGCTTACTTCTGAGCCAGAACCCAGGTGGCGAGCTTCTTGGCTTCGTCGTCGGTGACGTTGTTCGGCGGCATGGGAATTTCGCCCCAGACGCCCTTGCCACCGGACTTGATCTTGGCGGCAAGCTTGGCGACAGCGCCCTTGTCGCCCTTGTACTTGGCGGCCACATCCTTGTAAGCCGGGCCGACGAGCTTCTTGTCGACGGTATGGCAGGAGAAGCAGTTCTTGGCCTTCGCCAGGGCTTCATCAGCCTGGGCCTGGCCCGCCACGAGGCCGGCGGCGACCATCAGGGCAACATAAATCGCTTTCATATTCTTGCTCCGTTACGGTAGGTGGAAAAACAGCCGACGATATTAAAGCCTTTTCAGCGCATTGAAAACCACTCCCGCAGCACCTCCAGACTATCGATTGGCGGCATGCAATTAACGCCTTCACATACCCAGGCGTTGACATGATCCGCCATGGGTTTAGCCAGCGTAGCCGGCAAGTTTTCCACATCGTTGGGCAGCAGCAGAACCAGTGCGGACCTGGGCGATTCTTCGGATAATCCATGGCGCCAGACGTCCACTTCGGCACGAGGCCCGCGCACCGCAACCAGGGGCGAAGGACGCAGACGTTCCCCGAGGGCCGCCAGCAGACTGGCGCTTCCTTCCGGCGCCTCGCTCAGGCGGGGGTAATAGAGCGCCAGGGTCCGCTCCGCCGCCCAGGCGTAGCGCATGTCGCCGGTCAGGGCGGACAACCGTTGTAGCGCCATGGCCGCCACGCCGTTGCCCGCCGGCGTGGCACCGTCCTGGGCAATTTTTGGCCGATGGACCAGGTGCTCGTGGTCGCTGGAAGTGAAGAAAAATCCGCCATCCTCCCTGTCCTCGTAGCGGTCCAGCAGGGCATCCCCAAGGGCGACGGCGAAATCGAGATCGGCCGGCCTGAATAGGGCCTGCAGGGACTCCAGGCAGGCCGATAGCAGGAAAGCATGGTCGTCGAGATAAGCGTTAAGGCGGGCGCGTCCGGCCTTGCAGGTGACCAGCAACCGCCCCTCCGACCAGAGCACCCGGCGGACAAAGTCCAGGGTCTCCTGCCCCGCAGCAATCCAAGCCGGCCGCTCCAGGCGGCGCCCCGCCCGCAGCAGCCCCTCGGCCAGGAGGCCATTCCAGCCCGCCAGGATCTTGTCGTCGCAGCCCGGCCTTATCCGCCGCTGCCGGGCCGCCAGCGCCTTGACCCGCCCCCGTTCCAGAACTTCGCCCCCGGGGTCCCCGGCCACCAACCACAGATGCCAGAACTTGCCTTCGAAATTGGGCGCACCGGCCAGCCCGTAGGCGGGGGCGAAAGCGGCAAACTCCGCGTCGTCCAGCACGGCATGCAACTCCTCCTTTGTCCACACGTAATACCGGCCCTCCTCGCCTTCCGAATCGGCATCCAAGGCCGAATAGAAGCCGCCCTCCGGCGATCGCATCTCGCGCAATGCCCAGCCTGCGGTCATTTCGGCCACCCTTTTGAACAGCGGATCGTGGAAAAGCGCCCAGGCATCGGCGTAAAGTCCCAATAACAGGCCGTTGTCGTAGAGCATTTTCTCGAAGTGGGGGATATTCCATCGGGCATCGACGCTGTAGCGGAAAAAGCCGCCCCCCAGCTGATCGAAAATCCCCCCTTCTGCCATGCGCCGCAAGGTCAGCACCACCAGGTCGCGATGGCGACCTTCCGGACTGGCGAGCAGCAGGGCCAGGTCGGATACCCGGGGGAATTTCGGGGCACCCCCGAAACCGCCCCAGCGGGAGTCGAACTGCGCCTCCAACCGCTCCCGGGCGGCCCGGATAGGGCCCGAGTCGAAATCCGCCGCCTGCACACCCGGCTTCGGCAGGGTCTCGGCCAGGGCCGCCAGCAGGGATTCGTTCTGGGCCTCGATGGCCTCGCGCTGTTCCCTCCAGACTTCGGCGATCTTCTCCAGCAAGGGCACGAAGGCCGGCAGCCCGTAACGGGAGGACCGGGGAAAATAGGTGCCACCGAAGAAAGGCACTCCCGCAGGAGTGAGAAACATGGTCAGGGGCCAACCGCCGGCCCGCTGGATCAATAGCTGATGGGCGGCTTGGTAGATGTGGTCGAGGTCAGGCCGCTCCTCCCGGTCCACCTTGATATTGACGAAGAGCCGGTTCATCACCGCCGCCGTTGCTTCGTCCTCGAAAGACTCGTGGGCCATGACATGGCACCAGTGGCAGGCGGAGTAGCCGATGGAAAGGAGAATGGGCCGCCCCTCCCGGCGGGCGCGTCCCACGGCCTCTTCGCCCCAGGGATACCAATCCACGGGATTGTCGGCATGCTGCCGAAGATAAGGCGAGGTCTCGCCAGCCAGACGGTTGGACATTCTTGCACTCCGGGGGAAATGCAAGTTGGAACCTACCGTTTCCGAGATCGTTCAGCGGGAATCGGGGGACAGGGCCAGCAGGGTACCGGCGGCGACGAAAAGGCCGCCGAACAGGCGGTTCTGGAGACGCATCGCTCCGGGGTCGCTCAGCCAGCGGCCGATGCGGGCCGCCGTCAGCGCGTAGGCCGACATCACGGCCATGTCGGTCGAGCACAGGGTGGCGGAGATCAGCAGGTACTGCTCCACCTGGGGCGCCAGGGGATCGACGAACTGGGGGACCAGGGCGCCGATGAAAATGATCGCCTTGGGGTTGGTGAGATTGACCAGCAGCCCCTGCCGGAAAAGCCCCCTGGGCTTCAGCGCCGGAGCATCGGCCGCCGGCCCCGCTACCGGGGCCCGCCATTTCTGGATGCCCAGCCAGACCAGATAGGCGGCGCCGGCCAGCTTGACGATCCCGAAGGCGGTTTCCGACGCGGCCAGCAGCGCCCCGAGGCCGAGGGCGACGACGCCGAGCTGGAGGAGGATGGCAGCCTGCAGGCCGCAAATGACCCGCAGTGCCGCCCAGTAGCCGTAGCGAATACCCGTGCTCATGCTGGCCACGGCCCCCGGCCCGGGAGTGACGGCGATCAGGATCGCCGCCACGAAAAAACCGACCCAGACGGGAAGGCTCACCGCTTGCGCTGGATTTGGGTGACGTCCCGCACGGCGCCCTTGTCGGCCGAGGTGGTCATCAGGGCGTAGGCCTGGAGGGCGGCGGAAACGACGCGGTTACGCTGCGCCGGCTGCCAGGCCTTGTCGCCCCTGGCTTCCATGGCAGCGCGGCGGCAAGCCAGTTCCTCGCCGGAAATCGCCAGGTGGATGCGGCGATTGGGAATGTCGATTTCGATGGTATCGCCGTTCTCCACCAGGCCGATGGCGCCGCCATCCGCCGCTTCCGGGGAAGCATGGCCGATGGAGAGGCCGGAAGTGCCGCCGGAGAAACGCCCGTCGGTCAGAAGCGCACACGCCTTGCCCAGCCCCCGGGACTTCAGGTACGAGGTCGGGTAGAGCATTTCCTGCATGCCGGGACCGCCCTTGGGGCCCTCGTAGCGCACGATGACCACGTCGCCGGCCACCACTTCGTTCCCCAGGATGCCGGCCACGGCGTCGTCCTGGCTCTCGTAGACCCGGGCCTTGCCGGTGAACTTGAGAATCGAGTCATCTACCCCGGCAGTCTTCACGATGCAGCCGTCCTCGGCGATATTGCCGTAGAGCACCGCCAGTCCGCCGTCCTGGGAATAGGCGTTGGCCTTGTTGCGGATGCAGCCGTGGGTACGGTCCAGGTCCAGTTCCTGATAGCGGCGGTCCTGGGAGAAGGCCACCTGGGTCGGCATGCCGCCGGGAGCAGCCTTGTAGAAATCATGCACCTTGACGTCGTGCTCCCGCACCACGTCCCAGACATCGATGGCCTCGCCCAGGGTCTTGGCGTGGACGGTGGGCACATCCCGGTGGATGAGGCCGGCCCGGTCCAGCTCGCCGAGAATGGCCATGATGCCGCCGGCGCGATGGACGTCCTCGATGTGGTAGTCCTGGGTGGCGGGAGCCACCTTCGCCAGGCAGGGCACCTTGCGGGAAATGCGATCGATATCCTGCATGGTGAAGTCCACGCCGGCTTCCCGGGCTGTGGCCAGGATATGCAGCACGGTGTTGGTGGAGCCACCCATGGCGACGTCCAGGGCCATGGCGTTCTCGAAGGCCGCCTTGGTGGCGATGGAGCGCGGCAGCACGGAGGCGTCCTCCTGCTCATACCAGCGCTTGCACATTTCCACTGCGGTGCGGCCGGCCCTCAGGAACAATTCCTTGCGGTCGGCGTGGGTGGCCACCACCGTGCCGTTGCCGGGCAGAGAAAGGCCCAGGGCCTCGGTCAGGCAGTTCATGGAATTGGCGGTGAACATGCCGGAGCAGGACCCGCAGGTAGGGCAGGCGGAGCGTTCGAAGCTTTCCACTTCTGCATCGGAAACCTTGGTATCGCCGGCCTTGATCATCGCGTCGATGAGATCCACGGAAATGACCTTGCCTTCCCACTTCACCTTGCCGGCCTCCATCGGGCCGCCGGAGACGAAAATCGCCGGGATGTTGAGGCGCATGGCGGCCATCAGCATCCCCGGGGTGATCTTGTCGCAATTGGAGATGCAAACCATGGCGTCGGCGCAATGGGCGTTGCACATGTACTCCACCGAGTCGGCGATCAGGTCACGGCTGGGCAGGGAATAGAGCATGCCGGAGTGGCCCATGGCGATGCCGTCGTCGATGGCAATGGTGTCGAATTCCTTGGCGATGCCGCCGGCCGCCTCGATCTCCCGGGCCACCAGCTGGCCGAGATCCTTCAGGTGCACATGGCCCGGCACGAACTGGGTGAAGGAATTGACCACGGCGATGATGGGCTTGCCGAAATCGCCGTCCTTCATGCCGGTGGCGCGCCAGAGGGCGCGGGCGCCGGCCATGTTGCGGCCATGGGTGGAGGTGTGGGAACGGTATTGGGGCATGAGGTCACTCCGAGGGAGGCTGTGCCGAGCGGCACCAACTATAATTATGGAATTCTAGCCCAATCGCCCCACCGATGCTCCTCCACCCCCAGTTCAATCCGGTCGCCTTCTCCGTCGGCCCCCTCTCTGTACACTGGTACGGCCTCATGTACCTCCTGGGATTCGCCCAGTTTTTCCTCCTCGGGCGCCGGCGCATCCAGCAACGCCCCCAGTCCGGCTGGACGGTGGAACAGCTGGATGACCTCCTCTTCTACGGCGTCCTCGGGGTGATTATCGGCGGCCGCCTGGGCCAGGTGCTCTTCTACGACCCGGGCTATTACCTCTCCCATCCGCTGGAGATCGCCGCCGTCTGGAAAGGCGGCATGAGCTTCCACGGCGGCTTTCTCGGCGTCCTGGCGGCCATGACCCTGTGGTCGCGGAAGTACCGCAAGCCCTGGCTCGACGTCACCGACTTCATCGCCCCCCTAGTGCCCCTGGGCCTCATGGCCGGGCGCGTCGGCAATTTCATCAACGGCGAACTCTGGGGGCGCCCGGCCGATCCGTCGCTGCCCTGGGCCATGGTCTTTCCCCAGGCCGGCGACGCCCTCCCCCGCCACCCGTCCCAGCTCTACCACGCCGGACTGGAAGGCCTCGCCCTTTTCGCCATCCTCTGGCTCTACTCGGGCCGGGAGCGGCCCCGGGGCGCGGTCTCCGGGGTTTTCCTGACGGGCTATGGCATTTTCCGCTTCATCGTCGAATACTTCCGGGAGCCGGACGCCGGCATCTTCGGCCACTCCTACACCGTCAGCATGGGGCAGTGGCTGTCCCTGCCCATGATCCTGGCCGGCCTCGTGATGATTTACCTCGCTTACCATAAAAGGAAAACAGCATGACCACCTCCAACCGCCCCTTCAAGGTCCTCGGCATCCAGCAGATCGCCATCGGCGGCCCCTCCAAGGAAAAGCTCCGCACCCTCTGGGTCGACATGTTCGGGCTGGAAATCACCGGCAACTTCATGAGCGAGCGGGAAAACGTGGACGAGGACATCTGCGCCATGGGCAAGGGCCCCTTCAAGGTGGAAGTGGACCTCATGCAGCCCATGGACCCGGAGAAGAAGCCCGCCGTCCACGCCACCCCCCTGAACCACGTCGGCCTCTGGATCGACGACCTGCCGAAGGCGGTGGAATGGCTTTCCGCCAACGGCGTGCGCTTCGCCCCCGGGGGCATCCGCAAGGGCGCCGCCGGCTTCGACATCTGTTTCCTCCACCCCAAGGGCAATGAGGAATTCCCCATCGGCGGCGAAGGCGTCCTGATCGAGCTGGTCCAGGCCCCGCCGGCCGTGGTGGAGGCCTTCGCCAAGCTGGCCGGCTGAGATGCTCCCCGACGGCGACGAACTGGAAGAAGCCCGGGCGGCCCTGGCGCCGACCCTGGAGGCTACGGCATCCATCCTGCCCTGGGTGGCCACGCCCAAGAAGCCCCGGTTCCCGCCTGAATCCGCCAAGCGCTGGCAGGCGGTCTGCGACCGCCTGGCCGTTTTCTGGTTCGGACGCCACGAAAACGGCCTCGCCGGCCTGAGGCCGGCGGTTTTCGAATTGTACGGCGCCGCCCTGGAACTGGGGGACGCCGACTGCCTGCGCCTCTCCGAAGCTCTGGCCAGCGCCACCGACCGCCTGGAGATCGCTGAAGGCGTCAGCAGCCCCAGGCTGGCGGCGGCCCTCTCCGCCACCTTCGAATCCCTCGCCCTCCCCGACAGCCTGGAACACGAAGCCTTTCCCGACCGGGTCCGGCATTTCGCCGGGCGCCTGGAGCGCTGCGCCGATCCCCAGGGCGCAGCCCAGGTGCGCTCTCCCGTCCTCGACCGCCTCTTCGTGGGCGAGGCCGGTGATGGCCTGGAACGCCTCCACGAGGCCCTGGCCGTCCTGCCCGCCGACGTCTACGGCATGCGGCTCGCCGCCGAGGACATCGCCCGCCTGGCCGAACCCCTGGACCTCGACGATATCGGCATCGTCGCCACCCATCTGGCCCGGCTCCTGACGCCCAAGCCCGGCGAGCACGTGGACCTGGACGGCAACGAAACCCGCCGGGCCGCCGTGCTGGCGCTGGTGGCGGAACTGGAGAAGTCCGTCGCCGTGGTGGCTGAAGGCTGAGCCGTGGCCAAGCTCAATTACAAGCACCTGCACTACTTCTGGGTGGTGGCCCAGGAAGGCAGCGTCACCCGGGCGGCGGAACGCCTGGGAGTCGCCGTGCAGACGGTGAGCGGCCAGCTTTCCCTCCTGGAGCGCTCCCTGGGCAAGGCCCTTTTCGCCGCCCAGGGCCGGGGCCTCGCCCTCACCGAGGCCGGCCGGGTGGCTCTGGGCTACGCCGACCGGATTTTCCAGCTCGGGGAGCAAATGGTGGACGCCCTGGACGATGCCGAAGGCACCCGCAACCTGCGGCTGGTGGCGGGCATTTCCGACGGCCTGCCGAAGCTGGTGGCCCACCGCCTCCTGACCTCGGCCATGGCCCGGCTCGAGAACATGCGCCTCATCTGCCATGAAGGGGAATTCGAGGATCTGCTTGCCGACCTGGCACTGCACAAGCTGGATGTCGTCCTCACCGACCGCCCGGCGCCCGGCAGCGGCAACCTGCGGGTCTTCAGCCATTCCCTGGGGGAACTGCAGGTGGGCCTTTTCGCCACCCGGTCCCTGGCCGAGCGCTTCCGGGATGGTTTCCCCGCCTCCCTCAACGGCGCGCCCCTGCTGCTGCCCACCCGCCACAACATGGTGCGGGGCCAGATCGACCGCTGGCTCGAACAGCACGGCATCCGGCCGGACCTGGTGGGGGAATTCGAGGACAGCGCCCTCCTCCAGACCTTCGGCCGCTCCGGCCTCGGCCTCTTCCCCGCCCCCCTCGCCCTGGCCGCCGAAGTCCGGCAGGAACTGGACGCCGAGCCGGTGGGCCCGTTGACCGGCGTGGGGGAGCAGATTTACGCCATTTCCAACGAGCGCCGCATCCGTCACCCGGCGGTGGAAGCCCTGCGCACTTCGCCCCTGAAAGCTCCCGAACCGGGCGAATTCCCTGCGCTATAATTGGGCGTCGCCCTTTTTACGCTGCACTGCACCATGCACTCCCTGCTCAGCCGTCTCGCCCTCAGCCTCTCCCTCATCGTCCTTGCCGGTGCCGCCGCTGCCCAGCAGCTGCCGGTGCCGCCGTCCCTGGCCGCCAATTCCTGGCTGCTGCTGGAATACGGCTCCGGCCAGGTGCTCACCGCCGAAAAGGCCGATGAGCGCATCGAGCCCGCTTCCCTCACCAAGCTGATGACGGCCTACCTGACCTTCGCCGCCATCCGGCAGAAGACCATTGCCGTCGACCAGGCCGTGCCCATTTCCAAGAAGGCCTGGCAGACCGGCGGCTCCAAGATGTTCGTCCGGGTGGATACCCAGGTGCCGGTGGAAGACCTCATCAAGGGCATGATTGTCCAGTCTGGCAACGATGCCTGCATCGCCCTGGCCGAGGCCGTCGCCGGCAGCGAGGAAAACTTCGCCCAGATGATGAACCGGGAAGCCCAGCGCCTAGGCATGAAGAACACCAGCTTCCGGAATTCCACCGGCCTGCCCGATCCCCAGCACTACACCACGGCCCGGGACCTCTCCATCCTGGCCGCCGCGCTCATTCACAACTTCCCCGAGGAGTACGCCAAGTATTACTCGATGAAGGAATACCGCTACAACAACATCACCCAGCCCAACCGGAACCGCCTGCTCTGGATCGACCCCACCGTGGACGGCATGAAGACCGGCCACACCGAGGCCGCCGGCTACTGCCTGATCTCCTCCTCCAAGCGCGGGCCGCGCCGGCTGCTGTCGGTGGTGCTGGGCACCAATGCCGACTCCACCCGGGCCAGCGAGTCCCTGAAGCTGCTCAACTGGGGCTTCCAGTTCTACGAGGCGGTGCAGCTCTACGCCAAGGACCAGCCGGTTTCCAGCCTGCGGGTCTGGAAGGGTTCCGAGAACACCGTCAAGGCGGGCTTCACCC
This sequence comes from Rhodocyclaceae bacterium, assembly GCA_018261935.1. Taxonomy (GTDB): domain Bacteria; phylum Pseudomonadota; class Gammaproteobacteria; order Burkholderiales; family Rhodocyclaceae; genus JAGTRP01. Next base: position 9,452 of record JAGTRP010000007.1, read on the forward strand.
AGGACTTCATCGTGGCGGTGCCGAAGGGCTACGCCAACAAGGTGGAAGCCCAGTTCGTCTCCCAGCAGCCCCTGATGGCGCCGGTAGCCCAGGGCCAGAAGGTCGGCGTCGTGAAGGTCAGCGTCGATGGCAAGCCCTATGGCGAATACCCCGCCGTCGCCCTGGAAAACGTGTCCGTCGCCGGCTTCTTCGGCCGCCTGTGGGACACCATCCGCCTCTGGTTCGCCTGATGAGCCCCTTCGTCGCCGACCCGGTCTACCTGAACGGCCGCTTCGTCCCCCTGGCGGAGGCGACGATTTCGCCCCTCGACCGGGGGTTCCTGTTCGGCGACGGGGTCTATGAGGTCATTCCGGTCTATTCCCGCCGCCCCTTCCGCTTGGGGGAACATCTGCACCGCCTGCAGTCCAGCCTGGACGGCATCCGGCTGGCCAATCCCTTGCCCCGGGAGGAATGGGAAACCGTCGTGCAGCGCCTGGCCTTGGATGCTCCCTTTGAGGACCAGGGCATCTACCTGCAGGTGAGCCGCGGCGCCGACGTCAAGCGGGACCATATCTTTCCCCAAGGCATCCCACCCACCGTTTTCGCCTTCAGTTCGCCCCTGGTGACCCCGGCCGCGGCCATCCGCGAAACGGGCGTCTGCGCCATCACCGCCGAGGACAACCGCTGGCTGCGCTGCGACCTGAAGACGGTTTCCTTGCTGGCCAACGTGCTCCTGCGCCAGGCGGCCGACGACCAGGGCTGCGCCGAGGCCCTTCTCATCCGCGACGGCTTCCTGCAGGAAGGCGCCGCTTCCAGCATCTTCGTGGTCCGCAACGGCATCCTCCTGGCGCCCCCCAAGAGCCATCTGATGCTCCCCGGGATCACCTATGACGTGGTCCTCGAACTCGCCGACCGCCATGGGCAACCCTACGAGATCCGGGAAATCCCCCTGGCGGAACTTCAGGCCGCCGACGAGATCTGGATGACTTCGTCCACCAAGGAAGTGCTCCCCATCACCCGCCTCGACGGCCGCCCCGTCGGCACCGGCGCCCCCGGCCCGGTGGGCAGGCAGATGTGGCAGTGGTACCAGCACTTCAAGACCACCGTAATGCGTAATGGCTGACCAGGAATCCCTTATCGAATACCCGAGCGCCTTTCCCATCAAGATCATGGGCAAGGCCGAGGACACCCTCGCCCAGGCGATCCTCGAAATCGTTATCCGCCACGACCCCGGCTTCGACTGCGCCAGCATCGAAATGCGCGCCAGCTCCGGAGGCAAATACGTGAGCCTGACCTGCACCGTCACCGCCACCTCGCGGCAGCAACTCGATAACCTTTACCGGGAATTGACCGGGCACCCCCTCGTCAAAGTGGTGCTGTAGCGTGGAAATCCGCCGTCTGGGCCGGGTGGACTACGAGCCCACCTGGCGCGCCATGCAGGAATTCACGGCTGCCCGCACCGCCGACACCCCCGACGAGCTCTGGATCGTCGAGCATCCGCCCGTGTTTACCCTGGGCCAGGCCGGCAAGCCGGAACACCTCCTGACCGACATCGGCGTGCCCATGGTCAAGGTCGACCGAGGCGGCCAGATCACCTACCACGGCCCCGGCCAGGCGGTGGTCTATCTCCTCCTCGACCTGCCGCGCCGCCGCATCAAGGTGCGGGAACTGGTGAGCGCCATCGAGCAGGCGGTCATCGACCTGCTGGCGGAATACGGCGTGGCGGCCGACCGCCGCGACGGCGCCCCCGGCGTCTATGTGGGGGATGCCAAGATCGCAGCCCTCGGGCTGCGGGTCAGGAACGGCTGCTGCTACCATGGCGTATCCCTCAATGTGGACATGGACCTATCCCCCTTCGCCGCCATCAACCCCTGCGGCTACGCCGGGCTCCAGGTCATCCAGACCAAGGACCTCAACATCCCGCTCACGGCTCACGAGGCCGGCGAGCGGCTTTGCCAACACCTGCTACAGCAATTGGAGCGTTAAATGGCCGAACAAGGCGTCAAGCAAAAAGGCGAACAGAAGACCGCCCGCATCCCCATCAAGATCGTGCCGGCCGCCGAGCCCCTCAGGAAGCCGGAGTGGATCCGGGTCAAGGCCGGCAACAGCGCCGGGCGCTTCGGCGAGATCAAGAAGATGCTGCGGGAAAGGAACTTGCACACCGTCTGCGAAGAGGCCACCTGCCCCAACATCGGCGAATGCTTCGGCCGCGGCACCGCCACCTTCATGATCCTCGGCGACATCTGCACCCGCCGCTGCCCCTTCTGCGACGTCGGCCACGGCAAGCCGCTTCCCCCGGACCCGGAGGAGCCCCGCCACCTGGCCGAGTCGGTGGCCGCCCTGAAGCTGCGCTACGTGGTCATCACCAGCGTGGACCGGGACGACCTCCGCGACGGCGGCGCCCAGCATTTCGTGGACGTGGTGAAGGCGGTGCGGGAGGCTTCCCCCGAGACCATCATCGAGACCCTGGTGCCGGACTTCCGGGGCCGCATGGAAGTCGCCCTCGAAGTCCTGGGGGGCGCCCTGCCCGACGTCCTCAACCACAACCTGGAAACCGTGCCCCGCCTCTACAAGCAGGCCCGGCCGGGGGCGGACTACGCCCATTCCCTGGCTTTCCTGAAGGCCTTCAAGGCCCGCTACCCGAACACCTCCACCAAATCCGGCCTCATGGTCGGCCTGGGGGAGACCGACGAGGAAATCCTCGAAGTCCTGGCCGACCTGCGGGCCCACGACGTGGACATGCTGACCATCGGCCAGTACCTCGCCCCCACCGGCCATCACCTGCCGGTGACCCGCTACGTCCATCCCGACGTCTTCAAGATGTTCGAGGCCAAGGCCAAGGAAATGGGTTTCTCCGGGGCCGCCTGCGGCGCCATGGTGCGGTCCTCCTACTGGGCGGACGAGCAGGCCCACCAGGCCGGGGTCGTCGCCTAACTCCCGCCGGCTGCTGTGCTCCGGGGGCGATGCTGCCGTAAAAAGCATCGCCAGCCCAAAGCCATCGACAGCAAGGAACGAAAGGCCCTCAGCAAAACTCTATGTCGCAGATCCCCGGACCGGTGTGCCGGGGATCCCGCACAGGAGAGAAACATGCTGAAATGGGTCAACATGCTCTGGCTGTCCTTCCTCACGGCCATCCTCGGGGAAACGGTCTTCTTCGCCCTGATCGATCCCCAGGAACTCTACCTGATGGGGGAGCCGGTGTACTGGAGCCCCATGGCCGTCTACTCGGTGGGCTTCTTCATGTTCTGGAGCCTGACGGCCCTCACCGCCGCCCTCACCCTTTTCATGCAGAAGCCGGCATCGGAAATCAACGGCCATCGAGCCCCGGTCCAGCGCCTACCCTCCGCCTAGCGCGCCGGCTGCCTCTCCGGGAAATTCCTACCGGGGCAGGCAATCCTTCCCTCCGTCCAAGATACAGACCATCCTTGATGGTGGCATAGACCTTCCGCGGCCATACTGAGCCTGACCGTGGCCAGACGCCCCGGAGGCGCCGGCCATGACCAACCAGGACATGGAGGAGCAGCATGAATCGGTGGCAGGCCGTCGGCGGCCAATCCTTCGCCTCACAGCCCATCCCATGCCTGCCCGCCGCTATCTCTCGGCCGCGCTCGTTTTTCTGAGCACCTGCGGTGCCGGTACCGCGCCCGTCGCCCCGCTGCCGGAAACGCCGCCCCGGGGCAATCTCCTCATCGTCGGCGGCGGGGCCGAACCGCCCGGACTGATGCCCCGCTTCGTCCAACTGGCCGGCGGCCGAGGCCGGGCCCGCATCGCCGTGCTGCCCATGGCCAGTACCGCCGCCAGCGACCGGGGCAGCGAGATGGCCAGCCGGTTGCAGACCCTGGGCGCCCAGGCCCAGGTTTTCGACCTTAGCCGGCAGGAGGCCGAAACCGAGACCACGGCCCGGCAGCTCGACGATTTCACCGGCTACTGGTTTTCCGGCGGGGACCAGTCGAAGCTGGCCGCAGTGCTCCTGGCGACCCCCTCCCTGGCCACCATCCACCGGCGTTACCAGGAAGGCGCGGTGGTGGGCGGCACCTCGGCCGGAGCAGCCGTCATGTCCAATTCGATGCTCACCGGCAACCGTCAGGGGGACGGCCCGCCAGAGGACGACGGCAAGTTCCCCCCCATCGCCCGCCGGTCCTTCGAGGTAGCCGAGGGCCTTGGTTTCCTGCCGGGGACCATCGTCGATCAGCATTTTCAGCGCCGGGCCCGGCAGAACCGCCTCTTGAGCGTGGTGCTCGAACAGCCCGAACTGGTGGGCGTGGGCATCGACGAATCCACTGCCGTGCTGGTGCGCCCGGACGGGCGCTGGGAAGTGCTGGGAGAGAGCAGCGTCCAGGTATTCGACGCCCGCCGGGCTCGGATCACCGCGCCTGACGCGCCGGTCCTGGGCTCCACCGACATCACCATGCACCTGCTGCCGCCCCGCAGCGTCTACGACCCCCTGAGCGGACAGACCACCCTGCCGGCAGGCTGAAAGCCGACGGGAACAAGACGTCTCCGAATGCCGCCCTCCCTATTGCATTGACGCAACGATGAAGAAATCGACCGCCTACCTCCTCCTGGGTTCAGCCGTTACCTGTCTGGTTCCCTTTTCCGCCGCCGCCTTGCTGCAGGACCACCTGCTCTACTACCCGCGAAGAGCCAAACTGATGGAAATGCTGTCCGACGGGTTGCAGGCCTGGCCATCGCCCGAGGAGTTTCGCGGCCTGGTGGCGGAACCGTCCGGACCGGCGCTGGGCACGGCGGTGATCTTCCACGGCACGGTCGGCCATGCCGGCCAGCGCGGACTCTACGCCGCGCAACTGACCCGCCTGGGCTTCCGGGTGATCCTCGCCGAGTATCCGGGCTATGGCCCCCGGCGAGGCGTACTGGGGGAGAAATCCCTGGTGAGCGACGCCGCAGAGACCATCGCCCTGGTCCGCGAGCACTACGGCGCACCGCTGCTGGTGGTGGGCGAGTCCCTGGGCGCGGCGGTGGCGGCCGCAGCCGGCGCCCGCCAGCAGGACAAGGTATCGGGGCTGGCCCTCATCACCCCCTGGGACCGTCTGGAGAATGTCGCCTCCCTCCATTACACCTGGCTCCCCGTCAAATGGCTCCTGCGCGATCCCTACGATAGCGCCGCCCACCTGGCCTCCTTCACCGGCCCGGTGCTGGTGGCGGTGGCCGAACGGGACAGCATCGTCCCGGCCCGCTTTGGCCGGGCCTTGTACGAAAGCCTGACGGCCCCCAAGTGCCTGGTGGAAATCCCGGGGGCCGAGCACACCGACTGGCACGACCATCTGGACGAGAACTGGTGCCGGCAGGCCCTGACCTTCCTGCTGGGCGACTCCGGCTGGCGGGAGGATGGGCTCGTAGCGGGTGACCACCTGCCTGCCGCCGCCCCATAGCCTCCGCGGTCCCCCTGTGCCGACAGCACTGAATCCCGATCCCGGCCTGCAACAGGTCTTAGAATAGGCCACCACCCACATGGCATGCGCACGACCGTGAAGAAATACGCCTTCCTCCTGCTGGGGTTCCTCGTTGCCTGTCTGATGCCTTTTACGGGAGCTGCCGTGCTGCAGGACCGCCTGCTCTATTTCCCGGAAAAGGCCAAGGTGGCGGACATGCTGTCCGACGGATTGCAGGCCTGGCCGTCGCGTCGGGAATTCCGCGGCCTGTTGGCCGAACCGCCCGGGCCGGCGCGGGGCACTATCGTGGTCTTCCACGGCAACGCCGGCCACGCCGGCCATCGCAGCTTCTACGCCACCGAACTCACCCGCCTGGGCTTTCGGGTAATCCTCGCCGAGTATCCCGGCTATGGCCCCCGGGACGGTGCCTTCGGGGAAAAATCCCTGGTGGGCGATGCCGAGGAAACCATCGCCCGTATCCATGGACGCTACGGTCCGCCGCTGCTGGTGGTCGGAGAATCCCTGGGTGCGGCGGTGGCAGCCGAGGCCGGCGCCCACCAGCGGGACAAGGTGGCGGGACTCCTCCTCATCACGCCCTGGGACCGGTTGGAGAACGTCGCCTCCCACCATTACGCCTGGCTCCCGGTGAAATGGTTCCTGCGCGATCCCTACGACAGCGCCGCCAACCTGGCGGGCTTCACCGGCCCGGTACTGGTGGCGGTGGCCGAACGGGACAACACCGTCCCAGCCCCGTTCGGCCGGGCCCTGTACGAAGGCCTGGCGCCTCCCAAGCGCCTGGCTGTAATCCTGGGGGCCGGGCACGACGACTGGCCCGACCATGTGGACGAAGGCTGGTGGCGCCGGGTCCTAGCCTTTGTGCTCGGCAACCCCGGGTGACAACAGGAGTCGCTCATATTCGGCGATCACCTGGGCACCGAGAAGGAGCAGGGTGGCGCCGATCTCCAGGGTGAGAAGGACCACGATGGCAGTGGTCAGGGAACCATAGACCACGCTGGCCTGGGACAGGGTGGCGAGATACCAGAGCAGCAGGTGGCGGGTGAGCTCCCAGAGGAGTGCGGCCGTGATGCCGCCGATGAGGGCGTGGCGCAAGGGCAGGCGCCCCAGGGGCATGACGTAGTACACCGAGGTGAGAGCGAAGATTTCTCCGCCCAGGCCGAGGAGATAGAGGAGCACTCCGGAAAGCCCGTGCAGCGACCACTCTCGCCCCAGTACCTCGACGCTCTCTTGGCCGATGGCCTGGAGGGCATTCGCCACCAGGGTGATGACGAGGAGCCCGACCCCGAGGACCAGGATGTAGCAATAGGGCAGCAGGGCCGACACCAGGTAGTGGCGCTTGTGGACGGCAAGCCGGTGGAAGAAGATCACCGACATGGCGTTGTCCAGGACGGCGAAGCCCAGGGAGCTGAAAAAGAGCATGGTCACCAGCAGGACCCCCCCGATGACGGCCCGGTTTTCCATGAAATTGGCCAGTTCGCCGATGATGGCCTTCGATTGGCTGGGGACCAGCCACTCCAGGTAGCGGCCCAGGGTCTGGAGCAATTCGGCCTGGTCCACCAGGTGGGACAGGGCGATGACGATGAGGATGAGGAGGGGGACGATGGACAGCAGGGCGTAGTAGGCCACCGCCCCCGCCAGAAGGAGGCCCTGGTTGGCGCGGAAAGCCTTCCACGTCTGCAGGGCGAAGGCGCCGGGATGTCGGAGGATGTGCTGGGCCGGATGGCTGCGGATCGGCATACGGGGGCGTGGACCGGCGATGTCTCTGGTTCTTGGGACCTTGGGCGGATGGGATCATCCGGACATTTTTCATCTTACAGCTGCTTCGCTCTATAGTCGCATTTCATAAACATGCTCCAAGGAGATTCCCATGCTTCCACTGCGCTTCCTGGCCGCCCTGCTCCTCTCCGCCTGCCTCCAGGTCGCCCACGCCGCCGGTCTGGCGGAGGTTTCCAATAGCGAGGCCTCGTCCGGCCTCAAGGAAGCCCTCGCCAAGGGCGCCGACTTCGCGGTCTCCAGCCTGGGCCGGGAGAACGGCTTCCTGGGCAACCCCAAGGTGAAGATCCCCCTGCCCGAGTCCCTGCGGACTGCCGAAAAGGCCATGCGCGCCGTGGGCATGGGCAAGTACGCCGACGAGTTGGTGGGCACCATGAACCACGCCGCCGAGCTGGCAGTGGCCCAGGCCAAGCCCGTCCTCATGGACTCCATCCGGAAGATGACCCTCAAGGACGCCAAGGACATCCTCCTGGGGGGAGAGGATTCGGTGACCCAGTACTTCCGCCGCACCAGCTCGGAGCAGCTGGCCCGGAAATTCATGCCCATCGTCCAGGAGTCCACCCGGAAGGTGGCGCTGGCCGAAAAGTACGACCGCTTCGCCGGCAAGGCGGCTAGCTTCGGCCTCATCAGCAAGGAAGACGCTTCCCTGGATAGCTACGTCACCCGCAAGGCCATGGACGGCCTCTTCCTGATGATCGCCGAAGAGGAAAGGAATATCAGGCAGAACCCTGTGGCGGCTGGCAGCGCTCTCCTGAAGAAGGTCTTCGGCGCCCTCGGAGGCTGAGCCGGCCTGGGTTAAAATCGCGCCTCTGCAATCCACGCGCCCCGGCCTGCCGGGGCGCTTCGTTTTCATGTCCGGTCTCAATCCCCAACAACGCGAAGCCATCCACTACCTCGACGGTCCCTGCCTGGTCCTGGCCGGCGCCGGCTCCGGCAAGACCCGGGTGATCACCCAGAAGATCGCCTACCTGGTCCAGGACTGCGGCTTCGCGCCCCAGAACATCGCCGCCATCACCTTCACCAACAAGGCGGCCCGGGAAATGCAGGAGCGGGTGGGAAAGCTGCTGGAAGGCAGCGCGGCCTCCCGCCTGCAGATTTCCACCTTCCACTCCCTGGGGGTGCGCCTCCTGCGGGAAGAGGCCAAGGCCCTGGGCTACAAGCCGCGCTTTTCCATTTTCGACTCCACCGATTGCGCCGGCATCATCGCCGACCTGGCCAAGACGGTGGACAAGGCCACCCTGCGGCGGCTGCAGTCCATCATCTCCAACTGGAAGAACGCCCTGGTGTCGCCGGAGCAGGCCACCCATCTCGCCCGGGACGAGCACGAGGCTCTGGCGGCCCACGCCTACCTGTCCTACGAGGCCACCCTGAAGGCCTACCAGGCGGTGGATTTCGACGACCTCATCAAGCTGCCGGTGGAGCTTTTCGAGAAGCACCCGGACATCCGGGAGAAGTGGCAGAACCGGCTGCGCTACCTGCTGGTGGACGAATACCAGGACACCAATGCCTGCCAGTACCAGCTATTGAAGCTCCTGACCGGGGTGCGGGCCCAGTTCACCGCCGTGGGGGACGACGACCAGGCCATCTACGGCTGGCGCGGCGCCGACATCGAGAACCTGAAGAAGCTGCCGGCGGAATTCCCGGCCCTCAAGGTCATCAAGCTGGAGCAGAACTACCGCTCGACGGTGCGCATCCTCAAGGCCGCCAACAACGTCATCGCCCACAACGAAAAGCTGTTCGAGAAAAAGCTGTGGTCGGAGCTGGGTTACGGCGACCCCATCACCGTCACCGCCTGCAAGGACAACGAGGCGGAGGCCGAGAGCGTGGTCATGAAGCTCCTGGCCCACAAGTGGGAGAACAGGACCAAGTTCTCCGACTACGCCATCCTCTACCGCTCCAATTTCCTGGCCCGGGCCTTCGAGCAGCAGCTGCGGAACCACAAGGTGCCCTACCTCCTCTCCGGCGGCCAGTCCTTCTTCGACAAGGCGGAAATCAAGGACATCATCGCCTACCTGCGGCTGCTGGCCAATGAGGACGACGACCCCGCCTTCATCCGGGCCGCCACCACCCCCAAGCGGGGCATCGGCGCCAGCACCCTGCAGGTGCTGGGGCAGTACGCCGGGGAACGGCACATTTCCCTCTTCGCCGCCGCCTTCGAGGAAGGCTTCGCCCACCGCGTCCAGGCGCGGCAACTGGAGCCCCTGGCCGAGTTCTGCCAGTTCATCAACCGCATCCAGTACCGGGCCGCCAACGAGCCGGCCCAGCAGGTGCTGCCGGACCTCCTGAAGGCCATCGACTACGAGGCCTACCTCTACGACCACGAGGAAGAACGCTCCGCCCAGAACAAGTGGGCCAACATCATGGAATTCGCCAACTGGATCAATGGCAAGGGCGAGGCGGACGGCAAGACCCTCATCGACATCACCCAGAGCATCGCCCTCATCAGCATGCTGGAAAAACAGGACTCGGAAGAGGCCGACGCCATCCAGATGTCCACCCTGCACGCCGCCAAGGGACTGGAGTTCAACCACGTCTTCCTGACCGGCATCGAGGAGGGCATCCTCCCCCACCGGGAGTCCATCGAAGGCGGCAAGGTGGAAGAGGAAAGGCGGCTCATGTACGTGGGCATCACCCGGGCCCGGCGCTCCCTGCACCTCACCTACTGCGAGCGCCGCAAGCAGGCCCGGGAATTCGTTCCCTGCGAACCTTCCCGCTTCATCACCGAAATGGGCAAGGAAGACCTTCGCTTCTCCGGCGGCAAGGCAGCCCAGGAGCCCGACCGCGCCACCGGCAGCGCCCGCCTGGAAGCCATGAAAGCCATGCTGGCCGGAAAAGGCCGGTAACGTCCCGGTCACAGGGCGTTACAGGGGGTTACCTTTCTTCTGATTACCTGCATGGAACCCGGCGCGTTATTGGCAGCAAGGCGCTGCAATGACGCAACGCCGGACGAACCGCAACAGATCATTCAGGAGTTTTCCGCCATGACCAAGCAGTTGATCGCTCTCGCCATCGCCGCCGCCTTCGGCATCGCCCATGCCGCCGACAGCAAACCGGCCACCGACGCCAAGCCCGCCGCCGTGAAGGTTGCCGCGGACACGACCAGCAAGTCCGCCACTGCCAAGACCGGCCCCGACACCGCTGTCGGCAGCATCCCCGAGACCACCGAGCCGGTGGGCACCAACGCGCCCAAGAAGCCGAGCCACAAGCGCGCCCATAAGCGCACCCACCAGAAGGCCGCCACCCCCGCTACTCCCGCCACGCCCGCTACTCCCGCCACCCCGGCCACTCCGGCCGCACCCGCCACCAAGTAAGGCGGCGCCAGCCTGCCGCGGCGGAAGCGGCCATGAAAAAGGGCGCCCGAAAGGCGCCCTTCTCTATTGCCAGCACGGGGCGAAAGGCAATTGCCTCCGCCTCGCCCGGGGGATTACTTGGACTTGCCGACCAGGAAGTCCACCGCCGCCTTGACTTCGGCGTCGGACAGGCTGGAAGCGCCCCCCTTGGGCGGCATGGCGTTCTTGCCGTTGAGGGCGCTCTTGTACAGGGCATCCGTGCCCTGGGCGATGCGGGGTGCCCACGCCGCCTTGTCGCCGGCCTTGGGAGCCCCGGCGGCGCCGGTGTTGTGGCACGCGCCGCACACCGTGTTGAAGACCGTGGCGCCGTCCTTGGGTGCGCCGGCGGCGGCGGGGGCCGCGGCCTTTTGCATTTCGAACTTGGCTACCGGCTGGATGCGGCTGGCGACATCATCACCGCCACCGGCTACCTGGACGGATTTCTCACCCTTGATGGAGAAAGGCACCACGACGGCGATCAAGATGATCGCCGCGACGATGGTAGCGACCATGATGCCCCGGGAAGAATGCTGCTCAGCCATGCTGACTCCTGAATAAGCTTGAGGATTGGAAAAAACGCGATTATAGCGAACCGTCACCCCCTCATGGGCGATGACCATGGACGCTGAGGCCGAAAACCGGTATATTCGCGCTTCTTGGCGCCCGTAGCTCAGCTGGATAGAGTACTGCCCTCCGAAGGCAGGGGTCGTGCGTTCGAATCGCGCCGGGCGCGCCAAAGATTTAAAAGGGGTTGATTCCGCCAGGAATCAACCCCTTTTGCTTTTCGGGAGCGCTGCAATGAAGATCCATCAATTGCCCCTGGGGGCCCGCTTCGAGTACGAAGGCGAAGAGTTCGTGAAGACCGGCCCGATGTTCGCGACCGCCAGGGAAGGCGGCCAGCGGCTCATTCCCAAGTACGCCCAGCTCAAGGTGCCGGGAGACGACCGGGCCATCGGCGACAGGAAAGCCGAGCCCTTGACCAGGAATGCCGTCCTGGCGGCATTCGAGGACTTCTACTCCGAATGCCGGCGGATTGCCCCGGAAGACAGGCAGCCGGAACTCGCCGCCGCCCGGGAACGCTTCCTGAAGGCACTGGGCCGGTAAGCCCCGGCATGCCACCCCGACCCGGTACCTTATCCGGCGTAGAAAATCTGAAACAACCCTGTCACATGCCGTGACACTACCTTACATTGCTACTGACATCTCCTGAGTAACCCGGCGCGTTATTCGGCACAAGGTGCTGCAATTTGCCAGCACCGAAAACCAATCGATGCCGTATCTATACAAGGAGATTCAAAATGCTGAAGACTGTGATCGCTCTGGCTGTTGCCGCTGGTTTTGCTTCCGCTTCCTTCGCCCAGGGCGCCACCCCGGCCACTCCCGCAACCCCGGTCGCCAAGGCGGCGCCGGCCGCTGCGGAAAAGAAAGTCGAGGCTCCGAAGGCGGCCGAACTGGCCAAGGCGGATACCGCCAAGGCCGCTACCGTGAAGAGCGAGCATCACAAGGTCAAGGCCCACAAGGCTGAAAAGGCGGAACAGAAGGCCGAGAAGCAGGCTTCGGCTGACCCCGCGACCAAGTAAGCGGTTTCTTCGCCAAAAGCCCCCGGGGTCGCTCCCCGGGGGCTTTTCTTTTATCTTCCCACCGGTCGTCGGGCGGGAAGATCGCCGGGCGGCAGGTGCGGCCGGCGCGGACTGCAGGCTTCAGAAGGTGATGACCTTGTCGGCAGCCAGGGTCCATTCCGCCAGCTCCGGCAGGGTGCCGATGCTGGTACCGGGAATCAGGGGCAAGTCCACCAGGCCCCGGGCCTGGGCGCAGGTGCGGCACAACTTGATGGGCACACCGGCACCCACCAGTTGCTCCACCAGGGCTTGCAGGGTATTGCCGGAGGCATCCATCTGGTTCGGCAAGCCCAGCACGGTGGCGTCGGACATCAGGAAAAGCCGCACTTCGGGCCGCGCCGGTTCGCTTCCCGCCAGCGCGGTCGCCAATCTGAGGGCGGAAAGGCAGCGCTCGCTGCCGTAGGGTGGCGCGTGGACGATGATCAGAATCTTTTGCATGGTTCTTCTTTGACAGGATATTTGGCGGAAATCCGGAGAATATTATTCTCCCGGTTGCCGATGGGGGGATCTCCCCCTGCCCACCCGCGCATCAGTTCTCGCCGGCGGACGCTCCCATCCGTTCCACCCGGCCGTCCTGGCGGATCACGGTCACGATCAACTGGCGGACGTCGCCCCGCTCCACATCGCTGGCCAATGCACGCAACTGCTCGGCCAGGCTGGCCTCTTGGTTCGATGGATGCTTCATGAGTGCGGAAGATGAAATTATGTTCATTGTGATGTTCCCGCAGGCAGACGTTGCAAGTGGTCAGGACACTGCAATACGGCTCATACGGCATGCCCGCATGTTGGCGCCATACCATTGGAATTGCAATTCAGACAAACGTCATAACATTCCCGAGCGGTGGTTTCAAAGGGAAAGCCGGCCCTCGTCCGCTTCCCGGGCCTCCTTCGCCAGGGCCCGCAGCCAGAGGGCGACGGTGCCGGCATAGACCTCGTCGAAGCGGGGAAAGGCGCCGCTGGCGGCAACCACGATGCCGTCGAGGCAGACGCCGCCCCAGAGGAGGCTGTCGCCGGCCCGCAGCAGATGGGGGGCCAGCGCCTGCAGGCGCTGGCTGTCCAGACCGGAGGCCCAGCTCAATTGGGCCTTGCCCCGGGCGAAGGCGGCGTAGTCCGCGTCCCAGCGGGAACGGTCGCCGAAGGCATGCTCGTAGAGGATGGCCTCCTCGAAGGCGGCACGGCCCGGCGGCAAGCCGGGGTCCATGATGACCAGGTAGAGGAAACCGCTGCCGACCAGGCTGCGGTCCGCCAGGCCCGCCTCGATCATCGGCGAGGCGAGTTCCACCGCCCGGCGGGCGGTGTCCCGGTTCACGTAGTGGCTGCCGCCGGGGGCACGGGGGGATGGGGTGCTGCTCTCCTGGCTCGTCATTTTCGGTTCCTCTTCTTGGGTTTCTGTCCGCCTACCTGGGCTCGCTGCCGCCTTCGGCCGGCAGGGGCGTCGGTGCGGCCCGGCCAGCCAGGCCGGACACCGCCGCCACCAGCTCCCCCGGCTCGAAGGGCTTGACCAGAAGGACCTGGAATCCGGCCAGCAGGGCCCGGGGACGCTGCCCGGCCCGGCCCCGGCGGGACAGGGCGATGGCCGGCAGGCGCTCCTCCAGCCCCAGCCGCCGTTCCGCTTCGATACGGCGCAATTCCTGGATCAGCTCGTAGCCCTCCCGTTCTCCCGAATCCAGGTCATAGACCAGGACCTCGGGCCAATCGGAGCGGGGCCGTTCCCGCAGCCAATCGAGGGCTGCTGGACCCGAGGGGTAGACCCGCAGGAGAGCGCCCTGTTCATGGAGAAGCGCCGCCAGGGGCTCCTGCTCCTCGGCATCCCCGGCGACCAGCAGGACGGTGACGCCGCCGATGGCGGAAGCCGGCCAGGGCACCGCGGCGAGGGCCTTCTCTTCCCCCGGCAGGGGCAGTTCGGCCACCACCCGCAGGCTGCCATCGGCCAGGGGATGCATCTCCAGGCTGCCGCCATGCTGTTCCAGGATGGCGCGAATCGCCTCCGGTTCGAGACGGCGCCCGGTCCCGTCCCCGCCCGGGGAGCGCCGGTCCCTGAGGACGCTGCCGTGGATCAGGGTGAGCCGCAGGCAGGCGCCGCTGCGCTCGATGCGCAGCTCGACCCGGCCGCCGGCCGCGGTGGACAGGACCGCCCGTTCCCCCAGGGCCCAGAAGGCCTGGTGCAGCCGGCCCGGATCGCCGACCAGGGCGGCCGGCTCGGCGGTCACGAAACTGTAGAAGCTCACCCGGCGGGCGTCGATGGCGGGCTTGAGGCCATCAATCACGGACGCCATGAGGGCGACCAGATCCACGGGGCGCCAGGCCAGCTCCGCCTCGGATTCCTCCAATTCCTGCTGCTGGCGCTGCAGCCGCCACATCTGGGAATAGAGTCCCTGGCGCTTCAGGAGCTCGTCATGGCGGCCCCGTTCCACGATCCGGCCATGCTCGAGGACCAGGATCTCGTCTGCCCCCACCACGGTGGACAGGCGGTGGGCGATGACCAGGGTGGTGCGGTCGCTGGCCAGGCGGTCCAGCTCCCCCTGGATGGCCCGCTCGGCCCGGGTGTCGAGGGCCGAGGTGGCCTCGTCGAAAACCAGGATGGGCGGGTTCTTGAGGATGGCCCGGGCGATGGCGATGCGTTGCTTCTCGCCGCCGGAAAGCTTCACCCCCCGCTCCCCGACCTGGGTGTCGTACTTTTCCGGCAGGCTGTCGATGAACTCGTGCACGTGGGCCGCCTTGGCCGCTTCGATCACCTCCGCCAGGGCCGCCCCCGGCCGGCCGTAGGCGATGTTGTAAGCTACCGTTTCGTTGAACAGGATGGTGTCCTGGGGAACGATGCCGATGGCGTCCCGCAGGCTCCTCTGGGTGACGTCGCGAACATCCTGGCCGTCGATGCTCACCGTGCCGGCGCCGGCCTCGTAGAAGCGGAAGAGCAGCCGGGCCAGGGTGGATTTCCCCGAACCGCTGCCCCCCACCACCGCCACCTTGCGACCGGGGGGGATGGCGAAGCTGACGTCCCACAGGATCTGGCGGCCGGCATCGTAGGCAAAGTCCACATGGTCGAAGCGCACCTCGCCCCGCTCCACCTGGAGGTCCGGAAGGCCGGGCCGGTCCTCGATCTCCGGCTTCTGCTCCAGGAGGCGGAACATCTTTTCCGCATTCACCACAGCATCCCGGGCCTGCCGGAAGACGAAGCCGAGGGAATTCAGGGGGAGGCAGACCTGGATGACGTAGGCGTTCACCAGCACCAGGTCGCCCACCGTCATCTGCCCGTGGACGACGTTGTAGCCGGCCAGGAGCATGACTCCCGCCACGCCGAAGGCGATGATGCCGCTCTGGCCGACGTGGAGGACGAAAAGAGCCTTCTGGTTGGTCACCCCCACCTCGATCCAGTGCCCCAGGATGCCGCCGAAGTGCCGGCGCTCGAATTCCTCGTTGGTGTAGTACTTCACCGTCTCGAAATTGAGGAGGCTATCCACCAAGCGGCTGTTGGCGCTGGAATCCAGCTCGTTCATGGCCCGCTGGTGGACGGCCCGGTGCTCGGTGACATTCACCGTCCAGGTGGCGTAGACGACGAAGGTGACGAGGATGATGGCGGTGAACCACAGGCTGTAGCCGCCGGTGATGACCACGATCACCGCCCCGATCTCCACCAGGGTGGGCAGGAGGGTGAACAGCCCCACCCCGAGCAGGAAGCCGATGCCCGTCGTGCCCCGCTCCACGTCCCGGGTGACGCCGCCGGTGCGGCGCATGGCGTGGAAGCGCACGGAGAGCCGGTGCAGGTGCTCGAAGGCCTGGACGAGGAAGCCCGAGACGGTGTTCTGGGTAACCCGGACGAAGACCAGGTCGCGGATTTCGCCGAACAGGGTGCCCAGGAAGCGCAGGACGGCGTAGCCGACGAGGAGGAAGACCGGCACCGCCAGCAGGGGTTGAGGCCGCCCCAGGCCGTCCACGATGGTTTTCAGCACCAGGGGCACCGCCACCATGGCGAGCTTGGCCAACACCACCAGGGCGAGGGCCGTCAGGGTGCGCCAGCGATAGCGCAGCACCGCCGCCAGCAGCAGGCGGCCGACGAAGAGGCTGGTCGACGGAGACGGCATGGCGGGGTGCAAGGGCAGCCAAGAAAACGTCAGTTTCAGTGAAGGCTCATGTCGGCGCAGCCGACGTGAAGCCGCAAAGCGGCGGCCGAAACTAAAATGGCGCGATTCGAGGAACCGCGCCATCCGAAGGCCTTCAGGACATCGGAGGCGGTCGAACCGCTCCTTGTCCTGACGCGGGAATCAAACGTCGTCGGGACCGATTTCCGTTCTGTCCGTCGATC
Organism: Rhodocyclaceae bacterium; assembly: GCA_018261935.1. GTDB lineage: Bacteria > Pseudomonadota > Gammaproteobacteria > Burkholderiales > Rhodocyclaceae > JAGTRP01. The sequence continues at coordinate 25,863 of JAGTRP010000007.1, forward strand.
CCAGGGTCGACGACGGATTGCTCTGCTCGGTCTGGCCGCGCCAGTAACCCTTCTGGCCGTAGAAGCTGTGCACCTCGTTGGCCCAGGTCGGATCGGCCATGCTGGGCCAGTGATCCTTGTCGAAGCCCGGGGCGTTCTTCAGGTGGTCCTTTTCCACGTCGAGGATGAAGCACTTGCGGTCCGCATCCAGGGTGAGGGCGCTCCAGGGAATGGCGAACAGCTTGTCGCCGAGCCCCAGGAAGCCGCCGGACGACAGGACGGCATAGGCCACCCGGCCGCTCGGCACATCGATCATGATGTCCTTGATGTTGCCCAGATCTTCGCCCCGGGTGTTGACCACGTCATCCCCTTCGAGGGTGTCGGCCGCCATGATTTCCGGCCCCGGTCCTTCGTTCTGGATATCGCCGCCAACAATGTTCGCTTGCTTTTCGCTGCCAAAAGTTGCCATGTCTATCTCCTTGTCATGAGTGGTAATCCGCTTGGCCGGCCCGGAGGCCAGGCTTAACGGTTTTGTTGTTCCTTGCCCTTATCCTTTTCTCCCTCGCCCGCCATCCTGCGGGCCGAACCCTGGGAACCGCCGCCGCTGGTTTCGACGGGCGACATGTCCGCCAGATTGGTGGTCATCGCCGAGGAGGCACTGGGAGCCGTCGAAGGGCCTGGCGCCCCCGGGGAGGCCCCGCCGCTCTCCGCGCCCTGCTGGCCGCTCCGGACGCGGATACGGTTCTCCACATCCTTGACGCCCCAGCAGCTGTCGGCGACGTCCTCGATTTCATGCTTCATGCGGCGCTGGGGCACGGTGCCCTCCAGGATCACGCGCCCCAGGTTCACCTCCACGCTGACGTCGCTGGCGTCGATGTAGGAACGCTGGACCAGGATTTCGCAGATCAACTCCCGGATGCGCTCGTCGGAACGCTGGTAGCCCTTCGGTCCCCGGTTGCGGCCGCCTTCGGGCTGGCTGCCGGTCTGGTAGGCGCCGTAGCTGCCGTAGCCGCCGCGACCGAAATCCTCGCCGCCGAAGCCCTGCTGGCGCCCTTCCGCCTGGTAGGCCTGCTGCTGGCGGAAACTTCCGCCCTGCCCCCGGCGTTCGAAGTCGTTGCGAGGCCACCCGCCGCCCTGGCCCTGCTGGCTGGAGCCGTAGCCTTCCTGTCCCTGCTGTTGCTGGTAACCGCGGTCGCCGTAGGTGGGGGTGCCGCTGAAATATTCGCTGCCCGGGTGATCCCGCTGGGCCTGGTACTGATAATGGGACTCCGGATAGGTCTCGGGAACCGACCGGGGATAAGGACGGCCGGACTCGGATCCGCCGCCTTCCATCCGCTGCCGGTTGTCCTTGTCGCGGCCGTGTTCCCGATCATCCGGGTGCTGGGCCGACTGCTTATCCTGTGATCTCATGGCCATGACTCCTGGTGGTGGAAGGGGAGCGGGGGCCGCGGTCGCAACGGCTACTCCAGCCTCCCTGGTTCATACCTTTCCCCAGCAAGCCGTGTGCCCTAAAGCCCTCCGGCAAAATCAGCAACAGCCCCCAGGCGCCAGTGAAGAAATTACAGCCGCTTGTAGTTATGCACGTCTGGCGGAATTCAACCGTCCTTCTCCAGGAGACGCAGGCAAGACTCCACGTGGGCCGGAACCGGGCGCCGGTTCTGGAGTACCCAGGGCAGCCCCAAGAAGGCGGCCATGACCCCCCCCAGGAGCCCGGGATCCCCCCGGACCTGGCCCAGCCAGCGGCGGGTCTCCTGCCAGGCGCCGCCCAGGGGCCGGCGCAGCCAGGCGCACCAGAGGGCGTTGCGCAGGAGGAGCCGCCGGCGCCCGGCGGCGTCCCGCAGGCGGGACGGGTAGTGGTGCACCACCAGTTCCGGGATGTAGCCCAGGTGCCAGCCGGCGGCCAGGAGGTCGAGGGCCAGCAGCCGCTCCTCGCCGCCGATGAAGAAGCGGGGCTCGTAGCCCCCGGCCCCGAGGAAGGCGCTGCGCCGCATGACGCAGGCGCCGGCCAGGAAACCGGCGAGCTCGGTGCCGGGCAGGCCCAGGCGATTGGGCAGCGGACTGCGGGCCATGAGGGCGCTGGTGGGGTCCTCCCGCCCCTCCGGGCCTACCAGCACCCGGGCGGTGACCGCCGCCAGACGCGGATAGGCATCCAGTATCTCGGCGGCCCGTTCCAGGGCCCCGGGAGCCCACCAGGTATCGTCGTCGCAGAAGGCGATGTAGGGCGCATCCATCTGGCGCACGCCGTAGTTGCGCCCCGCCGCCCCCAGGTTGCGCTCCAGGCGCAGGATGCGGACCCGGGGAAAGGCCTGGGCGACGGCGCTGGCGGTGCCGTCGCCGGAACCATTGTCCACCACGCAGAGGGGGATGCCGTCGCAGGTGGCCAGGCGCTCCAGGGTGGCGAGGATTTCCTGCCGGCGGTTGTAGGTCAGGATGACCACGGCCAGCTTGCCGGCCGTCATGGCGGCCTCCCCGGGGCGGGGGAAAGGGCCCAGTAGCCTTCCGGTTCCTCAAGATCGGCGAGCCCCAGGCGCCCCGGGCTGGCGATGCCCCGCAGCTGGGACCGGTAGCAGGCGACGGCCGCCGCCTTGCGGGCGGCCGCGTCGGCCGCTTCGGCAAAACGCACTGGCCGGGAATCCAGTCCCCGGCTTTCCAGGGCCGCGATAGCCTGGTCCCGCAGGCCTGCGATGCGGCGGTAGAGGAAGTCTTCGTAAACCAGCCAGCGGAACTCCGGGTAGTCGGGCAGGAGGGACAGGGCCGACCGATGCACGAGCTGATGGTCGGAATGGAAGAGTCCCAGGGGAATGAGGACGACGTCGGGCCGGCAGGCCACGAAAAGCTCCCGCAATGCCGCCGTCACCGTCGCCTCGTCCGGGCCGCCGTACTGGTGGTCCAGCAGGTCGAGCCAGTAGGGTCGGGCCTCGAGTATTTCCAGGGCCTGCCGGTCCTCCTCCCGGCGGCGGCCGATCACGTCGTCGCCGGGGCTGAAGCCGGCATCCCGATCCCAGTCGGTGAGGGGACGGTCGGCGGGCGGCCGGCCGGCGAAGACGGTGGCGACGGTGGCGCCGGGCCGGGAAGCCAGCAGCCGGCCGCAGCCGAACACCCCGTCGTCGAGATGGGGAGCGACCACGAGCAGGTTGCCGTCCGGAGGCGGTTCGGTGGCAAGGGGAGCCGTCATGGCGGACCCGGGGGCAATCGCTGTGCCCGACGGTCAGGAATGCCGGCTGGCGGCTACAGCAGGCCGGCCAGGTGCAGGCGCGTTCCCAGGGTCGCGAGGTTTTGGGACAAGCTCACGGACCGGGAAATCATCTGGTCCAGCAGCAGGCCGTTGCTGCCCTGCCCGTTCCTCTTGGCGCCGGTCCCCGCCAGCTGGGCCTGGAGGAATTGGTCCGCCAGATTCACCGAAGCGCTGTAATCCACCGTCTGCCCTTGCCCGCCGGTCAGGGACGACCACAGCCCGGCCTGCAGGCTCCGGGCCACCGTGGCCGGCGAAGTCAGGGCCGGGGATGCCGACTGCAGCAGACGCTCCGGCGACAGGGCATCGGCGGCCAAAGCCGTGATCCGCTCCGCCACGCCCTTGCCGTCGTTGCTGAAAAGGCGGGTGACGCCCTCCGGGTTGGCGTTGAGGGCACCCTGGAATTTCCCGCTATCGAGGGCCAGGGTGCCGTTGCCGGTGCGGTTGATGCCCACCTGGGCCAAACTGGAGAGGGAACCCGTCAGGCCGTTGGCCGAGGTGTCCAGGGTGGCCGCCAGCTGGTTGCGCAGGAAGGAGACGGTCACGCCCAGCACCGGGTTCTCCCCGCCCAGGTGGCCGAGGCCCGCCTGCATTCCGTTGTAGGCTTCGACAAAGGCGCCGGCCTTGTTCACCTGGCCGCTATTGGGGGCCACGGTCAGGGTGGCGCTGCCGACGCCCTTGAGGCTCAGGGTCAGGCCATCCACCGCCGTGGCGACGGTATTGGTGCTGGCGACGAAGGCGCTGCCGTTGATCGTTCCCTGGGCGTCCCGGGCCAGGGTGGCGAGGGCCGGTCCGGAGCCGCCGGACGGATGGGCGAGCAGATCGGCCACCGCCGGGTCGCCGCTCACCCCGATGGTGAAGGCATTGGCGGCGCCGGTCTGGCCGGTGAGGGAGAGCTGGTAGCCGGCGGAGGAATGCACCACTTCCGCCTTGACGCCGATCTTGGCGCCATTGACGGCCGCCGCGATGCCGGTCAGGGTATTGGCGCCGCTTCCCAGGGAAACGCTGCGGGCCACCCCGCTCGCGAACTGGAAGTCCAGGGTTGTGGCCCCGCCGCTGCCGATGGCGGCCACGGAACTCCACTGGGCCGCCGTGGTGAGGGTTTGGGCCTGGGCCACCTGGCTGACCTGGACACTGTAGGCACCCAGGGGAGTAGCGGCCGTTGCCGTTCCGGTCGTGACCTTGTCCTTCGACGAGGCCGCTGTCCGGGCGGCGAAGGCGTCGGGCGCCGCCAGAGCGCCGGCGGCTGCGTGCAGGGATTCGGCCGCGTTGAGCAGGCGCCCCAGGCTGGAAATGCCGGCCTGGCTGTCGCCCAGGGCCGAAACGCCGGCCGCTCCCGTCCCCAGGCTGACCCGGGAGGTCGGGTAAAGGGCATTGATGAAACTCAGTGCGGGACTGAATCCCGAGACTGCCGAAACGTCCATGCTGGACTCCCACCCGCCAGGGCAGGGAAGGCCACTGCCCGAACCGCGCATCCCCTTAATGCTGGCGGGAACTCACTTTCTTTATAGCATCGGATTGGAGTTTCCGCTGCCGGGCCGCGCCGGAGCCCTTTCACCCTTTTCCTTGCCGTTCGGGGCGTAGTGCTCGATGAGGGCGTTGACCTCCGAGCCCAGCAGCATGACCAGTCCGGCGATGTAGAGCCAGAACATGAGGATGATGACGGCGCCGATGCTGCCGTAGGTGGCGTTGTAGTTGCCGAAATTGGCGACGTAGAACTTGAAGCCCAGGGAAGCCGCCACCAGGAGAAGGGCGCCGAGGACGCTGCCCGGGGTGATGAAGGCGAACCGCTGCTTGACGTCCGGCCCCAGGTAATAGACGAGGGCGAAGCCGAGCAGCAGGGCGACAAGGATCATCACCCAGCGGAAGGCCTCGAAGAAGACGAGAAGGCCGACTTCGAAGCCGACGCGGCGGCCGATCCATTCCTGGAGGAGCCCCCCCGCCACCACCAGGGAGAAGGCGCCCACCACCAGCACCGCGAACAGGATGCTGAGGCCGAGGGCCGTCCCCCGGGCGCGCAGGAAGTTGCGCCCCTCCCGGACCTCGTAGGTGATGTTGAGCTCCTGCATGATGGCGTACATGCCCGACGAAGCCGCCCACAGGGTGGCCAGGGCGCCGAAGGACAGTATCCCGCCCCGCTGCTGCCGCACCACATCGGCCACCACGCCGGGAAAGAGGTCGGCGGCACTCTGCGGCAGCACCTGTCGCAGGAGGTCCATGATGGCCACGTCCACCTGCGCCACCGGCAGATAGGGGATGATGGCCATGACGAAGATCATGGCCGGGAAGACGGCGAGGGTGAGCCAGAAGCCGAGGGCAGCGGCGCCGTTGGAAAGGTGATGCTCCTGGACCTCCCGATAGAGGTCGCGGAGGAAGCGCCGCCAGGGGACGCCGAGGATCATGGCCGCCCGCCCAGGTCAGTAGAAGGCCCGTTCCACCAGGGCGACGATGCCCTCCACCAGCTTGGCGGCTTCCACCGGCTTGCCCAGACAGCCCTGGAAGCCCGCCGCCGCCAGCCGCCCCCGGTCCAGGTGGGTGAGTGCGGTGACCGCGATGGCGGGGATGAAGGGCAGGCCCTTGATGGCCCGCACTCCGGCCAGCACCGCGAAGCCGTCCTCGCCGGGCATGGCGATGTCGAGGAGGAGGACGGCGGGGGACGCCATGGGCGGCCGTTCCCGCAGGGCCGCCATGAGGTCGCGCCCGGAGGCGAAGAGCCGCACCTGGGCGCCGGCCCGGGCGAGGATGAGCTGCATGACGTCCCGGGCGTCAGGATCATCATCCACCACCAGCACCTGGATGCCCTGGAGTCCTTCGTCGGGGGCGGCATAGCCCTCGCCCGCCACCTCCGGGCCGGCGGCCGGATCGGCGGCCGGCAGGCTGACGGTGAAGACGCTCCCCAGCCCGGGACCGGGGCTCGCCACCGCCACCGTCCCGCCGTGCATTTCCACCAGGTGGCGGACCAGGGCGAGGCCGATGCCCAGCCCGCTGTAGCGCCGGGTGGTGGAGGAATCGGCCTGGCTGAAGCGGTCGAAGACCAGGGGCAGGAAATCCTCCTCGATACCGATGCCGTTGTCGGCCACGGCGAGCTCGATACGCTCCCCGGCCTGCCGCAGCTCGATCTCCACCCGGCCGCCGGGGGGGGTGAACTTAACGCCGTTGGAGAGCAGGTTGATGACCACCTGCTGGAGCCGCCCCTGGTCGCCGTTGACCATCAGCTCCGGCCCGTCGGCGGCGAAGCGCAGGCTGATCTCCTTGGCCTGGGCGCTGCTGCGGGAAAGGTCGAGGGCGGTGTGGACCACTTCCACCAGGTTCACCGGCCGCCGCTCCAGCACCAGCTTGCCGATGATGATCCGGGAGGTGTCCAGGAGATCGTCGATGAGGCGGGTCTGGTGCTCGACGTTGCGCTTGATGGCCTGGGCGGCCCGGGTGGACAGGATGGGGTCCGGGTTGGAAGTGCCGCTCAGGAGCTGGCTCCAGCCCTTCAAGGCGTTCAAGGGCGAGCGCAGCTCGTGGGAGACGATGGCCAGGAACTCGTCCTTGGCCCGGCTCGCCCGCTCGGCGTCGCCCCGCAGCCGGTGCTCGGCCAGGAGGAGCTGCTCCAGCTCCCGCTGGGCCTGTTTCCGTTCGGTGATATCGGTGGCGACGCTGACCAGGCCGAGGAGCAGGCCGTCCTCGTCCCGGAGGGGCGACTTGGTGACCAGGAAGGTGCGGGTCCCGGCGGCGGTCATGCGGTTTTCCTCCACCGACATGGGCTCGCCGGTGTCCATGACCCGCTGGTCGCTCTCCAGGCAGCGCACGGTCTCCCCGGTCTTGCCGAAAATATCCATCTCCCGGCGCCCCATCGCCTCCTCCCGGGTGAGGCCCAGGGCCTGGAGGGCCGCCGGGTTGATCATCATGATGCGGCACTCCCGGTCCTTGGCGACGATGAGCTCCGGCGTGCTGGCGGCGATGGTCTGCAGCAGGGCGGTGCTCTCCCGCAGGGCGGCCGCTGCCCGTTCCAGGGCCAGGGTGCGCTCCCCGACCCGGCGGTCGAGTTCGGTATAGGCGTTGCGCATGGCCTTTTCCCGGGCCCGGTGCTGGCGGGCATCCCGCAGCACCAGCACGCCCCCCAGGAGGCTGCCGCCGGGGCCCAGGATGGGCATGGCGCTGGCATCCACCGCCCGCAGCCGGCCGTCGGGCAGGCGCAGGGCCGGCTCGCCGGCGGCGGTCACCGGCCGGCGCCGGGCCAGGGCTTCCTGCAAGGGGCACTCCACCGGCGCCTGGGTGCGCTCGTCCACCAACTCCAGCAGTTCGCTCACCGGCCGCCCCACCGCGGCGGAGGGCTCGATGCCGCAGAGGGCTTCGGTGGCGGGATTCATGAATCCCACCCGCCCCTCGTCGTTGGCGGCGATGACCGCATCGCCGATATGGGCGAGGGTCACCTCCAGCCATTCGCGCTGGGTATCGGCACGGCTTTCGGCCAGGGAACGCCTTATATTCATGTCATCCAGCTTGCTCGCAGTCCACCAGATCAGCGCAGTGCACACGATCATCATGGACACTGTCGCCAGCCCTTCGCCCGCCGCGATGTCGATCCATCCGTGCCGCTGGCCCAGGGCCTCCGCTCCGCCGACCAGCATCGGCAGGACGAGGGCCGCCGGCAGCAGACGGCGGAAGACCGTGGCCCCCGGCGAATCGTGCTCCAGCAACTGCAGGAGCCGGGTCTCCGGGCGCATCGCGACCAGGCTGAAACTGCTCGCTAGCAAGGCAAGTGCCGCGGGAAAGGCCATGTCCATGGCCGGCACCGCGACGCTCAGCTGGACGATGCGGAAAATGAGCCCCACCAGGGCGAGGACGGCGATGCCGGCGATGACGAAGGCCAGGCTGCGGGTGAGGTTGCGGGCCCGGGCATCCTTGCCCGCGGCGCAGGCCAGGGCCGCCGCCAGGAGCAGGTAAGTGCCGGAGGAACCGGCCGAGAGGATGGCGCTGTTGGCATAGCCCAGGTGATAGAGGGTGAATGTCATGCCCACCGACACCCGGCCGACGCGCTCCAGCAGGCTCAGGAGGGCGATGACCGCCATCACCAGGGCGGCCCCCCGGGCCACCCGGCGGCGCTGGCGCCGCCCCCCATTGCCCTGCAGGGCCTCGAGGCCGACGGCCGCCGCCAGGAGGCAGGCGATGGCGCTGGGCAGGATGGGCGGGTAATCGGTGCCGAAGGAGGTCAGGCCCCGCAGCCCGCCCACCCAGCCGACCAGCCCGACCAGGGCAATGATGCCCACCAGCCAGGCGGCATAGCGGGCCCCCTGCTGGAGGCGAAGCGGCCAGAGGGTGGGTTGTCGCGGCCGAAGCATCGAGGCGCTGAAGGAGGTCATTCGGGCTGGGTAGGAATGCCTGATTCCGGGCTCACTGCAAACCTCGTTGTTCAGGGCGGAGGCATCAGGTGGGCAGGCCCTCGCCGGGGCGGCCGTCATGGCTGCCGGGATTGGGCACGCCGCCCTCCTCCTCGTCCTCCAGATATTCGCCGTCAGCCAGGTCGATCTTGCCGGCGTGGTAGACGGCCAGGCGGTTGTAGAGGGTCTTCAGGCTGATGCCGAGGATTTCGGCGGCCTTCCTTTTGACATTGCCGCATTCCAGGAGGGTAGCCTCGATGAGGCGCCGGTTCACGTCATCCAGGGTGCTGCCGATGCGCACCGTGAGGATGGAGGAGGGATTGCTCTCGAGGAAAGTCTCCGGCGCCAACCGGACGTCGATGACCTCGTCCGAGAGGATGTAGGCCCGCTGCACGTAGTTCTTCAATTCCCGCACGTTGCCCGGCCAGTTGTGGGCATAGAGGGCGGCGATGGCGGCCGGCGCGAAGCGCTTGCCGGTGCCCTCCTGGGCATTCAGTTCGTTCAGGAAGTGCTGGGCCAGGAGCTCCAGGTCGGTGCCCCGCTCCCGGAGCGGCGGCATCTGGATGGGAAAGACGTTGAGGCGGTGATAGAGGTCCTCCCGCAGGCGCCCTTCGGCCACCGCCTTCTCCGGGGAACGGTTGGTGGCGCCGATGAGGCGCACGTCGGTGGCGATGGGCTCGTTGCACCCCACCCGCATGAAGGTGCCGGTCTCCAGGACCCGGAGCAGCTTGACCTGGAGGTCGGGGCGCATTTCCGTGATCTCGTCCAGGAACAGGGTGCCCCGGTGGGCCTGCTCGAAGAAGCCCCGGTGCTGGCGGTCCGCCCCGGTGAAGCTGCCCTTCTCGTGGCCGAAGAGCTCGCTTTCGATAAGCTGGGGCGACACCGCGCCGCAATTGAGGGGAAGGAAGGGCTGGCGCTTCCTGCGGCTGAGGTCGTGGATGGTCTGGGCCGCCACTTCCTTGCCGCTGCCGCTTTCGCCCACCAGAAGCACGGTGGCCGAGGTGGGGGCGACCCGGGCGAGCTGGTCGTAGAGCCGGTGCATGACCGGCGAGCTGCCCAGGATATGGCCGAAGCGCCCCAGGCGGCGCAGTTCCTCCCGCAGCTCGCCGATCTCCTCGCGGAAATGCTGGGGCTTGGGAATGCGCTGCAGGATGCCCCGCAGGCGGTCGATGTCGATGGGCTTGACCAGGTAGTCGGCGGCGCCGGCCCGCAGGGCGTCGATGGCGCTCTCGACGCTGGCATGGCCGGTGATGACCACCACCTGGGTCGAATCCCGGGACTGGAGGTCGGCCAGGAGCTCGATGCCCTGGCCGTCGGGCAGGAGGAGATCGGTGAGGATCATTTCCGGCGTGGAGCGGGTGAGGTGGATCCGGGCCGCCCGCAGGGAATCGGCGGTGGCGATGGTGAAACCCTCACTGCGGACGAACTCGGTCAGCCATTCGATGGTCTCGGGATCGTCGTCGACAAGCAGCACCTGAGGCATGAAACCCCCTAATGGGCTGTCGCGTCCTCCAGCCGCAACAGCGGAAGTTCTTACTGGGAGATTGCAATTTTTACCGTCTGACAGGCCGCCTGCCGGGACGTTCCAGGGCCCCGGCCCGCCACATCAGCCGTTGACGATGCGCCCGCCGTTGGGATGGAGCACCTGCCCGCTCATGTAGGAGGCGCCCTCGCTGGCCAGGAAAACGTAGGAAGGGGCCACCTCGTCGGGTTCCCCCGGCCGCTCCAGGGCGGTGTTGGCGCCGAAGCGGGCGACGTGCTCGGGGCTGAAGGTGGAAGGAATGAGGGGCGTCCAGATGGGCCCCGGCGCCACGGCGTTCACCAGGATGCCCTTGTCCGCCAGGGCCAGGGCGAGGGAGCGGGTGAAGGAGACGATGGCCCCCTTGCTGGCCGAGTAGTCCAGGAGTTCCGGGCTGCCCAGGTAGGCGGTCACCGAGGCGGTGTTGATGATGCGGGCGCCGGGCCGGAGGTGGGGCAGGGCCGCCTTGACGCAATAGAACATGGCAAAGAGATTGGTGCGGAAGGTGCGCTCCAGCTGCTCCGCCGTGATGTCGGAGATGCTTTTCTGGGGATGCTGCTCGCCGGCGTTGTTCACCAGGATGTCGAGGCGCCCGAACTGGTTCACTACCTCCTCGACCAGGGCCTTGCAGCCCTCCTCGTTCCCCAGGTCCACGGCGATGGAAATACCCTGGCGGCCGCAGGCTTCGATGGCTTCCCGGGTGTCATGGGCATCCTGGCACTCCTCCAGGAAGGCGATGGCCACGTCGGCCCCTTCCTTGGCGAAGGCGATGGCGGTGGCGCGGCCGATGCCGCTGTCCCCACCGGTGACCAGGGCCACCTTGCCCTGCAGCTTCCCGGACCCGACGTAATGGCGGGCGAAGGACTCGGGGGGCGGCTGCATCTCGCCTTCGCGGCCGGGCTGGCGCTCCTGGTGCTGGGGAGGCGGGGAATGGGGTTTCGGCTGGGGTTTCTGTTTTTCCTGGGCCATCGCGGCGCTCCTGATCCGGGGCGGGGACACCGGCGATCCCGCGCAAGGCCCATGCCCGCGGCCCGGGAACGGGGGTTGCTGACCCCAGGGCGTCCGTGCCGGGATAGCGGCACCACTCGGTAGGACACCCCTCGCCGGGCTTTCCAGATCATCTGGAAGCCTGGCGAGGTTCCGCTGGAGAACCGGATGGCCATCGACTGGCACCACATGTTCGCCTTGGGCGAGTCGCCCCTGGGACTCGTCATCCGCGGCACCCTGGTCTATTGGTTCCTGTTCGCGGTCTTCCGCACCGTCCTCCAGCGCGACGTCGGGGCGGTGGGAATCGCCGACGTGCTGCTCCTGGTCATCGTCGCCGACGCGGCCCAGAACGCCATGGCTGACGAGTACCGGTCGGTGACCGACGGCCTGATCCTGATCTCCACCATCCTGGGCTGGAATTACCTCTTCGACTACCTGGCCTACCGTTTCCCGCGCCTGCGCCGCCTTCTGGAGCCCCGGGAAATCTGCCTCATCCGGGACGGCAAGGTGCTGCACCGCAACCTGCGGCGGGAGTTCATCACCATCGAGGAATTGCACTCCAAGCTCAGGGAGCACGGCGTCACCGACATCGCCGAGGTGAAGGCAGCCTATATGGAAAGCGACGGCGGGGTGAGCGTGATCACGCGCCAGGAGAAGGCATCCCCGGACAACAGCGAGGACGCTTCCCCGAAACGGCCGTTCTAGCGGGGGCGGTCGCGCTTGGAGCGATCCTGCTCCGGCGGCGGTGCAGCCACGGTGTCCTCCGGCAGCTCGGCGGAACCGATCCAGAGGACGGCCCCGAAGACGGCGCCCAGCAGCAGCCCCAGGCCGGAAAACAGGATGAGCAGGGCGGCCGAGACCTGGCTGCCGGCCAGCCACAGGGTGAAGCCGGAGCACGCGAAGAATCCGAACAGCGCTCCCTGCTCCATCTCCTGGTAGATGGAGGCTTGGTTCGGCTTCAGCCAGGCACCGCGCAGGCTCATCCAGAGCTTGCGGATCAGGGAGGGGACTGTCTCTTTCATGGCCAACCTCGCTATCGCCCAGTCGGGCAATAGGCAGTTTGACGAGGGGGCGGCAAGTAAGTTTTTCGCCCGGAAGCAAAAACTTACACGTCCGGAGCCCCCTGCCGGCCCCGGCAGCCGGGCATGGGCCTTGCGGTGGTGGGCAGCACTGTTTTCGGACCCCCAGCCCGCACGCCATGAAGATTGCCCTCATCAGCGAACACGCCTCTCCCCTGGCCCCCCTGGGCGGCACCGACAGCGGCGGACAGAACGTCTATGTCGCCAAGATCTCCCGCCAACTCGCCCGCTTCGGCCACCAGGTGGATGTCTTCACCCGCCGCGACAGCCCCCACCTGCAGCCCATCGTTCCCTTCGAGAACAACGTGCATGTCATCCACGTGCCGGCCGGGCCGGAGCGCTTCGTCCCCAAGGAGGAGCTGCTGCCCCACATGGACGAGTTCGCCGCCTGGATCACCGCCTACTGCGCGCCGCCCTGGGCCCGCTACGACCTGGTCCACGCCAACTTCTTCATGTCCGGCCTGACCGCCCTGGCCCTCAAGCGGGAATACGGCACCCCCTTCGTCATCACCTTCCACGCCCTCGGCAAGGTCCGCCGCCTGCACCAGGGCGACGCCGACGCCTTTCCCGTGAAGCGGCTGGCCATCGAGGAGGAACTGGTGGCCAGAGCCGACCGCATCGTCGCCGAATGCCCCCAGGACCGGGAGGACGTCATCGACCTCTACGGCGCCGACCCCCAGCGGGTGGAGGTGGTGCCCTGCGGCTTCGACCCGGAGGAACTGGGGCCGGGGCGCTCCGCCCTGCGCGGCGAGTTCGGCCTCGACGACAAGGACTTCGTCGTCCTCCAGCTCGGGCGGCTGGTGCCCAGGAAAGGCATCGACAACGTCATCCGGGCCGTCGCCGAATTGAAGCGCGGCCACGGCATCGACGCCCGGCTCCTGGTGGTGGGCGGCGAATCGCCCGAACCCGACCCCGCCCTCACCCCGGAAATCGGACGCCTGAGCCAGATCGCCCGCGGCGCCGGCGTCGCCGGCCAGGTGATCTTCACCGGCCAGCGCCCCCGGGACCGCCTGCGGGATTTCTATTGCGCCGCCGACGCCTTCGTCACCACCCCCTGGTACGAACCCTTCGGCATCACTCCCCTCGAGGCCATGGCCTGCGGCTGCCCGGTGATCGGGTCGGCGGTGGGCGGCATCCGGTACACCGTGATCGATTCGGTCACCGGCTACCTGGTGCCCCCCAACGACCCGGTCCAGCTCGCCGAGCGCCTGGCGCGCCTGCACAACAATCCCGCCCTCAGCCGGGCCTTCGGCCGCGCCGGCATCCTGCGCGTCCGCTCGGCCTTCACCTGGCGGCGGGTGACGGCGCAGCTGGCGCGGGTCTATGCCTCGGTAATCAACCTGCGCGGCCTGCGCCGCGCCGCCCGGATGGCCAGAACATGAACGCGATCAATGCCGGCACTGCCCCCCAATCCATCCCCTCCACCCACGCTCCCCTGGAGGGCCGCACCGCCCTCGTCACCGGCGGCGGCCGCGGCCTCGGGGCCGCCCTCTGCAGCGCCCTGGCGGCGGCCGGCGCCCAAGTGGCGGTGGCCGACATCCGGGCCGAGAGCGCCGCCGCCCTGGCCCGGGACCTGGGCGGCCGCACCCTGGCGCTGACCCTGGACGTGGCCGACGAAGACCAGGCGGTGGACGCCATCGACATCGCCATCGAACGCTTCGGCCATCTGGACATCCTGGTGAACAACGCCGGCGTGGACCACACCCTGGCCCTGGACGAGCTCTCCGTCGGCCAATGGGACCATGTCATCGAGACCAACCTGCGGGGCCCCTTCCTCATGTGCAAGGCCGTGGTCGGGCACATGAAGCGGCGCGGCACCGGCCACATCATCAACATCGCCTCCACCGCCGCCAAGCGCGCCTGGCCCAACGCCTCGGCCTACCATGCCAGCAAGTGGGGGCTGCTGGGCTTCTCCCATGCCCTCCATGCCGAGCTGCGGCCCCACGGCATCAAGGTGACGGCGGTCATCGCCGGCGGCATGCGTACCCCCTTCCTGCTGGACCGCTTCCCGGACATCGACCCGGCCGTCCTCCAGGAGCCCTCGGCCGTCGCCCAGGCGGTGATCAATGTCCTCTGCCTGCCCGGGGACAGCGTCATCCCGGAAATCAGCGTCCTGCCCCTGGGGGAAACCTCTTGGCCCTGAGAGCGGCGGTCTTCATCGACAAGGACGGAACCCTCGTCCACGACGTCCCCTACAACGTGGATGTGGCCAAGGTCCGCCTGCGGGAGGACGCCGGCCCGGCCCTGGCCCGGCTCCAGGCCGCCGGCTACGCCCTGGTGCTGGTCAGCAACCAGCCCGGCGTCGCCAAGCAGCTCTTCGACGAGGCCGACCTGGAACCGGTGTGGGCCGACATCCGCCAGCGCCTCTCCCGCCACGGCGTGGCCCTGGAGGCCGTCTACTGGTGCCCGCACCATCCCTACGGCGGCCATCCCCGCTACGGCTCCGAGTGCGACTGCCGCAAGCCGCGCCCGGGGCTGCTGCTGCGGGCGGCCGCCGAGCGCGGCTTCGACCTCGCCCGCTCCTGGCTCATCGGCGACATCCTGGACGATGTGGAAGCCGGGCGCCGGGCCGGGTGCCGCACCGTCCTCCTGGACGTCGGCTCGGAAACCGAATGGGAAAGCGGCCCCTGGCGCCAGCCCGACGGGGTGGCCGCCAGCCTCACGGCGGCAGCGGAGCACATCGCCGCCGCCCCGCCCATCCCCGAGAGCCTGCCATGGACCCGGTGAAATCCTCCGCCGCCTGGGACAACGCCCGGCGCATCCTGGCGGTGCGCCTGGACAACCTGGGGGACGTGCTGATGACCACCCCGGCCCTGCGGGCCCTGCGCCGGCCGGGCCGCCACATCACCCTGCTGGCTTCGGCGGCCGGCGCTGCCATCGTCCCCTTCGTGCCGGAAATCGACGCCGCCATCCTGACCGCCGCGCCCTGGATGCCCAACATCCCTCCCGACCCGGAATCCCTGCTGGAGACGGCGGCCGCCCTGCGGGCCGGGGAATTCGACGCCGCCGTCATCTTCACCGTCTACAGCCAGAGCCCCCTGCCCGCCGCCTTCTTATGCTGGCTGGCGGACATTCCCCTGCGCCTCGCCCATTGCCGGGAGAATCCCTACCACCTGCTGTCCGACTGGATTCCCGACCCGGAGCCCCACGAAGTGCTGCGCCACGAGGTCCGCCGCCAGCTCGACTTGGTGGCCGCGGTGGGCTGCACCACCGCCGACGAGCGCCTCTCCTTCCGGGTCTGCCCCGAGGACGCCGTCCGCGCCGTCGCCAAGCTGCAGGCAGCGGGAATCGACCCGGAGGAGCCCTGGATCGTCGTCCACCCCGGCGCCAGCGCCCCCTCCCGCCGCTACCCGCCGGAGCACTTCGCCGCCGTCGCCGATCGCCTGGCGGCGAGCCCGGGGCACCAGCTGGTCTTCACCGGCGAGGCCGGCGACCGCGACCTCATCGCCGCCATCCTGGACCGCGCCGGCCGGCCGGGTGCCTCCCTGGCCGGGGCGCTGAGCCTCGGGGAACTCGGGGCGGTGATCGCCCCGGCGGCCCTGCTCATCGCCAACAACACCGGCCCGGTCCACATCGCCGCCGCCCTCGGCACCCCGGTGGTGGATCTCTATGCCCTCACCAATCCCCAGCACGGGCCCTGGCGGGTGCAAAACCGCGTCCTCTACCACGACGTGCCCTGCCGCTTCTGCTACCGCAGCATCTGTCCCCAGGGCCACCACGACTGCCTGCGCCTCCTGGACCCCCAGCGGGTGGCCGAGGCGGCGCGGGAACTCTTGGAACAGGGAGCCGACCGCTCGACCCCGGCCCGGCTCATTCCCCCCTAGGAGAGGAGGCCCCATGTATACCCTCGGCATCAATGCCGCCTACCACGACAGCGCCGCCTGCCTGGTGCGCGACGGGATCGTCGTCGCCGCCGCCGAGGAGGAGCGCTTCAACCGCGTCAAGCACGGCAAGCGCCCGATCCCCTTCTCGGCCTGGGAACTGCCCTACGGCGCCATCGACTACTGCCTCGGGGCCGCCGGCATCGGGCTGGCCGAGGTGGACCACGTGGCCTATTCCTACGACCCCGCCCTCTTCCCCGGCCGACCCGCCGAAGGGGACCGGGTCACCCTGCCCCTGGAGCCCTCCGCCGCCGGCCCCGAAGGCGAGTCGGCCGCCCCCTGGGACCCCCTCTTCCACGCCTACGTGCTGAACGCCCCCCGGCAGCTCGCCGGCGGCGCCCCCCACCACCTCCAGGCCCGCTTCGCCGGCCCCCACCGCTTCCGCTGGCATTCGGTGGAGCACCACCTCGCCCACGAGGCCAGCGCCTTCCTGGCGTCGCCCTTCCAGGACGCGGCGGTGATGACCCTGGACGGCCGCGGCGAGCGCGCCACCACCACCCTGGGGGTATGGCGGCACGGCCGCTTCGAGCGCTTCCGGCAGGTGGACTATCCCCACTCCCTCGGGCTCCTCTACGAGGAAGTGACCCGCTACCTGGGCTTCCTGCACTCCTGCGACGAGTACAAGGTCATGGCCCTGGCTTCCTACGGCAGCCCCCGCCACCTGGAATACTTCCGGGACATCCTGCCCTGGGACAAGGACGGCGGCTACCGCCTCCTGCCGCCCCGGCTGGAGGCCCGCTTCGGGCCGCCCCGGCGGCGGGGGGAGCCCTTCGAGGAGCGCCACTACGACCTCGCCGCCTCCCTCCAGAAGGCCCTGGAGGAAACGGTGCTGCACCTGGCCGCCTGGCTGCGGGAACAGAGCGGCGAGGACCAGCTCTGCCTGGCCGGCGGCGTCGCCCTCAACTGCGTCATGAACGCCCGCCTGCGGGACAGCGGCCTCTATGACGAGGTCTGGGTCCAGCCCGCCGCCGGCGATGCCGGCACCGCCCTCGGCGCGGCCCTCTGGGTGGACCACCAGGCGCGGGGCGGCCCCCGGCGCTGGACCATGGAGCACGCCTACCTGGGCCCGTCCTACGCCGACGAGGAGATCGAAGCCTTCCTGCGCTGGGCGAAGATTCCCTACCGGCGGCTCACCAACGTGGCCGAGGAGACTGCCGAACTGCTCGCCCGGAACCGCGTCGTCGGCTGGTTCCAGGGCCCCATGGAATTCGGCCCCCGGGCCCTGGGGGCGCGCTCCATCCTGGCCTCCCCCATCGACCCCGGCATGCAGGCGCGCCTGAACGAACTGAAGGACCGGGAGGACTTCCGCCCGGTGGCGCCGGCGGTGCCGGAGGAGCTGGCGGGGGAATGGTTCGTGGACGGCGGCCGGGCCCCCTTCATGCTCTTCGTCTACGAGGTCGCCGCCGACAAGGCCGGGCGCATGCCGGCGGCGGTGCACGTGGACGGCACGGCCCGGGTGCAGACCGTCGCCCGGGAGGCCAATCCGCGCTACTACGACCTGCTGCACGCCTTCGGCCGGCGCACCGGGGTGCCGGTGCTGATCAACACCTCCTTCAACGTCCGGGGCGAGCCCATCGTCTGCACCCCCCGGGATGCCGTCGCCTCCTTCTGGTCGACCCCGATCGACGCCCTGGTGATCGGCTCCTACCTGGTGGAGAAGCCATGACCCGCCCGCAGCTTTCCGTGGTGGTCCCCACCTATCTGCGGCCGGACCTCCTGGAGAAATGCCTGGAGGCCCTCCTGGTCCAGCGCCTGGAACCGGCCGCCTACGAGATCCTGGTGGTGGACGATGCCCGTTCCGACACCACCCGCTTCTACGTCGCCGACTTCGCCCGCCGCCATCCCGGCAGTCCCCGGCTGCGCTACCTGCGCCCCCCGGACGGCCGCCGGGGCCCGGCCGCCGCCCGCAACGCCGGCTGGCGCGCCGCCACCGGGGACATCGTCGCCTTCACCGACGACGACACCCTCCCGGCCGTGGACTGGCTGGGGGAAGGGCTGCGGGCCATGGCACCGGAGATCATGGCGGCCTGGGGCCACGTGACGGTCCCCTTGCCGGATGCTCCCACCGACGCCCAGCGCAACGTCGCCGGCCTGGACGGAGCGGAGTTCATCACCGCCAACTGCTTCATCCGCCGGGAAGCCCTGGAAGCCGTTGGAGGCTTCGACGAGCGCTTCACGCGGCCCTGGCGGGAGGACTCGGACCTCTATTTCACCTTCCTGGAGCGGGGGTTCAAGGTGGTGAGCGTGCCGGAGGCGGTGGTCATCCACCCCGCCCACACAGCGCCGCCGGGGACCTGCCTGAAGCAGCATCGCAATCTCTTCTACGACGCGCTGCTCTACAAGAAGCATCCGGCGCTGTACCGGCAGAAGATCGCGGCCTCGCCGCCGGTGCGCTACTACGGGATCGTCGCGGCGCTGGTGGTCGGGCTGCTGGCCTTGATCGGCGGTTTCCCCGCCGTGGCGGTGGGGGCGCTGGTGGTGTGGCTGGGGCTCACCGGGTATGTGGTCTGGCGGCGGATGAAAGGGACCTCCCGGGCGTTCCTGAATGTGGCGGATATCGTGGTGACGTCGGCGGTGATTCCGGTTTTGGCGGTTTATTGGCGGCTGGCGGGGGCGCTGCATTTTCGGGTGGTGTTTGTGTGAAGGTGGAGGAACCCGATGAAGCTAAAAACCGACCCCCAATTCTCCCCCCCTCCCCTCCCCCGGTTCGTCCAGATCGAACCCGTCGGCCAATGCAACCTCCGCTGCCGCATGTGCCCCATCGCCTTCCGCCGGGACGGCCCGCCCTGGGGCCCGCCGGCCTTCATGGCGATGGCCACCTTCAAGGCCCTGGTGGACCAGTTCCCGCAAATGGACGAGCTGCACCTGCAAGGCCTGGGCGAACCCATGATGCACCCCGAGTTCTTCGCCATGGTCCGCTACGCCGCCGGCAAGGGGGCGAAGGTCTCCACCAACACCAACCTGACCCTGCTCACCAGCCGCCGCGCCCGGGAGTGCGTGGATAGCGGCCTGCACGCCCTGCACGCCTCCATCGACGGCGCCACCGCCGAGACCTACGAGTACATCCGCCGCGACGCCAATTTCCGCAAGGTGATCGCCAACCTGGACCGCCTCATCGCCGCCCGGGCCCAGGCGGGAAGCCCCACGCCCCAGGTCCGCATCGTCGCCGTCGCCATGCGCCGCAACCTGGAGGAATTGCCCGCCATCGTCTCCCTGGCCCGGGAGCACGGCGTCGATGCGGTCTTCGTCCAGCACCTCTGCCATGACTACGGCGAGGGCTCCCTGCCGGGGCATTACCACGCCATGCGCGACTTCATCGCCGCCGAAAGCCTGGAGAACGAGGACCCCGGCCGCCTGGAAACCATCTTCGCCGAGGCCCGCCGCCGGGCCAAGCGGCTCGCCGTGGATCTCCGCCTGCCGCCCCTCACCCGCCCGGAGCCCAAGCCGCCCCATCCCCTGGGCTGCGACTGGCCCCACCGGGGCGCCTACCTGAGCTACCGGGGGGAGGCGATGCCCTGCTGCATGGTCAGCACCCCCGACCGCCTCAACCTCGGGGACATGGCGAAGGAAAGCGTGGTCAAGGTCTGGAACGGCCCGGCGTACCGGGAATTCCGGACGGCCCTGGCCTCCGGCGAGCCCCCCGAGATCTGCCGAGGCTGCGGCATCTACAACGGGACCTTCTGATGCCGACCCGCCATCCCGCCGCCGCCCGCCGGGAACGGCGCGACCCCCATCCCCGCATCGCCGTCTTCCGGGCCCTCCAATTGGGGGACCTGCTGTGCGCCGTGCCGGCCCTGCGGGCGCTGCGCCACGCCCTGCCGGCCGCCCGCATCACCCTCATCGGCCTGCCCTGGGCAGCCGATTTCGCCCGCCGCATCAGCTACGTGGACGACTTCCTGGAATTCCCCGGCTTCCCCGGCCTGCCGGAAAAGGAACCGGACCCGGCAGCCCTGCCGAATTTCTTCGCCGAAGCCCGCCGCCGGCGTTTTCACCTGGCCATCCAGATGCATGGCAGCGGCGGCATCACCAACCCCCTGGTGGCCCAGCTGGAGGCGGAACACACCGCCGGCTTCGTGGTCCCGGGCAGCTGGTGCCCGGAGCCGGAATTTTTCATTCCCTGGCCCGAGGCCCTGCCGGAAACCCGCCGCCTCCTGGCCCTGGCCGAGCACCTCGGCGCCCCGCCCCAGGGAGAGCAGGCGGAACTGCCCCTCCTGCCCGGGGAAAGGGCGGCCTTCACCGATCTGCGCAGCCGCCTGCCGGTCGGGGAGCGGGGCTACGTCTGCATCCACCCCGGCGCCCGCCTGCCCTCCCGGCGCTGGGGAGAGGAGCGCTTCGCCCGGGTGGCCGACGGCCTGGCGGCGGATGGGCTTGCCGTGGTCCTCACCGGCACCCGGGAAGAGGGCCCCCTGCTGGCCCGCCTGCAGGCGGCCATGGCGACGCCGGCCATCGACCTGGCCGGCCACACCAGCCTCGGCACCCTGGCCGCCCTGGTGGCGGAGGCCCGGCTGGTGGTCTGCAACGATACCGGCATGTCCCACGTCGCCGCCGCCGTGGGCACCCCCAGCGTGGTGGTGGCCTGCGGCTCCGACCCCGGCCGCTGGCGCCCCCTGGACGAGGCCCGGCACCGGGTCCTCTGGCACCCGGTGGCCTGCCGCCCCTGCCTGTTCGAACACTGCCCCACCGGCCACGAATGCGCCGCCGGCGTGGCGGCCGAGGCCGTCCTCGCCGAGGCCCGGCGCCTGCTGGCGGAAAGCCTGGAGAAACCCCATGTCATCTCGTAAATTGCGCATCCTCACCTGGCACGTCCATGGGAATTACCTCTATTACCTGAGCCAGGTGCCCCACACCTTCTACGTCCTCTCCGACGCCGGGCGCTCCCCCGGCTACGCCGGCCGCGCCGGGCGCCTGCCCTGGGGGGACAACGTGGTGGACCTGCCGGTGGAGCAGGCCCGGGACACCGAGTTCGACTGCATCCTCTTCCAGTCCCGCAGCGCCTGGGAGACCGACCAGCACCGGATTCTCTCCAAGGCCCAGCAGAAGCTGCCCCGGGTCTACCTGGAGCACGATCCGCCCCAGGAGCACCCCACCAACACCCGCCATCCGGTGGACGACCCCGACGTGCTGGTGGTCCACGTCACCCCCTTCAACCAGCTCATGTGGGACAACGGGCGCTGCGCCACCCGGGTGGTGGAGCACGGGGTGATGGTGCCGGCGGGGGTGGCCTACGACGGCTCCCTGCCCCGGGGCATCGCGGTGGTGAACCACATGGCCCGCCGCGGCCGCCGCCTGGGGGCCGACGTCTTCGAAGCGGCCCGGGAATGGGTGCCCATCGACCTGGTGGGCATGGAGGCGGAAAAGAGCGGCGGCCTGGGGGAAATCCCCAACCCGGAGCTGCCCGCCTTCCTGGCCCGCTACCGCTTCTATTTCCATCCCATCCGCTGGACCAGCCTGGGGCTCGCCGCCATCGAGGCCATGATGGTGGGGCTGCCGGTGGTGGGGCTGGCCACCACCGAACTGGCCACCGTCGTCAGGAACGGCGAGTCGGGCTACATCGACACCGACCTGGAGCGGCTGTTCACCCACATGGGCCGGCTGATTGCCAATCCCGAGGAAGCCTTCGAGCTCGGCCTGGGAGCCCGGCGGGTGGCGAAGCAGCGCTTCAACATCCGGCGCTTCGTGGAGGATTGGGAGCAGGTGTTCGACGAGGTGGCGCGATGACCATCCGTGCCGCCACCCCCCGGCCCCGGCGGGTCATGGTCACCGGCGGGGCGGGCTTCCTCGGCTCCCACCTGTGCGACCGCCTGGTGGCCGCCGGCCACGAGGTGCTGTGCGTGGACAATTTCTACACCGGCACCCGGGCCAATATCGCCCATCTCCTGTCCCACCCCAATTTCGAGGTGCTGCGCCACGACATCACCTTCCCTCTCTACGTCGAGGTGGACGAGATCTACAACCTCGCCTGCCCCGCCTCCCCCGTCCATTACCAGAACGACCCGGTGCAGACGGTGAAGACCAGCGTCCACGGGGCCATCAACATGCTGGGACTGGCCAAGCGGGTGAAGGCGAAAATCCTCCAGGCGTCCACCAGCGAGGTCTACGGCGACCCGGTGGAGCATCCCCAGCGGGAGGACTACTGGGGGCATGTCAATCCCAACGGCCCCCGGGCCTGCTACGACGAAGGCAAGCGCTGCGCCGAGACCCTCTTCTTCGATTACCAGCGCCAGCACGGGGTGCGGGTCAAGGTGGCCCGCATCTTCAACACCTACGGCCCCCGCATGCGGCCCGACGACGGCCGGGTGGTGTCCAATTTCATCACCCAGGCCCTCGCCCACCGGCCCGTCACCCTCTACGGCGACGGCAGCCAGACCCGCTCCTTCTGCTACGCCGACGACCTGGTGGAGGCCCTCATCCGCCTGATGCAGACCCCCGACGACTTCTGCGGCCCCATCAACCTGGGCAATCCCCGGGAATTCACCATGGGGGAACTGGCGGAAACGGTCATCCGCCTCACCGGCTCCCGCTCGGCCGTGGAGCACCACCCCCTGCCCGCCAACGACCCGGCCCGGCGCCGGCCGGACATCGGCCTGGCGGCCTCGGTCCTCGGCTGGGAGCCCCGGGTGGAGCTGGAGGATGGGCTGCGCCGCACCATCGCCTATTTTGGCGGCAGCATCTCCTGACTACGGTTCGATGCTGTGGGCCATCCGCGCGTCGGGCGGGGCATTTGCTCCGCCGGGCTGCGGAACTCGCCCCCTGCGGGGGCTCAAACAGTCCTCGCCCGGCTCCTCAAACGCCCCACCCTCCGGTTGCACTCCTGGACACTCCGGGGACAGTGTCCGAGGGCGGATCAGTGCCAGGCGGGGGGCGGGGTGAGGATGG
The DNA here is from genome assembly GCA_018261935.1 of Rhodocyclaceae bacterium. Classification (GTDB taxonomy): domain Bacteria; phylum Pseudomonadota; class Gammaproteobacteria; order Burkholderiales; family Rhodocyclaceae; genus JAGTRP01. The sequence goes on from JAGTRP010000007.1 coordinate 48,785, forward strand.
CCGGGATGGCCTCCTCCATGTTTTCCGCCCCGGGCTGCGCCTCGGCCTCGGGCATCGCCTCATGCTCCGGCGCCCGGCCCTGGTGCAGACGGCGCCGGTAGGACAGGCGCCGGGCCCCGTCCCCCATGCCGTAGGCCAGCAGGACCCCGGCCAGGGACAGGAGCCCGAAGGCGGAGCCCTCGGCCCGCAGGGCCTTGGCGGCGAGGCCAAGCCCCCCGGCGACCGCCAGGGCGGCGGCGGCGTCCTGGGCCAGATGGCGGGTCCGGGCATTGTGGCGATGGGGCTGGCCCTGGAGGCCGGGCACGTCCCCCGGCTCGGCATGGAGGGCGAGCTGGCTGTCGATGGCCTTCACCCCCCGCAGGGACCACAGTTCGACCATGAGGTCGTTGTATTCGGATTCCAGGATATGGCCTTTCAAGAGGACGCGGCCCTCCTGGACCTCGGTTTCGATGGCGTGGGGATGGCTCACCACCCGCCCGAGGCGGGAGCGGACATGCCCATGGAGCTGCTGGTCGCCGGGGGGAAGGGCGCTCAGGCGGCCGCGGACCCGGGCGAAAAGGCCCCGCACCCGGTCGGCGGCGTGCTTGCGCCGGCCGTCCAGATAGTCGCGGGCGTCGTGGGACAGGCTGTCCACCCGGTCGCCCGCCAGGGCCCGGCGCCGGCGCCCCTGCTCGGGGTCGAAGTAGTACATGGCGCCGGCGCCCAGGGCGAGGGCGCCGAGGATGTTCAAGAAGTGCTTCATGGAAATTCTCCTAGGGGTTTTCGGCTTCCCGTCCCGCGCAAAAGCCGTACCCGGCGGCGGGAACAGACTTTGCACACCGGTTGGCCATGGAACTGAATGGCAACGTCACCGATTACCACGGCGAATTCGCCGACCGGGCCGATGCCGGCCGCCGCCTGGCCCAGGCTCTCACTCGCTACCAGGTCCTCCGGCCGGCGGTGCTGGCCGTGCCCCCGGGCGGGGTGCCGGTGGGCTTCGAGATTGCCCGGGCCCTGGCCGCCCCCTTCGACGTCGTCGAAGATCCCGCGGGAACCTGGCGGAGCGGCCGTCCTCCCCTGTCCTTCGCCGGGCGCATCGCCATCGTCGCCGACGACGGCAGCGCCCCCGCCGGCATCCTGCGGGCCGCAGTCCGGACCCTGGCCGCCGCCGGGGCGGCGAGCACGGTGCTGGCGGCGCCGGTGGCCCCGCCGGAAATGTGGTACCGGGTCGCCGCCGAAGCCGATGACGCGGTCTGCCTCCTCCTGCCGCCGGATTTCCGCTCGGTGGCCTTCTACTACCGTGACTTCCCCCCCGTCGGCGACGCCGAGGCAACGGACCTCCTGCGCCGGGCGGGGACGCCCTGATTCCGGAGACAGCGGCCATGAGCCCAGCCCATTCTTCCCGCCTGGTGCGGGTCGCCGCCGACGCCGTCGCCATCGAGGGCATGCTGGAGAGCCCCGGCGATCCCCTGGGCGTGGTCCTCTTCGCCCACGGCAGCGGCTCCGGCCGCCTCTCGCCCCGTAACAACTACGTGGCCCAGGAGCTGCGGCAGGCCGGGCTCGCCACCCTCCTCATCGACCTCCTCACCCCGGCGGAGGACCGGGACTACTCCCGGCGCTTCGATATCGACCTCCTCACCAGCCGCCTGGCCGACGCCGCCCGCTTCCTGAGCCTGGATCCGGCCACCGCGACGCTGCCCGTCGGCCTTTTCGGCGCCAGCACCGGCGCCGCGGCGGCACTGCGCCTGGCGGCGACGGAACCGAGCCGGGTGCAGGCGGTGGTTTCCCGGGGCGGGCGCCCGGACCTGGCCGGGGAAGCCGCCCTGAGCCGGGTCTGCACCCCCACCCTGCTGATCGTCGGCGGCCTCGACTACGGGGTCATCGAGCTCAACGAGGCGGCCTTCCGCCGTCTGGGCTGCATCAAGCAGCTCGCCATCGTCCCCGGAGCCACCCATCTCTTCGAGGAGCCGGGCACCCTGGAGGAGGTGGCTATCCAGGCTTCCGCCTGGTTCCGGCAGCATCTGAGCGCCGCCCGCCGCCCCGGGGCGGCCTGAGCGGTGGCCAAAAAAATCGGGCGCCCGCAGGCGCCCGAAGGGCTGCTTTCATTCCCCGCCGTCAATGGGCCAGGGGCGCCGTGGTCTCGGTGGTGGTCGCCGCGTGGTGCTCATGCTCATGGAGATCCGGCCTGACCTCGCGATGGGTGCCGAGGGCTCCGAGCCAACCGCCGCCCATGGCCGCGAGAAGGGAGAGGAGGATGGCGGCGGTGAGCCAGCCGCTGGCGATGGAAGCCGTCTTCAGGGTGTCCTGGGCCGCCTGGCGGCCGGCGGGACTGGCGGCCTCGGCGTTGCCGGACATGATGAGGGCCTGGTCCACCATCTTGGCGGCCTGGTCCGTGGACAGTCCGAGGCGGGTTTCCAGGCTGCGGATGGCCTCTTCCCGGTCCCCCTGCTGGATGCTGCGGGCGGCCTGGGCTGCCGCGGGGCCCGATGTGGTGGCGGTGGAGCGGGCGGCGGAGGAGCCGAAGAAGGTTCCCAGCAGGTTCCCGGCGACGGTGGTGGCCAGGAAGGTCATCACCAGCATGGTGATGCCCCAGGCGACGACCCCGTGGAGGATGCCGTCAGCCCGGCGCCGCAGGCCGGCGGTGCGGGCCGCCACGTAGCCGCCGACGAAGGCGGCGATGAGCATGGAAATGATGTTCCAGATGCCGACCGCCGTCGTGATGGTATTGCCACCGCCGCCGGCCTCGGTGACGTCCACCGCCGCCAGCCCGGCCGAGGTGCCGAGGAGCATGAGCAGGAGGTGGGTGGAAATGCCGACGACGAGACCGGCGATGATGGCGGTCCAGCGGATATTGCTGAAGGGCATGTTGCGCAGCCCCGTCGAGATGTTGTCACTGAGTTCAAGTTGCATGACGGATCCTTTCGTTTTCTCCAAGTGCCGGGATTCCGGCCCCCGGGACCGCCACGCGGTTCCGTCGGGCAACAGAAACCTGGCAAGCACCGGTAGCGCTAGCAACCGGCGTTCCGCACCGGCCCATCAATGGGGCCCCGCCGTGCTGCCGACCCGGCCGGTCTGCATCTGCTGGGCCATGGCCAAATGCTCCCGCAGCTTGGCCAGGGTCCTTTCGGCAAAGGCCTTGAAGTCGGGGTCCTGGCCTTCCCGGGCTTCGCGCTCGAAGAGGGCGATGGCCTTCTGGTGAGCATCGATGCCGAAATCCTGCAGGAAGGCCTGGTCCATGTCGGCCTGGGACAGGGTGCTCAAGCGGCTGAGCTGCCCCCGGGGCTCGCCGGCGATGGTGCTCGGCAGATCGATGCCCTTCTGGTCGGCGATGCGCTTCAGCTCGTCATTGACGCTGGTGTGGTCGCGCTCCATCTGCTGGGCGAAGCCCTTGATGCTGGCGTTGCCGGTGCGTCCGGCCGCCAGCTGGGCCGCCTCGACCTCCGCCATGCCGCGGTTGGCGGCTTCGGAGACGAAGACCCGGTCGCCGCCCGCCACCGGCCCGGCCGAGGCACCGGCGACGCCGCCCATGCCGCGGGGCGCGGTATCGCTGGCCGTGCCGGGGTCGGAGGAAACCGCCGGGGCGGCGGCCGGCGCCAAGGCTACCTTGGGCGGCGCCGGCACCTTGTCCGAGCGGTTGCAGGCGGTACAGCCCAGCGCCAGGCCGGCCAGGACGCCCAGGGTAGCCAGGGGGGGAAGAGGCATGGGACGGACTCCTTGTGAGAAGGCACGCCGCGGCGTGCCCGCCGTTCAGCGCCCGGTGGTGCTGCTGGATGAACCGGAAGTCGTGCCGCCCGGGCTCATGCTGCCACCACCGGTGGTGGAACCGGTTGAGCCGCCCGAGCTCATGCCGCCGCTGGCGGAACCGCTGGTGCCGCCCGAGGTGGCGCCCATATCCGACGAACTGGAGCTGCTGCCGGGCCCGGTGCCGCTGCCGGCGACGCCGGCGGAGCCGGCGGAGCTGCCGCTCGGAGTGCCGGTCGTGCTGCCGGGGGGCGGTGCCGCGGCGGTGCTGCTCGGCGGCATCGTGGTGGATGGAGCCGTCGCCGTGCCGCTCGGGGGCATCGTGGTGGATGGCGCTGTCGCCGTGCCGCTCGGAGCGGGGGTTGTGGTCGTTGTGCTGGAGGTGGTCGATTTGGCGGGCTCTTGATTGGCCCGATTGCAGGCGGCCGCGCTCAAGGCAAGGCCGATAACCACACACAGGGTCTGAAGTCGCAAGTTGTTCATGACATCTCCTCAGGGAGTGCGGCGAACAGGTCCTTTCGTTTCAGGAAGGCCATCGTGCCCGCCAAAGAATGAAACATCCCCGGCCTTTCGGTGAATTCATCGCCCAGGGACGGGAGAGGCGCCGGAGCCGTGGCCCGGTTCCTCGGGGTATGAAACATGCAGAGACCGTGCCTGCCCCGCCGGCCGGGGTTCCGCTCCCCATGAAGCCGGCGGGGACGCAATTCTTACTCCCGGCTTGTAAAACTTTCCCCGCCGATGGCGACCGATCCGCTCTTCTATCGGGCCCTCGGCGGCGTCCAGGGCACCCCGGCGGATGGCACAGCTCTTGCGGCTGTCCCCGGACGGCGTGGCAACGCCTGGTTCTTTCTCCCCTTTTCCACGCTTGCAATCGGTACGCCCAGGAGGTTTCCCCATGAGCTTCGGAATGGAGATTCGGCTACGGCAGCATCTGGCCGTCACCCCCCAGCTTCAGCAGGCACTGCGGCTACTGCAGCTTTCTTCCCAGGAATTCCAGCAGGAGGTCGAGCAGGCGGTTTCGACCAACCCGTTTCTCGAAGAGATCACCGACCTGGCCCCGTCCCGCCCCCTGTCCGCCGACGGCAAGAGCGAACCCGATGAGTTGAAGACCGACATCCCCGAGGAACCCGCCGACATGAGCGCTACGGAAGCCGAGGAGGGCTGGCCCGCCGCCGCCCCGGAGCCGGAAGGCGACGAAGGCGGCCTGGCGGCCCCGAGCCTGGACGGCTACCGGAGCGGCCCGGCCGCCGACGAGGAGAGCGACTGGACCGAATGGTCCAAGGCCCCGGTGAGCCTGCGGGACAACCTGCGCAGCCAGCTGCTCCTGTGGCCCATGGGGGACCGGGACCGGGCCCTGGCCCACATGATCATCGACGAACTGAGCGACGCCGGCTATCTCGAAACCCCCCTGGAGGAGCTGGCCGCCCTGGTCTCCCCGGAGGACAACGTCGAGCCCCGGGAACTGGCCGCCACCCTGAAGCTGGTGCAGCGCCTGGACCCGCCGGGCATCGCCGCCCGCTCCCTGCAGGAATGCCTGCTCCTCCAGCTCGACGAACTGCCGGCCTCGGCGGCGGGACGGGCCATCGCCCTGGAAATTGTGGGCAAGCACTTCGATCTCCTGGCCCGGCGGGAATTCATCCACCTGCAGCAAATCCTGCACTGCGACGAGACCGCCCTGCACACCGCCCGCGCCCTCATCCGTACCCTCGATCCCCGGCCCGGCCGCCGCTTCGCCGTCGATGACACCCGCTACGTGGTGCCGGACATCATCGTCGCCAAGGTCCGGGGCCAGTGGGTCGCCACCTTGAATCCGGCCATCCAGCCCCAGGTCCGCATCAACCGGGCCTATGCCGAAATCGCCGCCTGCCGGGGCAGCTGCGACTCCTCCTTCGTCCGCCAGCTGCAGGAGGCCCGCTGGCTGCTGCGCAACGTCGAGCAGCGCTTCAAGACCATCCAGCGGGTGGCGGACGCCATCGTGGCGCGGCAGAAAGTCTTCTTCAACTACGGCGAGGCGGCCATGAAGCCCCTGGCCCTGAAGGACATCGCCGGCGAATTGGGGCTGCACGAATCCACCGTCTGCCGGGTGACCAACGGCAAGTACATGGCCACCCCCCGGGGGTTGTTCGAGTTCAAGTATTTCTTCTCCCGGCAGCTCGCCACCGAGGACGGCGGGGCCTGCTCGGCCATGGCCATCCGGGCTCTCCTGAAGGAGCTCATCGCCGCCGAGAATCCGGCGGCCCCCCTTTCCGACGCCCAGCTCGCCCGCCTGCTGGCCGAGCAGGGCCTGCGGCTGGCCCGGCGCACGGTCACCAAGTACCGCACCCTGATGCGGGTGCCCAGCGTCGAGCTGCGCCGGGTGGCCGGCCACCCGCCGACCCCGGTGAGGTCCTGAGCCGAAGGCCCCTCCCGGTGATGCCCGGGTACGCGCTTTGCTGCATCCTGGGTGAGGACACCTTTCAGTGGTCTCCGGTTTTCCGGTGACAAACACGTTGAGGCCATTCGTGATATGGCGACGTGCACCGGATCCACCGGAACCCGCCCTGACCGCGCAGAGCGATCAAGGGAAGGTGTCCTCCTCCATGTTGACTGCCGGGAAGCGGGCCGATGGCCCGCTTTTTCGTGGGCCGCCCCAGTGAAAACCCAATGAAAAATGTGCACGGCCTTGTCAAAACTGCGCGGCTTCGCCCCCCTCCGGGAAGGCTGGTTCCGGAGGCCGGCCCGGCATGGCCGTTGCTATGAAGGAATCCGATCACGATCCCACCTGGAGCCGAACCATGCCTGAACAAGCCACCCTTTCGGATATCAGCACCCTGCGCCAACGCGCCCGCCAGCACATCGAGGCCGGCGCGGTCACCGACAACTACGGGGCCGACAAGGAGACCGTGCTGCGCCTCCTGAACGAGGCCCTGGCCACGGAAATCGTCTGCATGCTGCGCTACAAGCGCCATTATTTCTCCGCCAAAGGCCTCACCTCGGTCAGCATTGCCCAGGAATTCCTGGAACATGCCCAGCAGGAGGAGCTGCACGCCGATCAGTTGGCGGAGCGCATCAGCCAGCTCGGCGGCGATCCGGACTTTTCGCCCCACGGCCTGGCCGAACGCAGCCACGCCGAATACGTGGCCGGCGACACGATCGTCGAAATGATCAAGGAAGACCTGGTGGCGGAACGCGTCGCCATCGAGAGCTACCGCGAAATGGCCCAGTACCTGGGCAACGCCGATTCGACCACCCGGCGCCTGTTCGAGGAGATCCTCGCCGTCGAGGAGGAGCACGCCGACGACCTGCTGAGGCTCATCCAGCAGATCGGCGCGAGCTGCTGAACGCCGGCGGTTTCCGGCGCCCCCCCGGCTCCCGGCGGCCGTCCCCCGGGGCCGCCAGGGAACGCTTATTGCCGACTGCCCTCCGCGCGCGGCATCCGACGCGGCCCCCACCCCGCTTTCGGGAACCCGTGTTGCTATGCAACAAGACCCCTCGTTCATCTCGAGGGAACGAAGTGACTTACCAACCTCACAGGAGTTTTTTGAAATGGCTCAAGGACAACGAACCAGCGAGAACACGCGCCAACAGGAGCAATCCTCCCAAGGCGGCGGCCGTGAGCAGCAGACTCAGGGCAGCCGGGAACAGCAACATTCCCAACAAGGCCAGGGAAGCTGGGATATCCAGTATTCCCAGGGCGGCGGCCAGGGCCAGCAGCAACAGCGCGGCAACGGCGGACGCGGCGGCGTAGCCCTGAACATTTCGGCCATCGCCATGCGGGGCTTTGGACAGCTTTACGACATGCAGGCCGCCGCCGCCCGCATGATGATGCAGACCCAGGCCCGGGCGGCCACCGCCTTCGGCCTGCCCGATTATTCGGACCTCTTCAAGATCGCCGACGACCGCGCCCGGCGGGTCTTTTCCGCCAGCACCGAGCAATTTCTGCAAACCGCCGGCCAAGCCAACCAGACCCTGCAGGAAGTGCAGCGGGAAATGGGGCGCTTGATGGAATTCCAGACAGTCAACGCGGCCGAGAACTTCCAGCAGGGCCTCCAGGAGCTGGAAGCCCAGGCCGAGGAAAACTTGACCCAGTTGCGGAATTTCGCCCGCCAGCAGGCCGAGCAGGCCATGCAGGCGGCGGAAAGCCTGGGCGAAGGCGCCCGCGAATCCATCCGCGAGAGCGGCACCCAGATCCGCCAGAGTATCGAAAGCCAGCGGGGCGGCCAGCAGCAGCAAAGCCAGAGCAGTCATCAGCAGGGCCAGCACCAGCAGGGCGGCCAGCAGTCCGCCGGCCACGAGCAGCAGGCAGGCTCTTCCGAGAAGGGGTCCGAGAGCCGGCAGCAGTCCGCCTCTTCCCAGAGCTCCCACGGTCAACAGGCATCTGCCAGTAGCAAGCGCAGCAGCGGCAGCAGCAGTGGCAGCAGCAGTAGCAGCAAGAGCAAGAGCCGGTGAGCGGCAGAGAAGGCCGGCTCCATCCCCCGTTCGCGGGGGGTGGCCTCCCTCCTCCCTCACCCCAGACGGCAGTTCGATGAACTGCCGTTATTCTTTTCGGCAGCGCCGGGCGCGATAGAGATCGAGGGAAATGACGGCATGGCCGTCGGCCGCCACGCCCCGGGTCGTCCAGTCGCACATGGCGAGGGGCCACCAGAAGGCGGCTGCCGAGCCCACCGAAAGGTCCCAGAAGACCTGGACGAAGCGGGAGGCTTCGGTGAAGTTGCTGGAGAACATTTCCGTCCCCTGGCGCAACACCACGGCGATATCCTCGCTGCGGACGCCGGCATCCTGCAGGCGATCCACCAGGGGCTCGAGCTGTTCCGGATGACGAACCAGGCAGTACACGGAATACATGGATGAAGGCTAGTGCACGATTGTTTGTTTTTCCAGGCTTGCCTTGGATTCCAGCAGTTTGCGTGCCACTGGCCGAAAGCCGGTTTTGAGCGAAAAAAACCTACCAAAGCCCTTTTTCCCGCCCCCGGGCAGGCATTCATGGAAACGGCCGGCAAGTTTTACAAGGTTGGCCGGACGCAGCCCCGGATTCAGCCGCGCTTCTTGGCGGTGGGCTGTTCGGCGCGGGAATCGGAGGGCCCCGGGCGCTTCTTCGCTTCCCAGTGGTCGCCGACCTTCTCGAAGCTGTGCTTCAAGGCGGCGTAGGCGGTGCGGGAAGCCTTTTCGCCCCGGCCGTATTCCTTTTCGGCGTTCTCCAGGGTCTCGAGGTAGGTGCGCTGGGCCTTGGCCGGGGAGCGCTCGAGGGTAGAGGGCAATCTGCCTTGCTGTCTGGGCATGGGGTTCTCCTTTCCTTCCAGTCCTAAGTGCCGCCGCCGGCATCGACCATGCGTGCCTCCGCTTCGTCCGCGTAGTAATGCACGAGGACGTCCGCCCCTTCCCGGGCGAAAGCGATGGCGATCTGCTGGCCGATGCCGCTGTCCGAGCCGGTGACCTGTGCAGTCTTTCCTGCAAGTTTCATGGGGTGGACACTGCAAAGGGCGTTCCCACCGGGGAAGCCCGCGCCCATGGCCGTCACCCAGCTGTATTCGGCCAGCTGGTGCGGCTACTGCCGGAAAGCCAAGGCATACCTGGGCGAAAGAGGAATCCCGTACCAGGAAATCGACATCGACACCCCGGAGGGTTGAAGGCCGCTACGCAGACAGCGTTATGCCGATGCGATATCCTGCGACCTGACGCGAGAACATGGGAGTGACCATGAAAAAAATCGGCATCATCGGCGGGCTGGGGCCCGAATCAACCGCGGACTACTACAAGCGCATCGTGGACTTTTTCCATGAACGCAACCAGAGCCTGGCCGCACCGGAAATCATCATCTACAGCATGAACATGGCCGAGGCGTTCGCCCTCGTTGTCGGGCAGCACTGGGAGGCCCTGGCCCAGGATCTGGCCGCCAAGGCGGCAGCTCTTCGGCATGCCGGCGCCGACTTCGCGGTCATTTCCGCCAATACGGCCCACATCGTCTTCGACCGGGTGCAGGCCCAATCGCCCCTGCCGCTCATCAGCATCGTCGAAGCCACCCTGGACTCGGCCAGGTCGGCCGGGCTGAGGAAGCTGGGACTCCTCGGCACGCAAACCACCATGGGCGCCAACTTCTTCGGCGAGCGCTTCGCCCGGGAGGGCATCGCCGTCGTCGTCCCCAACCTTGATGAGCAGCAATACATCCAGGACAAGCTGATGACCGAGATCGAGCTCGGCATCTTCAACGAAGGGACCCGGCAAGGGCTCTTGTCCATCATCGCGAACATGAAGAAACGGGACGACATCGATGGGGTGATCCTCGGGTGCACCGAGCTGCCGCTGATCCTCGCCGATGGCACCGCCGAGGTTCCGTTCCTCAACACCACGGCGATCCATGTTGCCGCCATCTGCCGGCGCTGCATGGAGTAACCGGATTGTCGTCGAGCGGCCGGGCAGGACCGAGAGCAATGCTTTCTGTAACCAACCATCACTTGGGGCATGCCATGCACTACCTGATGTTCTATGACTTCGCACCGGACTATCTCGAACGCAGGGGCCATGGCGGACCTTCCTGCCGCCCCGCCAGTCCATGCCAATGATATATTCGGCAATCTGTCAAAAGCATAACCGGGAGCTCCATGGACCATCTCGACGACGAACAACTGCGGCAGGGCCGCCAGTTCCTGTGGGCGGCCCTCGCCGGCGCCCTGCTCTCGCTGCCCCTCATGCTCACCGGCAAGGGCGCGGCCTTCGGCCTGCTGTGCTGGGTGGTCGCCTTCGTGGGGGGAGGCGCGGGGATCTCCCGGGTGGCGGAGGCCCTGGGCACGGGGCGGCTGGTGAAGATCCTGGGCATGGTCCTCGCCATGATGCCGACCCTGAACATCGTACCCATCGGCTATTTCCTGTATCGCGCCACCAAGGGTGGCCAGGATGAAGAAGTCGTCCAGGAGGTCCTCCCGAGTCGCCCCGCCGTCCGGCCGCCCAGGCCCCAACCGGCCCCGGCGGCGCAGCCCATCCGCTGTCCAGCGGCCGCCCCTTCCTCCACCAATCCGATGCGGGAGCGGATCGGCCGGGCCATCGCCCACGTCAAGGCCGCCGGCCTCCCCAATCTGCCCAACGGCCAGAGGCTGCAGGCCAAGGTCAAGACGCCGGAGGGCATCCAGCTGTCGGAGGATGACGAACCGGTGGTCCTCGCCATGAAGGGGGTTTTCGGCGTGGTCTATGTCATCGACGAGGGCCAGGGGTTGAGTTACGTGAACCTGGGCCAGGTCCGTGCCGCCGGCATCTCCCTGGAGGAACTGCACCGGATCGGCGTGGACAACCTCCGCGCCCTGGTGGACCAGAGCCAGCGGGGCCTCCGGGTCCATGCCCTCGGCAATTCCCACGGTTTGGTGCTGGATGGCCATTTCGAGGCCAGCCTCGTCCTGGTGGACGAACTCTGGGACGGCCCCTTGAAGGCCTACCTGCCGAACGGGCCGGTGGTCGCGATGCCGTCCCGGGATGTCTGCGCCTTCTGCGATGCGGCGTCGGCCGACGGCATCGCCGAACTGAAAGGGGTCTCGGCCCGGGTCGGCGAGGGCGGAAAGCACCTGATCAGTCCCCAGCTGTTCGCCCGCAAGGGAGAAAACTGGGTAGCGTTCCAGGGAGCATGATGCGCCACCTGGCCGGCCAGCGTCGTCACCGACCGGCGCGCCATCGTCATGCACAGGCTCGACGCCCGCCCCCGGCATGGCTTCCCCTCCTGCTGGCCGGCGCCATCAGCCTGGCCACCGGCGGCGCCCTGGCAGCCGGTTACCCGAACACCTCGAACTTCGGGCGGCCCCCGGACAAGGCCGCCCCCTGGTACCGCCAGTGCATGAAGGCCAGGGACGCCCAGTCGCCCAGGCGGGACATCCGGCCCCCCAAGGCCGCAGATTGCGAGGATTTGAACGAGACCCTCGACCTCTATTACGACACCCTGGGCGACAGCCGGTCCGGCGCCGGGAAGGCGAACTGGCCGGAAGTGGTCGCCTGCGCCCACGCCCAGCGGAACGAGACCGCGCTCATGATGCTTTACGCCAACGGGTTCGGCGTGGCCCGGAACATTCCCCTGGCCATCCGCTACGCCTGCAGCATCGGCGGCGCCGAGGCCGAGGTCACGGGGCGGGTGGAGCATCTGGCGGCCTTGTCCCCGAAGGAGGCTTTCGATGTCTGCGACGACGTCACCAGCGGGCTGATGCAGGGATTCTGCGCCGCGGTCGCCGAGCGCCAGAGCGACCGCGACCGGACCCGGCGGCTGGCCCGCCTGCTGCGGAACATGCCGGCGGCGCAGCAGCCGGCCTTCGATCGCCTGGAGAAAGCGGCAGAAGCCTTCGCCCAGGCGCGGGGCGAGCTGGAAACCGACGCCATGGGCACGGCCAGGGCGGCCATGGCGATCGCGGCCAGCGGCACGGAGTCCGATCTCTTCGTCCAGGATCTCGAACGATTCGAGAAGGGCGACCTTCCAAGGTTCACCAAGGCCCAGTTCGATCAGCTCGACCGGGCCCTCAACCAAGTGTTCCGGAAAATCATGCAGGCCAAGACCGCGGCAGGCGGCGACACCCTGGGCTTCTCGACCATCGGCAAGGCCGACGTGCGCTCGGCCCAGAAGCTCTGGCTCAAGTACCGGGACGCCTGGGTGGCCTTCGGCCGCCTGCGCTATCCCGCCGTCGAGCCCCATGGCTGGATGGCCCTGCTGACGGAGCGGCGGGTAGCGCAGCTGACGGAGATGCTGGAAGACTACGGGGAAGCGGAGTAGCCCATGGCCGCCATCCTTCGTCCCCTGCAAGCCGACATCACGACGCTGCCCGTCGATGCCATCGTAAACGCCGCCAACAGCTCCCTCCTGGGCGGCGGCGGGGTGGATGGCGCCATCCACCGGGCGGCGGGGCCGGAGCTCCTGGCGGAGTGCCGCCGGCTGGGCGGCTGCAAGACGGGGGAAGCCAAGCTCACCCAGGGCTATCGCCTGCCCGCCCGCTTCGTCATCCACACGGTGGGCCCGGTCTGGCATGGCGGCACCCGGGGGGAAGCGGAGCTCCTGGCCTCCTGCTACCGGCATTCGCTGGAACTGGCCGACCGCTACGGTCTGCGCAGCATCGCTTTTCCCGGCATCAGCACCGGAGTTTACGGCTATCCCGCCGAACAGGCGGCCCGGGTGGCCGTAGCGACGGTTTCGTCCTGCCTGGCCGGCGGCAGCGGCCTGTCGGAAGTCATCTTCTGCTGCTTCTCGGCGGCCGACCTCGCCATCTACCAGCGGCTTCTCGGCCCCCGGCCGGCCCCTCAATAGGTCCGCTAGGCCTCGGCCTCATCGGCGGCCGCGGCCATGGCCCGGGCATTTTCCACATGCTGGTAGACCAGCGCCACGTTCAGCACCCCCGGCAACTGCCGGATGCGGGCAATGGAGGCCGTCAATTCGTCGCCGCTACCGCCCTCCCACAGCACCACCAGCTTGCCCGTCGGGCTGCCGGCGCGGACTTCGGTCCGGGGCCAGTCCGACAACGCCTTGGCCACCTTTGGGCGCTGCTCCGGCAAGGTCTGCACCAATAGCCCGGCGATATGCACTTCCGGCTCCATGGGACCTCCTTTCGAGTCAGCCGGACAGGCCCGGCAGGACAGCGGAAACTGCACCTTACGACTCGGTAGGGTCAACTTGGTTCCCAGCCCTGTCATGACCCCAGAGCCGACCGGGGCCCGGCGGCGGCCGGAAAAGTCGCTTCCTGACAGGGGCATGCCGATCAGGCGCGGCGTCGGTCGCCCTTCCGGCGGTCCGGACCGCTCCAGGCGACCTCGTGCTTGTACCGGGCGGGGGGCTCGATGGCGGGACGCTCGCCGTTGGCGACGATGGCCATCACCGGCAGGTGGTCGGAGGCCGCGGCGGCCATGGCCGAGCGATGGGTGCCGAAGGCCAGCAGGGTCTCCCGGGGCCGTACCCAGACCCGGTCGAGGGCGAACATCGGGAAGCGGGCCGGGAAGGAGCGCTCGGCCGGGGCGTAGCCCAGCATGCCATGGAGCCAGCGCAGGGGCCGTCCCATGGGCAGCCATTCGTTGATATCCCCCAGCACCACCACCGGCTCGTCCTCGGGAAACCGCTGCAGAAGGACCAACATTTTCTGGACCTGGTAGCGCCGCTCGGCGGGCTTCAGGCCGAGATGGGTGACGAAGACCCGCACCCGGCGCCCGGCCACGTCCAGATCCACCTGCAGGGCCCCCCGGGGCTCCCGCCGCCCGAAGGAAAGCTCGTGCAGGCGCACATCCAGGATGGGCCGCCGGGTGAGCAGGGCGTTGCCGTAAAGCCCCTCGTGACGGACGATGGTATGGCCGGCGACGGCGCTCATGCCGGTGGTGTCGGCCAGGAAGTCGAGCTGCATGGAGTCGTGGCCGGGACCGGGCTGGTTGTCCACTTCCTGGAGGCCGACGGTATCGCAGCCGATCTCCTCGATCACCCTGGCGACCCGGGCTGCGCTGCTGCGGCCGTCGGTACCGACGCAGCGGTGGATGTTGTAGGACGCGATGCGCAGGCAGTCGGCCCCCAGGGTGTGGATGAGGTTGCCCCATTCAGCGAGGGTGGTGGCTTGGCTGCCCATGGCTGCCCCCGTGGGAAAGGTGATGGCGGCTCTGTTCCTTCAGCCAGCGGCCCATGGTCAGGGCCAGGAGGGCCATGACCCCGAGGGCGACGGCGATGAGGCCGTAGCTGATCTGGGACGGGTCCCGCAGGGCGACTTCGATCTGCCCGCCGAAGATGATGGCGGTGACGGTTCCCGGCACCATGCCGAGGAGGGTCCCGAGCATGAAGTGCCAGAGCCTGATGTGGATGGCCCCGGCCACCAGGCCCACCGCCGCGAAGGGCATGACCGGCACCAGGCGCACCGCCGTCATGGCCATGAGGCCCCGGCGGCGCAGGGTGTCGGTGACGCTGTTGAGCTTGTCCCCGGCCAGGCTGCGGACCGTGCCCCGGGGCAGGCGCCGTCCCGCCAGATAGCTGAAGAAGGCGGCCAGCAGCCCCCCCGCCAGGGCGTAGGCGATGCCCGGGAAGGGGCCGAAGGCGACGATGGCGGCGAGGGTAATGAGGGGGCGCGGAAACATGACCACGGAGGCCGGCGTGTAGGCCACCAGGATGACCAGGGGCGCCCAGGGGTGGTGCGCGAAGGCGTGGGCCCAGCCGACGATGCGCTCCGGGGAAACCAGGCCGGCCAGGGGGGTGTAGCGCCAGAGGGCGGTGAGGGCGGCGAGGAGCAGGGCCACCATGGCCAGCCGGGCCCAGTGGATGCCCTGCTCCGGCGAGGCGGGATCGGCCGCCCGGTATTCGGCCACCACTTCCTCCAGGGAAACCGGGCGCTCGGGATCGGCGACCCGGGCCAGTTCCACCACCGTTTCGGACCATTCCGGCACCTTGTCCAGGGGCCGCAGGCTGCGGCCCGGACCCCGCAGCACCTCGATGGCCCGGTAGAGGCTGCCGCGGCTGGCCACTTCCCTGCCCACCCGGGCCGGCGGCAGGCCCAGATGCTCCCCCAGGAGGCGGTCGCGGAACTCCTGGATGACCGCGGCGAGGCGGGGGTTTCCCCTGGCCTCGATGGCGACGTCGCATTCGCTGTCCATGCCCATGGAACGGTTGCAGAGATTGGCCGAACCGATGCGCAGGATCTCGTCGTCCACGATCATGAGCTTGGAATGGACGTCGATGCAGGTGCCGTCCCTGAGGCCGTCGATGTGGGGGTAATAGACGTGGAAGCGCCGGCCGCGGTCGGCCGCCTCCAGCTCCCAGAGGAGGCGGGTGCGCAGCACGTGCATGGTGTGCTCCTCCAGCCAGCCGTGGCTCAGCAGCCGGGTGACGAGGATGATCTCCGGCCCCTCCGGCTCGGTCAGCCGGGCCGCCAGGGCCTCGCCGATGCGATGGGCGGTGAAGTACTGGTTCTCGATGTAGATGGTGTGGCGGGCTGCGGCGATCATGTCCAGGTAGAGCTGCTCCACTTCCCGCACCCCGGGGCGCTCCGGGGTGGGGGGAAGGGTGCGGACGATGGCCAGGTCCACGTCGGTCACATCCACCGGCAAGCCCGCCGGCCAGGGGTCGCCGTTCCCCGCCGCCGGCGTCATCACCTGCTGGGTGGCGGCCTCCCAGCGTTCCCGGGCGATGCCGGCCAGGACCCGGGCGGCATCGCCATCCACCGCCACCATGAGGTCGTGGAAGGGGGGGTAGGCCACCTGGCCGTGGACCCGCCGGGCCTCGTCGGCGCAATGGTCGGGGGTATCCCAGCGCCGGGCGGTGAGATCGAGGCCGCCGACAAAGGCCAGGGTACCGTCGATGACGACAATTTTCTGGTGATGGGAACCGGCCACCGGGTGGGTGTCGTCGTAACGGACATGGACCCGGCGATGGGGCGTCCAGCCGAGGCCATAGAGAGGCGGGAATTCCCGGTCGGTGCCGAAGACCATGGGGTAATCCCAGTCGAGGACGAAAATCTGCAGCCCGCGCCGGCGCCGGGCCAGCCAGTTGAGGAAATCCCCCACCCGGGCCGGCGCCCCCGCCGCCCTTTCCTCCCGGTCGAAGCGCAGGCAGGCGCTGCTGTTGAAATCCCAGGCGACGATCATGATGGAGTGCCTGGCCCGCTCCGCCGCCTGGGCGAAGGCCCGGAAATAGGCCTCCCCATCCACCAGGAAGGCCACCCGGTCGGCGTGGGCGACGGCGTAGCAGTTGCGTCCGGGGGCGAACAGGCCGGCGGGACGCGGGAGGGCAGGTTCCATGATCGGCACGGGTAGGGCGAGGGAGCGAAGACGGCGTACTCCGCCTGCGCTCGTGCAGGCGGGTGCAATCCCCATACCGGTGGCCGACCTTGCGGCCTCGGGGGTATGCCCACCTTGGGCATGGGGGCTGGGATGTAAGTTCTACCGATCGGGGGGCAATTGTGCACGGCCCGCCGCTTGCTGCGGAGGTCTCCCTTATGAGTCAGCTCAGCAACTGGTTCCTCGTCATCGGCGCGGTGCTGGTATCCATGGCCCTGGTGGGTTCAGTGGTCAAGCGCCTGCCGTTTACGCCGGCCATCCTCTACCTCGCCTTCGGCTACGCCGTCGGGACCGGCGGCACCGGGGTGCATCCCATCCAGGACGCCGGGTTCATCCGTTCCCTGACCGAAGTCGGGATGGCCATCGCCCTCTTCGCCGTCGGGCTCAAGCTCCGTTCCCCTCTCAAGCTCCGTGCCTGGCGGGTGCCGCTGTGCCTGGGCCTGCCGGCCATGGTGGTCACCATCGCCGTCTTTGCGGTCATCGCCAGGCTGATCTGCGGCTTTCCCTGGAGCATCGCCCTCATCCTGGCGGCCGTCCTGGCGCCCACCGATCCGGTGCTGGGGTCCGATGTCCAGGTGGAAAGGACGGGGGACGGCGACCACGTGCGTTTCGGGCTGACCGGCGAAGGCGGCCTCAACGACGGCCTGGCGGCACCGGTCGTGTGGCTCGGGCTGGGCATGGCGGGCCTGCACGGCCTCGGCCCCTGGGGCACCCGCTGGCTGCTGGTGGAGGGGATCTGGTTCATCGCCGCCGGGATGGCCATCGGCGGCCTCGTCAGCCTCCTCACCGCCCGCCTGGTCCTTTACCTGCGCCGCAGCCATGCCATGGCCGTGGGCCTGGAGGAGTTCCTGGGCTTCGGGCTCATCGGCCTCAGCTTCGGCCTGGCGGGGCTCCTGCATGCTTCGGAATTCCTGGCGGTGTTCGCCGCCGGGGTAGCCTTTCGCCACGTGGAACGGCGCACCTCCATGGCCGCCGGCGTCACTCCGGGAAAGATCCACGTGGCCATCGACGACGAGGAAACCGCCACCAGCCCGGAGCGGGCCGCATTCCATTTGACGGAAACGGTGCTCGCCTTCAATGCCCAGGCCGAGCATATCGCCGAACTGGCCCTGGTAACGGTGCTGGGGGCGCTCCTGGCCAACGTCCGCCTGGAATGGCAGGCCATCCCCCTGGCGGCGGCCCTCTTCCTGGTAGCCCGGCCGGCGGCGGTGGCGGCTACCCTGGCCGGCGCCCGGACCACCGGGATGCAGACCTGGCTGATCGCCTGGTTCGGCATCCGGGGCATCGGCTCCCTCTACTACCTGGCGGTGGTCCTCCAGGCCGGCGTCCCGGAGCCCTGGGCCAGCCGGCTGGCCTCCCTGGTGCTGACGGTGGTGGCGATTTCCATCGTGGTGCATGGGGTTTCGGCGACGCCGCTCATGCATGTGTATGGGAGGAAGGTGGGGAGGGGGAGGCGATAGCGGGCCCTTCAGGCACAAGGTTCCGCGCCTGAAACGCGGCGTACTTTCTTGTGCTTCGGCAAAACAAAAAAAGTTACACGCCGGTCAACGGCGGAACCCGGCGGCGGAGGCCCCTACCGCTTCAACCCATCCCGAATCTCCCGCAGGAGAACGACCTCCTCCGAGGCAATCTTGGCTTCTTCCGGCGCCCTCTTCCGGAGCCGGTTCATCGCCCTGACCATCATGAAGATGATGAAGGCCAGGATGATGAAATTCAGGGCCACGCTGAGAAAGCTGCCGTAGGCCAGCACCGCGCCGGCTCTCCTGGCTTCGGCCAGGGTGGTGGCGGTCTGTCCGGAAAGGGGGATGAAGTAGTTGCTGAAGTCGAGGTTGCCGAAGATCCGGCCCACGACGGGCATGATGATGTCGCCCACCAGGGAGTCGACGATCTTGCCGAAGGCGGCGCCGATGATGACCCCGACCGCCAAGTCCATGACATTGCCCTTGAGGGCGAATTCCCTGAACTCACCGAGCATGCTCATTGCTCACTCCTTCACGACAGATGACGGAGAAATCCTGAGATTGGAAGGCAGCTGATGAATCGGGAGGCTGCCAGCCATAAGACCGGTGAAAATCGGGAAGGTGCCTTCGCCCCCGGAAACGAGGGCTATCCCCTTACTGACGGCACAGCACCGCGGGCTGCTCCATCCCGGCCTCGGCCATGCGCTCCAGGCAGCCGACCACGCTGACGCTGGCGTTCTCCATCGCCCCCACATGCCTGAGCATGGTATCGATGTCGCCCCGCAGCTTTGCCTCCAGGGCGGCGATCCCGCATTTATGCACATCGACGTGGGGCGCTTCCAGTTCCCGGTAGCCGGGCAGCTTGCTGAAGCAGTCGCGCCCCTCGCCCTCGTAGTACCACTTGCCCAGCCGGCAGGCGGTGTGGGCGGCGACTTCTTCGGGGCGCAGCGGGTCCAGGCCGAAGAGGCCCATGTAGATGCGGAACTTGAAGACCAGATGGTCCACCTTCGCCACCTCGACAAAGCTCCTCAGGGCGCTGCTGGCGATGACGCCTTCCATGCGGCCCGACAGGCTGACGAGCTCGTCCATGCTTTCCGTCGCCTTGGTGCCGAGGTGGCTGAAATCGTCGGCCGAGGCGGACAGGGTGTCCATGGCATCCTTGGCGGTGCATGAATTCTCCCGGATGCTGGCCACCAGCGCCTCGATATCCTTGGTCGCCTTGGAAGTGCGCTCCGCGAGCTTTCTCACCTCGTCGGCGACGACGGCGAACCCCCGCCCGGACTCCCCGGCGCGGGCCGCCTCGATGGCCGCGTTCAAGGCCAGGAGATTGGTCTGGTCGGCGATTTCATGGATGAGCTGGACGATGGCACTGATCTGGTCGGCCTGCTTCGCCAGGGTCTCCACTTCCCGGGCGGTGGAAGAGGATTCTTCGGCGAGCCGGCCGAGGTTGGAGGCGATCTGGGTCGTGATCTGGCCGCTGGTGACGGAGACATCCGCCGCCTGGACGGCCTCGTTGCGCTCCTCCCGCAGCATCGTGGCCATCTGGCCCAGGCTCTGCTGGGAACCCGCCAGGGTTTCGCTGAACGCCCCCAGGTTGCGCACGACCGATCTGAGGGTCTCGCATTCGTGCTCCTTCTCGCTCTGGGCCTGCGTCTTCGCCGCCAGCTCCGTCTGGAGCTGCCGATTCTCCTGGTTCACCGCCTCCAGTTGAGCCCGGAGCGTGGCCACTTCAGCCTGCGCCGCCGATAGCGCCTTATTGTTTCCCCAAAACATCTCGCCTCCCCGCTTGTTATGTTATTTGCAAGGGGGCGATTCTACAGTTACTACAGTGTTGACAGTAGTAACACGGATTAAGGTTTTTCAATCCCATCAATGCCCGTGGCCGACGGCGAAGGCCTAGCCGGTGCAGGCGCCCAGGCGCTGTTCAGCCCTAGCCGTTGCCTTATCCGAAAATCGCCACGCCGAGGAGGACCCCGAAGACCAGGATGACGAGAAAGATCGCCAGGGCGATGAAAAAGAGGATTTTCGAAATCCTGCGGGCGCCGGAAGCGACGCCCGTAAAGCCGAAGTAGCCGGCGATGACCGAGATGATGAAGAAGATGATGGCCAGTTTGAGCACGGTGCCGCCTCCGGCGTGGTTGAACGCAGGCCCGCGTGCAACCGGCGTTCCCCAGGGGGCGGCGCCGGCCCGGGGCGCGGGGCGCCTTCCCGGTTGCAACAGTTACAGGCGCTTGGAAATCTTGCCGGGGCCGCCGGCGGGTCGCCGCGCCACGGCGCCTCCAGCCGGGGGAACGGTGTTTGCTACGGCCTCTCTGCAAGCCCGCCACGATCAGGTTCGTGGCTTCGTCATTGACTTCGCAAGGAGGCAAACATGAAAGCTGAACTCAAGCGCACCCTGATCGCCACCCTGATCGTGCCCGCTCTCGGCTTGTCGGTCGCCGGCGTCTCCCTGGCCGCCAGCGACAAATCCGACACCAAGAGCCAGTCGGCCACCAGCATGCAGCGCCAGTCCGCCGCCCAGGACTACCGCGCCAGCAAGCTGATCGGGATGACGGTAAAGAATGCCCAAGGGGAGACCCTGGGCAAGATCGACGACCTGGTGGTGGATGTGAACAACGAGCGCATCTACTACGCCGTCCTCGCCTCCGGCGGGATCCTGGGCATGGGGGGCAAGCTCTTCGCGTACCCGGTGAGCCTGTTCCGGCCCGGTGCCGACAAGGACGAGCTGGCCCTCAACGTGGACAAGGAGCGGCTCAAGAAGGCGCCCGGCTTCGAGAGCAAGAACTGGCCGGATTGGGGCAACACCCAGGACCGCTACCGCAGCGAGGTGGACCGCTATTTCGGCCCCACCGTCACCGCCAAGGCCATGCCCAACGAGCGGCTGGCGCGGGCCAGTACCCTCATCGGCAAGAACGTGGATGACCGCGACGGCAAGAAGGCCGGCGAGATCAAGGATCTCGCGGTCAACCTCGGCACCGGCCGAGTGCACTATGCCGTGCTGGACGTGGACACCTCGTGGATGAAGGCCGACAAGCTGGTGCCCATCTCCCTGCATGCCTTCGCCTATCCGGCACCCCAGGACAAGAGCAAGAACCTGACCATCAACCTGGCCAAGAACCAGATCGACACTTCCCAGGGCATCGACAAGAAACGCTGGTCCGACATGGATATCAACGATCCCGGCTATCAGCGCAACGTGGACAGCTACCTGAGCGCCATGTCGTCGACCATGGGCACCCGCGGCGCCGCCGGGCCCAGCGGCACCCGCGAACGGAACACGGGTGGCCGGTCGGACCCGTCCGACCGCAACCGGGAATAACCCCGGGTTCTTCCTGACCCGCCGGGTGCCGCCGTTCCCGACGGCCCCGGCAAGCGCGGATGGGGGGCCCGTGCCAGGGGCCCGGACCCGTGTTGGGGCACCGGAATTGCTTCCGGTCCTGTCCTATGGAATCCAGGGGAAAAGAAATTGGCTGCCTCCCAGGAAGTCACCTCCAGCCCTCCGGCCGTCGGAAACGAAGTGCCGGAGGGCGCCCTCATTCTCATTCCCGTCCGCGACGTGGTGCTGCTGCCCGGGCTTCTGACGCCGGTCGCCATCGGCCGCCGCTTTTCCATCGCCGCGACCCAGGAAGCCGTCCAGCAGAACAAGCCGGTGGGTATCCTGCTGCAGCGCAACCCCAGCGCCGACACCCCCAAGCTCGACGAGCTCCACACCATGGGCACGGTGGCCAATATCGTCCGCTACGTCACCGGCGAGGGCGGCTCCCACCAGGTGCTGTGCCACGGCCTGCAGCGCTTCCGGGTCACCGAGTTCCTCCAGGGCTACCCGTTCTACGCCGCCCGGGTGGAACGCCGGCTGCAGGAGTGCGACGCCCCCACGCCCCCCATCCAGGCCCGCATGGAGCACCTGAAGGAGCGGGCCGCCGAACTCCTCGCCCTGCTGCCCGAGCCGCCCCCGGAAATCGGCGCCGCCATCCGGGGCATGACCTCGCCCTCGGCCCTGGCCGATTTCGTCGCCGGCCTCCTGGACATGACCCTGCAGGAAAAGCAGGACTTCCTGGAGACCCTGGATGCCGAAAAGCGCATGGACCAGGTCCTGGACTACCTGGCCCACCGGGTAGAGGTCCTTTCCCTGTCCAAGGAGATCGACCGCCAAACCAAGAGCCGCATGGACGAGCGCCAGCGGGAATTCCTCCTGCGGGAGCAGATCAAGACCATCCGCCGGGAACTGGGGGAAACGGAGACCGAAGCCGGCGGCATCGACGAGCTGGGGGCCGCCATCGCCCGGGCCGGCATGCCGGAGGAGGTGGAGACCCACGCCCGCAAGGAGCTGCGGCGGCTCTCCCGCATGAACGAGGCCAGTTCCGAATACTCCACCCAGCGCACCTACCTGGAAACCCTGGTGGAACTGCCCTGGGCGGTAACCACCGAGGACCGCATCGACATCGCCGAAGCCCGCCGCATCCTGGACGAGGACCACGCCGGCCTGCCCAAGGTGAAGCGCCGCATCCTCGAATACCTGGCGGTGAAGAAACTGAATCCCAAGGGCAGGAGCCCCATTCTCTGCTTCGCCGGCCCCCCCGGGGTGGGGAAGACCTCCCTGGGCCAGAGCATCGCCCGGGCCACCGGCCGCAAGTTCGCCCGGGTGAGCCTGGGCGGGGTCCATGACGAGGCGGAGATCCGCGGCCACCGCCGCACCTACATCGGCTCCCTCCCCGGCAACATCATCCAGGCGGTGGCCAAGGCCGGGGCCAGGAACTGCCTCCTCATGCTGGACGAAATGGACAAGCTGGGGGCGAGCGCCCACGGCGACCCGGCGGCGGCCCTCCTGGAAGTCCTGGACCCGGCCCAGAATTCCACCTTCCGGGACAACTACCTGGGGGTGCCCTTCGACCTCTCGCAGATTCTCTTCATCGGCACCGCCAATGTGCTGGACGCCGTGCCCCTGGCCCTGCGGGACCGCATGGAGGTCATCCACCTCCCCGGCTACACCGAGGAGGAAAAGACCCAGATCGCGATGCGCTACCTGATTCCCCGGCAGCGCGAGGAGAACGGCCTCGCCGCCGCCAAGTGCGACCTCGGCGAGGCGGTGGTGCGGGCCATCATCCACGACTACACCCGGGAAGCCGGGGTGCGCAACCTGGAGCGGGAAATCGGCAACGTCTTCCGCCATGCCGCCATGCTGATCGCCGAAGGCGCCACGGAGTGCATGGACATCGGCCCCGGCGACCTGCCCGCCATCCTCGGCCCGGCCCGCTTCGAAAGCGAGGTCGCCCTGCGCACCGCCCTCCCCGGGGTGGCCACCGGCCTCGCCTGGACCCGGGTGGGGGGGGACATCCTCTTCATCGAGGCCACCGTCACCCCGGGCAGCGGCAAGCTCACCCTCACCGGCCAGCTCGGAGACATCATGAAGGAAAGCGTCCAGGCGGCGCTGACCCTGGTCAAGGCCCAGGCCCGGCGCCTGGAGCTGCGGCCCGACCTGTTCGAGAAGACCGACCTCCACGTCCACGTGCCGGCCGGCGCCATCCCCAAGGACGGCCCCAGCGCCGGGGTGGCCATGTTCGTGGCCCTGGCCTCCCTGCTGGTGGGCCGGCCGGTGAAGAACGACGTGGCCATGACCGGGGAGATCAGCCTGCGGGGCCTGGTGCTGCCGGTGGGGGGCATCAAGGAAAAGGTCCTGGCCGCCCTCCAGGCCGGCATTTCCACGGTGTTGCTGCCGTCCCGCAACAAGAAGGACCTGGAGGATATCCCGGAAGAGGCCCGCAGCCGCCTCCACTTCGTGTGGCTGGAGACGGTGGAGGACGCCCTGGGTGAAGCCCTGGTTCCCCTGGCGCCCCGCAACGGGAATGCGAATTGCAGCCCCCCCGCTGTAGCGCTGGATGCATCCCCCGTCCCGGAGGGTAAGGCGCCGCCGTCCACGGCAGGAGAACACCATGAACCTACTCGACCACAAGGGCGTGCCCCTTGAGAAACAGGCCTTCACCTGGAAGGAAATGGTGGGCAAGCCCAGCAGCAAGCTCGACGACGAAGCCTTCACCCGGGTCCGGACCATCCTGATGGCGGGGCTGGAACTGGATGCCATCCGCTTTTCCCGCCTGGGCGCCCGCTTCCAGGACGAGCTGCGGCTGCCCCTGGCGGAAATCCGCCGCGTCGAGCAGCACCAGGCGACCCTGGTGAACTGGCTCATCTCCACCGACCACTCGCCCCTGGAGACCACCATCGCCTACGAGCAGGCGGCTATCGAGGTGACGGCGGCGGTGACCCGGCAGGAGCCCGACGACTACCTGGCCCAGGTCTACCGCTGCGGGCTCCTGGAGCACTTCGACCACCTCTACCGCTATTCCGCCCTCCTCAACCGCCTGGAGGGCAAGGACGCCAACGACATCCTCCTGGGCCATACCGACATCGTTCCCGGCCGGCCGACGACGGACGGGCACCGGGCCCCGGAGGACGACCTGCGCACCCCCATGGCAAACGACGCCGCCCTCCTTTCCAAGCTCCACGCCAACCTCATCACCGGCTCCGAGTCCCAGACCCACGACTACTACATGAACATCGGCCCCACCTTCGCCGACCCGGTGGCCCGCCAGCTCTATGCCGAAATCGCCTCCATCGAGGAGCAGCACGTCACCCAGTACAGCTCCCTGATCGATCCCGGCCAGAGCTTCCTGGAACAGTGGCTGATCCACGAGGCCACCGAGGCCTACTGCTACTACAGCTGCGCCGAGTCCGAGGGCAATCCGCGCCTCAAGGCCATCTGGGAGCGCTGCTGCGACTACGAACTGGGCCACATGCACCATGTCGCCGACCTCTTCCAGCAGTACGAGAAGCGGGACCCCGCCGAACTCCTTTCCGAAACCCTGACCCCCCTGCCCTTCACGAGCCAGCGCGACTTCGTGCGCCGGGTCCTGGACAGCGAGGCGGACCTGCGGGCCGAAGACTACCGCTGGTCTTCCGGCGCCGAACTCCACCGCCGGCACTTGAAGACGGCCGCCTGATCGGCCGACACGAAAGGAACCGCCATGCGGATCGCCATCATCTCGCCCCTCATGGAGAGCGTGCCGCCCAAGCTCTACGGCGGAACCGAGCGCATCGTCTCCTACCTGACCGAGGAACTGGTGCACCAGGGCCACGACGTGACCCTGTTCGCCTCCGGCGACTCGGTGACCTGCGCCGACCTCCGTCCCATCACCGAGCAGGGCCTGCGCCTGGATCCCGCCTGCCGGGATCCCTTCGCCCACTACGCCATCATGCTCGACCAGGTGGCCAGCGTCGCCGACGAGTTCGATGTCCTGCACTTCAATATCGACTACCTGCACTTCCCCCTGGCCCGCCAGCGGGGGCTGCGGACCGTCACCACCCTGCACGGGCGCCTCGACCTGCCGGACCTGCTGCCCCTCTACCGGCACTTCGACGACATCCCCCTGGTTTCCATCTCCGATGCCCAGCGCCAGCCGCTGCCGGTGGCCAACTGGGCGGCCACCATCTACCATGGCCTGCCGAGCAAGCTCTACAGCCTGCACCGGAAGCCGGGGGACTACCTGGCCTTCCTCGGCCGCATCTCGCCGGAAAAGCGCCCCGACCGGGCCATCCGCATCGCCCGCCGGGCTGGCATCCCCCTCAAGATCGCGGCCAAGGTGGAGAAGGGCGTCGACGAGGTCTACTTCGAGGAGTGCATCCGGCCGCTGCTGGCCGGGCCCGGGGTGGAATTCATCGGCGAGATCGGCGAGGGGGAGAAGAACGAGTTCCTGGGCAACGCCCTGGCGCTCCTCTTCCCCATCGACTGGCCGGAGCCCTTCGGCCTCGTCATGATCGAGGCCATGGCCTGCGGCACGCCGGTGGTCGCCTTCCCCTGCGGCTCGGTGCCGGAGGTGATCCGGGAAGGGGTGAACGGCTACATCGCCGCCGACGAGGACGAGGCCGTGGCGGCGGTCGAAAAGTGCGCTGGCCTCGACCGGCAGAAATGCCGCGCGGATTTCGAGGAGCACTTCTCCGCCGAGCGCATGACCCGGGACTACGTCCGGGTCTATGGCCGCCTGCTGGCGGATTCGCCTTCGGCCATCGAAGCCTGACATGGAAGACACCATCCGGATCGCCGAGCAGTGGTATGTGGCGGCGACCTCCTCCCGGACCGACGACCGCACCCGGGTCCTCAAGCATGGGCCGACCTTCGCCGTCTTCGACCGCTTCGGCGACATTCACCGCATCGGCACCGGCGAGCAGGGCATCTACCACGACGGCACCCGCTTCCTGTCCCGCCTGGAACTGCGGATCAACGGCCGCCGGCCCATGCTGTTGAATTCCAGCATCAAGCGGGACAACAGCCTCCTGACCGTGGACCTCACCACCCCGGACCTGCCGGCGGGAGAGCACATCGCCGTCAGGAAGGGCACGGTGCACCTGTTCCGGGCCAAGCTCCTGTGGCGATCCGGCCTGCGGGAACACCTGCGGGTGGTGAATTACGACGACGAGCCCGTCGCCCTGCAACTCTCGGTGGAATTCGCCGCCGACTTCGCCGACATCTTCGAGGTCCGCGGCATCCATCGCGACAAACGGGGGCGGGATCTGGCGCCGGAAATCCAGCACGACCACGTGGTGCTGGCCTACGAGGGGCTGGACGGCGTCACCCGCCGCACCGTGGTGGGCGGCACCCCGGCCCCGGACCACATCACCGAGGACCGCATCGAGTACGAGATCAACCTCAAGCCCATGGAGCAGTCCGACCTGCACATCATGGTGGATTGCGAATCGGATGCGGCGGAGGCCAAATTCGTCAACTACGCCGGCGCCCTCAACCGGGCGACCTCGGCCCTGCGCACCATCCGGGAACGGGGCTGCACCGTGCGCACCTCCAACGACCAGTTCAACGACTGGCTCACCCGCTCCGCCGCCGACCTGGCCATGCTCACCACCGGCAACCTGGAGGGGGCCTATCCCTACGCCGGCGTGCCCTGGTACAGCTGCCCCTTCGGCCGCGACGGCATCCTCACCGCCCTCGCCTACCTGTGGGTGGATCCCTCCATGGCCAGGAGCGTCCTCGGCTACCTGGCCGAGTTCCAGGCCGGCGCCGAGGACACGGAGCGGGACGCCGAGCCCGGCAAGATCCTGCACGAAACCCGCAAGGGCGAGCTGGCGGCCCTGGGGGAAATCCCCTTCGGGCGCTACTACGGCAGCATCGACTCGACGCCGCTGTTCATCATCCTCGCCGGCGCCTACTACCAGCGCACCGGCGACCTGGCCTTCATCCAGAACCTGTGGCCCCACGTGCAGCGGGGCATCGACTGGATCGACCGCTACGGCGACCGGGATGGGGACGGCTTCGTCGAATACTTCCGCCGCAGCTCCACCGGCCTGGTGAACCAGGGCTGGAAGGATTCCCACGACGCCGTCTTCCATCGCGACGGCAGCCTGGCCGAGGGCTCGGTGGCCCTGGCCGAGGTCCAGGGCTACGTCTATCTCGCCCGCCTCCAGGCCGCCGACCTGGCCCAGGCCCTCGGCGACCCCAACCAGGCGGCCAGCCTGCGGCGGCAGGCCCACGAATTGAGGGAACGCTTCGAGCACGCCTTCTGGTGCGAGGAGATCGGGGCCTACGCCCTCGCCCTGGACGGCCACAAGCAGCAATGCCAGGTGGTGTCCTCCAACGCCGGGCAGGTACTGTGGAGCGGCATCGCCAGCGCCCAGCACGCCCGCCAGACGGCGGACACCCTGCTCTCGCCGGCCAGCTTCTCGGGCTGGGGCATCCGCACCATCGCCGACGGCGAGGCCCGCTACAACCCGATGTCCTACCACAACGGCTCCATCTGGCCCCACGACAACGCCCTCATCGCCGTCGGCCTCGCCCGCTACGGCATGAAGGACAAGACCCTGCCGATCCTCGGCGCCCTCTTCCAGGCCAGCCTGTTCATGGACCTGCACCGGCTGCCCGAGCTCTATTGCGGCTTCGTGCGCCGGGAGGGCGAAGGCCCGACCCTCTACCCGGTGGCCTGCTCGCCCCAGGCCTGGGCCGCCGCCAGCGCCTTCTCCGCGCTGCAGGCCTGCCTCGGGCTGTCCTTCCATTCCGAGGAGCCCCGCATCCGCTTCGACCACCCCATCCTCCCCAGCTTCCTCGGCCGGGTGGAAATCTCCAACCTGCAGGCCGGGAGTGCCGTGGTGGACCTGGTGCTGGAACGCCACGCCCACGACGTCGGGGTGAATGTGTTGCACAAGAAGGGCGAGATCGACGTGTCGGTCATGCTGTGAGGGAGTCCGCCCCCTCCGCAAGACCCCGCCTCGCTCCCCTCTCCGCCGCCCCAGACGCCTCTCCATCACCCCGCACTCCCTACAGATCGATCCCCGGGGCTATGGGGAGATGCCGGTATTTGCGCCGCGATCCATGACAGGTAGATTGAGCCATCGCTGCCGCATACCGCCAGGACGGCGACATGGCCTCGCCGAAGGCGTCGCCCGGCCTGGGATTGCTCCGAGGGGATCCGAGAAATGACCGAGACACCCACTGAATTCATCGACGTGGCCCGGCTGCGCATCGGCCACTACATCCATCTCGACGTCGGATGGATGTCCCACCCCTTTCCCCTCAATAGCTTCAAGATCCACTCCAAGGACCAGATCGAGGCCATCCGCACCCTGGGGCTGAGGCGCATCCGCTATTTCCCCCTGCGCAGCGATCCCGACCCGGAGGCAACCGCCCCTGCGGCCGCTTCGGCCGGGGAAGCCTTCCAGCCGCTCTCCGGCGGTCCGCGCCGGGAACTCCTGGCGGAGCAGCGGGCCGGCCTGGAGCAGTGCGAACGGCTGTTCAGCCAGGCTTCCCGCACCTTCCGCCGCATCACCGACCTCGCCCATGCCCGGCCGGAAGCCGGCCGGGAGGCGGCCCAGGCGCTGGTGCAGGACATGAGCGACGGCATCGACGGCGCCCAGGAATCCTGCATCCGTCTCCTTTCGGAAAAGATCGGCGAACGGGCGTCGGTGCACGCCATCAACGTCACCGTCATTTCCCTCCTGCTGGCGAGGGCCTGCGGCATGGACGAGGCCGCCCTCGCGGCCGTGGGCCTCGGCGCCCTGCTCCACGACGTGGGCAAGATCGACCTGCCCGAGCGCCTGCGCTACCACAACGGCCATCTGACCACGGCCGAACAGCAGTTCTACCAGGAGCATGTCCGCTACGGCGTGGAAATCGCCCGGAAGATGAACCTGCACCAGGAGGTGGTGCTGGCCATTGGCCAGCACCACGAGCAGGCCGACGGCAACGGCTACCCCGCCCGCATCGACAACGGGCGCATGGCCCCGGCGGCCCGCATCGTCTCCCTGGTGGACCGCTACGACAATCTGTGTAACCCGGGCAATCCCTGCCATGCCCTGACGCCCCACGAGGCCATGTCCCACCTCTTCGCCCAGCGCAAGCACTGTTTCGACAATGCCGTCCTCACCACCTTCATCCGCATGATGGGCGTCTATCCTCCCGGCTCCGTGGTCCAACTCGGCGATGGCCGGTACGCCCTGGTGGTATCCGTGAACGCCTCCCGCCCCTTGAAGCCCTGCGTCGTCATCCACGACCCGGCCGTCCCCCGGGAGGAGGCCCTGGTGGCGGACCTGGGCGGCACGCCGGAACTCGGCATCCGGCGTAGCCTGCGGCCCCTGCAACTGCCGAGGGCCAGCTTCGACTACCTGTCCCCCCGCCAACGGCTCTGCTATTTCTTCGAGCCTGGCCGCGCCAGCGCCGACGGGGAATGCTGAGCATGGAATACCCGGCGCCCTGGCAGCCCCTCATCGAAGGCCTGATCGAGTCGGTGCTCGTAGTGGACTGCCTCGACCTCTCCATCCGGGCCGTGAACCGCAGCGCCTGCCGGCTCCTGGCGGCGGCGGAAAACGACCTGATCGGCCATCCCGTCCTCGAGTTCGCCGCCCCCCCGGAGGATTTGTCCTTCTGGGAGGACGTGGCCGCCGGCCTGGCCGACGGCGTCCTCTCAAGTACCGTGGTGCGCCGGGCCGATGGCTCGATCGTCCCCGTGGAACGCCGGGTCAGCCGGGTCATCCTGGAGGACGGCAATCCGGCCTTCCTGGTCGGCATCAATGACCTGACCGAGCGGCTCGCGGCCAACAAGCGCATCGAGGAACTGGCCTACCACGACACCCTGACCGGGCTGCCCAACCGCACTCTCCTCAGGGAGCGCATCGAATTCGTCCGGCAGTGGTCGGCCCGGGCGGAAAAGTCCTTCGCCCTGCTCTTCGTCGACCTGGACCGCTTCAAGCAGATCAACGACTCCCTCGGCCACCTCTTCGGCGACCGGGTGCTGGTGGCGGTGGCCGAGCGCATCAAGGGCTGCCTGCGCCAGTGCGACACGGCAGCCCGCCTGGGCGGCGACGAATTCGTCCTCGTCCTCCACGACGTGGACGAACGGGGGGCGGAGATCACCGCCCAGCGCCTCATCGCCGCCCTCAACCAGCCTCTCGCCATCGACGACCTCAGCCTGACGGTGACCTGCAGCATCGGCATCGCCCTCTATCCCGCCGACGGCCAGACGGCGGACGACCTCATTCGCAACGCCGACACCGCCATGTACCGGGTGAAGGAACATGGCCGCGCCGACTTCCGCTTCTACCAGCGCCAGACGAACGTGGACCTGCTCGCCCGCATGCGGCTCGACCAGGCCATGCGGCGGGCCCTGGAGCAGGGCGATTTCCGCCTCCATTACCAGCCCCGGGTGGACTTCCGGAGCGGCCGCATCGTCGGCGCCGAAGCCCTGCTGCGCTGGCGGGACCGGGAACTGGGCGACATCCCCCCCGGGCGCTTCATTCCCCTGGCCGAGGACAGCGGGCTCATCATCCCCATCGGCATGTGGGTGCTGAACGAGGCGGTGGCCCAGGCAGCCGCCTGGCGCCGCCGGGGCATCGATGTGGTGGCCGCCGTCAATGTCTCCGCCCTGCAGTTCCGCCGGGCCGATTTCGTCCCGGCGGTGGCCGCCGCCCTGCAGCAGTCCGGCCTGCCCCCGGCGGCCCTGGAACTGGAGCTCACCGAGTCCGTCCTGATGCAGGACGCCGGCGAGGCCCTGCTGCGCCTGCGGGCTTTGGCCGAACTCGGGGTCCAGCTCGCCATCGACGACTTCGGCACCGGTTATTCCAGCCTTGCCTACCTGAAACGCTTCCCCATCCACAAGCTCAAGATCGACGGTTCCTTCGTGGCCGGGCTGCCCGAGGACGGCAGCGACAATGCCATCGTCACCGCCGTCGTCAACCTCGGCCGCGCCCTGATGCTGGAGGTGGTGGCCGAGGGGGTGGAAACGGAAGGGCAGCGCCGTTTCCTGAAAAACACCGGCTGCGACCAGTTCCAGGGCTTCCTGTTCTCACCGGGGGTGGAGCCCCAAGCCTTCGAAAGGCTGTTCCCCCGCCTGTCTCCGAGAGCCCTGGAAGCCATCCCCCTGGCCTGCCGAGTTTAGCGGCGGGCCAGGGACACGGGGGGAGTTGAGGCGTTGGCCGGAATCAGGGAAAGGTGCCGCGATGGCCCTTTTTCATTCCAGGGGTCTTGTGCTCATCGTCCACTCCCAGGTGATCCCGGTTCTGCTTGAGCTTGTCCGCGCCTTCCCGGGCATCGCCGGCGGGAGGCGTGGCGGTGGGCGCCGGCGATGGGTTGGGGCGGGCGGGATCGATCTGGTCCCGCTCGTCGTCGGCGCTGGTGGGAACATGGGTAGGCTTGCTGGGGGATTTGACTCGGTTCATGCCGGAGTACCTCTCTCTGCTGGCAGGGGGCCGGGGACCCGGCCCGGGTCCGAAATGGTGCAAGCGCCATGCCCCGGGGGCGGTCTTTCCGGCCCCCCGGAACGCCCGGCGGCCGCAAACCGCCCCCGGGTAATTCTTTCGGCCTGCCTGCATTAGTTACCGGCGGGCGCCGCGCCGCCCCGCCGTCCCGATGGGAACGTCCCTTGCAACCCGGTCCGGGCTATTGGACCCGTCTTTCGACATCGCCCCCATGCCCAAGTCCCTGCCCGGCCGCCCCGTCTCCCTGTGGCTCGACACCACCCCGGAAACCGGCTTTCCGCCCCTGCCGGAGGGCCTCGAAGTGGATGTGGTGGTGGTCGGCGGCGGCCTCGCCGGCCTGACGGCGGCGACCCTCCTGAAGGAGGCCGGGCGGACGGTGGCGGTGCTGGAGGCCGGGCGCATCGTCCACGGGGTCACCGGCCACACCACCGCCAAGATCACCGCACTGCACACCCTCATCTACGACCATCTTATCCGCCATGCCGGGGAAGCCAAGGCCCGGGCCTACGGCGAAGCCCAGCAGGCGGCCATCGAACAGGTGGCGGCCCGGGTCCGGGACAAGGCCATCGATTGCGACTTCGTCCGCAGCGACGCCTACACCTACACCGAGTCCCCCGAGGAGAAGGGCCGGATCGAGGCCGAGGTCGAGGCCGCCCAGCGCCTGGGCCTGCCCGCCACCTACCTGGAGGACACGCCCCTGCCCTTCCCGGTGGAAGCGGCGGTGCGCTTCGACGGCCAGGCCCGCTTCCACCCCCGCAAGTACCTGCTCGCCCTGGCCCGGGACCTGCCCGGGGAGGGCAGCCATATTTTCGAGGCCACCCGGGTCCTGGACGTGACCCCGGGGGAACCTTGCCAGGTGACCACCGACCGGGGCCGGGTGGCGGCCCGGGACGTCATCGTCGCCAGCCACTTTCCCTTCGCCGACAAGGCCCTCTTCGCCTCCCGCCTGCAGCCCCACCGGTCCTACGTCCTCGCCCTGCGCCTCGACGGCCCGCCCCCCGACGGCCTCTTCATCGACACCGGCGAGAACTTCAGCCTGCGTCCCCAGCCCCTGCCTGACGGCGACACGCTGCTGCTGGTGGGAGGCGAGGGGCACCGGGCCGGAGAAGGGGGCGACACGGTGGCCCGCTATCAGCGCCTGGAGGTCTGGGCCCGGGGCCGCCTGCCGGTGCGCGCGGTGGAATACCGCTGGTCCACCCAGGACAATTTCACCGTGGACCGGATTCCCTACATCGGCCCCACGACCCAGCACTCCAGGCATCTCTATGTCGCCACCGGCTTCAACGGCTGGGGCATGACCAACGGCACGGTGGCCGGCATGCTGCTGCGGGACCTCATCCTCGAGGGGGACAATCCCTGGGCCGCAGTCTTCGACCCCAGCCGCATGAACCTCAACGACGTCCCGGAACTGGTGAGGCAGAACGCCAGAATCGCCGCCCACCTGGTGGCCGACCGGGTGCACCGCACCGACCCGGACACCGTGGGCCCCGGCGAAGGCAAGGTGGTGCACACCCTGCACGGCAACGTCGCCCTCTACCGGGACGAGGCGGGCCTGATCCACCGCCTGTCGCCGGTATGCACCCACATGGGCTGCATCCTGCACTGGAACCCGGCGGAAAGAAGCTGGGACTGCCCCTGCCACGGCTCCCGCTTCGGCGTCGGCGGCGAGGTCCTCCACGGCCCGGCGCTGCGCCCCCTGGAGAAGAAATAGGGCTGTTCCATACCCTATCCAAGGTCATCAAGCCCCACTATTGATGGGTATTTCACCTTAGAATAGGGCATGACCATGATCGAACCTACCGATCCCCGCAGCCGGCGGCGGTGGTTCTCCATCCTTGCCCTGCTGGCCCTTTGCTGCGCGGTCTTTCCGCCCCTGGCCGCCGGCGAGCCCCTGCGGCTCAATACCGGGGTGGGGGCGCCCTACATCCAGCCCGACAAGAAGGGCTTCCTCGACCGCCTGGTGCCGGAAGTCTTCCGGCGCCTCGGCATCCAGGCCGAGGCGGTCGTCTACCCGGCGTCCGAGCGGGCCAACATGAATGCCAACAACGGTCTCGACGACGGCGTCGCCATGCGGGTCAAGGGTCTGGAGGCCGCCTACCCCAACCTGGTCCGGGTCGAGGAAAAGGTGGCGGACAACGATTTTGTCGCCTATTCGGGCCACCACGTCTTCGCCACCACCGGCTTCGAGGCCCTCACGCCCTACCAGGTGGGCTACATCGCCGGCTGGAAGGTGTTCGAACCCCGCCTCAAGGACGGCTATGCCGTTACCCTGGTGCAGGACGCCGACCAGCTCTTCAACCTGCTGGCCAACGACCGGGCCGACGTGGTGCTGTTCGAGCGCTGGCAGGGCAACTGGCTGGTCCGGGAACGCCGCCAGAAGGCGAAGCTGCTGCTGCCGCCCCTGGTCTCCACCGAAATGTTCATGTACCTGCACAAGAAGCACGCCCACCTGGCCGGCCCCGCCGCCCAGGCGCTGCGGGCCATGAAGGCCGACGGCACCTACCGCCGGCTGGTGGAGGAAAATCTCCGAGTGTCCGATCCGCGATGACGCGCCGGGAAGCCATCGTCCCGGCCCCGCAGCCGGCTCGCCTGGCACGCCGGCTGGTCCAGGTGATCGTCCTGGCCAGCTCCCTGATCGCCATCTTCATCACCGCTGCCCAGCTCTACCTGGAATTCAACCGGGACGTGGGGGACATCCATGCCCGCTTCGAGCAGATCCGGGACGCCTACCTGCCCAGCGTCGTCCAGAACGTCTGGCTCACCGACCGGGCCCGGGTCCAGGTCCTCCTGGACGGCATCCGGCGCCTGCCGGATTTCGAATCGGCCCGGGTCATCGTGGATGGACAACCCTTCGCCGCCGCCGGCAAGGCCGCCGCCAACCCGGGGATGATGCGCCGCTTCACCCTCCTGCAGGAATTCCGCGGCCAAACCCTGGAAATCGGCGTCCTGGAAGTGGGCGCCAGCCTCGACGGCCCCCTGCAGCGGACCTGGGAACGCCTGTGGCTGGTGCTTTTCCTCAACGGCGCCAAGACCGCCCTGGTGGCGGCCCTCATCTTCATCCTGGTGCGGCGCATGATCACCAGTCCGGTGCAGCGCATGGCGACCCAGGCCCGGCGCCTGGCCGACGACGACCTCGACCAGCCCCTGAGCCTGGAAAGGTGCTTCGCCTGCCAGGATGACGACGAGATCCATGCCCTGGCGGCGGACATCGAACGCATGCGGGTCGGCCTGCGGGATCGGCGGGAGGCCCTGCTGGCTTCCCACGACCAGCTCTCCCGGGCCCTGGCGGAAAAGGAAATCGCCCTCCTGCAGGCCAGGGCTGGCGAGAAGGCCCTGCAGGAAAACCGGGCCCACCTGACCCGGGCCCAGCAGGTGGCCAACCTGGGAAGCTGGGAATGGACCTGGGGCGAGGACGAAATGCGCTGGTCGGAGGAGGTCTACCACCTCCTCGGCCTGCCGGTGGCCGGCGGCAAGCTGCCCGCCCCGGGCGCCCTTTCCCGACTGCGGGAAGCGGTCATCGAAGCCGACCGGCCGCTCCTGGACGCCCAACTCGCCGAGGCCCGCGCCTCCCGCTCCCTGGATTCGGCGGAATTCCACATCCGCCGCGGCGACGGCACCACCCGGCTGCTGCACCAGCTGGTGGAGCCCCTCTCCGACGGGGACGAGGACCCGCCCCGCCTGCTCGGAACCCTGCAGGACATCACCGAGCAGAAGCGAGTGGAGGAAGCCCTGGACCTGGCCGCCAGCGTCTTCGGCAACACCCGGGAGGGCATCCTGGTAACCGATACCGGGGGCACCATCCTGGCGGTGAACCCGGCCTTTACCGAGATCACCGGCTACAGCGAGGCGGAAGTGGTCGGCAAGACGCCGCAGTTCCTGCACTCCGACCGCCAGGACCCGGGCCTGTACGACACCATCGAGCGCACCCTGAAGCAAACCGGCGTCTGGCAGGGGGAAATCTGGAACCGCCGCAAGAACGGCGAGTCCTTTCCCCAATGGACCACCATCAGCACCATCGCCGACGCCGAAGGGAACGCCAAGCGCCACGTCGGGGTCATCAGCGACGTGACCGAAATGCGCCGCAAGGACGAATGGATCCGCCACCAGGCCTACCATGACGCCCTCACCGGCCTGCCCAACCGGCTGCTGCTGGAGGACCGCCTGAGCCAGGCCATCGGCGCCGCCCACCGCACCGGCGGCCGAGTGTGTGTCCTCTTCCTCGACCTCGACCGCTTCAAGCTGGTGAACGACAGCCTCGGGCACCGGGCCGGCGACAGCCTCCTGAAGCTCGCCGCCGCCCGGATCAACCAGTGCGTGCGGACCACCGACACGGTGGCGCGGCTGGGGGGGGACGAGTTCGTCCTCGTCCTCACGGGCTTTGCCGCCATCACCGACGTTGCCCACGTGGCCGAAAAGATCGTCTCCTCCATGGCCGAGGGCTTCGACATCGGCGGCCAGCACGTCCATGTCGGCGCCAGCATCGGCATCAGCGTCTATCCCCAGGACGGCGACAACCCGGACACCCTGCTGCGCAACGCCGACACCGCCATGTACGAGGCCAAGGCCGCCGGCCGCGGCACCTTCCGCTTCTTCGACAGCCACATGAACTCCCGGGCGGTGCACCGCCTGCAGATCGAAGCCCGGCTGTGGCGGGCCCTGGCCGAGCGCCAGTTCGAGGTCTTCTACCAGCCCAAGGTGGTGCTCGGCAACGGCGCCATCCACGGCATGGAGGCCCTGGTGCGCTGGCGCGACCCGGAAAAGGGCCTGATCTCCCCGGCCGAATTCATCCCGGTGGCGGAAGAGACCGGCCTCATCCGGGAAATCGGCGAATGGGTCCTGGACGAATCCTGCCGCCAGATGAGCCTGTGGGTGGACCGGGGCATCATCGAGGGCCCGGTGGCGGTCAATGTCTCGGCCCGCCAGCTGGCCGACCCCGAATTCGCCGGCCGGGTGAAGGCCACCCTGGAGCGCCATGGCCTCGCCCCCCACTGGCTGCAGCTGGAAGTCACCGAATCCATGGTGATGACCGAGCCCGAACAGGCCATCCGCATCCTCGGCAACCTGGTGAAACTGGGCATCACCATCGCCATCGACGACTTCGGCACCGGCTACTCCAGCTTCAGCTACCTGAGGCGCCTGCCCATCCACCTCCTCAAGATCGACCGCTCCTTCGTGGACGACATCGGCAGTTCCCGGGAGGACGAGAACATCGTCGCCGCCATCGTCACCATGGCCAAATCCCTGGGCATGCAGACCATCGCGGAAGGGGTGGAGACCGCCGTCCAGGCAGAATTCCTGGTCGGCCTGGCCTGCGACTTCGGCCAGGGCTATCTCTACTCCCGGCCCGTGCCGGCGCCGGAATTCGAAGCCCTGCTGGAAGCCGGCGCTTTCAGCGGCGTCGCCGCCTGAAACCCTCCGCACTTTTTGCCGCATCCGCTATCCAATAGCCGCACCGCCGGCCCAAGGACGGACCGCGGCCTCAACCCAGCGGAAGGACCAGACCATGAACAAGATCAACCTGATGCGAATCCAGGTGGCCGCGGCCCTCGCCGCCCTGTCGAGCCTGATTGCCTCGGCGGCATGCGCCGCCGGCGACGAGGTCACCGCCGACCGCGTCGTCCAGGCCCTTGAAGGCACCTTCGGCGTCCATCCCGGCCAACGACGCAACCACACCAAGGGCACCTGTGCCGCCGGCGAATTCGTCGGCAGCCCGGACATCGCGCCCTACAGCCGGTCACCGATCTTTTCGGGCAGGCCGGTGCCGGTGGTGGCCCGGTTTTCCGTCGCCGGCGGCAACCCGAAGGCCCCGGACACGGGCAAGACGCCCCGGGGCATGGCGCTGGAATTCAGGCTGCCGGAGGGGCTGCGCCAGCACATCACCATGATCAACACCCCCATTTTCGGCGCCGCCACGCCCCGGACCTTCCTCGACCTCACGGTCGCCGCCCGCCCCGACCCGGCCACCGGCAAACCCGATCCGGAAAAACTCAAGGCCTTCCAGGCGACCCATCCCGACAACAAGGCCCAGGCGAACTTCCTGGCGGCCCACAACCCGCCGGCCAGCTATGCCAACGGCGCCTACTTCGGGCTGCACACCTTCAAGTTCATCAACCGGGACGGCAAGACCACCCTGGTGCGCTGGCAGTTCATCCCCCAGGACGGGGAAAAGCGCCTGTCGGACGAGGAGATGAAGACGGCCGGCCCGGACTTCCTGGAGCCGGCCCTGATCGAGCGCACCCGCCGGGGACCGGTGCACTGGGATATGGTGGTGGCCATCGGCGAGCCCGGTGACCCGGAGGACAACCCGACCCTCGCCTGGCCCGAAGGGCGCCGGAAGATCAGGGCCGGAACCCTGACCATCAGCGCCGCCATGCCGCAAAGGGGCGCCGAGTGCGAGCCCATCAACTACGATCCCCTGGTCATGGCGGACGGCATCGCCGCGACCAGCGACCCGGTGCTCCTGTTCCGCTCCCCGGCCTATGCGGTTTCGGTCGGCAAGCGGCTGGCCGGGCAATGAAGGATCGCCATGGCCGATATCAGGAGCACTCACCCCCTTGCGGACATGAACCGTCTCTATCGCTTCCTCGATTTCCTCGTCTTCGACCCCCGCTACCGCAGGACCCGGCTGGTGCTGGCCCTCGCCGTCTATTTCCTGGTGCTGGCCCTGGGCTCCGTCCCCGGGGCGAGGGCGGAAGTGGGCAAGCTCGCCCCCGGCGTGGTGCTCCACGCCCTGACCTACGCCTTCATCACCGCCATGGTGTTCGGCGGCCTGGGCAGGACCACCGCCGGTCCGGCCCTCTTCTCCCTCCTCGTCGTCTCGGCCATGGGCGCCCTCGACGAGTTCGTCCAGAGCTTCCTGCCGTACCGCACGGCCGCCGTGGCGGACTGGGGAGTGGATGTGGTTTCCGGCCTTTCCATCCTCGCCTTCCTGCTCATGGTTTATGTCGCCGGGCGCAGGCACCGGCAGCCGGCGCTTCCGGGCATGGCGCCTGCTGGGAACCCGGTTTCCCTTGCAGGAGAACGCCATGGCAAGGCGCAACATCAGCGGCCAGGATGACGAGCCGGCCCGGCCCCCGGGCCACGGCACCGCCGACCTCGGCCCCAGCGACACTTCCGACAGCGGCAGCGACATCAGGGGCGGCCAGGGCCTGGCCCAGGAGGCCGGCCTGGACGACGACACCGGCAACACCTCGGACATGGAGCACGCCCGCGGCGCCGGGCCCGACCTGGGGGATGCCAACCTGGACAGCGACAGCGACAGCGAAGGCACCGGCGAGCGGACCACCGCCGGCCGCGACAGTGATATCCGGGAAGGCGGCGACATCGCCCCCGACCAGGTCACCCGCAACCCCGGCGGCCTCGTAATCGGGGAAGACCCCGAAGGCATCGGCGTCACCCGCAAGCGCGGAAAATAGAGCCGGCGCGGGAGGCGGGAGAACCTGCCGGCCTGACGATTGTCCCGGCAGAAGTCCCAGGAGGAAATGCCATGACCGATCGCACCCCGCTCTCCCCCCTGCGCCAGGCCATCACCCTTGCCTGCCGGCGCGACGAAGCCGACTGCGTCGCCGAGCTGGCGGCCGAGATGGCGGCCGCCGCTCCCGACCGGGGCGCGGCGGCCGCCCGGGCCCGAAGCCTGGTGGAGGCGATCCGCCAGCAGCGCAGCGGCGCCGGCGGGGTGGACCAGCTGATGCACGAGTTCGCCCTCTCCAGCCAGGAGGGGATCGCCCTCATGTGCCTGGCGGAAGCCCTCCTGCGCATTCCCGACGCCGCCACCGCCGACCGCCTCATCCGGGACAAGATTTCCCGGGGCGACTGGCGCTCCCACCTGGGCCACAGCGACTCCCTGTTCGTGAACGCCGCCACCTGGGGCCTCCTGGTCACCGGCAAGCTGACAGCCACCCGCAGCGAGGGGGAGCTGGGAGGCGCCCTCACCCGCCTCATCGCCCGGGGCGGCGAGCCGGTGGTGCGCCGGGGCGTGGAATTCGCCATGGCCCTCCTGGGCCGGCAGTTCGTCATCGCCGAGACCATCGGCGAGGCGCTGCGGCGCGCCCGGTCCCGGGAGGCGCGGGGCTACACCTACTCCTTCGACATGCTGGGGGAGGCGGCCCTGACCGGGGCCGACGCCCTGCGCTATTTCGCCGCCTACGAGGAGGCCATCCATGCCATCGGTCGGGCC
Source organism: Rhodocyclaceae bacterium (assembly GCA_018261935.1). Taxonomy (GTDB): domain Bacteria; phylum Pseudomonadota; class Gammaproteobacteria; order Burkholderiales; family Rhodocyclaceae; genus JAGTRP01. The sequence goes on from JAGTRP010000007.1 coordinate 88,622, forward strand.
GGGGGCAGCCGCAGCGTCCAGGCCGGGCCGGGGATTTCCGTCAAGCTCTCGGCCCTCCACCCGCGCTATGTCCGCTCCCAGCGGGACCGGGTCCTGGCCGAGCTGCTGCCCCGGCTGCAGTCCCTCGCCGCCCTCGCCCGGCAATACCGCATCGGCCTCAGTATCGATGCCGAGGAGGCCGAACGCCTGGACCTTTCCCTCGACCTCCTGGAAGCCCTCGCCGGCGACCCCGCCCTGGCCGGCTGGGACGGGCTGGGCTTCGTGGTCCAGGCCTACCTGAAGCGCAGCCCCTTCGTCGTCGATTACCTGGCGGACCTCGCCCGCAGGAACGGGCGGCGCCTCATGGTGCGTCTGGTGAAGGGGGCCTACTGGGACAGCGAAATCAAGCGCGCCCAGGTGGACGGCCAGGCCGACTACCCGGTCTTCACCCGCAAGGCCCACACCGACCTCGCCTACCTGGCGTGCGCCAAGCGCCTCCTGGCGGTCCAGGCCCTCTATCCCCAGTTCGCCACCCACAACGCCCACACCCTGTCGGCGGTCATGGAGATGGCCCGGGAGCGGGGCGTCGCCGACTACGAGTTCCAGTGCCTGCACGGCATGGGCGAGCCTCTCTACGACCACGTGGTGGGGCCCGGCCAGCTGGGCCAGCGCTGCCGCATCTACGCCCCGGTGGGCAGCCACGCCACTCTCCTGCCCTACCTGGTGCGCCGCCTGCTGGAAAACGGCGCCAACACCTCCTTCGTGAACCGCATCGTGGATGAGGCCGTCAGCATCGATGAGCTGGTGCGGGACCCCCTGGAGCAGGTGCGGGAGGAAGGCTTCGGCCCCCATCCGAAAATTCCCCGGCCGCCGGACCTCTTCGCCCCCGGCCGGCGCAACTCGGCGGGCCTCGACCTCTCGGACGAGAACACCCTAGCCCCCCTCGGCACCGACCTGGAAGCGCTCCTGACCCGCGCCTGGGAAGCCTCCCCCCGGATCGCCGGCCGGCCGCCCCGGGGCGGACCGGCGCGGCCGGTGGCCAGCCCGGCCGACCGTGAAGACCCGGTCGGCATCGTGGTGGACGCCAACCCCGAGGACGTCGCCGCCGCCCTGGCCGCCGCTGCGGCCCAGGCCGGAGAATGGCACGCCGTCCCGCCGCCGCGGCGGGCCGAACTGCTGCGGGCGGTGTCGGACCGCCTGGAAGCCCGGCGGACCGAACTCATGAGCCTCTGTATCCGGGAAGCCGGCAAGACCTGGGGCAACGCCCTCGCCGAGGTGCGGGAGGCGGTGGACTTCTGTCGCTACTACGCCCGCCAGATCGAGGACATGGACCCCGCCCACCTGGCCGGCCCCCCCGGGCCGGCGGTGTGCATCAGCCCCTGGAATTTCCCCTTGAGCATCTTCGCCGGCCAGGTGGCGGCGGCCCTGGCGGCGGGCAGCCCGGTGCTGGCCAAGCCCGCCGAGCAGACGCCCCTCGTCGCCGCCTTCGCGGTCGGCCTCTTCCATGGGGCCGGCATCCCCCCCGCCGCCCTCCAGCTCCTGCCCGGGCCGGGGGAGAGCGTCGGCGCGGCCCTGGCCGCGGACCCGCGGGTGGGGAGCATCCTGTTCACCGGCTCCACCGAGGTGGCCCGGCTCATCGACCGCGCCCTGGCGGATCGGGAAACGCGGCTGATCGCCGAGACCGGCGGCCAGAACGCCATGATCGTGGATGCCTCGGCCCTGCCCGAGCAGGTGGTCCAGGACGTCCTGGTCTCCGGCTTCGACAGCGCCGGCCAGCGCTGCTCGTCGTTGCGGGTCCTGTGCCTGCAGGAGGACATCGCCGACCGGGTGCAGGCCCTCCTCAAGGACGCCATGGGCGAGCTGGCCATCGGCGACCCCCGCCACCTGGCCACCGACATCGGCCCGGTCATCGACGGGGAAGCCCGGGCCGGGCTGGAGGCCTACATCGCCCGGATGCGGGCGGCGGGGAAGGAGGTCTTCCAGGTTCCCCTGCCGGCCGCCTGCACCGCCGGCACCTTCGTCCCCCCCACCCTGATCGGGATCAATGCCATGCACGAGCTGGAGCGGGAAGTGTTCGGCCCGGTGGTCCATGTGCTGCGTTACGAGGCCGGCCGACTGGAATCCCTCATCGACGCCATCAACGCCAGCGGCTACGGCCTCACCTTCGGGCTCCACAGCCGCATCGACGAAACGGTGGAACTGGCCGCCACCCGGGTGCGGGCCGGCAATATCTACGTGAACCGCAACATGGTGGGGGCGGTGGTGGGCGTCCAGCCCTTCGGCGGCGAGGGCCTGTCGGGGACCGGCCCCAAGGCCGGCGGCCCCCTCTACCTCCATCGCCTGGCCGGGACGGACAACCTCCTGCCGCGGGAAATCGGCCTGCCGCCCGAACATCCCGACGACAGGCGCCTTGCCCCTTTCCGGGCCCTGGGCGAATGGGCCTGGAAGACGGGCAACTCCGCCCTGGTGGAAGCCTGCAGCCGCTACGGGCTGTGGAGCCTCCTGGACCGGGAGCTTCGCCTCCCCGGCCCCACCGGGGAGAGCAACACCCTGGGTTTCGCCCCCCGGGGCCAGGTCCTGTGCGCGGCGGCGACGGAAGAAGAATTCCTGGAACAGGTCGCCGCCTGCCTGGTGACGGGGAACCGGGTCCTGTTCCCGGCCGGCAACCCGGCGGAGCGGGTCCTGCCCCGCCTGCCGGCGGCGCTGGGGCAGGACATCGGGCTATGGACGGAGCATGCCGCCATGCCCCTGGCCGCCGCCCTCGTCGCCGGCGACGGGGAAAACGCCGGCCGCTGGCGCCAGCGCCTGGCGAAGCGGGACGGGGCCCTGGTGCCGGTGCTGCGCCCGAATTCCGCCGATGGCCGCTACCCCCTCCACCGCCTGGTGGCGGAACGGGTGGTGACCATCAACACCACGGCGGCCGGCGGCAACGCGACCCTGATGACCCTGGCCCCGTGACGGGCCGGTGGCAGCGGAACTACCCCCCGGCAGGGTAGTCGACTTATGTACTTTGCCTTCCGCGGGGCGAAAGCTTCCGAGACGCCATGGACAGCCCCTCCATAACCAGCCAACCGACGGGAACCATCCTGCTGGTGGACGACGATCCGGTGAACCTGGACATCCTCGCCCGCCTGCTCCGCCCCTATTACGAGGTCCTGGCCGCCCCCTCGGGGGAGCGGGCCCTGGAGGTCGTCGCCGGCCCGGCGAAGCCGGATCTCATCCTCCTCGACGTGCTGATGCCCGGCATGAACGGTTACGGCGTGCTCGCCCGCCTGCGGGAAGACCCGGCCACCCGGGACATTCCGGTCATCTTCGTCACCGGCCTGGATTCCACGGCGGACGAGGAACGGGGCCTCGAGCTCGGCGCCGTGGATTACATCACCAAGCCCTATCGCGCCTCCATCATCCTGGCCCGGGTGCATACCCAACTCGAACTGCGGCGCGCCCGCCAGTGGCTCGCCAACCAGGTGGTCTACCTGGAAGCCGAGGTGGCGCGGCGCACCCAGGACATCCAGCTCGCCCAGGACATCACCATCCGGGCCCTGGCCGAGCTGGCCGAGACCCGCGACTCGGAGACCGGCAACCATATCCGCCGTACCCAGGAGTACATGCACATCCTGGCCAAGCGCCTGCAGAGCCATCCCCGGTTCTCCGCCTTCCTGACCGACAAGGTGGTGGAGCTGCTGACCAAATCCGCCCCCCTCCACGACATCGGCAAGGTCGGCATCCCCGATCAGATTCTCCTCAAGCCGGGCAAGCTGACCGCTGAGGAATGGCGAATCATGAAGACCCACTGCCTGCTGGGGGCCGACGCCATCGAGCGGGCCGTGCACGAGGCCAACCACTCGGTCGATTTTCTCGACATGGCCCAGCAGATCGCCCATTACCACCACGAGAAATGGGACGGCAGCGGCTATCCCGAGGGACGGCAGGCGGACGCCATCCCCGTCCCCGCCCGGCTCATGGCCCTGGCCGACGCCTTCGACGCCATCGTCTCCTTGCGCAGCTACAAGAGGCCGGTCCCGGCCGAGAAAGCGAAGGAACTGATCGCCCGGGAGCGCGGCCACCAGTTCGACCCGGACATGGTGGACGCCTTCCTGGCCAGCTATCCGGACTTCGTGGCCGCCGCCCAGAGATATAACCAGCAGCATGATGTATAGCGGCTGAGATCGTGGGCCGGGACAGCACCGAACTGCCGCAAGCCCCCGTTTCCCGCTTCCCGCGCCTGGCCCGGGTGCTGGACCGCCTGGCGCCGGCCTCCAGCGGGGCGGCGGTGGCCCTGGGGAGCCTGGTGCTGCTTGGCTGGGCCCTCGATCTCACCATACTGAAGAGCGTCCTGCCCGGCCTCGCTGCCATGAAGGCGAACACGGCCCTGGCCTTCATCCTGGCCGGCCTCTCCCTGGGGGCTGCCTGCACCGGCTCGCCATCCCCCTGGCCCCGGCGCCTTTCGGCCGCCTGCGCGGCGGCGGTGCTGGCCCTCGGCCTGCTGACCCTCGGAGAATATCTGACCGGCGTCGACCTCGGCATCGACAACCTGCTGGTACGGGAAATCACCGAACTTCCTGGCGACATTCCCGGCCGCATGGCCGTCGACACCGCCCTCTGCTTCTCCGTCCTCGGCGCGGCGCTCCTGCTGCTGAGCCGGGACCGGGGCCACCGGGCCGCCATCCATGCCCTGGCCATCGTCGCCATCCTGGTGGCCGGATCGGTGTTCATCGGCTATGCCTACGACGTCGATGAATTCCTGCGGGTGAAGCTCGACTACACGCCCATGGCGCTCAATACGGCGGCGGTGCTGGTGCTGCTGGCCGTCGGGATCGTCAATGCGCGCCCCGACTATCCCATCCGGCAGTTCCTCCTCACCGACAGCCCCGCCGGCACCATCGTGCGTCGGCTGGTTCCGCCGGCAATCGTCCTCCCCCTGGCGACAGGCTGGCTGATCCTGCTGGGCTATCGCACCGAGGCTCTCTCCGAGGCCTCCGGGCTGGCCGTGTTCGCCGCATCGGTCATCGTCCTCTCCATCGGCCTGGTCCTGTGGAATGCGGGGGACTTCCACGCAGCCGCCATCCGCGGCCGGCTGGCGGAAGAGGCATTGCGGGAGGATGAGGAACGGCTGAATGTCATCCTGAGAATCCTGCCGGTGGGGCTCTGGATTCTCGACGCCAAAGGGGGAGTCCTCTATAGCAACGATGCGGCACGGCGGCTCTGGACTGACGTCCGCTACGTCACCCTAGACGAACTCGATACCTACAAGGGCTGGCGGCTTCCCGGGAGGGAGCCCATCGCCGCCCATGAATGGTCGGGCGCGCGGGCCGTCGAGAAGGGCGAGACGACCATCGAACAGGAAGTCGAGATCGAATGCCTCGATGGCACCCACAAGATCATCTGGGACTCCGCCGTGCCGCTCCGCAGGAGCGATGGGAGCATCTATGGCGCGGTCACCGTCAACTTCGACATCACCAGACGCAAGCGGGCCGAGGCCGAAATCCGCCGGCTCAACGCCGAACTGGAGCAGCGGGTGGCGGAACGCACCGCCGGCCTGGAAGCCGCCGTCAAGGAACTGGAATCCTTCGCCTACGCCATTTCCCACGACCTGCGGGCGCCCCTGCGGGCCGTCGACGGCTTCTCGGCCAAGGTGGCCGCAAACTATGGCGACCGGCTCGACGACGAGGGCCGGCGCCTGCTCCAGGTGGTGCGTGAAAACGCCCTGCGCATGGGCCGGCTGATCGACGACCTCCTGGCCTTTTCCCGCCTGGGACGCCGGGAAATGACCCTGCAGGCCGTGGATATGGAGGCCATGGCCAGGAACCTCGCCCAGGAACTGCGGGCGGCGGAGCCCGGGCGCGCCATCGAGTTCGCCTTCCCGCCCCTGCCGCCGGCCTGGGGGGACCCCGCCATGCTCCGGCAGGTTTGGGTGAACCTCATCGGCAATGCGGTGAAATTCACCTGCCGGCGGCCGGTCGCCCACATCGAGATCGGCGGGCGCAGCGAAGGCGCCGAGAACCATTACTGGGTCAAGGACGACGGCGCCGGCTTCGACATGCGCTATGCCGGCAAGCTGTTCCACGTCTTCGAACGCCTCCATGGCCCGGAGGAATTCGAGGGCACCGGCACCGGCCTGGCCATCGCCCAGCGCATCGTGCTCCGCCACCAGGGCCGCATCTGGGGAGAGGGCCGGCCCGATGCCGGGGCCACCTTCCACTTCGCCCTGCCCGCCGCCCCCCATTGAAAGCCGCCCCCCGCATACTGCCCGCCCTCCCCGTCACCGCCGAAGGAACGGGGGACCAGGGCCGGGAACTAACAGCAAATGACATGCAGGGCACGGAAAGAGCGGCAACGCCATGAAAACGACCGGAAGACGCACCTGGACCTGGATCGGGCTGCTGGCCGTGCTGCTCGCCCTGGGGGCGTTTTTCGCGGCGGGGCGCCTCCGCCCCGCCCCGGCCCCGCCCCCGGCTCCCCGGGAAAGCCTGACCCTGGGCACCCCCCAGACAATTTTCGGACTGCCCCTGGCGGTAGCCGAGGAGCAAGGGCTGTTCCGCGAAGAGGGGCTGGATGTCACCGTCAAGCGCTTTCCCACCGGCAAATCGACCCTGGAGGCGATGCTGCGCGGCGAGGTGGAGGTGGGGGCTGGGGGGGAGACCCCCATCGTCTTGGCCAGCTTCAAGCGCCGTGATTTCGTCATCATCGCCAGCATCAGCCACAGCGACAACGGCGGCCAACTGGTCGCCCATCCGTACAGCGGCATCCGTACCGCCGCCGACCTGCCCGGCCACCGCATCGGCGTCCTCTGGGGCACCACCGCCCATTATTTCCTCGATGTGCTCCTCGCCGACCAGGGGCTGAAACCGTCCGCCGTCACCGAGGTCCCCCTGGAGGCCCCCCGGATGGCCGCAACCCTGGCGGCCCGGCAGGTGGATGCCATCGCCGCGTTCGAACCCTACGCCTCCCAGGCCATCGCCGCCCTCCGGGGCAGCGCCACCGTCCTGGACTGCCGGGAACGCTGCCGCGAAACTGTGGTCCTGATCGTCTCCCGGGACTTCCCGCGCCGACGCCCCATCGCCGCCCAGCGCCTGCTGCGCGCCACCGGCCGGGCCATCGACTGGATCCACCAATATCCCCGGGAGGCCATGGCCCTCGCCGCCCGCCGGCTGAACATGGACATCGCGGTGTTCGATGGCCGGTGGAACGACTACGAATTCGTCCTGGGCCTCGACCAGGCCTACCTGCTCTCCCTGGAAAACCAGGCCCGCTGGGCCCTCAGGACCTTTCCGGAGGCCGGGGCCGCGGTGCCCAACTATCTCGATTTCTTCGACTTCGGGCCCCTCACGGCGGTGGCCCCCGGAGCCGTCGCCATCCCCCACTGAAGCCATGGATCTCCTCGCCCGCACCCGCCTGATCGCAACCCTGGTCATCACCGCGACCCTGCTGCTGACGGGTGCCTTCCTGATGGCGCAGCAGCGCATGCGGGAGGCCCAGGCGGCCAAGGACGGCCTGGAGGCCCTGAGCGCCGAGGTCCACAGGCTGCGCACCGCCGCCTTCGACTATGTCCAGCAACCGGAAACACGGGCCCGGGCGCAGACGGAGGCCGAGTTCCAGCGTCTGCACGCCCTGGTCACCGGCGACTGGCTCGCCACCGTCGTCAGCCAGCAGGCCGCCGAAGAGGGGCGCCTGCGCCGGGAAGTCCGCGATGCCCTCGACCAGAGCGAGGAAATCTTCCGCCAGCTCCCGGCCGGCGACAGCGATCCGGCCTTCGCCGAGCGGGACCGCCTCACCCGCACCCATCTGCTGCTGCAAACCCAGTCCCTGGCCAGCGCCATCGCCGCCCTGCATCCCATCCTGAGCGCCACGGCGGTGCGGGCCCGCAACCGTGCCGGAACCATCGGCGTCGCCCTGGGGGGCCTGCTGGTGGCCATGGCGCTGCTGTCCGTCGCCCTGCTCGAGCACTACATCCTCCGGCCCCTCGGCCAGTTGCGCCAGATGGCCATCGGCCACGGCGAGGCGGCGGCGCCGCTCCCCGGCCGGCGCACCGACGAGATCGGCCATCTGGCCGACGCCCTCGACGGCATACTGGCCCGGCTGGAGGCCGCCAACAAGGAGCTGGAGGCCTTCGCCTACTCGGTATCCCACGACCTGCGCGCCCCCCTGCGGGCCATCGACGGCTTCTCCCGCAAGGTGGTGGCCAATTACGGCGACCGGCTCGACGACGAAGGCCGGCGCCTGCTCCAGGTGGTGCGCGACAACGCCCAGCGCATGAACCAGCTCATCAACGACATCCTCGCCTTCTCCCGCACCGGGCGCCGGGAAATGGCTCCCGAGCCGGTGGATATGGAGGCCATGGCGAAAAGCGTCGCCGAGGAGGCGCGGCAGGCTGAGCCCGGGCGTGCCATCGAGTTCGCCTTCCTGCCCTTGCCGCCGACCAGGGGGGACCCCGCCCTGCTGCGGCAGGTGTGGGTCAATCTCATAGGCAATGCGGTGAAATTCACCCGACGGCGCCCGGTGGCCCACATCGAGGTCGGCGGCAGCACCGAAGGCGGCGAGAACCACTACTGGGTCAAGGACGACGGCGCCGGCTTCGACATGCGCTATGCCGGCAAGCTCTTCGGCGTCTTCCAGCGCCTGCACAGCCAGGAGGAATTCGAGGGCACCGGCGTCGGCCTGGCGATTGCCCAGCGCATCCTGTTTCGCCACCAGGGCCGCATCTGGGCCGAGGGCCAGCCCGATGGGGGGGCCACCTTCCACTTCGCCCTGCCCATCCCATCTCCTAACGCCCCTCTTTCACGAGGACAGAAATCGTGAACGTGACTAGCCGGGAATTACAGATTTTGCTGGTGGAAGACAATCCGGCCGACGCCGAGCTCACCCTGGACGCCCTGCGGGAAGTCCACTTGGCCGACCGGGTGCTATGGGTCAAGGATGGCGCCGAGGCCCTCGACCTGCTCTTTGCCCCAGGCGCCGCTGAAAGCCGGCGCCTGGGGCTGGTGCTCCTCGACCTGCGGCTGCCCCGGGTGGACGGCCTCGAAGTGCTGCGCGCCGTGCGCGCCGATGAGCATACCCGGCGGCTGCCGGTGGTGGTGCTGACTTCCTCCCACGAGGATATCGACGTGGTGCGGGCCTACGACCTGGGGGCTAGCAGCTACCTGGTGAAGCCGGTGGAATTCGGGGCCTTCATGCAGGCGGTGCGCGACATCGGGCGCTACTGGATGCAACTCAACCGCTTGCCGGGCGAAACGGGATGACCAGCCAGGACACGGAGCTGCCGCGCCGCCCCATCGACCTGGTGGTGGTCGAAGACTCGCCCCTTGATGCCGAACTGATGGTGGATGCCCTGCGGGCAGCCGGCATGGCGGTGGATATGCGGCAGATGGAGGATGAGCCTGCCTTCCGCGCCGCCCTCGGCGAGCGCCAGCCCGACGTCATCCTGTCCGACTGGACCATGCCCCGCTTCAGTGGCCGCCGGGCCCTGGAAATTGCCCGGGAATGCTGCCCCGAGGTGCCCTTCATTTTCGTTTCCGGCACCATTTCGGAGGCCTCCGCCTCCGAAGCGCTGCGCCAGGGAGCCATCGACTACGTCTATAAGCATGAACTGCAACGGCTCGGCCCCATCCTGACCCGCGTCCTCCACGAGGCCCTGACGCTGCGCCTCCTGCGAGAGAGCGAGGAAACGTACCGGCAGCTCTTCGACAGCGCCCGGGACGGCATCGTGCTGATCGATATCCCCCCCGGCCTGATCTGCGACTGCAACCCCGCCTTCGAGCAACTGACCGGCCGGTCCCTGGCGGAACTCAAGACCATGCACAGCTGGGAATTGCGGCCGCCGGAGCTGCGGGAGGCAGCGCGGCGCCTGTTCGAGAAGATCGTGGCCACGGGCGAGGGCGAGTCGACCGATCTCGACCTGGAGAGGCCGGACGGCACCCGGGTGCCGGTGGACTTCCGGTCCCGCCGCATCCGCATCGCCGGCAGCGACTATGTCCAGAGCCGATATCTCGACATCACCGAACGTAAGCGCAACAGCGAGGAACTGGAGCGCTACCGCCAGCACCTGGAGGAACTGGTGGATACCCGGACCCACGAACTGGCCCAGGCCAAGCAGGCGGCCGAGGGCGCCAATGCGGCCAAGAGCGCCTTCGTCGCCAACATGAGCCATGAGATCCGCACCCCCCTCAATGCCATCCTCGGGCTCACCCACCTGTTGCGGCGCGGCCATGCCGACCCCGCCCAGCGGGAGAAGCTGGACAAGATCGTCGACGCCTCCCGGCACCTGCTCTCGGTCATCAACGACATCCTCGATTTCTCCAAGATCGAGGCTGGCAAGCTGAGCCTCCATGTGACCGACTTCGCCCTCGACCGCATGCTGGACAGCGTCATTTCCATGGTTGGCCCGAGGGCCAAGGAGAAAGGGCTTGAAGTCGTCGTGGACCGGGACGAGCTGCCGCCCGTGCTGGTGGGCGACTCCACCCGCCTCGCCCAGGCACTCCTCAACTACCTCTCCAACGCCCTCAAGTTCGCCCAGCAGGGCCGGATCACGGTGCGCATTTCCCGGCAGGAGGAAACCCCCATCGATCTGCTGGTGCGCTTCGAAGTGACCGACACCGGCATCGGCATCCCCCCCGGGAAGATGGCGGATCTGTTCGCGGCCTTCGAGCAGGTGGATGCCAGCACCGCGCGCCACTACGGCGGCACCGGCCTGGGGCTCGCCATCACCCGGCGGCTGGCCCAGCTCATGAAGGGCGAGGCGGGCGCCACGAGCATGCCCGGCCAGGGGAGCACCTTCTGGTTTACCGCCCGCCTCGGCAAGAGCTGGCTCAGCCTGGAAGCCCTGGCCGAAGCGCCCGCCCTCGCCGAATCGAGCCTGCAGGCCGTGCCGGCCGGCGCCCGCATCCTGCTGGCCGAGGACAACCGGATCAACCAGGAAGTGGCGGTGGAACTCCTGGCCGAGGCCGGGCTGACGGTGGAGGTGGCCAGCGACGGCCATGAGGCGGTGGAGAAGGCCCTGGGCGGCGGCTACGACCTCATCCTCATGGATATCCAGATGCCCGGCATGGACGGCCTCGATGCGACCCGGGCCATCCGCGCCCTGCCCGGCGGCGGCGCCATCCCCATCCTGGCGATGACCGCCAACGCCTTCGACGAGGACCGGGAACGCTGCCGGGCGGCGGGCATGAACGACTTCATCGCCAAGCCGGTGGATCCGGTGCAGCTTTTCGCCACCCTGCGGCGCTGGCTGCCGGAAGCGGCCATGACCGCCCCGGCGGGGGGCGGCGGGGAGGCGCAGATTCCCGACGCCCTGGCGGCCATCCCCGGCCTGGACGCCCGGCGGGGCATCCAGGCGCTGAACGGCAACCTGGATGCCTACCTGCCCCTGCTGCACCGCTACGGGGCCGAGCACGCCGGAGACATGGACCGGCTGCGGGCGCAGATGGCCGCCGGGGAGCGGGACGAGGCCAGGCGGCTGGCCCATGGGCTGAAGGGGGTCTCGGGCAACCTGGGCGCCACCGGCGTGGAGCGCCTGGCCGCCGAGCTGGAGATGGCGATCGGGGAAGGCCGCGACGACGCCGAGATCGAACGGCTGGCCGACGCCGCCGGCGCCGAGCTGCAACAGCTGGCGGAGGCCATCCTGGCGGCCCTGCCGGCACAGGCCCCGGCCCCCCTGGCCGGCGAAGTGGACTGGGCGGCGGCGGGGCGGGTCCTGGCCGACCTGGAACCCATGCTGCAAAGGGGCAGCACCCGGGCCAACCTCATCGTGGAGAGCCATGCCGCGCTGCTGAAGGCCGCCCTCGGCCCCCTGGGCGAGGAACTGGAACAGCGGGTCGGCCGTTTCCTCTACCCCGAGGCCCTGGAAACCCTCCAGCGGGCACGGCGGGAAATCCCGGCGCCGTAGGCGGCGGAATCAACCTGCTCCGCAGGCCTGCACCAGGGCGGCCACCACCGCCCGCCGCAGCTCCCGCCAGGACGCCCCGCCGGCCAGGCAGTGCTTCTGGTTGATTTCCAGTTCGATGCCGACATAGTCGCCGGGCCCGAAGCGCCGCCGCAGCCAGGAGCAGAAACCGTCGGACTTGCCGGTATAGGGATAGTTGCGGCGCACCCGGAACCGGGGCGCCAGGGTTTCCAGGGCTGCCTGCCAGGCATCGCACAGGGCCCGCTCCCCCGGGCGGCCGGGATGGTAGAGAAGGCCGATGTCGGCATTGCGGACCTCGCCGTCCAGGACCGGGGTGAAGCTGTGGCTGGAGATGTGCACCACCCGCCGCCCGCCGGCGATGGCCCCGGCCACCAGCTGGCCGGCCCGCTCCCGGTAGGGCCGGTAGTAGCGGGCGACCGCCTCTTCCCGCACTTCCCGGGGGGCAGCGCGCCAGGCCTCGGACAGCAGCCGGGGATGGCGCGGGGAACGGTTGAGTTCCACCACCAGGCGGCTGACGGTGGAGTAGACGAGGGGCGCCGCCAGGGCCCGGGCCAGGTCCCGGGCCTGGGCCAGGGCTCCGGGATCGTGGCCCCGGTGGCTGGCCAAAGCCTCCTCCCAGCCCTGAAACCAGTTCCGGTAGCGCGCCGGCACCCGATTGCCGGCGTGCTCGCAGGTCACCAGGAAGAAGGGTTCCGGCGGCACAGGGTCAGGACAGATACATCCTGCCTTCCTGGAGGCACCGGGCAAGTTCGCCGTAGACCGCCTGGAGCCGCCGCCGGGACGGGTTGGGGCCGACCGCGTCCACCAGGCGCCGGGCCAGGGGGCCCTGCTCCAGGATGAAGCGCAGGGGCTTGATCCAGGCCTGGGAAAGCTCGCCGTGGGCCACCATGTCGTTGAGGAGCCAGGCCCAGATTTCCCGCGCCTGCCAGCTTCGCCTTTCAAGGCCCAGGACGGCGATGTAGTCCAGGTCGTCCACCACCGCCTGCTCGGCGTCCCGGATGCAGGCCAGGAGGATGTCCGCCAGGGCCCGGGTTTCCATCTTGCCCTGCCGGTCCAGCCAGGCCGCCCCGGCGCTGTAGAAGCGCCGGACGAGGGCGGTGACGGCGGCGACGATGGCGCAATCGGCCAGGGGGCATTCCTGGGTATCGAGGAGGCGGATCTCGAGGGCGCTGCGCTCGAAGCGGGGAATGAGGCCGCGGGCGTTGAGCCATTCGTGCTGCAGCAGGCCTTCCGGATCGTGGGGGGCGATCTGCCGATACATGGGCAGCAGGACTTGGGCCCGGTAATCGGCCGGTGAGGCGATGCTGTCCGGGATCACCACGCCCATGGTGGCGGGCACCCGCATCTGGTGGCTGCGGTAGACCTCCAGGCGGTAGTCCATGAAACCGGTGAAGCGGCCCTCGGCGAAGGGGGAACTGGCGGCCAGGGCCGGCAGGAGGGGCAGCACCAGGCGGGCGGCGGCGTGCAGCCGGGCGAATTCCAGGTCGTTGCCGAAGGGCAGGTTGAGATGGATGCTCTGGATATTGACCCAGCCATGGCGGCGGCAGTCGAAGATGCGGTCGTAGGCCGCGTAGAGCTCGGCCTGCTGCCGGGACCACAGCCGCGCCTCCTTCGCCGGGTCCATCCAGGGATGCATGCCCCCCGGCATGAGCCGGGCCGAGACCGGGGCGAGGAGGGCGTTGGCGGCCCGCACTTCGGCCTGGAGGTTGGCGGCCAGGCCCTCCAGGCCGGCCTGGGGGACCCGGTTCTTGATCTCGAAGACGTGCAGGGCCAGTTCGTTGGACCAGCCCATGGGGCCGCGGGGCACATCGCTCGCATCCTCGCCCGCCGCCGCCCGCAGGAGTTCGTCGGCCAGGGGGCGCACATCCAGGCTGTCCCGGTCCACGATCATGTATTCGGATTCGATGCCGTAGCCGGCGAAAACCGGATAGACGTTGGGTGCCGGCGGGGCGACGGAGGGGACCTCCGGGGACAGGGGAGGATCCGACAGGGGGGTTTCCCGATAAAGATTCATGGTGAACTACTCCCGGGCTGGCGCTCTTCCAGGCGGCGCAGGAACACGCCCATGACCTCCCGGTAAAGGGCATCCTTGAGGACGCCGTCTTCGTTGCCGGCGTCCACATTGGGGTTGTCGTTGACTTCGATGACGCAGTAGCGCTGGCCCACCTGCTTGATATCCACGCCGTAGAAGCCGTTGCCGATATGGCTGGCCGCCTGCAGGGCGATGTCCACTACCTCTTCCGGAGCCTCGCTTACGGCCAGGGCCTCGGTGGCGCCTTCGGCCGGGGCGCCGTCCACCTGGTGATTGACGATCTGCCAGTGGCCGGCGGCCATGTAGTACTTGCAGACGAAAATGACCCGCCCGTCGAGGACGCCGACCCGCCAGTCGAAGGTGGTGGGCAGCCATTCCTGGGCGACGATGAGGTCGGACTTGCCCAGCAACTCGGCCACCTTGTTCTGCAGTTCGGCCTCGGTCTCCACCTTGGCCACTCCCACCGAGAAGGAGCTGTCGGGCTGCTTGAGGACGCAGGGCAGGGAAAGTACCGACAGGATCTGGCCGACATTGCCCCGGTGGACCATGAGGGTGCGGGGCGACGGCAGGTTGTGACGGGCCAGCATCTCGGCCAGGTACACCTTGTTGTTGCACTTCAGGATGGAGTCCGGGTCGTCGATGACCTCCAGGCCCTCGGCGGCGGCCCAGCGGGAGAAGCGGTAGGTGTAGTGGTGGACGAAGGTGGTGTCGCGGATGAAGAGGGCGTCGAATTCCGCCAGCCGATAGAAGTCGGCCGGGGTGATGAAGGTGGGCTGCATCCCCACCGCCTCCGCCGCCCGGGCGAATTTGTGCAAGGCCTCCGGGTTGGAAGGCCGGTCCGGCGCCTCCGGGTTGTGGAGGATGGCGATGCGGTAGGGGGTGACGGTGCTTTTCGGCCGGCTGCGGCCGCTGAAATGGCTCATCGCCGCCTCCCGGGCGAACTCCCGGTGCTCCGGCGGAATTTCCCCGGCGCCGATGAGGCGGATGGCGCGGGCCCGCCAGTGGCCCTCCTCCCGTTCGAAATGGGCCTGCAGGAGGGGGGCCTGGAGGAGCTTGAAGAGCTGCTTGGCGAGCACGCTGTAGCGCTGGGCCAGGTTGCGCCCGAAGTAGACCGACAGGTCGAAACGGCTGGATTTGAGGGGAGCCAGGGTCTGCTGCACCAGTTCGGCCAGCTCGTCGGTGAGGACGCGGACCAGGTTCTGGGACTGCAGGTCCTCGATGGTGCCGGCATGGGGCATGGGCTTGTGCCCCCGGGCCTCGGCCAGGAGGGAGACGTAATAGCCGATGCTTTGGTAACGGTAGGACTGGCACAGGTTCACCACCCGGGCCGACCGATCTTCCCCGTAGGCGAGATCGGTCAGGTAGCTGCGGCCGGGAACCACTGCCACCCCGCTGGCATCCAGGGGCCAGTCGGCAGGGTCGTCGACCACGATCAAGGTGTTGCTCATGGCACTGGCGCAGGGCCTTTTTTCTTCTTGGGGGAAATGACGAGCAGGTTGGCATCGTGGGTGACGATGCCCAGGAGGACCGCGTTGAGCACCCGGTCCATCTTGATCCAGTAGTCCCGGGCGGTGCCGTAGGGATGGGGACCGTAGGGATCGGCCACCAGGACGGTACGTTGCTTGCGGTTGTAGCCGGCGATGACCACGAAGTGCCCGGACGGGGTGCCCCGGACGTCGTCGGGCTTGTCGAGGATGCCGTATTCCCGGGGGGCCCGGTAGAGGAAGGTGGACGAGAGGCCGGTGAGGATGGGCAGCTTCCGGCGCAGGAGGCCCCGCACCAGGGGCAGCGACAGGTCGTGGAAGCGCAGCTTGCCGCCCAGGCGCAGGAATTCCAGGTAGCCCTCGGTGGCGTGGATGAGGCGGGGGTCGTCCTTGGCTTCCAGCTGGGCCATCAGGCGTTCGGCGATGTCCCGCTTCTCGCGGAACCAGGTGGGATCGAAGACCGTCAGGTTGTAGGTGTAGATGACGGCCTGGAAGCCGCGGCTGAGGGCATCGCAGGCGAGGAAGACGGCAAAGGTGCCGCCGTGCTCAAGGGCGCGGGTGCGGCCGATCACTTCTTCCAATTTCTCCTCGCTGCCCCAGTATCGATAGACGGCATGTAGACACGTGGGCCCACAGGTCGTTTCCGTCGGTTGGGGCATGATCCGCACGGGCAGATGAAGGGAAACGGGGAGCATGGGCGTAGAGGGCGATTGGACTGGGAGTCCCTGCAATGTACGTACCCAGGGGCGGCGCGGAAATAAGGTGGGAATCGGTATTGCTGGCAGTGGACTGCAGCACGCTTGCTGCAGAACAGGAGCCTTTTATGCAAGTTCGTGAAGCAATGACCCGCGACGTGCGCATCGCGAATCCCGACCAGAGCATCCACGACGTGGCCCGCATCATGGCCGAGTGCGACGTGGGCGCCCTGCCCGTGGGAGAAAGGGACCGGCTGGTCGGCATCATCACCGACCGGGACATCGCCGTCCGGGCGGTGGCCGAGGGGAAGTCCCCGGACGCCACCAAGGTGCGGGACGTCATGAGCCGGTCGGTGAAATACTGTTTCGAGGACGAGGACGTTTCCCAGGTAGCCCAGAACATGGGCAGCATCCAGGTCCACCGGCTGCCGGTCCTCAACCACGACAAGCGCCTGGTGGGGATCGTGGCCCTGGCCGACATCGCCAATTGCGAGGGGGCCGACACGGCCGGCCAGGCGGTGTGCGGTATCGCCAGCACCGGCAGCGCCGCCGAGCACATGTCGTCTTCCGGCGGCAGCCAGCAGCATTGACGCCCCTGCACCGGGCAGGCCGCCGTCAGGGGGATTCCCGGTCTTCCGGCCCCCCGGCGGGGGCCGGAAGGAAGGGCCGGGCCAGGCGCAGGTCCGCCACGAAGGACTGGTAGACCAGGCTATGGGCCTGGGGCGGCACCCGCAGGATGTAGGAGGGGTGGACAGTCACCAGCCAGGCCGGGCCGGCCTGGCGCTCGATGATGCGGCCCCGCAGCCCGGTGATGGTCGCCTCCCGGTCGATCAGGGCGTGGACCGCGGTCGCCCCCAGGCAGACCACCAGGTCGGGCCGGATGGCCGCCAGTTCCCCTTCGATCCAGCGGCGGCAGGCGGCGATTTCCTGCTGGAGCGGGGTTTTGTGCATGCGCCGCTTGCCCCGGGGTTCCCACTTGAAGTGCTTGACCGCATTGGTGACGTAGATGGCGGCGCGGTCGATGCCCGCCTCGGCGAGCGCCCGGTCGAGCACCTGGCCGGCAGGCCCCACGAAGGGGTGGCCGGCCCGGTCCTCGGCATCGCCGGGCTGTTCGCCCACCAGGACGATGCGGGCCTGGGGATCGCCCTCGCCGAAGACGGTCTGGGTGGCATGGATCCACAGGGGGCAGGCTTTGCAGCTTTGGGCTTCGCGCCGCAGTTCGGCGAGGTCGGGGGGCACGGGTCACCTGCCTTGGGCTCCCGGGCTAGAAGGCGCCGAGGAGCCACAGCACGAGGAAGGCGACGAGGATGATGCCCAGGACGCTGCTTGGCGCGTATCCCCAGCCGGAACTGTAGGGCCAGCTGGGCAGCGCGCCGAGGAGGAGCAGCACCAGCACAATCAGGAGGATGGTGGTGAGCGTCATGACAGCACTCCTTTCCAGGCGAGCGGCAGGGCCGCGACAAGCCCACAGGGCAGCTTTCATGCCTAGAAGCCGAAAAGCGGGCAAGGGGATGGAAAGGCCGCGGCGGCCAGGGCAATTCTTACAAGCCGGTCCCCATTTTTTCACGCCGGCGGCCCTTGCCGTCGGGGTCAATCCGGCATTCGGCCGGGAAAGATCCCTATTTTCCTGGGTACGGGGATTGCCTAGGTGTGGATACGGCGGATCGCCTATGTCCGTCAGCGAATGATTGGAGGTGTCACATGTTGTATTACGCCGGAGTATTTTTCGTCATCGCGCTGATCGCAGCGCTCTTCGGCTTTGGCGGCATCGCGGCCGGCGCCGTGGGGATCGCCAAGGTCCTGTTCTATGTCTTCCTGGTAATCGCCCTGGTATCCCTGATTGCCGGGGTCATCAGAAGATAGGAGAACGGCCATGAATTGGGATCGCATCAAGGGCGACTGGAAGCAGTTCAAGGGTCAGATCAAGCAGAAGTGGGGCAAGCTCACCGACGACCACATCGACCAGATCGAAGGCCAGCGCGACCAGCTCGTCGGCAAGATCCAGCAGCAATACGGCGTCAGCCGGGACGAGGCCGAGCGCCAGGTTCGGGAATGGGAATCCCGGAGTTGATCGGCAAAGGAAATCCATGAGGTCGCACCTGTCAGCCTCGGCACTGGCCCTGGCCTGCCTGGCGGGCCTGTCTGCCTGCCACCGCCCGGCGACGCAGCCGGCGTCGGTTGCGCTGCAAATGAGCGCCGTCCATGGGGCAACGGCCACCGAAAAGGATGCTCTCATCACCACCCTGGTGAAGGAGGCGCTGCTCGCCGCCGAGGATATCAACGGCGACGACATCTCGGTGACCACCCGACAAGGCCAGGTCACCCTGACCGGCCGCGTGCCCGCCCGGCAGATCGCCCTGGCCGGGGAACTGGTCCAGGGCATCGATGGCGTCCGCCGGGTCGACAACCGCCTGAAGCCCATCGGCGTCATGGCTTGAACCCCGAAGGACGAGAAGGAACGAAGGATTGAACAATCTGGAGGATGAACCATGATCAACACCAAACCCCTATTGATCGCCGCCCTGGTGGCAGCCACCTTGCCGGCCCTGACCGCCTGCAGCCCGACGCCGACCCGCGAGACCGTAGGCGAGTACACCGATGACGCCACCATCACCACCCGGGTCAAGACTGCCCTGGTGGAGGACCCCAACGTGAGTGCCATGCAGGTCAACGTGGAAACCTACCGGGGGGTCGTGCAGTTGAGCGGCTTCGTAGACTCGCAGGCCAATGCGGCCCGGGCGGTGAATCTGGCCCGCCAGGTTCCCGGCGTGCAGTCCGTGAAGAACGACCTGCGGATCAAGCCGGCCCAGTAAGGAAAACCCGACGTGAGACGGCCGTGGTGCAGTTCCACACACGGCTCAATCCACTTTGAGGGATGGCGCCTGGCCCCTGGGCCACGGCGCCATTTTCTTGCCGCTGCCGCCGCCCTCGCCGCCGCCCTGCTGGCGGGCTGCGTGGCGCCGGCGGCGGTGCCCGTGGCCCGGCCGGCCGGGGCCCGGGGACCGGCAGCCGTACGGGTCATCGACGAAAAGGGGCCCCTGGAAGGGCAGCAGGCGGCGGGGGCAGTACGGCACCTGGAGAGCAAGGGCGACACCTCCCTGCTGGCCCATCATCTGGCCCACGTCGAGCACGCCATCCAGGCGCCCCTGACCCTGGGCAACGACGCCCGGCTCCTGATCGACGGCCCCCAGGCCCTCGGCGCCATGATGGAGGCCATGGCCCGGGCCCGCGACAGCATCAACCTCGAAACCTACATCCTGGAAGCCGACGAAAGCGGCCAGCGCCTGGCCGATCTCCTGATCCAGAAAAGGGCCGAGGGGGTGAAGGTCAATGTCCTCTACGACAGCGTCGGCGCCATCACCACGCCGCCGGAGTATTTCCGGCGCCTGGCCGACGCCGGCGTCGCGGCGTGCGAGTTCAACCCGGTCAATCCCCTCAAGGCCAACGGCAACGGCGGCTGGCGCATCAACAACCGGGACCACCGCAAGCTGCTGATCGTGGACGGCCGTACCGCCTTCACCGGCGGCGTCAATATCAGCGCTGTCTACGAGAGTAGTTCTTTCAGCCGCCGGCACCGGAAGCCGACCCCCAAGGAGGGCTGGCGGGATACCCACGTGGAGGTCAGGGGGCCGGTGGTGGCGGAATTCCAGCGGCTTTTCCTCACAACCTGGGAAGAGCAGCGCTGTACTCCCAAACTGGCCGCCGACAGCTACTTTCCCCCGCCGGAACGCCAGGGGGACAGGGCCATGCGCCTCCTGGCCGCCGACCCGGGCAACGGCCGCACCGAGTTCTACGTCGTCCTGCTGTCGGCCATCAACCACTCCGAAAGCCGGGCCTGGCTGACCTATGGCTATTTCGTGCCGGACCAGCCCATGCTCCAGGCCCTCAAGGGCGCCGCCCGGCGGGGGGTGGATGTGCGCCTGGTGCTGCCGGGCTTCAGCGACTTCTGGGCGCCTTTCAATGCCGGGCGTTCCCGCTACCGCACCCTCCTGGCCGACGGAGTGCGCATCTTCGAGCGCCGGGACGCCCTCCTCCATGCCAAGACGGCGGTCATCGACGGGGTCTGGTCGAGCATCGGGTCCACCAATCTGGACTGGCGCAGTTTCGTCCACAACTACGAGGCCGACCTGCTCATCCTCGACCCCGCCTTCGCCCGGGAAATGGAGGCCCTGTTCCGCCAGGACGAGTCCGCTTCCCACGAGATCGGGCTCGCCGAATGGCGCCATCGGGGACTGGCTCCGCGCCTGAAGGAGTGGGCCGCCCGCTGGTGGGAATACCTGCTGTGAGGAACCTTTCCTGGCGGAGCCGAGCACTATTACGCAGTCTTAATTCCCCGGGCATGATATCGTTCGCCAAAAATTCGAGTGCCGGAAGGGCACCGACGATAAAACAAGAACTTATGCAGGGAGGCAAGAAGAGATGTACGCGTATTTCAAGACTCTCAAGATCTCGGCCAAGATCTGGATTCTGGTGGGCTTGCTGTTCATCGCCATGATCGGCTCCGGCATCTACCAGTTGTTCGACCGCCAGGCCGAACTGCTGCAGGAGAAGGCCCTGAAGACCCGCCACCTGGTGGAAACGGCCTATTCCCTCCTTGCCCACTACCAGGGCCTTGAGCAGTCCGGCAACTTGTCCGGGGAGGAGGCCCGCCGCCAGGCCCTCGCCGCCACCAAGGCCCTGCGCTACCAGGGCACCGAATATTTCTGGATCAACGACCTCACCACGCCTGCCCCGAAAATGCTGATGCACCCCACCGTGCCGGCCCTGGACGGCAAGGTCCTGGACGACCCCAAGTTCAACAAGGCGACCAGCGAACAGGAAGGCGTCGACGGCAGGAAGGTGGCGGTGCACGGCAAGAATCTCTTCGTCGCCTTCAACGATGTGGTGAACCGGGCCGGCCATGGCTACGTCATCTATGACTGGCCCAAGCCCAAGGCCGGCGGCGGAGTCACCAGCGAACTGTTCCCCAAGCTTTCCTACGTGAAGAAATTCGAGCCCTGGGGCTGGGTGGTGGGCAGCGGCATCTACATCGACGACGTGGACGCCAGCCTGCGCAGCCATGCCCAGAAACAATTCATGATCGCCGCGGCCCTCCTGGCGGTGCTGGCCCTGGTCTCCGTCTTCATGGTGCGCAGCATCGGTTCCGCCATCGACAATACGGCCAAGGCCATGCACGACATCGCGGCCGGCGACGGCGACCTGTCGCGCCGCCTGGCTCCCGCCGCCAAGGGTTCCCTGGCCTGGCTGGCCGAAGGCTTCAACGCCTTCGCCGCCAAGATCGAGCAGACCATCGTCCAGGTGAACCGGTGCAGCACCGAACTGTCGGCCTCCGCCAGCAAGCTGTCCGACGTCGCCTACCATACTGCCCACGGCGTGCAGCGCCAGGAAGAGGAAGGACGGGCCGTGCAGTCGGCGGTGGGCGAGATGACGGCCCATGTCCAGCGGGTGGCGGAAAGCGCCGCCGCCGCCGTGGCCTCGGCCCGCCAGGCCGACAGCGAGGCCCAGGGGGGCAAGGCGGTGGTGGACCGCGCGGTGGGCGCCATCCTGGCCCTGGCTGATAACGTCAGGCATGCCGACAGCGTCATTGCCGAACTCAAGGTGGAAAGCAGCAACATCGGCAGCATCGTCGAGGTCATCCGGGAGATTGCCGACCAGACCAACCTCCTGGCGCTGAACGCCGCCATCGAGGCGGCCCGGGCGGGGGAACAGGGGCGCGGCTTCGCCGTGGTGGCGGACGAGGTGAGAAAGCTCGCCCAGCGCACCCAGGAAGCCACCAGCCAGATCCGGGACAAGATCCAGACCCTGCAGCAGGGGGCCGAATCGGCGGCGGAGGTGATGAACGCCA
The DNA here is from genome assembly GCA_018261935.1 of Rhodocyclaceae bacterium. GTDB lineage: Bacteria > Pseudomonadota > Gammaproteobacteria > Burkholderiales > Rhodocyclaceae > JAGTRP01. The sequence continues at coordinate 110,556 of JAGTRP010000007.1, forward strand.
GCCGGGAAAAGGCCCAGGCGAGCGTCGACGAGGCCAACCAGGCGGGCGCCTCCCTGGAGCGCATCACCCGCTCGGTGGACGACATCACCAGCCAGAATGCCCAGATCGCCGCCGCGGCCGCCGAGCAGGCCCGCATGGCGGAGCACATCACCCAGAACCTGACGGGCATTTCCGCCGTGGCCCAGGAAACCGCCCAGGACGCCCGGGAAACCCAGAACGCCACCGGCGAGCAGGCCGCCCTGGTGACCCAGCTTCAGGCCCTGGTCTCCCAGTTCCGCATCGGCGGCACCGGGGGGCAGCATTTCGACTTCGATGCCGCCATCTCCGCCCACCTGGCCTGGAAGGCCCGGCTGCGCAGCTTCCTGGACGGCATGACCACCCTCTCCCAGGAACAGGCGGTCTCCCACCGCCACTGCGTCCTGGGCAAGTGGTACTACGGGGAGGGGATGGCCAGCTACGGCAGCTTCCCGAGCATGCGGGACATCGAGGCACCCCATGCCGAGCTCCATGACATGATCGCCCGCATCGTCGAGGCCAAGAATGCCGGGCGCAAGGATGAGGCGGAAGCCCTGTTCGCCAGGATCGAGCCCCTCTCCCAGCGCATCGTCGGGCTGCTCCAGGAGGCCCGGCGGCAGGTGGGCTGAGCCGGGGCAAATCGACCCGGCATCCAAAAAAAAGGCTCCGACCAGCGGAGCCTAAAAGGGGGCGGGGTGCAACAACCGGGGGTCAGGCTGCCTTTTGGTAGGAGCGGGCAGCGTGGGCTTGGTGGGTGCCGATGGACTGAACCGTGTCGGCCAGGGCGTTGGCATTGGCCTGGGCCATTTCAGTTACCCGTCGGGTCGTTTCGGTCAGGTTCTGACAGGAGGCGGTGGCTGTCGCGACCGCCGATTTCAGGGCGACCACCGCCATGGCGGCGCCGACGTTGTTGTCGGAACTCGATGCCCGATCGAGCAGGGAGATGGCGGTCTTGCCGAATTCGGACATGTGGGATTGCACCAGGCGGGCGATTTCCACCTGGGTTTCGGCGGAAATATGGGCCAGGTTCTTGAAATAGGTGGCCGTTTCCTTGGCCAGGGGCTGCCCGGGAAGCGCGCCGGAGGAGCCATCGGCGCCATTGGAAGAGAAGCTGGCCGCCCCCTGGCTGAGGGCATTGCGGGTCATCTCCAGGTTCAGCAGGGTGATCTTGTGGCCCGCCTCGAGCATGACGTTGGTGAGGGACTGGGCAGCCTCGACATTGCCGGCCTGGACGGACGAAAGATCTTGTACGGAGAAGAATGGAGTGGTCATCGTCGGTTTCCTAATAAGATGATGCGCTTCAGCAAGTTGTTCGGACGGGAAGGCTGGCGGCTCTGCTCCGGGGTCCTGGCCGGAAAGTGCCGGACAAGCGACTGGGTTAGACGCATCGTACGCGGCGACCCATTTCGCATGAATACCCGGTTCACCGCATTTGGGTTGGGGGTTGAACGGTAGGTGGCTGGACCAGGCCCGGGTCCGCCGCCGCGATTTCCAGCCCCCGGCTTGCAGTGGGTCGATTGCAATGCCAAAGTCAAGTCGTTACGATCCCGAAATTGGCATGACCCGGCGGGATTCCACCGCGCCACCGCTATTCCACGGAGAAACAACATATGGAAGCAGGCCGGCAACCCATACCACTGCTCCCCTGGCGGCTCTTTGCGGGCCTGGCCCTGCTCGCGGTCTTTTCCCTGGGCCTCGCCGGCCTGGTTATTTCCTACCTGGAACAGGGGCGGCACGGCGTTGAATGGCTGCAGCTGGCCGGCATCGCCCTGGCGGTCCTTGGCCTGGGGGCCCTGCTTTTCCGGCGGATCTGGCGACAACAGGAACTGCGGGGACGGAACGCTCTGGCCCGCCAGCTGGTGGACCTGGCGGCGGCTGTGCCGGGCGCCCTCGTCACCTTTCGCCAAGCGCCCGATGGCGCCATCAGCATCGTTTACGCCAGCTCCGCCATCGAGGAGCTTTGCGGACTGGCCCCGGCCCAACTGGCTGACGACGCCAGTGCGTTCTCCGCCCTGGTGCATCCTGCCGACCGGGAACATTTCCATGCCGCCATCGCGGAATCGGCCCGCACGCTCTCCCTCTGGCACGCCGAATTCCGCATCCTGCACCCCAGGAAGGGGCAAATCTGGATCGAGGGCCGCTCCGCTCCCCGGCGGGAACCCGACGGCGCCATCCTCTGGCATGGCTTCATCCACGACATCAGCCAGCGCCGCAGCGCCGAAGCGGCCCTGCGGCAGGCGACCGAGCGCTGGCGCCACCTGGCGGAGGCCATGCCCCAGCTGGTATGGATCTGCGACGCGACGGGAAAGGGCCAATATTTCAACCGGCACTGGCAGGAGTACACCGGGCAGGTTGGCCAAGCCTGGCTGGAAACGCTGCATGCCGAGGACCAGCCCCGGCTGACCCGGGTCCTGGACCAGGCCACCCCCGACGGCAACGCCTTCGAAGGGGAGTTCCGGCTGCGCCGCGCCGACGGCGCCTACCGCTGGTTCAAGACCCATGCCGTGCCGATCCGGGACGAGGCCGGAATACTCACGGGCTGGTACGGATTCAACACCGATATCCAGGCCATCAAGGAAGTCGAGCTTTCCCTCCAGCGCTCCCTGCTGCGCCAACAGGCTCTGCAAAAGCTCGACCGCGCCATCCTCGAATCATCCACGCCGGAAGAGACGGCCGCCAAAGGCCTGGCCCACCTGGCGACCCTGCTGCCCTGCTGGTCCACGGCAGCCATGACCATCGACCTCGATGCCGGCGAGGGCATCATCCTCGCCGCCCACAACCGCCACGAGTCCCTGGGCTACGTTCAGGGGCTGCATGTCAGCCTGGCGGATTACGGCACCGCCGATCTGGCCATCCTCAGGACCGGCCAGATTCGCACCATCCCCGACCTGGCGGCCCTGCCCAGCCGCCCAGCCCTCCTCGAATCCCTGTACCGCCAAGGGATGCGTTCCTGCGTCCGCATCCCCCTCATGGCAGAAGGGCGGCTGGTGGGGGCCCTCGGCCTGGGATCGGAGGAGACGGGCTATTTCGGCAAGGCCGAGATGGAATCGGCCCTGCCGGTGGCGGATGTGCTCGCCATCGCCCTGCAGCAGTCCCTGCTGCGCCACCGCCTGCTGCAGCAGACCGCCACCCTGGAGATGCGGATACAGGAACGCACGGCGGAACTGGAGCGCCTGAAGGACGAGGCGGAGGCGGCCTGCCGGGCCAAATCCCAGTTCCTGGCCAATATGTCGAGCGAACTGAAGACGCCCTTGAACAGCCTGCTCATCCTTTCCGAGCTGCTGGCCGACAACGCCCAGGACAACCTCACCCCGGAACAGCGGGAATTCGCCCAGGTCATCCATCACGCCGGCAACGATCTCCTCGCCCTCATCAACGACATCCTCGACATCTCCAAGCTGGAGACCGGGCGTGCCGCCGTCCATTGCGGCGACTTGGGCTTCGTTACCATCCTGGGCCACATCGACCGCATCTTCCGCCGTAGCGCCGAGGAAAAAGGCCTGGCCCTCGACCTGGAACTGGCGGCGGGCCTGCCGGCTTTCATCCACACCGATTTCGACCACTTGGAGCCCATCCTGCGCAATCTGGTGGCCAATGCCATCAAATTCACCACCGCCGGCTCGGTCCTCCTGCGGGCCTACCCGGCCCAGGCCGGCTGGAGCGCCGGGCATCCGGTGCTTGCCGAAGCCAAAACGGTAGTCGCCTTCGAAGTCGTCGATACCGGCATCGGCATCGCCGCCGACCAGCAGGCCAACCTATTCGACCCTCTCCCCCCGGTCGGAATCGACATGACCCGCCGTTACGGCGGCACCGGCCTGGGGCTTCATATCGCCCGCAGCAACGCCGAACTGCTGGGGGGCGAGCTGACCGTGGCCAGCACGCCCGGCCAGGGCAGCACCTTCACCCTCTACCTCCCCCAGATCTACGTCGGTCCCGGCAGCGTCGCCAAGAAAAGGGGCGCCCCCGCCCTCCTGCCCATGGCTTGAGGGCGGGCCGATCCCTAATCGAAATAGCTTCTGGCCGCCTCGAAACGCTGGTCGAAGTAGCGGTCCGTCAACCGGTCGATGCGGACCTTGCCGTTGGTCTTGGGAGCATGGACGAAGCGCTCGTCCCCGATATAAATGCCGACGTGGGAGAAAGGCTGGCCCGTGGTATTGAAGAAGACCAGATCGCCGGGCAGGAGCCGATGGCGCTCCACCGCCCGCCCGCGGCGGGCGATATCGGCGGCGCTGCCGGAAACCCGTACCCCGGCGGCCTGCCCGAAGACATAGGCGACCATGCCGCTGCAATCGAGCCCGGCCTGGGGATTCTTGCCGCCGAAACGGTAGCCGGTGTCGAGGAGACCGAGGGCGAAAAGCACCACGTCGTTGGCCTGGGCGTTCGCCCGCTCGTTGCGTTGCGTTATAGTTTCCGCCTGTTCCGCCGGCCGCGGCACGGCAGAGCCGCAGGCGGCCAGCGCAAAAACGAGCGGCAGAAAGAGGAAGCTCCGCATACCTCAAGCCATTTCTGGAAACCGTACGTAACGTAGCGTTTTTACAGGATAGACCAAACCCATGCAACTCAACGACCCCAACCTCCTGCGGACCCTGAACTATATCGATGGGGAATGGGCCGCCGCTGACGGCGGCGCCACCTTCCCTGTCCTCGACCCGGCCAGCCGCCGGGAAATCGCCGCCGTCCCCAAGGCCGGCGCCGCCGAGACCCGTCGCGCCATCGCCGCCGCCGAGGCCGCGTGGCCGGCCTGGAAGGCCATGACCGCCAGGGCCCGGGCCCTGCTCATGCAGCGCTGGTTCGCCCTCATCAACGAGAATGTCGAGGACCTCGCCCAACTCATGACTGCCGAATGCGGCAAGCCCCTGGCCGAGTCCCGGGGCGAGGTGGCCTACGGCGCAGCCTTCGTCGAATGGTTCGCCGAGGAAGGCAAGCGGACCTATGGCGAGACCATCCCCTCCCCCACTCCGGACAAACGCCTGCTGGTCATCAAGCAGCCCATCGGGGTGTGCGCCGCCATCACACCGTGGAATTTCCCCATGGCCATGATCACCCGCAAGGTGGCCCCGGCCCTGGCCGCCGGCTGTCCGGTGGTGGTCAAGCCCGCCGAGCAGACCCCGCTCACCGCCCTGGCCCTGGCCGCCCTGGCCGAGCGGGCCGGCTTTCCGGCCGGAGTATTCAACGTGGTCACCGGCGACCCGGCAGCCATCGGCGGCGAACTCACCGCCAGCCCGGTGGTGAGGAAGCTCTCCTTCACCGGCTCCACCGAGGTCGGGCGCCTCCTCATGGCCCAGTGCGCTCCCACCCTGAAGAAAATCTCCCTGGAACTGGGCGGCAACGCCCCCTTCATCGTCTTCGACGACGCCAACCTGGACGAGGCGGTGCGGGGCGCCATCGCCGCCAAGTACCGCAATACCGGCCAGACCTGCGTCTGCGTCAACCGCTTCCTGGTGCAATCGGGGATCTACGAGGAATTCGCCCGCCGCTTCGCCGCCCGGGTGGCCGAGATGCGGGTCGGCGCCGGCATCGAGGCCGACGTCACCCAGGGCCCCCTCATCGATGACGCGGCCTTGGCCAAGGTCGAGGCCCACGTCGCCGATGCCCTCGGCAAGGGCGCCCGGGTGTTGACCGGCGGCCGGCGCCACGCCCGGGGCGGCACCTTCTTCGAGCCCACGGTCCTGGCCGACATCAGCACCGCCATGCTGCTGACCCGGGAGGAGACCTTCGGCCCGGTGGCTCCCCTCTTCCGCTTCGACACCGAGGAGGAGGCCATTCATCTCGCCAACGACACGGAATACGGCCTCGCCGCCTATTTCTATTCCCGCGACGTGGCCCGCTGCTTCCGGGTCGGGGAAGCCCTGGAGTACGGCATGGTGGGCATCAACACCGGCATCATCTCCAACGAAGTGGCCCCCTTCGGCGGTGTCAAGCACTCCGGCCTCGGCCGGGAGGGCTCCAAGTACGGCATCGAAGACTACCTGGAAATCAAGTATCTCTGCTTCGATATAAAGGGGTGACTTCCGCCACCCGGGCGCTGGGATCGAAAACCACCACCCGGTTGCGGCCCCGGCCCTTGGCCGCATAAAGGGCCAGGTCGGCACTTTGGGTCAGCTCGTCCGGGGTGCCGCCGTGCCCCGGATAAGCGGCGACGCCAAAGGAGGCGGTGAGACGGATTTCGCTGCCGCCGGCATCGATCCGGATCGCCTCGATGGCCCGGCGCCAGCGTTCGGCCCGCTCGGCGGCCACCGCCAGTTCCATGTGGGGCATGAGGATGAGGAACTCCTCGCCGCCGTAGCGGCAGGCGATATCCTGCGCCCGCACATTGCGGTGCAGGCTTGCGGCCACGGCCCGCAGGGCCTCGTCCCCCGCCGGGTGGCCGTAGGTATCGTTGAGGTCCTTGAAATGGTCGATGTCGAGCATGACCATGCACAGGGGCAGGTTGTCGCGGCGGGCCCGGGCCAGTTCCCGCTCCAGGTTCTCGTCCAGGTAGCGACGGTTGTAGAGGCCGGTAAGGCTGTCCCGGATGGTCTGCTCCTTCAGGGTAGCCTGCAGCTTGACGATCTCGTCCAGGCGCAGGCGCAGCCCGGCGTTGGCATCCTGGGCCCGGGCTTCGCTCTCCCGCACCGCCGCCTCCGCCCGGGTGCGCGCGGTGATATCCACCATCACCGAGTGGGTGGCGGGCTTGCCATCGAATTCGATGATGCGGGCGGAGAGCAAGGCATCGATGGCTTCGCCCTGGGCATTGATAAGGGTGATGGTGCGGTCGGTGACGAGGCCGTAGCGCTCCAGGTCGGCCAGCAGTGCGTCGTGCTCGGCCTTGTCCCGGAAATAATAGGGCGCCGGCCGGCCGACGATGGCGTCCGGCTGCCCCGGCAGGCCGATGGCCCGCAGGGCATGCTCGTTGACGTAGAGGATGCGGTTTTCCTGCTCGAGACTGGTGACGACCACCGGCACCGGCGCCACGTCCATCAGGCGGCGAAAGTTTTCGGCATTGGCCCGGGCGGTCCGCTCCGCTGACCTGCGCGCCAGGATCTCGGCGTTGAGCGCCCGGTTCAGATAGGCGAAGCGCCAGGCCACCGCCCCGATCAGGACGAGGAAGACCACGGCCAGGAAAAGGGCCGCATCCTCCCCCCCCGACGATGCCGCCTCGCCGGCGGCGGCCTGGCCGGCCAGGAGCAGCGGCAGGACGGCCTTTTTCACACCCCGTGCTTCTTGAACCAGGCCTGCAGGCGGCGCCAGCCGTCCTCGGCTTCCTCCTTGCGGTAGCTTGGCCGGTAATCGGCATGGAAAGCGTGGGGAGCGTTGTCGTAGAGGACGATTTCGGAAGCGTTGCTGTCGGAGTTATCCGCCGCCTTCAGGCGCCGTTCCATGGTTTCCACCGTATCCCGGGGAATGCCGGCGTCGAGGCCGCCGTAGAGGCCCAGCACCGGCGCCTTCAACTGGCCGGCGACGTCGGCGGGATGGCGGGGGGTGAGGTCGCTCACCGGCCCCACCAGCCGCCCATACCAGGCAACGGCGGCCTTCAGCCGGGGATTGTGGGCGGCGTAGAGCCAGGTGATGCGCCCGCCCCAGCAGAAGCCGGTGATGCCCAGGCGACTGCGATCGCCATCATGCTTGGCGGCCCAGGCGGCGGTGTCGTCCAGGTCCGAGATGACCTGGGTGTCCGGCGTCTTGCTGGTGATCCGGTCCATGATCTCGGCAATGCTCCCGTACTGGCGGGGATCGCCCTGGCGGGCGAAGAGTTCCGGGGCGACGGCCAGGTAGCCGAGCTTGGCCAGCCGCCGGCAGATGTCCTTGATGTATTCGTGGACACCGAAGATCTCGGACACCACGAGGAGGGTGGGAAAGGGTCCGCCGGTGGCCGGCTGGGCCCGGTAGGCCGCCATTTCCCCGTCCTTGACCGGCACCTTCACCTCGCCGGCGGTCAGGCCCTGGGTATCGGTATGGATGGCGGTCTGGGCCATGACCGGCTGCACCGCCAGGGCGAAGCCGGCCCCCAGGCTGGTGGCCACGAATTCCCGTCGGCTGAAGCTGCGATCGGGGACAAGACTTTCGAAATCCGGGTCGGGCGGCATGTTTTTCTCCTTCTTACGTCGACATGATGTCGCATCGCTCTTGTACGACAACGATTTGTCGTTGTTTTTATTTGATTTGTTCAATTTGCCAGCGGAAAAACAGGCACTTGCCCCTCCCTTGCCTGGCTTTGCACCCTGCCGGCGACCTGCAGGGGGGTGATCATTGACTCACCACGCACAGACCGAAGCCATTTTTGCCGCCAATGCAGGGATTGACCTTACCGCTCGGGCCAAAGATCAGCTGAGCAGTAGCCTTTATAAGACAATTAGCGTATTCTAATGTACCAATACAAAAAGAAACTCACATTCATTAACGCAGGGGAGCGTCCATGGCGAAGATTCTCATACTTGGAGCAGGTATTTCCGGCCACACTGCGGCCCGTTACCTTGACCGCTGGCTAGGCAAAGAACATCAGATCGTTGTGGTTTCACCCAACGCCAGATGGAACTGGATTCCTTCGAACATCTGGGTCGGCGTGGGACAGATGACCGAAGAGGACGTCACTTTCGACCTCGCGCAGGTCTATGGAAAAACCAACGTCGATTTTCGGCAGGCCCGCGCCCTTTCCATCCATCCGGAAGGCGAAGGCGGCAATCACGACCCGTTCGCGACGATCGAGTACACCCTGCCCGGGAAGGAAGGGACGATTGAACGCGTCTCCTACGACTACCTCATCAACGCCACCGGTCCCAAGCTGAACTTTGGTGCCACCGAGGGACTGGGACCCGATCACGGGCATACGGTCTCCGTCTGCACCGCCAGCCATGCGACCGAAGCAAACAAGAAGCTGCAGGAAATCGTCGATGCCCTGAAGCGGGGCGAGCGCAAGACCCTGGTGATCGGCACGGGACATGGAACCTGCACCTGCCAGGGGGCGGCCTTCGAGTACATCTACAACGTCGACTACATCCTGCGCGAAGCCGGGGTGCGGGACATGGCGCGCATCGTCTGGATCAGCAACGAATACGAACTGGGCGACTTCGGGATGGGGGGCGTCCACATCGAGCGTGGCGGCTACGTCACCAACGGCAAGACCTTCGCCGAATCCCTCATGGTGGAGCGGAACATCGAGTGGATCGTCCGTGCCCACGTCAAGAAGGTCGAGGCCGGCAAGATTCACTACGAGACCCTGGACGGGCAGTTCCACGAACTCGAATTCGATTTTTCCATGCTGATACCGCCCTTCGCGGGGGTCGGCCTGAAAGCGATCAACGCCGCGGGCGAAGACATCACCAGCCAGGTATTCGCGCCGAGCGGTTTCATGAAGGTCGATGCCGACTACGCACCGCGGCCCTATGCCGAGTGGAGCGCGGAAGACTGGCCCAAGACTTACCAGAATCCGACCTACCGGAACCTCTTTGCAATCGGAATCGCCTTTGCGCCGCCGCACCTGATCAGCAAGCCGATGCAAAGTGCGAACGGCACGCCCATCAACCCGGCGCCGCCCCGTACCGGCATGCCCTCGGCGAAGATGGCGATCGCGGTGGCCGAAAGCATTCGCGACATGGTCAGGGGGGCCAAGGCGCCGACGCAGACCGCCTCGATGGCCCGCATGGGGGCTGCGTGCATCGCCTCGACCGGCTCCCATCCACTGCGCGGAACGGCCGTCACCATGACCGTCTTCCCCGTCGTTCCCGACTATGAAAGATATCCCATGTATGGCCGGGACCTGAACCTGACTTTCGGAGAGATCGGGCTCGCCGGACACTGGATGAAATCCCTGCTTCACCACACCTTCATCTACCAGGCCAAGATGCAGCCCGGCTGGTGGCTCCTTCCCGACTGACACTGTGTAATCGACGAGGTCCGACATGACGAAGATCGCAAACAAGGAGCCCTACCAACAGGCTTACTACCCCCCTGTCCCCACCGCATGGACCCGGTTCATGCGCACGTGTTTTCTATGGCAGGCGGTGCGTTTCCTGGTGATCAACGTGAAGATGCTGAAACTGATGCGGAATTCCCACTGATCGCATCGGCGCCGGCCGTCCCCCAGGGCGGCCGGCGTCGGCTCCTGTGGCGAATTGGGTAGCCACTGAATCGAAACCGAGACGGCCGGCCTGTGCCTCCGGTTTTCCGCTCGATCAGACTCGGCCGTGAAGTCGGCCCGGGTCGCCGCTCCTCGGCTGAGCTGGCTTGAGCTAAAAACGCAAATATGAACTTAACCAATAAGGAACGTACGATGAAGCGCTTGCATCTGGTGGCATTCGCATCGCTGGCCGCCCTGACGACCCCGCATTCGGCCTGGTCCTCTGAAGGGGCATCCTTGGCCACGGTCACTGTCCAGGGTTCAGCACAGGCGGCCAACGAAGCCAGCTTGGACGCAGTGGTCGAGGCGGTTCGCCAAACGACGCTTGCCTCCCAGGTCGCGGGCGCCATCGTGGTACTGAACGTCAAGGTTGGCGACCACGTCAAGGCCGGCCAGGAACTGGTTCGCATCGACGCGCGCGCGGCGCAGCAGGGCGTCGCCGTCAGTGCCTCCCAAGTGGAGGCCGCCAAGGCTCAACTCAAGGTCGCCAGCCGGGAACTGGAGCGCCAGAAACACCTGCACAAGCAAGAGTACATCAGCGAGGCCGCCCTCGACCGCGCCCAAGCCCAGTGGGAAGCCGCACAGGCCCAGCTCAACGCCCTGAAATCCCAGACCGAAGCGGCGCAGACGCAATCGGGCTTCTTCGTGATCAAAGCCCCCTATTCCGGCATTGTCAGCGAGGTTCCGGTCACCCTCGGCGACATGGCCATGCCGGGTCGGCCGCTGGTCGCCCTGTACGATCCGTCGGCGCTTCGCGTCAGTGCGGCGGTGCCCCAGGCCATGCTGGGGGCGTTGGCCGGCAAACTGGAGGCGGTGCGCTACGAAGTGCCCGGCGCCCCCGCTCCGAAACCCACCAAGGTCGAACTGCTGCCGACCATCGACCCCGCCACCCACACCGCCCGGATCCGCCTCAACCTTCCGGCCGGCCAGGCAGGGCTGACGCCGGGGATGTTCGCCCGGGTCTGGCTGCCGGCCGCGGGCGACGCCAAGGCCGCGGAACGGCTGTACGTGCCTGCCGCCACGGTCCTGCGGCGCGCCGAAATGACGGGCGTGTACGTCGTGGATCCCCAGGGCAAGGTGCTGTTGCGCCAAATCCGGCTGGGGCGTGCCGCCGGAGACCGCATCGAAGTGCTGACCGGCCTGCGCGCCGGCGACAAGGTCGCTGCGAATCCGCAGGCCGCCGCTGCATTGGCCCGCTGAGGGAGGCGGCATGAGGGAAAACACCAAACTCAATATATCGGGGCGCATCGCCGCGCTGTTCCAGTCGGCGCAGGTCACGCCCCTCCTGGCCCTGGTCGCCCTGCTGCTGGGCGTCTTCGCCGTCCTGGTCACCCCCAGGGAGGAGGAGCCGCAGATCAACGTCACGATGGCCAACGTGATCGTGCCTTTCCCGGGCGCTTCGGTGCGGGAAGTCGAACAGAAGGTGGCGATTCCGGCTGAACAGGTGTTGTCGCGCATCTCGGGCACGGAACATGTGACCTCCGTCTCCCGTCCGGGGGTGGCGGTGATCACGGTGCAGTTCAAGGTCGGGGTGCCGCGCAGCGAGGCCCTGGTCCGCCTGCATGACACCCTGCGGGACAACACCGATTGGCTCCCCAAGGGCCTGGGCGTCATGGAACCCCTGGTCCGGCCCAAGGGCATCGACGACGTTCCCATCGTCACCCTGACGCTGTTCAGCAAGGATGCCGACACGGGGGCCTACGAGCTCGAACGGGTTGCCCATAGCATGGAAGCCGACCTCAAGCGGGTCCCGGGGACCATGGATGTCCAGACCGTCGGCGGCCCGAAACGCGCCGTGCTGGTCCAGATCGATCCTTCCCGCATGGCCGGCTCCGGGGTGACCGTCAACGACCTGCGCATGAGCCTGCAGTCGGCCAACATGGGGATGCCCGTGGGCGACCTGCTGGCCGGAGACCGCAGCGTTGCCGTCGAGGCCGGGCCCTGGCTCGCCAATGCCGACGAAGTCGCCGAACTGGTCGTCGGAACCCAGGGCGGCAAGCCCGTTTTCCTCAAGAGCGTGGCCGACGTCAAGGAAGGCCCGCTGCCGGCCGCCCGCTACGTGCGGTACGGTGTTAGCGAGCAACAGGGCGGCGGCGAGTACCCAGCCGTCACCCTCGCCATCACCAAGAAGCCGGGCGAGAACGCGATCGACATCGCCAATGCCGTGATGCAGCGCGTCGGCATCCTGCGCGGCACCGTGATCCCGGACTCGGTGCAAGTCGCCGAAACCCGCAATTACGGCACGACCGCCAACGACAAGGCGCAAAAGCTGATCCAGAAGCTGCTGTTCGCCACCGCCTCGGTGGTGGCCCTGGTGTTCATCGCCCTGGGCCGTCGCGAAGCGGCCATTGTCGGAGCCGCCGTCATCCTGACGCTGACCGTCACGCTTTTCGCCTCCTGGGCCTGGGGCTTCACCCTGAACCGGGTCTCGCTCTTCGCCCTCATCTTTTCCATCGGCATCCTGGTGGACGATGCCATCGTCGTGGTCGAGAACATCCACCGGCATCAGCAGCTGCAGGCCGGCAAGGCGCTCGCCGAAATCATCCCGAAGGCGGTCGCCGAGGTCGGCGGCCCCACCATCCTGGCAACCCTGACCGTCATTGCGGCGCTTCTGCCCATGGCCTTCGTGAGCGGCCTGATGGGCCCCTACATGAGCCCGATCCCCATCAACGCCAGCATGGGCATGCTCCTGTCCCTGGCGATTGCCTTCGTGGTCACCCCCTGGCTGGCCCGGCTGTGGATGAAAGCGGTGCATGGCCACGCTGACGGGCAGCATTCGCCCACCGGCCTGGCAGCAAAGCTCGGCCCCCTGTCCGAGCGCGTCTTCGGGCCGCTGCTGGATGCCCGGTCCGGTGCGCGCAACCGGAAACTGCTGGGACTGGGCATCGCGGGCCTGATCGCCCTCTCCGTGCTGTTGCCGGTGCTCGGACTGGTGCAGCTCAAGATGCTGCCCTTCGACAACAAGTCCGAATTCCAGGTGGTGGTCGACATGCCGGCCGGTACGCCGGTCGAGGACACTGCCGCCGTTCTCCGGGAAATGGGCGCCTATCTCTCCACCGTTCCCGAGGTCGTCGACTACCAGACCTACGCGGGGACGGCGGCGCCCATCAACTTCAACGGCCTGGTGCGCCAGTACTATCTGCGGGCAGGCGGTGAAGTCGGGGATATCCAGGTCAATCTGCAGGGCAAGCATGACCGCAAGGACAAGAGCCATGCGATCGCCACCCGGCTGCGCCCCGAGCTCCAAGCCATCGGCAAGCGCTTCGGCGCCAACGTCAAGGTGGTCGAGGTGCCGCCGGGACCGCCGGTGCTGTCGCCGATCGTGGCCGAGATCTACGGCCCCGACGCCGAGGGGCGCCGCACCCTGGCCAAGGCCGTGCGGGCCGTGTTCGAAAAGACCGAGAACGTGGTGGATGTGGACGACAGCAGCATCGCGTCGGCGCCTCGCAAGCTCCTGCTGGTCGACCGCCGCAAGGCCGCCGCCCTGGGAATCCCGCAGCAGGCCATCGTCACCACGCTGCGCGCCGGCCTGGCCGGAGAAGAGACCACCTGGCTCCACGACGGCAGCAAGTACTCGGCGCCGGCATTGATCCAGCTGCCGCCCGAGCGCCACGGCGATCTCGACGCGCTGTTGCAGCTGACGGTGCGCGGCGCCTCGGGCAAGCTGGTGCCGATCCGCGAACTGGTCACGGTCAGCGACACCCTGCGGGAACAGCCGGTGATCCACAAGGATCTGCTCCCGGTCAATTTCGTGGTGGCGGACATGGCGGGCAAGCTCGACAGCCCGCTCTACGGGATGTTCCAGATGCGCGGCGAGCTCGCCCAACTTCCGACGCCGGACGGCGGCAAGCTGGCCGAGTATTTCATCAGCCAACCGGCGGACGCCTGGCGCGGCTACGCCCTCAAATGGGACGGCGAATGGCAGGTGACCTACGAGACCTTCCGCGACATGGGGGCTGCATACGGTGTCGGCCTGATCCTGATCTACCTGCTGGTGGTCGCCCAGTTCGGCTCTTATCTCACGCCGCTGATCATCATGGCCCCCATCCCGCTCACCATCATCGGCGTGATGCCCGGCCATGCCCTGCTGGGGGCGCAGTACACGGCCACCTCCATGATCGGCATGATCGCATTGGCCGGCATCATCGTGCGGAATTCCATCCTGCTGGTGGATTTCATCAACCTGCAGGTCGCCGAGGGGGTGCCCTTCGCCGATGCCATCGTGCGTTCGGCCGTCACCCGCGCCCAGCCGATCATGCTGACCGGCCTGGCCGCCATGCTCGGCGCCTTCTTCATCCTTGACGACCCCATCTTCAACGGCCTGGCGATTTCGCTGATCTTCGGGATCTTCGTCTCGACCATCCTGACCTTGGTCGTGATTCCGACGCTCTACTACGCGGCCTACCGTCGTCGATTCGAAACCGCCTGAAAGTGATTTCAAAGATGATCCATCGCACTCTGATTTCCGCCGCCGCGCTGGCACTTTATGCTGCGGCGGCGGGCGCCACCGACCTGCTGCAGGTCTGGGAGGCCGCACGCCGGCACGATCCGCAAGGCGCCATCGCCGACGCGGCGCGCGCCGCCGGCTCCACCCGGCGCGACCAGGCCTCCGCACTGTGGCGGCCGACGGTCGGGCTGGCCGCGACCGCCGGCCGCGCCAATGCCGAATCCCGCATGGAAGGGGCCCAGTTCTCGGCCCCCGGCTTTCCTCCCTCGAGCGGCGTATCCTTCGGCACCTCCATCGACGGCGGCACGCTGACGCGCTGGACCGTGGGCGTCAAGCAGCCCCTCTACAACGCCGAGCGCTTGGCCCAGCGTCGCCAGCTCAACCTGGCGGCGGACGCCGCCGAAGTCGAGTGGCAGGCGGCGCAGCAGGACTGGATGCTGCAGATCGTGCAGCATTATTCCGACGTCCTGGTCGCCGAGCGCCGCCTGGCGCTTCTGGACCGGCAGCGGGAAGCTGTCGAAAGGGCCTACCGCGAGGCGAAGGAGCGCTATCGGGTGGGCGATGCCCCGGTCACCGATACCCACGAGGCCGCTGCCCGCGCCCAGGCGCTTCAGGCCCAGGCACTCACCGCAGCCAACGACCTGGAACTGGCCCGCATTGCCTTGTCCGACAGCACCGGCCTGCCGCCCGGACAGTTGCAGCTGCAGCCGCCCGCGGGCAATTTCAAGGCGAGCCCGCCGGAGCCCCTCGCCCAGCTACTGGCCCATGCCGCCCAGAACAATCCGCTGCTGCGCCAGATGCAGTCCCAACTCGATGCGGCCCTGGCCGAGGCGGACAAGCATCACGTCGCCGCCTCGCCGACCGTCGATCTCGTCGCCCAGGCAAGCCGGGAGAGCCTGAGCGGCTCGGGCGACTTCGGGCAGGCCAGCAACACCCAGACCCAGCAGATGGTGGGGATTGCACTCAACGTGCCCCTCTATACCGGCGGCTGGCGCAGCGCCAAGCACGAGGAGTCGTTGCGGCTGGTGGACAAGGCCCGCGCCGAGCTCGAGCGCGCCCGCCTGCAGGTCGGCCAGCAGACGCGCTCCGCCTGGCTTGCCCTGCAGAGCGGCGAGTCAAGGCTGGGTGCGCTGGAACAGATGCTGACCGCCAGTCGGGCCCGCCTGGATGCGACCCGCCTCGGCCGCAAGGTCGGCGACCGCACCACCCTGGATCTGCTCAATGCCGAGAACGATGCTGCGGCCGCCGAACTTGGCCTGCTGCAGGCCCGCATTGACGTCCTCATTAACCGCTTGCGCCTGGATGCTGCGACTGGGCGGCTTGGCCAAGAAAGTCTGCAAGCCGCTAACGCCAGCCTGCAGCGCTGATACAGAAAGTGCTTATGAACGCAACGAAATCCGCCGACCCCGTGCTGGTCATCGATGTCCGCTCCCCCGGCGAGTTTGCCGCGGGACATGTGGAAGGGTCGATCAACCTGCCTCTGACTTCCTTCGCCCAGGAGATCACGCGCGTAGCCCCCGACAAGACGGCTCCGATTGTCCTCTGCTGCGCCACGGGCGGGCGGTCTGGCATGGCCTGTTCCTTCATGCTGCAGAACGGCTACACCCGGGTCAGCAATGGGGGAGGGGCCGCCTCGTTGGCCGGGCAGCTCATGCGCCCGATCGTTCGCGACTGACGAAAACCAGAACGTTTCCGGACCTGACGGCCGCCGCCAAGGCGGGCGGCCGTCATCCGGGATGAACGGCGCTACATCAGCACGATATCGTATTGCTCCGGGGAATAGCTGGCTTCGGCCTGCAGGGAAATGGGCTTGCCGATGAAATCGGAGAGCATGGCCAGGGATTGGGATTCCTCGTCCAGGAACAGGTCGATCACCGCCGGCCCGGCCAGGACCCGATATTCCCGGGCGTTGAACTGGCGGGCTTCGCGCAGCAGTTCCCGGAGGATTTCGTAGGCCACGGTCCGCGCCGTTTTCACTTCTCCCCTGCCGCCGCAGGTTGGGCAGGCCTCACAAAGGATATGGGCCAGGGACTCGCGGGTCCGCTTCCGGGTCATCTCCACCAGGCCGAGGGCGGTGAAACCGTTGAGGGTCAGCCGCGTGTGGTCCCGGGCCAAGGCTTTCCGGAATTCGGCCAGCACCGCCTCCCGGTGCTCGGCACTCTCCATGTCGATGAAATCGACAATGATGATGCCCCCGAGGTTTCGCAGCCGCAGCTGGCGGGCGATGGTCTGGGCCGCCTCCAGGTTGGTCTTGAAAATGGTGTCGTCGAAATTGCGCACCCCGACGAAGCCGCCGGTATTGACGTCGATTGTGGTCATCGCCTCGGTCTGGTCGATGATCAGGTAGCCGCCGGACTTGAGCTCGACCCGGCGGGCCAGGGCCCGCTGGATTTCCTCCTCGACCCCGTGGAGATCGAAAAGGGGGCGCTGGCCGGTGTAGTGATCGAGGAGCGGCGCCACCGCCGGGGTGTACTCCTGGGCGAAGGCATGGAGCTTCTGGAAGTTTTCCCGGGAGTCGATGACGATGCGGGTGGTTTCCGGATTGACGAAGTCCCGTAGCACCCGCAGCCCCAGGGAAAGCTCCTGGTAGAGCAGGCTGGGAGCCCCCGAAGTCCGGGCCTTGTCCCGGATGTCCCCCCATAGTTTCCGCAGGTAGGCGATGTCGGCGGCGAATTCGTCGTCGCTGGCGTTCTCGGCCATGGTGCGGACGATGAAGCCGCCCTTCTCGTCGGCCGGCACCAGGCGGGTGATGCGCTCCCGCAGGGTTTCCCGTTCGGCCTCGTCCTCGATGCGCTGGGAGATGCCGATGTGCTTTTCCTGGGGCAGGTAGACCAGCATGCGGCCGGCGATGGATATCTGGGTGGAAAGCCGCGCCCCCTTGGTGCCGATGGGGTCCTTGATGACCTGCACGACGATGCTCTGGCCCTCGGACAGGATGCGCTCGATGGGTTTGTCGTTGGCATCCTCCCGGGGCTGCCAGATGTCGGCCACATGGAGGAAGGCGGTGCGCTCCAGCCCCACATCCACGAAGGCCGACTGCATGCCCGGCAGGATGCGGCAGATGCGCCCGAGGTAGACATTGCCCACCAGGCCGCGGCTGGAGGTGCGCTCAATGTGCAGTTCCTGCACCACGCCCTGGAGCATGACCGCGACCCGGGTTTCCTGGGGAGTGAAATTGATGAGGATTTCTTCGGACATGGTCGAGTAAAATGACGGGTTATCCCGATTCTACCCCATGCCAGCTCCCGAACTTCTCGCCCCCGCCGGTTCCCTTGCCATGCTGCGCACCGCCTTCGCCTTCGGCGCTGACGCGGTCTATGCCGGCCAGCCCCGCTATTCATTGCGGGTCCGCAACAACGAATTCGGCAGCCTGGAGGCCCTGGCCGCCGGGATTGCCGAGGCCCATGGGGCTGGCAAGCAGTTCTACGTGGTGAGCAACATCTTTCCGCGTAACGCCAAGCTCGCCACCTACCTGGACGACATGGCGCCCGTCGTCGCCCTCAAGCCCGACGCCCTCATCATGTCCGACCCCGGCCTCATCGACATGGTGCGGGAAACCTGGCCCGAGCAGGCCGTCCACCTCTCCGTCCAGGCCAACACGGTGAACTGGGCGGCGGTGCGCTTCTGGCAGAAGCTCGGCGTCTCCCGGGTGATCCTGTCCCGGGAGCTGTCCCTGGACGAGATCGCCGAAATCCGCCAGCGCTGCCCGGACATGGAACTGGAAGTCTTCGTCCATGGCGCCCTGTGCATCGCCTATTCCGGCCGCTGCCTCCTTTCCGGCTACTTCAACCACCGGGACCCCAACCAGGGCACCTGCACCAATTCCTGCCGCTGGGACTACAAGGCCCGCCCGGCCGGGGCCGCCCCCTCCGGCGACATCGTCCTCATCGAAGAGAAAGAGCGCCCCGGGGAGCTGATGCCCATGGAGGAGGACGAGCACGGCACCTACCTCCTCAATTCCAGGGACCTGCGGGCCATCGAGCATGTCCAGCGCCTGGTGGAGATCGGCGTCGATTCCCTGAAGATCGAGGGCCGCACCAAGAGCCCCTACTACGTGGCCCGCACCTGCCAGAGCTACCGCCGGGCCATCGCCGACGCCGTCGCCGGCCGCCCCCTGGACCCGGGGCTCCTGACCGAGCTGGAGGGCCTCGCCAACCGGGGCTACACCGACGGCTTCTATCAGCGCCACCACGACCAGGAATACCAGAACTACCTCCAGGGCCATTCCGAATCGGCCCGCAGCCTCTACGTCGGTGACGCCGTGGCCTGGGATCCGGCCCGGGGCCTCATGGAAGTCGAGGTGAAGAACCGCTTCGCCGTCGGCGACCGGCTGGAAGCCGTGCACCCGGCCGGCAACCGCCAGTGGGCCCTGGCCCGCATGGAGAACGCCGACGGCCAACCGGTGACGGTGGCCCCCGGCAACGGCCACCGGGTGTGGCTGGACCTACCCCCTGAAATCTTGGGCGCCTATATCGCCCGATTCCTTTAAAAATAAACCCTTAGGCATTGCTGCATCGCCACAATCCTGCTGTAGAATCCGCGCCGCACCATGAATCGCCCATCGTCTCGCATGCCCCTCGTGGACGCCCTCAAGGCCGCCGCGTCCCAGCTCATCGTCCTCCACCACCTGGCAGCCTACGGCCCCCTGTCGGAAACCGTGCAGCAGGTCACGCCGAACCTCATCGCCTGGCTCTACGACTACGCCCGCATGGCGGTCCAGGTCTTCCTGGTGATCGGCGGCTTCCTGGCCGCCCGCAGCCTGGCTCCCCGGGGCGAGCCGACCTTCGCCTCTCCCCTGCGCCTGGTGGCCCGCCGCTACCGGCGCCTGGTGCTGCCCTACCTGGCCGCCGTAGGGCTCGCCATCGCCGCCGCCGCCCTGGCCCGGCGCTGGATGATCGACGATTTCATTCCCAATGCCCCGACCCTCGCCCAGTGGCTCGCCCATGCCACCCTCCTGCACAGTCTCCTTGGCTATGAAGCCCTCTCGGCCGGGGTCTGGTACGTGGCCATCGACTTCCAGCTTTTCGCCCTGATGGTGGCCGCCCTCTGGCTCGGACGCCGCAGCCGTCTCCCCTGGGCTGCCCCCCTCCTGGTCCTGGCCCTCTCGGCCCTGGCCCTCTTCTGGTTCAACCGCAATGCCGACTGGGACAACTGGGCCCTCTACTTCTTCGGTTCCTATGGCCTCGGCGCCGCCGCCTGGTGGGCTTCCGGCCGGGGCCGCCTGGTGTCCTGGCTGGGGGTCATCGCCGCCATCGCCATCGCCGCCCTGATGGTGGATTTCCGCCTGCGCATCGCCATCGCCCTGGCGGTCGCCCTGGCCCTGGGCTTTGCCCAGCGCACCGGCTGGCTGGAAAGGTGGCCGGATATCCGGCCGGTGGCTTTCCTCGGACGCATCTCCTATTCCCTCTTCCTGGTGCACTTCCCGGTCTGCCTGGTGGCCAATGCCATTTTCGTCGAATACGATTTCGAGAGCGCCGGCAGCGCCGCCGTCGGCATGCTGCTCGCCTGGGGCACCAGCATCGCCGCCGGCGCCCTCTTCTACCGCTGGGTCGAGAGCACCGCCCCGAACTGGCGGATCGCCGGCTTCTTCCGGTTCCTCGCCGGCCGCCTGTCCCTCAGGTCGCCAGCTCGCTCCGGTTCCTGAAGAACTCCAGGGCCTCCGGGTTCGCCAGGGCCTCCACGTTCTTCACCGGCTGGTGGTGCACCACGTTGCGCACCGCCAGTTCGACGATTTTGCCGCTCTTGGTGCGGGGAATGTCCCCGACCTGGACGATCCTCGCCGGCACGTGGCGGGGCGTGGTGTTGGCGCGGATCCGCTGCTTGATGCGGTCGATGAGGGCGGCGTCCAGGGTCGCTCCCGGCTGCAGCCGCACGAACAGCACCACCCGCACATCCCCCTCCCATTCCTGGCCGACCACCAGGGCCTCGGCAATTTCAGGCAGCTGCTCCACCTGCCGGTAGATTTCCGCCGTGCCGATGCGCACCCCGCCGGGGTTGAGGACGGCATCCGAACGGCCGTAGATGATGACGCCGTCGTGCTCGGTCAGCTCGGAGAAATCCCCGTGGCACCAGACATTGGGGAAGCGCTCGAAATAGGCGGCCCGGTACTTGGCGCCCTCCGGGTCGTTCCAGAAACCGACGGGCATCACCGGGAAGGGCCTGGTGCACACCAGCTCGCCCTTCTGCCCCTGGACCGGGCGGCCCTCGTCATCGAACACCTCCACCGCCATGCCCAGGCCCCGGCACTGGATCTCGCCCCGGTAGACCGGCAGTACCGGATTGCCCAGGACGAAGCAGGAAACGATGTCGGTGCCGCCGGAAATGGAAGCCAATAGCAGGTCGGCCTTGATGTCCCGATAGACGTAGTCGAAGCCCTCCGGCGACAGGGGGCTGCCGGTGGAGAACATGACCCGCAGGGCATCCAGCTGATGGGTGGCGCCCGGCTTCAGGCCCTGCTTGGCGGCGGCGTCGAGGAACTTGGCCGAGGTGCCGAAATGGGTCATGGCCTCGGCCTCGGCATAATCGAAGAGGACGGTGCCCCCCCCGGCGAAGGGACTGCCGTCGTAGAGCAGCAGCGTCGCCCCCGAGGCCAGCCCCGACACGAGCCAGTTCCACATCATCCAGCCGCAGGTGGTGAAGTAGAAGAGCCGGTCGCCGGGGCGCACGTCGCCGTGGAGCTGGTGCTCCTTCAGGTGCTGCAGGAGCACGCCGCCGTGGCAATGGACAATGCACTTGGGCACCCCGGTGGTGCCCGATGAAAACATGATGAAGAGCGGGTGGTCGAAGGCGACCCGCCTGAATTCGATGTCGCCGGCCGGGTGCCGGGCCAGGGCCTCGGGCCAGAGGATGGCATCCCGGATGGCCTCGATGGCGGGAGAGGTCTTGAGGTAGGGCACCACCACCGTGCTGGCGACGGAAGGCATCTTCGCCACCACCTCGGCGTTCTTCTCCAGGCAATCCACCGCCTTGCCGTTGTACCAGTAGCCATCTACGCACACCAGGACCTTGGGCTCGATCTGGCCGAAGCGGTCCAGCACCCCCTGGACGCCGAAATCCGGCGAGGCCGAGGACCAGATGGCCCCTAGGGCGGCGGTGGCGAGCATGGCCACCAGGGTTTCCGGCAGATTGGGGAGGTAGCCGGCCACCCGGTCCCCTTCCTCGACCCCGGCCGCCTGCAGCACCTTCACGAAGCGGGACACATCGGTATAGAGCCGAGCCCGGCTCATGCGGCTCTTGACCTGGTCCTCGCCCCAGAACACCAGGGCGTCGCCGTCGTCCCGCTGCTTCAGCAGGTTCTCGGCATAGTTGAGCCGGGCCTGGGGAAACCAGCGGGCCCCGGGCATGCGGTCGCCGTTTTCCAGCACGTCGTCCCCCATGTCGCCGACGACGCCGCAGAAGTCCCAGACCTTGGACCAGAAGCGGGTGGGGTGGTCCACCGACCAGCGCCAGAGGTCGGCATAGCTGACGTGGCCGGTTTCGCCGATAAGGGCGGCCATGGCGGTGGCGGCCGCCCGTTCCGGGGAAGGCCGCCACAGGGGATGGGGATCGACGGCGTAGGACATGGTGTCTCCTCTTTGCTTTGTCGTTGGACCACGGAGCCGGCCGGTTGGCAGTGCCCATCCATCATACAAAACATCCGGGCCGGCAAATGTCTTCCGGACGACGAAGCGGGGAGATTTCAGCCGCCCGCCTCGCCCTCGTCGGCGAAGCGGGCCGCCAGGTCGACGGCGGCCGGCACGGAGCCGTCCGCCAGGCGCATGCGGTTTTCCAGGTGGCGCTCGGAGGGCGCCAGCAGGCGCCGGTAGAGGTCCCGGCACAGGGAGCGCGCCTGCCGGCCCGGCCAGGCCGGAGGCAGCAGCACATCCGGCAGGCCGGGGTCCCGCAGGAGCAGGCGCCGGTAGTCATGGATGAGGAGGAGGCGCAGCAGGAAGGCCACCTCGTCGCCCGGCCCGTCCCCGGCGCCCGCTTCCAGCTGGGCGCGGATGGGCTCGTAGGCGGCGACGAAGCCGGCATAGGCCGCCGCCAGCTCCTCCAGGTTCCAGGCCCGGCGCACCAGGGCAGCGGCATCGGCGGCGCCGCCGGCCCCGGATTCCTGCGCCAGCATGGGCATGAGGCATCCCAGGCGGGGGCCAAGGCCCTCCACCACCAGGTCATCGAAGACGGCCTGAAGATCGGCGCCGGGATGGACGAAGCAATCGCTCCCCAGCATCCCGAAGCCGTGCCAGAACAGAGCCCGGCGCAAGGCTTCCCGTTCCCTGGCCGGGAGTTCGCCGACCACCAGGACGAAGCGCCAGCGGCGGTCCCAGCGCGGCGCCCGGGCAGCGTAGATGAGGCGGGCCGCCTCCTCGAACCGCTGGCGGCCGCTGTCGGTCAGAAGGTAGTCGGCCCGCCGGCCCCGGCTCTCGGCCTGCAGCCATTCGTCCTTGGCGAGGCGGTAGACCGAGGTTCGCACCAGCCGCTCCGAGACCCCCAGGGGCTGCAGGAGCCGGATGAGGCTGCCGAGCCAGATGCGCCCTCCCCGGGGCAGCACCGCGTCGCCGAACAGGGAGATGATCAGGGAACCGGCCCGGACGCGGCTTTCCTGGCGGAAGGCGGCGAGGCGGCGGCCAAGGGGATCGGGCGGGGCGGACAGTGTCGATGCCATGGAGCGCCGCATCTTATCCCAATCCGGCCGGTATGATGACGCCCTCAGCCCCTTGCCGCCCCCCAACGCAGATGCACCTGTTCACCGACATTTCCTCCCATGGCTTCGGCCACCTCGCCATCACCGCTCCGGTCCTGAACGCCCTGGCGGAAATGCTGCCCGGCCTGCGGCTGACGGTGCGCAGCCGAGTGCCTGCCGCCAAACTGCGGGAACGCATCCAGGCCCCCTTCGAGCTCGTCGACGGCGCCACCGACTTCGGCTACGTCATGGTGGACGCCCTCGCCATCGACCGGGAGGCCACCGCCCTCGCCTACCGTCGGGCCCATGCCGACTGGGAACGGGCGGTCGAAGCGGAAGCCGTTTTCCTGCAAGGCCTAGCGCCGCAGTATGTGCTCACCAACGTCAGCTACCTGCCCCTGGCCGGAGCGGCCCGGGTCGGCATTCCGGCAGCGTCCCTGTGCTCCCTCAACTGGGCCGATCTCTTCGCCCACTTCTTCGGCGCCGAGCCCTGGGCCGCCCCCATCCATTCCCAGATGCTAGCCGCCTACCGCTCGGCCCGGGCCTTCCTGCGCGCCACGCCGGGCATGCCCATGGCGGATCTCGAGCGCATCGTCCCGGTGGCGCCCATCGCCAGGCTGGGCCGACGCCACGACCTGGGACTCGGCGAAGGCGTCCGGGCGGTCCTGTTGTCCATGGGCGGCATCGATCACCGCCTGCCGGTGGAAGATTGGCCCTGCGATCCCGGACTGCGCTGGCTGGTGCCCGAGTCCTGGGGCGTCAGGCATCCCCAGGCCCTGGCGGCCGAGTCCTTCGGCCTCTCCTTCACCGATCTCCTGTGCTCGGTAGACGCGGTGGTGACCAAGCCGGGCTACGGGACGTTTACGGAGGCGGCCTGCAACGGCACCCCGGTGCTCTACCAGCGGCGGGCCGATTGGCCGGAGCAGGATTGCCTCATCGACTGGCTGGCGGAGGCCGGGCGCTGCCGCCAAGTGGGCCCGGCCACCCTGGCGGGGGAAGGCTTGGCGGAGGCGTTGGCCGACCTCTGGGCGCTGCCGCCCAGGCCGCTGGTGCCCCCCTCCGGAGGGGAGGAAGCGGCGGCCTTCCTGGCGCGGGAACTTAGAGTGGCTTGCAGCCGAAGCGCTTGAGGAGCAGCGCGGTTTCGCACACCGGCAGGCCCATGACCCCGGTATAGCTACCGGAGAGATGCTCCACGAACATCCCGGCCCGGCCCTGGATGCCGTAGGCCCCTGCCTTGTCCAGGGGCTCGCCGCTGGCGGCGTAGCGGCGGATTTCCTCGTCCTCCAGTTGCCGGAAACGCACCTCGCTGCGGCTGAGGGCGTACTCCGTGCGGCCCCGGAAGTGCACGGCCACCCCGGTCAGGACCACATGGGTGCGGCCCGAAAGGTGACGCAGGATAGCCACCGCATCGGCCTCGTCCTCGGGCTTGCCGATGATGCGGCCGTCCATTTCCAGGGTGGTGTCGGCGGACAGCACCGGCTGGGCCACGAGGCGGCGCAGGGCGATCAGGCTCCAGCCGTGTTCCGCCTTGGCCCGGGCCAGGCGTTCCACGTAATCCGGCGCGGCCTCCCCCGGCAGCGGGGTTTCATCGACCTCGGGGTCGGCCCGGGGGCCGGAACGGAACAGCAGGGTGTCGAAGGGCACGCCGATCTGGTGCAGCAACTCCCGGCGGCGGGGGCTGCGAGAAGCCAGGTAGATACGCATCATCCCTCCCGGTGATAGGGGTGGTTCTTGAGCACGCTCATGGCCCGGTAGAGCTGCTCGCAGAGGATCAGCCGGGCGAGGCCGTGGGGCAGGGTCAGGCTGGAAAGGCGGATGCAGTCGTCGGCCAGGTCCTTCAGTTCCTGGTCGAGGCCGTCGGCGCCGCCGATCAGCAGCGCCGTGTCGCGCCCGTCCTGCATCCAGGCCTCCAGGCGGCGGGCGAGCTTCAGGGTGGTGAGGTCATCCCCCCGCTCGTCCAGGACCACCAGACGACTGGCGGCCGGCACGGCATCGCGGATGCGGCCCTTTTCGGCCGCCAGGAGCTGTTCCCGGGTCTTGGAACCGCGGGGCTCGGGCTTGATTTCGACAACGGCGGTGGCGAGTTCCCGGGGCATGCGCTTGACGTATTCGGCGCAGCCCTCGGCCACCCAGTCCGGCTGGCGATGGCCGACGGCCACCACGGTCAGCCTCATGCAGCCGCGGCCTCGCCCGAGGGACGATGCCGGCTCGGCGACGCCTGCCAGAGCTCTTCCAGGTTGTAGTAGTTGCGGATCGCCGGCTGCATGACATGCACGACGATGTCGCCCAGGTCCACCAGGACCCATTCGCCGTTGTCTTCCCCTTCGATGGAGACGATTTCGCCGCCGGCCTCTCGGACCTTGTCCTGGACGTTGCGGGCGAGGGATTTGACCTGGCGGTTCGAGTCGCCGGAGGCGATCACGATGCGGTCGAACATGGCGGTGAGCTTGGTGGTGTTGATAACTTCGATGTCGCGGCCCTTGATATCTTCGAGGGCGGAAACGACGATTTTCTGCAATTTACGGACGTCCATCAGGCATTTCTATAAAGGTGGTGGGTTGCAATATAGTCGAGGACCGCTGCCGGCAGCAAATAGCGGGCACTGCGGCCCTGGGCCAGGAGTTGCCGGATCTGGGTGGCGGAAATGGCCAACTGGGTCATGGCAAAGGTGGTGATGCCGCCGGCCGGCTGGTGCCCCAGGCCGGACGGGGCGATGCGGCGGGCGGTGAATTGCGCCGCCAGCGCCGGCGGCAGGCCCGCCGGCTCCACCGGGAAGCCGGGGCGGTGGGCGACGGCGATATGGGCAAGGCCGAAGAGATCCTGCCAGCGATGCCAGGTCGGCAGGCCGGCAAAGGCATCGGCCCCGACCAGGAGAACCAGGGACCGCTCCCAGCCGTATTCGGCCCGCAGCCGTTCCAGGGTGAGGACCGTGTAGCTGGGCCGGGCTGCTTCCACCTCGGCGTCGTCCAACTGGAAGGCGGGTTGGTCGGCGATGGCGAGCCTAACCATGTCGAGCCGGTGGGCGGCCGTGACCCGCGGTGCCCCACGATGGGGCGGCTGGCCGGCGGGGATCCAGAGAATGGCGGAAAGGCCGAGATGGTCCAGGGCTTCCTCGGCCAGGCGCAGATGGCCAAAATGGATGGGGTCGAAGGTGCCCCCGAAGATTCCCAGGGGCTCAAGCACTGTCGGAAATGGTAAACACGTCGCGGTAGCTGACGTAGAAGCTGGCGAAGACGGTGGGCGCTACCACCAGCACCATAGGTACAGTCACCAGGGTGGCGAGAAAGTTCTGGGCGCCCGGAAAAAGAGTCAGCAGGAGCCCGAGGACCATGCCGGGCCCGATGGCGGCCACCCCCAGGAGGCCGAGGCCATAGACGACGAAGGGCCGCCAGTTGAGCCAGCAGGCCACGAAACTGAAGAACAGCGCCTTGAACACCGGCAGCTTGTGCCAGGCGGCCAGGACCGGCGCGTACCAGTAGGCCATCAGCACCGGCACCAGGAGCGTCATGACCAGGGCAAAAGGCAGAAGCAGGCGGCCGCCGGCGACGGCTTCCGGATCCACCGGTTTGGTGGAGAGCATGAAGCGCAGGAGGTCGCCCCCATCCACCAGTGTGGATAGGCCGAGGATGCCCAGGGTGGCGACCAGGTAGAGGGCGCCCAGGGCGGTGAGTGCCCGGGGGTTGTCCTTGAGGCTGCCGAACAGGGTGGGAAGCCCCACCGGCTCGCCCCGCTCCAGGTCCCGGCAAGCCTGCATCAGTCCCACCGAGAGGCCGGGAATGGCGAGGGAAGCGAGCACCGCCCCGAGGATGGGGACCACGTTGAGGAGCAGGATGGTGAACCAGTAGGAAATGACCAGCAGGACCAGCAACGGCGGGTTGCGGCGGAAGATGGCGAAGCCGTCGACGAGCCAGCGCCAGCCGGCGGCGGCGGGAAGGGTCTGGGCTCTCACTCAGGCCTCCCGCCGGGCCGCCCCAAGGGGGCCTGCGCCCCCGCGGGGGGCAGCGAAGCGTGGGGGCTGTCCATTTCAGACCGCCACGAAGACATCGCGATAGGAAGCGTAAAGCGCCCCCGACAGGACAGGAATGAGGACCAGGAAGCCAAGGCCGAGGAGCAGGGCCGAGAAGAAGAAGAGAACGATCAGGATGACTCCATAGACCAGGAAGGGGAGCCAGTTCTTCAAGCAGGCGTAGAAACTCGCCCGCATGGCGTCCATGGGCGTCATGAGATTGAAGAAGACCAGGGCCGGCGCGAACCAGACCGCCATGAAGACCGGCGTGGCGAGGACGAGGATGAGAAGGGCGCCGAGGAGGAAGCCGCCGAACATGAGGCCGAAGCCCATGACCGAGCCCTTCACCACGCCCCCGGCGATTCCGCCTCCCACCACCACGGCCACCAGCACGCCGATGGCGAAGATGGCCACGGCGTAGATGACGCCCACCATGATGAGGTTGCCGGTATTCTCCTTGAAGCCGATGAAGAGGTCGGCGATTTCCGGCGTTGCGCCTTCCGACTGCCGCCGGCACAGTTGCAGGAGGCCCGCCCCCAGCACCGGCAGGAGCAACTGGCTGGCCAGCTGGCCCACCAGGGGGACGATGGACAGGGCGAAGAGGATGACCAGGGTGAGCACGGCGCAGCCGATCCAGACGCCTGGATTGGCGGCGAACAGGGCCCAGCCCTGGCGCAACCAGTCGAAGCAGGCGCCGGCGTCCACGGTGCGGCTGGCGCCATCGAAGGCCTTGGGGGCCACGGGGAATTGCGGGGGAGTTTCCATAAGCGAATGCTATCCGGCGGTGCCCCCAGGGGCAAGCCGCAAGCGCTCCAGCAGGTTGCCGAAATGGGCGGGGTCCTTGACGGTAACCACCTCCCCGGGGCGGGGATGGTGGCGATCGTCCAGGCGGGACAGCCAGAAGCGCAGGGCGGCGGCGCGCCGCATGGCCGGCCAGGCGGCGGTTTCCGCCGCCGTCAGGGAGCGTTCGCCGGCGTAGCCCGCCAGCAGGGCGGCGAGGCCGGCGGCGTCGAAGCACCAGTCGTTGGCCGCCACCGCCAAGTCGAAGAGAAGCCAGTCCTCGCCGGCAAAATAGAAATCCAGCACCCCCGACAGGCGGCCGTCGGCTGTCCACAGCACATTGTCCCGGAAAAGGTCGGCGTGGATCACGCCCCGGGGCAGGGAGCCGAAATCCTGGGCGGCCTGGAAGGCCAGCTCATCGGCCAGGAGGGCGTGCTCGGCCGGGGGCAGAAGGGGCTGGAGGCGCAAGCCGGTGGCCTGGCGCCAGGCCGCTCCCCGGGGGTTGGGCAGGGGCGCCGGGAAATCCGCCGCCAGGCGATGGAGCCGGGCCAGGGTGGCGCCGATAGCGCGGCAATGTTCGGGGCCCGGGGTATCCACGCCAGCGCCTTCCAGGCGGGTCACCAGGGCCGCCGGCTTGCCGGCCAGGGGCCGCCACAGGGCGCCGGAATCATCCGGCCGGGGCTGGGGACAGGGAAAGCCCCGGGCCGCCAGATGGGCCATGAGGCGCAGGTAGAAATCGAGCTCGGCCGCCTGCAGGCGCTCGAACAGGGTCAGGACCCAGCGCCCGCCGCCGGTGCCGACGAAGTAGTTGGAATTCTCGACGCCAGCGGCGATGCCGGCCAGGTCGACGAGTTCGCCAACCTTGAAGGAACGAAGCCAGGCCGCCAGTTCCTGGCGGCCGACCGCGGTATAGACGGACAAGACTTACCAGCTATGAATGACCCACATGGGCGGCTTGGTCACCGGCCCCACCGTATCGGCCTGGACGAAATTGCCATCGCCCTTGAAGTCCACCAGGTAGAAGGGCACGCCGCCCACCGGAGTGACCTTGATCATGTAGAGCTTCCCGTTGGCGCGGAATTCCTCCCGGGTCTCCTTTTCGTTGCGGACGATGGTGACCTGGGGCTCGATGGCGGCATCGAAGGCTTCCATCCCCGGCGGAGGCGGCGGCACCGCCGGCAGGGGCTGGAGATCGGCGGGCTTGCCCGCCTGCGCCCAGACATTCAGGGCAGCGAGGAGCACGAGGGGGAGAAGTCGCTGGGGACGCATGGCAAATCCTTGTTGTTTGGCCGCTGGATTTTATTACAAGTTCAGCATCATCTCGTGCTCGTTCGGCAGGGGGCCGAAGGGGCGGGCTTCGTAGTGCCTGAAAATGGCTTCGACGATCTGGTCCGGCTCGTCGATGACCTGGATGAGGTCCACGTCGGCGGTCTCGATCATCTTCTCCTCCACCAGCCGGGTCTTGAACCATTCCACCAGGCCGCTCCAGAAGCTGGAGCCCACCAGGATGAGGGGGATCTTGCGGCTCTTGCCGGTCTGGATGAGGGTAAGCGCCTCCAGCACCTCGTCCAGGGTGCCGAAGCCCCCGGGCATGACCACGTAGGCGCTGGCGAAGCGCACGAACATGTACTTGCGGGCGAAGAAGTGGCGAAAAGTCTGGGAGACATCCTGGTAGGGGTTGGCCCGCTGCTCGTGGGGCAGCTGGATGTTGAGGCCCACCGCCGGCGACTTGCCGTGGAAGGCGCCCTTGTTGGCGGCCTCCATGATGCCGGGGCCGCCGCCGGAGATGACCGAGAAGCCGGCATCGGAGAGCAGCCGGGCGATGCGCTCGGTGAGCTCGTAATAGGCGTGCCCCGGGGCCACCCGGGCGCTACCGAAGATGCTCACCGCCGGCCGGATGGAGGACAGCCGTTCGGTGGCCTCCACAAACTCTGACATAATGCCGAAGATCCGCCAGGATTCCCGTGCCGACACGCCTTGAATGAGGCTGTCGGAGTCCGCCGGCCGAATGAAAGTGTTCTGTTCTGTCATATGTCTCTGCTCTTGTTGGTGGACGGTTCGTCCTATCTCTACCGCGCATTCCATGCCCTGCCCGACCTGCGCAACCGCCTGGGCGAACCGACCGGCGCCATCTATGGCGTGCTGAGCATGCTACGCCGCCTGGAAACCGACTTCAAGGCGGACTACAAGGCGGTGGTTTTCGATGCCAAGGGCAAGACTTTCCGGGATGACTGGTACCCTGAGTACAAGGCCCACCGCCCCCCCATGCCCGAGGATCTGGCCCGCCAGATCGAGCCCATCCACGCCGCCGTCCAGGCCGCCGGCTGGCCCCTGCTGATGGTGGACGGGGTGGAGGCCGACGACGTCATCGGCACCCTCGCCCGCCAGGCGGCCGCCAACGGCCAGGACACCGTGATCTCCACCGGCGACAAGGACCTAGCCCAGCTGGTCTGCCCCCATGTCCGGCTGGTGAACACCATGAGCAACGAGGTCCTGGACATCCCCGGGGTCATCGCCAAGTTCGGGGTGCCACCGGAACGCATCGTCGATTACCTGGCCTTGATCGGCGATAGCGTGGACGGGGTGCCCGGCGTCGCCAAGGTGGGGCCCAAGACCGCCGTCAAGTGGCTGACCCAGTACGGCACCCTGGACGAGGTGATCGCCCACGCCGTCGACATTGGCGGGGTGGTGGGGGAAAACCTGCGCTCCCACCTGGACTTCCTGCCCCTGGGCCGCAAGCTCATCACCGTGCGCTGCGACCTGGAACTGGACCGCCAGCCCACCGATCTCCAGCCCCGGCCCCGGGACACCGAAGCCCTGCGCGCCCTCTTCGAGCGCTTCGAATTCAAGACCTGGCTGAAGGAACTACAGGCGCCCCAGGCCGTCAGCGCGAAGGCGCAGCCTGTCCCCGCCGCCGACCCCGCGCCGGCCGAACTGGCGGAGAACGGGGATCGCCAGCATTACGAGACGGTGCTGACATGGGATCACTTCAACGCTTGGCTCGCCCGCATCGAGGCGGCGGAACTGACCGCCCTCGACACCGAGACCACCAGCCTCGACGCCTTCGAGGCCCGCATCGTCGGCCTGTCCCTCTCGGTCACTCCGGGGGAGGCCTGCTACATTCCCGTCGCCCACAACGGCCCCGGCGTCGCCGACCAGCTGCCCCGGGACGAGGTGCTGGCCCGCCTCAAGCCCTGGCTGGAAGCGCCGGACAAGCCGAAGGTCCTGCAGAACGCCAAGTACGACCAGCACATGTTCGCCAACCACGGCATCGCGCTGCGGGGCGTGGTCCACGACACCATGCTCCAGTCCTACGTGCTGGAGTCCGACAAGGGCCACGACCTCGAGCAGCTGTGCACCCGCCACCTGGGCCTGGCTACCATCGCCTACACCGACATCTGCGGCAAGGGTGCCAAGCAGATCTGCTTCGACCAGGTGGACCTGGACACCGCCACCCGCTACGCCGCCGAGGACGCCGACGTGACCCTGCGGGTGCACCGCTTCCTCCATCCCCGCTTCGCCGACGAGCCCGGCCTGGCCCGCATCTACCGGGACATCGAGATGCCGGCCCGGGAAGTCATCTGGCGCATGGAAAGGAACGGCGTCCTCATCGACTGCGGCCAGCTCGCCCGCCAGAGCCACGAGATGGGCAAGAAAATCATGGAGCTGGAGGTCCAGGCCCATGAACTGGCGGGACAGCCCTTCAACCTCTCCTCCCCCAAGCAACTGGCCGAGATCCTCTTCGAGCGCCAGGGCCTGCCGGTGAAGAAGAAGACCCCCTCGGGCACGCCCTCCACCGACGAGGAAGTGCTCTCCGAACTGGCCCTCGACTACCCCCTGCCCAAGCTGCTCCTCGAACACCGCAGCCTGTCCAAGCTGAAGGGCACCTACACCGACAAGCTGCCGCGCATGGTGAATCCGGCCACCGGGCGGGTGCATACCCACTTTGCCCAGGCCACCGTCGCCACCGGACGGCTCGCCTCCAGCGACCCCAACCTGCAGAACATCCCGGTGCGCACCGAGGAAGGCCGGCGCATCCGCACCGCCTTCGTGGCCCCGGCTGGCTGCAGCATCGTTTCCGCCGACTATTCCCAGGTGGAGCTGCGCATCATGGCTCACCTCTCCGACGACCCGCGCCTGCTCGAGGCTTTCACCCACGGCGAGGATGTGCACCGGGCCACCGCCGCCGAGATTTTCGGCGTCACGCCCCTGGAAGTGGGCCCCGACCAGCGCCGGGTGGCCAAAACCATCAACTTCGGCCTCATCTACGGCATGAGCGCCTTCGGCCTCGCCCGCCAGCTCGGCCTGGAACGGGGCGCTGCCCAGACCTATATCGACCGCTACTTCGCCCGCTACACCGGGGTCGCCCGCTACATGGAGGAGGCCCGCAGCCAGGCCCGCCAGCACGGCTACGTGGAGACCGCCTTCGGCCGCCGCCTATGGTTCCCGGATATCCGGGCCAGCCAGCAGGGCCGTCGCCAGGCCGCCGAGCGGGCCGCCATCAACGCCCCCATGCAGGGCACCGCCGCCGACCTGGTGAAAATGGCCATGATCGCGGTGCAGGGTTGGCTCGACCAGAAGCAGCTCGCCTCCCGGGTGGTGCTGCAGGTCCACGACGAGCTGGTGCTGGAAGTGCCGGACGAGGAATTGGCCGAGGTGCGG
The DNA here is from genome assembly GCA_018261935.1 of Rhodocyclaceae bacterium. Taxonomy (GTDB): domain Bacteria; phylum Pseudomonadota; class Gammaproteobacteria; order Burkholderiales; family Rhodocyclaceae; genus JAGTRP01. The sequence continues at coordinate 143,224 of JAGTRP010000007.1, forward strand.
CTGGAACTGCCGCGGCTGATGGCCCATGTGGCGCAGCTCAAGGTGCCGCTGGTGGTGGAGGTGGGGGTGGGGGCGAACTGGGAGGCGGCGCACTGAACACCCGGCCATGGCCTCTGCACAGGGGCCATGGCCCTCTGGCGGGGGCGCCCCGAAGGCAACAGTGATAACATTACGTCCCTTACTGGCCGCCACCAGTGCGGCCATACCAAACGCTATCTTTCCTTCAGTCATCGTTGGCCATTGAAATACCGTCCCCACGGTTTCGGCTCCGATAGCCACATCAACCTGAGTAGGAGCACAGGATGCGAATCCAGCCGGTGATTCTTTGCGGCGGGTCTGGGACCCGGCTATGGCCCTTGTCTCGTCAGCAGTACCCCAAGCAGCTCCTCAGGCTCTGCGGCGAGCGCACGATGCTTCAGGCAACGGCATGCCGCCTGTCCGGATTGAGCCTGGACGCAAGCGACGTACAGGCCCCTCCCCTGTTGGTGGGCAACGAGGAATACCGGTTTATCATGGCCCAACAGCTGCATGAGGTCGGGCTGACGGACGCATCGCTCATTCTCGAACCCTGCGGCCGGAACACGGCACCGGCCCTTACCCTGGCCGCCTTGGCCGCCAGGGCTGACGGCCACGATCCGATCCTGGTAGTCATGCCGGCCGACCACGTCATCCAGAACGAAGACGCTTTCTGCCGGGCGGTCACCACGGCCACCGCCCTGGCCCATGACGGCAAGCTAGTCACCTTCGGCATCCAGCCCACTGCACCTGAAACAGGATACGGGTACATCAAGGTAGGCACCACGTTACAGGAAGACATGTACCTGGTTGACCAGTTTGTCGAGAAGCCGGATCTTGCAAAGGCCGAAAACTATTTGGCCTGTGGTCAGTATCTTTGGAATGCCGGGATATTTGTCATGAAGGCCTCCGTCTGGCTGGCCAAGATTCAAGCATGCCGTGCCGACATCTCCGCAGCCTGTCTCAGCGCTTTCGACGGGCGTCGGCAGGACCAGGACTTCCTGCGCCCGGACAGGTCCGCTTTTTCCGCCTGCCCCGCCGATTCCATTGACTATGCGGTCCTGGAGGTTCTGACACGGCCCGGGGTCAATACGGGTGAAGTCGCTGTCGTACGGCTAGATGCCCATTGGTCCGATGTTGGTGCCTGGAACGCCTTATGGGAAATCGGTGACAAGGACGATGACCGGAATGTCCTCATGGGCGATGTGATTGCCATCGACACTCGGAATAGCCTCGTTTTCGGCAATGACCGTCTGGTAGCGTGCGTGGGCCTTGACAATGCCATCGTCGTTGAAACACCAGACGCAGTCCTTGTCGCCGACAAGAACCAAATTCAAAAGGTGAAGGATGTTGTCGGTCGCCTGAAGGCCCACCAGCGAACCGAATCCTACTCTCATCGCAAAATATTCCGCCCCTGGGGTTCCTACGACAGTATCGATATCGGCGCCCGTTTTCAGGTCAAGAGGATTGTCGTCAATCCCGGCGCCAGTCTTTCCCTTCAGATGCACCACCACCGAGCGGAACATTGGATTGTGGTTTCCGGTACCGCCAAGGTGACGCGAGGCGACGAGTCGTTCCTGGTCACCGAGAACCAATCGACCTACATCCCGCTGGGGACGGTCCACCGCCTGGAGAATCCTGGAAAGCTGCCTCTGGAAATGATCGAGGTACAGTCGGGAAGCTACCTGGGGGAAGACGACATAATTCGTTTCGATGACCAGTACGGTCGTTGAAAAGGGCCTGTCAATACGCTGGCGAAAAGCGTCGAACCCGGGGTGGCCGGAGCGGCTCCGTAAAGGCAGGTCTAGGCAATAGTCATGTCCCTGGCCGCCAGACGATTAAAGGCGGCCAAGGCATCCTCGACGCTAATGTCGGCCACGTCGCGCGATTCCGGTTGCAGCAGTTCATACGGCACTCCCCAGGGATGCCAGCGTTCCGCATCGGACTGGCCGAAGAAGCACAGGATAGGCTTGCCGAGGCCGGCGCCCAAATGCATGGCGCCGCCGTCCGCACAGATCAGCCGATCGCAGGCACCAAGGGCGGCAATCAAATCCTCCAGCCGCTGGGTCGGCACCGGATGGATCGGCAGGTCCTTGGTCATATTCAGGACGACCTCGGCCTTCTCGTCGTCGCCGGGATGCATGGGATTCGACTCGCTGCCCGGCGCCCAGAGGAGCATGAAATGTGAAAGCGAAGACGTCGCATGGAGGCGCCTCATCAACTGCGCAAAACGCTCCGCCGGCCAGCGCTGCGAGGGCTTTCGGGCGCTGATGTGGATAGCGAGCACGGGCGTGCCGGCGGCAATGCCGAGTTGCCCTCTCAAGGCAGCCACCGCATCTTCCCGGGCGACAACCCGCGGCGCCGGCGTTTCGTAGGCGTGGCCAAGGCTGGTCAGCAAATGGCAGCACTTCTCCACTTCGTGCGGGCCAGGAGCGGCGGCATCTTCATCGAGAACCACGACGCGCCGCGGCCTCACCCAATGGGCGAAACGCATCGCGCTGGCGCTATGCCCGCCGGCGATGATCGCGACGTCGAAACGGTTGCGCCGGAGCCCCAGCAGCATCCGCAGGCGCTCCCAATAGATCGACACCACGCTCTCGTCCGCTTCCCGGTGCTTGGCCTTGATGTAGGAGTGAACCGCGTCGATGTCCGGGTTGTTGTCGAGGACTGCGCGGTTGTAGCGGGTGACCAGGACCTCGATCCGGGCGTCCGGCAACTGGCGGCGCAAGGCGCGCAACAAGGGCGTGGTGCATACCAGGTCGCCGATATTGTCGCGGCGGATGACGAGAATGCGTTGCTGCGTGCAGGCGCCCATCAGGTGTCCTAGCGGCCGAAATGGTCGGGAAGCATCGGGTACAGCCGTGAGGAGCGTAGCGCCACCTTTAGCTGGATGCCGCGCGGCTTGAGGATTTCCCGATCGAGGATAGCCAGTGCCCGGGACAGAGTCATTTCGCCAAAGCCCGCGTTGTCCGTCTTGTGGACTACGGAAGTGGCATAAACCGGTTGGGGGACAGGCCGCCCCTTGGCCAGATACTCGGCTTCCTTGATTCGGTAGAAGTAGTCGTTGTTGTCCAGGTCCACCCCGCACAACACGATTTCCCGGTAGCCGGCACGCAGGCCCAGCATAACCATGTAGAACACCGAAGCCCGCTTGCGCAGAAGGGGAGCCGACGACTTATCCAGCAGCCCGTATCGGGCCCAGGTGCGCAGGGTAGCCACCATGCCGGGTTCGTCGTTGTCGGGAAACTCCCAGTCCCAGGACAGCGCTATGTTGTGCCGCAGCGACTCGGGAAGATTGCGAATATATGCCTCCAGCCATTCCCGTCGAACCCGTTCGCCGTCCTTGATAAGGATGGGGGTATTCGCATAATCGGCGGCCCGGGCCGCCATCAGGTCGCAGTAAGCCTGGTAGTTCTGCTCCTGCCCTGCCGGCACATCGCAGATTTCCGTGACATACAGATCGGGCACATGGTCGTGGATGGGCCAGAAATTGAAGCCGACGCTGTCCGCCGAACGGATGGCCTTCCACTCGTCTTCCGTCAGGGTGGCAATCGAGCCGCCGCTGCCGAGGATGAAAAGGGTGTCGGAGGACCTGACGGCACGCAACGGGTTGCCGTCGATGGAGCGCAGGCCGAGTTGCCGGGACACGCTCGCCAATTTCGCACGCGAGATGGCGACGCGGCGCAAGGTGCTCATCCAGCGCGGCCGGATCCGGTGCTTTATCCGCTTCAGCAGGTTCTTTTTCGTCATGGTGCAACACCTACGGAAGAGGTGGCCACGCGGACCTCGTCAGGTTTGCAGGAGGTCTGGCGAGCTGTCCTACTCGTGGTAATCCAGGGTGGTGAATCCGTGCTGCTTGAGCAATTCATCGCGCTCGGCCGCGTTCATGTCAGCGCGCACCATTTCGGCAACCAGTTCATCGAAGGTGATCTTCGGCGTCCAGCCCAGCTTTTCCCTGGCTTTCGAAGCGTCGCCCAACAGGGTGCTGACCTCGGCCGGGCGGAAGTAGCGGGGATCGACAGCAACGATGCAGCTTCCGTCGGCGTCATAGCCCTTCTCGTCGACACCCTGGCCTTCCCAGCGAATGGCCATACCCAGCTCCTTGGCGGCGGCATCGACGAAATCACGCACGCTGTGCTGCACGCCGGTGGCGATGACGAAGTCCTCCGGCTGGTCTTGTTGCAGCATGAGCCACTGCATTTCCACGTAGTCCTGGGCATGGCCCCAGTCGCGCTTGGCATCGAGGTTGCCGAGGTACAAGCAGTCCTGAAGGCCGAGCTTGATGCGCGCCAGGGCGCGGGTGATCTTGCGCGTGACAAAGGTTTCGCCTCGGTTCGGGCTTTCGTGGTTGAACAGGATCCCGTTGCAGGCATACATCCCATACGCTTCGCGATAATTGACGGTAATCCAGTAGGCGTAGAGCTTGGCCACGGCATAGGGGCTGCGTGGATAGAAAGGGGTGGTTTCCCTTTGTGGAATTTCCTGGACGAGACCGTAGAGCTCGGACGTGCTTGCCTGATAGAACTTGGTCTTTTTTTCCAATCCGAGCAGGCGAATGGCCTCCAGGATGCGCAAGGTGCCAAGGGCATCCGAGTTGGCCGTGTATTCCGGCTCCTCGAAACTCACGGCGACATGGGACTGCGCCGCCAGGTTGTATATCTCATCCGGTTGCACCTGCTTGATGATGCGGATGAGGCTGGAGGAGTCGGTCATGTCCCCGTAATGGAGAAACAGCCGGCTGTCGGACTGGTGGGCCTTATATAGATGGGCAATGCGGTCGGTATTGAAAAGCGAAGTGCGGCGACGGATGCCATGCACCTCATACCCCTTGTCCAGCAGGAATTCGGCGAGATACGCACCATCCTGGCCCGTGATACCAGTAATAAGAGCCTTCTTCATGAGAAACTTTTTCCGTAATTATTCAAACCGTACTATGCCCCGCGCAGGCGCTGGCAATTCGCGAACCTAGGCTTCTCCAGCCAAGCTATCCGTCATCAACCGGACGACATCGCGCATGCTGAATTTCGCCTTCCAGCCAAGCAGGCGCCGAGCTTTCTCCGGATTTGCGCAACTGAGCAGTATATCCGAAGGCCGATAGAGTTCGGGAGCTTCCGTGACATGTTGCTCCCAGTCGAGCCCGAAAGCGGCAAAGGCCTCGGCGACGAATTCCCGTAGCGGATGCGTAGAGCCGGTGGCGATGACAAAATCTTCGGGGTCTGCATGTTGCAACATCCGCCACATGGCTTCCACGTATTCCGGTGCCCATCCCCAGTCCCGCTGGATATCGAGCCGCCCAAGCCTCAGTCGCTCACCGCTGCCATCACTGATGCGCTTGGCAGCCCGGAGTATCTTCTGCGTTACGAAACGCTCCGGACGCAGCGGCGACTCGTGGTTGAAAAGCAGGCCGGTACAGGCGAACAGGCCGTAGCTCTCCCGGTAGTTCCTGGTAAGCCAGTATGCCGATGCTTTGGCCACGGCATAGGGGCTCCCCGGATTGAACGGAGTGGTCTCATCGGCAGCTTCCTGACCGGTGTCGCCGAAACATTCCCCGGAGCCGGCAACGAACACTCGGGCATTGTTACCGAGGGTGCGAACCGCCTCCAGCACGTTCAACGTGCCGAGGACAATACCGGAAACCGTCTCGACCGGCCGTTCGAAAGAGCGTCCGACCGACGACTGGGCGGCAAGATGGTAGATTTCCACCGCCTGGCTATCCCGGATCACTTTAATGACATCGGCACCGATTTCGGGATCCATCGAGACCAGGGTGATCCGGTCGGCAATCCCAATCGAAACAAGATTGGCCGTACTTGCTGTGTCCGCGTTGCGTGAGGTTCCCCAAACCCGATAACCCTTCTCGAGCAGGAAACGGGCAAGCAGGGCACCATCCTGACCAGTAATGCCACATATGAGAGCGACGGTCTGCATGCGGTGACTCTATTAGAGCAAGGAATATTTTTGGAGAGCTGTGTCGACGCAAATCCAGTACATGTTTGCTCGAATGACGGATCTGACCTTTTCCCTGCCCGCCCGAGCGATTTCCTCCAGTTCCGAGGGGTGATTCCAGTAGTGGGAAATCTTGCGGACAGCTTCCTCCGGCGTGCTGTAGGCAATGAAATGCCGGTCGGGAACAAGATATCGCCGCAACGACGGCACTTCCTGGGCCACGAGCACCGAACCGGCGGCAGGCACTTCCAGGTAACGATAGATCAGATGCGACACCCAGGGCCAATCGACGCCTTTCTGGTGAGACAAATTCGCTGTCGTAATGACCATCGCCGAGGACGAAAGGTTGTGCCAGTAATCTTCATCGGAAAAACGTTGGGATCCCAACTGGCGCCCTTTCAACTCAAGGACGATCTGGTGGTCGGCCAAGCCTCGCCTTATCTCATTCAGCAGGGAAGCTCTGGGTTCATAGAGCGAACCGGAAAATACGAGTGTCTTATCGGCAAATTTGTTGCTCGTCTGCCGGTCCATTTCGATGAGCCTTTCGAGCGTGGCTTCCGAAAAAGCCATCATGAGGGGACCGATAATCCGCCCATGGGGAAAGATAGGGTCGACGTCCCGCGGCGACATAAGCGACACAACGATTCCCCTTTTGGCGGAAACCATCGCAGTTTGAGCACGCCATGCCCGGATCGGCAGGTCGGTCAGGACACAAATCGGCACTACTCCATGATATTGAAATATCAGACTTATCTGGAACGCCTGCAGCATCCCCAGGAGCCAATTTTCACTTCCGGTCCGGCTATCGTAGACATAGTGCGTCGGACGATGTTTCCGGACAGCGGAGAGCACCTGCCCCACATAGGATTGATTCCTGTCGATCTCGATCTTTCGGGTATTTTCCGCGCCGACAAAATCTTGCGCGGAGGCAAACAGTTCCTTGTACTCAATCAACTCCCATCCCTTGATCCCCGCTTCCAGGCAAAGCCTCGTAGGGCGTCGGTTGCCTGGGATGAAACGGAAAAAAGTGAATAGATTGAGTATCTCCAGAGCAATCCGTGTCACCAGAAAAGGCAACAGCACCGATCGGGGCAACAGGAAATCCCGGTAAAGCCGTGCAAAAGAACTAGCCTTCATCTGCGCTGTCTGACCCATTGTTTCTGGTGTCTCCGATCACTGTCGCCGGAACTCCTCCGACGATGGCATAGTCTGGCACCGATTTTGTGACAACGGAATTGGCTGCAACGATAACGTTGTTTCCGATCGTGACACCACCAATGATTACCGCGCCCGACGCGATCCAAGACCCGCTGCCGATACGGATGTCATAGCCCGATGATGGCACTTCCTTTTCACCACCTCCCCAGGCAGGCCCGTTCATCACCTCCTCCAGCCCTGCTCGCTGCCCGTCGATGAAACGGTGGCGTCCGGTGAGCACCATCACATTCTGGCCGAAGATAGTGTAGTCGCCGATGTAGATCGACCCGCTCGAAAGGTTGAACAAGGTATTTGCGACGGCCACCTTCTTGCCGAGGACGAGCTTGCCGCCGGTGCCCATCGTGTAGGACGTTTCGTAGAAGTAATACAACAGCCAGCGGACCACTGGCCGCATCACCGGCCGCAATCGCCTCTGCAGGGCCGGAAGAAAGCCCATGCTCATTTCCCGATGAACAGCACATCGGCCCACCACAGCCACTCGTCATGGGCCCGATGGGGGTAGAGCCACGCCATGCGATATCCGGCCTTGTCCAACAGGCCGAATATCTCGTGATACGTCTGCTGTCCCTCGTAGAACTGCGTGAAGTTGATCTCGACGAGAATGGACTTGATCGACGCCGGACAAAGAAACTCGCCAGCCGAACGCAAGACGTCGAGATCGCTGCCCTGCGCATCGGATTTAAGCAAAGCGATTTGTTCACCGTCCCGGGCGATCTGCTCTCTGATGAAATCATCGAGGCGGACGGTTTCGACCTTCACCTCCTGGTCCAGGGTGAGCCATTTCGACGGCTGACCCGGCAAGGGCGGCAGCAGGCTCGAACCGACATCGCTGACGGTAACGTAGAAATTGGCGAATCCATTTTCGACGGAGACCGCTTTCTTCACCGGCACGACCTGGGGATGTTTTTCCGACAGGGCTTCCACTGCTGCGAAGGCATCCGGCACGGGCTCGAAAGAATAGATTTTCTTCACCGGGACGATGCTGAGAATCTCTTCGGCAAACTGCCCCCGATTGGCGCCGATATCCAGCACGATGCTCGACGCATCGAGGCATCGGCGCAAATCGCGTTCAAGCTGGCGGGTCGTCGAGGCCATATCCTCGGCTTCGAGGTCGGGTCTGTGGCGGTCGTGGGTCGGATTCATCATATTCTCGCAATCAATTTTCAAAGTCGGCCTGTACGCTTTACCAGGTTCCCCAGCCACCATCGACCAGCAAGTTCTGTCCGGTCACATAGCGCGACATGTCGCTGGCCAGGAAGGCGATGACGCCGCGGAAATCGTCCTCCGAGGCCATGCGGCCCAGGGGAGTCCGCTTGCAGTAGCGCCCGGCGAACACCTCGGGCTGCTGCCGGGATATCCCCCCCGGGGAAACGGCATTGACCCGGACGCCCGGCGCCATGGTCGTCGCCAGCCAGCGGGTCAGCTGAATGACCCCCCCCTTCGACGCCCCGTAGGCGGCGGGATTGCCCATCTGGGTGTCGTCGTAAAGGCTCCAGTCGGGCCCGAGGACGCCGTAGATCGAGGCGATGTTGATGATGCTGCCGCCGGCAGATGCCCGCAGTTCGGGCGCGAAGGCCTGGCACAGGTGGAAGACCGCGGTCAGGTTGACCTCCAGGGCGCGCCGCCAGGTGGCCAGCGATTGCTCTTCGAAGGGCGCCACCCAGCCCTGAAGGCCGGAGGTACCGACAAAAGCCGCATTGTTGATCAGAATGTCGAGACCGAGTCCGTCAGCCTTCACGGCCTCGATCGTCGCCCGGCGCTGTCCTTCGTCTTCGAGGTCGCACTCCAGGCAAGCGACTTCCGGCTTGCCAACCGCGCGCAACGCGGCAAGCAAAGGGTTAAAGTCAGTGCCCGGCCGGTCCAGCAGCAGAAGACCGCATCCCAGTTCGGCAAGGGTTTCCGCCATGACCTTGCCAAGGCCGCCGTTGGCCCCGGTCACCAAGGCACGCCGGCCGCGCAGGTCCATCAGTTCTTTCAATCGGCTCATGTCTGCGATATCCGTTTGTTCATCAGGAGTTCCGCAATTTCGAAATCGAGCAGGGTATCGATATCGATCGATCGCTCGACCGGCACCTGGACGGCCTTCACCCGGCCGGCGAAGGTACCGTCCCGGGTCAGCACGAACCCGGGATCGGCAATATAGGCGACGGTGGTCAAATCGAAGACGGCCGGAGCATCCTGGCGCCGGGTTACGCCGGCGGCCGGCGGAATGACCAATCCGACCGTGCCGTCGGGGTTGGCCTTGACCATGTTGAAATAAGGGTTGCGGTGGGCTTCTGTCACGGTCACGACCATATCGGCGCCCCCTTCGGCGAACCGGTCGAGGCAGTTGTCGATATCCTCCGGCAAGCGCAAGGGTGCCGTCACCGGGACGGAGACCATCGCGCCGGGGAGCTTGCCCTCGTCTTGCTGAAGGAAATTCAGCGCGTGACGCCAGGCGAACCACTCGGGCGAATCGTCGCGCGCCAGTTCGCCTGGTCGCAGAAAGGGAACCTCCGCTCCGAAGGCCCGTGCCACCTCGGCGATGTCCGGCGCATCGGTCGAGACGATGACGCGGCGAATCCGGCTTACCGCCCGGGCGTGGTCAATGGCCCAGGCGATCAGCGGCTTGCCGGCAAGGGGGCGGATGTTCTTCCCCGGCAAGCCTTTCGAGCCGCCGCGAGCGAAGATGAATGCGACTGAATCCATGGCGATATGATCTTATTCTGATGCGGGGGCCATCCGCAGGCCCTGGGCCGCAGCCGAGGCCCGCGCGGCATCGATGATTCGGAGGACGGCCAGCCCGTCATCTCCGCTGACCAGCGGGGCGCCACTGTTACGCACGCCGTCGAGGAAGGCATGCCACTGCGCAATGTAGCTGTCATCGCGCTGGTGGCGATGGACGAAGACAGCCTCCCACTCGCTGCTGCCGGCGACAAGCTGTTCCACGCTGCCGGCCAGGGCGTTCCAACGCAGGCTGCCGCCCTCGCCGATGGCGAGGCACTGGCGGGTGGTGTCCCGGCGGAGGAAATCGAGGCTGAGGGCGGCGACAGGACCGGCGCCCGCCCCATCGGTCTCGAAGCCCAGCGTCAGGTGCGCGGTGTCCTCGACGTCGATCTCGAGGTTGCTCAGCCTCCCGAGCCAGGCCTGGACCCAGGCCACTTCCCCGAAGATCCAGCGCAGATAGTCGAGCTCGTGGCTCAATTCGAGCAGGACACCGCCTCCCAACGACGCGTTGGCGGAAACCGCTTTCCGATAGTCCGTATCGGGGCGCCAAGAGGGCAGGTACTGCCCGATCTCACAGCGGACCGAGAGCACCCGCCCGATCGCGCCGGCCTGGATCAATTCCCGAAAACGGGCCAGCGAAGGCAGGAAGCGAAGGTTGTAGCCAACTTGCAGCGCGATGCCGCGGCGCCTGGCCAAAGCAAGCAATGGCTGTACGCCGGTCGATGTGTGCGCAAGCGGCTTCTCGATCAGGAGGTGGCAGCCCTGGTCGGCCAGCGCAAGGGCAGCGTCGAGATGATAGGGGGCCGGCGTGGCAAGGATGGCGATTTGCGGCAAGAAAGCGAGCGCGTCGGCCAAGCCGCTGAAACAGCCGTCTGCCAGGTCGGGGGTAGTCGCCGCCGGTTGGTGTCTCAACACCCGGATGTCCGCGTCCGGCAGATCATCGCGCACAATCCGCAGGTGGCGTTTGCCGATGCTGCCATGGCCGGCGATCAGAACACGCTCAAAGGCCACAGAACGCCTGCAGAATATTGAGTCCTGCCTGCCCGCTTTTCTCTGGGTGGAACTGGCAGCCGGTTACGCTTCCTTTCGATACCACGGCTGATATCGCATGCCCCCCGTATTCGCAGTCCGCCAGCCGGAAGGAAGGATCGGACGGCAGTGCCTGGAAGGAATGGACGAAATACATGGCCTCATTTGGCGCACTCCTGGCCAAGCAGGAGGTTGACCAATCGGCATCGTCAGAAGAGGGTTTGATTCCGTTCCAACCGATATGGGGAATCTTGAGGGGTTCGCCGGTAACCGACTTGTCGGGAATCGGCCGGACGTTTCCGGGTATCAATCCCAGTCCTTGGGTAGTACCGAATTCCTCGCTCTCGTCAAACAACAGCTGCATGCCGAGGCAAATCCCCAATAAAGGAACATGCCTTGCCGCCACATCCTTGAGAATCGGCACCAGTCCCAGCCCGTGCAGCGCCTCCATGGCGTTTGGAAACGCCCCTACGCCAGGCAATACCAGTCGCTCTGCGCCGAGGATGGTTTCCGGATCGCTGGTCAGGACCACACTCGCTCCGACCTGCTCGAGACCACGGCAAACACTGAGCAGATTGCCGACCCCGTAATCGACAACGACTACCTTACCCATAAGCCCGCACTCCAAAACCAGCGTCCCGGGCTGTAGCGCGAATATCGCCAATGGTTGCGCGCCCGTAATGAAGAATATCGGCCATGGCGACAGCGTCTGCATGACCTTCCCGGACAACCGGTACGATGTGATCCAACGCCCCCATCCCGCCGCTGGCGATCACCGGGACGGAGACCTCCGCCGTAACGGCCTGGACCAGGGTGCAATCGAAACCCTTTCTCGTGCCTTCGTTGTCAACGGAAGTCAGCAGGATTTCACCCGCACCAAGGGATACGCCCTTCCTCACCCACTCGATGACATCGAGTCCGGTGCGTTCCCGGCCATTGTCCGTATAGACTTCCCAGCGGTTCTCCCCGCACCGCTTGGCTTCGACGGACAGCACCATGCACTGGCTTCCGAATCTGCGGGCGACTTCCGAGATAAGCGAGGGAGAAGCCACGGCTGCAGTGTTTATGGCGACCTTGTCGGCTCCGGCCCTGAGTATGCGGGTGGCGTCCTCGACTGAACGTATTCCGCCGCCGACCGTGATGGGAACGAAGATATCCTTTGCTGCGTCGCTGACGATATCGGCAAGGTGGTTACGCCCATAAAGACTTGCCACGCAGTCCATGTAGATCAGTTCATCGGCGCCCTGGTTGTAATAGCGCAGGGCGTGTTCAGCCGGTGAGCCGATGACCCGGAGCCCTTCCAGGTGGATGCCCTTGATCAGATTGGGGCCCTTGATGTCGAGTCGGGCGATCAAGCGCAGGTTTCGCATGCTGCTCATGGGTCAGGCTTCATCCCATAGCGTTTTCCGCAGTTTCCATTGGGTTCCATCCTTGAACCACAAGTGGGGGGAGCGGAAGTGATCCGACAACCGGTCAAAGTATTCACGGTCCATCATGGATTGCTCGAACATCTTGCTCGCAATCGGAAATTCCTTTTCCGGCAGGCTGAGATATTGGAAAAGTTCCGGTGCGAAACGCTCAGGAAACTCGTGATCGAAACGCTTCACCAAGGCAATGCCTTCCTCCCTGGTGATGTCTCCCGAGCGGATTTCCTGCGCAGCGTCATAGCTGGCCCGGCCGATGCCGAATTTGACTCCCGTGGTGTAGTAGTGGAGGTCGTCGATTCGGTCATCGATACTGTTGTATTTCGAATATGTTCCCGGAGTACGTTCGGGCGAAGCCTGGAATCCGCCATGCTCGACGGCATAGTAATAGCAGGCTTGCGGGTGCCACTTCAGGTAGTACCCGAGGTAGTGGACCTCGATGCTCTTTTCCGCGATTTGGTTGGGGTCGGCAGGAAGGTAGGGCTGAAGGTCGTTCTGGTCGACACCGAACTGTTCCTTCAGGTCGGAAACGGACACCCCCCCCAGGTAGATCTTGGACTGGTCCTGGGCCGTGAAGTAGGACCAATCCCGTTTGGCCGAATCGGTATCGCCGATCGGATTGCCATACTCGGCTTCATTTTCCCCGTAAAAGACCAGGGGGATATTGAACAGGAGCGCCATTTTTGGAGCCAGGGCCTTCTGCCCGAACATGAACGCCTGGAAGGGGTGGAACAGCAGTTCAGTGGACAGACGGGTCAGCAGGCGATGCACCCGCCCATTGGGCGTCATCAGATAATTGTCATGGCCGGCATGAATCCAGGATTGGAAGTTCTTCCATCCCCAATCCGTATAGATATGCGGAGCCCAGGTAACCGTGAGGGGGTGCATGCCATATTTCGTCTTGAGGATATGCGATGCGAAGAAGCTGTCTTTGCCCCCGGAACCCGGGACGATGCAGTCGTAGGAACCATCGTGCTTCCGATGCTTGTCGCAGAGTTCCCGAAGCTGCTTCTCACGGGCTTCCCAGTCGATGACCCGTTGCTTTCTCAGGGCAAAATTGCAGGCATCGCAAACGCCATGCTCGTCAAAGTTGATGGTGGCCTTCTTGCTGTCCTTGGTATGCTTGTACTCAACCGCTGAATTGGGCCGTTGGTTGGAGATGACGCATTTCTTGCAGTAGACGACATCACTGGGGAGCCCATATTTGACGTCCCGCGGTTCCGCATTCTTGTCGAATACGGACATATCAACCGGGGACGGATAGGGAATTTTTTCCATATTGAGAATTCCTGTGGTGTTATTTCAGTAGGTTCGCTCGCTCGAGGTCATCGGGGCGTCCGACATCCAGCCAAGGCTCATGCATCGGATAAGCGACCGTCCGTTGCCCTACGACTTTGATCCGCTCGAAAAGAGTGGGCATGTCGCAACGAGCGCCCGGCTCCAAATAACCAAGAGCGGCCGGCGAAAGGGCGTACACACCGGCGTTGATGTGGGTGCGCGCAATCGGCTTCTCCTCGAAACCAACAATATCGACACCATCCATCTGAACAACGCCAAACGGGTGCTGCCATTCATGCAGTCTGACCGCCATCGTGGCCGTAGCGCCGTGGCGGACGTGGAAATCCAGCAGCTCGCCATAGCGGATGTCGGTCATGACGTCGCCATTGGTAACGACAAAAGGCAGGGTCTGCACCCGGTCCAGCAAAGACAAGGCCCCCGCCGTTCCCAGGGGAGACGTTTCCCTCATGTAGTCGATGTGCACGCCGAATCGTCCTCCATCACCGAAATGGTCCTCGATCATGTGGCCAAGGTAATGAATCGCCAGCACGAAGTGGCGAAAACCCTCCAGGCTGGCCCGTTCGATAATGTGTTCCAACATGGGCCTGCCGGCTACCGGCAGCATGGGCTTCGGGCAGGACTCGGTGTACGGTCGTAGGCGTGTCCCCATTCCACCGGCCATGATGATCATCATGTTGGGACGCTCGGCGGGCGAGGTCAGTTCGTCCCAGAGATGCAGGCCCACCGGCCGACCATCAGTATCGACAACGGGAATCTGTTGCACCTTGTTGGCCTGCATCAGCAGCAGGACAAGTTCGCGGCTCATGCCGTCCGGAACCACCAGCGGGTTGCGCCGAACGACCTGGCTGGCCGGACTGTCCAGGTTGAGGCCGCGCAACAGGCCGCGCCGGATGTCGCCGTCGGAGATGGTGCCGGCAAGAATCCCGTCGGCGTCGCAGACCAGCACGATCTTGAGTGCGGCATCGTTGAGCCGCTGAATGGCGTCGTGCAGATTTGCGTTCGGCGGCAGGATGGCCTGGCGCCAGGCGACAGACTCAGTCATGGCCTCGGGGCTGCCTGCAGATCGTGAAAGCGTTTCTTGAGGAGTTCGTCATGGTCACATTGTTCGAGTTCGCGGACGATCCTGTCGCTTGCGCCGCCTTCCCCATAGGGATTGACGGCCTTGGCCAGAATCGAACGAAACTCGTCAGTGTACAGGCGTTCGATGGCGCGCACGATAGCAGTTTTTTCGGGGGCGCAATCAATAATGCTGTCGGCGCGCAGGCGGCCGCGCTGGCGGTCGCCAATATTCACCGTGCCTTTGCGGAAGGACGGCACTTCGATGATGCCGCTCGAGGAATTGCCGACGACCCCATCCACATGCTGCAGGCAGGACAGGTAACGCAACTGGCCTAGAGATGTGTAAGCCTTTGCAGTATCGGGGTGACGGCTCACGAAGTCGCGGACCATATCGAACAGCACGCGTCCCTCGTTGTCGGCGTTGGGCATCGTAAAGAGGATGCGGGTCTCGCTCAAGGACTCCAGCGCGGCGAGCAATTCACCCATCTGGGCACCGGCCTGGCCGACTTCCAGGGTGGCCGGATGGAAGGTGACCAGAAGGCTGCGCGGTCCGAAACGGAATTCGAGGGAGGCCTCCAGCGCTTCACGGTCGAGAAGCGGCAGGCGCAGGATATTGTCGATACCCAGCCCACCGACCCGAAAAACCCGCTCCGGGGCCTCACCGAGCTGGATGACGCGCTGCCGATATTCCTCCGCGGCAACGAAGTGCAGATGCGACATCTTGGTGATGGCATGGCGGATGGCCTCGTCGAAGGCGCCCTCGGTCAGTTCTCCGCCATGCAGGTGGGCCACCGGAATGCGCGCCACCAGCGCCGCGGCGACGGCGGCGAATATCTCGTAGCGGTCCCCCAGGACAAGCAGCATGTCGGGCGCCAGATCGGCCAGCGCGTCGGCAAAGCCGCACATTCCCAGCCCCATCGACTTGCCGATGCCGACCGCGCTGTCCGAACTGAGCAGCATCTCAACCTTGCGGTCGACGCGGAAGCCGTCCTCCTCGATCGCCCTGTAGGTCAGTCCGAATTCCGGAGACAGGTGCATGCCGGTGGCGGCCACCTGCAACTCCAGATGCGGCGACTTCTGGATTCCCTCCATCACCCAGCGCAGCAAGCCATAGTCGGCGCGGGTGCCGGTGACGACGCAGATCTTCCTCATGGGCGGATCAACTCGTCGGCGGCAAAATCGCGGCTCGCCGGGGTGCCGACGACCTCGTCCCAGCGCATCGGCGACAGGCCCGTACCCGGGCGCTTGATGGCTAGGTTGCAGGCATCGAGGATTTCGCCACGCTTGATATCTCGCGCGGCAACAATCGACTTGCGGGCGATGGGCCGGTTACGCGCCTCGCTCGGCGTCGGCCGCTTGATGCCGTCGCCCAAGGCCACCTCGACATTGCGGATGGCGGCCACTAGCGCCTTCAACTCTTCCGGTTCCAGGCTCGCCTGGTGGTCGGGGCCGGGCAGGCTGCGGTCCAGGGTAAAGTGCTTTTCGATAACCTCGGCGCCCAGCGCAACGGCCGCCACAGCAACTTCAATACCCTGGGTGTGATCGGAGTAACCAACCCGTACGCCAAAGGCGTCACCCATGGACAGCATGGCGCGCAGATTGACTTCGTGCATCGGCGTCGGGTATTCGGTGGTGCAGTGCAGGACGGTGATCCGCGCACGCGGCGTGCCGGCGGCCTCCAGCACTTCGATGGCGGCTTCCACCTCACCCAGCGTCGCCATGCCGGTAGACAGAATGACCTCCCCGCCGAGGCCGCCGATGTACCGGAGATAGGGCAGGTTGGTCAGTTCGCCGGATGGAATCTTGAACAGGCGCTGGCCGAGACCGGTCAGCAGTTCGACGCTTTCGATGTCGAAACCGGTCGAGAAAAAGCCGATATGCCGCTCGGCGCAATGGGCCACGAGCGCTTCGTGCATGGCAGGCGACAGCTCCAGTCGCTTCAACATGGCGTGCTGGCTCTCGCCGGCCCCCGTCTGCTGGGCCTGATAGTCAGCCTTCAGGGCAGTGCGCGTGACCAAGCGGTCGGCGCTGAAAGTCTGGAATTTGACGAGGTCGGCACCCGCCTCGGCAGCCGCGTCCACCAGCCCCATGGCAAGGGCCAGGTCGCCGTTGTGATTGACACCGGCCTCGGCGATGATCAGGGTGCGGCTGGAGTTGGTCATCGGCTAGCCTTTACAATGGAGTTCTCGGGCAGATTCCGGGTCACGACGCTGCCGGCCCCTACGACGCAGCCTCTGCCGATCGTCACGCCCTGGATGACGATGGCGCCACTGCCTACAAAACAGCCATCACCGACGCGAGCCCCCCCATTGACCCGGGCCCCAGTGGAAATATGGCAATGATCGCCGACCTCGGCGTCGTGCTCAACCAGCGCGAGGTTGTTCACGATGCCATTGACACCGATGCGCGCGCCGGCATTGACCACGGCTCCATGCATGACCAGGGTCCCGGCGCCGAGCGCGGCATGGCGGGAGACATGGGCGCGGCCGGAAGCCACCACCGGCAATTCGGCCCCCAAGGCCCGCAGGTTCTCGAACAAGCGCTGGCGCAGGGCGGGGGACTTGATCTGTCCGACCGTCACCAGCGCCGTCGGCGTCTGAGCGAGCAGCGCCGGCAAGTCGGCATCCGCGCCGAGGACCGGGTAGCCGAGGACGGGGGTGCAGCCTTCCTCATGGGGTTGCACGATGCCTTTCACGGCATAGCCGCTAGCGGTCTCGATCACGTCGATGGCGGCACGGCAATGTCCGCCGCCGCCGATGAGCAGGAGAGACTTCATGCCGGATAGGTGCTGCTCGGGATATTGATCACCCGGCGCTCCAGGGACTCGGCCACCGGCAGTTCCGCCCGCGGACAGTCGCGGAACGGCGTGAGGCGATGCATCAGGGTCCAGATCGGACGGGTCATCAGGCCGGCATCGTTGGTGGCCGCAAGAACGGCGTCACGCTGGTCGGCGGCCGATTCGTCCAGCAGGATGGCCTGCAACCAGAAATTGCTGCGGCAACCGGCCGGCTCGCCGAGGAGACTGGCCCCGGACAGGCTCTCGAAGGCAGCCTGGTAGGCCCCATGCAGGCGGCGCTTGGCATCGAGAAATTCCGGCAGGCGCTCCAGTTGGGCGCAGCCCAGCGCCGCATTGATATTGGGCATGCGATAGTTGTAGCCCACCTCGTCGTGCTCGAAGGCCCAGCGGTGAGGCAGCTTGGCCGTCGTGGTGAGATGCTTGGCGCGCTTGGCGAGCACCGGGTCGTCGGTCAGGATGGCACCGCCGCCGCCGGTCGTGATGGTCTTGTTGCCGTTGAAGCTGAGCGTCCCCATCAACCCGAGGGTGCCGGCGTAACGGCCATGGTAGGTGCTACCCAGCGCCTCGGCCGCATCCTCGACGAGGGCGAGGCCAAAATCCCGGGCCAGGGCCAGGAGGGACTCAACATCCGCCGGGTGGCCGAAGGTGTGCATGGGCACCAGGGCGCGTACGACACGGCCGCTCGTCCTGTTGATGCACAGGCCTCCGCGCCTTTCAGTGGCCTCTTCCAGGTGGGCGCGCAGTGCAACGGCATCCATCCCCAGGGACTTCGTCTCGCTGTCGACAAAATGCGGCGTCGCCCCGCAATAGCGCACGGCATTGGCAGTCGCCACGAAGGTCAGCGCCGGCACCAGCACTTCGTCGCCCGGCTGGACGCCGGCCAGCATGAGCGAGATGTGCAGCGCAGCCGTGCCATTGACTACGGCGACCGCGTGCTTGGCTCCGGTGTAGGCTGCGAGATCGGCCTCGAACCGATCCACGAACTTGCCCACCGACGACACGAAGGTCGAGTCCAGGCATTCCTTCAGGTAGGCCCACTCATTGCCCCGGAATTGGGGTTCATGCAGGCACACCGGCCCTGCACCGACGACGGAGGCAATGGCAGCTGTGATCTGTTGCGGCAGGCTAGGAGACATGGGGCGAAAAGGAATCAGATGTTGTAGACGTCGGCCTTGTAGGATCGCAGGTTGTGTCCCTGGACGAACCAGGCAGCGGTTTCCTGAAGGCCACGCTTGAAGCCGTCCCGGCCTGCATAGGCGGGCTGCCAGCCGAACAATTCCCGGGCCTTGGCGTTGTCGGCCCAGAGCCGCTCAACCTCGGATTTCTCCGGACGCAGGCGGGCCTCGTCGGTAACGATCTCGATTTCCGCATTCATGGCTTCAGCGATCAGCAGGGCCGTGTCACCGATGGAAATCTCGAAGTTGCTGCCGAAATTGACCACCTCACCCAGTCCATTGTCGGATTCCAGTGCCGCGATGAAACCGCCCACCGTATCCTGCACATAGTTGAAGTCCCGGGTCGGCGACACCGCGCCGAGCCGGATCTGGCGCTTGCCGCTGGCGATCTGGGTGATGATGGTCGGAATCACGGCGCGCGCCGACTGGCGCGGCCCATAGGTATTGAACGGGCGGGCGATAACCACCGGCAGGCCGAAGGAAGCATAGAAGGAATAGGCCATCTGGTCGGCAGCGATCTTGCTGGCCGAGTAGGGCGACTGACCCTGCAGCGGATGGCTTTCCGTGATGGGTACGAAGCGGGCCGTACCGTAAACCTCGCTGGTGGAGGTATGAACCACGCGCCCCACCCCCAGCTCGCGGGCTGCCTGCAGCACGTTGAGCGTGCCCTTGACGTTGGTATCCACGTAGGTGTCGGGCGAATGGTATGAATAGGGGATGGCAATCAGGGCAGCCAGGTGCAGCACCGCCTCGCAGCCCTGCATCGCCGTCTTCACGCCATGCGGGTCACGGATGTCGCCGGCGAAGACTTCGAAACGGCCTTTCACATCGTCGCCGCAGGTGTCGAGCCAGCCCCAGGAATTGAACGAGTTGTACAGCACGAAGGCACGGACATCATGTCCGGCGCGAACCAGCGCTTCGACCAGATGGGAGCCGATAAAGCCGTCGGCGCCGGTGACTAGGACTTTCATCAATCAACTCCTGTGGGCAGCGGGGGAAGGTTCTTTTCCCGAAAGGGTCGCGAAATGGGTCAGATAATGGTCGATGGCCACGTCGTCGCTGAACTTGGCGATTAGCGAATCGTCGCTGGCCGGATAAGCGAGCAGTGCCTGCCTGATATTGGCGGCAAGGGCTGCCGGGTCGCCGACCGGCGACAGGAAACGGGCAAATTCGCCGACAAGGATCTCGTCCGGTCCGGTCGGGCAATCGGTACTGACCACCGGCACGCCAAGGACCAGGGCTTCCACCAGGACCAGCGGCAGCCCCTCGCTGCGGGACGACATGGCGAACAGCGCGGCATGCTTGATCCACGGATAGGGATTGGTGCGGAACCCCGGAATGATGACCTTGCCGGTCAGGCCCAGTTCACCGATCAGGCGCTCGATGTGAGCCTTGTATGCTTCTTCATGGGGGCTCGTGGTGCCCCCGAGCAGGACCAGGGGCTGGGTGACCCCGGCCTGGACGTAGGCGCGCAGCAGGGTCTCCTGATCCTTGCGGGCACAGAAACGGGCGACGTAGATGATGTAGGGTTCGTTTGGCAGGTCCGGCGCCGGCTCGTCGGCCAGGGCCCGAATGCGCTCGAAATTGAATGGGTTGTAGATGGTTGTCATCGAAGCCGGACGGATGCCGCAGTCCTCGGTGAGTTCCCGCGCCATTTCCTTTGAAATGGCGACAATGTGCCGGCCGCCGTAGATGCCGCGGAATTTTCTCGTCCACCGCCAGCTACGGACACGGCGCTTCAACCCGGTGGTCGTGCCGACCTTTGCGGCGATGTACTCGCGCAGCGAATTCCGATAGCGGATGAGGACCCAAGGCAGCCCGGCCATCCTGGACAGCCGGTCCATGTCCTCGGCGTTGGAGATGAAGAAGTCGAACGGCCCGCTGCCCGCCTCGACGCGGGCCACGGCCCTGCGCAGGGCCTGTGCCAGCAACCACTTGTTCAGGGGACGCCAGGCCACGAGTTGGTCGGTCTCGGTGACGATATGAACGGGAATATCGCCGGCGTCGTGCTGGATATCGTTGCGCAGGATGAACAGGTGCGCTTCATGGCCGAGATCGCGAAATTTCTCCGCGAAATTCAGGGCCATGCGCTCGGCACCGCCCCCCACCAGGGAATCGATCAGCAAGCCTATGCGCATCTCAGCCGCGCCGGGCATTGGCCGCGAGATAGGGGTTCAGCCGGGGATCGTTATACATCTTGAATTGCCGGTAAATCCGGTAGTAACAGCGGCCTTCGGCATAGCCGTTCAGCAGCTGGTCAAGGCAGAACTGCAGGTCGCCCCGCTGCTCGTGCAGTCGGGACAGCTTCTGGCGGGTTTCTTCCCGCAGCGCCTCGGTGTTGGCGGGATTTTCCGTGTGCTTCTGCATATGCAGGATCTTCAGGCTGATGATCGACAGGCGATCGATGATCGAACCCGCGGTTTCGCTGTTTAACCAGGCGTCGGGGCGCAGTGTGACGCCGGCCAGGCGGGTCAGGATATGCTCGTCCATGCGCTCGATGGCATCGTTGCGGGCCTGGTTGTTGGCGTCGATGAGGCGCTTGTTCTTGACGATGTCGGCATCCGGCACGTCGCGCCGGCGGGCCTGGTCCTCTTCCGCCCAGAGCAGGCAGTTATGGCGGTGGTTGGCGGCGACCCAGAACCAGAGCGAATTGTCCTCGAGGGGCCGCGGCGGTTGCCCCGGCCAGTCGGGGTGGCGATGGCAGAGGTCGTGGAATTCGGAAACGGCCTTCGCCTGCAGGTCTTCAAACATGACTATCGGATGCCTTGATCAATTGATTGATAGCCTGCTCCACCTGGTCGACGGACAACCGGCGGATGCAGTAGGGATTGGGGCAGCGGTCGAGGCCGCGGGTGCAGATGCGCGCCCAGGCCACTGGACGGCGGAATACCTTGCCGTCATCGCGGCATGGGACGTCGTCGATGACCACGGGCAGGCTGGGCGGATTTTGCCAAAAACGGCCCCCGCCAAACAGGGAAGGATGGGTCGGGCCATGCAGGACGACACTCGGCGTGCCGGCCAACCGGGCCAGGTGCACCATGCTGGTGTCGATGCTGACCAGCAGTCGCGCCTGCGACAGGGCGTGCCACATGGGGGCGAAGCGCAACATCAGGATCGGGAATTCCCGGTCTGGATCATGCTCGTCAAGCAGGCGCTCTTCCCCCGGACCGAGACTCCAATGGGGTTGGAAGCCACGGGCGCGCAAGCGCCGACCCAACTCCAGCCAATTCTGCGCGGGCCACTGCCGGGTCGCCTGGGTCGATGCAATGTGGAAAACCACCGAGTCGGGCGGCAGGGAGGAAGACGGGGTCTGTGCCGGGAACGGCCAGTCGCCGGGCTGGAACGGCGCCGGGTCGGGGCCGGGCAACAGGGTCAAGAACAGGTCACCGAGGGCCATTGGCGAGGCCGGCAGGTCCACCGCGGTGTCCAGCATCCAGTTTTTCCGGTCCGGCACATCGCCGGAGAAGCCGACGATGTGCCGGGCGCCGGCGGCGCGCGCCAGCCAAGTCAGGTGGTTTTCCGCGGGAATGATGGCGAGATCGAAGGGACCGGCCCGCAGGACGGCGCGCACGGTATCGAAACGCTTCGGGTTGAACTCGATCACCTCGACTCCGCAGGGCCGGCTGGCGAACAGGTCCAGCAGCGGCTTCTGCACGGTCAGGAAGATGCGGGCATCCGGATAAAGGTCGCGCGCCTTGCGCAGCAGCGCGAACAGCATCAGGCTGTCGCCGAGCAGCATGCTGTGAAGGATAAGGATGCTGCGGGGTGCGGCGGGAAACCTCTTGCTGGCCGCGGAGCGCAGAAAACGGGAGGCGCTACGCAGCAGTGCCAACGGCGGCACGAGCAAGCGGGCGGGAAGACGGGACATCGGCGTTCGGCCCTATTTCCGCATCAGAAAGCCGCCTCCGCCAACTGCTGCATGCGATGCAGGCGGGCGTAGAGGCCGTCCAGCGCCAGGAGTTCGGCATGGCTGCCCTCTTCCGCCTTGCGACCGTCGGCCAGGGCGATGATGCGGTCGGCCCCCTCGATGGTGGACAGGCGGTGGGCGATGACCAGGGTGGTCCGCCCCTTCATGAGTTCCGCCAGGGCAGCCTGGACCTGGCGCTCAGACTCGGTATCCAGGGCTGAGGTGGCCTCGTCGAGAATGAGGATGGGCGCATCCTTCAGAAGGGCGCGGGCAATGGCCAGGCGCTGGCGCTGGCCACCGGAGAGCTTGACCCCATTCTCGCCGATCAAGGTGTCGAGCCCCTGGGGCAGCGCCTCGATGAAATCCAGCGCATGCGCCGCCCGGGCAGCGGCGCGGATGGCGGCGCGGTCGACATCTCGGCGGGCGCCATAGGCGATGTTGGCAGCGATGGTGTCATTGAAGAGGATCACTTCCTGGCTGACCAGGGCGATGTTTTCACGCAGGCTCTGGAGGTGGATATCCTCCAGGGCATGGCCATCGACCCGGATCTCGCCGCCCTCGATGTGGTAGAGGCGAGGCAGCAGATTGGCCGTTGTGGTCTTGCCGCTGCCGGAGGGTCCGACCAGGGCCACGCATTCCCCGGGGCGGATGGTGAAGCTGACTTCGTCCAAGGCCCGGCGCTCGGCCCCCGGGTAGGAAAAGACCACCCGGTCGAATTCCACCAGGCCCTTGGCTCGCCCCAACCGCTCCTGCCCGCGATCGTCCTCGGGCGGTTCGTCGATCAGGGCGAAGACGCTCTCTGCCGCGGCCAGGCCTCGCTGAATGGGCGCATTCACGTCGGTGAGGCGCTTCAGGGGCGCGAGGACCATAAGCATGGCGGTAATGAAGGAAACGAAACTACCCACGGTGGTCTGGTCATTGGCCGCCTGCTGCAAGGCAACCGCCATGATGATGGACAGGGCCAGGGCGGCGAAGAACTGCACAATGGGTCCCTGAGCTGCCGCGGCCACGGTATTGCGCATGTTGAGGCGGCGCTGCAGATGGACGGCCGCGCCGAAACGCTCGGTCTCGTAAACCTGGCCGCCGAATATCTTGACCACCTTGTGGCCTTCGATGGTCTCCTGCAGCACCTGGGTGATGGTGCCCTGGGATTCCTGGATACCTCGGGCCACCTGCCGTAGCCGGCCGCTGAAGCTCCGCACCACCAAGGCGATAAAGGGGACCATGGCGACGGTGATCAGGGTCAGCTTCCAGTTGAGGTAAAGAAGCCAGGCCATGAGGCCGATGATGGAGATGGAATCCTTGACCAGGACGGTCAGGGCTCCGGTGGCCGCCGCCGCCACCCCGCCCACATCGTAAGCGACCCGGGACATGAGGCGCCCCGAGGCGTTGTCGTTGATGTAGCGAGTGGGAAGATTGACGATGCGCTCGAACATGGCACAGCGCAGTTCGGTGATGACGTTCTGGGCCACCCAACTCATGGCGTAGTCGGCGATGAAACCGAAAACAGCCCGGGACAGGAAAATTGCGAAGATTCCTACCGGATAGAGCAGCCAGCCCCAGCCGTCCTGCGCCTTGGAAAAGCCATCATCCAGCAGATATTTCATCAGGGCCGGGAACAAGGGCTCGATGAGCGAGGAAATCCCCATGCAGGCCACCGCCGCCAGGAAGGCTGGCCAGTAGGGCCGGACGTAGGTCAGCAAGCGCAGATAGAGCTGCTGACTGTTCATTTCCCCCGGAAGCACCATAAATTCTTGAAAAAGATCGAATTATAACTTGCCGCTAAGCAAGCGCCTGCAACTGGGCCAGGGATTCGTCCAGGATAAGCAATTGCAGCAACTGCTCTCCCCGGCCCGGGTCGCCCTCCCAAATATCGACCGCCTGGCGCAGGACAGGGGCTGGCAACTGCCCCCCGCTGCATGCCGCCAGACGCTCGGGCAGCCCCTGGAGACGGGAGGAGAGCCGGGCCAGGAGGCGCCCCACCGGCGGATTGAACCCCATTTTCTTGCGGGACAGGCGGGCGAATTCCTCCGCCTCGGGACAGACGCCGGCCAGGGCTTTCTTGGCCGGCGAGGTGAAGCGTTCGGCCGGCGGCATGGCCAGGACCTGCTCTACAAAGCGATGGTCCAGGAAGGGAGCCCGGGCCTCCAGCCCGTGGGCCATGGTCAGCAGGTCCGCCTTGCGCAGGATGTACTCCGGCAGGTAATTCTCGCCGTCGATAGCCAGCAGTTGCTCCAGGGGAGGCCGGCGGGAAACATCCTCGGGCAGGCGCCACCAATGGGGACGGACATGAAAATCCGGCTGGAGGGCAGCCCGCTCGCTGCAGCCGATTCCGGAAAAGCGCAAAGGATAGGCGTCCAGCCAGGTCAGGGCCGCTTCCAGCTTGAGGCGCTCCCCCTTCCCCGGCGCCACCTGGGGGGCGGGACGCAGGCAGGCCAGCGGGGGCAAGTGGCGCCGCCAGGCACTGCGCAGATGCTGGCGGTAGCGCTTGTAGCCCCCGAAGAGTTCGTCGCCCCCGTCGCCGCACAGCACGACCTTCACCTCGTTCACCGCTTCCCGGGCGAGATACCAGGTAGGAAAGCTGGAGGGATCGGCAAAGGGCTCGTCCAGATCGGCGACGATGGCCTCGAAATCCCCCCCCGCTTCATCCGGAATGGCAATGCGCCGGTTACCCAGGCCAAGGCGAGCGGCGATGGCCGCCGCCCGGGGGCTTTCGTCCATCTCGGGGGTGGAGAAGCCGGCGGTGAAGGTCTGGATGTTGGTGTAGCCCTGATGGGCAAGGCGGCTTGCCAGCACCACCGAGTCAACTCCGCTGGACAGGAAAACCCCCACCGGCCGGTCAGCCACGGTGCGCAGCGCGATGGCCCGATCCAGCTCGACCCGCCAGTCGCCGGCCTCGGGCTCGGGAGACCAGTAGCGCCGTCGGCTCAGGGCACCGGTTTCCAGATCGAATTCCAGGCAGTGGCCATTCTCGAGGCGCCTGATGTGGCTGAAGACGGTGCGGGGGGCCGGAATAGTGCGATGGGCCAGGTAGGCATCGATGCCTTCCGGATCGAAATTCCGCCGGTCAGCGGGAAGATAGGGCAGGACGCCTCGCACCAGGGAAGCGAAGGCGAATTCCCGGCCCTTGGGATCGTGGTAGTAAAGAAAGGGCTTCAGGCCCAGCCGGTCGCGGGCGCAATAGACCTTGCCCCGACGCAGATCGACGATGGCGAAGGCAAACATGCCCCGCAAGCGTGGCAGGAGGCCGTCCAGGCCCCAATGCTCGTAGCCCCGCAGGATGAATTCGGTGTCGGAATGGGTTGCGAAGGGATAGCCCTGGCTTTCCAGGTAACGGGCGTCTTCCTCCCAGCCATAGACCTCGCCGTTGTAGCACAGCCAGACGGAACCGTCCCCGTTGGCCATGGGCTGGTCGGCACAGGGGCGCGGATCCCGGATGGACAGGCGGGCATGGAGCAGCGCCCGCTGCAGGGGCCGGCCAGTCGCATTAGCCGTGAAGGGACCGCCGGCATCCCCGCCGGCTATGTGGAAGGCATCGGGACCGCGCCGGGCGATGGCGGCCCGCATGGCCTCCACCTCCCCATTTCCCATGGGGCGCTGTCCAAAGAAGCCGGCGATGCCGCACATGGTTGTCAGACGCTCCCGGGCCGGCCGTAGCGCCGGAAAATCTCTTCCATGCGATCCAGCATGCGTTCCACACCGCAACGCTCCACCGCCAGGGCCCGGGCGGCATCCCCCAAGCGCTGGGCAAGGCCGGCGTCGGTCAGCAGCCGCTCGATGGCGACGGCCAGGGCGGCCCCATCCCGGGGCGGCACGATGAGGCCCGTCTCCCCGTCATGGATGACTTCCGTCAGGCTGCCCACCGGCGTGGTGACAATGGGCAGAGCCGATGCCATGGCCTGCATGAGGGCCTGGGATACGCCCTCGTCCCCCCAGGACGGCAGGGTGAATACGTCCAGGGCGTTGAGCCAGCGTTCGGCATCCAGCCGGTGGCCGACGAAATCGATGCGTTCAGTGACCCCCAGGCTTTCAGCCCGGATATCCAGACGGTCCCGGTAGGGGCCGTCGCCGATGACCAGGAGGCGCAGACGGGGCCAGCGCGCCCCCAGGGCGGCTAGAGCCTCGAACAGGATGGTGTGCCCCTTCCAGTCCCGCAGGGTTGCCAGGATACCGACGTAGATAGCCTCCGGATCCAGACCCAGATACGCCCGGGCAGCCAGCCGACCCCGGGGCTGGAAGCGATCCGTATCGATGCCGGTGGGAATGGAAGTGAGGTGGTCGGCAGGAAAGCGGTTCTGGTCGACCAGTTGTTCCTTCAGCTTCTCCCCCGTCACCACCACATGGGCGCAGGCCTTTTCATAGAGCCAGCGGGTACCGCGACTGCCATTGACCGGCGTCGACAGATGGCGCGTGCGAACGATGGGAG
This sequence comes from Rhodocyclaceae bacterium, assembly GCA_018261935.1. Lineage (GTDB taxonomy): Bacteria > Pseudomonadota > Gammaproteobacteria > Burkholderiales > Rhodocyclaceae > JAGTRP01. The sequence continues at coordinate 170,225 of JAGTRP010000007.1, forward strand.
GCGGATTCGCCAGTGTCCGGCAGGCCAGGGCCGCCAGCCAGGAATCGGTGGAACTGTGGGTATTTACGACATCGATCCCTGTGCGGTTTTCCGCCAGCCACTGGCGCAGGGGAAAGAAATCGGGCAGGCGCTTCTTGTAGATGGGCAGGGCGACGACGGGAACGCCGTAGTCGGAAGCGGCCCTGAAGATTTGAGCCTTATCCGGGCAGAGCAGGCGCACTTGGTGGCCGCGCTCCATGAGGCCCCGGGCTTCGGTCAGGATACGTATTTCCTGGCCGCCCCAACCCAGGGAGGATTCGGTATGGACGATATGCATCAGTCGGATCCCACGCTTTCCCCCACTTGATGCATGAGGGCCACCTGCTGCAAAGCCATCGCCATGAGGATGCCGAAAAAAGATCGGATTATAGCTTGCCGCTAAGCCAGGAGCCCATGGTAGAGCTTCTCCATGCGCTCGGCCATGACGGCCAAATCGTAATCCCGGGCCGCCTGGGCTGCCGAAGGGCTCGCACATGGTCGGGAAAGCGAAAAAGGAAGAATTATACCGTCTGCGCCGTAGCACCCCCAGCCAGGCTGCCATAAAGAGCGAGCAGCCGGCCGGCCATGGCTTCCAGGGTCAGGTGTTCCACCGCCCCCCGGGCGAGGGCCCGGGGCTCCGCCCTCCCGACGAGGCGGCAGAGGCTGTCCAGCGCGCCGGCCAGCCCCTGTCCGTCGAGGGCATCCACCACCCAGCCGTTCTCCCCGGGCCGCACCCATTCCTGGGCCCCGCAGGTGGTGGAAGTCACCATCGGCAGCCCGCAGGCCAGGGCTTCCAGGGCCGCATTGGGGCAGGGATCGTAGAGGGTCGGCAGGACGAAGCCGTCGGCGGCGCCGTACCAGGGCCGCACGTCCTTCAGGGGCCCGGTGAAGCGGACCCGGCCGGCGATGCCGAGGCGGCCCGCCAGGGACTGCATGGCCCTCAGCCGGCGATCGGCCCCGACCACCACCAGGCGGGCATCCTGCCGCTCCATGGCGGCAAAGGCCAGCAGCAGCTGGGGCACGCCCTTGCGCTCGAAACCGCTGCCGACGAAGAGCAGCAGCGGCGCATCGTCCGGAATGCCCTGCCCGGCCCGGGTCGGGGCGCGGAATTCGTCCGCCAGGCGGGGGTGGAAAGCCTCGGTGTCGACCCCGTTGTAGATGACGGGCAGGCGTTCCCGGGGCACTCCGTAGCATTGCGCCACCTCGTCGGCCACCATGCGGGAATTGCAGATCACCGCCTTGAGGGCCGGGTGGGCGAACATAGCCGCTTCCGCCGCCAGGACGTAGCGATGGTAGGGGGAGAGGCGCTGGCCGAGGCGCTGCAGGGGATTGAGGATGCGGCCCCGGTGTTCGAGCCAGGCGGCATGGACCCCGTCGCCGGCCCGGAAGACCGTGCAGCCGGGAATGCGCTCGTGGGACTGGGTGATGTCGTACCCCCCGGCGGCCATCTCCCGGGCGGCAGCCGCGGCGAAGCTCCGGTCCCGGGCCGCCCGACCGCCCCACAGGCGCGAATAGGGCGGATCGCAGACGATCTGCCGGAAGCCGGCCTGGGGGGCCCCCTCCCAACTGCGGGTAATGAGGCTGATTTCAGCCCCCTGCCCGGCCAGCGCCGCCAGAGCCCGCTCCACGAACCGCTCCGCCCCCCCGAAGGGGTTGTAGCGCTGCCGAATGATGGCGAGCTTCACGGGGCCAGCAGTTCCATGGCTGCGGCGTAGACCCGGTCCGGCGCCAGGCTCACCAGGCAGTCGCTCACCTTCCCGCCGCCGCAGCCGTCGATGCCGCAGGGGCGGCAGGGGTGGCGGTCGCTCGCCACCACCCGGAAGGGCACGCCCCAGGGGCCCCACTGCTTGTCGCCGGAGGGGCCGAAGAGGGCCACCGTCGGCGTCCCCATGGCGGCCGCGATATGCATGGGGGCCGAGTCGACCCCGATGAACAGCCTGGCCCGGGCGGTGAGGGCGGCCAGTTCCTTCAGGTTCAGCCTGCCGGCGAGGTGGGGCACCGGCTTTTCCAGGCGGGAAAGGATGGCCTCCACCATTTCCAGCTCCTTCAGGTCCGGGGCCGCGGTCAGAACCACGACGTGGCCGGCGGCCTGCAGGCGGCGGATCAATTCCGCCATCAGCTCCGCCGGCCAGCACTTGAAGAACCAGCGGGAAGCCGGATGGATGTGGATGAACCTGCCCGCCTCCAGCCCCAGGGACTCCAGGTGGGCCGCCACCCGAGACTCGGCCTCGCGGCCGGGAACGAGCACCAGTTGGCGTTCCTCCGGCTCAGGATAGATGCCAATGCGGCGCAGGGCGTCGAGATTGGCCTCGACCACGTGGCGCGGGGCGTTGCGGGGATGGGCATAGCGGTGGGTGAAGCTCTTTTTCCAGCGCTTGCTGCCGCTGCGCTGGGGGCCCACTGCCCAGGACACTCCCAGGAACCGGGCCAGCCAGGCGCCGCGCCAGTGCTCCGTGAGGTGAACGATGAGGTCGTAGCGGGCTGCCCGCAGGGTGGAGAAAAGACGGCCCTCCGCCCGCAGCTGGCCGAGGAGCCCCAGCTTCTTCCAGTCCCTGTCCACCAGATGGACCTCGGAAATGGCCGGATGCAGGGTCAGCATAGGCGCCGTATCGGCATAGACCAGGGCGTCGATGCGGGCCTGGGGCGCGTATTTTTTGAGGACCGAGAAGACCGGCGAGGAAAGGAGCACGTCGCCATGGTGGCGCAGCTTGATGACGAGCACCCGCCGCACCTGATCGAGGGGAATGGCGTCCGCAACCGGCTTGATGGTTTCCATGGCCGCCATTTTACCGGTTCAGGCCCAGCACCGTGCCACCGGAGAGACCAATCTCCACCGTGGTCGCGGTGCCGTAGGCAAAGACCAGGTCCGTCCACCGCTCCGGGGCCAATCCCAGCCAGTGGGCCAGCAGGACCCGCTGCACCCCGGCGTGGGTGACGAGCACCGCCTCATCCACGGCCAATTCTGCTATGCAGGCCAGCGCCCTCCCCTGCACCTCCCGGGCCGACTCCCCCCCCGGCGGCGCGAAGCCCGCCACGTCCGCCGCCCAGGCATCCAGGGCAGCGGCGCCGATGGCCTCCCAGGGCCGCCCTTCCCACGCGCCGAAGTCCATTTCCGCCAGGCGCCCATCGACCATGGGCTGCGTGTGCAGGCCCTCGGCCAGCCGCCGGCAGCGGACCAGGGGGCTGGTCCACACCGGCAGCCCCGCCGGCAGGAGGGCGCGCAACCGTTCCACGGCGTCCTCCACCCCCTCGGCCGGCACGTCGAGGCGCCCGTAGCAGGTGCCGGGGGGCACCACCGGCTGCGGGTGGCGGACGAGGTGCAGGATCATTGGGGCAGCCGGGCCACGAGGCCGAGGTAGAAGGCGATCTCCGCCACCTGCTGGGTGGCGCCCAGGCAGTCGCCGGTGTAGCCGCCCAGCCAGCGCCGGAAGAGGCCCGCCATCCAGAGGGTGGACAGGGCGGCGAGGGCGCAAGCGACCAGGGCCTGGGCCGGCGGCAGGAGCAGCAGGCCGGCCAGGGCGAAGGCGGCGGCCACCGCCATTTCCCCCGGGGTCAGCCGGGTGGCCAGGGGCTTGGCCTTGGACGAGGCGTCGGCCCGCACATATTCCATGGTGGAGAGGAGGGTGGTAGACGCGAAGCGGGACACGGCATGGCCCGCCACCAGGGCGGCCGGCAGCCAGGCCCCGTCCATTTCCACCAGCAGCAGGAACTTGCCCAGGAGGGCCAGCACCAGGGCCACCACGCCGTAGGACCCGACCCGGGAATCCTTCATGATCGCCAGGATGCGGTCCCGGCCCCAGCCGCCCCCGAGGCCGTCCACCGTGTCCGACAGGCCATCCTCGTGGAAGGCGCCGGTGACATGGATGGTGGCGGCCATGGCCAGCAGCACCGCCACCGTCTTGGGCCAGAAGAGGGCCGCCGCCAGGTAGACCAGGGCCCCGATGCCCCCCACCAGGAGCCCCACCGCCGGAAAATAGCGGGCCGAGCGGTTGAGGTGCTCGGCCGAGTGGCCGACCCAGCCGGGCACCGGCAGGCGGGTGAAGAAGCGCAGGGCGCCGAAGAAATATTCGGCTTCGCGGCGAATCACGATTCCTTATCCGAGACCCCGGCAGACTCGAAGCTCGCCATCTCGTTGAGGAAATTCACCGCCGCCTGGACCAGGGGATAGGCCAGGGCGGCGCCGGTGCCCTCGCCCAAGCGCAGGCCCAGGTCGATGAGGGGGGAGCCGCCGAGTGCCGCCAGCTGGGCCCGGTGGCCCGGCTCCGCCGAGCAGTGGCAGAAGACGCAGTAGTCGGTCAGGGCCGGGGCCAGGCGGGCGGCCACCAGGGCGGCGGAGCCGACGATGAAGCCGTCGATGAGGAGCACCATGCCGGCCCGGGCGGCGGCGATCATGGCGCCGGCCATCATGGCGATCTCGAAGCCGCCGAACTCGGCCAGGACGGCCAGGGGGTCCTTCACCGGGCCGCTGCGCTTCAGGGCTTTCGCCAGGAGCTCCCGCTTGCGGGCGAGGCCGGCGTCGTCAAGGCCGGTGCCGCGGCCGATGCAGTCGGCGAGGGAAGTCCCGGTCAGGCAATGGGTGATGAGGGAAGCGGAGGCGGTGTTGCCGATGCCCATTTCGCCGAAGCCCACCACGTTGCAGCCCTGTTTCGCCAGGGCATGGATGAGCTCGGCGCCGCGGGCCATGGCGGCAGCGCACTCCTCGGCGGTCATGGCCGGCTCTTCCAGGTAATTGCGGGTGCCCGGCGCCACCTTGGCGTTCACCAGGCCGGGGCGGGGGCCGAAATCGTGGGCCACGCCGGCGTCCACCACGGTGATGCCGATGCCGTTCTGGCGGGCGAAGACATTGATGCCGGCGCCGCCGGCCAGGAAGTTCTCCACCATCTGCCAGGTCACGTCCTGGGGATAGGCGGAGACGCCGGCCTTGGCGGCCCCGTGGTCGCCGGCGACCACGAGAAGCTGCGGGTTGCGCAGCTCGGGGGTCAGGGTCTGCTGGGCCAGGCCGATCCGCAGGGCGAGGATTTCCAGCTGGCCCAGGGCTCCGAGGGGTTTGGTCTTGCGATCGATCTTGTTCTGCAGGGCGACGGCCAGGGCGCGGTCCGGGGCGGCAACGGAAATTTGCGAGGAATGCATCCGATTCATCCTTCCAAAAATGACAAAAGGGCTTCGCGGCGGCGCTCTCCAGGCGCTGCCGCGAAGCCCGGTCCAGAGGCTTCAAAAGCTAGAGCGGATTCGCCCTGGCCGGACGCGCTGCGCTGCCTGTCTTTGGGATGCAGCGCCAGACGCCGGTCGCGCGGTGCAGTGATCTGCACAAGCGAACGGCAACGCCGCGATGCGCCCAAAGACA
>JAGTRP010000035.1 GCA_018261935.1 Rhodocyclaceae bacterium
GCACACCTACGAGGAATTCCCGGGCAGCGGGGTCGGCCTGGCCCTGGTCCGGAAGGCCATGGAGCGCATGGGCGGCCGGGTGTGGGCGGAAAGCGCCCCGGACCGGGGCGCCAGCTTCTATCTGGAACTGCCGGTGCAGCCGGCATAGCCGGCCCGGCGGTTGCCGAGGCCGCTACGCCGAACCGACCTCGTCCGCCGCCATCACCCGGCTGGCCGGGAAGCGGGCGGTGAAGCAGCTGCCCTGGCCGGGGGTGCTGCGGATATCGAGGCTGGCCTGATGGCGGGAGAGGGCGTGCTTGACGATGGAAAGGCCGAGGCCGGTGCCCCCGCTTTCCCGGGAGCGTCCCCGGTCCACCCGGTAGAAGCGCTCGGTCAGGCGGGGAATGTGCAGGGGATCGATGCCGATGCCGCTGTCCTCCACCGCGAACTCCGCCCCTTCCGGTCCGATGGCCCAGCGCAGGGTAATCCTGCCTCCATCGGGGGTGTAGCGCACGGCGTTGGACACCAGGTTGCCCAGGGCGCTGGCGATTTCGCTCTCCTCTCCCCGCAGGTCGCCGCTGCCCCGGCTTTCCAGCCGGATGTCGTGGCGCCCGGCGGACAGGGCATGGGCATCCTGGAAGAGCTTGTTCACCAGGGCGGCGGCGTCCACCCGCTGATCCTCCGAGGGCGGCGGCGCCGATTCGATGGAGGACAGGGTCAGGAGATCCTGGACGAGACGCAGCATGCGGTCGGACTGCTCCGTCATGAGGGCCAGGTAATGGGAGCGCTCCTCGGCGGTCAGCTCCATTTCCCGGAGGGTCTCCAGGAAGCCGCTCAGGACGGTGAGGGGGGTGCGCAACTCGTGGGAGACATTGGCGACGAAATCCCGCCGCATCTGGTCCAGGCGTTCGGCCTGGGTGACGTCCTTGACCTGGATGAGCTGGCGGTCGGGACCATAGTCCGTCACCCGGATGGAGAGGCTGGCCCCATCGTTGCGGTCCGACCTGAAGCGCAGGGGTTCCGCGAAGTCGCCGGCATTCAGGTAGGCGACGAAGGCGGGCTGGCGGACCAGGTTGATGATGGGCTGGCCGAGGTCGGTACGCCGGCTGATGCCCAGATAGCGTTCCGCCGACCGGTTGCACCATTCGATCCTCCCGGTCAGGTCGAGGGCCACGATGCCGTCGTTGAGAGCCTGGCCGGCAGTGGCGAAGCGCTCCACCTCGCCCTGGAGGTGCCCGATTTCCCGGCGCAGCTCCCGCTCGTGCCGATAGACCCGGAAAAAGGGCTCATACCAGATGCCCGTCCCATCCAGATCTGCTGCCGGCGAGGGGGCGCGGGACCAGCGGTCGATGAGGAACCAGTGCCGCAGGTGATAGGCCAGCTGCCCCACGAGGGCCAGGGAAAACACCACCCAGCCGGCGATCGGCGCCACCAGCCAGCCCAGGAACAGGCCGAGGGCGGCGGAAGCGGCCAGGTAGGCCTGGGCGGTGACGAGGGAGACCGGCATGGCAGCGCCCCTCAGTTGCCGCGGAAGCGGTAGCCGGTGCCCCGCACCGTCTCCACCCGCTCATGGCGCCCGGAGGGTTCCAGGGCCGCCCGCAGGCGCCGGATATGGACATCCACGGTACGCTCCTCGATGAAGACGTGGTCGCCCCAGACCTCGTCCAGCAACTGGGCCCGGGTATAGACCCGCTCCGGGTGGGTCATGAAGAAGAAGAGCAGGCGGAACTCGGTGGGGCCCAGCTCCAGCGGCTGGCCGCCCACCGTCACCCGGTGGGTGCCGGGGTTGAGCGCCAGGCCGTCCACTTCCACCGTCTCCCCCGCCAGATGGGGCGATCGCCGGCGCAGCACGGCCCGCACCCGGGCCACCAGTTCCTTGGGGGAGAAGGGCTTGGTCACGTAGTCGTCGGCACCGGCTTCCAGGCCCTGGATCTTGTCTTCCTCATGGACCCGAGCGGTGAGCATGATGATGGGCAACTCCCGGGTGCGCTCGTCCTGGCGCAGTTTTTTCGCCAGCGCCACGCCGGACTGGCCCGGCAGCATCCAGTCGAGGATGGCGACGTCCGGCATGGCCGCCCTGATGGCTGCTTCGCCCTCCTCGGCGCTGCCGGCGCGGATCACCTCGAAGCCGGCATGCCGGAGATTGACGGCCAGCAATTCCTGGATGGCCGGCTCGTCCTCCACCACCAGGATGGCGGGACTCACGCCTTCTTCTCCTTGGGAGGATGGCGGATATCCCGGCCTTCGGCGATGTAAATCACCTGCTCGGCGATATTCGTGGCATGGTCACCGATGCGTTCCACCGAGCGGGCGATCCAGATGACGTCCATGGCACCGGAAATGGTCCGGGGGTCTTCCATCATGAAAGTGACGAGCTGGCGGATGATGGCCTTGAAGCCCACATCCACGTCGTCGTCGCTGCGGATCACTTCCACGGCCGCTGCGGTATCCATGCGGGCGAAGGCATCCAGGGCCTGGCGCAGCATGGTGACGGCCATGGATGCCACATGCCGGACATCGATGGCATCTCCGGGAGCCATGAACTGGCCTCGTTCATGAAGCCGGCGGGCGCCCTTGGCGATCTTCTTGGCCTCGTCCCCCGCCCGCTCCAGGTTGGTGACGATCTTGCTGACGCCCATGATCAGCCGCAGATCGAAGGCCGCGGGCTGGCGCTTGGCGATGACCTGGACACATTCGTCGTCGATCATCTGCTCGAAGTCGTTGACCTTCTTGTCCGCCGCCACGATGTCGGCCACCACTTTGATTTCGCCGGTATGGTAGGCGTCGGTGGCGGCCTGGATCTGGGACTCCACCAGGCCGCCCATTTCCAGGACGTGGGTGCGCAGGCGGTTCAGTTCCTCGTCGAAGGCCCGGATGACGTGTTGCACATGTTCGCTCATGACATTCCTTCCTCAGCCCATGCGGCCGGTAATGTAGTCTTCGGTACGCTTGTCCTTCGGCTTGATGAAGACGTCGTCGGTCTTGCCGAATTCCACCAGTTCCCCCAGGTACATGTAGGCGGTGAAGTCGGAGACCCGGGCCGCCTGCTGCATGTTGTGGGTGACGATGGCGATGGTGAATTCCGATTTCAGCTCGTGGATGAGCTCCTCGATGCGCATGGTGGAAATCGGGTCCAGGGCCGAGGTGGGCTCGTCCAGGAGCAGCACCGAGGGCTTCACCGCCACGCCCCGGGCGATGCACAGGCGCTGCTGCTGGCCGCCGGAAAGGCCGGTGCCGGCCTGGTTGAGCTTGTCCTTCACCTCGTCCCAGAGGGCCGCCTTGGTCAGGGCCCATTCCACCCGGTCGTCCATGCGGCTGCGGGAAAGCCGCTCGTGCATGCGCACGCCGAAGGCGATGTTCTCGTAGATGGACATGGGGAAGGGGGTCGGCTTCTGGAACACCATGCCCACCTTGGCCCGCAGGGCGATGGTATCGACCCCCTTGTCCAGGATGTTGCTGCCCTCGATGAGCAACTCCCCCTCGGCCCGCTGGCCGGGGTAGAGGTCGTACATGCGGTTGATGGTGCGCAGCAGGGTGGACTTGCCGCAGCCGGAGGGGCCGATGAAGGCGGTGACCTTGCCCTTGAAGATGTCGAGGTTGATGTTCTTCAGGGCCAGGGTCTTGCCGTAGTAGAAATTCAGATCCCTGATGCTGATCTCGGGCGTCAGGTTCTGGATGGATTGATCGACGGGCATCATGTTCTTTTCCGAATAATTTTGGGTCAGCGCTGCTCCACCTTCCTGAACATCACGCGGGCGACGATGTTGAGGAGGAGAACGCCGAGGGTAATGAGGAAGACGCCGGCCCAGGCCAGCTGCTGCCAATCCTGGAAGGGGCTCATGGCGAACTTGAAGATGGTCACCGGCAGGTTGGCCATGGGTTCGGAAAGGTCGACGCTCCAGAACTGGTTGGACAGGGCGGTGAAAAGAAGCGGCGCGGTTTCGCCGGAAATCCGGGCCAGGGCCAGGAGGATGCCGGTAACCACCCCGGTCTTGGCCGAGCGCAGGGTAACCAGCATGATCACCTTCCATTTCGGCGCCCCCAGGGCGTAGGCCGCTTCCCGCAGGGTGTTGGGGACCAGGGCCAGCATGTCCTCGGTGGTGCGCACCACCACCGGAATCACCAGCAGCGCCAGGGCAATGGCCCCGGACATGCCGGAGAACTTGCCGACATTGGCCACATAGACGGCATAGACGAAGAGGCCGATGACGATGGAGGGGGCCGACAGCAGGATGTCGTTGATGAAGCGGGTGACCTTGCCGAGCAGGGTGCGCTGGCCGTACTCCGCCAGGTAGATGCCGGCCAGGATAGCCACCGGGGTGGCCATGGCCATGGCTAGGCCGACCATGATGAGGCTGCCGGCGATGGCGTTCTTGAGGCCGCCGGCGCTGCCCGGGGGCGGCGTCATCTCGGTGAACAGGCTCATGGACAGGGCCCCGACCCCGAGGTCGATGACCATCCACAGGATCCAGGCCAGCCAGAAGAGGCCGAAGGCCATGGCGGCCAGGGACAGGGAAAGGGCCAGGAAATTGACGGCCTTGCGGCGGATGCGGAGGTGATTCATGGTCAGCTCCTGGCGCCTTCGCTGCGCTGCAGGGACGTCAGCAGCAGCTTGGAAAGGGAGAGCACCACGAAGGTGATGACGAAGAGGATGAGGCCCAGCTCCACCAGGGCCGAGGTATAAAGACCCGGGGTGGCCTCGGCGAATTCGTTGGCCAGGGCCGAGGTGATGCTGTTGCCGGGCATGAACAGGGAGACGCCGGACAGGAGGCTGGCGTTGCCGATGACGAAGGTCACCGCCATGGTTTCCCCCAGGGCGCGGCCGAGGCCCAGCATGACGCCGCCGATGACCCCCACCCGGGTATGGGGCAGGACCACGTTCCACACCACTTCCCAGGTGGTGCCGCCGAGGCCATAGACCGATTCCTTGAGCAGGGGCGGGGTGGTCTCGAAGACATCCCGCATCACCGAGGTGATGAAGGGGATGATCATGATGGCCAGGATGATGCCTGCGGCGAGGATGCCGATGCCCAGGGCCGGCCCGGAAAAGAGCCCGCCGACCACCGGCAGCTGGCCGAGGGTCTTGCCGATCCAGGGCTGGACATGCTCGGCGAAGATGGGAGCGAACACCAGGAGCCCCCAGATGCCGTAGACGATGCTGGGGATGCCGGCCAGGAGCTCGATGGCGATGCCCAGGGGGCGGCGCAGCCAGGCGGGGGAGAGCTCGGTCAGGAAGAGGGCGATGCCGAAGCTGATGGGCAGGGCGATGACCAGGGCGATCAGGGAGGTGACCAGGGTGCCGTACATGGGCACCAGGGCGCCGAACTGCTCGGCCGGGGGATTCCACTCGCTGCTGGTGAGGAAGCCGAAGCCGAAGGTGGTGATGGAAGGCCAGGCGCTCCAGGTCAGGGAGGCCACGATGCCCACCAGGAGGACCAGGGTGACGACGGCGAAGGCGCGGGTGAGGTTGAAGAACAGGGCGTCGCCGAACCGGCCCCGGGCATGGGATCGGCCGATCAGCGCCGAGGGGGGGGTGCCGGCAGCTTCCGCAACCGATGGGCCGAAGGTGCCCGCTTCAGTGGATTGATTCATTACGGCGATTCGAGGTTTGAGAGTCGTGTTGCTTTTCAACCCGGCAGTCTACACAGGAATCCCACTCTCCGCGCAGGGCGGAAAGTGGGATGGCGAGCGCTTGGCCCGGTGCGCTTACTTGGCGGAGAACAGCGGCTTGCCGGCAGCGTCCTTGATATTGCTGGACCAGGAAGCGTGGATCAGCTTGACCAGGCCGTCGGGCAGGGCCACGTAGTCCATGTCCTCGGCCATCTTGCCGCCGTTCTTGTAGGCCCACTCGAAGAACTTGAGGACCTCGGCGCCCTGGGCCGGCTTGTCCTGGACCTTGTGCATGAGGACAAAGGTGGCGCCGGTGATGGGCCAGGCTTCCTTGCCCGCCTGGTTGGTCAGGATCTCGCCGAAGGCGGACTTGCCCCAGTTGGCGCCGGCGGCGGCGGCCTTGAAGCTAGAGTCATCGGGCGCAACCCAGTTGCCGGCGGCGTTCTGCAGGGTCACCCAGGTCAGCTTGTTTTGCTTGGCGTAGGCGTATTCCACGTAGCCGATGGAGGAGGGAATACGCTGGATGAAGGCGGAGACGCCCTCGTTGCCCTTGCCGCCCATGCCGGCGGGCCACTGCACCGCGGTACCCTCGCCCACCTTCTGCTTCCAGTCGGGGCTGACCTTGGACAGGTAGTTGGTGAAGATGAACGTGGTGCCGGAACCGTCGGCCCGGCGGACCACGGCGATATCAGTGGCAGGCAGGCTGAGCTTCGGGTTGAGGTCGGCGATGGCCTTGTCGTTCCACTTGCTGATCTTGCCCAGGTAGATATCGGCCAGGACGGCACCGGTAAGGCGCAGCGCCCCGGGCTGGATGCCCGGCACATTGATGACCGGCACGACGCCGCCGATCACGGCGGGAAACTGGGTCAGGCCGCCCTTGTCCAGGTCCTCGGCCTTCAGGGGCATGTCGGAGGCGCCGAAATCGACAGTCTTGGCATTGATCTGCTTGATGCCGCCGCCGGAGCCGATGGATTGGTAGTTGATGCGGTTGCCGGTGGCCTTTTGATAGGCATCCGCCCACTTGGCGTAGAGGGGAGCGGGGAAGGAGGCGCCGGCGCCGGTGATTTCGGCCGCCTGGGCGGCGACAGCGGCGGCCCCCAGGGCAACGGCAAGCATCGTCGCCCGGAAAGATTTGAAGTTACGCAACATCTGTGTCCCTTTATGATTGACCGGATTCACGCTTTGACCGGACGTTATGGCAGACGTCCCAGGGTCGGAATCTCTTCCATCGAAGAGCAGGCACAGTGTAGGTGGCGAATGTTACAGCGTCGTGACAGGTTCCCCGGCGCTGCGGCAGCGTGCCGCAGCAACCGGCTTGGCGCTGGCATATAATTTCCCCATGCTCAACTGGATCACCTCTCGTCTCGGCAATTCGGCTCCCGAAGTCCCCAGCCATCCCCTGGGCAGCGACAAGGCGATCGAGGCCTTCCTGGCCGGGCTGCCCGGCGCCAATCCGCAACGCACCCTCGGGGAACTGAACGAATGGCTCGGCGACCCGACGAGCCTCATCGACCGCCTGCCGGTGAAGCAGGCGGCCCGGGCGGTGGAAAGAATCGATGAATTCGCCCAGGATGCCGTGGCCGGCTGCTGGGCCGCCCTGCTGCTGGAAGCCAAGGCCAACCGCACGAACCAGCTCGCCATCGGCACCCTGAAGGCCTACTTCGCCAACAGCCAGGCCTGCAATCGCCGGATTCTCGACCTCCTGGCCGCCGAATCGAACCTGGAACAGGAGCCGGCCAAGCGCCAGCTGGCCCAATTTGCGGCCCGGGCCATGCACAACTGGGGCGAGCTCAAGAAACTGGGCCGCATGAACTATCTGGTCGCCGAGCCGTCCTGGTGGACCGACGTCCATGCCTTGCTCCGCCAGGCCCGGAACCTGGGCCTCGCCCATATGGCCCTGACCGTCTATCCCCAGCACCGGCTGCTCTCCAGCGTCTGGAGGGAATACCAGATCGGTCTGCTGTTCGAGACCGCCCCCCTCACCAACCTGACCGTCAACGAGATCGACGCCACCGACCGCCTGGTGCGCTGGATCGAGCCCCACTGCCGGTTCGTCGATACCCCCTCGCCCCAGACTCCCTTCTGCATCAACCCGGACGGGGGCAACATGCCGGCCCGCCGGCAGGAGGACGATGACTACGGGCCGGACACCCGCTTCTTCGGCATCGGCCAGGGGCAGAACCAGCTCGCCCAGCTCCACGCCGCCCTGGTGCGCGAACAACGCCTTCCCGAGTGGCTGACCGCCAGCGGCTGCAGCCTCGAGCAGATGCAGCAACTCCTTCAGAGCCTGCTTGCCAACTGGTCTGCCACCCCCCCTAACCGCCGCCACCCCCGGCTCAGCGCCAAGGGCACCATCCGGGTGGTGAATGGGCTCGACATGGTCCGGCGCATGCTGGCCGCCTCGGAGTTCGCCCGCTCCGGCCGCGACCTCGATTACGACAACTACCTGAAGAATTTCCACACCCGCTACCGCGAGCAGGCCGCCCTCACCGCCGCGCCGCCGCCGCCCCCGAAGACGCCCATGGACGTGCTGCGCCTGCTGGAGACCGCCGGGGACCAGCAGATGATGGAGCCATGGGAAATCATCGACGTCAGCCGCGGCGGGCTCGGAGTCCGCTTCGCCGCCCGGCGCCCCTGGCAGCGCATCGGCGCCCTGGTGGCCTACCGCATGGACGACGAGCTGGACTGGCACATCGGCATCATCCGCCGCCTCGGCTCCAGCCACGGCAAGCCCAACGCCGGCCTGAGCTGCTTCGGCGGCACGCCGGCCTGCTCCCAGGTGCGCCTGGCCTCGACCCTGGTGGCCCAGGATGCCTGGAGCCAGCGCACCCAGGAAACCTCCGGCCTGGGCTGGCACAACGCCATCCTGCTGTCGACGGAATCCCGGCTGATCCTGATCCCGAGCGGGACTTTCTCCCCGGACCACCCCATCCATCTCTCGGTGGGGGGGCGCTGGCGCAGCGCCCGCCTGGTGAAGCTCCAGGGCCGGGGCAACGACTACGACCTGGCCAGCTACCAGGAAGACGAAGCCCCGGCCGCGTAGCGGGCTACTTGCCGTTCTTGGCCGGCCGGCCGGTCTTGATCACTTCCACCTTCTGCAGGGCGGCCACCAGCTCGGCGTCGCCCAGGGCCGCCAGCAGGGACACCCCGGCCCGCAGGACCTCGCTCTTCTTCGACACCATGCCCTTGTCCAGGAGCCGCTTCTTGAGGGCGGCGATCTGGGCGTATTCGTTTTCCGGCATAGTGAAGCTGTCGCGCACCAGCTTGGGTTTCCTGGCCTTCGGCGCCTTGGCTTCCTTGTCGGCCTTGGGCTCCTTGGCCGCCTTGGCGGGCTTGCCCAGGGGCTTCTCGATCTTGACCGCCTGGGCTGCCGCCAGGGCCTTGGCCAGGGCTTCCTTGGACGCCTGCAGCGCCGGGTCCAGGGGTTTGGCGGCCTTGGCGGCGGGCTTCGGGGCGGCCTTCCTGGCCGGGGCGCTCTTGGCCACCGTCGGCCGGGCCACCGACCTGCGGGCGGGAGCGGTCGCGGCCGCCTTGGCGGCAGGGGCTGGGGAAGCGGCGGGGGCGGCAGTATTCTTCTTGGGGGTTGCCATGGGGTAATCCTTCTTGGAGACGGCACATACCGTATAAACAGTATATCCTGTTTCCCGGACGGGCGAAGTTACCCGGCCGTGCGGGTAAAATAGCGGGCATCACTGAAAGGAACCCACCATGACACAGGACGAACTCAAACAGGCGGTGGCCCAGGCGGCGGCCGATTACGTGGCGCAGCACGCCCCGGCCGGCAGCGTCATCGGGGTCGGCACCGGCTCCACCGCCAATTTCTTCATCGACGCCCTCGCCCCCCTCAAGTCCAAATACCGGGGCGCCGTGGCCAGTTCCGAAGCCACCCGGAAGCGCCTGGAAGGCCACGGCTTCGCCGTGCTGGACCTCAACGACGTGGACGACATCCCGGTCTACGTGGACGGCGCCGACGAGATCGACCGGGGCATGCACATGATCAAGGGCGGCGGCGGCGCGCTGACCCGGGAGAAGATCGTGGCGGCGGTGGCGAAGACCTTCGTCTGCATCGCCGACGGCTCCAAGCTGGTGGAGACCCTGGGCAAGTTCCCCCTGCCGGTGGAAGTCATCCCCATGGCCCGCGCCCATGTCGCCCGGGAACTCGCCAAGCTGGGGGGCGAGCCGGTGCTGCGCCAGGGCTTCACTACCGATAACGGCAACCTCATCCTTGACGTCAAGGGAATGGCCATCACCGACCCGGTGGGCCTGGAAACCCGCATCAACCAGATCACCGGCGTGGTCACCAACGGCCTCTTCGCGGTGCGGGGCGCCAACGTGCTGCTCCTCGGCACCCCCGAAGGCGTGCAGACCTTCGCCTGATCCACCCGGGCCGGCCGCCCCGGCCGGCTCAACAAAGCCGGAACGGCTGTTCCGGCCGGGGGCGCCGGCGCTCGACGAAGACCATGCCGCCCCCCGCCTTCTTGGCCTGTTTCTTGGCCCCGGAGGCGGCGGCCGCCACTTCCCGGTGGGAATCGTAGCTGCCGGTTTCCACCCCCATGGCGCCGATGGAGAGGGACGGCAGGGGATGGAAGACCAGCTCGCCCTTGCGGTTCTCGGCCAGGTAGCCGCCCCGCATCCCGTCCTCGTCGCTGACCACGCCACCGACGGCTTCCCCGAAGCGGCTGACGATTTCCTGGCAGCGCCTTTCCCAATCGCCGCTCTGGAACAGCACCACGAAATCGTCCCCGCCCACGTGGCCGACGAAATCCAGCCGGGGATCCGCCACTTCCCGCAGGATGCGGCTGAGGAGCTGGATGACGTCGTCGCCCCGGCGATAGCCGTAGGTATCGTTGTAGGGCTTGAAATTGTCGATGTCGGCGTAGCAGGCGGCGAAGGGAGCCCGCGCCTCCAGGAGGCGGTCGATGTGCTCGTTGATCGGCACATTGCCGGGCAACTGGGTCAGGGGATTGGCGTAGCGGGCGGCGCTGATCTGCATCTCGGTGATGAGGGCCATGAGATCGTGGCTGCCGCCGACGCCCTGGTAGTTCCCGTTCTCGGTGACGATGAAACCGTCCAGCAGGTAGCGCTTGTCGGCCCGGGCCAGCATGAGGCCCAGCTCCTGGACCGTAGCGTGCTGGTCCACGATGAGGGGCGCGGCGTCCATGAACTTGGCGCAGGGCTTGCGGCCGTAGAGTTCGCGCCAGAAGGGCCGGGCCAGCTGGTCGAAAATGGCGTGCCGGGTGATAAGCCCCACCGGCGTCGTACCCTCGACCACCGGCAGGACGTCGATATCCGGCTCCTTCTCGAAGCGCTCGATGACATGCTCGTTGTCGGCTTCCGGCGCTAGCGGCCGGACGTATTCCATCAAGTTCTGGGCCGTCGGCGGCTTGCCCCCGACGGCCCCGACCGGCGACAGGGAGACCCGCTGCCGGCCCAGGGCGGTCATGACCGGCTGGTGCGGATGATGGGACGGCACCGGCTCCGGCACGGCGATGAAATAGCCCTGGCCGCAGGCGATGCCCATGTCCCGGATGGTGGAGAAATCCTCTTCCCGCTCGATGCCCTCGGCCACCAAGTGGGCCGCGCAACTCTCGGCCAGGTCCTGCATGGCCCGGACGAAGTGGTATTTCATCCGGTCGTCGGCAATGCCGTCGATGAAATGGCGGTCGATCTTGACGATATCCGGCCGCACATCGGACCACATGCGCAGGTTGGAGAACCCCTCCCCCAGGTCGTCGATGGCAATCTGCACCCCCTGGGCCCGGTAGTCCGCCAGCACCGACTGCAGTTCCGGCACGTCGGTGATGCGCTGGTTCTCGGTCAATTCGATGACCAGCCGCCCGGGCGCGATGCCGAGCTGGGGCAACAGGTCCCGGATGGTGCCTTCCATCATGCGACCATCCGCCAGGCACCCCGGCGTGACATTCAGGAACAGGCGGCCCGGCAGCCGCAGGCGGGCAAAGGCCTGGAGCGTCACCTCCCGGCAGATGTGTTCCAGTTCGCAGGAGAGGCCGGCCGCCTTGGCTGCGCGGAACAGGGCATCCGGATACTGGAGACGGGAACCGGCCGGCCCCCGGATCAGCCCCTCGAAGCCGATATAGGCCTGGACCCGGAAATCGATAATGGGCTGGAAGACCGGACACAGGGCCCGGCGGGCCATGATGTCCAGCAGTTCGGAGTCTCTGGAAGCCGGCAGGCACAGGGGAGCCAGCCGGGGCTGGTGATCGGGCGGGGCAAACGACGGGATGCGGGGCAGGAGGGCTTCCATGGCGGGGCCGGATCATGACGATGGAAAGGAGCATAAGGGCCTCCCGTTACACCCAGATGACGCTCTCCCGGGAGGGCCGCCCGGCGACATCAATCTGTAACATCGGGCCCGGACAATATGACTCAGGTAATAACCGGAGTCGCCATGCTGTTGTCGTCCACTTCCCTCCGCCACCGCCTGCGCTGGATCAATGTGGCCACCGCCCTGGTGCTGGCCTGCGTCATCGTCTTCACCCTCACCAACCTGCACGACCTGCAGCGGACCTTTGCCCGCTACCAGGAGCGGGTCGGCGCCGCGCGCCTGCTGGTGGAGGTGAAGGCCGCGGCCCTGGCCGCTTCCCGGACCGACCCGATCCCCATGGAGTCCGGGGACAAGATCCGGGGAGCGGACCGGGAGGTCCAGGCCATGCTCCAGGAAATCGCCCGGCGGGCCGGCAGCGCGGCGGAACGGGAGAAGCTGGCGGCCATGGAGAAGACTTGGCAGGACTACATCCGCCAGTTCGAGAGCGCCATCACGATCGCCGCCCAGAGCCCCATGGACGCCATGAGCATCCCCGAGGCCATCTACCAGACCCTGCTCCAGCCGATGACGGCCGATATCGACGCCCTCCTTGCCCATAACCGCACCGAGGCCGAGGACGCCGAACGGGAATTCCAGGCCACCCTGGACCGCATCCTCTGGCTGGTTGTGGCGCCCCTTCTCCTGGCCGGGGGGGTCATCATCGCCTTCCAGCTCGCCTTCGGCGGCCATCTCAAGAAGCGGGTGGGGGAGTTCACCGAGCGGGTCGATGTCCTCTACAACGGCGACCTTCGCACCCGTCTGCCGGAGGGCCGGGATGAGCTGGGAGAGGTGGGGGCGCGGATGAATACCTTCATCGGCCGCTTCGGGGAAATCTTCGGCGAGGTCGGCAACGTCTCGGCCGAGGTCACCCGGGCCTCCCGGCGGGTGGACGAGATGACCAATGCGGTGAACCAGAATTCCCGCATCCAGAGCGAGAAGCTGGAGCACGTCCAGGACGCCATCGACGAACTGGGCACCCTGATCGACCGCCTGGTGGACAACGCCCGCAGCGTCGAAAGCGCCCTCGCCGAAGCCCGCGGCGCGGTGGAGCGGGGCAACGCCACCGGCCGCCAGGCCGTGGACACCATGCTCGCCATGGAAAGCGACGTGGACCGCTCGGTGGCCGCCATCAACGACCAGGGCAAGGCGATCGGGCAGATCAGCGGCGTCAGCCGCATCATCCGGGACATCGCCGAGCAGACCAACCTGCTGGCCCTCAATGCCGCCATCGAGGCCGCCCGGGCCGGGGAAGCGGGCCGCGGCTTCGCCGTGGTGGCGGACGAGGTGCGCAAGCTCTCCGAGCGCACCCAGGGTTCCACCCGGGACATCGAAACCCTGCTGGAACAGGTCAATGCCCGCACCGGTATCGTCGAGGAAACCATGGACCGGGTCCGCTCTGCCGCCAAGGAGGGCGTCGCCTTCGGCCAGGACGTCCGCCACATGCTCGACCTGATCGCCCAGGCGGTGCAGACGGTAGCCGCCAGGATGGAGGAGATATCCCTCGCCACCCACCGGCAGGCGGAGGCCTCCCGGGAGGTCATCGGCCATGTGGAGGCCGTCGCCGACATCGCCGCCGCCACCACCGCCGACATCGTCTCCACCCATGCCGAAGTGAAGGGGTTGTCCAGCCTGTCGGAAAACCTGAATGGGGCCGTGGGGCGCTTTACCTGGGCGTGAGACCGCATGTCCTGGCCCAATCCGGTCGCAGCACATCCATGACGAAAAAATCGGTCGCCTGGTGGTTGACGGTCTGGCGGCACTCCCCCTGGAGGACGAACCCCAGGCGCCGGTACAAACGGATGGCCCGTTCGTTGTTCTTCCGCACCACGAGGTGGATGCGCCCCAGCCCGATGGCGCCGAAGCCCACTTCCAGCACCCGAGCGGCAACGACTCCGCCCAGGCCCCGGCCCAGCCTTTCCGGATGCAGGGCGAGGCGAAATTCCGCCTCGTCCGTGCCGGTCCCGGCGAGGATCGCCAGGGCGGCCAACTCGTCCCCCTGCTCGACGGCATAAAGCCGGGTCCCCGGTTGGTCCTGGAACTCGGCGATCCAGCCCTCCTCCCTCAGGGCGTAATCCAGTTCATTGAACTCCGGCGGATAGGCCGGCCACCCGTGGATGGCGAGCCCGTCTTCCGCCCGCAGCGGGCGTAGGCGGATCATGCCGCCCGCTCCAGGCCCCGGGCCCGCCGGTTGGACCCGTAGATATTGTCCCGGGGCAGGGCCCGGCCGGCCTGGAGGGCGGCGATCCATTCCCCGGTGGTGGCCACGGCGGCGAAGCGGGATTGCATCACCACCGTGAAGATGCGATGGATTTCCTCGGCGCTGGCCCGGCCGGCCCGGTTCTCGTAAGGCAGGGAACCGGCGGCATCAGCCAGGAACTCCACCGCCAGGCCGGCATGGAGCGCCTCCTTGACGGTGGAGTCGTCGCAGTTCTGGGTCATGTAGCCCGCCACCGCCAGGGTGTCGATCCCCTGCCTTGCCAGCCACTGCCCCAGGTCGGTGCCGGCGAAGGCGCTGGGCAGGGTCTTCTCGATATAGTGGCTGCGGGGCCGGGAAGCGACGACCTCATGGAGTTCCCAGCCCGGCGTGCCCCTGGCGAAGACTGGCGAGCCCGCCGGCGCGGTGTTCTGGACCACCACCACCGGCACCCCGGCCTCCCGGGCCGCATCCATGGCGCGGGCGATATTGGCTAGCGATTGCTGGATAGGGGGGTATTCGATGGGCAGGTCGCCGGTGACGTATTCGTTCTGCACATCGACGACGAGCAGGGCGCGGCGGGGGCTGGCGGGCATGGCGATTCTCCTTGGGTCGGGGGTTCGGCGGGTTGCCGCGGATGCGGCGCCGCCATGGCCCCATTGTTCCTCCGGCCACAGCCAGCCGACAGTGGCCCGGATGACAATCTTCGATAGAATCGGGCCAACCCCTTCCCGGATATCGCCATGGCCCCCCGCACCATCGCCGTCATCGCCTTCGACGGCATCAGCCCCTTCCAGCTCTCCATTCCCTGCGGCATCTTCGGCGAGGAGCGCAGCGCCGCCGGGGTGCCGCGCTTCGAAGTCCGGGTCTGCGGGCTTCAGGCCGGGCCGCTGTCCACCTCCAACGGCTTCGCCATCGTGGCCCCCTATGGCCTGGAGGGGCTGGAGGGCGCCGATACGGTCATCGTGCCGAGCTGGCTCGGCCCCGACGCCCCGCCGCCGGAAGCCCTGCTCGCCGCCCTGCGCGCCGCCCGGGCCCGGGGCGCCTGCCTGGTCGGCCTCTGCCTGGGGGCCTTCGTGCTGGCCGCCGCCGGCCTCCTCGACGGCCGCCCGGCCACCACCCACTGGCTCTGCACCCAGGAATTCGCCCGCCGCTACCCCCGTATCCGGGTCAGCCCGGAGGTGCTCTATGTGGACGACGGCGATGTCCTGACCTCGGCCGGGGTCGCCGCCGGCATCGACTGCTGCCTGCACCTGCTGCGCCGGTGGTGCGGCGCCGAAGTGGCCAACCGGGTGGCCCGCCGCATGGTGGTGCCGCCCCACCGCCAGGGCGGCCAGGCCCAATATATCGAGTTGCCCCTGCCGGGCCGGGTCGAGGGAGAGCGCCTGGCGGCGGTGATCGACTGGGCCCGCCAGCACCTCGACCATCCCCTGGGCCTCGACCGGCTGGCGGAAGAGGCCCGGATGAGCCGGCGCACCTTCACCCGCCGCTTCCGCCAAGCCACCGGGACCACCGTCACCGACTGGCTACGCCACGAACGCCTGGCCCTGGCCCAGCGCCTCCTGGAAGGCAGCGACCTGCCCGTCGAGATCATCGCCGCCCGGGCGGGGTTTGGATCGGCGGTGTCCCTGCGCCAGCAGTTCAGGGAGGTTTTCCGGGTTTCCCCGTCGGCTTACCGCCGGGAATTTCGGGGGCTGACGGGCGGCTAAGTCTTCCTGGGTTTCGACAAAGCCCCGGATCACGCGGGCTTTTTCTTGGAGACGTCCGTAATCCGTGGCTGATGCGCGGTCCACATACCGCGGCGTAGCAGGCTGGTTCGGGGCATACGATTCCACACAACTCATCGAACATAAACTGACGTGCTGACGTCCAATCCTCAACTTTCTGTTGCGCGGGCTTTCCAGGCGCCCGGCTTGCTGGCGACCAGTCCAGCCGCACGAAGCGCGGGCTGGGCTGGGAAGACGTGCTCGATCCGCACCTGCAGCGGACCGAGGCGCGGATGCAGCAGCATCCGGTGATCCTTTGCCTGCAGGACACCACCGAACTGGACTTCAACGGCCAGCGGATTGCCGGCCTGGGGCCGCTCAGTTTCGAGGCGCAACGGGGCATGTACTTGCACCCGACCTACGCCGTGACCCCGGCCCGGGAGCCGCTGGGGCTGCTCGACGCCTGGATGTGGGCCCGCGAACCCAAGGATGCCGATGGCCGGCGTTCGGGGCCGCTGGAGAGCCTGCGCTGGATCGAAGGCTACGAGCGACTGGCCGAGTTGGCGCCGTCGCTGCCGACGACCCGTCTGGTGTATGTCGCGGACCGGGAAGCCGACATCCTGGCACTGATGCAACGGGCGCATGCCCTGGGCACCCCGGTCGATTGGCTGCTGCGCTCCCAGCACGACCGGGCCTTGCCCGAAGGCGGCAAGCTGTGGGCCGGCGTCCTGGAATCCACCGTTCTGGGCCAAATCGAATTCACCCTGCCGGCCCGGCACGGGCAGGTGCAACGCCTCGTCCGCCAAGAAATCCGTCGCCGCCGGATCGAGTTGCGGGCTGCCGAGGGCGGTCGGTTTGAAGCGACCTGCCTGATCGCACGGGAGGTTGACGCCCCGGACGGCGTCAAGCCGATCGAATGGCGCCTGCTGACCAATCGGGAGGCGGCGAGCCTGGAAGCCGCGGTCGAACTGATCGATTGGTACCGGGCGCGCTGGGAAATCGAGCTCTTCTTCCACGTCCTCAAAAACGGTTGCCGGGTCGAGGCACTGCAGTTGGCGAGTGTGCCGAAAATCGAACTCGCCCTGGCCGTCTTTCTGGTCGTCGCCTGGAGGCTGGCCCGCCTGATGCGCCTGGGACGCGTCCATCCCGACCTGGAGGCCGCCTTGTTCTTTGCACCGGAAGAGTGGCAGGCGGCCTACCTCCTGGGCAAGAAAGCCCTTCCGAAAACCAGGCCCTGCGTCCGCGAGGTCATTCGCCAAATCGCCAGCCTCGGCGGCTTCTTGGGCCGCAAGTGCGACGGCGAACCCGGCGTCAAATCCCTCTGGATCGGCATGCAGCGGATCAGGGATTTCGTCCAGGGGATGGAGTTCATGAAGAAAACTCATGCTTTATGAGTTGTGTGGAATCGTATG
>JAGTRP010000008.1 GCA_018261935.1 Rhodocyclaceae bacterium
AATCCCTCTGGA
The DNA here is from genome assembly GCA_018261935.1 of Rhodocyclaceae bacterium. GTDB lineage: Bacteria > Pseudomonadota > Gammaproteobacteria > Burkholderiales > Rhodocyclaceae > JAGTRP01. Next base: position 13 of record JAGTRP010000008.1, read on the forward strand.
TCGGCATGCAGCGGATCAGGGATTTCGTCCAGGGGATGGAGTTCATGAAGAAAACTCATGCTTTATGAGTTGTGTGGAATCGTATGCGTCAAACCGGGCCATGTCTGGGCAGATTTGCCAATCTCCGAGTTCCTGGAACGTATCGGCGCGGTTGGCAAGAACCGGGAAGAGGGATATTCAGGCATTCGCTTGGCCGGCTTGTTGATGTTCGGGCGTGCCGAGGTAATCCGGGACGCGTTGCCACATTACATGGTCGATTATCAAGAGCGACCGGAAGCCAAGGCGGAAAAGCGTTGGGTTGATCGGCTGGTCCCGGATGGTAGTTGGTCGGGGAATATCTATGACTTCTTCCGCAAGGTTTATCAGAAGCTGACGGCCGACCTAAAGATTCAGTTCCAGCTAAGGGACGGGCAGCGCATCGAGGACACCCCAGTCCACGAAGCCTTGCGGGAAGCCCTAGTCAATACGCTTATCCATGCCGATTTCTCGGGGCGTGTTTCCGTTCTGGTGGTCAAGCGGCCTGATATGTTCGGTTTCCGGAACCCCGGCCTGATGCGGATTTCTCCAGAGCTGGCAATCCAGGGGGGTAACAGTGACTGCCGTAACCGCCGGTTGCAAACCATGTTCCAGTTGGTTGGCTACGGTGATCATGCTGGTTCCGGGATTCCCAAGATTTATAGCAACTGGGCAAATCGGCATTGGCGCCGCCCGATCCTGTACGAGGTCCGCGAACCGGAACAGACCCTGATGGAATTGCGGATGACCAGTCTGGTGCCGGAGGAAACGATTGCTGAACTGGAAGCTCATCTGGGCGAGCGTTTCCATGCGCTCTCGGAAACCGAACGAATGGCGTTGATCATTGCGAGTTCAGAAGGCGTGGTAAATCATGCTCGGTTGCTGGAGGTTTGCACCGAACACCGGGCGGATGTCTCAAAAATGCTGGCCCGGCTGGCACGAGAAGGATTGCTGCTTTCCGATGGCGTCGGGCGAGGAATGGTGTATTTCCTGCCGTGGCAAAGGGAACGCGAAGAAGTGCTGTTTGATTTACGAACGAACGTTGCTCACTTGGTTAAGGGCAGTCCAATACCTCCAGAGCTAAGCGTCATACCTCCAGAGCTTGGTGCAATACCTCAAGAGCTAAGCGCCATACCTCCAGAGCTAAGGCCCCAGTATCTCGACTGGGAAGACTTGCCTCCAGAGCTGCAAACAGAACTACTCGCGCTTTCATCGCCAGTAAGAGAGAAACGTCGTGTTTCCCCGGAGACCATGCAACAAGCAGTCTTGGACCTGTGCCGGGGTCGATTCCTGGGGCGAAGAGTTTTGGCGCACCTCTTGGCCCGCAATGCAGATGACCTGCTGAAACGGATATTGAACCCCATGGTCCAGGCAAAGACATTGATCCCGGCCTTTGCGTCGAGCAGCAATCCGAAGCAAGCCTACATGGCTTCTGAAGCCTCTGATTCAGAAGAATAAATCTATTCCCTATACGCCTTCTATACGCCGCGGCGCATAGAAGGCGTATAGAAAAGCGCATAGCACCCAAAAAGTCCATTCATGAACGCAACCGCATCCATCGTCTCCCGCGTCTGGAGTTTCTGCACCACCCTGCGGGACGACGGGGTCAGCTACGGCGACTACCTGGAGCAGCTGACCTACCTGATCTTCCTGAAGATGGCCGACGAGTACAGCCGGCCGCCCTACAACCGCAGGATCGGCATCCCCGCCGACTTCGGCTGGCCCAGCCTGAAGGCCAAGCGGGGCGCCGATCTGGAGGTGCATTACATCTCGGCCCTGCTGCAGCTGGGCAGCAAGCCGGGGCTGCTGGGGCAGATTTTCACCAAAGCCCAGAACAAGATCCAGGACCCGGCCAAGCTGGCCCGCCTGATCGACATGGTCGATGAAACCAACTGGGTGACCCTGGGTGCCGACGTCAAGGGGGACATCTACGAGGGCCTGCTGGAGCGCAACGCCGAGGACACAAAGTCCGGCGCCGGCCAGTACTTCACCCCGCGGGCGCTGATCCGGGCCATGGTGGAGTGCGTGCGCCCCCTGCCGGGGAAGACCATCGCCGACCCGGCCTGCGGCACCGGCGGCTTCTTTCTGGCCGCCTACGATTTCCTGGTGGCGGCTTATCCGGAAATGGATCGCGACCAGCGGGCCTTCCTCAAGCACGAGACCTTTTTCGGCAACGAGATCGTCGCCAGCACGCGGCGCCTGGCGCTGATGAACATGTTCCTGCACAACATCGGGGAGATCGACGGCGACAGCCCGATTTCCCCCAACGACGCCCTGGTTGCGTCGCCGATCCGGACTTTCGATTACGTGCTGGCCAATCCCCCCTTCGGCAAGAAGAGCAGCATGAGCTTCACCAACGAGGAAGGCGAGCAGGAAAAGGACGACCTGACCTACAACCGCCAGGACTTCTGGGCCACGACCTCGAACAAGCAACTCAACTTCGTACAGCACATCAAGAGCCTGCTGAACACCACGGGCCGTGCCGCCGTGGTGGTGCCGGACAACGTGCTGTTTGAGGGCGGGGCCGGCGAGACGGTGCGCCGGAAGCTGCTGGAAACCACCGACCTGCACACCATCCTGCGCCTGCCGACGGGCATTTTCTACGCCAACGGCGTCAAGGCCAACGTGCTTTTCTTCGACAACCAGCCGGCCCGCAAGGAGCCGTGGACGCGGGAAGTCTGGATCTACGACTACCGCACCAACATCCACCACACCCTGAAGAAGAAGCCCCTGCGCTACGAGGACCTGCGGGACTTCATCGCCTGCTACAACCCCATGAACCGCTTCGAGCGCAGCGAGACCTGGAACGAGCAGACCAACCCGGAAGGGCGTTGGCGCAGGTTCGGCTACGAGCAGATCGTCGCCCGCGACAAGACCAGCCTGGACATCTTCTGGCTCAAGGACAAGAGCCTGGCCGACCTCGACAACCTGCCGGAACCGGACGAACTGGCAGGGGAAATCATCGAGAACCTGGAGGCCGGGCTGAGCAGCTTCCGCGCCGTCGCCGCAGCCCTGCAATAGAGGTGGGAGGACTGCCCATCCTTGGCTGCCCATAGGGAAAGTGCAGCGCGGCCGGGGTAGAATCGGCCTCCTTACCCCGGCAAGATTCTTTCCCCGCATGCCCTCAAGCATCTTCGGCTGGTTCCCCGTTTGGCAGCGCAACTTCCTGGTCTGGAAGAAGCTCGCCATCCCTTCCATCCTGGGGAACCTGGCCGATCCCCTGATCTACATGGTCGGGCTGGGCTACGGCCTCGGTTCCCTGCTGCCGACCATCAACGGCCAGTCCTACGTCGGCTTCCTGGCCGCCGGCACGGTGTGCGCCTCCACCATGAACGCCGCCACCTTCGAAGCCCTCTACTCGTCCTTCTCCCGCATGCACGTCCAGAAGACCTGGGACGCCATCCTCAACACCCCCCTGGGGCTCACCGAGGTGGTGGCCGGAGAGCTGCTCTGGGCCACCACCAAGTCCTTCATGGCCGGCGCCGCCATCCTCCTGGTGGTGGCCATCCTCGGCCTCGCCCACGGTCCCATGGCCCTCTGGGTCCTGCCCACCATCGCCCTCACCGGGCTGGCCTTCGCGGCCCTCGGCCTCATCTGGACCGCCCTGTCGCCGTCCTACGATTTCTTCATGTACTACTTCACCCTCTTCATCACGCCCATGACCTTCATCAGCGGCGTCTTCTTCCCCACCGACCAGATGCCGGCCTGGCTCGCCGCCATCGGCAACTGGCTGCCCCTGGCCCAGGGGGTGGCCCTGGCCCGGCCGCTGATGGCCGGCCGCATGCCCCCCGATGTCCTCCTCCATGTCGGCGCCCTCCTGGGCACCGCCGCCATCGGCTTCGCCATCGCCCTGGTCCTCACCCGCCGCCGCCTGCTCAAGTAGAATTTGCCGATGGAAAACCTCCTCGTCCTCACCAATTGTCCCGACGCCGCCGTCGCCGAGGACATCGCCCGCCACCTGGTGGATGCCGGGCTCGCCGCCTGCGTCAATATCCTGGCGCCCTGCCGCTCCATTTACCGCTGGCAGGGCGCGGTGGAAACCGCCGCCGAGGTACCCCTCCTGATCAAGACCCGCCGGGAGCGCTATGGGGAACTGGAAGCCGCCATCTGCGCCCTCCATCCCTACGAGGTGCCGGAGATCGTCGCCCTGCCCATCGAGCAGGGATTGCCCGCCTACCTCCAGTGGATCGCCGCCGAGACCCGACCATGATGCGAATCCTGCTCCTTTGCCTCGTTTTCCTCTTCCCCCTGGCCCAGGCCCAGGAGTTCCTCGATCCCGCCGTCGCCTTCAAGCCCAGCGCCCGGGCCGTGGACGGCCGGACGGCGGAGGTGCAGTTCGATATCGCCAAGGGCTACTACCTCTACCGGGACAAGTTCCGCTTCGCCGTCGACGGTGAAGCCGCCAAGGTCGGGACGCCCCAGTTCCCCAAGGGCAAGGAAAAGGACGACGAGAATTTCGGCAAGATGGAGGTCTATTACCAGGACGTCGCCATCCGCCTGCCCGTGGAGCACAACGCCTCCGGCAGCCAGTCCCTGACCCTCAAGGTGACTTCCCAGGGCTGTGCCGACGCCGGCATCTGCTACCCGCCCCAGACCCAGACCATCAGCCTCGAACTGCCGTCCCCGGATGCCGCGCCGGCCGCGGCGCCGATGGCCGCCAGCGATGAGAGCGGGCGCATCGCCCAGGCCCTCAGGCACGCCGGCTTCTGGGCCAATCTCGCCTTTTTCTTCGTGGCCGGTTTGGGCCTCGCCCTGACCCCCTGCGTCTTCCCGATGATCCCCATCCTTTCCGGCATCATCGCCGGCCAGGGCCACAAGGTTTCCCGGGGCCGGGGCTTCGCCCTCTCCATGGCCTACGTCCTCGGCATGGCGGTGACCTACGCCGCCGCCGGCGTCGCCGCCGGCCTCACCGGCACGCTGGTTTCCAGCGCCCTGCAGAATCCCTGGGTGCTGGGGAGCTTCGCCCTGGTCTTCGTCGCCCTGTCCCTGTCCATGTTCGGCTTCTACGAGCTGCAGCTGCCTTCCAACCTGCAGAGCAAGCTTTCGGAGGAGGCGGGCCATCTCCAGGGCGGGCGCGGCATCGGCGTTTTCCTCATGGGGGTGCTGTCGGCCCTTATCGTCGGGCCCTGCGTCGCCGCCCCCCTGGCCGGCGCGCTCCTCTACATCGGCCAGACCCGGGACGCCCTCCTGGGCGGCGCCGCCCTCTTCGTCATGGCCCTCGGCATGGGGGTGCCCCTCATCGCCGTCGGTCTCTCCGCCGGCACCCTGCTGCCCCGGGCGGGGGCCTGGATGGAAGCAGTGAAGAAGGCCTTCGGCGTGCTGCTCCTGGGCACCGCCGTCTGGCTGCTTTCGCCGGTGCTGCCGGGGGCGGTGGCGATGGTCGCCTGGGCGGCGCTCCTCATCATCCCGGCCATCTATCTCCACGCCCTCGATCCCCTGCCGCCCAACGCCCGGGGCTGGCAGCGCTTCTGGAAGGGGATCGGCATCGTCATGCTGCTCACCGGTGCTTCCCTCCTGATCGGCGCCCTGGCCGGCAGCCGGGATCCCCTGCAGCCCCTGGCCGGCCTGCGGGGACAGGCGGTGGCGGCGGAAGCCAAAAAGCTGCCCTTCGAGCGGGTCGCCTCGGTGGCCGACCTGGAAGCCCGGCTGCGCACCGCCGGCAAGCCGGTGATGCTGGATTTCTATGCCGACTGGTGCGTGTCCTGCAAGGAGATGGAGCGCTTCACCTTCGCCGATGCGGGCATCCAGGCCAGGCTTGCCGGTTTCACCCTGCTCCAGGCCGACGTCACCGCCAACAGCGAGAACGACAAGGCGCTCCTCGCCCGCTTCGGCCTCTTCGGGCCGCCGGGCATCGTTTTCTTCGACCCCCGGGGCAAGGAGATTCCCGGCCTGCGGGTGGTCGGCTACCAGGATGCCGCCGCCTTCGGGCAAGTCCTGGAGAAGGCCGCCCGGTCCTGATTCCCCCGGGGCCGTCCCGGGTCACGGCCCGAGGGTGAAGTAGAAGGTGGCGCCCTGGTCCACGGCGCCCTCGCCCCAGATCCTGCCGCCATGGCGGCGCACGATGCGCTGCACGGTGGCCAGGCCGATGCCGCTGCCCGGATATTCGTTGGGGCTGTGGAAGCGCTGGAAGGCCTTGAACAGCCGGTCGGCGTACTGCATGTCGAAGCCGACCCCGTTGTCCCGCACGAAATAGGCCTGCCCTCCATCCTCCAGCGGGACAGTGCCGAATTCGATGCGCCCCACCGGGCGCTTGACCGAATACTTCCAGGCGTTGCCCACCAGGTTGTCGAGGACCACCCGCAGCAGCCGCGGGTCCCCATGGGCATGGACCCCGGCCTGGATGACGAACTCGACCTGCCGTTCGGGTTGGCCGGCCCGCAGGTCGTCGGCAATCTTGCCCACCATCTCCGACAGGTCCACATCCTCCCGGCGCATCTCGCCGCGGCTGACCAGGGACAGGGAGAGCAGGGCATCCACCAGTTGGGACAGGCGCTGGCTGGACTTGCGGATTTGCTCGAGATAAGTCCGCCCCGTGTCGTCCAGCCGGTCGGCGTATTGCTCCATGAGAATCTGGGTCATGCCGTTGAGGCCGCGCAACGGCGCCCGCAAGTCGTGGGACACCGAATAGGAGAAGGCCTCCAGCTCCTGGTTGAGGGCTTCCAGCTGCTCGCCCCGGGCCGCCAGGTCCCGGTTGAGGTCCCGGATGGCTTCTTCCGCCCGTTTGCGCTCGGTGATGTCGGTGGCGATCCCGCACAACGCATAGACCTGTCCATTAACGTCGCGCAGGGGAAACTTGACGGCCAGATAGGTGCGCATCCCGTCGAAGGCGGGCAGCGTTTCCTCCATTTGCAGCGGCTTGCCCGCCTCCAGCACCCGCCGGTCGTTGCGCACGTAGACATCGGCCAGTTCGCTGGAATAGAGGTCGTGGTCGGTCTTGCCCTTGATGTTTTCCCGGCCGACCAGGATAAAGGACTCGTACTGCCGGTTGATGAGCAGGTAACGGCCCTCCAGGTCTTTCATGAAGATCACCGCCGGAGCGTTGTCGATGATCGCTTCGAGGCGCTCCTCGCTCTCCCGCAGGGCAGCCGCCAGGGCCTCCAGCTGGCGCGACTGTTGCTCCAGCCGATGGCTGTGGGCGATGGCATGGGACGTCTCGTCGACGATTTCCATCACTTCCCGGGTGCCGACCGGCGCCCTCCGCAGGACGCTATCCACCAGGATGCGTGCCGACGGCGCGCCGATCACCCCGGCCAGCAGGCTCTCCGTCCGGCCCACCAGGTCCGCATTCGGCTCCAGCTCCTGCCAGTGGGCGACCCCGCTTTCCTGGGCGAAGCGGGCCATGGCTTCGTCGGCGTAGCCGGGGCCGAGAAAGCGCGCCAGCAGGCCGTGCAGGTCCCTTGCCGAAGCCAGCCGGCCCGCCAGGCCCATTTCGGCCGTTCCATCCTGCGCCAGGCCGTCGATGAACCGCAATGTCTCCAGCCTTTCCTCCAGGCTCGCCGGCTTGGCGAGGGAGACCCCGACATAGGCCCCGGTGTTGGCGAGCAGGCTCCAGAACAATCCGTGGCTGATCCAATCGACGTCCTCCAGACCGAACAGCGCCAGGGGCTTCAGCCACGGGATGCCGAAGGGCCCCGCCTGGACGAGGTCGGGTGGCAACCAGCCGGAAGTGGCCAGGACCGGCAGGACCAGGGTATAGGCCCAGGCCAGGAAGCCCAGGATCAGCCCGGCCAGGGCCCCCCGCCGATTACCGTGGCGCCAGAACAGGCCGCCGAGGACGACGGGGGCGAACTGGGCGGCGGCCACGAAAGACACCAGGCCGATCTGGACCAGGGCGTAGCTATGGCCGGTGAGACGCAGGTAGCCGTAGGCGAGGGCCAGCAGGAGCAGGATCGAGAATCGGCGCAGGTAAAGCACCCGCCGGCCGCCGTGGCCAGGTCCGGAAGCGCTTATCCAGCCCAGGCGCAGCAGCAGGGGCAACACCAGGTTGTTGCAGATCAGGATGCTGAGGGCCAGGGTCGAAACCACCACGTGAGCGGTAGCGGCCGACAGCCCGCCGAGAAAAACCAGCAGCGCCGGCCCCGGGGAACCGAAGGCCACGGGCAAGGCTATTGCGAAGGTGTCGGGCTCGACGGCACCCAGTGGAAAGCGCAGCAGGCCGGCGAAGGCGACCGGCAGCACGAACAGGGTAATCAGCAGCAGATACAGGGGGAACAGCCAGAGGGCGCTATAGAGGTGTTTCTCGCCCCGGTTCTCCACTGCGACCAGGTGGAATTGGGAGGGCAGCAGCATCACCGACAGCATCCCCAGGACCAGGAGGGCCAGCCAGCGGCCATAGGACAAGCCCTCGCCGCCGATGGCGATGAGCCGTCCGTACTGGGGGAGCCGGACGGCCTGGTCGAAGAGATCGGCGACGCCCTGGTACAGGAAGAAGACCACGAATACGCCGATGGCCAGGGCCGCCAACAGCTTGGCCACCGATACGATGGCGACGGCGGCTACCAGCCCGTCGTGCCGCTCGGCCGGCGACAGGCGCCGGGCGCCGAAGAGGATGGCGAAGGCCGCCAGCAGCAGCACCGCGTAGAAGGCCGTGTCGTGCAGGACGGGCACGGCGGCGGCGGAAGATGCTCCGGCTTCCCCCGCCAGCATCAGGAAAGTGTTGGAAATGGCCTTGAGCTGAAGGGCCAGGTAGGGAATCAGGCCGATCACCGCCCCCAGGGCAACCGCCCCGCCCACCCAGCCGCTCTTGCCGTAGCGGCTCGCCGCCAGGTCGGCAATGGACGTGACATGGTAGCGCTGGACGGCCCGCACCATCCTGCCCATCACCGTCCCCGACAACAGGACCGCCAGGCTGGCCCCCAAATAAATGGCCAGGAAGGCGGCCCCATCGACCGCGGCCATGCCGGCGCTGCCGTAGAAGGTCCAGGCGGTGGCGTAGGTGCCGAGGGAGAGGGCGTAGACCCAGGGGTTGGCCAGCAGGCGGCCGCGTTCGGCGCGCTGGTCAAACCAGTAGGCGACGGCGAAGAGGATGCCGACGTAGGCCAGGCAGCTGGCGATGATGACCCATCGGCTCACCACCTCGTGCCTCCGGCCTCAACGTCGCGTCGCCAAGCCGGCGAGGACGATCAGCGTCGCCCAGGCGCCGTAGAGATACACGTAGAGCAAGGGTATGCCGAATATCGTCCCGCTCCGGCTGAAAAGCGAAAGCAGGGGATAGGTCAAGGCCAGGCAGCCCAAGAGGAAGAGAGCGATCAGGCGTGCGTCTTGCAGCGAGCGCTTGGGCATGATGCCGGCCTTTCCCGGAAAAGAAAGCGCGATACCCCTTCAAGACAACCCTGCCGGCGTTTGGTTGCACCCGGCCCCGGCCGACGGATGCGGCGCCAAGCCAATGGCCATGCGGTTCTTCGCCGCTATCCGCCGAAAGTGTCCCAGGCGAAACGGGCGATGAGCAGGCCCACCACCACCAGGAAGACCCGGCGCACGAAGGCGCTGCCGTGCTTGAGGGCGAGGCGGGTGCCCGCCACCGACCCGGCGACGTTGCAGGCCGCCATGGCCAGCGCCAGTCCCGGCAGCCAGTAGCCGTTGGGGACGAAATAGGCCAGCGCCGCCAGGTTGGTGGCGACATTGACCACCTTGGCGGCGGCCGAGGCGTGCAGGAAGTCGAAGCCGAACCAGCGGACGAACAGGAAAATCAGGAAGCTCCCCGTGCCGGGGCCGAAGAAGCCGTCGTAGAAGCCGATGACCGCCCCCAGCAGGCTGGCGAAGGCCAGTTCCCGGTGGCCGGTGTGGGCGGGGCGGTGGAGCTGGCCGAAATCCTTGCGGGCCAGGGTGTAGGCCGCCGCCAGGATGAGCAGGAGCAGGATGAGGGGGCGCAGGGCCGCCTTCGGCAGCCAGGCCACGGCGGCGGCACCGGCGTAGGAGAAAGCGAAGGCGGCCAGAGCCGCCGGCACGATGGTGCGCCAGGGCATGGCCACGCGCCGGGCGTAGCGCCAGGTGGCGTTGGCGGTGCCGACCACGCTGGCGCACTTGTTGGTGCCGAAGAGGGTGGCCGGGCTGGCGTTGGGGTAGGCGGCGAAGAGGGCGGGAATCTGGATGAGGCCGCCGCCCCCCACCACGGCGTCCACCCAGCCGGCCAGGAAAGCGGCCGGCAGCAGGAAGAGCACGGCGGCCGGCCAGGCGTCCGGGCTCACTTGCCGATGCAGAAGCGGCTGAAAATCACTCCCAGCAGGTCGTCGGCGGTGAATTCGCCGGTGATTTCCCCGAGGGCCTGCTGGGCCAGGCGCAATTCCTCCGCGAAGAGCTCCAGGGCCGGCATCGTACCCTCGACCACGGCCCGGGCCGCGGCGATGTGCTCCCTGGCCAGCGCCAGGGCCCGCAGATGGCGTTCCCGGGCGATGAAGACATCCTCCGCCTGGTGCCAGCCGGCGACGGCCAGCAATTCCTGCTGGAGGAGGGCGATGCCTTCGCCGCCCCGGGCGGAAAGGGAAATGGCGATGCCGTCGGCTTCGTCATGGCGTTCGGGGCTGGCCCCGGCCAGGTCGATCTTGTTCCGGACGGTGATGCGCTTGAGGCTTGCCGGCAGGCGGTCCACGATGGCCCGGTCGGCATCGGTGACGCCGGTGCGGGCATCCACCAGCAGCACCACCACGTCGGCCCGCTCGATTTCCTTCCAGGTGCGCTCGATGCCGATCTTCTCCACCTCGTCCTCGGTCTCCCGCAGGCCAGCGGTGTCGATGATGTGGAGCGGTATCCCCTCGATCTGGATGGAGGACTTCAGGGCATCCCGGGTGGTCCCGGCGATGGGGGTGACGATGGCCAGCTCGTCGCCGGCCAGGCGGTTGAGGAGGGAGGATTTCCCCACATTGGGCTGGCCGGCGAGGACCACGTGCAGTCCGGACTGCAGCAGCTTGCCCTGGCCGGCCCGGTCGAAGACCTCGGCCAGCCGTTCCTGGAGCCGGTGGAGGCGGCCGAAGGCATCGGCGGCCTGGAGGAAGTCGATTTCCTCCTCCGGGAAATCCAGGGTGGCCTCCACCAGCATGCGCAGGTTGATGAGCTCGTCGGTGAGGCCGAGGATGGCCTTCGAAAACTCCCCCTGCAGGGAGCGCACCGCCGAGCGGGCGGCGGAGGCGGTGGCGGCGTCGATGAGGTCGGCCACGGCTTCCGCCTGGGCGAGGTCCAGCTTGCCGTTCAGGAAGGCGCGGCGGCTGAATTCCCCCGGCTCGGCGAGGCGAGCCCCCAGGTCCAGGCAGCGGGAGAGAAGCATCTGCATCACCACCGGGCCGCCATGACCCTGGAGTTCGAGAACGTCCTCGCCGGTGAAGGAATGGGGCGCGGGAAAGTAGAGGAGCAGCCCCGAGTCGATGGCGCTGCCGTCGGCCGCCTTGAAATCGGCCAGGGTGGCGTAGCGGGGTTTGGGAGTCTTGCCGGTGAGGGCCTGGGCGAAGGGCAGCAGGTCGCTGCCCGACACCCGGACCACGCCGATGCCGCCACGGCCGGGGGCCGTGGCGATGGCGGCGATGAGATCAGGCCTTGGCGTCATTGGCGGCCTTGCCGCCCGCCTCGATCATGCGGGTAATCTGCCATTGCTGGGCGATGGACAGGACGTTGTTCACCACCCAGTAGAGCACCAGACCGGCGGGGAAGAAGAAGAACATGGCGCCGAACATGAAGGGCATGAACATCATGACCTTGGCCTGGATGGGATCCGGCGGCGTCGGGTTCAGCTTGGTCTGGATGATCATGGTGACCACCATGATCACTGGCAGGATGTAGTAGGGATCGGCCGAAGCCATGTCCTTGATCCACAGGATCCAGGGCGCGTCGCGCATTTCCACGGCGCCCAGCAGCACCCAGTAGAGGGCGATGAAGACCGGGATCTGCACCAGGATGGGCAGGCAGCCGCCGAGGGGATTCACCTTCTCGGTCTGGTAGAGCTTCATCATCTCCTGGTTGAGGCGCTGGCGATCGTCGGCGAAGCGCTCCTTCAACTGCACGAGGCGCGGCGTCAGGGTCCGCATCTTGGCCATGGACTTGTAGGAGGCGGCCGAGAGGGGGAAGAAGACGGCCTTGATGCCGATGGTCAGGATGACGATGGCCCAACCCCAGTTGCCCACCAGCTTGTGGATGGCTTCCAGGGCCCAGAAGATGGGCGCCGCCACCACCGTCAGCCAGCCGTAGTCCACCACCAGTTCGAGGCCGGGGGCGATCTGCTTCAAGCGCTCCTGTTCCTGGGGACCGGCATAGAAACCCATCGAAGCGGACGTCTTGGCCCCCGGCGCCACCTCGGGCACAGGAATCATGACGCCGGCCTGGATCAGGTTGCCGTTGGCATCGGCCTTGCGCATGTAGAACTCGCGCGGCGTATTGCCCTGGGGCACCCAGGCCGAGACGAAGTAGTGCTGGACCATGGCCAGCCAGCCGTTGTCGGCGGTCTTGGCGAATTTGGCGCTGCCCTTGGCGATGTCGCCGAAATCGATCTTCTGGTACTTGTCGGCGGCGGTATAGACGGCCGGTCCGGTGAAGGTGGACACCATGCGGGACTCGCCTTCGGGGGCCACGTTGTCGCGCTGGAGCTGGAAGTAGGCGTGGGGGGCGAGGGGCTTGGTGCCGCCGTTTTCGATTTCCCAGGCCACGTCGATCAGATAAGCGCCGCGCTTGAAGGTATAGACCTTGGCCACCTTGACGCCTTCCGGCGTCACGGCTTCGAGGCGGACCTTGAGCTCATTGGCGCCTTCGGCCAGTTCCCGGGGGCCTGGCACCAGCTTGAAGACGGAGCGGTGGTTCGGCAGGCTGTCGCCGATAAGGCCGCTCTGGGCCTCGTATTGGTGCTTGGGATCCAGGAGGGCGAAGGTCTTGTCCTTGTTCTCGTGGGCCTTGTACTTGAGGAGTTCCAGGTCGACCAGGTCGCCGCCCAGGGCGGAGACGGTGGCCTCCATGAGGTCGGTCCTGATCCGGACGGTCTCGGCGGCAGCGGGGGCCGGGGTGACGGCGCTGGGAACGGGCTCGGGCTTGCCCTGGAGGCTGGCCGAGGGCTGAGGCGCTGCACTGCCGGTAGCGGCCGGCGCATTGGCGGTGGTGCCCGGCAGCGGCTTGGGCTGGTTGTACTGCTGCCACTTGTCCCACAGCATGAAAAGGGAGAAGGAGAAAATCAGGAGCAGTATCAGGCGTCGATTGTCCATGCACAGCCTTTTCGTTGTAGCCAGTAAATCTCTTCAGGGCACCGGATCGTACCCGCCGGGATGCCAGGGATGACAGCGGCAGACCCTCTTCAGGCCCAGCCAGCCGCCCCGCGCGGCACCATATTTTTGCACTGCCTCCACCGCATATTCCGAGCAGCTCGGAACGTAGCGGCAGTTTCGCCCCAACAAGGGGCTGATAGCGTACTGGTAGCACCGCAGGAGAGCAACCAGAAAGCCCTTGATCATCGATCGATAACCTTCGGTCTGGGGATCCGGTGCGCCAGCTTGGCGAAAAGGCCCGCAATTTCGGCCGCGATGGCCTTGCGATCCATGTTCACCGGTTTTGCCACCAGTCTCACCACCAGGTCGCAGGCAGGCAGGCCGGACCGAACCAGGCGGAATTGTTCCCTGACCAGACGTTTGAGCAGATTGCGGTGGACGGCCCGCTTCAGCAATTTCTTGCCGACCACCAGGCCCAGACGGGCCGGAGCGCCTTCCTCGTCCCGGGGCCGGTAATGCAACATCAGCAACTGGCCTCGGATAGCCCGCCTAAAACCAAAAACGGATGAAAACTCATCCGTTTTGGTCAGACGATATTGCCTGGCGAAAGCGAGTTCCGGTTCCGCCGCAGTGTCCGCTTTCAAACGCCCAGGCGATGACGGCCCTTGGCACGGCGGGCAGCGATGACCTTGCGGCCGCCCTTGGTGCGCATGCGAACCAGAAAGCCATGGGTGCGCTTGCGGCGCACGACCGACGGTTGATACGTGCGTTTCATGTCGTGAAGTCCTTGAAATTTATTGAGACAAACATGCAATTAGACTCTGAAGTCGGGAATTTTGTCAAGGGACACACCACACGGACTTGCTTTAGCCGCTGGCGACGGGGGCCGAGAGGGTGGGCAAGCGGCGCCGGAGGAGGGTGATTGGTTTTGAATAAGAACCTTAAATCAAAGGACAACATAGATTAAGTACGGAACAAGTCTGTGGAGAAACGATATTTTCCGTTTGTCAACAGTGACTTGTATTCCAAAATGCCCCGTGGACAAGCGCCGTTTTAAGCTGTGGAGCAAACTCGAACAACTTTTCCACATCGGGAAAAACCGCCTGTAATCCCCAAACGCCCGACAACTTTCCCACAGACTTGTCGACACCCCCGTCCGGAGGGATCCGAAACCCCGGAAAACCGCCCCGGAGGACGAAAAAATGTTCACAGGCTGTGGATAACTTACGGCGGGAAGGGTAGAATCAAGACTTTAGAGGCGGCTTTAGCGGCTGCCCGCTGCTTCGTATAAATACCCCATAGATTCAACACATTAGTTTTACCGCTGCAGCCTGGTGCTGATGGGCGGGAAGGAGTTTTGTTGGCTGTGTCCGGATTCTGGGAGTCCTGTCTCTTACGTTTTGAGCAGGAACTGCCTTCGCAACAATTCAATACCTGGATCAAACCGTTGCGGTTGGAAGGCGAGGACGCGCCCCAGGACGGCCTGCGCCTTGTCGCGCCCAACAGCTTCATCCTGAAATGGGTCAAGGACCGTTACCTGGGCCGGATCGAGGAATACGGGCAGACGTTCTTTTCGGCGCCGGTCTCCATTGCCCTGTGCATTGCCGAACGGAAGGCGGCCCCTCCCCCGGTGCGCAGCGAAAGCAAGCCGGCCGGCGGCAAGAGCGAAGCCGAGGCGGCCTCCGCGCCGGCCCGGCAGCCGGCCAGCCGGCCTTCCAGCTACGAGAAATCCCGGCTCATCTACGCCTTTACCTTCGACAACCTGGTGGTGGGCAAGGCCAACGACCTGGCCCGGGCCGCGGCCGTCCAGGTGGCGAACAATCCGGGCGGGGCCTACAACCCCTTGTTCATCTACGGCGGTGCCGGCCTGGGCAAGACCCACCTGATGCACGCCATCGGCAACCAGATCCTGGAACAGCAGCCGGAGAAGGTGGTGCGCTATGTCCACGCCGAGGACTACTACTCGGACGTGGTGCGGGCCTATCAGCAAAAGTCCTTCGACACTTTCAAGCGCCAGTACCGCAGCCTGGACGTCCTGCTCCTGGACGACGTGCAGTTCTTCAACGGCAAGAATCGCTCCCAGGAGGAATTTTTCTTCCTCTTCAATGCTCTTATCGAAGCGAAGAAACAGATCATCATCACCTGCGACACCTATCCCAAGGACATCAACGGCCTCGACGACCGGCTGGTGACCCGTTTCGATTGGGGCCTGACGGTGCAGATCGAGCCCCCCGAGCTGGAGATGCGGGTGGCGATCCTCAAGAAAAAGGCGGAAGCGGAAGGCATTCTGTTGAACGACGAAGTGGCTTTCTTCATCGCCAAGCATCTCCGTTCCAATGTGCGGGAACTCGAAGGGGCCTTGAAGAAGGTGCTGGCCTATTCCTCCTTCCATGGCCGGGAAATTGCCCTCGACCTGACCAAGGAAGCCCTGAAGGATGTCATCGGCTCGGCCCGCAACGTCGGCATCGAGAATATCCAGAAGACCATCGCCGACTACTACAAGATCAAGGTCGCCGATCTCTTCTCCAAGAAGCGCACCCGGGCCATCGCCCGGCCCCGGCAGGTGGCCATGTGGCTGTGCCGCGAAGTGACGACCCACAGTTTCCCGGAAATCGGCGATGCCTTCGGCGGCCGGGACCACACCACGGTCATCCACGCGGTCAAGACCATCGACAGCCTGCGCACCAAGGACAACGAATTGAACCATGACCTGCATGTGCTGATGCAGGTCTTGAAAGGATGACCCCTGTCGAGAAAGTTGTGGGAAAGCTGTCAGGCAATTGTGAGTGGTTTGTGATTTGGCGCCCTGTGGATAAATTGTTCGATTTTCTTCCACAATGTTCCGGGACCGTTGTTCAGACCCGTTTTGGTTGATTAAGGCATTGAAATAAAAAAGGAAAGTTCTGTTTTCCACAGACTTGTTCCGAACCTAATCTATATAGGAATTTGATTTATGGTTCTAATCAAAACCCCAAGGGATACCCTGCTGGCACCGCTGCAGTCGGTTTCCGGCATTGTCGAGCGTCGCCATACCCTGCCCATCCTGTCCAACGTGCTGCTGGAGAAAAAGGGCGACAACCTGACCTTCCTGGCCACCGACATCGAGATCCAGATCACCACGTCCAGCGGCGGTGCCGGCGGCGACAGCGACGGGGCGGTGACCGTGGGCGCCCGCAAGCTCCAGGACATCCTGCGTTCCCTGCCGGACAGCGCCGAAGTCAGCCTGACGCTGGACGACAAGCGCCTCCAGGTGCGGGCCGGGAAGAGCCGGTTCAGCCTGCAGACCCTGCCGGCGGACGATTTTCCGCGCATGGTCGTCGCCGAGGGTGACGGCAAGCACTTCCAGCTGACCCAGAAATCCTTCCGCCAGCTGCTGGCCAAGACCCAGTACGCCATGGCCGCCCAGGACGTGCGCTATTACCTGAACGGGCTGCTGCTCCTGGTGGAGGGCAAGGAACTGCGGGCGGTGGCCACCGACGGCCACCGGCTGGCCTATGCCAGCGTCGGCATCGAGGCCGAGCTGCCGCGCCAGGAAATCATCGTGCCCCGCAAGACGGTGCTGGAACTGAACCGGCTGCTGGCCGACAACGACGAGCCCCTGAACATCACCCTCACCGCCAACCAGGTGCGCTTCGCCTTCGGCTCCATCGTCCTGGTCTCCAAGCTCATCGACGGCAAGTTCCCGGATTACGAGCGGGTCGTCCCCGCCACCCTGAAGAACCACATGGTGGCCGGCCGGCAATTGCTCATGCAGGCCATGCAGCGGGCCGCCATCCTGACCAACGAGAAATTCCGCGGCGTGCGGGTCGTCCTCGGTGACAACAGCCTGAAGCTCATCGCCGCCAACGCCGAGCAGGAAGAAGCCCAGGAAGAAATCGAGGTCCAGTACACGGGCGACCCCCTGGATATCGGCTTCAATGTCGGCTACCTGCTGGATGTCCTCAATAACCTTCACAGCGACGAAGTGCAGTGGAGCTTCAATGACGCCAATTCGAGCGCCCTCATCACGGTGCCGGGCGATGACTGCTTCAAGTACGTCGTGATGCCGATGCGCATTTAACCTGTTGTTTCAGTTGAAAGTTCAAGTAATGACCGAAGAGATCAGCCTGCCCCTGGAAGGCGAGCAAACTGCTTCCCAGCCGGCGGCCTATGGCGAGTCCAGCATCCAGATCCTCGAAGGCCTCGAAGCGGTGCGCAAGCGCCCGGGGATGTACATCGGCGACACTTCCGATGGCACCGGCCTGCATCACCTGGTTTTCGAGGTGGTGGACAATTCCATCGACGAGGCCCTGGCGGGCCATTGCGACGATATCGTCGTCACCATCCATCCCGACAACTCCATCAGCGTCGTGGACAACGGCCGCGGCATTCCCACCGGCGTCAAGATGGACGACAAGCACGAGCCCAAGCGCTCGGCGGCCGAGATCGCCCTGACCGAGCTCCACGCCGGCGGCAAGTTCAACCAGAACTCGTACAAGGTTTCCGGCGGCCTGCACGGGGTCGGCGTCTCCTGCGTCAATGCCCTTTCCAAGTGGCTGCGCCTGACCATCCGGCGCGACGGCAAGAAGCATTTCATCGAGTTCAACCGCGGCGTGCCGGTGGACCGCGTTCTGGAAATCCGCGACGGCTTCGAGGTCTCGCCCCTGAAAATCCTCGGCGATACCGAAAAGCGCGGCACCGAAGTGCACTTCCTGGCCGATGAGGAAATCTTCGGCACGGTGGAATTCCATTATGAAATCCTGGCCAAGCGGCTGCGGGAGCTTTCCTTCCTGAACAACGGCGTCAGCATCCGCCTGGTGGACCAGCGGGCCGGCAAGGAGGAACTCTTTGCCTTCGCCGGCGGCGTGAAGAGCTTCGTCGAGTACATCAACCGCACCAAGTCCGTCCTGCACCCGAACATCTTCTACTCGGCCGGCGAGGCCAAGGTGGGGGACACCGGCGTCACCATCGGCGTCGAAGTGGCCATGCAGTGGAACGATTCCTACCAGGAACAGGTGCTCTGCTTCACCAACAACATTCCCCAGTCCGACGGCGGCACCCACCTGACCGGCCTGCGGGCGGCCATGACCCGGGTCATCAACAAGTACATCGACGAACACGAGATCGCCAAGAAGGCCAAGGTCGAGATTTCCGGCGATGACATGCGCGAAGGCCTGGCCTGCGTGCTGTCGGTAAAGATGCCCGATCCGAAGTTCGCCTCCCAGACCAAGATGAAGCTGGTTTCCTCCGAAGCCCGTCCGGCAGTGGAGGAGGTGGTGGCCCAGAAGCTCGCCGACTACCTGCTGGAGCGCCCGGCCGACGCCAAGGTCATCACCGGCAAGATCGTCGAGGCCTCCCGGGCCCGGGAAGCGGCCCGCCGTGCCCGGGAAATGACCCGCCGCAAGGGGGTTCTGGACGGCGTTGGCTTGCCCGGCAAGCTGGCCGACTGCCAGGAGAAGGACCCGGCCCTGTGCGAAATGTACATCGTCGAGGGCGACTCCGCCGGCGGCTCAGCCAAGCAGGGCCGCGACCGGAAATTCCAGGCCATCCTGCCCCTGCGCGGCAAGGTCCTGAACGTGGAGAAGGCCCGCTTCGACAAGCTCATCTCCAGCGAGCAGATCGTCACCCTGATCACCGCTCTGGGTACCGGCATCGGCAAGGACGAGTTCAAGCCGGAGAAGCTGCGCTACCACCGCATCATCATCATGACCGACGCGGACGTGGACGGCGCCCACATCCGGACCCTGCTGCTCACCCTCTTCTACCGGCAGATGCCCGAGCTGGTGGAGCGGGGCCACATCTACATCGCCCAGCCGCCCCTCTACAAGATCAAGCACGGCAAGACCGAGCGCTACCTGAAGGACGACCAGGAATACCACCAGTTCCTCTTGAAGCTCGCCCTGGAAGAAGCCAGCCTGACGCCGCGGGCGGGGGCCGAAGCCGTCACCGGCAGCGCCCTGGAAGCCCTGGCGCGCTCCTGGCTAATGTCGGAAGCGGTCATCGATCGCCTCTCCAACCTGATCAACCCGGAAGTGCTGTACGCCCTGGTGGAACACAACCTGAAGCTGGACTTCACTTCCGAGGCGAGCGCTGAAGCGAGTGCCCAGCTGGTGGCCCAGTACATCAACCACGGCACCCGCATCGTGCCCAAGTTCGACGACATCCAGGAGCGCTGGACCCTGCGGGTGGAGCGCATGCACCACGGCAACCTGAAGGTCGGCGTCCTCGACGAGGACGTGCTGCTTTCCGGCGACTACGCCCAGTTGCGGCGCACGGCGGAAATGCTCTCCGGCCTCTTCGGCGACGGCGGTACCATCGCCCGGGGCGAGAAGAAGCAGGCGGTGAAGAATTTCGCCGAAGCCATGACCTGGCTCCTCAACGAGGTGGAGCGGGGCATTTCCAAGCAGCGCTACAAAGGCCTCGGGGAAATGAACCCGGAACAGCTCTGGGAAACCACCATGGATCCCCAGGTGCGCCGCCTCCTCAAGGTGCAGATCGACGACGCCATCGCGGCGGACGAAATCTTCACCACCCTGATGGGAGAACTGGTGGAGCCGCGGCGGGCGTTTATCGAGACCAATGCGTTGAACGCGCGGATCGATATCTGACGGCTCGTGTAGGATCCCGCGAAATTCTGGATTTATATCGGAAATCCAGATTTCGTGGGAATTGCCTCAATGAAGAAGCCACTCCCAGCGAGTGGCTTTTCTATGCCCTCTGATGGCGATCTCCCAGGCGTTACAATCCCTCGGCTTTAGGGGAATTAGGCATGACACCAGAACAACAGGAAAAGCTTGGCTGCGACTACCGGAAATACCAGGAAGAGGCCGCCAAGATGGCCGCCGAAGGGAAGGCCATCGGCACCTTCATCGGATGGCAGTACGAGAACAAGCTAGTCAAAATCAAGATCGCCACGACCTGGGAAGAGCATCGGCGGACCGGCATCATTTTTGGCGACTAGGGGCTGGTGCGGACCTGCGCGCTGGAAAGCAGGTCATTAGACAGGCCGGTAAGCCAAAAGAAGCAGGCTATGTGACCGAGCGCTCGAATCAGGCGCGGTCAGCGGTTCCGCGGCCGTTGGCGCACGTAGTCGACGAAGCCTGCAACGAATTTGGCAAGGTTGTCGCGGATGGCTGGGTCGGTGATTTGTCCATTGGCATCGATCACGCCGGCTGCCCGCGATACGAGCAGGCGGCCGCCGGACCAGAGGTCGGCCCCTAAAGTCCGGAAGACGGGCAGCCAGGCGTTCTGTGAAAGAATGGTGCCGAATCCCCCGGGCGAGGCGCCGGCGAGAGCGACCGGCTTGCCGCCGAATACCCGCGCTATATCGCTCGGCGGGCGGGACAGCCAGTCGATGGCATTCTTCGTAACGCCCGGCATGCTGTTGTTGTATTCCGGCGTGACCAGCAGCAGGCCGTCGGCGGCGGCGATCGCCTCTTTCAGCCGGGCGACCGGCTCCGGAACCCCGGAAGCGGCCTCGGTATCCCCGTCGTAAAGGGGGATGGCGGCAATGGATTCGATGCGAAGCTCGCTGTCCGGCGGCATCATCGAGGCGGCGGCGCGCAGTACGGCGGTGTTGTAGGAGCCTCTGCGCAGGCTGCCTGAAATGCCGATCAAGGTCACCATGGCGTTCATCTCCGGGTAAGCGTCTCTGTCCAGGGCATGCAGCGAATTAGGACCATGGTCGCCAGCGGCGGTTTCCTTGCGAAGACGGCTTCGACTGCTGTCTAAGCCTGAAATCAATTCAAGGAGATGGATCCTATGGAAACCCCGAGAATTATCGTCGTCACCGGCGCCAGCCGTGGCCTGGGCCGGGCCGCCACCCATCGCCTGGCCATCGAGGGCCACCAGGTGGTCGCCACGGCACGGCATGTGGAAGACCTGGCGCCTTTGCGGGAAGAACTGGAAATTCTCGGCCATCGAATCGATTGCCAGCCTCTGGACGTGACCGACGACGCTTCGGTCGCCGCGCTCGCCCTCTGGCTTGAAGGCCATTTTGACCGGGTGGACGGGCTCATCAACAATGCCGGCATCGCGGTCGATGGATGGGACACCGGCATCCTGGAACTCCCGCTGGACAAGCTGCGGACCACCCTGGAAACCAATCTGTATGGTGCCCTGAGGGTGACCCAGGCCGTCATGCCGCTGTTACGGAGGAGTGCAGCCGGGCGGGTCGTGAACCTGTCCTCCGGGATGGGGCAATTGGCGGACATGGGAGCCGGCTCCCCCGCCTACCGGATTTCAAAGACCGCCCTCAATGCCCTAACCCGCATCCTGGCTGCCGAACTGCGGGATACCCCGATCAAGGTCAATGCAGTCTGTCCCGGATGGTGCCGCACGGACATGGGAGGACGGAAAGCGACCCGCTCGCCGGAAGAGGGCATCGACACCGTGGTCTGGCTCGTGACGATCCCGAAAACTGGCCCCACCGGCGGATTCTTCCGGGATCGAAAACCGATCCCCTGGTAGAAACCAAGGCTGTCCTAATGCCCGTGACCGTGCTTGCGATGAGGCTTGGCGATAACCGGTTCGGGCTCCGGCGGCGGGTGGCGAACCACGACAACGGGCTCGTCCGGCTCGAACCAGAACTCGCCGTGGGGAGTGTCGAGACGGCCTGTAATCAGCTGGATCAGACCATCCACCGTATTGACCTGGGTGATGGCTTCCCAGGCATCGGTTGGGTGCTTGCTCGTGCCAAGGCCGTTGTAGATGAAGTCGCCGATCCGGATATCGCCAGCGGCGATGGTGATCCTGGTTGTCATGCCCACTTTGCTCCTGAACCGCCCATGAAAGTTTCTTCAGCTTCGAGCATGGCCGAAGCGGGAGAGTTCGCCGGAAACAGCCGCTGGAACACCGGAGGCTCACCACCCCGGCCAACATCCTCCGAAATGAATGCAGAAACCATCTGCCCGAATTGGAGTCATGATGCCTATACCCAGAACCAGGGCTCGAAATGACTCGCTTATTGCTCGGCTGCCTCCTGTCATGGGTACTGGCGCTTCCCGCCATGGCTGCTCTCAATGCAGGGGATAAGGCACCGGATTTCAAGGCCCAAGCGTCGCTTGCCGGCAAGGTCTTCACTTTTTCCCTGCGGGACGCCCTGAGAAGGGGGCCGGTGGTGATCTACTTTTATCCGGCGGCCTTCACCAACAGCTGTAACATCCAGGCCCACCAGTTTGCCGCCGACTACGAGAAATTTGTCGCCGCCGGCGCAACCGTGGTGGGCGTCTCCCTCGACAGCATTGACCGTCTCAACGCCTTCTCTGCCGACCCGAATTACTGCGGCGGCAAGGTCACGGTCGCTTCCGATAGCGATGGCAGCATTGCCAGATCATACGATTTGCAGGTCAAGGAACCGCCTCCCGGGATCACCGACATCCAAGGCATCGTGATCGAACATGGGCTGGTGGAGCAAATGACCTTCGTGGTTGCCCCCGATGGAAAGATCGCTGCAACGGTGGCCGATGGTTCCCCGGCGGCCAATGTCGCCAAAGCACTGGAAGCCGTACAGCGTCTGGCGGCGAAGCAATTGACGCGGGCCCTTTCCCCCGCTGGTCCCAGGGCGAATGAAAAATATGGATTGTCCCCGAAGGCGATGGCGGTTATAGTGCGCCCCCTGTCGGGGCGTAGCGCAGCCTGGTAGCGCACTTGCATGGGGTGCAAGGGGTCGCGAGTTCGAATCCCGCCGCCCCGACCAATTGATTCAAGCAAAAAGCCAATTCTTCGGAGTTGGCTTTTTGCTTTCTGGGGGCTCACCGGCTCCGGACAAGATGACCGGCGGGCCACCCCGGTCCTGATCGATGGACAAGGTTGGGTTGGCTTTGGGGTTAAGGCTCGCTTAAGTTCCTCGTCATATGCTTCCGTTTCGTGCGATGCTTGTGGGTTGCCAATATGCCTTTTCGCACAACGTTGCGAGTCCAATCAAGATTCAGGGAATCCCATGCTAAGAAACTACACAATCAGCGCTCGGCTGGGGCTGACTTTGTTCGTGCTCTGCCTTGCCCTTGCTGTCGCTGGTTCATTGGGGATATACGGTACTGTCGTCAACCACAAAGCGACGGAGCGTGTGGGCAACGACGAGGCGGTGGTCATGGTCGTCGGGCGGATCAACGTCAAGGTCTTTGATTCCCGCCTGCACGTCGCCCAGGCCCGGCTCAACGTCGAGGCTGCAAATCTGGCGAAGGAAGGCAAGGTGCTCAGCGAAAACAACCAGGAAGTCCTGAAAGACCTCGCCGAGCTGACAAAGCTGGCCGAGGGCACGGACAACGGCGCCGCCGTCCAGGCCTTCGTCACCACCGTCGGCGCCTTTGTCGATAACTACCTGAAGCCCGTGGAGCAGGCCCTGCTGGCGGCCGACGGGCAGCAACTGGAACAGCTCAGCCATGCCAGCGGCAGCCGCTACTACAGCCCCATCAAGCAGAGCCGTACCGACCTGATGGCGGCCATCGAGGCGTCCACCGAAAGGCATCGCACCGAATCGAGCGCCATGTACAGGACCACCTTCGCCCTGGTGGTGGGGGTCGTCGGCCTCGGGATACTCCTAGCGGCCTTGGCGGGGGGCCTGGTCCTGCGCACCATCAGCCGGGATACCTCCCTGCTCCTGAACGGCATGCTGGAAGTGGAGCGCGGGCGCGACCTGACCCACCGACTGCCGGTGCAGGGAAGCGACGAGCTTTCCAGGATCGCTGCGGCCATCAACGGACTGCTGTCCTCGATGCACGATTTCGCCGGGGCGGTGCAGGACCAGAGCGGGCGGAACATCGCCGCCACCGCCGACCTGCTGGACAAGGCTTCGTCGGTGTCCGAGAGCGCCAGGAAGCAGGACGAGGCCGCCCGGCTGACGGATGCGCGGCTTTCCGAGATGGTCGCCAGCATCCAGGCGGTCGCCCGGCGGGCGGCGGAGACCCGGGACCTGACCCTGGCCGGGGCGCAGCTCGGGCGCCAGGGAAGCGAGGTGGTGACCGGGACGGCCGCCGAAATGGCCAATGTGGCCAGACAGGTCCAGATTGCCGCCGACGATATCCGCAACCTGGACAAGCAATCCTGCGAGATCGACAGCATCGTGTCGGCCATTTCGGAGATCGCCGAACAGACCAACCTGCTCGCCCTCAATGCCGCCATCGAATCGGCCCGGGCCGGCGAGGCGGGGCGCGGCTTCGCCGTGGTGGCGGACGAGGTCAGGAAGCTGGCGGAGCGGACGCGGCATTTCACCGGCGAAATCCAGAAGACCATCACCACCATCCGCCATGAGACCGCCGCCGCGGCCGAATGCATGGAGTCCGGACGCCGCCTGGCCGAGGAGGGGGTGGCGACGGCCCAGGCCGCCGCCCAGATGATCGTCGAGATCCAGAATTCGCTGGATTCGATCAACTCGGCGGTGGGGGACATCGCGGTCAGCGCCGGCAGCCAGGAGGCTTCCGTTGCCGACGTGGCGGACCAGATCAAGCGCATCGGCGTCCTGTCCGCCGACAACGCCGGCAGCGCCGAGTCGTCCCGGCAGCTGGCGCTGGAGACGGAAAAGGGCAGCCGTTCCCTGGCCGAGGCGGCTTCCGCCTTCCGGGTATGAACCGGGCAGGTAATTACCCAATAAACGATAGGATTATTGGGTAATGAAAAACCGTGGCCCTGGAACCGCGCCGGGCTACAGGAAGGCTCGGCCAACCAGATAGATCACGGCAATGCCGGCGGCAACCGCGAATCCCATCCCGAAACGGCCGGCCCAGCGGGCCCGCCGGCGTTCATCGGCCGCCTCTTCGTCCACCATCCGCCGCAGCCGCCGCAGGGCGGCGATGCCGACGATGCGCTGGATGGCGTGGTCGATCTGTTGCTGTTCCGGGGGCATGGCACAACTCCAGTGTTAGTCGCCCTGCATCAGGGCGATCAGATCCGCAGTTGACGGGAGCATACCGGTTTCCTCTCCCGAGAGCACGCTCTCGGCCAGGGCGCGCTTGTCCTGGTGCAGGTCGACGATGCGCTCCTCGATGCTGCCGCCGGTCACCAGCCGGTAGACCGTCACCGGCCGCTGCTGGCCGATGCGGTGGGCACGGCCCATGGCCTGGTCCTCGGCGGCCGGGTTCCACCAGGGATCGGTGATGACCACATAGTCGGCGGCGGTGAGGTTGAGGCCGAAGCCGCCGGCCTTGAGGCTGATCAGGAAGAGGTCGCCCTCGCCGGCCTGGAAGGCGGCGACGCGGCGGGTGCGCTCGGCGGCGGGGGTGGAGCCGTCCAGGTACTGGTAGGCGATGCCGGCGGCGTCGAGGGGCGCCCGCAGCAGCTGCAGGAAATCCACGAACTGGCTGAAAACCAGGGCCTTGTGGCCGTTGGCGGCGAGTTCCGTGGCCAGTTCGGCAAAGGCCTGGACCTTGGCGCCGGGGGCGGCGATCTCCGGCGTCACCAGGCGGGGATCGCAGGCGGCCCGCCGCAGCCGGGTAAGCTGGGCGAGGATGTTGAGCCGGGCTTCCCCCGCCGGGGCGCTGGCGAGGGCGGCGTCGGCGGCGGCCACCGCCTGTCGGCGCAGGGCCTCGTAATGGGCCGCTTCCGCCTCGTCCGGGGCGATGGCGAGGAGCAGCTCGGTGCGGGCCGGCAATTCGGCGAGGACCTGGGCTTTGGTGCGGCGCAGGATGAAGGGCCCGATCAGCCGGCGCAGGAGATGCTGGGCTTCCCGGTCCCGGTTCCTTTCGATGGGGGTGCCGAAGCGCTCGCCGAAACGGGACTGGGTGCCGAGCAGGCCGGGATTGGCGAAGCGCATGATGGACCAGAGCTCGGCCAGGCGGTTTTCCACCGGCGTCCCGGAGAGGGCCAGGCGGAAATCCGCCGCCAGCTCGAACACCGCCTGGGAGCGCTTGGCGGCGGCGTTCTTGATGGCCTGGGCTTCGTCGGCCACCAGCGTGTGCCAGGGGCGGCCGGCAAACCGTTCCCGCGCCTGCAGCAGCAGGGTGTAGGACACGATGACCACGTCCCCCGGGCCGGCGCCGGCCACCAGGTTCTCCCGGTCGCCTTCGCCGTAGATCCGCACCGCGAGGCTGGGGGCGAAGCGTGCCGCCTCGGCCAGCCAATTGCCGCAGACCGAGGTGGGGACGATGACCAGGGCAGGGCCGCCGGCGGCCCGGGCGAGGAGCACGGCCAGGGCCTGGAGGGTCTTGCCCAGGCCCATGTCGTCGGCGAGGCAGCCGCCCAGGCCGGCGGCCGCCAGGCGCATGGCCCAGGCGAAGCCGTCTTCCTGGTAGGGGCGCAGCTCGGCGAGGAGCGCCTTCGGCAGCCGCGGCGTTTCCCGCTGGGCGGCGTGGAGGCGCTCGATGGCCTGGCGGAAGTGGCCGTCGCCGCGGAGATCGATGCCTTCCAGGGTTTCATCCAGCCAGGCGGCGGCGAGGCGGGGAACCCGGGGGCCTTCCTTGCCGGCCTCGGCGATGGCGGCCAGGTCGGCCAGCCGCTCCTTGAGGCTGCGGGTGAGGGCGGCGTAGACGCCTTCGCCCATGGGCACGAAACGGCTGTGGCTCCGGGCGGCTTCGAGCAGGGTTTCGAACTGCAGCACCAGGCCCTCGTCGAGGGTCGCCTGGCCGCCCAGGCGGAACCAGTCTCGCTCGCCCTGGACGGTGACGGCGAGCCGGGAAGCATCGACGGCGATGACCCGCACGCTCTTGCCCTTGGGCCAATCCACCGCCGCCACCGCCGGCAGGGCGGGCAGGGTTTCCACCATGGCCAAGGCCTGTTCCGGGTCGTCCACCGGCCATTCCCAGGTGCCCCGGGCGTCGTCCAGGAAGGGTAGGGCATCGAGCACAGCCTCCAGATGGGCCCGTTCGGCGGCCAGGTCCCGCCGGGTGCCGACGGTTTCGCCGCCGATGGCGGCCAGCAGGCGGCTGCGGCCGGTGCCGGGGGGCAGGCGCGGTCCCTCCGGTCCCAGGGGAGCGGCCACCAGGCGCAGCAGCAGGCCGTCGCCGGCCGGCGCCAGCTCGGCCCGCAGGCGCGGTTCGGGAGCGACTTCCCGGGCAGCGTGGGCGCTGTCGGCGTGCACCTGGAAATGGCGGGCCAGGGCCTGCACCGCCTGCTGCAATTCCTGGTGGGCCGCGGCAGGCACCTTGAAGCGGCCGGAGATCAGGTGGGCGGCGCGTTTCTGGGCGGCGGTCAGGCGGATCACCCGCAGCCGCTGGGGCGAATCCTGGATCAGGGTGATCTGGCGCAGGGCTTCGGCCTCCCGCTGCTCCTCCGCATCCAGGTAGTAGCGCCCGGCCGGGGCTTCCGGGCGCGGGGCGGGAGTGATGCGCATGCGGTAGTGCTCCCCCTCCCGCACCACCTCCAGTTCCGGGCTGCCTTCCACCAAGTCCACCGGCTGGGCGGGGGCGTCGGCGAGGACCACCGCCGGATGGCCGACCAGGGCCATGAGGGCGGCGGCGCGGTCGAGGCGGAAACGCCGGGCGTAGCCCCGTTCCGGGCGGATGGCGCGGGCCACCTTGGCGTCCCAGGGCGGCAGCTTGTCGTTGCCGGCAATCCTGGCCAGGGTGATGGCCTTGGGCTTGCCCCAACCGCGGGGGCCGCGCTTCTGCTCGAAGGGCTCGATGCCTTCCAGGAGGCCGCCGCGGCCGATGTGGAGGGACCAGAGCAGGCGGCTCGGCTCGCCCTCCGCGGCCGCGGCACCGGGGCCGCCGTCGCCGAGGGCTTCCAGTGCGGCCAGGACGTCCCGCCATTGTTCGCTGCGGCTGGCGACGAAGAAGCCGGCGGGGGCATCCTGGCCCTGGAGGAGTGCCGCGGCGGTGGCGGCCTGGCCGGCAAGCCAGTCGAGGCGGCTGGCCAGCAGGGATTCCCGCAGCTGTGCGGCGAAGTCCACCAGGGCCTGGCGTTCCGCCGGCTTGAGTTCCAGCCCTTCCGGCCCGAGCCAGGCGGCGAGGAGGAGTTGCCAGAGGTTGCCCAGGGTGGGCGGATAGCCGGGGTAGAGACGGGGCAGGAAGGCATTCCTGTCCAGCCGGGCGTCCCCGAGGCGGACGGCGGCGGCATGGAACCAGGGGCCCCAGGGGTCGTGGGGGGCGGGCTCCCGCCGGCCGGCTTCGCCGGCGCAGAATTTGCGGGCGAGTTCCAGGTGCCGGGGCGTTTGCTGGGCGAGGAGAGCGAGGGGGTAATACCAGGCCAGGCTGGCCGGGAAGACCCGTTTCTTGGCGCCGACTTCCCCTTGGCGGCGCTTGAGGGCGGCCTCGAAGGCGGCCTGGGCCTCGGCGAAGCGGCCTTCCTGGACCAGCAGGCAGGCGGCCAGGGCATCGGCGCCGCCGCTGTCCAGCCCGGCCAGGGCCTGCCTCATCCGGGGGGCGTCGCCGCGCTGGAGCAGCAGTTCGGCCAGGGCCAGGCGGGTAGGGGGCGGCACCGAGCCGGGGTCGGCGTCGAGCCGGGCCAGGGCCCATTCGGCCAGGGGCAGGAGGCCGGCGGGCCAGGACCAGCCGATGGCGGCCACGGCCTCGGCGACCAGGTGCCAGCGCCAGGCGGGCTCGATACCCTCGAAGCTGGGCCCGTCGAAGCCGTCGAGGACGGCGGCCTGGACAATGCCCGTCCAGTCCAGGTGGGTGCGCTGGACGGACTGGACCATGCGGTTCAGCTCGTCGGCCGGCGTCCCGGTGAGGAAGGCCAGGCGGACCAGGGCGACGGTGGCAGCCCGGTCGTAGAGGGGCCAGGAATAGAGCATGCGCTCCGGGAAGAAATTCTCGGACTGGTGGAGGGCGGCCCGCAGGGGGGCTGCCGGCATCTCTTCCAGCAGGCGCCGGTAGAGGGGAACGCGCAGCCCGTCGGGCAGGCGGTAGTAGCCGTCCCGCCCCGGCAGGACCTCCAGGCCGCCCTCTTCCTGGAGCTGCTTCTGGGCGGCCTTGACGTCTTCCTGGGTGAAGACGCGGCCGTCGCTGCGCTTGAAGCCCAGGTTACGGAGCAGGGTGTAGACGGCGGTGCGGGGCCGGTAGGTCCAGAGGAGGGCCATGGCCGAGGCCACCCGGCCGGTGTCGTGGGGCAGTTGTTCCGGTGTCATGGCAGGACGTGCAGCGGCGGCCTGGGGCTGACGAATTCCAGCCGCCGGCCCAGGGCCTCGGTGACGGAAACGGAGCCGTCGGCATCGACCCGCAGGACCGCCTCGATGCCCAGTTTCCGGGCTTCGCCGCGCCAGGTTTCGGGGCCGGCGATGAAGACGGGCTTGGAGGAGGCGTCGGAGCGGGTGCCGGCGTCGGCCCCGCCGGGGATGAGCACCGTCACCGCCTGGGTATGGGTGGCGGGGTAGCCGGTGCGGGGATCGAGCAGGTGGGGGTAGCGCCGGCCGCCCACCTCGAAATAGCGCTGGTAGTCGCCGGAGGTGCCGATGGCCTCGCCGTCGTTCAATTCCAGGGTGGCCAGGGGGCCGGGCTGGCGGGGGTGCTGGATGCCCACCTTCCATTTGCGGCCGGCCTTGTCCCCCAAGGCGAGTATGTTGCCGCCGATGTTGATGAGGGCGTTATGGACGCCCTGGCCCTTGAGGATGGCCGCTGCCCGGTCCAGGGCGACGCCCTTCAGGTAGCCGCCGAAATCCAGGGCCACCTGGCGGTTGCGGCTGGTGACCGTGTCGTCCTGGACCGTGAGGTCGGCGATGGAGGGGTGGGCCTTGAGCCAGGCCTGGATGGCATCCGGGGGGGGCAGCTCGGCCTTGAATTCATCCGACTGGAAGCCCCAGAGGGCGATGAGGCGGCCGATGCCGGGGTCGAAGAGGTAGTCCCCCCGGCGGGCGAGGTCCTGGGCTTCCCGGATGAGCCCGGCCATCTCCGGAGAGACCCGGTGGGGCCGGCCGGCGGCGATGGCGTCGTTGAGGGCGGTGAGCTCGGAGGGCTGCCAGGCGTGGTAGGCCCGGTGCAGGCGGTCGAATTCCCGCAGCACGGCGGCGGCGGCGCTGCGCCCCTTCTGGGGATCGGGGTCCACCACCAGCACTTCGACCCGGGTGCCGAAGACGTAGGACTCCTGCTGCTGGATGGCGGGGGGTCGGGTACAGCCGGCCAGGACCAGTGCGCAGAGGAGGGCGATCAGGCCCCGCATGCGTGCTCGAGGGCGGTGATGAAGGCGCCGGCGGCGTCGAAGCCGGTCTGCTGGCGGATTTCCACCATGCAGGTGGGGCTGGTGACGTTGATCTCGGTGAGGTGGTTGCCGATGACGTCGATGCCCACCAGCAACAATCCGCGCTGCCAGAGGACGGGGGCCAGGGCCTCGGCGATTTCCCGGTCCCGGGGGGAGAGGTCCTGGGCGACGCCGGTGCCGCCGGCGGCCAGGTTGCCCCGGGTCTCGCCAGCCTTGGGGATGCGGGCCAGGCAATAGGGCACCACCTGGCCGGCGACGAGGAGGATGCGCTTGTCGCCGTGGATGATGTCCGGCAGGTAGGCCTGGGCCATGATGGTGCGCTCGCCGTGGTGGCAGAGGGTCTCGACGATGACGTTGCGGTTGGGGTCGTTGCGGTGCACCCGGAAGACCTGGCTGCCCCCCATGCCGTCCAGGGGTTTCAGCACCACGTCCCGCTGCTGGTCGATGAAATGGTGCAGGTGGGCCATGTTCCGGGTTACCAGGCTGGGGACGGTGAAGCGGCCGAACTCGGCGATGGCGAGCTTTTCCGAATGGTCCCGCAGAGCCCGGGGCTTGTTGAAGACCCGGGCGCCTTCGGCCTCGGCCCGCTCCAGGAGCCAAGTGGCGGTGACGTACTCGACGTCGAAGGGCGGGTCCTTGCGCATCACCACGGCGTCGAAGGCGGTGAGCGGCATCATTTCGCAGCCGGTTTCCAGGTACCACTCGTGGTCGTCGGGCCGGGTGCGCAGATGGATGGCCTCACCATAGACGCTGGGCTGGCCGGGGTGGGCGGCGGGGTCCGGGCGGCGCCAGCACAGGCTGGCACAGTCGACGGCGAAGACCTCGTGGCCATGGCGCTCGGCGGCCCGCATCATGGCGACGGTGGAATCCTTCCAGGCCTTGAGGCTGTCCAGGGGATCGACCACGAAGGCCAGCCGCAGGGGGCGGCCGCTGCCACCGAGGACGTCGGTGGGGAAGCGGAGTTGCTGAGCCATGGGTGGCCTCAGGCTGCCCCGGGGGCGGTGCGCTCCAGTTCGATGGCAGCGGCCAGGCAGGCCAGCCGCCCGACGACGCCGTAGGCGTAGAAGCGGTTGGGGGGAGCGTCCGGATCGCAGCAGCGGTAGTCGGGCAGGTTGCAGCCGGTCTCGAAGGCCAGGGGCTCGAAATGCATGCCCGGGGCGTTCAGGTTCTCGTCCTTGCCGCGGCCGGTATGGACCCGGTAGAAGCCGCCCACCACGTAGCGGTCGATCATGTAGATGACGGGCTCGGCCACGGCTTCCCGCAGGGTTTCGAAGGTCGGCACCCCTTCCTGGATGATGACCTCGTTCACCTCCAGGCCCTCCTTGATGACGCTCATCTTGTTGCGCTGCTTGCGGTTGAGGCCCACCACTTCGGAGGCGTCACGCACAGTCATGACCCCCATGCCGTAGGTGCCGGCATCGGCCTTCACGACCACGAAGGGGCTCTCGTCGATGCCGTATTCCCGGTACTTCTCCCGCACCTGCTCAAGGACGGCATTGACGTTGGCGGCCAGGCATTCCTCCCCCTGGCGGTCATGGAAATTGACGCTGCGGCAGACGGAGAAGGCGGGGTTGATGCGCCAGGGATCGATACCGATGTGTTCGGCGAAGCTCCGGGCCACCTCGTCGTAGGCGGCGAAGTGGTGGGACTTGCGGCGCAGCGCCCAGCCGGCGTGGAGCGGCGGCAGGATGAACTGATCCGAAAGGCCCTGGAGGATCTCCGGGATGCCGGCCGACAGGTCGTTGTTGAGGAGGATGACGCAGGGGTCGAAGCCGTCGACCCCGAGGCGGTGCTGGGTGCGGACCAGGGGCTCCAGGAGCAGGGTCTGGCCGTTGCCGGTATCGATGGGGGTCGGTTCCTTGATCTCCGGCAGCAGGGTACCGATGCGCACGTTCAGCCCGGTCTGGCGCAGGATGGCGGCGAGCTGGGCGACGTTCTGCAGGTAGAACTGGTTGCGGGTGTGGTTTTCCGGGATGAGGAGGAGATTCCTGGCTTCCGGGCAGAACTTCTCGATGGCGCCCATGGCCGCCTGGACGCAGAGGGGCAGGAAGGCCGGGTTGAGGTTGTTGAAGCCGCCGGGGAAGAGGTTGGTATCCACCGGCGCCAGCTTGAAGCCGGAATTCCTCAGATCACAGGAGGAGTAGAAGGGCGGGGTGTGTTCCAGCCATTGGCTGCGCAGCCAATGCTCGATCTGTGTGCTGCTTTCCAGGAAACGGCGCTCGAGTTCGAGCAGGGGGCCGCTCAGGGCTGTGGTGAGGTGGGGCACCATGGGGATTGTTCTCCGGCGTCGTATTTATTGGGTCTTATAGCGGGCAATCTTACACCGCAAGGGGTGAAAAGACGCGGAAGGATTCGGGGAGCGGCGCATTCTGCAGGCTGCGCTGGGAGAAGATGAATCGACCGTCGCAGACGAAACCGAGTTCCGCCCAGTCCACGGCGTTCATGGCGGCGCACAGGGCGTCCAGGTCCACGTCCGGGACGAGAGGGAAAAGGCCGAGGATGGCGCCATCGAAGTAGGGGCAGTCGTGCCGGAAGAAGGGCTCGGAACGGCGCGTCTTGGTATTGACGTAGAGGCGCGGTGCATCGGTCTCCGGGCAGGCGCGGCCCCATTGCCACCAGTTGCTCTCGTCGAAGCGGCGGATGCGGCGGCTGATCAGGCGTTCCTTGTGGGGCAGGAGGGCCGGGTGGGGTTCGGCGCTGCCAGGGGCCTGCCAGAGCATGGAACGGGGAAGCCCGGTGCGGGCCGTCTCGGAGCAGACGAAATCCCGGTTGGTCTGGCCCGTGGCGCCGTAGAGATCGTCGGCCCCGGAGACGGCGCCGACCTTGACCGAAAAGAGGTCCCGGACCCGCAGGGGATAGGTTGCCCGGGTGAATAGCAGGTGGCCGCCGACTTCCATGAAATGGCGCTCCTCCCAGGGCGGGGCGGCGAGGACGGATTTCAGGTCGCTGGCGGTGCCGAGTTCGGCGTAACGGGTGCGGCGGGAGAAATTGCCGCGCTCGAAGCGCCAGATCAGGCAGTTGGGCACGGCGCCGTCGAAGATGCGGGCGTCCCCCAGCTCGATGGCGTCGGTGATGGTGCCCTGCTCGAAGAGCCAGGCGTTGAGCTTGACGGCGGAGGTGGCCTTGAGGAAATCCCGGGGAGTGATGAAGATGAGCTCGCCGCCCGGCTCCAGGTGGCGGACCGCCTTCTCGATGAAGAAGAGGTAGAGGTTGGAGCGCCCGTCGAAAAGATCCGACCGGAGCAGGATGGCGGTATCCGGCCGGATGTCCTGGCAGCGCACGTAGGGCGGGTTGCCGACGATGGTCTGAAAGCGCTCGCTTTCCGGGTAGGCGAAGAAATCCGCCACCATGGCGCCGGGGGGCGCGTGCCGGGGGTCGGCCTCGATGGCGACGCAGCCGGGCAGCCGCCCGGAGAAGGCGCCGTCGCCGGCCGAGGGCTCCAGCACCCGGCCGCTGTTGCGGCGCAGGGCGAGCATGGCATCGACTACGGCGGGGGGCGTGAACACTTGCCCGAGGCGGGCGATATCGAAGGGATGGCTCATGGGGGAAACTTTCGCAGGCCGGCATTCTACCCCTTAAGGGCTCAGTAAACGTGCGGCATGTCCTTGAAAAAAGGTACAATTCGGCCTTTTGCCGGTCCCTTGCCGGCGACCGGAAAGAGTATTCACCGTGCTAGTTGCAGCCAACATCACCATGCAGTTCGGGGCCAAGCCCCTCTTTGAGAACGTCAACGTCAAATTCGGCGAGGGCTATCGCTACGGCCTCATCGGCGCCAACGGCGCCGGCAAGTCCACCTTCATGAAGATCCTGTGCGGGGCCCTGGAGCCCTCCGCCGGCAATGTCTCCAAAGAGAAGCACGAGCGCATGGCCTACCTGCGCCAGGACCAGTTCGCCTACGAAGACATGCGCGTCCTCGACGTGGTGATGATGGGCCACGAGGAAATGTGGGCCTGCATGCAGGAGCGGGACGCCATCTACGCCAACCCGGAAGCCAGCGAGGACGACTACATGCGGGCCGCCGAGCTGGAATCCCACTTCGCCGAGTACGGCGGCTACACGGCGGAATCCCGGGCCGGCGAACTGCTCCTCGGCGTGGGCATCCCCACCGAGCAGCACAACGGCCCCATGCGCGAAGTGGCCCCCGGCTGGAAGCTGCGGGTGCTGCTCTGCCAGGCCCTGTTCGCGAACCCGGACATCCTGCTGCTGGACGAGCCGACCAACAACCTGGACATCAACACCATCCGCTGGCTGGAGGACGTGTTGAACGCCCGGGAATCGACCATGGTCATCATTTCCCACGACCGCCACTTCCTCAACCAGGTCTGTACCCACATGGCCGACCTGGACTACGGCAAGATCACCCTCTACCCGGGCAACTACGACGACTTCATGGAAGCCTCGACCCAGGCGCGGGAACGCCAGTCGGCGGCCAACGCCAAGGCCAAGGAGCGCATCGCCGAGCTGCAGACCTTCGTCCGTCGCTTCTCGGCCAACGCCTCCAAGGCCAAGCAGGCCACCAGCCGCCTGAAGCTCATCGACAAGCTGAAGCCCGAGGACGTCAAGCCATCTTCCCGCCAGTACCCGTGGATTCGCTTCGAGTACGACGAGAAGGAAAAGCTGCATCGCCAGGCGGTGGAAATCGAGAACCTCTCCTTCGCCTACGAGGGTTCCGGGCGCAAGATTTTCAACAACCTGACCTTGACCATCAACGCCGGCGAGCGTATCGCCGTCATCGGCGAGAACGGCGCCGGCAAGACCACGCTGCTGAAGCTCCTCATGGGCGAGCTGCAGCCCCAGTTCGGCACCTTGAAGTGGGCGGAGAAGGCCAAGCCCGGCTACTACGCCCAGGACCACAGCGCCCTGTTCCAATCCGACATCAACCTCACCGACTGGATCGCCGAGGATGCCCGGGATTCGGCCGGCGACGGTGGCGATGTCGAAACCCTCATCCGCGGTACCCTGGGCCGGCTGCTCTTCTCCGGCGACGACGTCAAGAAGCCGGTCAAGGTCATCTCCGGCGGCGAGCAGGGCCGCATGCTGTTCGGCAAGCTGATGCTGCAGCGGGGCAACGTCCTCATCATGGACGAGCCCACCAACCACCTGGACATGGAATCCATCGAGTCCCTCAACAGCGGCCTCGAGAAATTCCCCGGCACCCTGGTCTTCGTGTCCCACGACCGGGAGTTTGTGTCC
This sequence comes from Rhodocyclaceae bacterium, assembly GCA_018261935.1. GTDB lineage: Bacteria > Pseudomonadota > Gammaproteobacteria > Burkholderiales > Rhodocyclaceae > JAGTRP01. Next base: position 35,439 of record JAGTRP010000008.1, read on the forward strand.
TCCCTCGCCACCCGCGTCTTCGAGGTCAAGGGCGACGGCCGCATCGTCGACTACCTGGGCGGCTACGAGGACTACCTCGCCAGCCAGGGCGTCGAGTAAGACGACCCGTGCAGGGGGCCAGGACTCAGCTCGACCGCTTCGCCATCGGGCTGATGGTGGTCCTCTGCGCCATCTGGGGCGTCCAGCAGGTCACCATCAAGGTGGCCAACGCCGGCATCTCGCCCCTGTTCCAGGGCAGCCTGCGCTCCCTGGGGGCGACCCTCCTGGTGGGCCTGTGGGCCCTCGGGCGCGGCGTGCCCCTCGGCAAGCGGGACGGCACCCTGGGGCCCGGCGTCCTGGTGGGGCTGCTGTTTTCCGTGGAATTCGGGTTCATCTATTGGGGCCTTACCTACACCACGGCCTCCCGGGGGGTCATCTTCCTCTACACGGCCCCCTTCTTCGTGGCCCTCGGAGCGGTGTACCTGCTGCCCCACGAGCGGATGCACCGCAGCCAGTGGCTGGGGATGGCGCTGGCCTTCGGCGGCATCGTCGCCCTCTTCGGGGAAAACCTGCTGCGGCCCCAGGAAAAGGCTTGGCTGGGGGACCTGATGCTCCTCGGCGGGGCATTTTTCTGGGCCGCCACCACCCTGACCGTCAAGGCCTCGCGGCTCTCGACGGCAGCGCCGGAAAAGACCCTGCTCTACCAGCTGGGCGGCTCGGCCCTGCTGCTGCCTTTCCTAGCCTGGGGACTGGGGGAGCCGGGGGTGACCGCCCTGACCCTGTCGGTGGCGCTGGCCCTGGCTTTCCAGGTCGTGGTCGTGGCGTCGGTGAGCTACCTGGCCTGGTTCTGGCTGGTGCGCCATTACCCGGCGACGCGGCTTTCTTCCTTTTCCTTCCTCACTCCGGTCTTCGGCGTCCTGGCGGCGGGTGTCCTGGGCGGCGAGGCCCTGACCCCGGGGGTGTGGCTGGCCCTGGGGCTGGTGGCCGCCGGCATCTGGGTGGCCAACCGCCCGGGCTAGTGCCCGCGGCCGCCGGCGGCCAGGGTGCGGATGACCCGCACCGTATCCACATCGGATTCCCGGTAGGCGGACTTCACGTATTCCACGTAATTCGCATCTTCCGAGAAGGCCACTTCGGCGAGGGTGGTCTGGTAGGCGAAGCGCAGGAAAAGATGGCCTGCGGTGGGCTCCTCGATGCTGATGGTGAGGCTGCCGCCGGCATGGCTCTCGGCCGCCGGGATGTCGAAGCGCACCCAGCTGTCCTCCTCGTAGGTGACCTGGTCGTGGATGAGGGCGGAGCCGAAATTGAGCTCCCGCCGGATTCCGGCCGCCTCCCGGTCGAGGATGGTGAAGGATTCGAGGCCGGGCAGGAAGGGGAGGGGATTTTCCACCCGGTGCATCAGCCCTGCCCAGACCTGCTCGCGGGTCAGGGATTCGACGAGGGGATTGCCGGGATCGTTGATCTGGATGAGATGTTCGAACTTCATGGCGGGATGGTAGCATCGGCCCCATGGAACTAGAAAGAATCCTCCAACGCCAAGGATTTGGCACCCGCAAGGGCTGCCGCGCCCTCATTCGCTCCGGCCGCGTGGCCGTCAACGGGGAAGTGTGCGACGACCCTTTCACCGATGTCTGCACCGATGATCTGACCTTCAGTGTGGATGAGATCGCCTGGCCCTACCGGGAGTTCGCCACGATCATGATGAACAAGCCGGCGGATTACGAATGCTCGCGCCGGCCCATCCATCATCCCAGCGTCCTTTCCCTGCTGCCCCCTCCCCTGGTGGAGCGGGAAGTTCAGCCCATCGGCCGCCTGGACGAGGACACCACGGGCCTCCTCATCCTCACCGACGACGGGCAGCTCAACCACATTCTCTCGTCCCCCAGGAAGAAGGTCCCGAAGGTCTATATCGCCACCACCAAGCATCCGGTGGATGCCGGGCAGATCGAGGCCATGCTGGCCGGCGTGGTGCTCCACGACGACCCGGAGCCGGTGCGGGCCGCTGCCTGCGAAGTGGTTGGGGACTGCCTGCTGCGGCTCACCATCACCGAGGGCAAGTATCACCAGGTGAAGCGCATGGTGGCTGCCGCCGGCAATCGGGTGGAGAACCTCCATCGCCTGTCGGTGGGCGGCCTCATCCTGCCTCCCGATCTGAAACCCGGGGAGTGGCGCTGGCTGGAGCCATCGGACATCGCCTTGCTGAAGGCGGAGGAATAGGCTGTGACGCTCACCGAAATGCGCTACATCGTGGCCCTGGCCCGGGAGCGCCATTTCGGTCGGGCGGCGGAGAGCTGCCATGTCAGCCAGCCGACCCTGTCGGTGGCCATCAAGAAGGTGGAAGGCCAGCTGGGTACGGCGCTTTTCGAGCGCAACGCCGCCGAGGTCCGCATCACTCCGGTCGGTGAGCGTATCGTCGCCCAATCCCAGCGGGTGCTGGAGGAGGCCCTGAAGCTGGAGGAGATCGCCGACGAGGGGCGGGACCCGCTGACCGGGTCCCTGCGCCTGGGGGTGATCTACACCATCGCCCCCTACCTGCTTCCCCAACTCATTCCCGCTCTCCATCGGGAGGCGCCGGCCATGCCGCTTTTCCTCAAGGAGGATTTCACCGGCAACCTGATCCCGGCGCTGAAGGCCGGCGAACTGGACGTCATCGTCATCGCCCTGCCTTTTTCCGAATCCGGCCTGGTGGCCCAGGCGGTCTACGACGAGCCCTTCCGGGTGGTGGTGCCGGCGGGCCACGACTGGGTCGGGCGCCCGGGCATCCGGCCGGATGAACTGGAGGGGCAGGATCTCCTGCTCCTCGGGCAGGGCAACTGCTTCCGGGACCAGGTGATCGAGTCCTGCCCGCGCCTTTCCGCCCCGGAAGGGCTGGCCAATTCCCTGGAAGGCAGCTCCCTGGAGACCATCCGCTACATGGTGGCGAGCGGCGCCGGGGTGGCGGTGATGCCGAGCACGGCGGCGGATCCCCTGATGGAGCGGGAGCCCCTGGTGCGGGTCCTGCCCTTTGTGCCGGGCGACGACGGCAGCCTGCCGGCGCGCCGGGTCGGGCTGGTCTGGCGCGTCACTTTCCCCCGACCCCAGGCCATCGACGCCGTGCGGGCGGCGATTCTCTCCTGCCAGCTACCCGGAGCTACCCCGGTCCGCTGACAAAATAGCCTCTCCTGGGACATCAACCGGAGGGTGGGGCGTTTGAGGAGCTGGGCGAGGACTGTCTGAGGGCGCGCAGCGCCCGAGTTCCGCAGCCCGGCGGAGCAAATGCCCCGCCCGACGCGTAAGGAAATCGGAGATCCAATAGCCAATGGGGTTCCACGTGGAACCCCGACCCCTCAGGCCGCGACCTTCTTCTTAGCCGCCGCAGGCTTCTTGGGCGCCTTCTGTTCGAACTCGAAGCCCACCTTGCCGTCCTTGACCACCAGGAAGGCGGAGAACTTGCGGCGGGTGCGGGCGGAAACGAACTCCTTGAGTAAATCCGTCTTGCCCTGGGCCAGGAGTTTCTGCATCTGCTCCCGTTCCACCGGCTGCTGCAGGATGATCTTGCCGGAGCGGAAATCGCAGGTCTTGCCGCTGCCCACCGACTTTTCGCAGACGTAGGAGCTGCCGTGCTCGTAGACGTTGCCGCCGCACTTCGGGCATTTGCCCAGGCTTTCCTGGCCGGAGAAATCCACCGCTTCGGCTTCGCCCTCTTCGCTCGCCCGGTCCTGGCCGAAATCGAATTCCGGCTCCATGTTGTCATTCAGGCGGATGGCGGCGGCGAAGCTGCGGCCCATCTTGTTGCGGAAGCCGGTCAGGGGCCCGACCTTCTTCTCGGTGAGAAGGGTTTCGATCTCCTCCGGCTCGAACTGGCGGCCGGCGACGATTTTCCACAAGGAGTAATCGCAGCCGCTGCACTGGAATTTCTTGTAATTCTCCCGGATGACGCTGCCGCACTTGGGGCAGGGGGAGGAAAGGACGCCGAAGTCGCCGGGGATGGTGTCGTTGTCGTAGGTCTTGGCCCGCTCGACGATGTGCCGGGTCATCTCGGCGATTTCCCGCATAAAGGCTTCCCGGGTCATCTCGCCCTTCTCGATGCGGCCCAGTTTCCATTCCCACTCGCCGGTGAGTTCCGGGGCGGTGAGTTCGGTGACCCCGAGGCCGTTCAGGAGGGTGAGCAGATTAAACGCCTTGGCGGTGGGGATGAGTTCCCGGCCTTCCCGCAGCATGTACTGCTCGGTGATCAGGTTTTCGATAATCTGGGCCCGGGTGGCCGGGGTGCCGAGGCCGCGGCCGGCCATGGCCGCCCGCAGTTCCTCGTCGTCCACCATCTTGCCGGCGCCTTCCATAGCCGACAGCAGCGTTGCTTCGGAATAGCGGGGGGGCGGCTTGGTTTCGTTGGCCTTGAGGACCACGTCCTCGGTCCGGACCTTTTCCTTCGGCTCCACTGGCGGCAGGTTGCCCTCGCCATCTTCCTGAGACTCCTTGCCGTGGACCGCCAGCCAGCCGGGGGCGACCAGAACCTTGCCTTCGGTCTTGAAGGGATTGCCGGCGACCCGGGTGATGCGGGTGGTGACCAGGTATTCCGCGGCCGGGAAGAAGACCGACAGGAAGCGCTTGACCACGAAGTCGTAGAGCTTCTGCTCGACTTCGTTCAAGTTCTTCGGCGCCTGGGTGGTGGGGATGATGGCGAAGTGGTCGGAAATCTTCGCGTTGTTGAAAATGCGCTTGTTGGGCACCACCCAGTTCCGGGACAGGATCTGGTGGGCGAAGGGCGCATAGCGGGAAAGCAGCACCTCGTCGTGGCCCTTGCCGGTACCCTCGCCGGTGAGCATGGAAAGCGTCTGTTTGACGCTGCTCAGGTAGTCTTCCGGCAGGCAGCGGGAGTCCGTCCGCGGATAGGTGAGGACCTTGTGCTTTTCGTACAGGGCCTGGGCGATGGAAAGGGTGGTCTTGGCCGAGAAGCCGAAACGGCCGTTGGCTTCCCGCTGCAGGCTGGTGAGGTCGAAAAGGAGCGGCGACAGGCGGGTTTCCGGCTTGGATTCCTCGCTCACCTCGCCGGGCTGGCCCAGGGCGGCGGCCCGGATGGCGGCGGCCTTGGCCTCTTCCCAGAGGCGGTCGGCCCGGGCGTGCTCGTCCTCGGCCTTGCCCTTGAAGCCCTCGTCGAACCATTTGCCCTTGTATTCGCCGGCCTTGCAGCCGAAGGTGGCCTCCACTTCCCAGTAGGGGCGGGGCTTGAATTCGCGGATCTTCTTTTCCCGCTCCACCATGATCGCCAGGGTCGGTGTCTGGACGCGGCCGACGGTGGTGAGGTGGAAGCCGCCGGTCTTGGAATTGAAGGCGGTCATGGCCCGGGTGCCGTTGATGCCCACCAGCCAGTCGGATTCCGACCGGCAGACGGCGGCATCCCCCAGGCCCCGCATTTCCTCGCCCGCCCGCAGGCGGGAGAAGCCGTCCCGGATGGCGCCCTGGGTCATGGACTGCAGCCACAGCCGCTGCACCGGCTTGCCGGCCTTGGCGTGCTGGGCGATGTAGTTGAAGATCAGTTCGCCTTCCCGCCCCGCGTCACAGGCATTGATGAGGCCATCCACATCCTTGCGCTTGATGAGCTTGGTGAGAACCTTCAGGCGGGACTCGGTCTTCTCGATGGGCTGGAGGGCGAAGTGGGGCGGGATCACCGGCAGGTGGGCGAAGGACCACTTGCCGCGCTTGACCTCGTATTCCTCCGGGCAGGCCAGTTCGAGCAGATGGCCGATGGCCGACGAGAGCACGTAGTGCTCGCTTTCATAATAGTCGTCGTGCTTGGTGAAGCCTCCCAGTGCCTTGGAGATGTCAGTGGCGACGGAAGGTTTTTCGGCGATGATCAGCTTTTTGGCCATGGGTTCTGCTCGTAAAGTGCCGGGGCATGATAAGAGGCGGGATGCCCCTTGGCAAGGGCGATTGTTGGCGCCCCGGCGGAATGTCAAGGGTCAGGGACGACCCGTTGCGGCGTTGCTGTCGGCCCGGTAGAGGGCCGCGAGCGATTGGAAAGTCCGGCTCTGGACTTGTTCCCATTCGGAGTCCCGCCCCAGTTCGGCGGCCATCAGACGAGCCACGGCGGGTGCGGCGGCGGCGGCCGCTTCGGCGTCGAAGAAGAGGCTGCGGGTGCGGCGGCCCAGCACGTCTTCCACCGTCCGCGCCATCTCGTGCCGGCAGGCCCAGACCACTTCGGCGGCGATGGCCGGCAGGCGGGGGTGGAGCCGCTCTCCGAGGGCCGGGTCGCGGCCCGCCAGTTCGACGATGGCCGGTGCATCGGCGCCGTAGTGGGCGAGGGTGCCGAAGTGCTCGGCTGCTGGATGGGAGCCGTGGATAGGCAGGGCCCGGGTGATGCAGGGCCTGGGAATCAGCCCGGCCGCGCCGGCGGCGAGATTCACCGTGTCCTGGGCCATGCGGCGGTAGGTGGTCCATTTGCCGCCGGTGACGGTGATAAGGCCGGAGCGGGGATCGCGGAAAAGGCTGTGGTCCCGGCTCAGGCTGGTGGTAGCGGCGTGGCCGGTTCCGCGCACCAGGGGACGGATGCCGGCGAAGACGGAACGCACGTCGGCCCGGCTGGCGGGCCGGGACAGATAGCGGTTGAGATTGTCCAGGAGGAAATCGATCTCCTCCCCGCTGGCCCGGGGTTCCCTCGCGACGGCGGGCACCGGGGTGTCGGTGGTGCCCACCAGGACGCAGTGGTGCCAGGGGATGGCGAAGAGCACCCGGCCATCGTCGGTGTGGGGCACCATGAGGGCCGAATTGCCTGGCAGGAAACCCCGGTCGAGGACCAGATGGACTCCTTGGCTGGGGGCGATGATGGAGTCGGCATCCGGGTCATCCAGGCGGCGCAGGGTGTCGCAGAAGGGGCCGGTAGCGTTGATGACGGCGCGGGCGGCGACGGCCTGTTCCCGGCCACTTTCCCGGTCGAGGAGAATGGCGCCGACGACTCTTCTGGCACCGTCCTTGGTGAGGGCCCGCGCCTCGCAATAGTTGACGAGGGTGGCGCCCTCGTCGGCGGCGGTACGGGCCAAGTGGATGGCGAGACGGGCGTCGTCGAACTGGCCGTCGTAGTAGAGGGTGCCGCCGTGGAGGCCGGCGGTGGCGATGGTAGGAATGGCGGCGGCGACTTCAGCCCCGGAGAGGTGGCGGGAGGGACCGAAGCCGTGGTGGCCTGCAAGGAAATCGTAGAACTTGAGGCCAACCCCGTAGAAGGGCGATTCCCACCAGGCGTAGCTGGGCACCACAAAGGCCAGATCGCGGACCAGGTGGGGAGCGTTCCGGCGCAGGATGCCCCGTTCCTCCAGGGCTTCCCTGACGAGGCCGAGATTGCCCTGCTGCAGGTAGCGGACGCCGCCATGGACCAGCTTGGTGGAACGGCTGGAGGTGCCTTGGGCGAAGTCGTCCCGCTCGACGAGGAGCACCGCGTAGCCCCGGGCCGCTGCGTCCACCGCGATCCCGAGGCCGGTGGCACCGCCGCCGATGACCAGGAGGTCCCAGGGGCGCCCATCCTCGACCCGGGCGAGCATTTCCGGCCGCTTCATGCCGCCCAGTTCCCGGAGCGGCCCACGGCGTCCCGCCAGCGGTCCCGCCGGCTGGTCGCCTCGGCAGCCGGCAGGCGGGGCAGGAAACGGCGGTCCGCCTGCCAATGATTGGCGATCTCTTCCGGGCTGGACCAGAAATCCGCCGCCAGCCCGGCGAAGTAGGCGGCACCGAGGGCCGTGGTTTCTGTGATGACGGGGCGCGCCACCGGCTTTTGCAGGAGGTCGGCCTGGATCTGCAGTAACAGGTTGTTGGCGGCGGCGCCTCCGTCCACCCGCAATTCGGCCAGGGGGCTGCCGGCGTCGGCTTCGATGGCATCCACGAGATCGGCCACCTGGAAGGCAATGGCGTCCAGGGCCGCCCGGGCAATATGGGCGCCGCTGGTGCCCCGGCTGAGGCCGATCAGGGTGCCGCGGGCGTGGGGGTCCCAATAGGGGGCGCCTAGGCCGGTGAAGGCGGGAACGCAGACGACGCCGCCGGCGTCGGGGACGGAAGCGGCCAGCGCCTCGATATCCGCAGCCCGCTTGATGATGCCGAGGCCGTCCCGCAGCCATTGCACCACGGCGCCGCCGGTGAAGACGCTGCCTTCCAGGGCGTAGGTGAGACGCTGCTGGTGCCGGGCAGCGACGGTGGTCAGAAGGCCGTGCCGGGATGGGGCCGGCGCTTCGCCCGTGTGCATGAGCAGGAAGCAGCCGGTTCCGTAGGTATTCTTGGCCAGGCCCGGCGCGAAGCAGGCCTGGCCGGCCAGGGCACCCTGCTGGTCGCCGACCAGGGCAGCCAGGGGGATGCCCGCGAGTTCGGGAATGCCGGTAACGACGCCCACCGTCTGGCTGGAATCCACCACCTGGGGCAGCAGGGGGGCCGGGATGCCGAGGCATTTCAGCAGCGCCTCATCCCAGGCGCCGGTGTGGAGGTTGTAGAGGAGGGTACGGGAGGCGTTGGTGGCATCGGTCACATGGGCCAGCCCGCCGGTGAGGCGCCAGGCGAGCCAGCTATCGACGGTGCCGAAGCACAGTTCGCCCGCCGCGGCCCGGGAGCGGGCATCGGGGATGCAATCCAGAAGCCAGGCGAGCTTGGTGCCCGAGAAATAGGGGTCGAGGACGAGGCCGGTGCGATCCCGGAACATTTTCTCGTGGCCGGCTTCCCGCAGGGCTTTACAGTGGCCGGCGGTGCGCCGGTCCTGCCAGACGATGGCCCGGTGCAGGGGGCGGCCGGTGCTGCGTTCCCAGAGAAGGGTCGTTTCCCGCTGGTTGGCGATGCCGATGGCGGCCACCTCCTGGGACTGGACCCCCGCTCGGGCAAGGGCCTCGACGGCGACTGCCGCCTGGGTGCGCCAGAGGTCCTCCGGATCGTGCTCGACCCAGCCCGGCTGCGGGAAATGCTGGGGGAACTCCTGCTGGGCGAGGCCCAGAATCCGTCCGTCCCGGTCGAAGACGATGGCGCGGGAACTGGTGGTTCCCTGGTCGAGGGCGAGGACGCAGCGGGGGGCGGGCATGGCGGACTCCCGAGGACTTTGCGGCCAGCATAGACGCAGCCCCGCCCAGATGCAATCGCCGGGAAAGGGACGGTCAGCCGTTCAGGCGCTGGTAACGGTTGCCCGGCAGCACCGCCACCTGGCCGGTCAGTTCGAGGGCGAGGAGACGGGGCAGCAGGGCGTCGGCGGCCAGTTCGGTGCGGTCCGCCAAGTCATCCAGGCTGCAGGGGTCGTGACCCAAGGCGGCGAGGACCGGATCGGCCTCGTTGGCGGTTGCCGTGGCGGCGGGGGCCACCGGAGGGCCGATCTCCTCCAGGATGTCCTCGGCGGTTTCCACCAGCTTGGCGCCCTGCTTGATGAGCCGGTGGCAGCCCCGCGCCACCGGGGAATGGATGGAGCCGGGGATGGCAAAAACCTCGCGGCCCTGCTCGGCGGCCAGGCGGGCGGTGATGAGGGAACCGCTCTCGGGGGCGGCCTCGACCACCAGGACGCCCCGGGAAAGCCCCGAGATGAGCCGGTTGCGGCGCGGAAAGTTGGCGGCCACGGCCGGGGTCCCGAGGGGGAATTCGGAAACGATGGCGCCCTTTTCGGCGATGGCCAGAGCCAAGTCCCGGTTGCGGGCCGGGTACAGCCGGTCGGCGCCGGTGCCGATGACCGCCACAGTGCCGCCCTCCGCGGCCAGGGCTCCCCGGTGGGCGGCGGCGTCGATTCCCAGGGCGAGGCCGCTGACCACGGTGTAGCGCTGGCCGGCCAGGGCCTTGGCGAAGGCTTCCGCCGTCTGCAGGCCCTGGCGGGTGGCGTTGCGGCTGCCGACGACGGCGAGGGAGGGGCTGTTCAGCAATTCGGTCCGGCCGCGCACGTAGAGTACGGTCGGCGGATCGGGAATCTGGAGCAGGGCCTGGGGATAGGCTTCATCGGCCAGGGTGACGATGCTGTGGCCGGGAGCGTCGGCCCAGGCCAGGGCAAGGTCGACGGCTTCGGCATTGTCGGTGTCGAAGAGGAGATCGGCCTTGTCGCCGATGACGCCCCGTACCGTCAGGCGATCGGCGGCGAAGAGGGCTTCCGGCAGTCCGAAGGCGGCGAGGAGCTTGCGCTGGGTCTCGCCGCCGATGCCGGGAATGAGGGTGAGCCGCAGCCAGTCGTTCACCGCTGCGGCCGGGGTCATGGATTCCGGGTGGCGTCGCCGATGGTGACCGGCTTGGCGCTATCCATGACCAGGGCGTAGGCCACCCGCTCGAAGGTGCGGAAGACGAAGACCAGGCCGTAGCGCTCCTCGGGAAGGGCCGTGGTTTCACGTTTGCCCGACTTGGGGTCGTAGCCCGTAAATGACTGTTTGCGGTGGAGGGCGAGAACGTGCCCGACCTCGATGCCGTCGCGGCTGCCGCGGTTGAGGCTCACGATGGAATGCTTGCCGCCCTCGGTCAGGCCGCCGTAGATGGAGACGACCCGTCCGGCCACTGTCCCGTCGGGCTTGTGGGGAGCGTAGGACACCAGGGTGGGGAGGGGGGCGGGAACCAGGCGGTCGCCGCGGCCGATTTCTTCCTTGGCGGTGGTGATGGTCACCGTGGCGGGCTCTCCCGGCTGGACCAGCCTGGCCGTGCCGAGAAACGTCGCTTCGTGGCCGAGTACTTCGCCGTTTTCCGGGTCCTTGAGGGGCTTGCCCGGGCGGTAGACCTGCCAGTTCGCCGTCTTGGCGTCGGGGATTCCGGCGACGAAGCCGGAGTCGCCGCTGCCCATGATGATGCGATTGTCCTGGCCGGCAATGATGAACGGCGATTTTTCCAGGGCGTCGGCCTCGACGATCAGGGGCCGGGAAATGAACGGCTCGATGACGTTGGGCGGGATGCTGGGGATGGCCTGCTTGATGGCTTCGCTGTGGACCTGGGGCTGGAGCTTGACCGGCTTGGCGATCTTGAGCTGGGGAGCGCCGGAGGAGGTGTCGAGCAGGACGATGTCGCCCGGGTAGATGCGATGGGGATTGCGGATCTGGTCCTTGTTGAGGCGCCAGACTTCGGGCCAGCGCCAGGGTTCCTTGAGGAATTTGCCGGCGATGCTCCACAGCGTGTCGCCGGAAGCCACGATATGGCGGTCGGGGGGATTGTCGACCAGCTGAACGGGCTCTTGGGCGAAAGCGCAGGCCGCCATCACGGCAAGAACGAGCGCGGATATAATGCGGACCATTGTCTTATCCTCACGTGCCGGTGGAACGGGGTGCCGACTCCATTGTCGGAGTTCACGAGTGAAACCCTGTCCATATCTCGGAAAGTGGCTCTGATTCTGCACTTAATGGCTTAGGCGAGCAAGTTTTCATTCGGTTTTATCTATGGCTTTGTTACCCATTCTGCGTTACCCCGATCCCCGCCTCAAAAAGACCGCGGCGCCCATCGCCACGGTCGATGACGGCATCCGCACCCTCGCCCGGGACATGGCGGAGACCATGTACGAGGCGCCGGGCATTGGCCTGGCGGCTACCCAGGTGGATGTCCACAAGCAGTTGGTGGTCATCGATATTTCGGAAACCAAGGACCAGCTCCTGGTCATGATCAATGCCCGCATCCTGGCGCGGGACGGGGTCCAGGAGGGCGAGGAAGGCTGTCTTTCGGTGCCCGGCATCTACGACCGGGTGCAGCGGGCCGAGCGGGTGACCGTGCAATACATGAACCTGGACGGCCAGGAAAAGACCCTGGAGGCGGAAGGCCTGCTGGCGGTCTGCATCCAGCACGAGCTGGATCACCTGAAAGGCAAGGTTTTCGTCGACTATCTGTCCCAACTGAAGCAGACGCGGATCAAGAACAAGCTCATGAAGCAGGCGCGCATCACGGCATGAGAGTCATCTTTGCCGGCACGCCGGAATTTGCCGCCGTTGCCCTGCGCGCCATCGCGGCCGCAGGCCATGACATTCCCCTGGTGCTGACCCAGCCCGACCGGCCCGCCGGCCGGGGCATGGCCTTGCAGGCTTCGCCGGTCAAGCGCCTGGCCCAGGAGTTGGGCATCGAAGTCTTCCAGCCGCCCACCCTCAGGGACGCCGACGCCCAGGCCCGGCTGCGGGAAGTGGGCGCCGATGTCATGGTGGTAGCGGCTTATGGCCTGATCCTGCCCCAGACAGTGCTGGACCTGCCCCGCTTCGGCTGCATCAATATCCATGCTTCGCTGCTGCCCCGCTGGCGGGGCGCCGCTCCCATCCAGCGCGCCATCCTGGCGGGGGACGGGGAAACCGGCGTCTGCATCATGCAGATGGAAGCCGGCCTCGATACCGGCCCAGTGCTCCTGTGCGACAAGCTGCCCATCGAGGCAGGGGACACGGCGGGGGATGTGCATGACCGGCTGGCCGCCCTCGGCGGCGAACTCATCGTGGATTGCCTGGCCCGCCTGCCCATGCCGGCGGAGCCCCAGTCCGAGGCCGGGGTGACCTATGCCGCCAAGCTCGAAAAGAGCGAGGCCCTGATCGATTGGTGGCGCCCGGCTCCGGAGATCGATCGTCTGATCCGCGCCTTCAATCCCTTTCCCGGTGCCCAAGCCCTGCTGGGCGGGACCGGCATCAAGATCTGGCGGGCCCGGCCCATCGACGGCCGCGGGCAGCCGGGGGAGATTCTGGCGGCCGGTAAGGAGGGCATCGCCGTCGCCTGTGGCGAGGGAGCCATCCTGGTCACCGAATTGCAGAAGGCCGGGGGAAAACGCCTGCCGGCGATGCAGTTCCTGGCGGGCAACGCCTTGGTGGTCGGCAGCCGCTTCGACGGCGCGGCTTGAAAGCCGCTACGCCCGGATGCTGCCCCGGGCGACCCGTTTTTTTTCCACCCTTTCCGGGGCGAAGGCAGCGATGCTTTCGTCGAACAGGGCATGGGCCCGGTCGCTATTGTCGGCGCTGAAGTTGCAGACGTAGATATCGAGGGTCGCTCCCGCCATTTCCGGCCAGGTATGCACGGCCAGGTGGGATTCGGCCAGGACCACGGTGCCGGTGACGCCGGCCGGTTCCCCGGCGGCGGTGCGGAACTGGTGGAAGCAGCGACCGACGACGGTCAGGCCGTGGCGCTCGCAGGCGGCGATGCAGAAGGACTCCAGCCCCGGGGCATCGAGGAGGAATTCCCGCCGACAGCGGCAGTCATGGAGGTCGGCGATGAGGTGGAGGCCGTGCATGACGGAATTCTATTCCGTTTCACGTGAAACCTGCCCGAATGTCCCCTCCAGAAGGCGGCCGAGGCGATAGCCCGCCGTCGCCAGCCGCTGGTTGGCGACGGCCTGGGAGCGGGCCGCGAAGTCCGCAGTGATGGCCGGCAGCAGGCTGCCGGTGGCGGCGGGGTAGGCCGTTTCTCGGCTGAGTTCCCGGCTCTCCTTTTCCCACAGGGCCAGCGAGCCCTGGCGGGGCGGCTTCGGCTGGGACGCCAGGAGAGCGTCCGCCGCCCGCTCAAGGCGGGGGCCGCGCAACCAGGGCGGACCCGGCAGGTCGTCCCACCAGGTATGGAGGTTGGTGAAAGGCAGGCGGCGATTGAAGGGATTTTCGATTTCGAAGCGGTTGCCTCCTCCATCGTCCCGGCTGCCCACGTGCAGTGGCTGGTGGATGTCGGCCAGGAGGTGGATGAGCCAGGGCAGGGCGTAGGCCCGCTCCGCCGGCGGCGTGCCGGGGTTGCGCAGGAGGCGGGTCAGGCGTTCGAGCTGGTGGTCCAGTTCTCCATCCCGGACCTTATTGGAGAACTGATCCACGTAGTGCCAGTCTTTGTGGCGGGCCGTATCGGCCATGCCGGGAAAAGGGGGCGTTGGCGCTTCCCGCCCCTCGTCATGGAAGCGCCGATCCTTGCGGATGTCGTCGGGCCAGGTGGAGGCTTCGAGGAAAGCGGTGTAGCCAGGGTTATCCCCGGCCTTGGCGGTCCACTTGCGGTAGTCGGGGTGAATCTGCAGCAGGTCGGTGACCCGGTGCTGGGCGATGGGAGACATCTGGCGCCAGGCGATGGCCGCCACCAGGCGATGGCCGGCGGCGTTCCAGCCCCAGGCGGGCAAGGTCGTGAGCAGGAGGGCGAGGGCGGTCAAAATGCTTTTCATGGGGGCATTATGCCCCGTGCGATAATGGCGGCCCATGTCCCAATCCCTTCCTTCCGACTCCCTCGCTTTCGCCCTGCTTAACGCCGCCCAGGTGGTGACGGCCGTGGTGGGCGGGCAAAGCCTCGCCGATGGACTGCTTGCCAAGGTGCCCGCGGTGGCGCGGCCAGCGGCCCAGGATCTGGTGTATGGCAGCCTGCGGCAGTACGGCCGCGGTGGCTTCTTCCTCTCCCATCTGCTGGAGAAGCCCCTCGGCCAGCCGGTGGTCAATGCCCTCCTGCTGGTGGCGCTTTACCGCCTCGAAAGCCGGCCGGACAGCCCCCACACCGTTGTGGACCAGGCGGTGCGCGCCGCCGGTCAGGTGGCGGGCGGACGCTTCAAGGGGCTGGTGAACGGGGTGCTGCGCAATTTCCTGCGCCGCCAGGAGGAACTGCTTGCCGCCGTGGCGGCCGACGAGGTGGCCAGCCTGACCCATCCCGAGTGGTGGCTGCGCCGTCTCAAGACGGCTTATCCCGAGGACTGGCCGGCCATTGTCGCCGCCGGGAATACACCGCCCCCCATGGCTCTGCGGGTCAATCGGCGGCGGGCCGGCCGGGACGACTACGCCAGCGGCTTGCCGGACGTCGGCATCGAGGCCTGGCCCCGCGGCGAAGACGGCTTGCTGTTGGCGAGGCCGGTGCCGGTGGATCGCCTGCCCGGTTTTGCGGAGGGGCTGGTGTCGGTCCAGGACCTGGGGGCCCAGCGGGCGGCGGCACTGCTCGATCCGGCCCCGGGCAGCCGGGTGCTGGACGCCTGCGCCGCTCCCGGCGGCAAGACCGCCCATATCCTGGAAAGGGCCGATGTGGACCTCCTGGCCCTGGACCTCAAGCCGGCCCGCTGTCGGCGCATCCAGGACAACCTGGACCGCCTGGGCCTGCAGGCCCAGGTCCGGGCGGCCGATGCCTCCAGGATCGACCAATGGTGGGACGGCAATCCCTTCGATGCGGTGCTGGCGGACGTGCCGTGCACCGCCAGCGGCGTCGTGCGCCGCCATCCCGATGCCAAGTGGCTGCGGCGGGAGGCCGACATCGCCGGCTTCGCCCGCGCCCAGGCCGCCCTTCTGGATGCCCTGTGGCGGGTTGTGAAGCCCGGCGGTAAACTGCTGTACGCGACCTGCTCGGTCTTTCCGGAAGAGGATGCCGGCCAGGTGGATGGCTTTGTCGCCCGGCAGCCCGAAGCGCTGCGATGCCACGAAGAATTATTGCTGCCCGACGCCGAACACGATGGTTTCTATTACTGCCTGCTTGAAAAACCGCTTTGAGCCCTGGCGGGTGTGGGCCATCGTCTTTGGCCTCCTGTTCACCTTGGCGGCCCGCGCTGCCGAGATCGAAATCTCCAATCCGGAACTGACAGCGGTGGAGGACGGCTATGCCGTTTCCGCCGATTTCGCCATCGATTTCAACGAGCGCCTGGAAGAAGCGGTCACCAAGGGCGTGGTGCTCAATTTCGTTGTCGATTTCGAGCTCACCCGGCCGCGCTGGTACTGGCTGGACGAAAAGCTGGTGAGCCGCAGCCTGACCTATCGCCTTTCCTACCACGCCCTGACGCGCCAGTACCGCCTATCCACCGGCGCCCTGCACCAGTCCTTTCCGAACCTGAGCGAAGCCCTGCGCATGCTGTCCCGCCTGCGCAACTGGGTAGTGATCGAAAAAGCGCCGGATAAATCGGACAAAGTCCCGGTCAAGCCCGGCGACGCCTATCGTGCCGCCCTGCGCCTGCGTCTGGACGTCAGCCAGTTGCCCAAGCCCTTCCAGATTTCCGCTCTCGGCAACCGGGATTGGCATCTGGCTTCGGATTGGAAAGTCTGGCAGGCCACCCTGCCGGCGGAGAGCAAGTGAAGCGTTTCGTCGCCATCGGGGGAGCGCTGGCGGCCACCATGGGCGCCATCGTCTGGTTCCTGCTGCTACTCTCCACGGCAGCCAAGACATCCCTGTTTACCCGTCACTACTCCCTCCTGATCGGCCTCAACATCGTCCTGGCGGCGGCCATGGTCGGGCTGGTCGGCTGGCAATTGCGGTCCCTGTGGCGGGATTACCGGGCCCAGGTCTTCGGGGCCCGCCTCAAGCTGCGCCTGATGATGATGTTCGGCGTCGTGGCGGTGCTCCCCGGCGTCCTGGTCTATGGGGTATCGGTGCAGTTCGTCACCCGTTCCATCGAAGGCTGGTTCGATGTGCGGGTGGAAAAGGCCCTGGAATCGGGCCTTGCCCTCGGGCGCACGGCCCTCGACTCGATGCTCGGCGAACTGGTGGACAAAACCCGCGGCATGGCCCTGGAACTGTCGGACCTGCCGGAACCCGGGCGGCGCTCGGCCCTCCTGCGCCTGCGGGAGCAATCCGGCGTCGAGTCGGCGGCCCTTTTCTCGGTCGGCGGCCAGCTCCTGTCCAGTGCCAGCGACGATTTTTCCAGCCTCCTGCCTTCCCTGCCGAGCTCGGCCCAGTTGAAGCAGGCCCGGAGCAGCCGGGCCGTCACGGCCATCGACGGGGAGGGGGGCAAGCTCATGTTGCGGGTTCTGGTGCCGGTAGCCGCCCATGGCGTCTTCGAGGAGCCCCGCATCCTGCAGGTGGTGAATCCGGTGCCGCCTGCCCTCGGCCAGAACGCCGACGAGGTCCAGACCGTGTACCGGGATTACCAGGAACTGCAACTGGCCCGCCAGGGGCTCACCCGCATCTACGCCCTGACCCTGACCCTCACCGTACTGCTCGCCCTCTTCGCGGCCTTCGCCCTGGCCTTCGTCCTTGCCCGGCGCCTGTCGGCGCCCCTGTCCATCCTGGCGGAGGGGACCCAGGCGGTGGCCCAGGGCGACTTCTCGCCCCGCCAGGCGGTGTATAGCCGGGACGAACTGGGGATGTTGACCCAGTCCTTCAGCCAGATGACCCGGCAGCTGGACGATGCCCGCCGGGAGACCGAAAGGCACCGGGCCGAGCTGGAGTCGGCCCGGGGTTACCTGGAATCCATCCTGGCCAATCTGTCCACCGGGGTGCTGGTCTTCGACCGGCGTTTCGTACTGCGGACCGTCAATGAGGGTGCCCTGGCCATCCTGGGGGACGAGTTCGACGGCCTGGCGGGCGTGGCGGTGGAGTCGTGGCCGCGCCAGGAGGTCCTCGGCCGTTTCATCCGCGAGCATTTCGACGCCACCGACGAGGCGGAGTGGCAGGACCAGCTCGAACTCGAACGCTCCAACGGCATGCCCCAGGTTTTGCTGCTGCGGGGCTCCCGCCTGCCGGAAGCCAGCGGCGGCGGCGAGGTGGTGGTGTTCGACGATGTCACCCGCCTCATCGCCGCCCAGCGCAGCGCCGCCTGGGGCGAAGTCGCCCGGCGCCTGGCCCACGAGATCAAGAATCCCCTCACGCCTATCCAGCTGTCGGCGGAGCGCCTTCAGCTGAAGCTGGCCGACAAGCTTTCCAACGGCGATGCGGAGATGCTGCAGCGGGGCACCCAGACCATCATCAACCAGGTCCAGGCCATGAAACGCATGGTCAATGATTTCCGGGACTACGCCCGGTTGCCGGCGCCATCGGTGGCGCCCCTGGACCTGAATGCTCTCATCGGCGAAGTCCTCGGCCTCTACGAGACCGCCAAGGTGGCCTTGCGCGTCCGGCTGGACAGCCAAGTGCCGCCTATCCTGGGGGATGCCACCCAAATCCGGCAAGTCATCCACAACTTGCTGCGTAATGCCGAGGACGCCCTGGAAGGGCGCGAGGAAGGAAGAATAGATGTAACTACCGAAGTGGCAGGGCGCTGCGCCCGGCTGCTGGTGACGGACAACGGCCCGGGTTTCCCGGCGGAGCTGTTGCCCAAGATTTTCGAGCCCTACGTGACCACCAAGGCGCGGGGAACCGGTCTCGGCCTGCCTATCATCAAGAAGATCATCGATGAGCATCAGGGCCATATCGAGATCAGCAACGCACCGGAGGGCGGGGCACGGGTCGATATCCGCCTGCCGCTGGTGAAAGAAGAAGGAGCCAACCATGGCGATCATTCTGGTCGTTGACGACGAAGTCGGAATCCGCGAACTGCTGTCGGAAATCCTCATCGACGAGGGTTACGACGTGCGCCTGGCCGAGAACGCCGCCGCGGCGCGCCGGATCCGGGACGAGCTGCGCCCCGATCTGGTGCTGCTCGACATCTGGATGCCCGATACGGACGGCATTTCCCTCCTGAAGGAATGGCATGCCGGAGGGCAGCTCAACATGCCGGTGGTGATGATGTCGGGCCACGGCACCATCGACACGGCGGTGGAGGCGACCCGCTTCGGCGCCTTCGATTTCCTCGAGAAGCCCATCGCCCTGCAAAAGCTCCTGACCACGGTGCACAAGGCCCTGAAGCACGACAGCCTGCCCCAGCGCCCGCCCCTTACTCTGGAGGCCTTCGCCCGCTCCGGTTTCATCAAGGAGTTCAAGCGCCGGCTGGAGCAGGCGGCCGCCAAGGCCCCGGTGCTGTTCCTCAAGGGCGCCACCGGTGGCATCGCCGAAATCTGCGCCCGCACCCTGCAGCCGCCCCGGGCGCCCTGGGTCGATCTTTCCGCCACCAGCAACCCCCTGACCCAGGATATGCTGCAGAAGGCCGGCGGCGGCATCCTTTTCGTCCCGGACGTGGCGGCCCTCGGAAAATTGCAGCAAATGAACCTGGCCTTCGCCCTGGAGCGGGTCGATCGGATCAACGTCCAGCTCGTCGCCGCCAGCAGCCGGCCCCTCTCCGCCCTGGCCGACGCCGGCTGGGACAGCAAGCTTCTGGCACGCCTGGGGGAGGTCTGGATCGCCCTGCCGTCCCTGGCCGGCCATGCCGACGAGGTGCCCGAGATCGCCTCCCTGCTGCTTACCCATTTCACAGAGCGCGGCGAGGTGCCGGCCCGGCGGTTTTCCAGCGGCGCCCTCAACAGCCTGCGCAACCTGCCCTGGAAGCATCATCCGGACAGTGCCTGGACCAGCCTTTATACCTTGGTGAGGAACCTTGCCCTGACCGCCCTGGAGGAGGACATCGGCGCCGAGGATGTGGCCCGGCTGGCGCCCCTGGAAAGCGATGACCAGCCCCAGGCGGTTTCCCTGAGTCCCTTCTTCGAGCAGCCCTTGCGGGAAGCCCGGGACGCCTTCGAGAAGGCCTACTTCGAATACCATTTGCGCCTGGAAGGGGGCAACATGACGCGCCTGGCGGAAAAATCCGGCCTGGAGCGCACCCATCTCTACCGCAAGCTCAAGCAGCTCGGGGTGGCTCTCGCCAAACGCGGCGAAGAATAGGGGAAAGAGCGCAAGTCAGGGGGTTATCGGCGATTTCCGGCCCGGCGGGCGGCTTTTGCAGGAAGCCCCCTTCGGGCGGATAATCCGTTCTTTTATTTTCGGCACCTTCCAACCGTGACCCGCCCCCACAACGATACCTTCTTGCGTGCGCTGCTCAAGCAGCCGACCGAGTACACCCCCCTCTGGCTGATGCGCCAAGCGGGCCGCTATTTGCCCGAATACTGCGAGACCCGCAAGCGGGCCGGTAATTTCCTCAATCTCTGCAAGACGCCCTCCCTGGCCTGCGAAGTGACCCTGCAGCCCCTGGCGCGCTACGACCTGGACGCTGCCATCCTTTTCTCCGATATCCTGACGGTGCCGGATGCCATGGGCCTGGGGCTCTATTTCGAGGAGGGCGAAGGGCCGAAATTCGAGCGTCCCCTGCGGGAGGAATGGGCTATCCGCGACCTCACGGCGCCGGACCCCAACGACCATTTGCGCTACGTCATGGATGCGGTGGTGGAAATCCGCCATGCCCTGGACAACTCCGTGCCCTTGATCGGCTTTTCCGGCAGCCCGTATACCCTGGCCTGCTACATGGTGGAAGGCGGCAGTTCCAGCGACTTCCGGCACATCAAGGCCATGCTCTACGATCGTCCCGACCTGCTGCACCACATCCTGACGGTGACGGCGGATGCGGTGACGGCTTACCTCAACGCCCAGATCGATTCCGGCGCTCAGGCGGTGATGATTTTCGATACCTGGGGCGGCTCCCTCTCGGCGGCGGCCTACCAGGAATTCTCCCTGAGCTACATGCAGCGCATTATTGCCGGCCTCACCAAGTCCAAGGACGGCGAGCGCGTTCCCTCCATCGTATTCACCAAGGGCGGGGGCCTCTGGCTGGAAAAAATCGCCGCCTGCGGCTGCGACGCGGTGGGACTGGACTGGACCATCGATATCGGCGAAGCCCGTCGCCGGGTGGGGGACAAGGTGGCCCTGCAGGGTAATCTGGATCCCAATGTGCTTTTCGCTTCCCCCGAGGTAGTGGCGGCCCAGGCCAAGCGGGTGCTGGACAGCTTCGGCCCCGGCGATACCGGCCATGTCTTCAATCTTGGCCATGGCATTTCCCAATTCACGCCGCCGGACAATGTATCCGCCCTGGTGGAAGCCGTGCATTCCCATAGTCGGATATTGCGTAAGCCCTAGATACAAACAGGGGGGCAGGGGCCAACTTATACACAGAGTTGGTCTGCCCCGCCGGGTGCGGGCCCCTATCCCGCCGCGGTTTCACGTGAAACCAGTAATGGACTGAAAAATCGAACCTTTTTGCCGCCGGTCCCGGTCAGTGCAAGGGCCGGAGGGGTCCGTGACGGAATCGTCCCGGCAAATCTTCCAACAGCAATCCACAAAGTTATCCACAGATTTGTCCCCGGACAAAAAATTGCTGTTTGCAGAAGGGCTTGCATGAGTTTTCAGAGAATCGACAGCAATACCCTGCGCTAAATGCCCATTCTGCGAGTCGCCCTCGATCTGCCCCTGCACCGCTTGTTCGATTATGTGTCGGACGAGGCGGGGCATGGCGACGTCGGGCTGCGGGTCCGGGTACCCTTCGGCCGCGGGGAGCGCATCGGCATCATCCGGGAAGTCCGGGAGGATAGCGACTGGCCGGCGGAGCAGCTGAAGCCCGCCATCGCAATCCTCCGGGACCTGCCACCCCTGCCGGAGGATTTTTTCCGCCTCTGCGACTTCGCCAGCACCTATTACCAGGCTCCTATCGGGGAGGTCATCCTGCAGGCCCTGCCGGTCGGTCTCAAGCGCCTGGCGGCCCCGGAGCGCAGGGCCGGGCGCAGGACGGCGGCGGTGGCCACCGTGCCCGCCCCCGAGCTGACCGGCGAGCAGGCCGCAGCCATCGCCGCGGTCTCCCTGGGCGCCGGCTTCGCCGTCCATCTCCTGTACGGCGTGACGGGCAGCGGCAAGACCGAGGTCTATCTGCGCCTGATCGAAAAGGCTTTGGCCGCCGGCGGGCAGGCCCTGGTGCTGGTGCCGGAAATCAACCTCACCCCCCAGCTGGAAACCCGGGTCCGGGGCCGCTTTCCCGGCGCCGGAGTGGTCGCGCTCCACAGCGAACTGGCCGAGGCCGCCCGGGAGCGCCACTGGCGGGCCGCCTTGGAAGGGGAGGCGCAGATCGTCCTCGGCACCCGGCTGGCGGTGTTCACCCCCATGCCGCGCCTGGCCCTGATGGTGGTGGACGAGGAACATGACGCCTCCTTCAAGCAGCAGGACGGCATGCGCTATTCCGCCCGCGACCTGGCGGTCTTCCGGGCCCGGGACCTGGAGATTCCGGTGGTGCTCGGTTCGGCGACCCCGTCCCTGGAATCGTGGGCCAACGCCAAGTCCGGGCGCTACCAACTCCTGACCCTGCAGGAGCGGGCCAATGCCCAGGCCACCCTGCCGGCGGTCCGGCTCCTGGACACCCGCAGGATGGTGCTCCAGGAAGGCATCTCGGAGCCGGTCCTGGCGGCGGTGGCGCAGCGCCTGGAGCGGGGCGAACAGAGCCTGGTCTTCCTCAACCGCCGGGGCTATGCGCCGGTCCTGGCGTGCCCGGCCTGCGGCTGGATTTCCCATTGCCGGCGCTGCGCCGCCAACCTGGTGCTGCACTTGGCCGACCGGCGGCTGCGCTGCCATCACTGCGGCTTCGAGGTCCGGGTGCCCAAGAGTTGTCCCACCTGCGGCAACCAGGACATCCACCCCTTTGGCCGGGGCACCCAGCGCCTGGAGTCCTGGCTCCAGGAACACTTCCCGGAAGCCCGCATCGTCCGGGTGGACCGGGATTCGGTGAAGAGCCGCAAGCAGTGGGAGGCCATGCTGGAACGCATCCATGGGGGCGAAGCGGACATCCTGGTGGGCACCCAGATGCTGGCCAAGGGCCACGACTTCCCCAAGCTGACCCTGGTGGGCGTCCTGGGGGCCGACGCCGCCCTGTTCGCCGCCGATTGGCGGGCACCGGAAAGGCTTTTCGCCCAGCTTATGCAGGTGGCCGGGCGGGCCGGCCGGGCCGAGCTGAAGGGCGAGGTGCTGGTCCAGACCCAGTACCCGGATCATCCTCTCTACGGCGCCCTTGTCGCCCACGACTATCCCTCCTATGCAGCCACCCTTCTGGAGGAGCGGGAGCAGGCCGGTTTTCCACCGTACGCCTATCAGGCCATGCTGCGGGCCGAGGCTCCGGACATGGCGGACGCCATTGCTTTCCTGACCAGTGCCCGGGCGCTGCCGGTTGCCCAGGAGCATTCCGAGATCGCCCTCTACGACCCGGTCCCCATGCACCTGTCCAGGCTCGCCAATCTGGAGCGCGGCCAACTTCTCGCCGAATCGCCGTCCCGGCGCGCCCTGCAGACCTTTCTGCCGCAATGGCGGAAGGCGATCGAGGGCATCAAGGCGCCGGCCAAGCTGCGCTGGCATCTGGAGGTGGATCCCCTGGAATTCTAGGCGGTGGGCATGGCCCTTGCAGTGACTTGCTCCCAATCACTGCCCAGGAGGCTGCCATGCGAATCCAGGAGTCCGACATCCGTCTTTCCAGCCGGCACGAACAGGACTACCGGCACGAGATCGAAACCCACGGCGGAATGACCTTCCGCAACGTCCTTCAGGATATTTCCGGCGCCCAGCCGGAGGAATCCCGGGAGGATGCGCGGGAGCGGGTCATGCGTCTGCTGCAGTCCCTGGTGGATGCCATCCTTGCCGCTCTCGATGGCAAGAAATGCCGCACGGCGGCGGCCGATTGCCAGGGCCCGACGCAGCAGCCCGAAGCCAGGCAGGGGGAGCGAGAGGTGGAATGGAAATGGGAGTCCACCGAGAAAATCAGCGACCACGAACGTACCCAGGTGGAAGGGAGCGGCATCATCCGGACCGCCGACGGCAAGGCCATCGACTTCAAGGTAGGCCTCGATCTTTGCCGGGACTACCGCTGCGAAAGGAAGTACGAGGAGAGCGGCAAGGCCGTCCTGCACGATCCCCTGGTGGTCAATTTCGAGGGCAAGGCGGCGGATCTCGGGGGAGAGCGCCTGGATTTCGACCTGGACAGCGACGGCAAGCCGGAACGGATTCCGGGGCTCGGCTCGGGCAGCGGCTTCCTGGTCCTGGACCGCAATGGCAACGGCCGGGTGGATGACGGCGGCGAGCTTTTCGGTGCCCGCTCCGGCGATGGTTTCGGCGATCTGGCCAAGCTGGACGCCGACGGCAACGGCTGGTTGGACGAGGCGGATCCGGAGTTCGCCAAGCTCCAGGTCTGGCGCGGAGGGAAGGAACTCGGTTCGGTAGGCGAAAGCGGCATCGGCGCCCTCTGGCTGGGGTCGGCGGAGAGCCCCTTCGCCCTCAAGGACAAGGCCAACCGGCTGCTGGGCGAGATTCGCGCCTCCGGCATCTACCTGGGCGAGGATGGCCGGGTCGGCACGGTGCAGCAGGTGGATCTCGCCGTCGACGCCCGGGAGAATGCCGAGGCGTCAGCCTCGATCTGAGTGCCAGAGCCAGGCAGCCCCCCGGACTCCCGACGAATCGCCATGGACGGGGCGCAGCAGCCGGGTGGCGACCTGGTCCGAGAAGATGTGGCGGCCCCAGAGCCGGGGCACGTTCTCATAGAGGCGCTCGAGATTCGACAGGCCGCCGCCGACCACGATCACATCCGGATCAAGGACGTTCACGACGCCGGCCAAGGCTCGGGCGAGGCGCTCCTCGTAGCGGACCAGAGTGGCCTCGCAGTCGGCGTCGCCGGAGCGGGCGTGGCGGTCGATATCGGCGGGCGCCAGGCTTCTGCCGGTGCGGGAGGCGTGGTCGGCGGCCAGGGCCGGGCCGCTCAGGTAGGTTTCGATGCAGCCGGCGCGGCCGCAGTAGCAGGCGGGCAGCGGCAGGTCGGCGGCGGTAGGCAGGGGCAGGGGATTGTGGCCCCATTCGCCGGCGATGGCGTTCCTGCCGGCGAGGACCTCGCCCCGGACGACGATGCCGCCACCCACCCCGGTGCCGAGAATGACGCCGAAAACCACTTCCGCCCCCGCGCCCGCCCCGTCGACGGCTTCCGACAGGGCAAAGCAGTTGGCATCGTTCATGACCCGGACCTCCCGCTGCAGGAGGGCCTGCAGGTCCCGATTCAAGGGCTTGCCGATGAGGCAGGTGGAATTGGCGTTTTTGATGAGGCCCTGGGCCAGGGACTCGGCGCCGGGAATGCCGATCCCGACGGTGCCACGGCGCCCCAGTTGGCTTTCCACACCTTCCACCAGTCCGGCCACCGCCATCACCGTAGCCATGTAGTCGCCCTGGGGGGTGGCGATCCGCCGACGCAGCAGTTCGCCGCCGTCATCGGCGAGGGCGATGATCTCGATCTTGGTGCCGCCCAGGTCCACGCCGATGCGCAGCATGTCAGGCCTCGGACGGCGTTCTCTGGAACAGATGATGTACCCCGGGCATCGGATTTTCTTCAGGGTGGCGGAAGGCCAATTCTAACCTGGCCCCCGCGCTTTCCCCGACGGCGGCGGGAATCACACCCGGACGGCTACGCCTTTGACGTTGCCGTGGGTGGTGGTGAAGGTGCGCAGCACGCTGCCGCCGGCTTCCATCAGCAGCAGGAAGAGATTCCTTTCGGAATAGAGGCAGACCGGGTCGGCGATGCCGTACTTCTGGGCCATGCCGGGATCCAGCGGGCAAAAACGGTCCTCCACTGCTTTTTCGGCCTCGGGGTAATGATCGCCCAGTTCCGAATGCATGCCGAGGACGGAGACGTAGAGCTTGCCGCCGATCTTCAGATTGCCGAGGAGCTTCCGGAGGATTTGCCGGGCCCGGGGGTAGGGGAGAGTGCACAGGCCGCGTCGGATGTAGATGATGTCGAAGGGGCCGCCGCAGATCCGGTCCGGGAGGGATTCCAGGTTGCCGGCCAGGAAACTCAGGTCATCGGTGCTGCCGGCGGCCAGGGCGCGGCCCTTGAAGTCGTTCTCGTGGCAGGCCTCGTCGACCCCGGTGACACTGCAGCCGAGGCGAGCCAATTCGATGGTCACATCGGCGCGGACAGCCGGGATGACGAGGGCGGAAACTGGGTTTCTGGAGCGCCGGCGCTTATGAACTTCTTCCAGCACCAGGCGCTCTAGCTGATCAGAGCAGCTTTCGAGCAGATTGATATTAGTATTTGTATTCATTTGTCTCTGCATACCATTCTGCATGAAGGGAAAAGCTCTGACAACAAGCGATACGATAGGAGTCCTTATGCTGGTCAAATTCATTTCGAGTGAAACGGGCGAACTGATGATGTTCGCGGAAGTGGCGCACCAGTTGCTGGCGGCGGTGGGCAAGCAGGGTACGGTCCGGGGCACTTTCACGGTGGAGGAAATGCTGCCGGCGGCGAAGGCGCTTAAGGCTGCTGTCGAAAGGGGCGAGGCCCCACCCAGCCGGGACGAGGAAGAGGAGTCGGAAAAGGAGAAGCCCGTCGCCCTGGGACAGCGGGCCTGGCCCTTCATCGACATGTTGGAGCGCACCGCCCAGGGCGGTTCTCGCGCCAACATCATCTGGCAGGCAACCCGGGAGTTCTAGATGCCCGGTCGGGCGGATGGGGTTCTAATCAAAGAAAGACGGGTTCCGGCGTCAGCTGGACGCCGAAGCGGGCGAGCACATCCGCCTGGACGGCGGACATGGTCCGCTGAACATCGATACCCCGGGCGCCGCCCCGATTGACGAGGACCAGGGCCTGCTTCTCATACATGCCCACCGGCCCCAGGTTGCGGCCTTTCCAGCCGGCCTGGTCGATGAGCCAGCCCGCCGCCAGCTTGACCCGGCCATCGGCCTGGGGGTAGCGGGGCAGGGCGGGATGGACGGCCAGGAGAGCCTCGGCGGTGGCGGCGTCCACCACGGGGTTATGGAAGAAGCTGCCGGCATTGGGGATTTCGACCGGATCCGGCAGCTTGCGCCGGCGCAGGCGGACCACGGCGTCGGCGATGTCCCGGGCGGAAGGGGTGGAAGTGCCGTCCAGCTCCCGGGCCAGGTCGGCATAGCCGGTGACCGGTGCCCACGCCTTGGGCAGGCGGAAAGTGACGGCGGTGATGGCGAAGCGTCCCGAAAGGTGCCAGCCCTCCTGCTTGAAAATGCTGTCCCGGTAGCCGAAGCGGCAGTCGCCGCGGCTGAAGGCGACCAGGCGGCCGGCGGAGAAGTCGAAGGCGGTGAGGGAATGGATGCGCTCCCCCGCTTCCAGGCCATAGGCGCCGATGTTCTGGATAGGAGCAGCGCCCGCCGTCCCCGGAATGAGGCTCAGGTTTTCCAGTCCCGGCCAGCCCTGGGCGAGGGTCCATTGGACGAAGTCGTGCCAGTTTTCTCCGGCCCCGGCCTCCACGTACCAGGCGTCGGCGTCCTCGCCGGCCAGGCGGCGGCCGGGGATGGCCATGTGCAGGACGAGGCCGTCGAAATCCCCGGTCAGCACCAGATTACTGCCACCCCCCAGGATGAAGCGGCGGGAGCGGGCGTGTTCCGGATCGCCGAGCTGCTCCGGGCTGTCGATGCGGGCGTAGCGGGCCGCCTGCCCCGGCAGGGCCAGGGTGTTGCAGGCGGTCAGATCCACGTCCCGGCGCAGCATCAGAGCAGGGGCGCCAGCCAGCGTTCGGCTTCCTTCACATCCATGCCCCTGCGCCGGGCCCAATCCTCCACTTGGTCCCGACCGATTTTCGGGATGGCGAAGTACTGGGCTGCGGGATGGCCGATGTAGAAGCCGGCTACCGCTGCCGCCGGGGTCATGGCGCAGGATTCGGTGAGGCCCATCCCGGCATTCCGGGGGGCATCCAGCAGGGCGAAGAGGTCTCGCTTGGCCGTGTGGTCCGGGCAGGCCGGGTAGCCGGGAGCGGGGCGGATGCCGCGATACTGTTCGGCGATGAGGGCGTCGTTGTCGAGCTTCTCGTCGGCGGCGTAGCCCCAGTAGTCCTGGCGGACCTGGGCGTGGAGCCATTCGGCGGCGGCTTCCGCCAGGCGGTCCGCCAGGGCTTTGAGCATGATCGCCGAGTAGTCGTCGTTGGCCGCCGCGAATTCGGCCAGTTTGCCCTCGATCCCCAGGCCGGCGGTGACGGCGAAGGCGCCGGCGTAGTCCTGCTCGCCGACGAAATCGGCCAGGGCCAGGTTGGGCCGGCCGGCCGGCTGTTTATGCTGCTGGCGCAGGCCGATCCAGCGGGCGAGCTCGGTGCGCCGGGAGTCATCGGCGTAGAGGACGATGTCCTCGTCTTCGCCGCGGGCCGGCCACAGGCCGAAGACGGCCCGGGCCTGGAGCCATTTGTCGGCCACGATGGTGTCCAGCATGGCCTGGGCGTCGGCGTAGAGCTGGCGGGCGGCTTCGCCCACCTTGGCGTTTTCCAGGATGGCGGGGAAGCGGCCGGCCAGATCCCAGGTCTGGAAGAAGGGCGACCAGTCGATGAAGGGGACCAGTGCCGCCAGGTCGAGGTCGATGGCGTGGAGGCCCGGCTTCTTCGGCGGGACAGGCGTGTAGTCCTGGTTCCACGTGAAACGATTGGCCCGGGCTTCTTCCAGCGACACCAGGGTGGCACCCTTGCGGCCCGCGTGCTCGGTCCGGAGGGTTTCGTATTCGGCGGCGATTTCGGCCCGGTAGGCGGCGCTGCGCTCAACCGACAGGAGCTGGGTAGCGACGCCCACGGCCCGGGAAGCGTCCGGCACATAGACCACCGCCCCGTCGTAATGGGGAGCGATCTTGATGGCCGTGTGGGCGCGGCTGGTGGTGGCGCCGCCGATGAGGAGGGGCTGGGTAAGGCCCTGGCGCTGCATTTCGCCGGCCACGTGGGACATTTCCTCCAGGGACGGGGTGATGAGGCCGGAAAGCCCGATGATGTCGGCCTTGTGTTCCTTGGCGGCATGGAGGATGTTCTCGCAGGGAACCATGACACCCAGGTCGATGACGTCGTAGCCGTTGCAGCCCAGGACGACGCCGACGATGTTCTTGCCGATGTCGTGGACGTCGCCCTTGACCGTGGCCAGCACGATCGTGCCCTTGGAGCGGGCGCCGGAGCGGGCCTTCTCGGCCTCGATGTAGGGTACCAGGTGGGCCACCGCCTGCTTCATTACCCGGGCGGACTTGACCACCTGGGGCAGGAACATCTTGCCGGCACCGAAGAGGTCGCCCACATGATTCATGCCGTTCATCAGCGGCCCTTCGATGACGGACAGGGGCGGCTTGCCCTCGGCTTCCAGGCGGGCGCGCACCTCCTCGGTATCGGCGACGACGAAGTCGGTGATGCCCTTGATGAGGGCGTGCTCCAGGCGCTTTTCCACCGGCAGTTCGCGCCAGGAGAGGTCGGGGCCGGTGTCCTTGGCCTTGCCTTCCTTCACCGTCTGGGCGAATTCCACCAGGGCTTCGCCAGCGCCGGGGCAGCGGTTGAGGACCACGTCCTCAACCTTCTGGCGCAGGGTGGGCTCCAGGTCGTCGTAAACTCCGAGCATCCCGGCATTGACGATGCCCATGCTCATGCCGGCCTGGATGGCGTGGTAAAGGAAGACCGTATGGATGGCTTCCCGCACCGGGTCGTTGCCCCGGAAGCTGAAGCTGACGTTGGAGACGCCGCCGGAGATCTTGGCGTAGGGCAGATTTTTCCTGATCCAGCGCACTGCCTCGATGAAATCCACCGCGTAGTTGTCGTGCTCCGGGATGCCGGTGGCAATGGCGAAGATGTTGGGGTCGAAGATGATGTCTTCCGGCGGGAATCCGATGCCGGTCAGCAGTTCATAGGCCCGGGCGCAGATTTCCGTCTTCCGGGCGTAGGTATCGGCCTGGCCTTTCTCGTCGAAGGCCATGACGATGACGGCGGCGCCGTAGCGGCGGGCCAGCTCCGCCTGGCGCAGGAAGGCGGCTTCGCCTTCCTTCATGGAGATGGAATTGACGATGCCCTTGCCCTGGATGCACTTGAGGCCGGCTTCGATCACCTCCCACTTGGAGGAATCGAGCATGATGGGCACCCGGGAAATGTCCGGCTCGGAGGCGATCAGCTTCAGGAACTTGTCCATGGCGGCCTTGGAATCCAGCATGGCCTCGTCCATGTTGATGTCGATGACCTGGGCGCCGTTCTCCACCTGCTGGCGGGCGACCGCCAGGGCGTCGTCGTAGCGGCCCTCCAGGATCATGCGGGCGAAGGCCCGGGAACCGGTGACGTTGGTGCGCTCGCCGACATTCACGAAAAGCGAGTCGGGGCCGACGTTGAAGGGCTCCAGGCCGGATAGCCGCAGCTGCTTGTCGATGGCCGGGACGGCCCGGGGCTTGACGCCTTCCAGGGCGCGGGCGATGGCCCGGATATGGTCCGGGGAGGTGCCGCAGCAGCCGCCGGCGACGTTGATGATGCCCTGTTGCGCCCAGGCGCGGACTTCCTCGGCCAGCATTTCCGGCGTCTCGTCGTAGCCGCCGAAGGCGTTGGGGAGCCCCGCGTTGGGATGGGCGGAGACGAAGCAGTCGCAGACCCGGGACAGCTCTTCCACGTACTGGCGCAGCTCCTTGGCCCCGAGGGCGCAGTTGAGGCCGAAGGACAATGGCCGGATATGGGACAGGGAATTCCAGAAGGCCTCGGCGGTCTGGCCCGACAGGGTGCGGCCGGAAGCGTCGGTGATGGTGCCGGAAATCATGACCGGCCAGCGCCGGCCGGCCTGCTCGAAGTAGGCCTCGATGGCGAAGAGGGCCGCCTTGGCGTTCAGGGTGTCGAAGACCGTTTCCACTAGAAGCAGGTCGGCGCCCCCTTCCACCAGGCCGGCGACGGCCTCGGTGTAATTGGCCACCAGTTCGTCGAAGCTGACGTTACGGTAGCCGGGGTCGTTCACATCCGGCGAAATGGATGCGGTGCGGCTGGTGGGGCCGACGACGCCGGCCACGAAGCGGGGCTTGGCCGGGTTCTTTGCAGTGAATTCGTCGCACAGCTGGCGGGCCAGGCGGGCGCCTTCTACATTCAGTTCGTGGACGATGTCCTCGAGCTTGTAGTCCGCCTGGGAAACCCGGGTGGAATTGAAAGTGCAGGTCTCAAGGATGTCGGCCCCGGCTTCCAGGTATTCCCGGTGGATGGCGCCGATGACGTCGGGGCGGGTAAGGACCAGGAGGTCGTTGTTGCCCTTGAGGTCGTGGGTGTGGTCCTTGAAGCGCTCGCCCCGGTAGTCGGCTTCCGTCAGCCCGTGGCGCTGGATCATGGTGCCCATGGCGCCGTCGAGGATGAGAAGGCGTTCCTGGAGGAGGGCGGAAATTTCGGCGGTGCGGTCGGGCTGCATTGGGGGATGTCCGGCGGGCTGGGAAACCTCGAATTATATCAAGGCAATGGCATCGCCTTTTGGTTCCGCCCGCCGAGGGCCGGCGGTCAGTGCAGCCGCCGACCCAGGAAGATGCCGACGGCGCCGAGGCTTGCAAGACCGGCCATGCCGAAGGCGAGGGTCAGGGGCGAACCCCACAGGAGGGGGACCAGCAACGAGGCATAGAGGGCGTTGGTGCCGGTCTGGATAAAGCTCTGGCAGGAAGCCGCCATGCCCCGGCGCTGGGGAAAGCAGTCCAGGGCGAGGAGCGTCAAGGTCGGCATCGCCAGGGCGAGGCCGAAGTTGTAGCTGAACAGAGGCGCCACGCTCCAGGGCAGTCCGGGGGGCAGGATCAGGCAGATGGCGAGGTTGGCCAGGGTGCTGGCGACCAGGATGGTCAGGGACCGCGCCAGGGTGAGTCCGGCGGACCAGTGGCCCGCACTGCGGCCGGCCAGCCAGGAGCCGCCCATCATGCCCGCCATGGCCGGGCCGAAAAGCCACAGGAACTCGGTTTCGTTGCGTCCCAGGTGGTGCATCAGAAAGACCGGCGCCGACAGGACATAGATGAAGAAGCCGCCGAACAGGAAGGCGAAGGTAACGCACCAGAGCAGGAAGGCGGGATTGCCGAGGACCTGTCCGTAGCCCCGGGCCAGGTGGCCGACGGCGAAAGGGTGGCGTTTTTCGGGCGCCAGGGTTTCCGGCAGCACGCGCCAGGCGAAGAGGCAGATGAAGCATCCCAGGGCGGCCAGGAAGAGGAAGACCGAGCGCCAGCCCCAGGCGACCTGAAGCCAGCCGCCCACCATCGGCGCCACCGCCGGTGCGAGGGCGAACATCATGCCCACATGGGACAGCATCCGCTGGGCCGTCGCCCCCTCGTAGAGATCGCGCACCACGGCCCGCCCCACCACCATGCCGGCCCCGGCGGACATTCCCTGCAGGGCCCGCAGCAGCCACAGGTGCTCGATGCGGGTGGCGAAGGCGCAGCCCAGGGAGGCGAGGGTATAGATGACGAGGCCGACGAGGATAACCCGGCGGCGCCCGAAGGAATCCGAGAGGGCGCCATGCCACAGGGTCATGAAGGCGAAGGCGCCGAGGTAGGCGGTCAGGGTGTGCTGCACTTCCACGGAACGGGCGCCGAGGCTGGCGGCCATTTCCGGGAAAGAGGGCAGGTAGGTATCGATGGAGAAGGGACCGAGGGCCGACAGAGCGGCGAGCAGCACGGCCACGCCGCGGTGGGAGTTGGCTGCGGCCATGGCTTAAGCGGCGGCCAGACGCCGGTACTGGATAGCTTCGGCTATATGAACCGCCCCGATGTCCGGGCTGGCGGCCAGGTCGGCGATGGTGCGGGCCACCTTGAGGATGCGGTGATAGGCCCGGGCGGAAAGGTCGAGCCGGGCCATGGCTTGCTTCAGGAGTTCCGCTCCCGCCGGGTCGGGCTGGCAGAAGGATTCGATTTCGGCCACCGTCAGCCGGGCATTGGCCTTGTCCTGGCGGGCCCGCTGGCGCTCGACGGCGGCTTCCACCCGGCCCCGGACGCTGGCGGAGCTTTCGCCATCGGGCCGGGCCTGGAGGGTTTCGGCCGGCAGGGCGGGGACCTCGATCTGGATGTCGATGCGGTCCAGGACCGGGCCGGAGATCTTTCCCCGGTAGCGGGCCACCTGGTCCGGGGTACAGCGGCATTTCTGGTTCGGATGCCCTTGCCAGCCGCAGGGGCACGGATTCATGGCAGCCACCAGTTGGAATTGGGCTGGAAATTCGGCGTGCCGGGCTGCCCGGGCGATGTGGATGCGGCCGGACTCCAGGGGCTCCCGCAGGGTCTCCAGGACCTTGCGGTCGAATTCGGGCAGCTCGTCCAGGAAAAGGATGCCGTGGTGGGCGAGGGAAATTTCCCCCGGCCGGGGTGGATTGCCGCCGCCCACCAGGGCGACCGCCGACGCCGTGTGGTGGGGCGACCGGAGGACCCTTTGCCCGAACCGGTCCGGGCGGAATTGTCCGACCAGGGAGAGCACGGCGGCGGAGGCCCGGGCGGCCTCCAGGCCAAGGCTTGGCAGCAGGCCGGGAAGGCGGGCAGCCAGCATGGATTTCCCGGCGCCGGGCGGGCCGGACATCAGCAGGGAGTGGCCGCCGGCGGCCGCCACTTCGAGGGCGCGCTTGGCCTGGGCCTGGCCTTTGATTTCCGCCAGGTCGGGATGATGGGCAGTCGCCTGAACCTCCGGAAGGGGCGCCGGGAGCAGGGTCTCCTGCTCGCAAAGGTGAGCGCACACTTGCAGCAAGGATAGCGCTGGCAGGATATCCGGCCGTCCGGTCAAAGCGGCTTCCCGGGCGCTTTCCTGGGGCAGGACGAAGGCCCGGCCGCTGTCGGCGGCGGGCAGGGCCATAGCGAGGGCTCCGCGCACCGGCCGCAATTCGCCGGAGAGGGACAGTTCGCCGGCAAACTCATGATCCTTCAGGGCCTTGCCGGAAATCTGGCCGCTGGCCACCAGGATGCCGATAGCGATGGGCAGGTCGAAGCGCCCGGATTCCTTGGGCAAATCGGCCGGGGCCAGGTTCACCGTGATGCGCCTGGCGGGGAATTCGAAGCCGGAATTGACGATGGCGGCCCGCACCCGGTCACGGGCTTCCTTGACCTCGGTGTCGGGCAATCCTACGAGGGTGAAGCTGGGCAGGCCATTGGCCAGATGGACTTCCACCGATACCGGTGGAGCGGAGAGGCCGTCGAGGGCTCGGCTGCTGACGACGGCCAGACCCATGGGCGGGTGCTTACTGGCCCTGGCGGGCGCGTTCGAGGGCCTCGACCCGGGCTTCCAGGTCCCTCAGCTTTTCCCGGGTACGGGTCAGGACTTCGGCCTGCACGTCGAATTCTTCCCGAGTCACCAGGTCGAGCTTGGCCAGAAAGCCCGACATCACGGCTTTGGCATTCTTTTCCAGGTCCTTGGCGGGGCTGGCGGCAATCAGCGAACTGATCCGGGCAGCAAATTCATCCAGCATTTTCGGGTCGAGCATGTACATACCTCCATTGGCTAGCAGTTTAGCATAGGGTCCGCACCCGAGCCTCTCGCCGGCAGGCGCCCGTGGCTGGTGCGCCCCTTTTCCCCCGACGCACCATGGCGGTGCGGCATTGGGGCGCGGGTAGCCGAAGGGGTGTTGCAACCGATTGATTTCACAAAAGAAACGCCGTTGGCACGGGTCGTGCTCAGGCATCCTTGCAGGACTTTCTTTCTAACCTCGACTTTGGAGAGACACGCAATGCAAAAAACAATTCTTGCCATTGCCTTGGCTGCCGGTGTGGTTACGCCAGCCTTGGCGGAAGACCCGCCGGCGGGGCCGGCGAGTCCGGCGGGTCCCCATACCTTCACGGCCAACGTGGGGGGGGTGAGCGACTACCTCTTCCGCGGCATCAGCCAGACCCAAGGGCGTCCCGCCCTGCAGGCCGGCGCCGATTACAGCCATGCGAGCGGCCTGTACGCCGGCTTCTGGGCCTCCAACGTCAAGTGGACCAGCCTGCCGGCTTTCACCGCCAAGCCCGATAACCACGTGGAAACCGATTTCTACGGCGGCTACAAGGGCAGCCTGGGCGATTTCGGCTACGACGTGGGCCTCATCCGCTACTACTATCCCGGCAGCCTGGACCGCAGCACCCCGGGAGTCGTGACTCCGGATACCACGGAGGTCTACGTGGGCGGCTCCTGGAAATTCGTGTCCCTCAAGTATTCCCAAACCGTCAGCGACTACATGGTGGCCTGGGTCAGCCCCTCGGCCAGCGGCAAGACCCAGGGCAGTAACTATACCGACCTGACCGTCACCTATCCGCTGAACGAAAAGACCAATCTGATTGGCCATGTGGGCCGCCAGAACATCAAGAACCGCAGCACCGCCTCCTACACCGACTGGAAGCTGGGGGCGACCTACGACTTCGGCCTTGCCGTGGTGGGCCTGTCCTACAGCGATACCAATGCCAACACCTGCGGCGACGCCGTTCCCGATTACTGCTGGGACGGCAGGGATGTCGCCAAGGGGCGTGCCGTACTGTCGATCAGCAAGACCTTCTAACCACTTTTGAACCATTCCCCGCCGGTACACCGGCCGGCGCCGGCGGGGAATCCCAAATCCAACCTTGTGAGGACCTACTCATGAAATTCGTCACAGCCATCATCAAGCCCTTCAAGCTTGACGAAGTGCGGGAGGCCCTGTCCGCCGTCGGCGTGCAGGGCATCACCGTCACCGAAGTGAAAGGTTTCGGCCGGCAGAAGGGGCATACCGAGCTCTATCGCGGCGCCGAATACGTCGTCGATTTCCTGCCCAAAGTGAAAGTCGAGGCGGCCGTCAGGGACGACCAGCTCGAACAGGCGATCGAAGCCGTCGAAAAGTCCGCCAGCACCGGCAAGATCGGTGACGGCAAGATTTTCGTCTTCGACCTCGAACAGGTCATCCGCATCCGGACCGGGGAAACCGGCCCCGAAGCGCTGTAAGGAGCCCAATCATGAGAAAGCTATTTGCCGCACTCGCCCTCCTGGGCGCCATGGTCTTCGGCGCCCCTGCCTGGGCGCAAGACGCGCCGGCGGCGACCGCCGCTCCGGCAATGACCGCGGCGGCTGCCGCGCCTGCGGCCGCTGTTCCAGCCGCTACGACGCCGGCCCCGGTGCCCAACAAGGGTGACAACGCCTGGCTCATCGTCGCCACCGCCTTCGTCATGCTCATGTCGATCCCCGGCCTGGCCCTTTTCTATGGCGGCCTGGTGCGGTCGAAGAACATGCTCTCGGTGCTGATGCAGGTGTTCGTCACCTTCTCGCTGATCTCGGTGCTGTGGGTGATCTATGGCTATTCTCTGGCCTTCACCGAAGGCAACGCCTTCTTCGGCAGCTTCGACAAGCTCTTCCTCGAAGGCGTGACGCCGGACTCCGTGGCGGCTACCTTCTCCAAGGGCGTCGTGGTCAGCGAATACATCTACGTGGCGTTCCAGGGGGCCTTCGCCGCCATTACCTGTTCCCTCATCGTCGGGGCCTTCGCCGAGCGCATCAAGTTCTCCGCCGTGCTGCTCTTCATGGTGCTGTGGTTCACCTTCGCCTACACCCCCATCGCCCATATCGTCTGGTACTGGGCCGGCCCGGACGGCTACGTTTCGGCGCAAGCGGCCGACAAGCTGAACGCCACTGCCGGCTTCATGTTCCAGAAGGGGGCCCTGGACTTCGCGGGCGGCACCGTGGTCCACATCAACGCCGCCGTCGCCGGCCTGGTCGGCGCCTACCTGGTGGGCAAGCGCACCGGCCTGGGCAACGTCGCCATGGCGCCCCATAGCCTGACTTTCACCATGATCGGCGCCTCCCTCCTGTGGTTCGGCTGGTTCGGCTTCAATGCCGGCTCCGCCCTGGAAGCCAACGGCACCGCCGCCCTGGCCTTCCTCAACACCTGGATCGCCACGGCCTGCGCAGCGCTGTCCTGGCTTGTCGCCGAGTGGATCTTCAAGGGCAAGCCCTCCATGCTGGGCGCCGCCTCCGGCGCCGTCGCCGGCCTGGTGGCCATCACCCCGGCCTGCGGCTTCGTCGGCCTCATGGGCGCCATCGTCATCGGCCTGCTGGCCGGCGTCCTGTGCCTGTGGGGGGTCAATGGCCTGAAGCGCATCCTCGGCGCCGACGACTCCCTGGATGTCTTCGGCGTCCATGGCGTGGGCGGCATCCTGGGGGCGCTGCTGACCGGAGTCTTCGCCTCGCCCGCCCTGGGCGGCACCGGCATCTACGACTACGTGGCCAACAAGGTGGCGGACAGCTACTCCATCACCGACCAGCTGCTGGTCCAGGCCACCGGCGTCGGCATCACCGTCGTCTGGTCCGCCGTGGTGGCGGTCGTGGCCTACAAGCTGGTGGATATCCTCATCGGCCTGCGGGTGCCGGAAGAAGAGGAGCGGGAAGGTCTGGACCTGACCTCCCACGGCGAATCCGCCTACCACTACTGAGACGTTTCTGCGTCTCTCTCCTTTCGGGCGCCTTGCGGCGCCCGCTTTTTTTGCTAGGCTGGAACGGTGAGAATCGCCCAGCTTTCCGACCTCCATCTCACCGCCGACGCCCAGCCGCTCTACGGGGTGGTGGATACCGAAGGGGCCTGCCGGGCCGCCCTGAGCCGGGCGCGGAGCATGGAGCCGGTGCCGGACCTGCTGCTTCTGACCGGCGACCTGGCCAACGATGGTGCCGCTCCCGCCTACGATCGTCTCAAGGCGGCGTTGGCGGATTTGCAGTTGCCCTATGCCCTGCTGCCCGGCAACCATGACAGCCGCCCCGAGCTGCGGGCCGCCTTTGCAGACCACGCCTGGGCCGGCGAGCCCCTATGCTGCCTGCGGCAGGACTGGGCCGAAGGAAGCCTGCTGCTCCTCGACACCACCGTGCCGGGGAAGGAATGGGGGGAAATCGGCGACGCCCAGCTGAATTGGCTCCAGGCGGCCTGCCCGGCGGATCGGCCGGTCCTGCTCTGCCTCCACCATCCGCCGTTCGATATTGGGGTTCCGGGCATGGATGCCATCCGCTGCCGGAACGAGGACCGGCTGCTGGCGTGGCTCGGCTCCAGGCCGAATGTGGAAGCCCTGCTGTGCGGGCATGTGCACCGCCTGGTGGCGACCACCTTCGCCGGCCGCCCGGCCCTGACGGCTCCCTCCACCGCCCACCAGATCGCCCTGAAGCCGGGGCCCCTGGCCTATACCCTGGAGGCCGGCGGCTTTCTATGGCATGACTGGCAGCCGGGGCGGCGGCTGCTCACCCATTACGTGCCGGCGCAGCCGGCCCCGGTCCACGTCTACGAGGATTAGCGGAAGACCACGGTCTTGTTGCCGTGGACCAGCACCCGGTCCTCCAGGTGGTAGCGCAGGCCCCGGGCCAGGACGGTCTTTTCGATGTCCTTGCCGTAGCGCACCATGTCCTCGGGGGAGTCGGAATGGTCGATACGGATGACGTCCTGTTCGATGATGGGGCCGGCGTCCAGTTCCGAGGTGACGTAGTGGCAGGTGGCACCGATGAGCTTGACGCCGCGCTGGTAGGCCTGGTGGTAGGGCTTGGCGCCGGCGAAGGAGGGCAGGAAGGAATGGTGGATGTTGATGATCTTCCCCGGGTAGGCGTCGCACAGGTCGGGGGAGAGGATCTGCATGTAGCGGGCCAGGACCATGCAGTCGCCCCGCACGTCCTCGAAAATGCGGCGGATTTCGGCGTAGGACTGGGTCTTGTTGTCCGCCGTCACCGGCACGTGGTGGAACGGGATGCCGTGCCACTCCACGAAGCCCCGGAAGGCGTCATGGTTGGAGATGACGCAGGGGATCTCGATGTCCAGTTCCTTTGCCTGCCAGCGGGCCAGGAGGTCGTAGAGGCAATGCTCCTGCTTGGAGACCAGGATCACCACCCGCTTTTTGACGGCGCTGTCGGTGATGCGCCAGGTCATGTCCAGGGGCTCGGCCACCGCTTCCCGGAAGCGCTCCCGGAATTCGGCCAGGAGGAAGGGTAGGGAATCGGCCTTGATCTCCAGGCGCATGAAATACCGGCCGGTGAGGGCATCCGAATGGAAGCTCGACTCCAGGATCCAGCCGCCATGGCCGGCGATGAAGCCGGACACCCGGGCGATGATGCCGACGCCGTCGGGGCAGGAGGCGGAAAGGGTGTAGAACCGGTTGCTATGCATGTCAGGCAGCGCGGGCAAAAGCCTTGTCGATTTCGGTCCGCAGTTCCTCGTAGTTTCGGGTCACCGGGAACTGGGGGAATTCGCGGATGACGTTTTCCGGCGGATGGAAGAGGATGCCGCCGTGGGCTTCGCCCAGCATGGCGGTGTCGTTGTAGGAATCGCCGGCGGCGACCACCTTGAAGTTCAGTTCCTTGAAGCGCTTGACCGCCTCCTGCTTCTGGTTGGGCATGCGCAGGTGGTAATTGACCAGCATGCCCGTGGCGTCGGCTTCCAGGGAATGGCAGAAGAGGGTGGGCAGGCCGAGCTGCTGCATGAGGGGCTTGGCGAACTCGTAGAAGGTGTCGGACAGGATGACGACCTGGTAGGTGTTGCGCAGGTCGTCCAGGAAAGCCTTGGCGCCGGCCATGGGACCCATCTCGCCGATGACCTTCTGGATATCCGGCAGGCCCAGCTTGTGTTCCCGCAGCAGGTCGAGGCGGAATTTCATCAGCTTGTCGTAGTCCGGCTCGTCGCGGGTGGTGCGCTTCAGTTCGGGAATCCCGGTGCGCTGGGAGAATTCGATCCAGATTTCCGGAACCAGGACACCTTCGAGGTCAAGACAGACGATTTGCACGACAAACTCCTGCGGCGATGGGCAAAACCGGCATTTTACCCGATCAGGGAGCCGGTATTGACTCCAGTTCGTCCTGGGCTTCGAGCCAGCGCTCCTCGGCGGCGTCGATGTCGCCGGCAAGCCGGGCCTGGCGCTGGTGCATGGCATCGATACCGCTGCGGTCGGCGCCGGGGGCGTAGAGCGCCGGGTTGGCCAGCTGCCCGTCGAGGGCGGATTTTTCCGCATTCCAGGCCGCCAGTTTCTTCTCCAGCTGCTCGATCTCCTTCATGAGGGGCCGGCGGCGGGCGAGGAGGGCCTGACGGTTGGCGGCTTCTTCCTCCCGCTTCTGCCGGCGCTCGGCCTTCTGGGCCGCCGCATCCGGTTCCGGGGCGCGCTGGGCGCTACGCTGCTCGGCCAGCCAGGCGGCATAGTCGTCCAGGTCCCCCTCGAAGGGCATCGCCTTGCCATGGGCCACCAGCCACAGCTCGTCGGCGCAGGTGCGCAGCAGGTGGCGGTCATGGGAGACGAGGACCACGCCGCCCTCGAAATCCTGGAGGGCGAAGTTCAGGGCCTCCCGCATTTCCAGGTCCAGGTGGTTGGTGGGTTCGTCCAGGAGGAGCAGATTGGGCCGGGTGCGGATGAGGAGCGCCAGGGCGAGCCGGGATTTTTCGCCGCCGGAAAAGGGCCCCACCGGGCGGGTAGCCATCTCGCCGCGGAAATCGAAGCCCCCCAGGTAGTCCCGCAGCTCCTGCTCCGGGGTGGTCGGCTCCAGACGGGTGACATGCTGCAGCGGCGACTCGTCCGGCCGCAGCTGTTCCAGCTGGTGCTGGGCGAAGTAGCCGATGTTGAGGGCCTTGGCGTCCCGGCGCTCGCCGGCTGTCATGGCGAGGGCTCCGGCCAGGAGCTTGACCAGGGTGGACTTGCCGGCGCCGTTGCGGCCCAGGAGGCCGATGCGGCTGCCGGGCCGCAGGGTGAGATTGACCCCTTCCAGGATGGGCTTGCCGCCGTAGCCGGCGGAACCGCCGGCGAGGACGAGAAGCGGGTCGGGGAGGACCTCCGGGGTGCGGAAATCAAAGTGGAAAGGCGAATCCACATGGGCCGCGGCCACGATCTCCATGCGCCCCAGGGCCTTGACCCGGCTCTGGGCCTGGCGAGCCTTGGTGGCCTTGGCCTTGAAGCGGTCGATGAAGCGCTGCAGATGGGCGATCTGCTTCTGCTGGGCCTCGAAGGTGGCCTGCTGGACGGCGAGCTGGGCGGCCCGGGTGCGCTCGTAATCGGAATACCCGCCGGTGGTCAGGGTCAGGCGCTGGCGCTCGATGGCCAGGATCTGGCCGACCACGGCATCGAGAAAATCCCGGTCATGGGAAATGAGGAGCAGGGTGGCTGGGGTGGCCTTGAGCCAGCCTTCCAGCCAGAGGACCGCATCCAGGTCCAGGTGGTTGGTGGGCTCGTCGAGGAGGAGCAGGTCGGCCCGGCAGGAGAGGGCCCGGGCGAGGTTGAGGCGGACCCGCCAGCCCCCCGAGAACTCGGCTACCGGCTTGTCGAAATCGGCGTCGGTGAAGCCCAGGCCGTGGAGCACCTCGGCAGCCCGGGCCCGGGCGGAGTAGCCGCCGATCTCGCCGTAGCGGGCGTGCAGGTGGCCGATGGCCTCGCCGTCGCCGGCGGATTCGGCCGCCGCCAGTTCCCGCTCCACCCGGCGCAGCTCCTCGTCGCCGTCGAGGACAAATTCGATGGCGGGGGTGGGGAGAGCCGGGGTTTCCTGGGCGACCCGGGCGATGTGCCAGGCGGCGGGCAATTCGACGTCACCGGCTTCGGCATGGAGCTCGCCGGCCAGGAGGGCGAAAAGGCTGGACTTGCCGCAGCCGTTGGCCCCCACCAGGCCGACCCGCCAACCGGGGTGAATCTGGACATTGGCGTCGACCACCAGGGGGCGGCCGGCGCGGGCGAAAGTGACTTGGCGCAGGGCAATCATGGGGGACGGATTATAGCGGCCCCAATGGGATAGAATCTTTTGCACCGCAATATCTGGGCGTGCCATGGTCAAGAAGATCCGCATCGAACAGCTCAAGCCGGGGATGTTCATCCATGATCTGAACTGCGGCTGGCTTGATCACCCGTTCCTGACCAACAGCTTCGCCGTCCGCGACGAAGCCGCTGTCGAGAAAATCCGTGCCGTCGGGGTGCGCGAACTGTATATCGATCCCCTGCGGGGGGACGATGTCGTTTCGGCGCCCACCAAGCAGGAGGTGAACCAGGACCTGGAGCAACGTCTTCTCAAGATCGCCGAGAAGGACGTGGACAAGCCCGCCACCGCCGAGCTGGCGGTAGAGGGCCCCCGGGCCAAGCGCCTGCACACCGAAGCCAATCGCATCGTCAAGAGCCTGATGGACAACGTCCGTCTTGGGCAGCAGATCGAACTCGAACGCCTCGAACCCATGGTCGAGAACATGGTCGACTCCATATTCCGGAACCAGGATGCCCTGCTGCCCCTGGCCCGGCTGAAGAAGCACGACACCTATACCTTCGAGCACTCGGTGAGCGTCTGCACTCTGATGGTGGCATTTTCCCGGGGCATGAGGCTTTCCAGGGAAGTCATCAAGGAGATCGGGATGGGCGCCCTGCTGCATGACGTGGGCAAGGCCCAGGTGCCGGACGCCATCCTCAACAAGCCGGCCAAGCTGACCGATGAAGAATTCGACAAGATGAAATCCCATGTCGTCCAGAGCGTCACCCTTCTGGAGGCTGCCGCCGGCGTCAGCGAAACCGCCCTGCAGGTGGCCGGCCAGCACCACGAGCGCCACGACGGCACCGGCTACCCGAACAAGCTCAAGGGCGATGCCATCTCGCTCTACGGCCGCATGGCCTCGGTGGTGGACGTCTATGACGCCATTTCCTCCGACCGGGTTTACCACAAGGGCATGCCGCCCCCCGAAGCCCTCAAGAAACTCCTCGAATGGTCGGACCACCATTTCGAACCGATCCTGGTGCACCGTTTCATCCGCGCTATCGGCATCTACCCTTCCGGCACCCTGGTACGGCTTGCCAGCGGCCGCCTGGCGATCGTCATGGAGCAGAATGAAGGCAGCCTTCTGGAGCCGACGGTGCAGGTCATCTATGATATCGACAGCCAGCACTACATCCCGCCGGAAGTCCTCGATCTCTCCCGCACCCACGACCGCATCATCGCTTTTGAAAGTTACCAGAAATGGAAAATCGACCCCT
Organism: Rhodocyclaceae bacterium; assembly: GCA_018261935.1. Taxonomy (GTDB): domain Bacteria; phylum Pseudomonadota; class Gammaproteobacteria; order Burkholderiales; family Rhodocyclaceae; genus JAGTRP01. The sequence continues at coordinate 77,449 of JAGTRP010000008.1, forward strand.
ATCGCTGGCTGCCCGCCTGATTTTCGTGGCCGGGTACCTGGCAGCCTCCGCGGTCGCCTGGGCCCAGAGCGATGGCGCCAGGCCGGCTCCGGACCAGCGCGCCGACTGGGACCGGCGGCTGGAGGAAGCCAGGGGATTGCAGGAGAAGGGCACCGCCCTGGAGCAGCAGGCCAAGGAGGCTTATGAAGCCAGGAAAAAGGCGTGCTTCAAGAAGTTCCGGGTGGCCGGTTGCCAACAGGAGGCCAGGGATGAGTACGTCGAGGCCGCCAACGAAGCCCGCCGCATCGAGAACGACGGCAAGGCCCGGGAGCGCCAGGTGAAGAAAGAGGAATTGGCCGACGAGGATGCGCGCCGCCTGGCCCGGGAACCCCAGCGGCAGGCCGACCTGCAGGCCAGGGAAGCGGAAATCCGGGCCGAGCAGGAGCACAGCGAAAGCACCCGGGCGGCCAAGCTGGCGGAAAAGGAAGAACAGGCCCGTATCGGCGCCGAGCGCCGGGCCGCCGACGAGGAGCGCCTGCGCAAGAAGCAGGAGGCCCACCAGCGCAAGGTGGCCGAGAAAATGGCCAAGGCCAGGCAGCGGGAAAAGGCGGAGGCCGGCCGCTGATAGCGGACCGGGCATGACCGGCAAGGCGGAGGCAGGACGGGCGATGATCCGAAAGATACCCGCCGCGAAGCTGATTCCCGGCATGTATGTGGTGGACCTGCACAAGGGCTGGTTCGAGCACAGCCTGTGGCGTCGGCATTTCCCCGTCCATGACGAAGCCCTGGTGCAGCGCCTTATCGCCGATGGGGTGACCGAGGTCAGCATCGACACCAGCCGCGGTGCCGATCTGCCGCCGGAGGTGCCGGTTTCCGTAGTGAAACGCGGCCGGCCGAGACATCCCTCCCGGGTCGAGGCGCTGGTGCCCGAACCCACCGTTTCCCTCGCCGAGGAGCGCCGACGGGCGAGCCGGCTCCTGCGCGAGGCGACGGACAAGGTCCAGGAGCTCATCGTCGTTGCCAGGACGGGCCGGGTGGTGGAAGCCGGGACGCTGGAGCCGGTGGTCGGCAAGATGATCGAATCGGTGGCGCGCAACCCGGATGCCCTGGCGCCCTTGGCCCGCCTGAAGCGGATCGAGACCTACGCCACCCACCATGCGGTGGCCACCGCCGCCCTCGTCATCGCCATGGCTCAGCAGCAGAGCCTTGGCCGCAGCGAAATCGAACAATTGGCCCTCGGCACCCTGGTCAAGGACGTTGGCCAAGTTGCCCTGGACGCCCGCCTCATCACCAAGCCCGGGGAGCTCTCGAGCCAGGAGCGCTCCCTGGTCCATTCCCACGTCGAGGAAGGGCTGGCGGTGCTGGACGCCACCACCCGCCTGCCGGAAACCGCGGTGGCCGTGGTGCTGGAGCATCATGAGCGCTACGACGGCTCGGGCTACCCCTACCACATGGTCGGCGAGGATATTTCCAGCGCCGGACGCATGGCCGCCATTGTCGACACCTACGACGCCATGACCTCGGATCGGCCCTACCGGCGAGCCCTGTCGCCGGCGGCGGCCCTCAAGCAGGTGTACGAGGGAGGAGGCTTCCTGTTCGACCCCGAATTGGCTGCCAGCTTTATCCGCACCGTCGGCATCTACCCGGTGGGGACCCTGGTCCGTCTGGAAAGCGGTCACCTGGCGGTGGTCCGGGAGGTTCGCCACGACGATCTCCTGCACCCCGTGGTCCGGGTGATCTTCCATGCCGCGCGTCGGCAATACGTCACTCCGGTGGAAGTGGACCTCGCCCGCCGCTACGGCAATCACTACGGCAATATCGTGGCGGCCGAGGAATTCGAGGACTGGGGCATCAATCCCCTGCGCTGGCAACCAGCCTGACCAGCTTCTTCACCGGGGTTGGCACCCCCGCCGCGGGGGCCAAGCCGATTGCCAGCCATTCCAGATTCCTTTCCGCCGCCGTGTGGCAATCGGGGGCGACCCGGCAGAGCACCGGCCGGATATGGAGGCGGAAATGGGTGAAGACGTGCAGCAGCGGAGGCAATTCCAGGCAGTCTTCGGCGTGGAGGCCGAGGCGGGCGAGCACTGCCGCCGGCTCCCCCTCGGGAGGCACCAGGAGGCCGCCCCAGATGCCGGCCGGAGGGCGGCGCTCGAAGAGGATGTGCTGGCCGTCGCTGATGAGAACCAGGGTGGTTTCCCGCTCCGGCAACGCCGGCCGCGGCCGGCGGGCCGGCAGCTCGGCCTGGCGGCCCTGCCGGTAGGCGACGCAGGTGGCCTGTAGAGGGCAAAGGCCGCACGCGGGCCGGGGGCGAGTGCATACGGTGGCACCCAGGTCCATGAGCCCCTGGGTGTATGCCTCCATGTCGTCTTCCGGCAGGAGGGAATCCGCCAGGGCCCACAAGGCTCTGTCCGCCGCCGCCGTGCCGGGAACGCCTTCGATGCCGAAATGCCGGCAAAAGACACGCTTGACGTTGCCGTCCAGGATGGCAGCCCGCCGGCCCCAGGCAAAGGCCGCAATGGCCGCCGCCGTGGAGGGGCCGATGCCCGGAAGCCCGGCCAGTTCCTCTGGCGTTGCCGGGAAGCGGCCGCCGTGGTCTTCCATCACCCGCTGGGCGCAGCGGTGCAGGTTGCGGGCCCGGGCGTAGTAGCCGAGCCCGGCCCAGGCCTCGATAACCGCCGCCAGAGGAGCCGCCGCCAGGGCGGCGACGTCGGGGAAGCGTTCGAGAAAGCGCTGGTAATAGGGAATGACCGTCGCCACCTGGGTCTGCTGGAGCATGATCTCGGACAGCCAGATGCGGTAGGGGTCCCGGGTCCGCTGCCAGGGCAGGTCATGGCGGCCGTGCCGTTTCTGCCACTCGATGAGGCGGCGGGAGAAGGTTTCTGGAGCTTGCTTCAAGGCCTGTGCCTCGACAGGTATCGGGAGGGAGGCCGATAATACGCGTTTTTCGCTGCAAGGCCGTTTCAGATGTCCCAGTCTTCCCCCGATTGCATGGCGCCGCCGACGGCTGTGCAATGCACCAGCAGCGATCCTTCCATTCCCCTCGACTGCCGCGCCCTGCGCAATACCCTGGGGCGCTTCGCCACCGGTGTGGCCGTGGTGACGGCAGTGGATCCGGACGGCCATCCCGTCGGGCTGACCGTCAATTCCTTCGCTGCCGTCTCCCTCAATCCGCCCTTGGTGCTCTGGAGCCTGGCCAATGCCTCGGGCCACCTGGAAGCCTTCCGGCGGGCGAGCCATCACTGCATCAATATCCTCGCCGCCGACCAGGAGGACATCTCCAACCGTTTCGCCACCTGGCCGGTGGACCGCTTCGCCGGCCTCGCCTGGCATCCCGGCCTGGGGGGAGCCCCCCGCCTCGACGGTTGCTGCGCCCATTTCGAAGTGAGGAATGACATCCAGCATCCGGGCGGCGACCACCTCATTTTCATCCTCCGGGTGGAAGGCTTCGACGAGGCTCCGGAACGGGCACCCCTGGTCTTCCATGGCGGCCGTTATCGCCACCTGGCCGACCTCTGATTCACCTCCGGCGGGGCCCTGGCCGGGACAGAAAGATTGAACCCGGCGGCATCTGCGCTTAGAATATGCCCTTCGGCGCGATGCGGGCGTCGTACAATGGCATTGTTTCAGCTTCCCAAGCTGATAGAGGGTTCTTGTTGCAGGCTGGTTCTGATGCACATTTGAAGCGCCTCCAGTTGCCATCCAAGCGGGTGTAGTTCAATGGTAGAACGGCAGCTTCCCAAGCTGCATACGAGGGTTCGATTCCCTTCACCCGCTCCAGCTCCCCAAACTTCCCTTCTTCCCGTTTTCGCACGCAGGCTGCGCCAGATCGGTTCGCCAGGATCTCGGCGGTCAGCTCAGGAGCTTGCGCTGCTCCAGGTATTTTTCGAGGATTTCGAGGCGGGTCAGGGGGTCGTCCAACTCCAGCAGTTTTTGCTTGGCGAGATTCTGGACCGGCAATATCTCGGTCAGGCGGCAGCCGACCCACTGGGCGTCGTCGTAGTAATGGGGCTCGGGCATGCGCTCTGCGCCCAGATCGTTGACGATGCGCTTCAGGAGCGGCAGGAGCCGTAGCCGTTCCGGCGGGACCGGGACGGCGGCGGTCTCCGGTATGGGTTCCACTTTGGCCCGCAAGAGCTTGTCGGGCTCCACGTGCTTTTCGAGAATGCGGAACCGCTGGCCTCCCCGGGCGGTGATGACCAGGATACCGAGCTGGGGCATCTCCCAACTGGCGATCTCGGCCAGGGTGCCGATGGGGTGGGGCTCCGCCGGGGTGCCGGTTTCCCCGCCGGCGGCGATGAGGCAGACGCCGAAGGGCTTCTGTTCCTTCATGCAGGCGGCGGCCATGTCCAGATAACGCTGCTCGAAGAGCTTGAGGGTCACCAGGCCCCCCGGGAAAAGCACCGTGTTGAGGGGAAAGACCGGCACATCGAGAGATGCCGGCAAAGCCCGCCGGCGCAGAAAATCAAAAAAGCCCATGGCGTCCTCGCGTCTATGCCCCTGCTTCGCCCCAGCGCTGCATCAGTTCGTGGGGGACAGCCAACTGGTCGAGGATGCGGGCGACGACGAAATCCACCAAGTCTTCGACTCCCCGTGGGTGATGGTAAAAGCCGGGATTGGGCGGCAGGATGACGGCACCGGCTTGCGCCAGCCGCAGCATGTTTTCCAGGTGGATGGCCGACAGGGGGGTTTCACGTGGAACGAGCACCAGCTTGCGCCTTTCTTTGATCGCCACGTCGGCGGCGCGTTCGATCAGGTTGTCGGACAACCCCTGGGCGATGGCGGCCAGGGTGCCCATGGAGCAGGGGCAGACCACCATGGCGTCCGGCGGGTTGGAGCCGGACGCCACCGGGGCGAACCATTCCTCCCGGCCGTAGACTTCGAGCCTGTCCGGCGGGACGGGGAAGCGGCCGAGGAGCGCCGCCTTGGCTTCGGCCGGGCGGGAAGGCAGGTCGAGGGCCATTTCCTGCTTCGCTACCACCTGGGCCGCCTGAGAGTAGAGGAGCTGGACCCGCACGCCGGCCGCCAGCAGGCATTCCAGCAGACGCAGGCCGTAGGGCATGCCGGAGGCGCCGGTGAGGGCGAGGCAGACGGTTTTAGGCATGGAGAGGTCCCGAGTGGGGCTGTTCGTTCATCAGCCGGGCGACGATGAGGCCGTTGATGGTGCCGAAGAACAGGGCGGCAGCCCCGAAAACCGGCGTCAGCAGGAAGACGCCATCGTGGGGAATGAGCCAGGCCCGGGCCAGCAGCAGTTGGCCGCCGATATGGGCAAAGGCGGCGAGGATGCTCCAGCTCACCGGCCCGAACCAGCGTTCCGGGAGATGGCGGGCCAGGGCGAGCATCCCGAGGCTGGCCACCGAGCCGGTGGCCGACAGGAAAAATCCCGGCGCCAGGAACTGGCCCAGGAGCAGGCTCCCGGCCAGGACCCGCAGGCCGGTGACCCAGGCCGCCGTGGTCCAGCCGTAGCGGGCGAGCACCAGCAGGGTGACGATATTGGCCAGTCCCGGCTTCACTCCGGGCAGGGGGGTGGGGATGGCGGCATCGATGAGGGAGAGGCCGACCGCCGCTGCCGCCAGGCGAGCGATGCGGCGGTCCTCGGCGCTGACCGACAGCTCAGTAACTGAGAGAGTCATAGGCCTTGGTGCGTCCGGCGATCTGCAGGCTGACCCGGTTGGGAGCGCAGATGGCGATTTCTCCAGGGCGGGACAGCCAGCCCTGGCGAACACAGTACTGGCGCAGGCCGGGGTCGGAAACGACCCGGGCCCGGCCCGGTTCGACGCTGATCAGGGTGGTGCCCAGGGGGCCGGGAACGGACAAATTGTGGCGGGCGCGCAGGTCCACCTGGGCGAAGACTTCCCCGTCCTTGCGGATGATGGCCCGGTCTGCGAAGCCGCCCTGCCAGAACAGCGGCACCGTGGCGCCGACCAGGGCGCCGCCGGTCAGCAGCAGAAGCCAGTCACCGGGCCGGAAGAGGCTCAGCCAGGCCATCAGAAGGCCCCGGCCAGGGCCCGGTGGCGGACGAGGACGCGGGCCTGGGGGCGAAACTGCTGCCCCAGCCATTCGGCGAGATAAACCGAGCGGTGCTGTCCGCCGGTGCAGCCGATGGCCACCGTCAGATAACTGCGGTTGTCACGGATATAGGAGGGCAGCCAATCGGCGACGAAACGGCGGATGTCGTCCCGCATCCGGCAGACCTCCTGCTGATCTTCGAGAAAACTCACCACCGGCTGGTCAAGGCCGGTGAGGGGTTGCAGGGACGGCTCGTAATGGGGATTGGGCAGGCAGCGCACGTCGAACACCAGATCCGCATCCAGCGGCACGCCATGCTTGAAGCCGAAGGACTCGAACAGCAGGGTCAGGCCGCTCCCGGGTTCGGCCTCGATGAATTGCTTGACCCAGCTGCGCAGGGCATTGGCCTTCAGGTTGCTGGTGTCGATCCGGTGTCCCAGGTCGGCGATGGCTTCCAACCTTTCCCGCTCGGCCCGGATCGCCTCTTCCAGGGTGCGGTTCTCGTTGGCCAGGGGGTGGCGGCGGCGGCTCTCGGAATAGCGCTTCAACAGCGTCTCGTCCTTGGCTTCCAGGAACAGGAAGGCGTAGCGGATATCGTCCCGGGCCAGGGCATCGAGCTTTTCCGGCAGCAGCTCGATGCCGTCGCCGGAGCGGGCGTCGATGGCCACCGCCACCTTGCGGAAGCCCTCTTCGCGGAGCATGCGCACGAGCAGGGTGAGCATGACCACCGGCAGATTATCTACGCAGTAATAACCGGCGTCCTCCAGAAGGTGGAGGGCCACGGATTTGCCGGAGCCGGAGAGGCCGCTGATCAGGATGACGTCCATGGGGGGAGGATAATGAAGGCAACCCCCCGGATCAACCCGGGGCATAATACTTTTCTTGCAATATGAATCCTGAGGCAGCCATGCGTCCCCTCGACCTTCCTTTCCTGGCCGAATTGACGGCTTTGCGCCGCGATATCCATGCCCACCCGGAACTGGCCTTCGACGAAAAGCGGACTGGTGACCTGGTGGCACGGGAACTGGAGCGCTACGGCCTGGAAGTCCACCGGGGCCTGGCGAAAACCGGGGTGGTGGGCGTGCTGCGGGCCGGGACCTCAACACGCATGATCGGGCTGCGGGCCGACATGGATGCGCTGCCCGTTCCCGAACTGAACGAATTTCCCCACCATTCCCGCCATCCGGGGCGAATGCATGCCTGCGGCCACGACGGCCATACCGCCATGCTCCTGGGGGCTGCCCGCCATCTGGCGGCGCACCCGGATTTCGACGGCATCGCCGTGTTCATTTTCCAGCCCGCCGAGGAATCGGAAGGCGGAGCAGCGGTGATGATGGAGGACGGCCTCTTCGAGCAATTCCCGGTGGAAGCCGTCTTCGGGATGCACAACTGGCCGGGCATCCCGGTGGGCGATATGGCGGTCATGCCCGGGCCGGTCATGGCCGGCACCTGCGCCTTCGAGATCACCGTGCGCGGCCACGGCTGCCACGCCGCCATGCCCAACCAGGGGGTCGATGCCATCGTCACCGGCAGCCAGCTGGTGCAGGCCCTGCAGACCGTGGTCAGCCGCACGCTGCATCCCTGCGAGTCGGCGGTGGTGAGCATCACCCAGTTCCATGGCGGCACCGCCTGGAACGTCCTGCCCGAGGAGGTGGTGCTGCGGGGCACCATCCGCACCTTCAAGCCGGATATCCAGGAAACGGTGGAACGGGCCATCGAGCGCCTGTGCAGCGGCGTGGCGGCGGCCAACGGGGCCCAGATCAACGTCCATTTCGACCACCGCTACCCGCCGACGGTGAATAGCGAGGCCGAAGCCGAATTCTGCCGCCGGGTGGCCCGGGAGGTCCTCGGGCCGGAGCGGGTGTTGACCGATGTCCTGCCTTCCATGGGGGCCGAGGACTTCGCCTACATGCTGCAGGAAAAGCCCGGCTGCTACGTCTGGCTGGGCAACGGCCCCGGCACCGGCGGCTGCACCCTGCACAACGCCCACTACGATTTCAACGACGATATCCTGGCCTACGGCGTGAGCTACTGGGTGCGGCTGGTGCAGCGGGCGCTGCCCCACTCAGGCTGAGCGGCGGCGCAGCCAGGCGCTCCCCCAGTCCACCGTCACCGACAGGATCAGCATGGCGGCGATGACGGTGCTCGCCTGGGCGTAGTGGAAGAGGGAAAGCTCGAAGTAGAGCAGTTGCCCGAGGCCGCCGGCCCCCACGAAACCCAGGATGGCGGCCATGCGGATGTTCATTTCCCAGCGGTACAGGGTGTAGGCGAGCAACTGGGGAAACACTTCAGGCAGGGTGCCATGGAGGAAGGCGATGGACCTCGGCGCGCCGGCCAGCCGCAGCGCCTGATTGGGCGCAGCGGGAGCGTTTTCCAGGGCTTCGGCGTAGAGGCGCCCGAGGACACCAGCGGTGTGCAGGGCCAGGGCCAGGGTGCCGGCGAAGGGCCCGAGTCCGACGGCCAGGGCGGTGATGGTCGCCCATACCAGTTCCGGTACCGAGCGCAGGGCATTGAGGCCGAGACCGAACAGGAAGCGCGGCCGGCCAAGGGCGAGGAGAAGGCCGGCCGCGGCTGCCAGCAGGGTGCCGACGGCGGACATGGCGAGGGTTTCCCAGGCGCCTTTCGCCACCTTCAGGAGCCACTCGCCGGACAGGTCGGGAGCGAGGAAATTGGCGGCGAATTCCCCCATGGACGAAGCCGCCTCCCGGGTGAACAGGGCGCCGAAGCCGATATCCAGGAAGCCGAAGCTGGCGAGGACGGCGGCGGCCAGCCCGAGACTAAGGCCCGCCATCCCCGGTCCGAAGGCCGCGGCTCGGGGAGCGGCCGGCTTTTCCAGGCGCCGGCGCAGCCAGTGGGAGAGCCCGTCGGCCGCCATCACCAGGGCCATGAAGGCCAGGAGGATGCTGGCCGCCTCGCCCCCGTTCAGCATCTTCATGGCCTGGTCCATGAGCTGGCCGAGGCCGCCGGCACCGACGAAACCCATGACCACGGAAGCCCGGATGGCGCATTCCCAACGATAGACGGTGTAGGAAACCAGTTCCTTGGCGGCCTGGGGCAGGAGGCCATAGGCGATGGCCGCTGGCCGTCCGGCCCCCGCCTGGCGCAACGCCCGGGCCGGACGCGGGTCGGCCGACTCCAGGATTTCCGCATAGACCTTGGCGAGCATGCCGCCGTAGGTCAGCCCGAGGGCGAGGACGCCCGCCGCCGGGCCGAGGCCGAAGACCCGAACGAAGAGAAGGGCCCAGACCAGTTCCGGGATGCCCCGCAGGAGGGTGAGAAGAAAGCGGGAGACCGGGTTCAGCGAGGCCTTCTCCCGGCCGGCGCCGCTGGCCAGGTAGGCGAGGGGCACCGCGAGGATCCAGGCCAGGGCCAGGCCGGCGGTGGCGATGGCCAGGGTCTCCAGGGTGGCCTTGCCCAGGTAGCCGAGAAATTCGATCCCGGTTTCCGGGGGCAGGAAGGCCGCCAGGAAGCCGCCGATGACCTTGAGGTTGTCCGCCGCGAACAGGGCGCCGGGCTTGACCTCGGCCGCCTGCAGCAGGGGCCAGAGGATGGCCAGGGCGGCGAGAAGGGCGGCCAGGCGCCGGGTGGCCGCCGGATCGCGGTCGGCGGGGTTCAGCAGCATGCTGCCCGGCCGGCGCCGTCGCTGGCGGCGGCGTGGACCGCGGAACGGGGCTCGCTGGCCAGGGTCGGCAGGGCGCCTCCTTCGCTGGCGTAGAGCTCCTGGAGCAGGGCCTCGGTCACCTCTTCCGCCGGCAGGTCGAAGGCGATACGGCCGGCCTTCACCCCGATAATGCGGGGGAAGCAGCCCAGGGCCAGGTCCACGGCGTGGAGGCTGGCCACCAGGGTAGCACCCCGGGCCTTCGCCTCGGCGGCAAGGAGGCGGATGGTGGCCAGGGCCAGGGCCGGGTCGAGGGCGGAAACCGGCTCGTCGGCCAGGATGAGCTCCGGGGCCTGGTAGAGCACCCGGGCGATGCCGACCCGCTGCAGCTGGCCGCCGGAGAGCCGGTCGCAGCGTTCGAAGAGCTTGTCGGCCAATTCCAGGCGAGCGAGGGCAGCACGGGCGCCGGGGATGTCGGCGGGGTACACCAGGGAGGCCAGGGACTTCCAGGCCGGCCATTGCCCCAGGCGGCCGGCCAGGACTGCGGTGACCACCCGCTGCCGGGCGGGGATGGGCGGCGCCTGGTGGACCGTGCCGATGCGGGCCCGCAGGGCCTTCTGGGTGCCGGCGGGCAGCGCCCAGGGCTCGGCGCCGAGGACCGTGAAGTCCCCGGCGGTGGGCCGCAGGGCGGTGCCCAGCACCGACAGGAGGCTGGTCTTGCCGGCGCCGGACGGGCCGATGAGGGCGATGCGCTCGCCTTGGCCGGCCTGCAGTCCGATGTCGGCCAGGGCAGTGAAGCCGTTGGTGTGGGTCAGGCCCACGCCGGCCAGGGCGAAGCTCACTTCAGGAGACCGGCGGCGTGGGCGGCCTTTTCGATCCCTTCGTAATTTTCCTTCTTGGTCGGGATGAACTTGGAGGCCCGCTGCAGAGCCATGATTTCCTTGTGCTCGGGATTGGCGGGGTCGAGCTTCAGGAAGGCGTCGGTGAGCTTCTTGACCAGGGCGGGATCGAGGTCGCCGCGCACCGTCCAGTTGTAGTCGAAATAGGTGGGGGTGGTGGCGAAGACGCGCACCTTGGCAGTGTCCACCTTCTTCTGCTCCACCAGCTTGTCCCAGACCGAGGCGTTCAAGACCCCGGCGTCGGCCTTGCCGGCGGCGACGAAGGCGACGGTGGCGTCATGGGCGCCGGAGAAGGCGACGTTCTTGAAGTCTTTTTCCGGGTTGAGACCGGCCTGTTGCAGGAAATAGCGGGGCATCAGGCTGCCGGAAGTGGAGGAGGGGGCGCCGAAGGCGAAGGTCTTGCCCTTGAGGTCGGACAGCGCCTTGATATTGGGATCGGCGGTGATGAACTTGGAGGTGAACTTGGCATCCTCCTCCCGCTGGACGATGGGGATGGCAGTGCCGTTGGTGCGGACCTTGGCCTGCACGAAGGTGAAGCCCCCCAGCCAGGCCAGGTCGATCTTGCGGCTGGCCAGGGATTCCACCACGGTGGCGTAGTCGGAAACCGGCACGAAGCTGACCTTCATGCCGGTCTGGGCTTCCAGGTACTTGCCCAGGGGGGCGAACTTGCGCTGCAGTTCGGTGGGCGCCTCGTCAGGGATGGCGGAGACGCGCAGCACGCCGTCGGCGGCGCCGGCGGGCAGGGAGAAGGAAAGGGATGCGGCGAGGGCGCAGGCAAGAGCGCCCTTCAGCGCCAAGCGGCGCGACGTGGAACGGATCACGAAGGACTCCCGAAAAATTGAACCGCTACCGTGCGGAAGCCGCGGCAGCTTACAAGGCGCCGGAGCGCCAACAAAGGGGCAGTACGCAGACTGCAGGGCGGCATTATAGTCGGTGACACGGGAGGGGCGGGCCGTCTATACGGAGCCGGGCGACAACCTCTTGCGCGTCGGCCGGGGCATTTGCTCCGCCGGGCTGCGGAACTCGCCCCCCCTGGGGGCTCAGACAGTCCTCGCCCGGCTCCTCAAACGCCCCGCCCTCCGGTTATTTTCCGAGGGTCCAGTCAGATTCTCGCTTCCAGCCAGCCGTCGATTTCCCGCAGGGCGCCGGCAGCGGCCAGTTCAGTGGTCAGGCGCTCGGCCAGCAGGGCCTCGTCCCAGCCCAGGTAGCGGTGGTTGACGCTCTCCAGGAAGGACATGCCGGCCAGGGTTTCCGGCAGGTCGGCCCGGCGCAGGCGGCGCTTCTCCAGGAGGTGGAAAGCCACGATGACCTTGATGGCGTGCCAGGCCAGGCGTTCCAGATCGGACTCGAAGGACTGCAGGCGGCGGAATGCCCGTTCCAGGGCGGCGTCCACTTGGCCGAAGGGGGCGCCGTGGCCGGGAATGACGATATCGATGGGGAGACGCCCCAGCATTTCCAGGGTGGCGCGGGTGGCCGCCAGGCCGTCGGCTTCCCCCAGCAGTTCCGGGAACAGGACGCCGAAGCCGTTTTCCCATAAGGCATCGCCGGAAATTAGCAGGCGCTTTTCCCGGTTGTAGTAGGCCAGGGCCTCCATGTCGTGGCCGGGTACCGCCAGGGCCTCCCAGACCAGGCCGCCCATCTCGATCCGCTCGCCGGCCCGGATCACGCCATTGTGCTGGAAGCGGGCCGCCTGCTGGCCCAGGGGCGAGAGGAGGAGGGCATCCTCGTCCCAGTCGGCGACGCTGGCCGCGAGTCCGGCCGGAACCATGACCCGGCAACCGAAGGCGGTCTGCAGGGCCGCATTGCCGCCGATGTGGTCGGAGTGGGAGTGAGTATTCACCAACCGCGTCAGCCGCCGGCCGTCGAGAGCCCGGTCCACGAGGGCGATGGTCTGTGCGGCGTGGGTGACGTAGCCGCTGTCCACCAGGGTCGCGGCTTCGCCCTCGAAAAAGACGATGTTGTTGGCTGACAGCCAGCCGCGCTCGAGGACGAGAATGGAATCGGGGAGGACGGGCTTCATGCCGGGGTGTCGGGATCGGCGGCGAACGGCGGTTCCTCGGCCTGGTGCCGGGGTTCCTCCGCGGCCACCACTTCGGGCACTGCCAGGGGTGGCCTGCCGCAGCCCAGGCAATAGCCGGAATCCGGGTCGCTCATGCAGATGCCGACGCAGATGTAGGGATCTTCTTCCATCAATTCCTCAATCGGTGCTGTTGCAGCGCAGGTCGCCTTCCCAGGGATCCTGATCCTGGCGGCGCTTGGCGATCCGGGCGAGGATGTCGAGACGGACCGCGTCGCTGGCGGCAGACCAGCCGGCGATCTCGTCCAGGGTGCGGAAGCAGCCGAGGCAGAGGCCGCTCTTTTCGTCCATCTTGCAGACGTTGATACAGGGGGAGGGAAGCACGGAATACCTCAGATGATCAGGAAGCGGCGCTGGCGGTCCAGGGAAGCTTCCACCGCCTCCCGGGCCTCCTCCCGGTCGATGCGGGCCAGCATCACCAGGTGGCGGCGCTGGTCCCGGGCGGTCAATTCCGGGAATCTCAGGGTCGCCACCTCTTGAGCATTCGCTTGCTCCGAAAGGATTCCCAGGCGGTCCACATTGATGGTCACCGGGTCCAGCCGCAGGGATTTCTCCGGGCTCAGCAGGTAAGCCGCCAGGGCTTCTTCCAGCTGTTCGGGCATGAGGGATTCGGCCACCTGCCGCAGATGGGTCTCCAGTTCAGCCAGGTGGCGGGTGCTGACGGTGATCGCGGTCGCTTCGGACTTGCCCCTCAGCACGGTGAGATGGGCGCTTTCGACGGAGCGGTCGGCAGCCAGGCTGTATTTTTCCAGCCGCAGGGCTTCGACATGGGAATGGAAGCTCTTCAGGAGGCTGTCGAAGGCGGCGGCCTTCAGGCATGCCCGGGTGGCATCGAAGTCGCAATTGGGTTCCACCAGCACCTGGTCGCGAAAGTACAGGACCGTCTGGGGAACATCGCTGCGGATCACTTCGCCCTGCCGGGCCAAGCCGAGCTGGTGCTTTTCCTGCCGGCGGGCTGCGAAGAGGGCGTAAAAATGATCGCTGGCGTAGCAGCCGGGGTCGGCCAGGTAATCCCGCACCGCCTGGCTGTTGCCCAGCATGCGGCTGATGTCGTCGGCTGTGGCGAACAGGGCGTGGACCAGCGGGTCGGCGCCGAAGGCGTGGCGGTTGATGTCGATGGGGCCGGGCAGGCCGTCCACCAGTCCCTCGCAATAGCCGAGGGAATGATGGACCGGTGCCGCCAGCTTATGGGCGAAGCCGGGCGCCGCCCCGAGGAGAGGGTCCACCAGCTCGACGATCCGCTCCAGGGCCTTGGCGGTGGTGGGATCGGGCGGGGGGGCCGGCTTCAGGATGCCGGCGATGGCGGAAAGCAGGCCCACTCAGCTGCCTTTCGCGCCCAGGGCGCGGCCGGCCTTGGCGCCGTTGGGGCGTTGCAGGATGCCGGAAATCCAGTCGCCGCAGGCGGCCAGGGCCTTCAGGTTGATGCCGGTGGCGATGCCGAGGCCATCGAGAAGATAGGCCACGTCCTCGGTCGCCACGTTGCCGGAAGCGCCCTGGGCATAGGGACAGCCGCCGAGGCCGGCCACCGAGCTGTCGAAGACCGCCATGCCGAGTTGGAGGGAGGCGTAGACGTTGGCGATGGCCATGCCGTAGGTGTCGTGGTAGTGGCCGGCGAGTTTCCCGATGGGCACCGCCCGGGCACAGGCTTCGATGAGCCGCGAAATACTGGCGGGGGTGCCGACGCCGATGGTGTCCCCCAGGGAGACCTCGTAGCAGCCCATGTCGAAGAGCCTTTTCGCAACCTCGGCCGCCTTTTCCGGCGCCACCGCCCCCTCGTAGGGGCAACCCACGACGCAGGAGACATAGCCCCGCACGGGAATCTCCAGGGCGCTCGCGGCGGCAACCACCGGATCGAAGCGCTTGAGGCTTTCGGCGATGGAACAGTTGATGTTCTTCTGGGAAAAGGTCTCGGAAGCGGCGCCGAAAATAGCCACCTCGGTGGCCCCGGCCTCCACCGCCGAATCGAATCCCTTCAGATTGGGGACCAGCACCGGGTAGGACACGCCGGGCTTGCGGCGGATGCCGAGCAGGACCTCGGTGTTGTCCCCCATCTGGGGCACCCACTTGGGGGAAACGAAGGCGGTCGCCTCCACCGCCGGCAATCCGGCTTCCGCCAGGCGCTCGATGAGCTCGATCTTGATGGCCGCCGGGACCACCTGCTTTTCGTTCTGCAGGCCGTCCCGGGGGCCCACTTCGACGATCTTGACGCGGGTCGGAAGGTTCACTTTGCGGACTCGAATTCCAGCAGGGCGGCGCCGTCCGCCACCTGCTCGCCGGCGGCGAAGCAGAAGGCCCGGACGGTTCCCGAGGCGGGGGCGGTGATGGTGTGTTCCATTTTCATGGCCTCCAGTATAAGCAGGGGCGCGCCTTTTTCCACCGTCTGGCCGGGCTGGGCTAGAAGGGCGACGATCTTGCCCGGCATCGGGGCGGAGAGGCCGCCGCCCTGGGCGCCGCCGGCTTCCACCAGGTGCAGGGGATCGTCCCGCAGCAGGACATGGGTGGCGCCATTCAGGAAGATGTGCCGTTTATCCTCCACCGCCACCAAGCTGGCGATGAGCCGCCGGTTGTCCAGTTCCACGGCGAAGCGGTCGCCGTCGAGATTCTTGCCCCGGGCTACCGTGGTTTCGCCATGGACGGCCAGCTGCCATGCGTCCCGACCATAGCGCACCTGCACTTCGATCAGGCTGTCGCCATCCCGGAAACTGAGAGTGCGGGCGGCGGAAAGGTTCATCCGCCAGCCGTCCCGGGCGTGCCAGGGCGACCAGGGATCGCCGCTGGCCTTGGCCGCCAGGCGTGCGGCGTGCTGTTCCCAGAGGATTTCGCCGACGGCCGCCACCAGGAGCACGTCCCTCGGGACTGGCTGGGGGGCGGGGAAGAGGAAATCCCGCTGGCGTTCGATGAGGCCGGTGTCGAGATCGGCGCCGGCGAAGGCGGGGCAGGCCACCAGGCGGGAAAGGAAGTCGATGTTGGTGGTGACCCCGGCCACCCGGTAGTCGGCCAGGGCCCGGCGCAGGCGGGCCAGCGCCGCGTCCCGGTGCTCGTCCCAGACGATGAGCTTGGCGATCATGGGGTCGTAATGGGGCGTGATCTCGTCGCCTTCATCGACGCCGGTATCCACCCGGACGTTGAGGCTCTCGGCCGGCGGCACTTGGCTCACCAGCCGCCCGGTGGAGGGGAGGAAGCCCTTGGCAGCATCCTCGGCGTAGACGCGGGCTTCCAGGGCATGGCCACGGATCTGGAGCTGGTCCTGGGAGAGGGGCAGGGGCTCTCCGCTGGCCACCCGCAGCTGCCATTCCACCAGGTCCTGGCCGGTAATCATCTCGGTGACCGGGTGTTCCACCTGGAGCCGGGTGTTCATTTCCATGAAATAGAAGGAACCGTCCTGGTTGGCGATGAATTCCACCGTGCCGGCCCCCACGTAGCCCACTGCCTGGGCGGCGGCGACGGCGGCTTCGCCCATCTGGCGGCGGCGCTCGGGCGTCATGCCGGGGGCGGGGGCCTCCTCCAGAACCTTCTGGTGCCGGCGCTGGACCGAGCAGTCCCGCTCGAAGAGATAGACGCAGTTGCCCTGGGTGTCCCCGAAGACCTGGATTTCGATGTGGCGGGGCCGGGTGATGTACTTCTCCACCAGAACCTTTTCGTCCCCGAAGCTGGAGGCGGCCTCCCGCTGGCAGGAGGCGAGGGCGGCGGCGAAGTCCTCGCCCCGTTCCACCAGGCGCATGCCCTTGCCGCCGCCGCCGGCGCTGGCCTTGATCAGCACCGGGTAGCCGATGGCGTCGGCCTGTTCCTTAAGGAAGGCCGGCTCCTGGTTGTCGCCGTGGTAGCCCGGGGTCAGGGGCACCCCGGCCTTTTCCATCAGGGACTTGGCGGCGGATTTCGAGCCCATGGCCCGGATGGCCGAAGCCGGCGGGCCGATGAACACCAGGCCGCTGGCGGCGCAGGCTTCGGCGAAGTCCTCGTTCTCGGACAGGAAGCCGTAGCCCGGGTGGATGGCCTGGGCCCCGGTTTCCCGGGCGGCGGCGATGATCTTGCCGGCCGCCAGGTAGGATTCCCGGGCGGCAGCAGGCCCCAGCAGGACGGCCTCGTCGGCGAGCCGCACGTGGCGGGCATCGGCGTCGGCCTCGGAATAGACGGCCACGGTGCGGATGCCCATGCGGCGGGCGGTCTTGATGACCCGGCAGGCAATCTCCCCCCGGTTCGCAATGAGAATCTTGGTAAACATCTATTCCTCTCCCACCCAGTTCGGTTGCCGCTTTTCCAGGAAGGCAGCGATGCCTTCCTTCGCTTCCGCCGTGGCCCGCAGGTGAGCGATGCGGTGGGCGGTGTCGTCCACCAGGTTCTGGTTCACCTGCTGGCGGTCCACGGCCCGGATCAGTTCCTTGGCGGCGGTCTGGGCACCGGGCCCGCCCTGGAGGAGGGCGGCGACGATTTCCTCGACCTTGGCGTCCAGTTCCTCGGGGGCCACCGTTTCGTGGACCAGGCCGATTTCCCGGGCCCTCTCGGCGCCGATGCGCTCCGCCGTCTGGAAGTAGCGATAGGCCTGGCGGGCGCCGATGGCCCGCAGGACGTAGGGGCCGATGGTGGCGGGGATGATGCCGAACTTCACCTCGGATGTGGCGAACACGGCCTGGGTGGAAGCCACGGCGATATCGCAGGCGGCGGCCAGCCCCATGCCGCCTCCCAGGGCGGCGCCATGGACCCGGGCGACGGTAGGTCTCTTCATCTCGGCCAGGGTGCGGAGCATCCCGGCCAGCGCTTGGGCGTCCTTCATGTTCTCATCCACCGTGTAGGCGGCGGCCCGCCTCATCCAGTGGAGGTCGGCGCCGGCGGAGAAGCTCTTGCCCCGGCCGGCCAGGACGACGACCCGGACGGCCGGGTCCTGGTCCAGGGCCTTGCAGGCCTTGGTCAGTTCGTCGATGAGGGTTTCGTTGAAGGCGTTATGGACGTCCGGGCGGTTCATCCAGACGGTGGCGACCGGGCCGGACATTTCGATTTCGATGGTCTCGTACATGCTCACCTCACATGCGGAAGACGCCGAACTTGGTCTCGGCGGCGGGAGCGTTCATGGCAGCGGAAAGGCCGAGGCCCAGGACCCGGCGGGTGTCGGCCGGGTCGATGATGCCGTCGTCCCAGAGGCGGGCGCTGGCGTAGTAGGGATGGCCCTGGGTCTCGTACTGGTCCCGGATGGGGGCCTTGAAGCCTTCCTCCTCCTCGGCCGACCAGGTCTTGCCGGAAGCCTCGATGCCGTCCCGCTTGACGGTGGCGAGCACCGAGGCGGCCTGCTCGCCCCCCATCACCGAGATGCGGGCGTTGGGCCACATCCACAAAAAGCGCGGTGAGTAGGCCCGGCCGCACATGCCGTAATTGCCGGCCCCGAAGCTGCCGCCGATGACCACGGTGAATTTGGGCACCTTGGCCGTGGCGACGGCGGTCACCATCTTGGCCCCATCCCGGGCGATGCCGCCGTTCTCGTACTTCCTGCCCACCATGAAGCCGGTGATGTTCTGCAGGAAGACGAGGGGAATGCCCCGCTGGGCGCAGAGTTCGATGAAATGGGCGCCCTTCAGGGCCGATTCGGAAAAGAGGATGCCGTTGTTGGCGACGATCCCCACCGGGTAGCCCCAGAGGCGGGCGAAGCCGCAGACCAGGGTGGTGCCGTAGCGAGCCTTGAATTCATCGAAATCGGAGCCGTCCACCAGGCGGGCGATGATCTCCCGCACGTCGAAGGGTTTCCGGGCGTCGGTGGGGATGACGCCGTAGAGTTCTTCGGCAGGGTAGAGGGGGTCGGCCGGCTCGGCCAGGGTGACCGGCGGCGACTTCTTCCAGTTCAGATCCCGGACGATGCGCCGGCAGATGGCGAGGGCATGGGCGTCGTTTTCCGCCAGGTGGTCGGCGACGCCGGAAATGCGGGTGTGCACGTCGGCCCCGCCCAGGTCCTCGGCGGTCACCTCCTCGCCGGTGGCGGCCTTAACGAGGGGAGGGCCGCCCAGGAAGATGGTGCCCTGGTTGCGGACGATGATGGACTCGTCGCACATGGCCGGCACGTAGGCGCCGCCGGCGGTGCAGGAGCCCATGACCGCCGCGATCTGGGGGATGCCTTGGGCCGAGAGGTTGGCCTGGTTGAAGAAGATGCGGCCGAAGTGCTCTTTATCGGGAAAGACTTCGTCCTGCATGGGCAGGAAGGCGCCGCCGGAATCCACCAGGTAGAGGCAGGGCAGGCGGTTCTCCAGGGCGATTTCCTGGGCCCGCAGGTGCTTCTTCACGGTGAGCGGATAGTAGGTGCCGCCCTTCACCGTGGCGTCGTTGGCCACAATCATGCACTCCACCCCGGAAACCCGGCCGATGCCGGCGATCATGGAGGCGGCGGGGACGTCGCCGCCGTACATGCCCCAGGCCGCGAACTGGCCGATTTCGAGGAAAGGGGTGCCGGGGTCGAGGAGATTGTTCACCCGCTCCCGGGGCAGCAGCTTGCCCCGGGCGAGGTGCTTCTGGCGGGCGGCTTCCGGGCCGCCGAGGGCGATCTTCTCCACCTTTTCCCGCAGGTCGGCCACCAAACTGCCCATGGCCGCCCCATTGGCCAGGAAGTCCTGGCTGCGGGGATTGAGTTGGGATTTCAGGATGGTCATGTCTCCTCGCTTCTTGTGGGCGCTACCTGAAAAGGGAATCCAAGGGCTACAACTGTTTTTCGTCCTTCAGCCATTTGCTCACCGGCTCCGGCCGGTAGGCGGCCATGGCGTCCAGCAGGTGTTCGATGTCAGTATCGGCCAGGGCCATGGCCCGGTTCTGGGGGCGCAGGAAGCCTTCCGCCACGGCGTGGTCGAAGAGGGCCAGCAGCGGGTCGTAATAGCCATTCACGTTGAGCAACCCCATGGGTTTGACGTGAAACCCGAGCTGGCCCCAGGTGAGGACTTCGCAGAATTCCTCAAAGGTCCCGAAGCCGCCGGGCAGGGCGATGAAGCCGTCGGCCAGTTCGGCCATGCGGGCCTTGCGGGTGTGCATGGAATCCACCACTTCCATGCGGGTGAGCGCCCGGTGGTCGACATGGCGGCCGGCGACCTCCTTGCCCACCAGGGCTTCCGGGATGACGCCGATGACGGTGCCTCCGGCGGCCAGGGCAGCGTCGGCGACGGCGCCCATGAGGCCGACATTGCCGCCGCCATAGACGAGCTCGATGCCACGGGCGGCAAGCAGCCGGCCGAGGGCCTCGGCCTCGGCGCGGTAGCGCGGGTCGTGGCCGGCGCTGGAGCCGCAGAAGACGCAGATTCGTTTCATGCTTTTCCCTTGATCAACTTCAGAAGCCGCCGGTTTCCAGCCACTTCTCGATCTGGGGCAGCCGGTCGGCGCCGAAGAAGGGCTGGCCGTCCACGATGACGTGGGGGGAGCCGAAGATGCCCTTGGCCAGGGCATCTTCGCACTCGGCCTTGAGGCGGTCCTTCATTTCCTGGCTCTGGATGGCGGTGGCGACCTTATCCCGGTCAAGCCCGAGGCCGGCGGCGATGTCCACCACCGTGTCGGGGGAGGAGATATCCCGGTCATCCACGAACAGGGCCCGGTAGGCGGCGTGGGCAAAGGCCCGGGCCTGGCCACAGTCCTGGCCGTGGAGCCAGTAGTAGGTCCGGGCGGCGGCTTGGGTGGGGAGGGGAAAGCGGCTCGGCAGGCGGTAAGGTACCCCCAGGAAACGGGCCGAGCGCTCGAAGTCGAGAAGGGAATACTCCGCCTTGGCCGGGAACTGCCGGGTGAGGGGAGCGCTGCCGGTGGCCTGGAAAACGACCCCGAGGAGGACGGGGCGCCATTTCACCTTGCGGCCGTAGCGGGCGGCGAGGTCGTCGATCTTCTCGCTCATCAGGTAGCCGTAGGGGCTGGAGAAATCGAAATAGAATTCGATGGGCTCGGACATGGGCTCTTTTCTCTGGTTGGGTCAGTCCTGGAGGACGGCGCGGCTGATGACGAGCTTCTGGATTTCGGAAGCCCCCTCGTAGATCTGGCACACCCGCACGTCCCGGTAGATGCGCTCTACCGGGAAGTCGGCGGTGACGCCGTAGCCGCCGTGGATCTGAATGGCCTCCGAGCACACCCGCTCGGCCATCCGGGAGGCGAAGAGCTTGGCCATGGACGCTTCCTTGAGGCAGGGCCGGCCGGCGTCCCGCAGGCTCGCCGCGTGCCAGACCATCTGCCGGGCCGCCTCGATGTCGGTGGCCATGTCGGCCAGCTTGAAGGCGATGGCCTGGTGATCGACCAGGGACTTGCCGAAGGAAGTGCGCTCCTTGCCGTAGCGGACGGCGGCTGCCAAGGCGGCCCGGGCCATGCCCACCGACTGGGCGGCGATGCCGATGCGCCCGCCTTCCAGGTTGGAGAGGGCGATTTTGTAGCCTTCCCCTTCCTGGCCCAGGAGGTTGGCGGTGGGGATGCGGCAGTTCTCGAACAGGATCTGGGCGGTATCGGAGGCGTGCTGGCCCATTTTTTCCTCCAGTCGGGCGACGATGTAGCCCGGGGTGGAGGTGGGGACCAGGAAGGCGGAGATGCCCTTTTTGCCGGCGGCCTTGTCGGTGACGGCGAAGACGATGGCCACGTCCCCTTCCTTGCCGGTGGTGATGAACTGCTTGACGCCGTTGATGACCCAGCCGTTGCCGTCCCGCTCGGCCCGGGTGGTGATGGCGGCTGCATCCGACCCGACGTGGGGCTCGGTGAGGCAGAAGCAGCCCAGCTTCTCCCCCCCGGGCCAGGAGCTTCAGCCATTCCTCCTTGAGGGCGTCGGAGCCGTATTTCAGGAGGACCATGCAGGCCAGGGAATTCTGGACGCTGACGATGGTGGAGGTGGCGCCGTCGCCGGCGGCGATTTCCTCCAGGGCGAGGCCCAATTCCAGGTAGCCGAGGCCGGCGCCATCCCATGCCTCGGGCACTACCATCCCGAGGACGCCCAGTTCGCCCAGTTCCTTCAGGGCCTGGCGGGGAAAGGTGTGGTTCCGGTCCCATTCGGCGGCGAAGGGGGCCAGGCGCTCCTCGGCGAAGGTGCGGAGGGAGTCGCGGATCATTTCCTGCTCTTGGGTGAGGATCATGCAGCAAGCTCCTTTTTCTGATTGGTGAGCCAGACGCCGGCGATGACCAGCGCCCCGCCGGCCAGGACGGCCAGCCCGAGACGTTCGTTGAGAAGCCAGGCCGCCTGGAGGATGGCGAACACCGGCACCAGATTGATGAAGACCGCCGCCCGGGCCGCCCCCAGGCGCTTGACGCCGTCGGCGTACCAGGTGAAGGCGAGGGCGGTGCCGCCGACCGCCAGGAAGGCGATGCTCGCCCACACCCGCCAGGACCAGGCCCCCAGCTCGATGTCGCCCTGGAAAAGGCTCACCAGGCCGAGCAGCACGGCGCCGATGAAGCTGGCGTGGAGGGTGGCGGCCAGGGGGGAGAGGGTTCGGGTGGCCCGCCGGCCGATGAAGGTGTAGGCCGCCCAGAAGCCGACGCAGCCCAGGATCAGCCATTCCCCGATGCCCACCTCGCCCTGGAGCAGGGCCAGGGGATCGCCGTTGCCGATGACGGTGAGGCAGCCCGCCAGGGCGAGGGCGATGCCGGCGGCCTTGAGCGGGTTCATCCGCTCGCTTCCCAGGAACCAGGCGGCCAGGGCCACCACCACGGGGTTGAGGGCCACCACCAGGGCGCCCCGGCCGGCGGGGATGTACTTGAGGCCGTACAGGAAGCAGAGGTTGTAGAGGAGGATGCCGGTCAGCGCCAGCCCGGTCACCACCCCCCATTCCCGGCTGCTGGCCGGCCACGGAAGGTTGCGCTCGGTGGCAAGGGCAAAGGCCCCGAGGGCCATCGCCGCCAGGAGGAAGCGCATGGACGCCGCCGCCATGGGCGCCGGCAGCTCCTGGGCGATGATGCGCCCGGCGATCCAGGTGCCGCCCCACAGGAACATGGCGCCCACGAGCTTCAGGTAGGTGGCGGGAGTGGCGCGGTCCGGCACTTAGATCATTTCCACCGCCAGGGCGGTGGCTTCGCCGCCGCCGATGCAGAGGGAGGCCACGCCCCGCTTCTTGCCGTACTTCCTGAGGGCGCCCAGGAGAGTCACCACGATGCGGGCGCCGGAAGCGCCGATGGGGTGGCCCAGGGCGCAGGCGCCGCCGTGGATATTGACCTTGTCGGCCGGCAGCTTCAGTTCGTGCATGGCGGCCATGGTGACCACGGCGAAGGCTTCGTTGATCTCGTAGAAATCCACGCTCTCCGCCGTCCAGCCGGTCTTGGCGAAGAGCTTCTGCATGGCGCCCACGGGAGCCACCGGGAAGTCCGCCGGGGCGATGGCGTGGGTGGCGTGGGCGGCGATGCGGGCGATGGGGGAGAGTCCCAGCCGGTCGGCCCGGGAAGCCCGCATCAGCACCAGGGTAGCGGCGCCGTCGGAAATGGAGGAGGAATTGGCCGCGGTGACGGTGCCATCCTTCCTGAAGGCGGGCTTCAGGGTCGGAATCTTGTCGAGATTGGCCTTGGCCGGCTGCTCATCGGTTTTCACCACCACGTCGCCCTTCTTGCCGGCGACGGTGACCGGGGCGATCTCCCAGTCGAAGCTGCCGTCGGTGTTGGCCTTCTGGGCGCGGACGGTGGAGCGGATGGCGAATTCGTCCTGGGCTTCCCGGGTGAAGGCGAAGCGGGCGGCGCATTCCTCGGCGAAGGTGCCCATGAGGCGGCCCCGGTTTTCCTTGCTGTAGGCGTCCTCCAGGCCATCCAGGAACATGTGGTCGAGGACCTGGCCGTGGCCCAGGCGGTAGCCGCCCCGGGCCTTCGGCAGCAGGTAGGGAGCGTTGGTCATGGATTCCATGCCGCCCACCACCGCCACGCCATAGGAGCCGGCCAGGATGCCGTCGTGGCCGAGCATGGTGGCCTTCATGGCCGAGCCGCAGACCTTGTGGATGGTGGCGCAGCCGGCGGAAAGGGGCAGGCCGGCCTGGAGCGCCGCCTGGCGGGCGGGGGCCTGGCCCTGGCCGGCCTGGAGCACGCATCCCATCAGCACTTCCTCCACCAGGTTGGCGTCCACGCCGGAGCGCTCGACGGCGGACCGGATGGCGACGCTGCCCAACTGGGCGGCGGTGAGGGAGGCAAAATCACCCTGGAAGCCGCCCATGGGGGTGCGGGCGGCGCCGACGATTACGATGGGGTCGTGCATGGTCTTCTTCTCCTAGGTTGGCGAATCGGCATTCAATGCTTCGAGGGCCGCCGTGTAGCGCGGCAGCAGGTCTTCGGGACGGTGGACGGTGCAGCCCAGGTCCCGCATGAGGCCGTCCTTGAGGCCGTAGACCCAGCCATGGACGGTGAGGCGCTGGTTCCGCTTCCAGGCGTCCTGGACTACGTAGGTCTGGCAGACATTGATTACCTGTTCGAGGACATTCAGTTCGCACAGGCGGTCGTGGCGCAGTTCCGGCGGCAGCTTGTCCACTTCGGCCAGGTGCTTGTGGTGCACGTCCTGGACGTGGCGCAGCCAGATATCCACCACCCCCGCCCGCTCCTTCCGGAGGGCGGCCCCGATGCCGCCGCAGCCGTAGTGGCCCACCACCATGATGTGCTTCACCTTGAGGACATCCACCGCGTATTGCAGCACCGACAGGCAGTTGAGGTCGGTATGCACCACCATGTTGGCGACATTGCGGTGGACGAAGACCTCGCCGGGCAGGAGGCCGATGATCTGGTTGGCCGGGACCCGGGAATCGGAACAGCCAATCCACAGGTACTCCGGGGTCTGCAGGTGGGAGAGGCGGGAGAAGTATTCCGGGTCGATTTCCTGCATCTGCCTGGACCAGGCCCGGTTGAAGTCGAAAAGGTGGGAGAGGTTCTCGTTGCGGATTTCCTCCTCCGACCAGTTCTCCAGGTCGAGGGCCAGGAACATGGTGCCTTCGACGGGGCGATGGAAATAGGCGGGGGCTTCCTGGAAACCCAGTTCCCGGTAGAGCTTCACGGCGATGCGCATGGCCGGCAGGGTGTCGAGGAAGATGCGCTTGTAGCCGATCTCCTTGGCGGCCCTGATGGCGGCCAGGGCCAGGGCCTTGCCGACGCCGTGGCCGCGCGCCTCCGGCGCCACGTAGAGGCGCTTCATTTCACAGGCCCCTTCCTCGAAGGGGCGGATGCCCACGCAGCCCGCCGGCTGGCCATCCACTTCGGCGAAGAACAGGCGGCCCTGGGGGGCGCTGTAGGCGCCGGGCAAGGAGGCCATTTCCTGGTCGAAATTCTGGAAGCACAGATCCACCCCCAGCCAGGCCGCGTAATTGCGGAAAAACTGGCGGACCTGGTCGAGGGCAGGGGTGTCTTCGGCGGTGAGGATGCGCAGGGTGACGGTCATGTCTTGGTAACTCCAGTACGGTACCCCCGGCCGGAGGCACCGGCGGGAGCGGTCAAGCAGTTTCGGCAAACAATTCGCGGCCGATAAGCATACGGCGGATTTCGCTGGTGCCGGCACCGATTTCATACAACTTGGCATCCCGCCACAGGCGCCCGACCGGGTACTCGTTGGTGTAGCCGACGCCGCCCAGGGCCTGGATCGCCTCGCCGGCCATCCAGGTGGCCTTTTCGGCGGAGTAGAGGATGGCCCCGGCGGCGTCCTTTCTGAGGGTGCGGGCATGGTCGGCCCGGTCGCAGGCGCGGCCCACGGCATAGACGTAGGCCCGGCAGGCCTGCCAGGTGGAGTACAGGTCGGCCGCCTTGCCCTGCATGAGCTGGAATTCGCCGATGGCCTGGTCGAACTGCCTGCGGTCGTGGAGATAGGGCACCACCACGTCCATGCAGGCGGCCATGATACCCAGGGGGCCGCCGCAGAGGACGGCGCGCTCGTAGTCTAGGCCGCTCATGAGGACCTTGGCGCCATTGCCGATACCGCCCAGGACATTCTCTTCCGGCACCTCGCAGTCGTCGAAGAAGAGGGGGAAGGTGTTGGAGCCCCGCATGCCCAGCTTGTCCAGGTGGGTGCCGTGGGAGAAGCCCTTGAAGCCCTTTTCGACGATGAAGGCGGTCATTCCCCGGGCGCCGGCGTCGGGGTCGGTCTTTGCGTAGACCACCAGGGTGTCGGCGTCGCCGCCGTTGGTGATCCACATTTTGCTGCCGTTCAGGACGTAGCGGTCGCCCTTCCTGTCGGCCCGCAGCTTCATGGAAACGACGTCGGAGCCGGCGTTGGGCTCGGACATGGCCAGCGCCCCCACGTGGTGGCCGGAAATGAGCTTGGGCAGGTACTTGTCCTTCTGGGCCGGGGTGCCGTTCCTCCTGATCTGGTTTACGCAAAGATTGGAATGGGCGCCGTAGGAGAGGCCCACCGAGGCCGAGGCCCGGGAAATCTCTTCCATGGCGACGATGTGGGCGAGGTAGCCCAGGCCGGTGCCGCCGTATTCCTCGCCGGCGGTCATGCCCAGGAGCCCCATGTCGCCAAACTTCTTCCAGAGATCGGCCGGGAATTCGTTGGCCCGGTCGATCTCGGCAGCCCGGGGGGCGATCTCCTTTTCGGCAAAGGCGCGGACGGC
This sequence comes from Rhodocyclaceae bacterium, assembly GCA_018261935.1. Classification (GTDB taxonomy): domain Bacteria; phylum Pseudomonadota; class Gammaproteobacteria; order Burkholderiales; family Rhodocyclaceae; genus JAGTRP01. Next base: position 103,492 of record JAGTRP010000008.1, read on the forward strand.
GTCGCGCAGCATATCGATGGTCTCGCCCAGGGCGAAGTCGAGGCTCGGGATTTCCATGGGTCAGTCTCCTTTTTCAGTTTTTCCGTGCATCACCATGATGGTCTGCTGCATGAGTGCGCATTGGGTCTCACTGCCGTCCTTGACGGCGAATACCTCTGCCTGGGTCACCACCAAGGTGCGGCCGGCCCGCACCACCAGGCCCCGGGCCACCAGCTTGTCGCCATCGGCCGGGGCCATGAGGTTCATCTTGTATTCCACGGTCAGGACCGAGGCGCCGGCCGGTACCGTGGTCATCGCCGCATAGCCCGCAGCGGAATCGGCGATCATCCCCACCACGCCACCGTGGACGTAGCCATGCTGCTGGGTGACGCCATCCCAATGGGGCAGGTGGATCTCAGCGCGGCCGTGCTCCACCACTGGCAGCTCAGCCCGGATCAGGATCATGGCCTGCTGGCGGTCAAAGCTCTGGCGGACGCGGTCGGCGAAGTGGGGGTCGGATACTCGGGTCATGATGTGGGATTTTGTCTTTACGTTGACGTTAACGTCAATACGCAGTTCAAAGGTTTCATGCCGTTTCTTTCGAATCGATCCCCCGTCGTCCCAGTTCTTCCCTGCACTGGCTCTCGAATTGCGCGATTTCCGCCAGCATGGCCTCGATGTCCTCCCGCTGCTGTTCCAGGGCGGCCCGCCGACGGTCCATGATGCGCAGGCATTCCAGGAGCTGGGGCGTCTCGTCCTGGGCGGTTTCGTACATCCCGATCAGGTCCTTGATCTCGGCCAGGGAGAGGCCCAGGCGCTTGCCCCGCAGGGCCATCTTGAGGTGGGCGCGGTCGCGGCGGGAAAAGACCCGGTTGCGGCCCTCCCGGTGGGGCGACAGAAGCCCTTGGTCTTCCCAGAACCGGATGGTGCGAGGGGTGATGCCGAATTCCTTGGCGAGATCGGATATGCCGAAGGTAAGAGGTTGGCGGGGCAAGGCTTTTTTCTCCTCGAATGGTGTCTCAGTAAATCAGAAACAAGGGGTATTTTCAATCCGGTACCGTATGGTAATGTGTCTTTCCGAACTTCCCCCGGCCTCCGATGTCTATGTATTATCCTCACGCCCACCCGCCCGCTGCCGCCGTCCCTCTGGCAGTGGCTCCGGGTGTTTTTTGGCTGCGTATGTCTCTTCCTTTCCAACTCGATCATATCAACCTGTGGCTCCTTCGGGATGGCGACGGCTGGGCGATCATCGATACCGGCTTTCCCAACGATGAGGCGCGAGGAATCTGGGAACGGGTTCTGGCCGACCTGGAAGGGCCGGTTACCAAGCTGGTGGTGACCCATTTCCACCCCGACCACCTGGGGCTGGCCACCTGGCTCATGGAGAGGACAGGCGCGCCGCTCTACATGACCACCGGCGAATTCCTCACCGCCCATGCGGTGTGGAACGAAATCGGCGGCCACGGAGCCCGGTTCATGGTGGAGCAGTTCAGGCAGCACGGACTGCAGCAGGACTACCTGAGCAAATACGAGAAGCGCGGTTCGGGCTACCGTCAGGCGGTTCCCGCGCTGCCCGAGCATTACCATCGCCTCATGGCGGGTGACGAATTGCAGATTGACGGCCGCGGCTGGCGCATCCTGATCGGCCACGGCCATTCTCCGGAACATGCCGCGCTTTACTGTCAGGAACTCGGCGTGTTAATTTCTGGAGACATGCTCTTGCCCAAAATTTCCACCAATATCAGTGTCTTCGCAGCGACCCCCGATGCCGATGTTCTAGGCTGGTATCTCGATTCGCTGAGCGAAATGGCCGACGCAATCCCTGGCCAGACCCTGATATTGCCCTCCCATGGTTTGCCCTTCACCGGGGTGCAAGCCAGAGTGGAGGGTTTGCGTGCGCACCATGCAGACCGGCTGCGCGCGCTGGAGGAGGTGTGCGAAGCGCCGCAGAGCGCTGCAGGGGTCCTGGGGACCTTGTTTCCGCGGGCCCTCGATACCCATCAGATGATGTTCGCCATGGGCGAAGCCATCGCCCATTTGAACCATCTCGAAAAAGCCGGCAGGTTGTCGAGAATCTTCGGCGCCGACGGCGTGATCCGCTTCATGCGGACAATTAACCCAACGGCTGTACACTGACAGAGGGAGTTTGAAATGTCGCAGCAAATCGAGGAGCAGCACATCAACCTGCCGAATCCCGCCGAGATGGCCAAGACCTACGCCGAGGTGTCGCAACGGGCTTCGCGCCTGATCACCCACTTCATGGAGAAGCATGCCAAGAACGGCATTGCCACTCCGGCCGATGAGCTGGGTGTCGCCAAGGCCTTCATGGATCTGTCGTCCCGCTTGCTGGCCAATCCCTACAAGCTGGCCCAGACCCAGATGAACATGATGTGGGATTACTTCTCCCTGTGGCAGCACAGCATGATGAAGATGATGGGCGTGCCGGTGGAAAACCCGGTAGCTGCCCCGAAGAAGGGTGACAACCGCTTCAAGGATGAGGACTGGGAACAGCATTTCCTGTTCGACTTCATGAAGCAGTCCTACCTCATCGCCGCCCGGCACATCCACGACACCGTCAGCACCGCCGAAGGCCTGGACGACGCCACCCAGCAGAAGGTCAATTTCTTCACCCGCCAGTATATCGACGCCCTGTCGCCGTCCAACTTCGCCCTCACCAATCCGGAAGTGTTCCGGGAGACGGTGAAGAGCCACGGCCAGAATCTCATTAAGGGCCTCAACAACCTGCTCCACGACGTGGAGTCCGGAGACGGCAAGCTGCGTATCCGCATGACCGACACCTCCGCCTTCGAGATGGGCCGGAATGTCGCGACCACGCCGGGCAAGGTCGTCTTCCAGAACGACCTCTTCCAGCTCATCCAGTACGAGCCGACCACGCCGCAGCAGAACAAGCGGCCCTTCCTCATCGTGCCGCCCTGGATCAACAAGTACTACATCCTCGACCTGCGGGAGAAGAATTCCTTCGTCAAGTGGGCCACCGATCAGGGCCACACCACCTTCATCATGTCCTGGGTGAACCCGGACGAGAAGATGGCCCGGAAGACCTTCGAGGATTACCTGCTCACCGGCTCCCTGGAAGCCGTCAACCAGGTCTGCAAGCATACCGGCGAAGACAGCGTGGACATCGCCGGCTACTGCCTGGGCGGCACCCTGCTCATGACGACTCTGGCCTACATGGCCGCCACCAAGGACAAGCGGGCGGCTTCCGCCACCTTCTTCACCACCATGATCGACTTTTCCGAGCCGGGGGAACTGGGGGTCTTCATCGACGAGGACTCGGTCAGCGGCCTGGAAAAGAAGATGAACGAGCGCGGCTTCCTGGACGGCTCGGAAATGGCCAATACCTTCAACATGCTGCGGGCCAACGACCTCATTTGGTCCTTCGTGGTGAATAACTACCTGATGGGCAAGGATCCCTTCCCCTTCGACCTCCTGTACTGGAACTCCGATTCCACCCGCATGCCGGCGGCCATGCACAGCTTCTACCTGCGCAACATGTACATGGGCAACAAGCTGAAGGACAAGGGCGGCATCACCCTGGCCGGGGTCAAGATCGATATCGCCAAGGTCAAGACGCCCTGCTACTTCATTTCCACCATCGAGGACCATATCGCGCCGTGGAAGAGCACCTACATGGGAGCTCGCCTGCCCTCCGGCCAGACCAAGTTCGTCCTCGGCGGCTCCGGCCACATTGCCGGCATCGTCAACCCGCCGGTGGCCAACAAGTACGGCTACTGGATCAATGACGCCACCGACGGCAAGCTGCCGGACAGCCCCGAGGACTTCCTGGCCGGGGCCGCCCAGCATGCCGGTTCCTGGTGGACCCACTGGCAGTCCTGGGTCACCAAGCTGCCCGGCGGCAGCGAGATGGTGGCGGCCCGCAAGCCGTCGGACGGCAACCTCAAGGTGATCGAGAATGCGCCGGGCACCTACGTCAAGTTCCGGCTCGACACGCAGAAAACCGCCTGAGCCGCTGATGACCGGAAGATTACGGGGAGCTGATGCTCCCCGTTTTTATTGGCGCGTCGAACTGTGCCCGGTGAAGATGGTCACAAAAATGAAGCGAGTTTTTTTCTTCTCCGGCACACGGCATCAGGAACCGGGTCGGTACAAAGGAGATGCGCCATGATCGAGTCCCCCGTTGTAAGCATTCGCATCCCGGCCTTGATGCGGGTCTATGCCAAGGGTGCCGAGGAAGTCACGGTCAGCGGCGACACCGTCGCCGAGGCGCTGGAGGCGCTGGGGCATGAAGATCCCGCTCTCCTGGAGCGACTGATGGAGCCGGAGGGCGGATTGCGCCCCTATATCCACATCTATCTGCGGGGCATCAATATCCTGACCCTGGGCGGGCTGGATACCGCCCTGAGTTCGGAAGACGTGCTCACGGTCATTTCCATGAACATCGAGGAGATGGCCGAGTTGGCCGCCTCCGCCAACAGCGCTAGGGACGTTGGAAAGGCAGCAGGGCGGGCACTTTAGGCCAGTCAATGGCGTCGAGCATGTTCTTGACCACCAGGCCGAGTTCCGTATCGCCCTCGATGGACAGTTCCCGGTTGAAGAAGAGCGTGTCCGGATCCTCCTGCCGGGCCAGCAGCTGCAGATAGGCCGAGAGGTTGGCGGCGAAAGCCAGGTCCGGGGTGCGATCGGAGCGGAAAACCGGCCGGAAGAGCCCGCCGTAATAGGTGAAGGAGGCTTCGCCGCCGGTATCATTGACCCGGATCCGGAAGAGCTTCCCGTCGAGGGCCGAAAGGGAGTCTTCCGGCAGCAGCTTCATCTTGAGTGCGGCATTGAGGCCAGTCACCAGCACCAGGGCGTGGGGCCATTGGGGCAGTCTGGCGCCGATGTGGGCGATGAATCCCGGTAGCTGGAAACGGGGAATGGTGAAGCCCTGGCTCATACTTTCTCTCCCAAGCGGGTCAATGCAGCGTTGTGGCGTTGGACGATGCCGGCGTCACCGAACCAGTAGCCGTCCACCAGGCCGTTGCCGTTCCATTCCTGCGCCGCGGCACTTGCTGCGTCTCCCCGGCGGGCCCGGTCGAAGGCGGCGATGATTTCCGCCGTATATCTGGGCTGGGGGCTGACGCGGATGGCATCGATGCCCATTTCCGCCATGGCCGGCACTTCGTGCAGCAGGTTGTAGCTCTGGGCCGACATGGTCTGGATGCCGTTGATGGTGAGGAAGGGCTGGCCTTCCCGGGTCTTCAGGTCCATCCCCTCCGGGTGGTCCAGGCACTTGAACTGGCAGTCGTCCTTGTTCAGGTTGTAGTGCCGGGCGGTGAAGCAGCGGGCCGAGAAGGCGAGGGGGATCTTGCCGAAGACGAACACCTCGGTCTCCATGCCGGCGGGGCGGCTCTGGTGCAGGGTTTCCACCAGATGGCGGGTGGCCTCCAGGGGCGGCACCCAGCGCTTCAGTCCGTAGCGGGCATAGGTGGCCAGGGTGGCTTCGTTGTAGATGTTGAGGTGGGGGCCGGCGACAAAGGGCTTGCCCTGCGCCAGGTTCACCGCGCCGAGGTCGTTGGCCTCGATCATGCAGCCGGGAATGTCGGACAGCTCGTCCATGAGGCGGCGCATGGCCTTGAGGTCGCTTTCTGATTCGAGCAGGGCCTGGGCGGAGACCACCACCTCCTTGCCGGCTTCGGCCAGGTCCCGGGCCAGGCCGATCCAGTCGGCGGTGCGCAGCTGCTGGCGGCGGGAACAGACCACCTCGCCGACATAGATGATGTCGATGGCCGGGTTCTGGGCCATTTCGGCATAGAACTCGAGGACTTCCTGTTTGGGCCAGAAATAGAGGAGGGGGCCGAGGGCGAGCTTCATCATTTTATCTCCAGGGCCGGTTGTAGGCGCCCAGGGTCGCCTGGTTGCCTTCCGAAACCTTGGCCAGCTCGGCTTGCCAGTTGGGCTTCACGTGGTAGCGTTCCTTGTCGTTGGCAAGCGCCGAGAGGGCGGCCCGCAAGGTGCGGGTGACCTGGGTCACGTAGGCCGGGCTTCTCTGCCTGCCTTCCACCTTGATGGCCCGCACGCCGATCTTCACGATCTCCGGCAGGATGGCGAGGACGTTGAGGCTGGTGGGCTCTTCCAGGGCGTAATACATTTCCCCCTGGACCTCGAAACGGCCCTTGCACAAGGTCGGATAGCCGGCTGGCTCGGCATCGCCGAAGCGGTCGATGAGGATGCCGTTGAGGCGGGTCTCCATGGCCCCGGGCTGCTTGTCCCACTTGACGTACTTGGCCGGCGAACAGGCCCCGACGGTGTTGGGGGATTCGCCGCAGGCGTAGGAGGAAAGCCAGCACCGCCCCTCGTTCATGACGCATAGGCTGCCGAAGCCGAAAACCTCGATTTCCACCGGGGTGTTCTTGATGACGTGCTCCACCTGGGCCAGGGTCAGCACCCGGGGCAGCACCGCCCGGCGCACGCCGAATTCCCGGTGGGCGAAATTGATGGCCTCGTAGCTGGTGGCCGATCCCTGCACGGACAAGTGCAGGCGCTGGTTCGGGTGGCGCCGGCTGGCATAGTCCAGAAGCCCGATGTCGGCGAGGATGATGGCGTCCACCCCGAGATCGGCGGCCCCGTCCACTGCCCGCTGCCAGTCCGCGACCCGGCCGGCCTGGGGAAAGGTATTGATGGCGAGCAGCACTTCGCAACCCTTGCCATGGGCGTAGCGGATGCCCTCGGCCATGGTCTTGGGGTCGAAGTTGAGGCCGGCGAAGTTGCGGGCGTTGGTATCGTTCTTGAAACCGAGATAGACGGCGTCGGCGCCGTTGTCGACCGCGGCCTTCAGCGCCGGCAGGCTGCCGGCGGGGCAGACGAGATCGGGCAGAGCGTTCATGGGCACAATTCTCGAAGATGAGGGGCGCAGTATAGCGACGGTGCCATGGCCGCCATTGATCCTGGTCAAACCGGCCATCCGGCATGAATAGTCTGGGTGCATTACGGTATGATGGCTTCGAACTTCCCTGTTCCCGCAATCCAAAGGAAAGGCGATAGATGCCGCAAGAGCGAGTCCTGGTCGTCGATGACGAAAAACTGAATCTGCTCGTTATCGACCGCTTCCTCAAGCAGGAGGCCCTTGATCTCGACCTCCAAACCGACCCTCTGGCGGCCTGGGGCAGGCTGCAGGATCCCGGCAGCGATTACGCCCTCGTGATCCTCGACCGCATGATGCCCGGCCTGGGCGGCCTGGAATTGCTACGCTGCATGAAACGAGAGGCGCGCTTTGCCGATGTCCCGGTCATCATGCAGACGGCGGCCTCGTCGCCGGACCAGGTGCGGGAAGGCCTGGAAGCCGGCGCCTATTACTACCTGACCAAGCCCTACGAGCCCGAAGCGCTCATCTCCATTGTCCGGGGGGCCCTGGAGGACCGCCACGGCCGTCAGCAGCTACGCCGTCGCGTCGCTCGACTGGAGGAGACGCAGAAGCTCGTCACCACGGTCGAATACCGTTTCGTCACCCTCGACGATATCGGCAAGCTGGTGCCGGTGCTGGCTGGCCTCTGCCCCGCCCCGGAAAGGGTCGCTCCGGGGCTGTCGGACCTCATGGTGAATGCGGTGGAGCATGGCAACCTGGGTGTGAGCTACAAGGAAAAGGCGCTGCTCAAATGGGAAGGTGACTGGGAGGGGGAAATCGAGCGCCGTCTCGCCCTGCCGCAATTCCAGGGCCGTTACGGCACCGTGCGCTGCGACCGGCAGGCCGACCGGGTGGTTTTCACCATCAACGACCAGGGGGACGGCTTCGACTGGAGCAAATACCTCCATTTCGATCCCGCACGGGCCTTCGATCCCAACGGCCGCGGCATTGCCATGGCGAAGATGATGAGTTTTACCAGCCTCGAATACCGGGGCAAGGGCAACGAGGTGGTGGCGACCGTCGCCCTCAGCGGGTAACCAGGGTGGGCTTGAAGCCCAGGGCCAGCCGAATCCTTTCGGCTACCTTGGCGGCATCGCTGCGGTTGGCGTAGGGACCGAGCTGGAGACGATGGATGCCGCTGCTGAGATTGATCTGCATGGGCTCGCTCAGCCAGTCCAGTTCCCGGGCCAGGTGATTGCGCAGATTCTCCGCATTGTCGGCATTGGAGAAGGCCCCCAGCTGCAGGTAGACCCCGTGCCCCAGGGCGGCCTCGGCGTTGGGTCCTGCCACGCCGGCATTCGGCAGCGGAGACTCTTCCAGGGCCAAGCGGCTGACCAGAGCCTCGATGTCCCCCCTTTCCGCCGATGAGGGCGGAGCGCTTGTCCGCGCGTAAGTCATCGCGCCGGACTCGTCAGGCACGATGGCCTCCACTTCCACCGCGCCGCTGCCGTTGGCGACCAGTCCGAGTTTCCAGGCGGCAGTATAGGAGAGATCGATGACCCGGTCGGCGTGGAAAGGTCCCCGGTCGGTCACCCGCACGATGACCGATTTCCCGTTCTGGACATTGGTCACCCGCACGTAGGAGGGAATCGCCAGGGTGGGGTGGGCAGCCGTCATGGCGAACATGTTGTAGGGCTCGCCGATGGAAGTCTTCTGGCCGTGGAACTTCCTGCCATACCAGCTGGCGATCCCCATGGCCTTGTAGGGGCGGATGGTGGCGTTGGGCACGTACTCGCGGCCCAGCACCACGTAAGGCTTGGTGGCCGGTTTGTGGATGGGCTCCCAGCGGGGCTCGGCGTCGGGAATGTCGGCGAGGTTCCCCGGGATGTCGTCGGCCGGTCCGTCGTCCTTGTAGAAGCCACCGCCCTTCTTGAGCACCACCTGCGGTTTCCTGGCCGGCGCCGTCGTCATCTTGGCGGGAGGGCGGGGCGTCTCCTCCGGCATCGGGAGCGGTTCGGAGGTCCGCGGCGGCTGTACGCCGCAGGCGCTAAGGCCCAGTGCTGCCGCCAGGATGAGCCAATGGCAGGCCTGGGGAGCCTCCCGCTCCCTCATTTCTTCACCAGCATCCGATGGGTATGGATGGACATCAGCATGCCGATGCCGATGAAAAGGGTGACCAGAGCGGTGCCGCCGTAACTGACGAAGGGCAGCGGCACGCCCACCACCGGCAGGATGCCGCTCACCATGCCCATGTTGATGAAGGCATAGGTGAAGAAGCCGAGGGTAATGGCGCCGGCGAGCAACCGGGTGAACAGGGTGGGGGCAGCGGCGGCGATCATCAGGCCGCGGCCGATGAGGAGGGTGTAGAGGAAGATCAGGAAACAGTTGCCGATGAGGCCCCACTCCTCGGAGAAGACCGCGAAAATGAAGTCGGTGTGCTTTTCCGGGATGAATTCCAGGTGGGTCTGGGTGCCGTTCAGGTAGCCCTTGCCCAGGAGGCCGCCGGAACCGATGGCGATGGTGGACTGGATGATGTGATAGCCGGCCCCCAGGGGATCGGAGGAGGGGTCGAGCAGGGTGAGGATGCGTTTCCGCTGGTAGTCGTGGAGAACGGTCCACACGAACGGGGCGGCGGCAGCGCCGGCTGCGCCCAGGCCGATGATGACCTTCCAGGGCAGGCCGGCGAAGAAAATGACGTAGAACCCGGCGGCGCCCACCAGGAGGGCGGTGCCGAGGTCCGGCTGCTTGGCGATGAGGGCGAAGGGGATCAGCAGGATGAGGGCTGCCACGATGTAATGCCGGAATTTCAGGGTGGCCTCGTACTTGTGGAAATACCAGGCCAGCATGAGGGGCATGGCGATCTTCATGATCTCCGAAGGCTGGATGCGGGTGAATCCCAGGGACAGCCAGCGCCGGGCGCCATTGACCTTGACCCCGAAGAGGAACACCCCGACCAGAAGAATCACGCCGAGGATGTAGAGGGGCACGGCGAAGCGCATCATCTTCTGGGGCGGCAGGCGGGACACCAGCCACATGCTGAAGAGGGCGATGCCCATGTTGAGGACCTGGGAAGCGGCCCGGTTATTGCCGTCGTAAGAGGCGGAAAAGACCGTCACCACGCCCACCGCCATGATGGCCAGGGTGATGAAGAGGAGGGGGGGGTCGATATAGGCGATGGATTGCTGCAACCAGCGCCGCAGGGAACCGACGATGTCCATGGGCCCTTACTCCTCCTCGCTGTCTTCCTCGGCGGCCGAGGTGTCCTCGCCGGCCGGCCCGCCCGGCACCTTGCCGAGCAGGTAATAGTCGAACACCATGCGGGCGATGGGCGCTGCCGATTGGGCGCCGAAGCCGCCGTTCTCCACCAGGATGGCGACCGCGATCCTGGGCTTGTCTACCGGGGCGAAGGCGATGAACAGGGCGTGGTCGCGCAGTTCCTTCTTCATCCCGTGCTCCTTGTATTGGGAGCCTTTGAGCGAGAAGACCTGGGCCGTACCGGTCTTCCCGGCGGATTCGTAGGGGGCTCCGGCAAAGGCGCGGGCGCCGGTGCCCTCCTTGTTCACGCCGACCATGGCGCGCTTGATGAATTCTATGTGCTGTGGCTTCCAGTCTAACTGCCGGATGGGCTGGGGCTCGATGGGCTTCTTGTTGCCGGTGCCGGTCTCGGTGATGTATTGCACCACGTGGGGCCGGTACATGACCCCGTTGTTGGCCAGGGTGGCCATGGCCTGGGCGAGCTGAATGGGCGTGTAGGCGTTGTAGCCCTGGCCGATGCCGATGGAAATGGTTTCCCCCGAATACCACTTTTGTTGCTCCGGCTTCTTGAAGCGCTGCTTCTTCCATTCCGGCGAGGGCAGCACGCCCTTGGATTCCCCCGATTCGTCCTTGTTGAGATCGATGCCGGTACGCTGTCCGAGACCGATGCTGCCCATGAAACGGGCGATGTTGTCGATCCCCATGTCGTTGGCCAGCATGTAGTAGTAGGTGTCGCAGGACTGGACGATGGATTTGTACATGTCCACGCTGCCGTGGCCGCCTTTCTTGTCGTCGCGGAACTGGTGGTTGCCGAAATTGAAGAAGCCGGGGTCGTGGATGGTCTGGCTGGGGGTGCGCTTGCCTACCTCCAGGGCCGCTAGGGCCATGTAGGGCTTGAAGGTCGAGCCTGGCGGATAGGCGCCATTGAGGGCTCGATTGACCATGGGCTTGTCGGGGGAGTCGTTCAACTCCTTCCAGTTGTCGGGGGTGATGCCGTCCACGAAAAGGTTGGGGTCGTAGGTCGGAGTGGACACCAGGGCCAGGATGCCGCCAGTGCTGGGATCGATGGCCACCAGGGCGCCGCGCCGATCGCCGAAGGCCTTTTCGGTAATTTCCTGGAGCTTGATATCCAGGGTGAGCGCCAGGTTGTTCCCGGATACCGGCGGAATGCGCTTCAGACTGCGGATGGCGTGGCCGCCGGCATCGATCTCCACCTCCTCGTAGCCGGTCGTGCCGTGCAACTCGAACTCATAGCGCTGTTCCAGGCCGGTTTTTCCGATATGTTCGGTGCCCTTGTAGTTGGCCTCCTGGTCCTTTTCATCGATCCATTCGAGATCGTGGTCGGTGATGCGGCCGATGTAGCCTAGGGCGTGGGAGGCGACGGTGCCCAGGGGATACTGGCGGAAAAGCCGCGCCTTCACCTCGACGCCGGGAAAACGGTAGCGGTTGGCGGTGAAACGGGCGACTTCCTCGTCGGAGAGGCGGGTGCGGATAGGGATGGACTCGAAATTCTTGGCTTCGTCCATGAGCCGCTTGAAGCGCTTGCGGTCCCGGGGCTGGATGTCGATGAACTCAGCGAGGGCGCCAATGGTGGCTTCCAGATCACCGACCTGGGAGGGCGTGATTTCGAGGGTGAAAGCCGAATAGCTGCGAGCCAGCACCACGCCGTTGCGATCGGTGATGACACCCCGGTTGGGCACGATGGGAACGAGGGAAATACGGTTGTCCTCGGCCCGGGTCTTGTAATAGTCGTGCTGGAGAACTTGCAGCCAGAAAAAGCGGCCGATCAGTATCCCGAAGGCCACCAGTACCGCCACCGCCGTAAAACCGAGGCGAAAGCGGAATATTTCGAGATCGCTTTCGGAAATGTGGAAGTCGTCCATGAACTGCTAGATCGGACGGTCGGGATCCTGTTCCAGGGGCTGGTACTGGGGCAGGAGAAGGACGAAGGTGGCTGGGACCCAGAGGGTGGAAGCAACGAAGGGGCTGATGAAATAACCCCAGCCCGGGAAGTCGGCGCCGGTCAGGAGGCGGATGAGGACCGGAATCACCTGGGCCATGACCAGAAGGGGCATGACGTGCAGAGCCTGTTGGGCGAGGGGGAACCACAGGATGCGCCGGGAAAGCTGGGAAGCGCCATAGGCCAGCAGGATGTAGGCGAGGGCGTGCTGGCCCAGGATGGCCCCGTCCGCCACATCCATGGCGATGCCGCAGATGAAGGCCCAGCCCATGCCGATGTAACGGGATTCCCGCACCGACCAGAAACAGAGCACCAGGGCTACCCAGTCGGGCACCCCCGGCCAATGGGAGGTCGGAAGGAAATTGAGGAGCAGGGCGCAGAACAGGCTGAAGAAGACGAACCAGGGCCTGACTGGCAGCAGGATGCGTGAAGAGGTGTAGGTCGGCTGCATGGCGGAATCCTAGGGCGCCTTGGCGGCGCGCTTCTTCTTCGTTCGCAGGACGGTATTGTCCTCACCCCCGGTGCTGGTGCGGGTGACCGCTTCCGGAGGCGGCTCCGGCAAGGGCTGGCGGGGATCGAGGACCATCACTTCGCCGAAATTCTCGACGCCGGCGATGGGGGTGCAGTAAATGCGGGCGAAGGAATAGGCGACATTGCGTTCCACCTGGGTCACCTTGGCCACCGGAAAACCGGCCAGATAAATGCCGTCGAGGCCGGAAGTCACCAGGATGTCGCCGCTCTGGACATCGGCATTGGCTGGGATGTACTTGAGTTCCAGCTGGCCGTTGCCGAGTCCGAAAGCCACCGACCGCATGCCGGTGCGGACAACCTGCACCGGCACCGCCTGGTTCTTGTCGGTAATCAGCGTTACTTCCGCCGAGAAGGGGAAAACCCGGGTCACCTGGCCAACTATGCCCGTCTCGTCGATGACCGGCTGGCCGGCAACGATACCGGCCTGCTGGCCCTTGTCTACGACCACCCGGCGGGAGAACGGATCCCTGGCGGTGTAGAGGATCTGGGCCACCTGGCCCTTGGCGTTTTCCCGTTCCTTGACCGACAAGAGGCTCCGCAGGCGGGCATTTTCCATCTCCAGGTGGGCCAGGCGCTGCAGGTCCGGAGCCGTCCGCAGCTGGGCATGCCTGAGCTGGGCGTTTTCCTCCTTCAGGACGGCCAGCCCCACCAGATAACTCTGGGCCAGGTCCACCAGGCTACCCGGTGTCTGGGCCGCCCGTTGCAGGGGATCCACGACGATGGAGGCACTCTGCCGGATGATGTCGAGACTGCGAACCCGCAGGTCGACCACCAGCAGCGCCACCGACAGGGCGACGTAGAAGGTCAGCAGGGCCAGCGGCGCCGGCCCGCGCTTGAAGAAGGGAAGGGGGGTATGGTCGATGCCGGCCATTACCTACTCAATCTGTAGGCCGGCTTCGAATCACTCGGAGGCAAAGATGCTGCCGAGCTTGTCCATTTTTTCCAGGGCCAGTCCCGAGCCTCGGGCCACGCAGGTGAGGGGCTCGTCGGCGACGATCACCGGCAGGCCGGTCTCTTCCATGAGGAGCCGGTCAAGGTCCCGCAGCAGCGCACCACCGCCAGTCAGCACCATGCCCTTTTCGGCGATGTCGGCGCCGAGCTCGGGAGGCGTCTTCTCCAGGGCCGACTTCACGGCGGAGACGATCTGGTTGAGCGGATCGGTGAGGGCTTCCAGGATCTCGTTGGAAGAAATGGTGAACTTGCGGGGAATGCCCTCGGCCTTGTTGATGCCGGAGACTTCCATTTCCCGCACCTCAGCGCCAGGGAAGGCGGAGCCGATGTTCTTCTTGATGTTCTCTGCGGTGTTCTCGCCGATCAGCATGCCGTAGTTGCGGCTGATGTAGTTGATGATGGCTTCGTCCAGCTTGTCGCCGCCGACCCGCACCGAACCTGCATAGACCATGCCGCCCAGGGCAATGACGCCGACTTCGGTGGTGCCGCCGCCGATGTCCACCACCATGGAGCCGGTGGCGTCGGCCACTGGCAGGCCGGCGCCGATGGCAGCCGCCATCGGTTCCTCGATCAGGTACACCTGGCTGGCGCCGGCGCCGATGGCGGATTCGCGGATGGCGCGGCGTTCCACCTGGGTGGAGCCGGAGGGCACGCAGATGATGATGCGCGGACTCGGGGAAAAGAGCTTGGAGTCGTGCACCTTCTTGATGAATTGCTTGAGCATCTGCTCGGTGACCGTGAAGTCGGCGATGACGCCGTCCTTCATGGGGCGGATGACGGTGATGGACCCGGGCGCCTTGCCGAGCATCTCCTTGGCTTCCTTGCCGACGGCCTGGATGCTCTTCTTGGCGTTGGGGCCGCCTTCGAGGCGGATGGCGACGACCGAAGGCTCGTCAAGGACTATGCCTTTCCCGCGCACATAGATGAGTGTATTGGCGGTGCCGAGGTCGATGGCGAGATCGTTTGAAAAGTAACTGCGCAGGAAACCGAACATCTTTGAACTCCCCTTTGGGGATGGGGTAGGGAAAATTTTTATGATACCTTATAACGCCTGAAATTATTAAAGGCCCGCCTCTTTTTTGTGCGCGGGCCGGCAGCGAGTCCCACTCTCATGTCCCTTACCCTGGAACAGGTTCAACGCATCGCCCATCTCGCCCGTATCGAGGTGAGCGAATCCGAGGCCCGCACGACGCAGGGCCAGCTCAACGGCATTTTCCAACTGATCGAGCAGATGCAGGCGGTGGACACCCGTGGCGTCGAGCCCATGGCCCACGCCCAGGATGTCAGCCAGCGCCTGCGCGAGGACCGGGTCACCGAGTCCGACCGGCGAGAGGCCTATCAGGCCGTGGCCCCGGAAACCGAGGCCAGCCTCTACCTGGTGCCGAAGGTGATCGAATGATCGAAAAAAGCCTCAAGGAACTGTCGCAGGCCCTGGCTGCGAAAAAGATTTCCAGCGTCGAATTGACCCAACTCTATCTCGACCGCATATCCCGATTCAATCCGCAACTTAACGCCTTCATCACGGTCAACGGCGATAAGAGCCTGGCCGCGGCCCGCGCCGCCGACCAGCGCATCGCCCGCGGCGAAGCCGGTCCGTTGACCGGCATTCCCGTGGCTCAAAAGGATATTTTCTGTGCGGAAGGCTGGCTGACCACCTGCGGATCGAAGATGCTGTCCAATTTTGTCTCGCCCTACGACGCAACCGTCATCGAGCGCATGGAGCGCGGTGCCGGCTTGGTGTCCCTGGGCAAGACCAACATGGACGAATTCGCCATGGGCTCGTCCAACGAGACTTCGTTCTACGGCCCGGTGCGCAATCCCTGGGATCCGGAGCGGGTGCCCGGCGGCTCTTCCGGCGGTTCCGCCGCGGCGGTGGCAGCCCGTCTCGCCCCGGTCGCCAGCGGCACTGACACCGGCGGCTCCATCCGCCAGCCGGCCTCCCTGTGCAACCTGACCGGCCTCAAGCCCACCTACGGCGTGGTCTCCCGCTACGGCATGATTGCCTTCGCTTCCTCCCTGGATCAGGCGGGTCCGATGGCCCGGAGCGCCGAGGACTGCGCCCTGCTCCTGAATACCATGGCCGGCTTCGACGAGCGCGACTCCACTTCCCTGGACCGCCCCTCCGAGGACTACACCCGGGACCTGGAACGGCCCCTGGAGGGCCTGCGCATCGGCCTGCCGAAGGAGTTCTTCGGCGACGGTTGCGACCCCGAAGTGATGGCCGCGGTCCGCGCCGCCATTGCCGAATACGAGAAGCTCGGGGCCCGGACGGTCGAGGTTTCCCTGCCCAATTCCCACCTGTCGGTGGCAGCCTACTACGTCATCGCCCCGGCCGAGGCCAGCTCCAATCTGTCCCGTTTCGACGGCGTGCGCTACGGCTACCGGGCGCCCGAATACACCGATTTGGCCGACATGTATTCCAAGACCCGGGCCCAGGGCTTCGGCGCCGAAGTGAAGCGCCGCATCCTGATCGGCGCCTACGTCCTTTCCCACGGCTATTACGATGCCTACTACCTGCAGGCCCAGCGGATCCGGCGCCTCATCGCCGACGATTTTGCCGCCGCCTTCAAGGAGTGCGACGTCATCCTCGGGCCCACCAGCCCGGGCACGGCCTTCAAGCTGGGCGAGAAGGCGGCCGACCCGGTGCAGATGTACCTTTCGGACATCTACACCATCGCCGTCAACCTGGCCGGCCTGCCCGGCATGTCGCTGCCCTGCGGCTTCGCCGGCAGCCTGCCGGTGGGCCTGCAGCTGATCGGCAATTATTTCGCCGAGGCACGCCTGCTCAATGTGGCGCACCGCTACCAGCAGGCGACGGACTGGCACCGGCGCGCGCCGGCGGGTCTGGAATGAAAACCGGAAGCCGGCTCTCCGCCTGTCTGCTGTCTGGCGGCTTGGTGGCCGGCTGTGCCGAGATGGACAAGCGCGTCGAAGCGCCTCCCCCGCCGAAAGTGGTGGAAGAGGCGCCGCCGGTCATCGTCGACAAGGCCCAGTCCCAGCCCCTCAAGTATCTGGTGGGGCGCGACCTGAAGCCGATGCCGACCCGGCCCCTCAACGTCCGATCCCGGTGCGCGTACCGGGATGATATCGGCACCCGTACCCGCCTCAGCCTTCTGGTGAAAAACGCCCAGGTCCGGACCTTCGTCGCCAGTGTCAACATGCCGAAGCACGGCACCTGCCGCTTCAATCTCCGGAATTTCCGGCAGACCGCCTCCCTGCCCCAGGCTCAGCTGACGGCGCGGGACGGTTCCGACTGCACGGTTCGCCTGTGGGAGCAGGGGGACCGGGTCACCGTCGCTTTCAACAATTGTTCCCAGTCCTGTGACGGGGAAGCATTCAATTACCTGTGGCCGATCATGGTGGAAGCCAAGAGCGGCCGCTGCTTCTAACAAAAGAGAATCACCATGGCCCAGTGGGAAGTCGTCATCGGGATCGAGACCCATGCCCAGCTCTCGACCGCGTCCAAAATCTTTTCCGGCGCCGCCATCGCTTTCGGTGCGGCTCCCAATACCCAGGCCTGCGCGGTGGACCTGGCGCTGCCCGGCGTGCTGCCGGTCCTGAACCGGGGGGCCGTCGAGTGCGCCATCCGCTTCGGCTTGGCGGTGGGCGCCGAAGTGGCGCCGAAATCGGTCTTTGCCCGCAAGAACTACTTTTATCCTGATCTTCCCAAGGGCTACCAGATCAGCCAGTTCGAGCTGCCGGTGGTGGTGGGCGGCGGGGTTGTCATCCAGGTCGGCCAGGGCGACAAGGCCTACCAGAAGGCCATCCGCCTCACCCGAGCCCACCTGGAGGAGGATGCCGGCAAGTCCCTGCACGAAGACTTCCACGGCAAGACCGGCATCGACCTCAACCGGGCCGGCACGCCGCTCCTGGAGATCGTTTCCGAACCCGACATGCGCTCCTCCGACGAGGCCGTGGCCTATGCCCGAGCTCTGCATTCCCTAGTGCGCTGGATCGGCATCTGCGACGGCAACATGCAGGAGGGCTCCTTCCGCTGCGACGCCAACGTCTCGGTGCGCCGGCTGGGCGACGAGAAGTTAGGCACCCGGCGCGAGATCAAGAACCTCAATTCCTTCCGCTTCCTGAAAGAGGCCATCGACTACGAGGTGCGCTGGCAGATTGAAACCCTGGAAGACGGCGGCACCATTCAGCAGGCGACGGTCCTCTTCGACCCGGACAGCGGCGAGACCCGCACCATGCGGACCAAGGAAGATGCCCACGACTACCGTTACTTCCCGGATCCCGACCTCTTGCCCCTGGTCATTTCCGGCGAATGGGTCGAGCGGGTCAAGGCAGGGCTGCCGGAACTGCCGGCCCAGAAGCGGGAGCGCTTTACGGCCGACCTGGGGCTTTCCGATTACGATGCCACGACCCTGACGGCCAACCAGGAGACGGCGGCCTATTACGAGGCGGCCGTGGCCGCTGCGGGTAAGCCGAACGCCAAGACCTGCGCCAACTGGGTGATGGTGGACTTGGCGGCGCGCCTCAACAAGGAAGGCCGCGATCTTGCCGATTCGCCGGTGTCGGCCCAGCAGCTGGCCGGGTTGGTGGTGCGCATCGCCGACGGCACCATCTCCAACGCCATCGGCAAGAAGGTGTTCGAGGCCCTTTGGAACGGGGAAGGGGTGAGCGCCGACGAGATTATCGAAAAGCAGGGCTTGAAGCAGATCACCGACAGCAGCGCCATCGAGCCCCTGGTGGACCAGGTGCTGGCCGCCAATGCCCAGAACGTGGCCGAATTCAGGGCCGGCAAGGAAAAGGCCTTCAATGCCCTGGTCGGCCAGGTGATGAAGGCGGCCAAGGGCAAGGCCAATCCGCAGCAGGTGAACGAGCTGCTGCGCAAGAAACTGCAGGGATGACGAAAGGGAGCGGACAACCCGCTCCCCCTTCGCCGGCTAACGGCCGCCGGCCAGGTCCATGTAGCGGCGCTTGTCCTCGTCGTACTTGGCCCGGATTTTCTCCAGTTCGGCCTTCTTGGCGTCGATGAGGCCCTGCTGGGCCTTGAGGTCGTAATCGATGTCCTGGATGCCCTTGGTGATTTCGGGCGGCACCGGCTTGTTTTTGTAGAACTCCAGTTCGCCTTCGAGCTTCTTGCGCTTTTGCTTCAGTGCCGTGACCTTGCCTTCGGTTTGCTTGATGGCCTCCTGGACGCCGGCCATGCTGCGGTCGCGGGCCTGATCGATGTCGGCCACGCTGCTGTAGGTGGCCAGCAGGGCCTGATCCTTTCGGCGCTGCTCCTGCTGGGCGGCTTCGGCCTCCTTCTTGCGCTGGGCCTCGGCGGCCGCCTGGGCCTTCTGTTCCGCCGTCATCGGCGGTCCGACCTCCTTGATGACGTTGCCGGCGCCGTCTAGGATCTTGTAGGCCCGTCCCCGGCACTGCTCGGGCAGACTATCGCCGCAGGCGCGCCGTCCGGTGGTCGGGTCCTGGCAGCAAAGCATGTTGGCGCCCTGGGCTGCGGTTGCCGACCACAGGGCCAGGCTGGCGAAGGCGATCTTAAGCGGCGACACCATACTTCTCCCGATAACGCGCGACGTTGTCGCGATGGGCGCCGAATTCGGCGCTGTGTTCAAGATAAGCCATGAGGTCGGCCAAGCTTGCCACCGCCACCACGGGAATGCCGTAGTCGCGACGAACTTCCTGGACGGCCGACAGCTCGCCCTGGCCCCGTTCCATGCGGTCCAGGGCGATCAGCACCCCGGCCGGGGTGGCACCGGCGGCACGGATGATCTCGACAGATTCGCGCACCGAGGTGCCGGCCGAGATGACGTCGTCGACAATCAGGACGCGCCCGGACAAGGGGGCGCCGACGATGCTGCCGCCTTCGCCGTGATCCTTTGCTTCCTTGCGGTTGAAGGCGAAGGGGAAATTGCGGCCCCGTTGGGCGAGAGCTACGGAGATCGCCGCCACCAGGGGAATGCCCTTGTAGGCGGGGCCGAACAGCATGTCGAAGGCGATGCCGCTGGCGTCGGCGGCTTTGGCGTAGAATTGCGCCAGCCGGCCGAGGGAATCGCCGTCATTGAAGAGCCCGGCGTTGAAGAAATAGGGCGAAAGCCGCCCGGCCTTGGTCTTGAATTCGCCGAAACGCAACACCTCGCGCTCCAGGGCGAATTCGATAAATTCCTGACGAAAATCCATATCTTTCAAAAAATGACGTTGTTTTCCGGCCTGCCTGGGAAGCCGTTCGAAATTCCATGTTACGCATCATCTCCCTCAATCTCAACGGTATCCGTTCCGCCTGGAACAAAAATGTCCTGCCCTGGGCGGCGCAGCAACAGGCGGATGTCATCTGCCTGCAGGAGTTGAAAGCCCAGTTGCCGGATCTCTCCGCCGAGATGCTGGCCCCCGCCGGCTTCCAGGCCCATTACCACTGCGCGGAAAAGCGTGGCTACAGCGGCGTCGGCCTCTGGTGCCGAAAGCCGCCGGATCGGGTCGTGGCTGGGCTCGGCCATGCCGAATTCGACGCCGAAGGCCGCTATCTGCAGGCAGATTTTGGCCAGCTCTCGGTGATTTCCCTCTACCTGCCTTCGGGTTCTTCGTCCCCCGAGCGGCAGGAGGCCAAGTTTCGTTTCATGGAGGTCTTCTTCCCCCACCTCGCCGGCCTGCGGGCGGCGGGCCGGGAAATCGTCATTTGCGGCGACTGGAATATTGCCCATCGGGAAATCGACCTGAAGAACTGGAAATCCAATCAGAAGAATTCCGGCTTCCTGCCCGAGGAAAGAGCCTGGCTGACCCGGGTTTTCGATGATTTGGGCTGGATCGACGTCTATCGCCGACTTTATCCGGACGCCGGCGGCGAAGCCTATACCTGGTGGAGCAACCGCGGCCAGGCCTGGGCCAAGAATGTGGGCTGGCGCATCGACTACCACGTCGCCACACCGGCCATCGCCGCCGGCGCCCTGCAAGGCAGCGTGTATAAGGCGGAACGGTTCTCAGACCACGCACCGGTCAGCGTGGATTACGACTACGGGTCTTGACTGAATTGATTTCAATGCCCGAACGGGATAACCTGTACTTTGGCATAACCAATAACACATGAGGTTCGAAATGGCTCAGGAATTGACCGCTGCTAACAAAGAAAAGCTGGTTTCCGACATGAAAGTCGTGATCAGCGACGCGGAAGAGATTTTGCGTGCGACGGCCGGTGCCGCTGGCGAAAAAATGGGCGAAATGCGTGCCAAGATCGAAGCCAGCCTGCGGGACGCCAAGCTGCGTTTGGCGGACGCCGAAGCGGCTCTGGTGGACAAGGCCAAGGCTGCGGCGAATGCCACCGACGATTTCGTCCATGACCATCCCTGGCAAGCGGTGGGTGTAGGCGCTGCCGTCGGTCTGGTCATCGGTGTCCTGATCGGACGTCGCTGAACGCCATGCCTGCCGGTCTAGGCGGCGGAAGACTGTTCGGCGCCCTGCGCAACCTGATGGCCACCGTGGTGGCCATCGGCCGGACACGCCTTCAGCTGCTGGGCACGGAGCTCCAGGAGGAGAAGACCCGTTTCCTGGGCGCCCTGGTCAGCGGGGTGGTTGCCCTGTTCCTGGGCGGCCTCGGCATCATTCTTCTGATCGCCTGCGTGGCTGCGGCCTTCTGGGAGCACCGGGTGGCCATCTTCGGCCTTTCCGCCCTGGTGACGCTGGGAGTCGGGTTCTATCTCGCCATGCAGGCCAAGCGGCTGGTATCCCAGCCTTCCAATCTCTTCCATGCCAGCCTGGCGGAGTTGGATGCCGACGTGGCGCGCCTGCGGAAAGCGGCGCGGGATCGGCAGTGAATTCCCAACTCATCGCCTTGGCGGAAAAACGCGGCGAGCTGAAGGCCAGGATTGCCATGCAGCGCGAGGCGTTGGCTCAGAACATCTGGCCGGTGGAAAATTTCCTCGGCGTCGGCGACCGGGTGGTGGACGGGGCGCACTGGCTCAAGCGCCATCCTGCTGTGCTGGTGGCGGCGATCGTTACTCTGGCGGTGAGCCGCCCCACACGGGCCTGGCGCCTTGCCAGACGCGGCTTCGTCGTCTGGCAAGGTTTCCGGAAATTGCGCAGTCGGCTGAGCGGGATTCTCTGAATCAGATCATGGGGGCGGGAGGGCCAATAGCCAACGAAGCAACCGCACCCAACTGGTGGCGCCGCATGTTCGCCTCCCAGCATCGCGAGGCCAAGCGGGTCGTGACGGAAATGATGGCCATGCGCGGCCTCATGCCCCTGCTCATGAAGGCGCGCAACGGCGGGCGCTGGACGCCCCAGGAAAAGCTGGAGCTGATCGCCCATCTGCGGCGTGTCGCCCACATTTCCCCGTACCTGCTTCTTCTTCTCCTGCCCGGTTCGGCCGTTTTCCTGCCGATCTATGCCTGGTGGCTGGATCGCCGCAGGGGGCGCCGTTAAGCTCCCTCCGCCGGATGCCAGGGCGCCACTTTCAATAGCAAGACCATCCCGGGCAAGGCCAGTCCGGCGCAGAGCCAGAAGAATCCATACCAGCCGAGGCTTTCCACCAGCCAGCCGGCCGAGGCGTTCACGAAAGTGCGCGGTACCGCTGCCAGGCTGGTGAACAGGGCCAGTTGGGTGGCGGTGTAGGCCGGATGGGTGGCACGGGCGATGTAGGCGACGAAGGCGGCGGCCCCCAGCCCCACACCCAGGGCTTCCAGACCGATGACGATGGCCAGGGACACCCGTTCGCTCGGCCCGATGTCCTGGAAATGCCCCTGGGAAGCCAGCCAGGCGAAACCGAATATGGAAACGACCTGGACCACGCCGAACAGCCAGAGGGCCCGGTTGATGCCGAGCTTGACCATCCATAGGCCCCCCAGCAGGGCGCCGACGACGGCGGGCCAGAGGCCGGCATGCTTGGCGATGAGGCCGATGTCGGTCTTGGTGAAACCCATGTCGAGGTAGAAGGGGGTGGCCAGGGCCGTACACAGGCTGTCGCCGAGCTTGTAGAGAAAGATGAAGGCGAGCACCAGCAGGGCCCCGCGCCAGCCTTGGCGGCCGATGAATTCGCGGAAGGGCTCGACGACCGCCTGGCGCAGGCTCTTGGGGGCGTCGACGGCCTTGGGCTCCCGCACCAGGAGCGCCATGACCATGCCGGGGACCATGAACATGCCGGTGATCCAGAACACTTCGTTCCAGGGCAGGTGGTCGGCCAGGATGAGGGACAGGGAGCCGGGAATGAGCCCGGCGATGCGATAGGCGTTGACGTGGACGGCATTTCCCAGGCCGAGCTCTTCATCCTTCAGGATTTCCCGCCGGAAAGCGTCGAGGGCGATGTCCTGGGTGCCGGACAGGAAGGCCAGCAGGGCCGCAAGGGCGAGGATGGGCCAGATGCTGGCCCCGGGATCGAGGCCCCCCAGGCTGCCGATGGCGGCCACCAGGCCGATCTGGGTGGCCAGCATCCAGCCCCGGCGGCGTCCGAAGCCGGGGATGGCGTAGCGGTCGAGGAGGGGCGACCAGAGGAATTTCCAGGTATAGGGAAACTGGATAAGGGCGAAGAAGCCGATGGTCTTGAGGTCTATCCCCTCGCTCCGCAGCCAGGCCGGCAGCAGATTGAGGAGCAGGTAGAGGGGCAAGCCGGAACTGAATCCAGTGAAGATGCAGATGAGCATCTTCCGGTTCAGCAGAGCGTGCAACCAGGGGGGCATCAGAGCCGGCGGCCGAGGCGGTAAAGGGCCAGTTCGGCGTTCAGGTTGGGATCGTCCCTGATCTCGCGGCCTTCGTCGAAAAAGAGGCCCTCGCGGATCTCGATGCCCTTGTCGGCGCACAGCGCCTCGAAATCGGCGATGGTGAAGAAGCGGACATTGGGAGACTGGTACCACTGATAGGGCAGGGCTTCCGACACCGGCATGCGGCCCCGGGCAATCGCCTCCCGGTGGCGGCGGTAGCCGAAGTTGGGAAAGGACACCACCGCCTCGTGGCCGACCCGCAGCATCTCCCGAATCAGCCCCTCGGTGTGGCGCACCGTCTGCAGGGACAGGGACATGATGACGTGATCGAAGGAGTCATCCTCAAAACCCTGCAGGCCCCGCTCCAGGTCGAACTGGAGCACATTGACCCCGTTCTTGACGCAAGCCAGCACGTTGCCCGGGTCGTTATCGACACCGTAGCCCCGGACGCCCCGTTCGGCGGCGAGGAACTTGAGGAGGGAGCCGTCGCCGCAGCCTAGGTCGAGGACCCGCTCTCCCGGACGGACCCAGTGGGCGATGACGTCGAAATCGAAGCGGCCGAAAATTTCCGTCATGTCTCGATCCTGTCGAAATAGGCACCGACCACCGCATGGTACTGGGGATCGTCCAGCAGGAAGGAATCGTGGCCGGCGCTGCATTCGATCTCCGCGTAGCTGACGTCGAGACCGTTGTGCAGGAGGGCGTAAACGAGCTCCCGGCTGCGCTCCGGAGCGAAGCGCCAGTCGGTGGTGAAGGAGGCGACGAAGAAATCCGCCTTGGCGCGGGCCAGGGCCGCCAGCAGGTCGCCGCCGTAAGCCCCCGCAGGGTCGAAATAATCCAGAGCCTTGGTGGTGATCAGATAAGTATTGGCGTCGAAATAGGTGGCGAACTTATCCCCCTGGTAGCGCAGATAGGACTCGATCTGGAAATCCACCTCGTAGTTGAACTTGAGCTTGCCGTCCCGCAGCTGGCGGCCGAATTTTTCCGCCATCTGGTCATCGGAGAGATAGGTGATGTGGCCCATCATGCGGGCGAGGCGCAAGCCCCGGGCCGGCACCACCCCGTATTCGTAGTAGTGGCCGCCGTGGAAATCGGGGTCGGTAAGGATGGCTTGCCGGGCCACTTCGTTGAAGGCGATATTCTGGGCGGTCAGCTTTGGGGAGGAGGCGATGACCAGAGCGTGGCGGATGCGATCCGGGTATCGCAGGGTCCATTCCAGGGCCTGCATGCCACCGAGGGAACCGCCCAGGACCGCAGCCCAGCAGTCGATGCCCAGGTGATCCGCCAGGCGGGCCTGAGTTGTCACCCAGTCCTCCACTGTGACGACCGGGAAATCGGCGCCGTAGAGCTTGCCGGTAGCGGGATTGATCGACATTGGCCCGGTGGAGCCGTAGCAGCCGCCCAGGTTGTTAACGCCGACCACGAAGAATCGGTTGGTATCAAGAGGCTTGCCCGGGCCCACCAGATTATCCCACCAGCCCGGGCTGCCATTGGCGTGGACGCCGGCGACGTGATGGCTCCCGGAGAGGGCGTGGCATACGAGCACCGCATTGCTGCGGTCGGCATTCAATTCGCCGTAGGTCTCAAAGACAAGCTCGAAACCGGGCAGGCTGGCTCCGCTCCTCAAGTTCAGCGCCTGGTCGAACCTGGCGCGCTGCGGAACGACGAGTCCGACGGATCGGGTATCGGTCATGGTCACAAAACAAAAAACCCAGTCGCATTGGGGCTCTTGGGCTCGGACTGGGTTTCTGGAAACGTTGCCCTCGATTTAGCCGTATTTGTGTGCGCCCGCAAGCTGAGATCAAATCGGCGCCGCCGGGGAATGCGGCTCCCGGCTGCTTGCAAGATATCGGCACGGCACTGAAAAGTCAATTCATCACCGCTGCCCGTATATGCCAAAAGTTAGACAATGTTAAGATAAGAGCTTAAGGCTGAACCGAGCCTGCTTCTTGACCATTGCCAGCATGCAAGACAAGCGTCGCCACCAGCGCATCCGATTCCGCTCACCCCCGCCCATCAGGATCGGTTACGGCGGCGTGGTCGGCCAGGGCAGCATCGAAAATTTGTCCCTGTCAGGCCTGATGCTGCGCACCGAAATGAAATTGGATGTCGGGCACCGCGCCGGCTGCGAATTTTCACTGTTTGGATCACCCATGATCGACCTTCCCGCCATCGTGGTGAACCGGATGGGGGACCTGATCGGTCTTCGCATGGAGTCGGGGCCCATCAGCCAGATTCTCATCAGCGATGCCATTGCCGCTGCCTTGGCCGAAGGTCATGCCTGTGTTCTCACCATGCACGAAACCGAGGCCGGCAAGATCATGCGTATCGCCGGCGGCCTCAATGGCACCCTCCAGACCGACGTCATGTACAGCCTGACCCGGGTGGGCGTGGACGAAATCGATGTCTCCGAGGTGACGGCTGTGGATCGAGCCGGTCTAGCCCTGTGCCTGCTGGCGCAGGGACGTTATGGGGTGCGCATCGGGCGGCAATCGGACTGCTTTTCCGCAGCCTGGCGGGAGATCTTCCAAACCCCGGGTGCCAAGGGTATTCAATAGTGAGACCCAGCGGGTATCGATATTGCGGCCTAGGTGACCCCGTCGGCCTTTCGCTGGGGCTGGTGATGCTGGCCGGGCTGGCGCCGGGTCCCTCAGTTGCGGAAGAGGAGGAAGACCTCTATTTCAGCAGCTTGCCGGTCGTGGCTTCCGTTAGCCGCTTGCCCCAGCCGCTGTCGGAAGCGCCCGGTGCGGTTACGGTCATCGACCGGGACATGATCCGCGCCTCGGGGGTGCGGAATTTTGCCGACCTGTTGCGTCTGGTACCCGGATTCCAGGTGACGCCCCCGAACCAGGAGGGTGCCGTGGTGGCTTACCACGGCCTCAGCAACGAGGAATACACCCCGAGAGTCCAGGTGCTGATCGACGGCCGTTCCCTCTATTCGCCGGTGTTCCGTTCCGGGGTCAATTGGAATCTACTGCCGGTGGCCCTCGATGATATCGAACGCATCGAGGTCATGCGGGGCTCGAATTCGGTGGCCTATGGTTCCAATGCCTTCCTGGGAGTGATCAACATCATTACCCTGGATGCCTCCCAGGCCAAGGGGTGGCTGGTATCGGCAAACCATGGCAACCAGAGCATCCGGGACGAGACCGTGCGCTGGGGCGGGCGCGTCGGGATGGCCGATGTCCGCCTGACTTACCAGCAGCTCGGGGATGATGGTTTTCGCAAGATGTTCGACGGGGGGCTGGGCTGGTTCGATCCCCATGACAGCCGCCACGCCAAGCTTTTCGACCTGCGGGCCGACGTGCCCTTGACCGAGCGGGACGAATTGCGCGTCTCGATCAGTCACGCCTATGACGTTTCGCAATTCGGACGCCCCGCCAGCCTGAGCGACCCGTTTCGGGACCTTAGCCAGAGCTCTTCCTCGTTCAGTACGGAATGGCGGCGCGCCCTGGACAATGGCGAAGAGCTGAAGCTGCGCTATTCCCATGTCGAGGATTGGGCGTCCGGACGTTACCGAGAGTGGGTTTCGTATCCGGCTTTCAATGGCGGTACCACGTCCTATTTCTCGACCAATGCTACCGGCGGCAAGTCGGAGAGCGATGAGATCGAGCTCCAGCACATCCTCTCCCCCTGGCAGACCACCCGGGTGGTGTGGGGCGGAAGCCTGCGGGATGCACGCCTCAGTTCCCAGTATCAATTCTCTACCGACGATTGGAAGTACCGCACCAACACTCGCCTTTTCGGCAACCTGGAGTGGCGCCCTGAGCCGAAGTGGTTGCTGAATTTTGGCAGCAGCGCAGAGCATGACAGCGTTTCCGGGGAGATTTTCGATCCGCGGGTAAGCGTCAGCTATCACCTGACGCCCGAGAATACCTTTCGGGTTGTAGCCTCCCGCGCCCACCGGGCTCCCAGCCTTTATGAAGCCCTGGGAGATACCCGGAAGACTCCGGTCGGGGCGAACGCTCCGGTGGATCGTACTTATCTGGCGGATCCAGGGTTGAAGCCTGAGCGTATCGACACTCTGGAGGCAGGCTACCTCGGCGAGTTCAAGCGCGTCGGTGCCAGCGTGGATGTGCGGTGGTTCCACGAGCGAATTCCTAACCGCATCACCATAGTCCCCTACCCGTTGCCGGCTGGAAGCCCGGAGAACCGCGATCCCATCACCGGCCGGGTCAACGCCAACAACGCCGCCAACTATCCCTTCGGGCGCGCCGATGCAGCCCTGAACCTGGAGCAGGTGTCCATCCAGGGCTACGAGTACCAGTGGCGCTGGCAACCCTTCGATGCCACCCGCCTGATATACAACCACGCCTATATCCGCACCTTCGCCAACCTGACGGACCAATCGGTCATCGCCGAAGGCATTGGTGAAAATATCGACAAGATTTCACGGCAAACCCGGGAATCGGCGCCGCGCCATTCGACCTCCGCCATGTTGGTGCAGCGGCTGCCCTACGATCTGGAAGCATCGGTCATCTACTCCAAATCCGATTTCATGCGCTGGCTGCGCAACTCCTATACCACGCCGTACGAGCGGGTGGATTGGCGCCTGGCCTGGCCTTTCCGGGTGGGAAGCACACGGGCGGAAGTGGCCTACACGGCGCAAATAGCCAATCACCCGGAAGATGGACGCAGGAACACCCGGGTCGCCACGGAGATGCACTGGATCTCATTGCGGCTGGAATACTGACCAGCCGTCTCGGGCTCCGTCGCGGAAAGCTTGCGCCGGTGCCCCACTGCCTTCCCGCCGTTCAGCGGATCACCGCTCCTTCGATCCAGTCCTCGAAGGGTTCGCCGGGGGCGGCCGCCCGTCCCTGGGCATAAGTGATGCCGAGTTCCTGCAGGACGTTGAAGGTCGCCAGGTCATCCACGCCATCGGCGATGGATTCCATCCCAAGATCGTCGGCAATTTCCTTGATGGCCCGGATCAGGGCACGGGCACTGCGATTGCCATCGATGTTGCGGGTCAAGCTGTGGCTGATCTTGACGCAGTCCGGAGAGATATTGCGCAGGTGGCCGAAAGAGGCGAAACCCCCGCCGAAGTCCCCAAGGGCGATGCGGCAGCCGAGCGCCCGGGCCGCCGTGCACAATTCCACCGCCTCGGTGGCGTGCTGCACGGCGCATTCTTCCGAGATGAGGAGATAGAGGCTGGCGGCCGGGATGGAATGGCTGCTGAGGGCTGTCGAGAGCAGTTCGATGGTTTGCGAGTGGCGCACGGAGGTTGCCGACAGGGGCAGCAGGCAGCGCATCCGGCGTCCATGGGCGTCTGCCCGGGAGAGGGCCGCCATGGCTGTTTCCAGCAGGTGCCGGTCGATGGCGGTGGCAAGGTCATAGCGCTCCGCTGCTTCGAGCAGCATGGAGGAAGGAATGGTGGGCGTGACGTGGTCATCCAGGCGGACGCAGATCTCGACGAAGTGGTCGTCTTCGGCGCCGGCTCGGAAAGGCCGCATGGGAAGGGCGTCGCACACCAGATGATGGTCGGCCAGGGCGCCGACGATGCGATCATGCCAGGAACGGTCGGCCTGGCGGCGATTCTGGGCCTGGGTGGCAAGTTGGACGTGGACCCGGTTCCGTCCTTTCTCCTTGGCGAGATAGCAGGCGGCGTCTCCAGCTGCGAGGGCTTCGGCGACATCTCGCACCTGGCGGTTGAGGGGGGTAAGGCCGATGCTGGCACCGATGGAAAAGATTTTGTCCTGCCAGATGAAGCGGTAGGCGCCGGTCAGGGTGCAGAGGTCTTCGGCCACTTGTAACGCCCGGCTGCCGATGCAATTGCTGAGGAGGATGCCGAATTCGTCGCCGCCGATCCGGGCCAGGGTATCCTCGTCCCGCAGCCGGCCCTGCAAGAGGCGGGAAATCTGCCGCAGGAGTTCGTCCCCGGCAGAGTGGCCGCAGGTATCGTTCACCACCTTGAAACGGTCGAGATCGACGAAGAGCAGACTGCCCTCCTCGCCGCCTGCCTGGATGGCGGCAATCGTCCTTTCCAGCCGGGCCTCGAACTCGCGCCGGTTCACCAGGCCCGTCAGCGCATCGTGACGGGCCTGGAAGGCCAATTGGGCAGTCGCCCCTTCGATGCGTTCCTGCATGGTCTGGTGTACCTCGGAAATGCGGGCTGCCATGTCGTTGAAGCCCTGTTCGAGTTCACGGAATTCGCCAAAGGAAAAGTTTTTCACCCGGGTGTCGAAATGTCCCAGACCCATGGACCGCACCGCGTGAACGAGACGGGTGACCGGCCGGGTGATGCCGTCGGCGATGGCAAGGGCGACCACGGCCATCAGCAGGAGCCCGATGGCGATGATGATGATGCCCCGCCGAACCAGGGTGTGCTGGCGCTCCTGGAACTCGCCTTTGTCGAATTCGACGAAGACGTGCCCAATGACTTCCGGCGCCGTCTTGGCCCCGGCCGGATCGAAGAGGTCATCCGACTCGGCCAGGTTGCGCAGCACGGGAGCACCGAAGGCGATCCACTGTTCGTTGTCGGCGATGATGCCGGGCTCGCCCGGCATCCGCTTCAGTTGCTCGCTGGACAACGAGACGCGGCCGCTGACGGCCAGGATATGCCCGGACCGGCCAACCACCACAGCAGCTTTCACGCCCGGTTGTTGCACCGTCGTCTGGGCGAGGCCTTGAAGATTTTCCAGGTGGCCGGCGATGAGTCCGTACTCGCTCACCGGCGCCAGGTAGCGGACAACAGCCATGCCGCGCTCCCGAAGTTCTCCCTCCAGGGCGCGCATGCCGGAGAACACAAAATAGGCCACCAGGACGACAGCCAGCAGGGCGCTAGGCAGCAGGCTGAGAAGCAGGAGGCGTCGGCGCAGATTGATTTCGGTCATCTGGCATCCTTGTCCGCGTTCAGGGCACGGCGGATCGCTGGCTCATCGGGAACGCTTAAGCCCAGTGCCTGGGCCACATTATTGTTTATCGCTATGGCAAACAGTGTCGGCGCCTGGGGAGGCGGCAGGTTGGTCGCATCCCGGTGCAAGGGTTTGATGAGGTCCACGGTCTGGCGGGCGATCTGCGCCGGGGTCGAGTAGATTGCCGCCAGGGCACCGGAAGTCACGAGGGACTGGGAGAAGCCGATGACCGGGCGCTGAAAGCGGTAGGAAGTGAGCAGGATGGCCCGGATGTTGTCGCGCCGATACACCGCGCTGTCCGGCAGGGCGAGCAGCACGTCGCTGCGCACCAGCAAGTGGTTGGCGGCCGGCACGGGGTTTCCGGTACTCTCCAGGTCCTCGGTTTCCAGGCCGACGCCGGTTGCCCCCGCGGCTTGCCGGATCTGCGGCAACAGCGCCCGGGTTTCCGGACCGGCCAGGATGCCGATGCGATGGCGCTCGGGCAGGAGGTAGCGGACGAAGGCGAGGAGCCGCCCGATGGGTTGATCCAGAAAGATGGCCGTCGTGTTGGCCCGTGAGCGATTGATGCCCGCATCCGCCAGGGCGCGCTCGTAAGCCGAGCGGGGTAGCAAGGTGGCGACGATGGGTATCGTGCCGCTACGCCGTAACGCGGCGCGGGTCGCATCGGCACCGACCGCGACGATCAGGTCGACACGGGGCGTGGCGTCCAGATTGTCGGCGCCGCCTGTCCAGCGGACCCGCCAGTTCGAGCCTTCCGAAAACTGCTGGAAGGCAGCGGCAAATTCGGCGTAGGCGCCGCTCGTATCGCTTAGGACAATAGCAACGTCCGCCGCCTTTGCTGCCGAGGCAATCGCCAGGGCAAGGGCAAGAAACGCTGCTGCGACGATACGGAAAAAAGACATTCGCGCACTATAGTCCCAGGCTAAGGAGCAGCGCAATTGACTATGCCCGGCGAATGAATCGACGGCTTGAAGTCCCGGTTGTCGGGCTCGCGCGGTCATTGCGCCAGGGGGGGCGGATGTCAACGAAAACGGCCTCCATCGCTGGAGGCCGTTTTAAATCTGGTGGGCTGTGAGTGGCTCGAACACTCGACCTACGGATTAAGAGTCCGCTGCTCTACCAACTGAGCTAACAGCCCGACACCTGCCCGTTGGAGTTGGTGGGTCGGGCGAGACTCGAACTCGCGACCAACGGATTAAAAGTCCGCTGCTCTACCGACTGAGCTACCGACCCCAAGCAGGGAGGCCGAATTATATGGAGGTGCGGATAACGTGTCAACGCCATTGGGCGTTAATGACAACATTCATATCAAACCGGGGTGGCGTAACGGGTCGGATCGACCAGTCCGGCGGCGGCAAAACCTTCCCGCCTTAGCCGGCAGGAGTCGCAGGCACCGCAGGCGTGGCCGGCGGCATCGGCCTGGTAGCAGGACACGGTAAGGGCATAATCGACGCCCAGAGCGCTGCCGGTGCGGATGATGTCGGCCTTGGTGAGGTCGATAAGGGGAGCATGCACCGTCAGCCTGGCGCCCTCGACACCGGCCTTGGTGGCGAGGTTTGCCAGGCGCTCGAAGGCGGCGACGTATTCTGGGCGGCAGTCGGGGTAGCCGGAATAGTCCACGGCATTGACGCCGACGAAGATGTCCCGGCTGCCCAGGACTTCGGCCCAGGCCAGGGCGAGGGACAGCATGATGGTGTTGCGGGCCGGCACGTAGGTGACCGGTATGCCCGGCTGGACTCCCGCCGTGGGAACGGCGATCGTGGTGTCGGTCAGGGCCGAACCGCCGAACTGGGCCAGATCCAGCTTCAGGACCCGATGCTCCGCAGCGCCGTGGGCCGCTGCAACCCGCCCGGCGGCCTCCAGTTCGGCCCGGTGGCGCTGCCCGTAATCGAAGGACAGGCAATAGGATTCGAACCCCTTGCTGCGGGCGACGGCAAGGCAGGTGGCGGAATCGAGTCCGCCCGAAAGTAGGACGACGGCTTTGTTGGACATCAGTGGGGTGTACTAGGCATCCGGGTGCATCAAGGCGGTGAGTTCGCGATGGAGAACGGATTCATCTCCGATGTTGAGCTCCACCAGGCGGCGCAGGTGGGTGACGCTGTCGAGGTCGATTTCCCGGCAGGCCAGGCCGAGATAATCGCCTTGGCGATGGACGATGGTGGCATCCATGCGGATCGCGTTGCCGCTCTCGTCAAGGCTGACTTCCAGGATGGCATCGATGCCGACCTGGGCGAAAAGACCGGCAAGGGGGCGGACGAGGGCACCTTTCAGGGAGATGTCCACTACTTCAACGTCGATTTCGCCATTGGCAAGGCTCAGGCGGGCGTTGGTCCGGAAAGCGATGCGAGTGAACTGGCGGCGTTCGGTCGTCATGGACATCTCCTGTTGATCATTTGCCCCGCATGTTACCCCAAAGGACTTTGTGCAACTGCAACTGCAGGCGTACCTCCAGGCCGTCGGCCAGGATCCATTCGGCCAGCTCGGCGGGATCGATCTGTCCCTGGGCGGGAGAAAGCAGCACCGGGCAGCGGGCGGGCAGGCCATGCTCGCCGATGGTTTCCCGGGCCCATTCGTAATCGTTGCGTGAGGCGACGACGATCTTGATCTCATCCTTGGCGGTCAGGCAGTCCAGGTTTTCCCAGCGGTTGCGGCCGCACTCTCCCGAACTCGGCGCCTTCAGGTCCATGATGCGGAATACGCGCGGGTCGACGCCGGAGATGTCGAGAGCGCCGGAGGTCTCCAGCGCCACTTCGTAGCCGGCATCGCAGAGGGCCGACAGAAGTTGTGGGGCATCTTTCTGGGCCAGGGGCTCGCCGCCGGTGACGCAGACCTGCCGGGTCGGATGGCGGCTCACTTCGGCCAGGACCGCATCAATGCTCATGGGAGAACCGCCGGTGAAGGCGTATTCGGTGTCGCACCAGGTGCAGCGCAGCGGGCAGCCGGTCAGGCGAACGAAAACGGTCGGCAGACCGACCCGGGACGCTTCACCCTGTAGCGAAAAGAAAATCTCGCTGATTCGTAATGTCACAAACTACTTTTTCTTGAGGCGCTGGGCGGCACTCTCGGCGGCCGGTGAATTGGGATAACGGGCCCGCAGATTTTCCAGGGTGCGCCGGGCGGCCGCGGCATTGCCCATTTCCTGCTGGCAGGTAGCGATGGCGAGCATGGCATCCGCTGCCTTGGGGCTGTCGGGCCACTTGGCGGTCACGACGGTTTGGGCTTCGATCGCCTTCTTGCAGTCGTGTTGGGCATACCAGGCGTTGCCGAGCCAGAACTGGGCGTTGGGGGCCAGGGAACTGTCCGGGTGCTTCTGGAAGAAGGCGCCGAAGGCGCTGGCGGCATCCTTGTATTTGGCGGCCTTGAAGAGGCCGAGGGCGCTTTCGTACTCCTGGCTTTCGGCGGCCGTATTGGCCACCGCAACCTTGGAGGCGTCCTTCCCCGGCTCTGCGGCAGCGGAATCGGGAGTTGCCGATTCCAGCTTGCGCAGACGGGTGTCGAGGTCGATGTAGAAGTCCTGCTGGCGCTTCTTGGCGGTTTCCAGTTCGTAGGTGAGGGTTTCGATCTGGCCCCGCAGCTTGGCCAGGTCATCGGCCTGCTGCTGGATCTGATTGGCGAGTTCGAGTTGAGCCTTCGCCTGGGTATCGAACTGGGTTTCCGCCTTGGTCTTGAATTCGAAAATCTGACGACGGGCTTCCTCGTCGTCGAACAACCCGGCCTGGGCTTGGCCGGCACCCAGTGCCGCGAGCAGCAAGGCAACGCGGCAGGCCGGGAAACGTAGCTTGGCCGGGCGGACCATGATTAGAACTCGCCGGAGCCGGTGGGGCCCTTGTAGAGCATGTCGGCACGACGGTTCTCAGTCCAGGCGGCCTCGTCGTGGCCTTCAGCCTTGGGCTTTTCCTTGCCGAGGCTAACGGATTCGATCTGCTCTTCCTTGGCGCCCAGGAGGAGGAGGGACTTCTTGACGGCGTCGGCACGCTTCTGGCCGAGGGAGAGGTTGTACTCGTGGCTGCCGCGCTCGTCGGTGTTGCCCTGGATGAGCATCTTGAACTGGCGGTTGTTCACCAGGAACTTGGCATGGGCTGCCACTACATCCTTGAATTCGTTCTTGACGTCGTACTTGTCGTAGTCGAAATACACGCTGCGCTTGGACAGGACGCTCTTGGGATCGGTGAGCTCGGCGGGCAGACCGGAGCCGCTGACCTCAGGGGCCGTCACGGTGGTGACCCCGCCCGGGGTGCGGCCTTCCACCGGCGCACCACCCGTTTCGGAAGTCGGGGTCGAACCGCAGCCGGCAAGCAGGGCGGCCAGCAGGGCGGGGAGCAGCAGTTGTTTCATTTTATTCATCTCCTGATAGGGACTAGTGAGGGGTGGATTTACTGACTGAAAGGGCCCCAGGCCGGTTCGCGCACGTCGCCGGCGGCCACCGACAGCCGCTGCTTGATGCGGCCATCGCTGGAGACGGCGGACAGCACGCCACGACCGCCGATTTCAGTGGCGATCAGGATCATGCGGCCGTTGGGCGAAAAGGTAGGGGATTCATCCTTGTGGGAATCGGTGAGGATCTGCACCTGCCGGCTGGCCAGGTCCATGACTGCAAGCTGGAAACGGCCTTCCCGGCGGGTGATGAAGGCCAGGGTCTTGCCGTCGGGGGAGGGGCGCGGGGTGACGTTGTAGCTGCCCTCGAAGGTGAGGCGCTGGACGTCGCCACCATTGGCGCTCATGCGGTAGACCTGGGGGCTGCCGCCCCGGTCGGAGGTGAAAAAGATGCTGCCTCCGTCCGATGAATAGCGCGGCTCGGTGTCGATGCCGGAAGAGACGGCGAGGCGCTGCAGGCCGCTGCCGTCGGCATTGATGGTATAGATCTGGGAATTGCCGTCCTTGGTTAGGACGACGGCCAGTTTGCGGCCGTCCGGCGACCAGGCTGGGGCCGAGTTGGAGCCCTTGAAATTGGCCACCACCTGGCGCCGGCCGGTGGCCAGGGAATGCACGAAGATGATGGGTTTCTTGTTCTCGAAGGAAACGTAGGCGATGCGGCTGCCGTCCGGCGACCAGGTCGGAGAGATGATCGGTTCCTTGGAGACCAGGGCGGCCTGGGCATTGTGGCCGTCCACATCGGCGATCTGCAATTCGTAGCGGCCCCGCTGCTTGACCACGTAGGCTATGCGGGTGGAGAAGATGCCCTTCTCGCCGGTCAGCTTCTCGTAGATGACGTCGGCGATGCGGTGGCCGGCGGCCCGCAGCTGGGAGGCGGAGGTGACGTAGGCGGCGCCGGCCAGCGCGGCCTGCTTGTTGATGTCGTAGAGGCGGAAGCGGGCTTCCAGGCGGCCATCGGCGGTCGCCGTCAGATTGCCGGCCGCCAGGGCATCGGCTCCCTTGCCGCGCCAATCGCCATAATCCACCGGCGAGGTTTCGGTTAGGGCGGCACCGGTGGTATCCACCAGCCGGAACAGGCCGCTACGTTCCAGATCGGCGCGGATGACGGAGGTCAGGGCCCGGGAAGTGCCGGCTTCGCCGCCGAAGTCGGCAATGGCGACGGGGATGCGATTGGCTCCGGCACCGGTGATTTCGATGGAGAGCTGGGCCTGGGCAAGGCAACTGGCCGCCAGCGCGACCAGCGCGAGAAAGGGACGGATGAGTGGGCGCATTGGGGTCAGAAGTCCGAAAATTTGCGAATTTTACTCTTCAAACGGCCGGTATTTGATGTTCAGAATGCGATCGAACGCAGAAGGGTCGTCCGGCTTGGGAAGAGGCGACGATTTCAGGATGGCTCGTTCGATGGCAGTGTCCAGGGCCGGGTTGCCGCTCGACTTCTTGAGCTTGACGGACAGCACTTCGCCGGAGGGCAGCTGGTTGACCTCGAAGGATGCCTCCGGGTTGCCCTGGATGCCCATGGGCAGGACGATATTGCCCCGGATCTTGCCGCGGATCTTGCTGATATAGTCGGCCAAACCCCGTTTGGCGGCGGCGGCCCGTAGCCCATCCGCCTCGGCGGCTGCCTGGGCCGCCAGCCTGGCCTGGGTGTTGGCGGTGGACCGTTGTTTCTCCTCCCGCTCCAGGGCGTCCTTGAAGGCGTCCCTCGGCTCCGGCTTGGGTTCAGGCTTTTTGGGCTCGGGTTTGGGTTCCGGCTTCTTCGGTTCGGGCTTGGGCTCCGGCTTCTTGGGCTCGGGCTTCTTCTTTTCTTCCTTGAGGGCGATGTCCGGTTTCACCGGAGGCTTTACTTCGGGCTTCGGTTCCGGTTTAGGTTCAGGTCTGGGCTCGGGCTTCGGTTCCGGTCTGGGAGCGGGGGGCGCAGCTGCCGGGGCTGGAGCCGGGCGGCTGGACCAGAGTTCGACCTCCACCGCCTCCGGCTGGCTGCTCTTCCAGTGCACACCGTAGAGCAGGGCGCCGATCAGCGCCAGGTGCACCGCCGCCGCCAGCGCCAGCGCCTTTCTCTTGCCCGGTTCCTGGGGGATGGTCGGAATCATTTTCCGGTGGGCTGGACCAGGAGGCCCACCCGCTTGATCTGGGCCCGCTGCAGTTCGTCCATGATGGAGAGCACAGCCTCGTACTTGACGTTCTTGTCCCCGGCGATGAGGACCGGCTGGTCGGGATTCCTGGCCTGGGCGCTGAGGATGGCTTCCTTCAGCTCGCTACGGCTGACGCTCGTTTCCTGGCCGCCGGCCGCCCGGTCGGTGAAGGTCAGGCTCTGGTCGGCCTTGATGGCGACTTCCAGGGGTTGGGCCGGCGCCTGGGGCGCCTTGCCGACGGAGGGCAGATCCACGCTGCCGGTGGTCATCATGGGTGCTGCGACCATGAAAATGACCAGCAGCACCAGCATGACATCGATGTAGGGAACGACGTTGATCTCGTTCTTCAGGCGACGGGGGCGCATGGCCTTACCTCATCTGCCTTTGCAGGATATTGGAGAACTCTTCCATGAAGCTTTCCAGGCGGGTGGCCTGGCGATCGATGTCGTGGGAGAAGCGATTGTAGGCCAGTACCGCCGGGATGGCGGCGAAAAGGCCGATGGCAGTAGCCACCAGCGCTTCGGCGATGCCGGGGGCGACGGAGGCCAGGGTGGCCTGGCCGACGTTGGAGAGGCCGCGGAAGGCGTGCATGATGCCCCAGACGGTGCCGAACAGGCCGACGTAGGGCGATACCGATCCGACCGAGGCGAGAAAGGCCAGGTGGGATTCGAGGGCGTCCATTTCCCGCTGGTAGGTGGCGCGCATGGCGCGGCGGGAGCCGTCGATGATGTCTTTCGGGTCGAGGTTGCGCTGGCCCCGCAGCTTGGCGAATTCCCGGAAGCCGGACTCGAAGATGCGTTCCATGCTGCCGGCGTGGTGGCGGTCGTTGACGGCGCTGTTGTAGAGGGTGTTGAGGTCGCCGCCGGACCAGAAGTCCCGCTCGAAATCGACGGTCTGGCTGCGCGCCTGGCGGACGGCGAACCACTTCATGAAAATGTAGTACCAGGACATGAAGGAGACGGCGGCCAGCAGGGTCATCACCACCTGAACAACGGCGCTGGCATTGATGATGAGCTGGAGGATGGAAAGATCCTGGTGGACGTTCATTGCAGGGCTTCGAGCTTGGTGCGGAAAAATTGGGGGATGGCGGCGGACTTCATTTTGTCGGCATTGACGCAGACGATCTGCACCGTGCCGGTGACCAGCTCTTCCCAGCCGTCCACGGCCGTCGGGCTGGGGCGGCGCACATGTTGGCGGAAGAGGATCTGGGCTCGGCCCAGTTTTTCCACTTCCAATCCCACGGTGAGGGCATCGTCCAGGCGGGCCGGCTTCAGATATTCGCAGCTGATGGCGCGGACGACGAAAGCGATGCCATGTTCCCGGGCGAGATTCGACTGGTCGTGGCCGATAGCCCGCATCCATTCGGTGCGGCAGCGCTCGAAATACTTCAGGTAATTGGCGTGATAGACGACGCCGGCGGCGTCGGTGTCCTCATAATAAATACGGACTGGAATGGAAAAAGCGTTGGGCTTCTGGTCGTATTTCATCCAACGATTTTACCCTACCCGATGGCATGGTTTTGTAACTATGTGTTTCCAGGAGGAAAGGGGCGGATGTCGGGCGCTTCCGCCAGGGAGCGGCTTCTCTCTCAGCCTTCGTTCCACAGATCGGCCTGGACATTGGCCCTGGCCGGCGCCTCCAGGCCGAGGTGGCGATAGATGGCGGGGGTGGCGATACGCCCCCGCAGGGTACGCTGCAGATAGCCCTGCTGGATGAGGTAGGGCTCCAGGACGTCCTCGATGGTGTCCCGGGATTCGCCGATGGCGGCGGCCAGGTTGTCCACTCCCACCGGCCCGCCCCCGAACTTGTCGATGACGGCATGGAGGAGCTTTCGGTCCATGATGTCCAAGCCGGCTGGGTCCACATCCAGCATGGAGAGGGCGGCGTCGGCCACGGCGCGGCTGATCTTGCCGTCGGCCTTGACCTCGGCGTAGTCCCGTACCCGGCGCAGCAGCCGGTTGGCGATGCGGGGGGTGCCGCGGGAGCGCTTGGCGATTTCCAGGGCGCCTTCCGGGTCGATGGGGGCGTTCAGGAGGTGGGCGGAACGGCTGACGATGCTCTGCAGTTCGTCGGCGGTGTAGAACTCCAGGCGGGCCACGAT
Organism: Rhodocyclaceae bacterium; assembly: GCA_018261935.1. Lineage (GTDB taxonomy): Bacteria > Pseudomonadota > Gammaproteobacteria > Burkholderiales > Rhodocyclaceae > JAGTRP01. The sequence goes on from JAGTRP010000008.1 coordinate 142,069, forward strand.
GCCGAAGCGGTCCCGTAGCGGATTGGTCAGCATGCCGGCCCGGGTGGTGGCGCCGACCAGGGTGAAGGGCGGCAGGTCGAGCTTGACCGAGCGGGCCGCCGGTCCTTCGCCGATCATGATGTCGATCTGGAAATCCTCCAGGGCCGGGTAGAGGATTTCCTCCACCACCGGGGAGAGGCGATGGATTTCGTCGATGAAGAGGACGTCGTGGGGCTCGAGGTTGGTGAGGAGCGCCGCCAGGTCGCCGGCCCGCTCCAGGACCGGCCCCGAGGTCTGGCGCAGATTCACCCCCATCTCGTGGGCGACGATATGGGCCAGGGTCGTCTTGCCCAGGCCGGGGGGGCCGAAGAGCAGCACATGGTCGAGGGATTCGCTCCGGTTCCGGGCGGCCTGGATGAAGATTTCCAGCTGTTCGCGAATCTTGGTCTGGCCGGTGTAGTCGGCCAGGCGCTTGGGCCGCAGGGCCCGCTCCATGGCTTCTTCCTGGGCCGACTTGGACTGTGGCGAGATGAGCCGGCTGGCGTCCGGGGCGTCGCCGAACTGGTCGGTCTCGATCATGGGGTGACCTCTTCTGCCGTCCAGTCGGCGGCCAGGGCGTGGCCCAGGGCAAGCAGCACGGGGCCGAGGAAAATGCCGATGAAGCCGAAGACCATGACGCCCCCCAGCACCCCCAGGGCGATGAGGAGGATGGAAATGCCGGCGCCCCGGGAAATCAGGATCGGTTTGACGAAATTGTCGATGCTGCTGATGACTAGCACCCCGTAGAGCACCATGAAGATGGTCCAGCCGGTCTGGCCCTGGTTGTAGAGCCAGGCGGCGGCCCCTCCCCAGATGAGGACCGGGCCGGCGGGGATCAGGGAAAGGAAGAAGGTGGCGAAGGCCAGCAGCATCGCCCCCGGCACCCCGGCGATGAGGAAGCCGATCAGCGCCACCGCGCCCTGGGCGGCGGCGGTGCCCACCAGGCCGAGCATGACGCCGTTGACGGTGCCACGGGTGAGTTCGAGCATCTTTTCTCCCAACTCGCCGCCCAGCCGGCGGGCGCCGGTGCCGAGGGCGCGGTCGATGGCCTCGCCGTCCCGGTAGAGGAAGAAGGCCACGAAGACGACCAGCACCAGCTGCAGGAGGCCGTTGGCCACCAGGCCGCCGAGGGAGAGGGCCGTGCGGCGCGCCGGGTCGACGAACTGGCGCAGGAGGGCGTTCATTTCCTCCCGGCTGCCGGCAATCCGGTGCCAGCTGGCTTCGATCTCGCTGCCGACGATGGGCAACTGGGCCACGAAGGCAGGCGGGTCGGCCGGCAGGCCGTTTTCGATATAGGGCCTGGCCTTGGCGATCAGGGCGTCGACCCCGGTGACCACGCCGCCGGAAAGAAAGACCATGGGCAGCAGGATGACCAGGATGAGCAGCACGGTCATCAGGGTGGCGCCACGGGTTCTGCCCCCCTTGGCCAGGGGCAGGATGCGGCTGGTATAGAGGGGCCAGGTGCACATCCACAGCACGACAGCGAAGAGGACGGCGCCGATGAAGGGCCAGAGCACGGCGACGCAGCCGGCGATCAGCAGGGTGACGAGGGCGATCTGGGCGAGGCGGCGCGGCGACGTGTCGGTCATGTCAAACTTTGGATAGCAGCTTGAGTGCCTGGCGGATGCCGTCGGAAGTGCCGACCCCGGCCGGCAGCTGCTTCATGGCCCCGGCCGCTTCCCGCTCGTTGTAGCCCAGGGCGAGGAGGGCGTTGAGGATGTCATGGCTGGCGTCGTCGGCCTTCGGCAGGGCGGCCGAGGTGGTTTCCGCCAGCTTGCCCTTCAGTTCCAGCAGCAGCCGTTCGGCGGTCTTCTTGCCGATGCCGGGAACCTTGGTGAGCCGTCCGGCTTCCTGACGGGCCACGGCGGCGGCCAGGTCGGCCACCGACAGCCCGGAAAGCACCGACAGGGCGATGCGGGCGCCGACGCCGGAAATCTTGATGAGCTGCCGGAAGGCGAAGCGCTCCCCTTCGGTCAGGAAGCCGTAGAGGAATTGCCCGTCCTCCCGCACCGCGAAATGGGTGACCAGGCTCACCTTCTCGCCGGCGGCCGGCAGGTTGTAGAAGGTGCTCATGGGCACGTCCAGCTCGTAGCCGACGCCATGGACGTCGACCAGGATCTGGGGCGGGTTCTTTTCGGCCAGCAGGCCCGTTATTCGTCCGATCATCCCACTATCCTACCCGATTAGGCGGCCGCCGCGGACCCGGTAGCCGGCCGTGGCCAGGAGTCCCAGCCCCTGGCCGCCGTGGGCGTGGCAGATGGCGCAGGCGAGGGCATCCGCCGCGTCCGCCGCCGGCGCGCCGGGCAGGGACAGGAGCCGCACCACCATGTGCTGAACCTGCTCCTTGGCCGCCTTGCCGTGGCCCACCACCGCCTGCTTGACCTGCAGGGCGGTGTATTCCGCCACCGGCAGCCCGGCGTGGACCAGGGCGCTGATGGCGGCGCCCCGGGCCTGGCCCAGGAGCAGGGTGGATTGGGGATTGACGTTGACGAACACCTTTTCCACCGCCGCCTGGGCCGGTCCGTAGGTGGCAATCACCTGGCTGATGCCGGCGAACACTGTCTTGAGGCGTTCTGGGAGCGATTCGGTGTCCTTCGACTTGATGCAGCCGCTGGCCACGTAGACCAGCTGGTTGCCGTGTTTCTCGATGACGCCGAAACCGGTCACCCGCAGGCCGGGATCGATGCCGAGGATGCGGGTGACGGTCATGGGGAGGTGAATCCGGCTGTGTCAGCTGCGCAGCCGCTCTGGGGTGGAATGGACTATTCGTCCATCACCGCCGTGGTGTAGATCTCCTGCACATCGTCCAGGCCTTCCAGGACGTCCAGGAGCTTCTGCATTTTCGCCGCGTCGTCGCCGGCGAGTTCGGTCTCGGCTTCCGGCTTCATGGTGACCTCGGCGAATTCCGGCTTGAAGCCGGCGGCTTCCAGGGCATCCTTCACGGTGATGAAGTCGGCGGGGGCGGTGATGACTTCGATGGAGCCGTCGTCATTGGTGGCCACGTCCTCGGCGCCGGCCTCGATGGCGGCGTCCATGAGGGCGGCTTCATCGGTGCCGGGGGCGAAGAGCATCTGGCCGCAGTGCTTGAACTGGAAAGCCACGCAGCCGTCGGTGCCCATGTTGCCGCCGTGCTTGGAGAAGGCGTGGCGCACTTCGGCCACGGTGCGGGTCCTGTTGTCGGTGAGGCAGTCCACCATCACCGCGGCGCCGCCGATGCCGTAGCCCTCGTAGCGGATCTCGATGTAATCGACGCCTTCCAACTCGCCGGTGCCCTTCTTGATGGCGGTGTCGATCTTGTCCTTGGGCATATTGATGCCCTTGGCCTTGTCCACGGCCACGCGCAGGCGCGGGTTGAAGCCCGGGTCGCCGCCGCCCATCTTGGCGGCAACGGTGATTTCCTTGGCGATCTTGGAGAAGGCGGCGCCGCGCTTCTCGTCCTGGCGGCCCTTACGGTGCTGGATATTGGCCCATTTGGAGTGTCCGGCCATGGTGCTCTTCCCGAAAAAAGCGCTATTTTACCTCGCCCCGGCGGGATGTCAGCGCTGTCCCAGCAGGAAATTGCCGATGCGCAGCAGGCGGCGCCGGGCCTGTTCGGGGCTGAGGCCAACCGTCAGGGGCTCCGGCAGGACGGCCAGTTCCAGGGCCCGCTCGTCGGTAAGCTGCCCGGCCCGGCGATGGTATTCGATGATGGCCTGCTGCTCTTCCATGGTCAGCGGCAGGGGCGGCGGTTCGGCGCCCTTTTCCTGGATTCCGGCCGGGCTTTGGCTTTCCGGCCGGCGGCCGCCGGCATGGGCCACCACCGTGCCCGCCGCCAGGTCGCCGAGGCGCTTGCCCTCGGCATTGAGGAGGCTGGCGATGAAACCGGCGGCGTAGAGCAAGGGCAGGAAATCGACGAAGCGCACCGTGTTGCGGATGAAGGCGCCGTTCCAGCCGACGGGGCGGCCATCGTCGTGAACCACCACCAGGTCGCAGGCGCGCTTACCGGGGGTCTGTCCCTCCATATAGACCTCGAACAGGATGGGGTAGAACCATTCCAGCAGGAAGCCGCCGACCAGGAGGAAGCCCATCCCCAGCCGGCCGGTGGCGCCGGCCGCCATGGCCAGCCCGAGCCAGCCGACGAGCCGGAGCAGGAAATCGTAGAACCAGGCCCGGACCCGGGTGATGGGGCCGGCGATGCGCAATTCCAGCTCGCAGCCCTCGGGGGTGGCGATGGTGCGGACGGTGTCGAGGACGGGCGGCTCGGACATCAGCTGCGGGTGAACATGTCGCGGTAGCTGGCGTACATCGAGGCCTGGACCACCGGAATCAGCACCAGCCAGCCGAGGAAGACCGGCAGGCTGGCGACCAGGGCGAGCACCAGGAAGACGAAGCCGTAGACCAGGAAGGGCATGAAATTCTTCAGGCAGGCGAAGAAGCTGGATTTCAAGGCCGCCACCGGCGCCACGTCATGGAAGACCACCAGGGCCGGCGCGTACCAGACCGCCATGGCCAGGGGGGCGAAAAGCACCGCGGCCATCAGCATGGGCAGCGCAAGGGCCGTGGCCGAGCCTTTGCCGGTGCCGATCATGATGCCGCCCAGGCCCCCCGCGACCACGACCGTGGCGAGCACGATCAGGAGTACGCCCACCAAATAGGCTACGCCCACCAGGGCGAGCTTGCCGGCATAGCCGGAGAAGCCCGCGAAGAGATGGACGATGCGCAGCTCCTCGCCCTCTTCCTGGGCCTTGCAGCCGATCATGATGCCGCCGATGAAGATCGGGACGATCAGATTGAGAAGGAAATTGACCAGGGGAATCATCCCCAGGATCAGCGTGATGACCAGCAGGATCAGGGAAAGGCCGATCCAGGTCCCGGGGGCGGCCCGGAACATTTCCCAGCCGCGGCCGAACCAGCCGATGCCGTTGCCCGCCGGCACCCGCTGCCCTTCCGGGATGAATTCGCCGGTGCCGGGGAAAACGTCGGCGACCCGGGCTTCGGGCGCCTTGAAAGGGTTGTTGTCCATGTTCATTTGCTCATCCTCCCTGATGAAATTAAAGGTTGCCGGCGCGTTTTCTTTCCCAGTAATGGTTGATCAGCGCTACCGGCAAGTCCCGCGGACTGACATCCACGATCTGCACCCCCGCCTGCCGAAGCATGGCCGCCTGGTGGCGGCGGGCGTGGGCATACTGCAAGGCCGCCGCCCGGGTCAGGGCGGCGTCGAAATCATTGATCGGGGCGGCCAGCACGTCCTCCAGCACCGGCTCCCGCAGGCTGGCCAGGGTGATGGCGTGGCGGCGGGCGAGGAGGGACATGGCCGGCCCCAGGGTGTCGTCGTCCTCGTCCCGCAGGTTGGTCACCAGGACCACGAAGGCGCGCTTGGCCAGGCGCTTCACGAGCCCTTCGCCGGCCTGCAGGTAGTCCGGGGTCTGGCGGGTAGGCTGGAGGTCGTAGACGGCGTTGAGGAGGTGGTTGACGGTCCCCACGGACTTGCGGGGCGCCAGGTAGCGGGGCTCGCCATGGCCGAAGGTGGCCAGGCCCACCGCGTCGCCCTGGTTGAGGGCGACGTAGGCCAGGAGCAGCAGGGCATTCAGGGTATGGTCGAAATGGGAGAGGTCGCCGTCCTTGGCCCCCATGCGGCTGCCGCAGTCGAGGAGGAAGACGATCTGCTGGTCCCGCTCATCCTGGTATTCCCGGGAAATGAGCCGGCCCAGGCGGGCGCTGGCTTTCCAGTCGATGCGGCGGGGCGGGTCCTCCTGGCGGTAGTCCCGCAACTGGTGAAATTCCATGCCCTCGCCGCGCCGGCGCCGGTGGAGGACGCCGAGTTGGGAAAGGCGGTTGTCGGTGGCGAGAAGGGTGTACTGGGTGATGCGGGCGAAATCGGGAAAGACCCGCACCTCGTCCATCACCGGCAGGGTTTCCGGGATGAGCCACAGGTGCAGAGGAGAGAGAAGGCGCAATTCCACATCCGTGAAGGCATGCCGGCCCCGCTCGCCGATGTGCAGGCGGTACCCCGCCCGCAGCCATTGGCCGGCGGCGAGGCGGAAGGCCAGGGGCAGCCCGGTGCTGGGAAAGGCGCCGGGATGGCGGTCGTGGAGCCAGCCGGCGCAGCGCTTTTCGGCCGAAATCTTGAGGCCCACCGTCTGCCAGGTCCCCACCGGCAAGGTCCGGTTCACTTCCCGTGCCACCTGGATGCGATTCCGCTGTCGCCGCCCGGCGAGGATGTCCGCCAGGGCGAGGGCGAGACCGCCGGCCCCGGCCCCCTGCCAGGCCGGCAGCAGGCCGGGCGCCAGGACCACGGCCAGGCCCAGCAGCAGCCAGCCGGCGGCAAGCCAGAGGAGGAGGCGGTGGGGAATGGGCATCTCAGCTGCGGGGTGCCGGGACCTTGTCGAGGAGCACCGTCAGCAGCTCGTCGGTGGACAGGCCTTCGATGGCCGCCTCGGCGGAAGGGGTGACGCGATGGCGCAGGGCCGGCAGGGCGACGGCCTTGATGTCGTCCGGGATGGCGTAGGCCCGGCCCTGCAGGAGGGCGCAGGCCCGCGCCGCCCGCACCAGGGCGATGCTGCCCCGGGGACCGGCGCCGCAGGCCAGGCCCGGGGTTTCCCGGGTGGCGCGGACGATGGCGACGGCGTAGTTGAGAACCCGGTCGTCCACCGCCACGCGGGCGGCGTACTGCTGGAGGGCGAGGATGGTGGGGGGCTGGATCAGGGTGCGCACCTCCTCCACCGACAGGTCGGCGCCGGTGCTGCCGTCAGTAACTTGGCGGGCGAGGGCGGCTTCCTCCTCGGCGCTCGGGTAGTCGATGCGGATTTTCAGGAGGAAGCGGTCGAGCTGGGCTTCCGGCAGGGGATAGGTGCCCTCCTGCTCGATGGGGTTCTGGGTGGCCAGCACCATGAAGGGCTTGGGCAAGGGCAGAGGATTGCCTTCCAGGGTCACCTGCCGCTCCTGCATGGCCTCCAGCAGGGCGGACTGGGTCTTGGCGGGGGCCCGGTTGATCTCGTCGGCCAGGAGCAGATGGGTGAAGATGGGGCCCTGGCGGGTCGTGAAGCGGCCGGTGGCGGCGTCGAAATAGGTGTGTCCCACCACGTCGGAGGGCATCAGGTCCGGGGTGAACTGGATGCGCTTCATCTGCCCGGCGAAGGTCTTGCCCAGGGCCTTGACCAGCAGGGTCTTGCCAAGGCCTGGGACGCCCTCGATGAGGACGTGGGCTTCGCAAAGGAGTCCGATGAGGACTTCCTGGATGGCCTGGCGCTGGCCCACCAGGGCCTTGCCGAGTTCGGCGGAGAGATTGGCGAGGACCTGGTTGGCCTGGGCCAGCTTGTCTTCGGGAAGGAGTACGGGGGCGTCCATGGATGCTTTCTCAGAAGGTGCGTTCAAGGTTGCGCAAAGTGCGCAGGGCCTGGGTGAAGGACTGGGGCGAGGCGGCCGGCTGGAAAAGGGCCGCATGAATTAGGTTGAGCGGGCGCCCGGTCAGTTCGGCCAGGGCGGCCGCCTGCTCGGCGGGGGGAAGGGCGAGGAGCCCCGGGTGGTGCAAGGCCAGGCGGGTCCGGAAGGCTTCCCGCGCCGTTTCCAGCCAGTGCTCGAGGCCGCCGGAGCGCCAGACATGGCGGCCGACGGCGGCCAGGTGCTCGCCCAGTTCCCGCCGTCCGGCTTCAGGCTCCGGCCGGATCGGGCCGAAGCGGGGCACGGCCCGCCACAGCCACAGGGCCACCAGCAGGGCGGCGCTGACGACGGCGGTCCACGCCGATTCCGCCAGCCATTGCCAGAGGCTCGCCGCGGGCAGGCGGGTGAGCAGGGTGACGGGCTGGCCGCGATCGGGCTGGTAGGTTTCGATCAGGGTCCACAGGAATTCCGCGTGGTCCCGGTGGCCGATATGCCGGTTGTCCAGGAGCCTGGAGAAAGCGGGGATCAGGGTGACATGGCCGGCGCCGTGCCGGAAGTGGAGCACCTGGCTGGGGTAATCCGGGGGGCCGGCCCGCCAGTCGGGGGCCCGCTCGCCGCTTGTCAGCCGTCCCTCGGGAAAATCGATGTCGAGGGGACGGGGAGCTCCGGGTATGGCGACGGCGAGCTTGGCGGGGGGTGACGGCTTTGGGGCCTTGGGGTTGGCCGGCTTCCCGCTGTCCTCTGCACGGCAGCCACAGCCGACCTGGAAGGAGGCGAGCAAGGGGTCCTCAATGCCGGGAGCCTCGGGTACGGCGACCAGGTAGCCGCCTCTCTCCACCCAGGCCAGGAGCCGTTCCAGCCGGGCCGGAGAGAGTTGGGCGCGGCGATGGTTGTCGAGGATGATGACACCGCCGGCCGGCAGGGTGTCGAGAAAGCCGGCGCCTGCCGGCCGGCTGAGGGGACGGCCCATGGCCGCCAGGAAACGTTCCAGGGCCAGGTGCGGATTGCGCTGGGCAGCCTTGCCCGGCGGCGTCCATGCCTCGACGCTTACCCGTTCCAGCCGGGTCGCCAGCCAGCTGCCTACGAGCACCACGATGGCCGCCACCAGCAGGGCGATCCAGGCAATGCGCCGGGTCATGGCGATTTCCCGGGGGAGGATGGGCCGAAAAATCCCGCCCAATCCCGGCAGAGCCCTTCCAGTTCCGGCAGGGGCGGTGGCCGGCGGGCATAGGCGGTGTCCTGCCAGGCCGACAGGAGGCGGTCGAAATAGCGGCCGGCCGCCGCTTCCAGACGGCCGCGGAGCCGGTGCCGGCAGTCGCTTTCCGTGTCCCCCGGCTGGAATTCCACCTGCTGGCGATGGATGAGGGCCGCCAGGGCCCCCCGATAGAGGAAGCCCATGGCCTTGTCGATCTGCCCGGCGGCTAGGGCGGCCCGGGCAGCGCCGGGGATGTCGGCGGGCAAGGAGTCCGGCCGCAGGTCGAGGCCGAAGAGGAATTCGGGCGGGGCGGCGGGAAGCGCCTTGCCGCCGAGCCGGCGCTCCCGGTAGAGGATGACGAGATGAATGAGCCAGGCCGCCAGCAGGACAAGGCCGATCCAGGCGAGGGCTCTCAGAATTTGGCTGGAAAACTCCATGAAGCCCAGCAGCCCCTTCATCCAGTCGGGGGCCTTGCCGGGAGAGTCCTCCTTATCCTGGCGCCAGCGCCATGTCGGTTTCTCGGTCTTCTGCCCAAACACCGGATCGGCCAGGATCCGGTCGATGGTCTGCTTCGGGCGGCTCGCTTCATGGGGCGGGGACGGGGTCGCTTCGGCCTCGGCCGGCCCGGGCGCCAGGGCCAGGCCGATGGCGAGCAGGGCAGCGGCGGTCAGGCCCGCGGCTGCCCTTGTCCTGCCTGTGGGCGCCCCACGGTCGGCCAGGCGCCGGAAGGCCAGTTCCATGTCCCAGCCTTCGAGTTCGCTGCGCCGGTGCAGATAGAGGGCGAAGCCGCTGGCGACATAGAAGGGCTCCACCAGGGACTCCGCCACCATCACCAGCAGGCTACCCAGGAATGCCTGCCCCGGGGCCAGGTCGTCGCCAAACCAGTGGGCGAAGGAAAACGCTTCTCCCATACCCTGGGGCCTCAGGGCCTCGACCACCATGATGAGGGAGAAGCCGAGGACGGTGTTCAGGTTGACGCACACGAAGGTCAGCCAGACGGCGTTGCCGCGGATGCGGCGGGAGAGCACCTGGAAGCGGGCACGGGCGGCCTTGCCATGCTGCTCCTCCAGTTGCCAGACCGGCAGCAGGAAGGAGCGGGCCATGCTGAAGCGGCGCAGGGTCAGGGCGGAAAGGAGGCCGGTCTTGCCGATGAGCCTGGGGAGGGCCGACAGCACTTCGCGGAAGGGGGTCGGGGCGCGAAACAGGGAGCGGCTGAAGGTGAAGAGGAGGATGCGGTCGAACAGGGGTTTCAGCCACCACAGGACGAGCAGGGCGATTTCCTGGCGGGCATGGAAAATCGCCAGCAGAACCAGGCCGGTGACCCAATAGGTGCCCAGCCAGGCGCGATAGGCGGGAACGGCCCAGGCCCGCAGCATGGCGTGGCCGAGATCGAGGGCTTCCCAGGGGGTGCGTCGGCGCAGGCGGACGGCGATGCGCTCAAGCTGCACGGCGGACCCTTCCGGCCAGCAGCAGATAGGCCCAGGTGCCGATCCACAGGGCGGCGCCGACCCCGTACTTGATCTCCACTGGGACGCCGCGCTGGGGAGACCAGAAGGCTTCCACGAAAGCCGCCAGGAAGGTGAGGGCGGCGGCGCCCGCCACCAGTCCGCCGGCGGTGGCGGCGCTGGCCCGGAGGGCAGCGGTGCGGCTGCGCTGGCCGGGGGCGATCAGGGCGTGGCCGAGTTTCAGTCCCGCCGCCCCGGAGAGCACGGCGCCGGTGAGCTCGAAGGCGCTGTGGCCGGCCACGAAACCCCAGAAGGTGTCGATATAGCCGATCCCGGTCAGGTGGCCGGCGACGCTGCCGATCATCAGGCCGTTGTAGATGAGGAAGAAGACGGCGCCCAGGCCGAAGGCGATGCCCCCCGCGAAACACTGGAAATCGATGCCGACGTTGTTGGCGATGTAAAAGCCCCACATGCCCCATTCACTGGAGGCCGTCGGAGGGCGGCCCAGATGGGGCGCGTCGGGAGCGTACATGGCCTGGAACTGGGCCGTCTGTTCGGGGGTGAGGATGAGATAGGCGCCGTCCGGATAATATTGAAGGGCTACGAGCATGACGGCGATGGGGACAAAAAAGAGCAGGAAGGAGGCCAGCACCACCCGCCATTCCCTTCGCACCAGGATTGGAAAACCGCCGCCGATGAAGGTGAGTACGGTATCCCGCCGGTCCGGGCTCGCTCCATAGATATGCTGATGGACGGCCAGCACCCGCCGGTGCAGCGCCTCCACCAGGCTGGCGGAATATTGCCGGTCCCGGGCCAGGGCCAGGTCCCGGGAAAGCCGGCGGAAGCTGCCCGGCAGCGCACCGACCGGGATGGCCGCCGCTCCGGCCGCGCCATTGCGCTTCTTGCGCGGATAGGCGAGCCATTGGTCCCAGGCGTCCCATTCGCTGCGGCGGCGATCGATGAACTGGATTTCCTTCAATGTGTTTCCGCTGGGTGGCAGTTTTTTCCAACCCGGATCATGACGCCTTCAAATGACGACGGCAATACTGCGGGGGGGTCGAAGGACCGCGGGGTCAATCTCAAACGCCGCACAGTGCCTTGACTGTCGGCACGGGAATGACGGTAAGATGGCAGCCACTTTCTGTAGCGGCTGGATGAGACCATGGCACAAGCCACGGCTTTCAAAACCGGCCGGAGTGGTGATGGCTGGTATGGGCATCCCATTCAGCCTCAACCCTGATTCCAGGTTTTGGCGATGCACGCCATGTCGTTACCCACTAAGGGGTACTACGTATCGCCTGCGGCAATTTGTTAGACTAACGTTGGTTACATTTTGTTACGGAAGTTCCTCGGGCTGAGCGCGCAAGAAAGTTCAGTCCTGGCCATCGACAGGGGGGTGCATGAAAAAGGGATTCGCGCTGGGTACGGCTGGCGTCATGGTGTTGATTGCCACGGCAGCCTGGGGGCAGGGGGTCAAGTTCAACATTGCCGGTTACCAGGTGGAGGGCAATACCCTGCTGCCGGAAGCCGAGGTGCAACAGATTCTGTCCGGCTACACCGGCGCCGGCCGCGGCCTGGAAGATGTCAAGGCTGCGGCTGAAGCCCTGCGTAAGGCCTACGAGCAGGCCGGCTACCCGGTGGTCAGCATCTTCCCCCCCGAGCAGGCCGCCAGTGGCGGCAATATCCTCCTGAAGGTGGTGGAGGGCAAGGTCAAGACCGTCACCATCAAGGGCAACCAGGCCTACGACGAAGCCAACATCCGGGCCAGCCTGCCCGGCATCCGGGAAGGCCTGGCGCCCAATGCGCCGGAGATCGTGTCCGAGATCGCCATGGCCAACGAGAATCCCGCCAAGCAGGTGGCGGTCAATTTCCAGGCCGGCCAGGCGCCGGGGGCCATCGACACCACCATCAACGTGGTCGAGGACCGCCCGGAAAAATTCATCGCCACCTTCGACAACGGCGGCAGCAAGAGCACCGGCGTCCATCGGTTTTCCCTGGGCTACCAGAATGCCAATCTGTTCAACCGGGACCATATGGTGACGGCCCAGGTCGGGTCGTCCACCGACTTCCCCAGCAAGAGTTTGAACATCTCGGCGGGCTACCGCATCCCCTTCTATGGTCACGGCCTGTCCCTGGACCTGATCGCCGCCTACTCGGATACCAATTCCGGCAGCACCATCATCCCGGGCGGCTCCATGAACTTCACCGGCAAGGGGACCATTTTCGGGGCCCGCCTCAACCAGCCGCTGGCCGCCATCGGCGAATACCGCCACAAGCTGATCTACGGCTTCGACTACAAGGACTTCGACAACCGGGCCTCGACCTGCGTGCCGGGGGCGCCGGCGGTCAGCTGCAGCGGCACCATCACCACCCAGCCGGTGAGCGTCAGCTACGTGGCCCAGCACAATACGCCCGGGCTGCAGGTGGGCGGCAGCGCCATGTTCGCGATGAACATCCCCGGCGGTCCCAACGGCAATCCTGGCGATTATGCGACCAGCACCACCGGTTGGCGCGCCAACTGGAATGTCTGGCGCTTCAATGCCTTTGTCGGCATTCCCCTGGCGGCCGACTGGCAGTTCCGCGCCAACGCCGCAGCCCAACTGAGCGATTACAAGCTGGTCTCCGGTGAGCAGTTCGGTGCCGGCGGCGCCAGCTCGGTGCGTGGCTATACCGAGCGGGCCATCGCCGGTGATCAAGGCTATTCCGGCAACCTCGAGCTCTATACGCCCGAATTGGCCGCCCTGGCCTCCCTGCCCTCCGGCTACGGGATGCGCGGCGTCTTCTTCTACGACGCCGGCCAGATTTACAACCGGGGTCCCGGCGCCCAGCCGCAACGGCATATCTCCAGTGTCGGCGCCGGCTTGCGCTTCAACGTCCAGCGCGACCTCTCGGCCCGGCTCGACTTTGGCGTCGCCCAGGACCGCCTGGTCAGCCAGACTGCCGGCGTCGGCCGCGAGCGCGGCGACACCTACGGCCAGTTCGCCGTCAATTATTCGTTCTGAACCCAGGAAATATCAGGAGCCGCGTCATGACACGCCAACCGAAACGGGTTGCCCGCCTTTCCAGCCAGGGCCACATTTTCAAATTCAAGACCCTGAGTCTGGCCGTCGCCGCCTGCCTGGGAGCCGCCGCCCCGGCCGTCCTGGCCAACCCCGTCGGCCCCGCCGTGGCCAACGGCAGCGCCACCTTCGCCACCCAGGGCAATACCCTGACCGTGACCAATTCCAACGGCGCCATCATCAACTGGCAGCAGTTCAATGTCGGCGCCAACGAAACGACCCGCTTCGTCCAGCCCAATGCCCAATCCTCGGTGCTCAACCGGGTGGTCGGCGCCGATCCCAGCCAGATCCTGGGCACCCTGCAATCCAACGGCTATGTATACCTGGTCAACCCTAACGGCATCCTGTTCGGCAAGAACGCCGTCATCGACGTGCCGGGGCTGATCGCGTCCACCCTCAATCTGTCCAACGCCGACTTCCTGGCGCGCCAGTTCAGTTTCAGCGGTGGCGGCTTCGGCCCCCTGGTCAATCAGGGGCGCATTTCCACCCCCCTGGGCGGCAGCGTCATGCTCATCGGCAGCGACGTGAAGAACGAGGGCGTGATCACCACCCCGCAGGGCCGGGTGGTGCTGGCGGCGGGCAACAGCGTCAGCCTCATCGACACCGCCGGACCGGAACTCTCGGTCACCCTGACCGCCACCGGCAACAAGGCGGTGAACCTGGGCGAGATCAATGCCGCCGGCGGCCGGATCGACATGTTCGGCGCCCTCATCGAGCAGCAGGGCGTGGTGCGGGCTGACAGTGCCAGCGTGGATGAGCAGGGCCGCATTGTCTTGAAGGCCACCGATAGCACCGCCGTCTCCGGTACCGTCAGCGCCACCAACAGCGCCGGTCAGGGCGGCAATATCCAGGTCCTGGGCAAGGACGTGACGCTGACCGGCAAGGCCAGCCTCGACGCCTCCGGCGCCGCGGGCGGCGGCCAGGTCCTGGTGGGCGGCGACTGGCAGGGCAAGAACGCTGCCATCGCCAACGCCCAGACCGCCACCATGCAATCCGGCGCCGTCATCAAGGCCGATGCCACGGACAACGGCAAGGGCGGCAAGGTGGTGCTGTGGTCGGACAAATCCACCGACTTCCAGGGCAACATCTTCGCCCGCGGCGGCGCCAATGGCGGCGACGGCGGGCAGGTGGAGACTTCGGGGCACAGCTTGCAGATCGGCGGCACCGTCGACACCCGGGCGCCCAAGGGGGCCACCGGCTTCTGGCTGCTCGATCCGGCAGTGCTCTGCTTCGATGTCGGGTCCTGCAGCGGCACTTACGACCCGCTATCGCGCGGTTACACGTCCATGGATGTGAGCTACGTAACGCCGTCGATGCTGGATTCCGCGCTCCAATCCAGCAACGTCTACGCCACCGCCACCGACTACGCCGCCATTCTGCCCAACGGCGGTGTCTGGACGGCGGGCAGCGGTATTCCTGGCGGACGTTCTTTGAATATTTCAGCTCCGTTTATCTATGTGAACGGCACGCTGGATTTCCGTACCAACGGAGCCCGGATCAACACGTACCTGTCTGCGATCGGCGGCGACTCCGTCAGTTTTCCCAATCTTGGCAACACTATTGTTCTCGACGGCGGCGCCAAGCTGATTCTCCTCGCCGGAGCCGCCGGACAGCAATATGTCAGCCATGGTTTCAATGCGGCGACCATCGATATCCGGAATGGTGCCCAGATCGACGCTCCGTATTCCTACGTCACCGATCCTAACTATGGCTATACCCATTCGGTCGGCGAAAGCGTTGGCTTCCAGGCCGACTACCTTTTCAAGACCTCGGGCGGCAGCATCAGGGCGCAATCGGTCAACCTCATGTTCGGCGTTAACGGCGGTAATTTCCACTACGATGCTGCTGCCGGACGGATGCTGCTGGACGTCGAGTACCTGGGTATCCAGACCCAGGGCAGCGGCGGATTTCAGATCGGGACCGGTGCCTGTGCCACGGGCGGCTGCTGGGGCGATCTGAGCCAGAAGTGGTCGGGGCGCGCACAGACTCTGTCCTTCAACTTCCTGGGCACCGGCGACCTCCGCATTGTCGGCAATTTCAATCCCGGAAACGCGTCCTATGTGAACCTGTACTCGGCGGACCGCCTCATCGTCGATGCGCCGATCACCCCGGGTAGCTATGCCCTGCGCCTTGGCGGTCAACGGGTTCTGGTGAATCAACGCATTGACTCGAGTGGCTCGCTGGATATTTACGGGCAACAGTATGTCAAGATCGATGCTCCCGTTACCGCGAGCCAATTCCTCTACGTGGGCGGGGGCGTCTATCCGCCAAGTACCCCGCCCGACGCCACTTATCCGGGCGTGTATATCAACCAGCCCCTGCAGGCCTCGTACATCGGCATCGAGACCGGCAGAAGCGGAACGATCCAGCTCAATTCGACCTTGACTGCTACCGGGGCGTATACCGGCTCTGAGCCTTCGTCATTCGGCTCCAGTTATAGCTCCAGTTCCTACTCCACCGACAATCATAACGAACTGATCTGGATCGACCTGGACGGCAGCTCCATGCAAAGTAGTCCCATGCCTGGTTACGCGCCTCCTCCCGCGACCTCATCTTTCGTCAATCAGGCGGGGGCCAATGCACTCTCGGTGAGCCGGGGCTTCTGGGTCATCGCAGCGCCGGCCGGCTCCACAGTGGACCTGGGAGGAATGACGGCCAAGCAAATGTCCTGGGCCGATGTGAAGGCCGGCGGCTACGTGCCGTGGTACGACCCCCTGACTGCCGCTCAGAAAGCCAGTGAGGACCAGCGAAACACCATCTACACCTTCTACGCGGCTGGCTCACCCACTTCCCCGACAACGACGGTTACGGATCCCTGCGTCCTGAACCCGACGCTTTGCACGACGACGACCACAACGCCCACGGACCAGACCAAGACCCAAACAACGACCACTACGGCCAGCAACACCACGGCCACCGGGACCACGACGCTCTCCGCTCCGCTGACCATCGACGCCAAGCTGACGGTGGCGGACAGCACCACCAAGTCCAGCACCACGACGGTGACGCAGACCACCGGTACCCTGCAGGAAGCCAACCTGGTGGTGAGCAAGAGTGACAGCGCCAAGAGCGTGGCCGAGGTCAAGGCGGAAGCCAAGATCGCCAAGCAGGAAGCCGGCAAGGCCGAAGTAGAAGCCAGGAAGGCCGAGGCTGAGGCGAAGAAGGCGGAAGCGGAAGCCAAGAAGGCAGAATCCGAAGCCAAGACCGCCAAGACGGCGGAGCAGAAGGCGGCGGCCAAGCAGAAAGCGGAAGCCAAGAAGGCCGAAGCCGAAGCCAAACAAGCCGAAGCCGAGGCGAAGAAAGCGGAAGCGGAAGCCAAGAAGGCCGAGGCGGAAGGCCGCGAGGCGCTAGCCGAAGCCAAAAGCGATCCCAAGGCCGCGCCGGCGGCCGCCAAGCAGGCCAAGGCCGAAGCCAAACAGGCCGAAGCCGAAGCGAAGCAGGCGGAAGCCGAGGCCCGGCACGCCGAGGCCGAAAGCAAGCAGGCGATCGTCGAAGCCCGTAACGCCAAGAACCCCGATCAGAAGGCCGTGGCCCAGAAGACGGTCGAAGCCAGGAAGACCGAGGCTGAGGCCCATAAGGCACAAGCCGAGGCCAAGAAGGTCGAGGCGGAAGCCAAGCAGGCGGAAGCCGAGGCCAAGACCGCCCCGACGCCGCAAGCCCGAGCCGCCGCCGAAAAGAAGGTCGAGGCCAAGCGGACCGAAGCCGAAGTGAAGAAGAGCGAAGCCGAAAGCAAGATGGCCCGGGCCGAGGGCAAGCAGGCCGAAGCCCAGGGCAAGCAGTCCGAGGTGAAGGCCAAGGAAGCCCAGGCCGAGGCCAAGCAGGCCGAAGCCGAAGTGAAGGCCGCCAAGACGCCGGAACAGAAACAGGCCGCCACCCAGAAGGCCGATGTCAAGAAGACCGAAGCCGAAGCCCACAAGAGCGAGTCCGAAGCCAAGAAGGTCGAGGCCGAAGGCAAGAAGATCGAAGCCGAAGCCAAGAAGGTCGAGGCCGAAGCCAAGAAGGCCGAGGCCGAGGTGAAGACCGCCAAGACGTCGGAACAGAAGGCTGCTGCCGAGAAGAAGGTGGAGGCCAAGCGGGCCGAAGCCGAAGTGAAGAAGACCGAAGCCGAAAGCAAGCAGGCCCAGGCGGAAAGCAAGCAGGCCGAGGCCCAGGGCAAGCAGTCCGAGGTGAAGGCCAAGGAAGCCCAGGCCGAAGCCAAGAAGGCCGAAGCCGAAATGAAGGCCGCCAAGGCGCCGGAAGAGAAGCTGGCCGCTACCCGGAAAGCCGAAGTCAAGAAGACCGAAGCCGAAGCCCACAAGACCGAATCCGAAGCCAAGAAGGTCGAGGCCGAAGGCAAGAAGATCGAAGCCGAAGCCAAGAAGGTGGAAGCTGAAGTCAAGAAAGCCGAGGCTGAGGTGAAGACCGCCAAGACCCCGGAACAGAAGGCCGCTGCCGAGAAGAAGATCGAGGTCAAGCGCGTCGAGACCGTCGCCAAGAAGGTGGAGGCCGAAGCCAAGAAGGTGGAGTCCGAGGGCAAGAAGATCGAAGCCGAAGCCAAGATGGCCGAAGCCGAAGCCAAGGGCACGCGTTCGCCAGGCGGCCGCGCCGTGGTCGAAAAACAGGCCCAAGCCAAGAAGGCCGAAGCCGAGGGCAAGAAGGCCGAAGCCCTGGTCAAGAAGGTCGAGGCCGAAGTGAAGAAGGCCGAAGCCGTGGCCAAGAAGGCCGAGGCCGAGGGCAAGAAGGCCGAAGCCGTGGCCAAGAAGGCCGAAGCCGAAGCCAAGAAGGTCGAGATGGCAGCCAAGCGGGTCGAGGCCGAGAAGAAGCGGGCCGAAGCCGCGAAGAAAGCCGAGGAACACCGCGTCGCGGTCGAGAAGCGCAAGGAAGAGCGGCGCGTCGAAGCCACCAAGGCCTTCGCCGCGGTCGTCACTGCCGGCGCCAACCGGGCAGCGCTGCAGGACTTGGCCGCCCTGCGCCACGAATTGAAGACCGAGACCCTGAAGCCGGCACTCAACATGCTGGCGGCCAATCCGTCCGCCGCCGACCTGCCGGCCTGCGGCGGCGGCAGCAGCGTTTGCGTCCCGGTGGCGCCCCAGCAGCAGTTGGTTGCCGCCGCCGCGGCCGCCGCCCTGCCGCCGCCGCCGGTGCCGAAGTTTGCCGCCGTGCCGCAAATCCAGCGCAAGGTGGCGGTGGTGGTCGGGGTGAACAAGTACGCCGATCCATCCATCCCGGCCTTGGAATCCGCCCTGCCGGATGCCGAGGCGGTGGGCAAGCAGCTCCAGGAGCAGCTTGGCTACGAAGTGCGGATCGTGCGCGACGCCTCTCGGGCCGATATTGTGACCTCCCTCAACAAGTTGAGCCAGGAGGTGGGTCCCAACGACAGCGTCACCGTCTATTACGCCGGCCACGGCTACCTGAGCGAGAAGACCAAGACCGGCTACTGGATTCCAGCCGACGCCAAGGCCAGCAGTCCGGACAACTGGATCTCCAACAACGACGTCGCCAAGCTCCTTTCCAACATTCCGGCCAAGCAGGTGATGCTGGTCTCCGACTCCTGCTACTCGGGGTCGCTGACCAAGGAGCAGAAGATCACGGCCGCGGCGGGTTCCCTCGATCCTTCCGGGATTCTCGCCAAGCGCTCGGTGACGGTGATGTCCTCGGGCGGCGAGGAGCCCGTGTCCGACGAAGGCAAGGAAGGCCATTCCATCTTTGCCTATAGCCTGATGAAGGCCATGGGCTCGGTGAAGCAGGTGGACTCCGGGGCGAAGTTGTTCGAAACCGTCCGGGACGAGGTCTCGAAGGACTTCCCGCAGACCCCGCAGTATGGCGGCGCCGTATCGGCCGGGCATAGCGCGGGCGGGGATTATCTCTTCGAGGCTCGCTCCTATAAATAACTTGTTTGGTATAGGGATGGCCGCTGCAGCGGCCATCCCGTTTTGCGCAGAACAATTTTGTCGGAGTGTGAAAAATTTACGCCTGGCATCCGTTAACCGCGATGTACATTTATTCGCACATGATCGGTAGTTCTGCCGTTTCGAGAACCTCCACAAGCTAAGGGTTGGTTATGACTAAGTCGATTCGCGCTTCTTCCATTCTGCCGCTGTTGCTGCTTGCCTCCGGTGCCTCCGCCCAGGACATCGGCGCCATGACCGCCACGGCAGCTGCCCCCAAGACGCCGGCCATCAAGACCGTCACCAACTTCACCCAGGCCCTGCGCTGCATGGATGAACTGTTCCTCGCCTACGGCAAGAACGGCATCGTGGTGACGTCCACCGGCATTCCGGACGAAACCGGCAAGGTGCGTACCGGCACCAAGGAAATGCTCATCACGGCAATCGCGAAAATGACGGTCAAGAGCAATGCCTTCGAGTTCATCGACTTCCACGGCGGCGGCGACGACCTGGCCCGCCTGTTCGATGCCAAGGGCGCGCAGGCGATGAAGGTCCCGGATTACTACATCCGGGGCTCCATCACCCAGATGGATGACAATTCCGTGCGCAAGAGTAAGGGCTTCGGCATTTCCCTCCCCTTCCTCGATCTCGGCTCCTCCAAGGACGACTCCTACGATCTGATCAGCATGGACATGAGCGTGGGAGATGCCGCGACCCGCAAGATCCTGCCGCAAACCAGCACTTCCAACACCATGGTGATCATCAAGGGCGGCAATTCCATGGAAGGCGGTGGCCGGTTGGGCAAGGTCGGCTTCAGCTTCAACCTCGACCTGAGCCGCACCGAAGGCCTGGGGGCCACGACCCGCACCCTGCTGGAACTCAGCCTCATCGAGGCCCTCGGCAAGTTTACCCAGGTTCCCTACTGGCGCTGTCTGGATGCCGACGTCACCAACCCGGTCATCCGCGATCAGGCCATGGAGAACTTCGATATGCTCAAGGACAACGAGCGTATCCTCTTTGTCCAGCGCAAACTGGGCGGCAGCATGCAGCGTTACCGGGGCCCCATGAATGGCGTCATGAACGACGAGTTGAAGGACGTCATCATGGAGTACCAGGCCCAGAATCAGCTCATTGCCGACGGTCGGGTCAATTTCGATCTCTATGCGAGCCTCCTGGACGATACGCAAAATGTCCTGGCCGCCTTGCCCTCGACGCCGCCCGTTGCGCGGCCAGCCGCGACCCAGCTCAGCATGGCGGCTCCGGTGGCGGTGTCCGCGCCCCCGGCCCAGGCAATGGCATCCTCGCCTTTCCGGGTGAACCTGGAAAGCGATCGGGGGGGGCGCCCCAGCTATAAGGTGGGGGACTTCCTCAACATGACCTTGTCCCTCAGCGGCGATGGCACCGTCTTCTGTTACTACGAGGATGCGACGCACCAGGTGGCGCGTATCTTCCCCAACCAGTTCTTCGCCAACCCGACCCTGCGCTCCGGAAGCACCATTCGCCTTCCCAGCGGTGGCTTCAAGATCCGTTTCGACCAGCCCGGCAAGGAGCGGGTCGCCTGTGTCGGCGCCGACCGCGAGGTGGTGGTCCCGTCCAGCCTGAAGGGCGTCCGGGATCTGACGCCGCTGCCGGTGCGCTCCCTGGACGAAGTCATCAATCAATACAAACAAAGCAATCCGGCGCTCGTGGCCAGCTACATCGATATCTCCGTCAATCGCTAGGAGCTGTCATGAAGCCCTCGAACGCGGTGCTGTCAGGTCTCATGATCGGTCTCATGTCGGGCAACGCCGCCTGGGCTGCAGACGGCTTTGCCGACGACCGGGGACAAATCGTGCTGGCCGGCGAAATCCTGGTCGGACCAGACAAGGCCGATGTCCGGGCTCCCGGAGCACGCAGCCAGCGCCAACGGGCCAGTGCGTACCAAGCGGGCGCGGAGAATGCCCCACCAGAGGAAGAGGGTGGATTTCTGTCGCCCCCGAGTGGCGCACCGGCCGAAGAACGGGCCTTCGGCAATCGGTCCCGGGCGCGCGCCTATCAGCAAGGCGCCGATCCGTCGGCCGTGGTCCCGGGGCTGCCGTCCGGGCTGGGGGACTTGCCTCTGCCGGCCACATCCCAGGATCGGGCTCGGGACCTTCGTACCCGTGCCCGGGTTTACACCGGGAGCGGCAATGCAAAGGAAGTCGATCTCTCCCATGTCGGGGCGGACGGCATACCCATCGTGCCCTGCCGGGCCGATGTGGATAACGTGGCCGCCCGGATCGGTGAGGATGCGGTCAGTGGCAGCGTCTTTCAGATCATGCGCAACGGCCAGCCGGTCAAGGTGCGGTGCAAATGAGTAAGGGGCGATCCTGATGGTGGCCAAGCATTACTCGGCGCACTATTTTGTCATCTGAAAAGTATGTGGTGCGTTAACTAAGTAATTGTTGCGGCAGGATGAAACAGATGAAATCGATCAAGACCATTCTCGTTGGAATGCTGGCTGCTACGGCAGCCACCGCCCATGCCCAGGTGGCGGTCGATGTTTCAGTCCCGGGCGTCAGGGTGCAGACGGGGGGGCACGGCGGCTCGTCGGTGGCAGTCAATACCGCCGGCACGGTGGACTCCGATGTCCAAATGGAGGGCGTTGCCATCATCAATGGCGAAGTCTTTATCGATGGAGAGAAGGTCCCCAAGGGCAAGACCTCCTACACATCCAGGAAGTCCGGCAAGTCCTACCAGATCAAATGGGGGAAGAACGGCAATGTCTCAGTTGAACAAAAATAGTCTAGTTGCCGGCCTAGTGCTCGGGCTGGCCAGTGTTGCCGCCCA
Organism: Rhodocyclaceae bacterium; assembly: GCA_018261935.1. Classification (GTDB taxonomy): domain Bacteria; phylum Pseudomonadota; class Gammaproteobacteria; order Burkholderiales; family Rhodocyclaceae; genus JAGTRP01. The sequence continues at coordinate 163,820 of JAGTRP010000008.1, forward strand.
GGCCGGCATCATTCTCGACAACGGCGTGGTCGTGCCCAGTGGCGCGGTTGCCCTGCCGAGCCGTACCATGGGCTCGATCATCCTGGTTCCTGGCGTCGGCCCGCAGTCCGAAAGCTCCTATCTGATCCAGCGCAGCCTGGCCTGGCAAACCTATCGCCGCTCCGATTCGAATACCGGCGCGATGCTGGTCTTCCCGCCGGCCTTGGGCGGCACCGGAGCGCCGGCCTCGATCCGGCAACTGGAAGTCCGGAATCATTTGTCCCGGGCCAACGCATACCGTCTGAACTATTTCAGAAAATAACCGGCAAGGGAGTGACTTCTGTGAAGAGCTGGAAAAGCCTGTCTGTTTTTTCGAAAGCCCTGGTGGGTGTTGCCGCCCTGGGGGCTCTGGTGCAATCGGCATTGGCCCTGGATATGGTGAAAGGGGATTTTTCCCAGATCCTGGAGGCCAGGTCGGATAACGTCGTCGTCTGGCAGTATGCCGACAACCCGAGTGTGTATGTCTTCGATTTTCCGGGGCTTTCCCTCCAGGGTCGCAGCTTCAACCGGGTGACGCAATTTACCGAACAGCAGTTCAGCGAACCCTATCCCAGGGTGCTGGGCAATGACGAACTGGCCCGCTATATCGGGGCAGCTCGCCGCACCCAGGCGGACTTCGCCTTCGGCCATGACGTCCTGGTCGGGGAACTGGTGCAGTTCTTCAATTATGCCGACCGCGACAAAATCCAACTCAATCCCGAGGAAGTCGCCATCCGCACTTTCCTGCTGGAGCAGGGTGCCATCCGGGCCTGGCGAGGCTTTTACCAGGCGATGAAGCCGGATATGGTCGTCCTCTCCATTCCCCAGGTTCAGGACAGGAAGCCAGGCGAGCCGATGATCAGCAAGGGGGCCCGCTACGCCATCCTCCTGCATGAAATGGCCCATGGCGAGTATTACACCAATCCCCACTACGCCAAGTTCTGCCAGCGCTTCTGGTTCGAGACCCTGACCGACCAGCAGCGGGAAGCCTTCAAGGGCTTCCTTGGGAAATTCAATTACGGCACCGGCAACGAAGACCTCCTGATCAACGAGATGCAGGCCTACCTGATCTTCACGCCGGATCCGAAATCCTTCAGCGCCAGGAAACTCGGGGTTCCCGACGAGGAACTGGAGTCCATGCGGGAGGCGTTCCGCCGTGCCAAACCCCCCACCCGCCTGCCGCTGCGTACCCTGGAAGGAGTCTGACTATGAATAAGGGTTTTGCTGTAGCTCTGATGCTATCCTTTGCCGTCGGTTCGGGCTGGGCTCAGACCAGCCAGCGGACACGGATCCAGGGCAATACCGAGATCAATGCCACCACCAATAACATGACGGCCGTTGCGACCGGCCGGGACACGGTGGCGAAGAACCGGGTTGGCGTCATCCAGGGCGAAAAGAAGGGCGACACGCGGATCAGCGTGGCAGCCGGCAACGTCGTCACGGTGGCCGGCGGCCGTAACAAGAAAGCTTGTACCAATATCGGAGGAATTGTCAGCAATGAATGCAAATAAGGGAGTTTGGACCTTACTGGCGGCGGTTGCCGCTACCCTTTCCATGGGGGCTCATGCAGTCCAGGGCCTGGACGCCCACGGCCAGACCAAAGTGAACAACGCCCTGGCCAAGCAATGGCAGCAGCGGGATGCCGCCGCCAAGAGCCAGAATCGGCAGGTGGTCAACGTCGGCAGCAAGCGCGGCGGCGACTGCAACGTCAACGTGGGTACGGCCCAGGCCGGGAAAGGTGGTCGCCAACCCAAGGACATCGTGGTCACCACCAAAGAAGTCATCAACGTTTGCAAGTGAGGATGAAATGAAAGCCCCTGTGAATATTGGCCTTTCCACTGTAATGGCTGCCCTGGTGGCTTCATTCGTCGGCATTTCGACAGCCTATGCTGCCGATGACGACGCAGCCAAACTGAAGGAACTCGAGCGCGCCCTCTCCGCGCCCAAGGATGGGGCCCAGATCGGTTCTCCGAAGGCCAAGCCGCGTACCCGCGCCATCGTCTTCGACAACGAGCCCGCCCCGGCTGCGGCAGCTTCCGAGCCGGCCAAGGCTGCTGCCGCCGCCACTGCCTCAACCGTTTTCGATTGCGCAGCCATCCCGCCGGATGCCAAGATGGTGAGCGTGGATTTCGCTATCCAGTTCAACGTCGGCAGCGCCACCGTTTCGCCGGCCTCGGAGACGACTCTGGGCCAGATCGCCAAGATCCTCGCCCTGTCGCCGGATCATTGCGTGGTGGTGGAAGGCCACACCGATGCCACCGGAAATGCAGACAGGAACATGGCGCTGTCCCGGGACCGCGCCAACTCGGTGGTGAATTACATCGCCGACAAGAATGGCGTCGATCGCAAGCGCCTGGTGCCGGTAGGCAAGGGCCAGACCGATACGATGAAGAACCTCGACCCACGTGATCCGAAGAACCGTCGCGTGGTCTTCAAGGTAGTTACCGGCTGATTTGGCCAACTTTTGTGTTTGCTTTGATCATTATTAATCGGAGGAACCTCATGCGTCTGATCTCTATTCTCATCGCTTCCGCTGTCATCGCTGTCCCGGCTTTCGCCCAGCAGGCCCAACGCTCCAGCAACCCGCAAGGCGTGCAGATCCAGGGCAACACCAACATCAACGCCGAGAACAAGAACGTGTCGGCCGTGGCCGTGGGCGAAGGCAACGTCGCCAAGAACACCACCGGCGCCATCAAGGGCGGCACCCAGATCCAGGGCAACACCAACATCAAGGCCAGCCAGAAGAACGCGGCTGCCGTCGCTGTCGGCAAGAACAACACCGCCGCCAACGAAGCCGGCGTGGGCTTCCCAGGCCGGCCCGAAGGGCGGTATGTACTCCCCGAACGCCCAGGGCGTCCAGATCCAGGGCAACACCAACATCAACGCCGAGAACAAGAACGTGTCCGCCGTGGCCGTGGGCGAAGGCAACACCGCCAAGAACACCACCGGCGCCATCAAGGGTGGTACCCAGATCCAGGGCAACACCAACATCAAGGCCAGCCAGAAGAACGCGGCTGCCGTCGCTGTCGGCAAGAACAACACCGCCGCCAACGAAGCCGGCGTGTCTTTTCGGTTTCCCGTAGAATTCCGGATAACCGCTTTCTCAGAACACAGTCATGTCCGACCCCATTTACCTTGCCAAGTCCGAAGACGGCTATCCGGCATTGCTGCCCCAGATGGCCAACCGTCATGGCCTGATCACCGGCGCCACCGGCACCGGCAAGACGGTCTCCCTGCAATCCATGGCCGAGCGTCTATCCTATGCCGGCGTGCCGGTCTTCATGGCCGACGTCAAGGGCGACTTGGCCGGCATGGCCGCCGCCGGGGTGCTGACGCCCAAACTGGAGGCGCGCATAAAAGACCTGGGCCTGGAGGGCTTCGTTCCTTTTGCCAACCCGGTCACGTTCTGGGATGTGTTCGGGGAAGCCGGCATTCCGATCCGGGCCACCATTTCCGACATGGGGCCGCTGCTGCTGGCCCGCCTCCTCAACCTCAACGACACCCAGGCCGGCGTCCTGCAGCTGGTCTTCAAGATCGCCGACGACAACGGCCTGCTGCTCCTCGACCTCAAGGACCTGCGCGCCATGGTCCAGTACGTCGGGGAGAATGCCCGGAACTTCACCAGCGAATACGGCAATATCGCCTCCGCCTCCATCGGCGCCATCCAGCGCGGGCTGCTGACCCTGGAGCAACAGGGCGGCGATGTCTTCTTCGGCGAACCCATGCTGGATATTGCCGACCTCATGCGGGTGGATGCCAACGGACGCGGGATCATCAACGTGCTGGCGGCGGAAAAGCTTCACCTCTCGCCCCTGCTCTATTCCACCTTCCTCCTGTGGATGCTGGCGGAATTGTTCGAGCGCCTGCCGGAAGCCGGTGACCTCGACAAGCCCAAGCTGGTCTTCTTCTTCGACGAGGCCCATCTGCTCTTCAACGATGCGCCCCCGGCCCTCACCGACAAGGTGGAACAGGTGGTGCGGCTCATCCGCTCCAAAGGCGTGGGCGTCTTTTTCGTTACCCAGAACCCCCTGGATGTGCCGGACAGGGTCCTCGGCCAATTGGGAAACCGGGTTCAGCACGCCCTGCGCGCCTTCACGCCCCGGGACCAGAAAGCCGTGCAGTCGGCTGCCGAAACCCTGCGCCCCAACCCGAAATTCGACGCTGCCGAGGCCATCACCGAACTGGGCGTCGGCGAGGCCCTGATTTCCTTCCTCGACGAGAAAGGGCGGCCCAACGTGGTGGAGCGCAGCATTGTCTTCCCGCCGGCTTCCCGCCTTGGCCCTCTCGCCGCCGACGAGCGGACCGCCGTCATTCAGGCTTCTCCCCTGCTTGCCGCGTACGGCCAAAGCATCGATCGGGAATCCGCCTACGAGGTATTGAAGGGTAAGCCCGCCGCGCCGCAGCGGCCGGCATCGCCGGGCGCCATTCCGCTGCCGCCGGCCCCGCCGCGGCCCTCGGATGCCAATGCCTGGGGCAATGGCAGCGCGCCGTCCCCCACGCCGGCACCTCGTATCCCTGTGCCGCCCCCCGCCCGGGAAGAAGCATCGGGCGGCCTCTTCGGTAGCCTCGGAGATATGCTCGGTGGCCGGGGCGGTCGCCGCGAGGGCGTCCTGGAGGCGGCAGCCAAGAGCGCCGCCCGGGGCGTGGCTGGCACCATCGGCCGGGAAATCGGCCGGCAGGTGCTGCGCGGCGTCCTCGGCTCCATCCTGGGGGGTCGCCGCTGATCCCCGGCCTGCCAGGGGGACGGACCTGACCCCTTCCCAAAGCCGCAAGGCGGGAGACCGAACGGCAGAAGAGCGCGGCTATCGGCTGGGATTCTGGCTGGCTGTCGGCGCAGCCTTCGGTTTCTCGTTCAAGGCCATTTTCGTCAAGCTCTCCTATGCCGTGCCGGGGGCACTGCCGGTGGACGCGGTGACCCTCCTGGCGCTGCGCATGGCCCTGGCCGCGCCGGCCTTCGGCCTGATGGCCTTCCGCTCCCGCAGCGGCGCCAGCCTCAGCGGTCGGGAGTGGCTCGCCTTGGCCGCCATCGGGCTGGCGGGCTACTACGGGGCCAGCATCCTGGATTTCTGGGGGCTGCAGTACATTTCCGCCGGCCTGGAGCGCCTCATCCTGTTCACCTATCCGACGCTAACCCTGCTGCTCGGACTGGTCCTCTTCAAGAAGCCCCTGCACGGCCGCGACTGGGGGGCCATCGCCCTGACCTATGTCGGCGTCGCGGTCGCCTTCGGCCATGACCTCCAACTGGCTGACGACAGCCGGGCCGTCTGGATCGGCACCGGGCTGGTGCTGGCCTCCAGCCTGTCCTATGCCGTCTACCTGTCGGGAAGCGGACAGCTGATCGCCCGCCTGGGCAGCGCCCGATTCACGGCCCTGGCCATGGGCGTGGCCACCAGCGCCACCCTGGTCCATTACCTGGCTGTCCGGCCCTGGGACGATTTCCTGCGCCAGTCCGGCAGCGTTTATGGCTTCGCCCTCGGCATGGCCCTGGTATCCACCATCCTGCCGGTCTTCATGCAGTCGGCGGCCATCAAGATGATGGGCGCCGGCCGCGCTGCCCTGGTCGGTATGGTGGGGCCCCTGGTCACCATCCTCTTCGGCTGGATGCTTCTGGATGAAGCCGTTTCGGCGTGGCAGCTGGGCGGGGCGGCCCTGGTTATCGCCGGTATCGTCCTCATCAGCCGGCGCTGAAAATCGCCGCCGATGTGCAATGCTTCACAGGCCGCAGCTGCCGCGGCGGCTGCGCTGTTCTATACTGGCCATCTGCCTTCCTGGCGATGGTGGCCTCCCCACCGGATAGACTTCGAGACGAGCCCTTACGTATTACAGGAGCAATAATCATGATTCGAAAGACGGCGCCGGTTTTTCTTCTCGCATTTCTACTTCCCTCCCTTGCCATGGCCCAAGGAGCGGTGCAGTGGGGCAGCAGCGACAAGCCCTACCGGCAGCCGGCGAATGGCATGAAGGGCTACTACGAACCGGAAAAGGTGACCCGGGACGGCGATACGGTGTCCTTCAAGATCTATCGGTCTGCCGATCCGGTGGTGCCCGACGAACTGGGCAACTACACGGTGAATTGCGATACCCGGGAGTACGTCACCACCGAAAAGGGAAAGGCGACCCCGCCCATGAAGCTGCTGGCGGGGGAGCAAATCTATCCCATGGCGGCCAAGTTCTGCGAATGGGGTGACGGGAAAGGCTTCTTCAAGCAATTCTTCTGAGCTTTCACCCCGGCGGCATGGAACCGCCGGTGATGCCGACGGGGCGGGCGTCCCCGCCGTCATCGGCGAGCGGCAGGCATGGGAAGTGGATTAGAATACCTTCCCATGATAGGAATCCTGCTCATTACCCATGGCAGCTATGGCGAAGCCCTGGTCCAGAACGCCTGCCACGTGCTCAACAAGCGGCCTCCGCTCCTGAACCAGCTGGGCGTCGCGGCCCAGGACGACCCTCTGGATCTCATGCCCCTGGCCCGGGAGATGGTGAAGCTGGTGGACGGGGGCGACGGCGTGCTGGTCATGACCGATATTTTCGGCGCCACCCCAGCCAACCTTGCGATGAAGCTTCTCGAGCCGGGACGCATCGAAGGGGTTGCCGGAATCAACCTCCCCATGCTTCTGCGGGCACTTGCCTATCGGGAGCGGGGCATGGAGACCATGCTGACCAAGGCGATCAGTGGCGCCCGCGACGGGGTGCTCAACCTGCTGAAGGACGTCTGATGCAGTCGACCGAAACCGAAATCATCAACAAGCTGGGCCTCCATGCCCGGGCTTCCGCCCGGCTCAGCCAGCTGGCCGGCAAATACAAGTGCGAAGTCTGGATGTCCAAGGGCACCCGCCGGGTCAACGCCAAGAGCATCATGGGGGTCATGATGCTGGCGGCCGGCAAGGGCTCCCGGGTCACCCTCGAAACCGACGGCGTTGATGAGCAGGAAGCCTTGACCGCCCTCCTGGCTCTCATCGCCGACAAGTTCGGCGAAGGCGAGTGAAACAGGATACCACCCACCAAATGATGAGCTTCACCCTGCATGGCCTGGGGGTTTCCCGCGGCATTGCCATCGGCCGGGCCATGCTCATGTCCCATGCCACCCTGGAGGTGGGCCACCTGACCATCGCCCCGCGCATGGTCGATAAAGAGCTCGAACGCTTCGACACCGCTGTCCAGGCGGTCCGGGACGAGCTGGCGACCATGAAGGAAGCCACCGAGCATGCCCCCGCCGAACTGGCCGCCTTCATCGACCTGCATGCCATGTTCCTGGCCGATCCGGAGCTGGTGGAGGTGCCCAAGCAGATCATCCGGGAACGGCGCTGCAATGCCGAATGGGCCCTGGTCCAGCAGATGGAGCAGTTGGTGGCGCAGTTCGACCAGTTCGACGATCTCTACCTGCGGGAGAGGAAATACGACGTCGTTCAGGTCGTCGAGCGGGTCGTCAAGGAACTGATGGGCCACCCCGGCCGGGCGCTGGTGAAGGGCGCCAAGGGGGTCAAGGAAGAGAACCTGGTGGTGGTCGCCCACGACCTCTCCCCGGCCGACGTCATTGCCTTCAAGGAACACCGTTTCGCCGCCTTCATCACCGACGTCGGCGGGGCTACCTCCCACACTGCCATCCTGGCCCGCAGCCTGGGCATCCCGGCCATCGTCGGCCTGGAGAACGCCCGTACCCTGATCCGCGATCAGGAACACCTCATCATCGACGGCAAGCGCGGCGTCGTCATCGTCAATCCCGACGCCCGGGTGCTGGAGGAGTACGAGCTCAGGAAGGAGCAGATCGAACTCGAGCGTACCAAGCTCAAACGCCTCAAGACGGCCCGCTCGCAAACCCTGGACGGGGTCGAGGTCCAGCTCATGGCCAATATCGAGCTGCCCGGCGACGTGGACGTGGCGATGGAGTGCGGCGCCGACGGCATCGGGCTCTTCCGGACGGAATTCCTTTTCCTCGGGCGCGGCGACATGCCGGACGAGGAGGAACAGTTCGAGGCCTACCGCAGGGTAGTGAAGGGCATGGCCGGTCGGCCCGTGACCATCCGCACCTTCGACCTGGGGGCCGACAAGGCCATCGACGACAACCGGACCAAGACCAATCCGGCCCTGGGGCGGCGCGCCATCCGGCTCTCCCTGGCCGAGCCCCGCATGTTCCAGATCCAGTTGCGGGCCATCCTCCGGGCCTCCAAGTACGGCAAGGTCAAGGTCCTCATTCCCATGCTGGCCCACGCCCACGAGATTGACCAGACCCTCCTCGCCCTGGAGCAGGCCAAGGCCAGCCTGCGGGCAGAGAAGATCCCCTTCGACGAGGGCATCGAGGTGGGCGGCATGATCGAGATCCCGGCGGCAGCCCTGGCCATCGGCCTCTTCCTGCGCCGCCTAGATTTCCTTTCCATCGGCACCAACGACCTCATCCAGTACACCCTGGCTATCGACCGTTCCGACGAGCAGGTGTCCAGCCTCTACGATCCCCTCCATCCGGCGGTGCTCATGCTGCTCGCCCATACCCTGGCGAGCGCCGAGAAGGTCAATGTCCCGGTCTCGGTGTGCGGCGAGATGGCCGGCGATCCGGCCCTCACCCGCCTGCTGCTGGGCATGGGCCTGCGCATTTTCTCCATGCATCCCACCCAGATCCTGGAAGTGAAAAGCCGGGTGCTGAAAGCCGAGGTCGCCGAACTGGCCCCCGCCGTGCGCAAGATGATGCGCCTCGACGAGCCGGGCAAGCTGCGCGAGGCTCTCGAGAGACTGAACGGCGGCTGAGCCGCCTCAGAACCGGACGGTCACCCCCGCATAGATGGAGCGGCCCATTCCCGGTACGGGAATGCCCCAGGGCGCGCCGGCGCCATTGAGGGACATGGTTCGCCCCTGGCCGATGTAGGCGCCCCCGAGCGGCGAGGCGTAGAACTTGTTGAGGGCGTTGTCGATACCCACATCGACGCGGTAGCTCTTGGCATCGTAGCTGCTCCGCAGGTTGAGGAGGCCGTAGCCCGAGGTCTTCATCTCGTTGCGCACCTGGGAGATGTGGTCCTTGCCGCTCACCAGAACTTCCTCCACCGTGTTGGTCCAGTTCCCCAGGCGATGTTCCAGGACGAAGCGGGCGTTCAGCGGCATGATGTTGTAGAGGTGGTCGTCGGAGCGGGTGTTCTTCCCGTTGACATAGCCGACCAGGGCCCGGCCGGTGAACTCGCCGACCCCCTCGATCCGGCCGAGGGCCGCGAAGCCCGACAGGTCGAGGCCGTAGAGGCGGGCGTCCTGATTGACCAGCTGCAGGTAGTTGAACTGGTTGGCGGGACAGGCCGTGCGGCATCGGGCGTCGATGTAGTTCTCCACCTGGCTGTAGAAGGGGGCGACCCGGACGCCCCAGTCCCGGCGGCCGGCATCGTGCCAGTCGGCGGAGAGGCTGAGGGTGTGGGCCACTTCCGGCTTCAGGTTGATGTCGCCAATGTAGCCGTTGCCGTCGTTCAGCCAGTCGTTCATGGTCATGGCCATGCCGTTGGTGGACCAGGTGTAGCGCTCGTAGAGGCTGGGGGAGCGGGTCTTCCGGGAATAGCCGCCCTCGTAGGTCTGGCCGGCATCCGGGGTGTAGCGGGCCAAGGCCGAGAGATCGAGGTTGTCGTCGGTCTTGCGGCGGTTGGCGGCGTTGAAGCGGGCGGCGTCGGTGGCGTAGCTGGCCGTGGTGTTGTAACCCTGTACCGTGCCGGCGTCCATTTTCACCGTGCTGCTGCGCACGCCCGCCAGGGTCATCCAGCGGGGCGACCACTGGGTCTCCAATTCGGCGAAGAGGTCGAAGCGGTCGCGCTTGCCGTCGTTGATGTTCCAGAAAGTGTTGGGGGACATCATCATGGAATTGGCCACCGGCACCCACCAATCGTCCAGCCGGTAGCGCTGGTATTCACCGCCCACCCGGACGAGATTTCCCTCGCCCAGCGGCACATCCGCCTTCACCGCGGCGCCGGTATTGCGGCCCCGGGTATCCATGGGCATGCCCGCGATGTTGCCGGTGGCGCCGTACCAGTAGAGCTTGTCCTGGTCGAAGTCCATCTTGTGCCGGGTCCACTCGTTGTAGACGCGGGCCTGCAGGCTGCCCCAGTCGAATGAGCCGGTATAGCCCAGGTTGACCTGGGTGCTCCGGTTGCTGGTCATGTCCATGTGCTGGTTGGGGAAGCCCTGGAAGGGGACGCGCTGGAAGCCGACCTTGAGGGCGACAGTATGGTTGCCTTCCCGCATCGCCACGCCGAGGGCGTGGTTTTCGGTCTTGTAGGCGGAGGAGCCTACCTCGTCGCCGGCGATCCAGCGGCTGCCGTGGCGGAGCCCGGTGGCCTGGGTGCCTGGCTTGAACTCCTTGGCGGCCTTGTAGTTGTCCGATTGCGCTGTGGCGCCGTTGTAGGTGAAGCTCAGTCGGTCGTTGGCGACGGTGGCGCCGGCGTTGAAGCCGTAGGCGTCGCCGTTGGAGCGGTAGAAGGTTCCCGCCTCGCCGGTGGCGAGCAGGCCCTCGCCGGACTGGGCGAAGCGCGGTGCCTTGGAATTGACGACGATGGAACCGCCGATGCTGTCGCCGCCGACGCTCACGGGCGTCACCCCGGTATAGACCTTCATGCTCTCCACATTGGTCGGATCGATGTAGGAGAGGGGCGGGTTCATGTGGTTGCCGCAGGCCGAGATGAGATCCATGCCATCCACCTGGATGCGGTTGCGGTCATCGGCCAGGCCGTGGATGACCGGCAGGCTGGAAACGCCGCCCGCACCGGCCAGGGAGACGCCGGGGACGTTTTCCAGGAGCTGGGCGGTGTCGCTGGTGGAGGCGCGCTTGCCGGCGATGTCGTCGGCAGTCCGGGTTCCGGCGGCGGCCGGAAGGGGGATCGGCCGGGGGGCCTTGACCACCACCTCGTCCATGGTTTGGGTGGGTTCGGCCAGGACGGGCGAGGCATTGGAAAAAACGGTGGCGACGGCCAGCGCCACAGCGCTGGGACGGAAACGGTTGTGCATGGAATTCCCCCTAGGAGTATGCGGCTTATGGGAAAGGAGGCCGCTCTTATTTGCGGGGGCGATTATGGGATTTCGGCCATGCCGGGAGAATGCGACAAATTGCCGCAGCGACAACGGGTCGCAGAGGCAATTTGTCGCATTCCCTAGGCCTTTTTGCATAGCTAACATCTGCCCGCCTATAAAAACAGCATTACGGGGAGCAGCAGATGTCACAGGGGCATGCCTTGCCTTTCGCCCGCCGGATCATTCCGTCGGTTCTTCTCATCCTCTCGCCGTTCGCCGGGGCCCAGGACCGGGTCCTCGACACGGTGACCGTCTCTTCCTCCACCATCGACGACCGCTTCGACGGCCGGCGGGGCGAGCCCTCCTCGGTGGCCGAAATCAGCGGCAAGACCGTGGACCAGCGCCGGCCGACCAACATGATCGAGGTGCTGCAGTCCATTCCCGGGGTGACGGCGGACGTGTCCTCCGGGGACGAGCTCAAGATCAAGTTCCGGGGCGTCGAGAATCAGCTCTACATGGGCGAGAAGCCCGGGGTGGCCATCGTCATCGACGGGGTGCCGGTGTTCGAGCGCACCGGCAAGGTCAATATCGACCTCGACAACATCGAGTCCATCAAGGTCATCAAGGGCGGCGCTTCCTACCTCTTCGGCGAGGATGCCCTGGCCGGCGCGGTGGTCATCACCACCAAGCGGGGCGCCAAGTACGCCGGCGTCACCACCAGCCTGGACGCCGGCAGCTGGAACTACCAGCGCCAGCTCCTGCGGGCCGGCCTGGCGGGTAGCTGGGGCTCGGGCCACGTGCAGGCCACCCACCGGGAGACCGACGACTACTATTTCCAGTCGGGCTACCGTACCGACTACCTGGACGGGTCGCTACGCTTCAACCTGACCGACAACAGCGACCTCACCGTCAATTTCGAGAATTCCGAGCGCCAGAAGGACAAGCACGGCAACGTCACCGGCGCCACCCAGGCCCGGGTCGATCCCCGGGGCACCCTGGGGCGGGACTATGCCCGGAAATTCAATGTGGACCTGCAGAAGCTGAACGCCACCTATGCCCACGACCTGGGGAACGGCAGCAACCTCCTGGCCACCGTCTACCAGTACAAGGACCACACCACCTTCTGGTCGGCGCCCCTGAGATATTCGACCACCGGGGCGGCGGTCACCGACATCAACGCCTATACCACCCTCAACAACTACCATCAGACCCAGAACGGCGCCAAGGCCGAGTGGCGGGGGCAGGGCGGGCAGATGGCGTGGATGGGCGGGGCGGACCTGCGCCGCAACGAGTACCTGAACCTCAACACCGCCCTGCGCGCCTACTGTTCCCGTCCCGGAGCCGGCTGCCCGGTGACCGCGGCGGGCACCGTCTTCCAGAACGACAAGACCCTGGAATCGGTCGAGGCGGCCTACGGCGAGCTGAAATGGGCCCCGGTCACCGACTGGGTGTTCACCGGCAACCTGCGCAGCGACCAGATCGACCTCGACTACCGCGGTGCCCCGAACGACGAGAATCCCTCCTCGGTGCGGCTGAGCAAGAGCTTCAACGCCCTTTCCTGGCGCCTCGGCAGCAACTGGCAGGCGCGGCCGGAAACCAACCTGTTCGCCAACATCTCCACCGGCTTCCGCACCCCGACTGTGGCGCAGCTCTTCGGCGGCAGCATTTCCCCGACCGGCGGCAAGACCCGCAACAACGAGAACCTGAAACCCGAGACCTCCATGAACTACGAAGTGGGGGTCAATGGCGACTACCAGATCCTGGGTCTCGGGTTCAATGTCCAGACCAGCCTGTTCCGCATCGACCGCAAGGACTTCATCATGTCGGTCAACGGCGACTACGGCACCAGCACCACGACCCTGCAGCAGTACTACGACAACATCGGCGGGGTGCGCAACCAGGGCCTGGAACTGGCCCTCAAGACCGACCCCCGGCGGGAGTGGGGCCTGGATGTGGCCTATACCTTCGTGGATGCCCGGTTCACCAGCTACAACAACCTGAACCGTACCCTGGGCAATTCCTACGCCAACTGCACCACCGGGTCCGGCGCCTTCAATCCGGCCACCGCCTGCCGTATCGTCCGCTCCAGCGCCACCGGCCACCGGGTTCCCCGGGTGGCCCGCAACAGCGTCTTCGCCACCCTGCACTGGCGTCCCCGTCCCGGCCTGCGCATCGATACGGAAATGGATGCCAAGGAATGGTCCTACGCCGACGAGATCAACCAGGAGAAGCTGCCCGGCCGCACCCTCTTCAACCTGGCCGCCTACTACGACCTGGACAGCGGCAAGACCACCTTCCTGGGCGGCAAGTGGTCCTTCTTCGCCCGGGTGGATAACCTCTTCGACCGCAAGTACTGGCAGACGGCCCGGGGCACCAACGACGCCACCGGCTACCTGCCCGGCATGACCTCCTACAACGGCGTCTACAACGCCGAGGACCTTTCCATCATCGTCGGCAAGCCCCGCTTCTGGACGGCGGGCCTGACGGCCACCTTCTGAGGAGGCTTCCATGACCAGAAAACCGATACTCCTCCTGGCCCTGCTGCTGGCGGCCGGCGCGATGCCGGCCCGGGCGGCGGCCCCCTTAGAGCATGCCCACCCTGGCCCGGCGGCAGAGGCCGGCGCCCCATCGGAAACCCGGGGCCGGGCTGTCCGGGCTCCCGATTGGACCAGCGCGCCCCTGCTCCTCCCGGCAGGGGGCATGGGCCGGGGCAACGGGCGCTTCTCTCCCCAGAACCTGGCGGCGGAGACCATCGAGGTCTACGGCCCCGGGGCTGTCACCGAAGCCCAGGGCTTCCCCGTCGCCAACGGTGTCGCCGCCATCACCCCCGCCGATCCCAAGGTCGGCAACTACCAGTGGCTGACGGCCCGGGAGCACCGCCCCGGTGAGGAAAGGCTGGCATCCACCGCCTGGTATGTCAGCAATCCGGGGCCGGCCCCCACCGGCCTGATGGCCGCCTCCCGCCCCGGGTTGGCCATCGTTCCCCGCTTGCCCCGGGAGCATGCCGGCTACCGGGAAGGGGAGAAGTGGGACTTCCAGGTCCGCTTCGACGGGCAGCCGGTGCCCGATGCGGTCCTCTCCCTGGAAACGGAGTTCGGCACCCGCACCCGGGGCATCGCCGATGCCAACGGGGTCACGACCCTGGTCTTCCCCCGGGATTTCGATCCCGCCAAGCTGGCCGGCAACGGCCACGCCCGGCCCAGCGGCCGCTTCGTGGTTTCGGCCATGCAGGAACGGGACGGCGTCCGCCACGTCAGCGCCTTCAACGGCACCTATGCTCCTGAACCCGGGCGCAGCCGCGACCTCATGGCCGGCGCCGGCTTCCTGCTGCTCGGCATGGCCGCGGCGGCTCCCCTGCTGCGCCGCGGCGAGGAGAAACAATGATGTTCAGCCCATCCTTCCCCCTTTCCCGGCTGCGCTTGGCAGTCCAGATCCTGACCCTGTTCCTCACCGTCTGGGGCGGCAATCTGGTCGGCTATTACATGGCCGACAAGCTCTCCCAGGCGCTGCCGGCCCTGTCCTGCGCCTACGACCAGCAGAACGGCGGCTACTGCATCCTGGTGAGCCTCCAGCACCAGCTCGACCACCGGATCGGCGAAGCCCTGGCCAAGGCCCATCAGGTTACCTGGCAGATCCTGCTGCCCCTGTTCTTCACCCTCCTGTCCTTCATGGCCTTCTTCGTGGTCCTGGGCAAGGCCTTCTGCGGCTGGGTCTGCCCCCTCGGCACCCTGCAGGACTGGCTGAACCGCCTCGGCCGCCGCTTCAACCGGCCCCAGCGGGAGTTGGGCAGCGACCGGGTGGGCAAGGTGCGGGCTGTGAAGTGGCTGATGCTCCTCGGCCTTGTCCTCGCCCTGCCGCTCCTCACCGGCCTGGGCGTTACTCCCCATGCCCTGGGCAATCCCTACTGCGACGTCTGCCCCTCCCGCATCGCCACCACGCTCCTCACCGGCAACCCCGGCGAGCTGGCGCTGAATACCGGCGACGGCTGGCGCTTCGCCCTCGGGGCCATCGCCAACACCCTGGTCGGCTTCATCCTGGTCGCCTCCCTGGCGAGCCGCCAGCCCTTCTGCCGCATCTGCCCGCTGCTGGCCTTCAACGCCCTGTTCCAGCGCCTGTCCCTGGCTCGGCTGAGCAAGCGCCAGCACGACAAGTGCGGGCAATGCGGCATCTGCGCCAAGGCCTGCCCCATGGAGATTTCCGAAATCGCCAGGGAGCACGGCGCCAAGGCCTTCCACGAGGACTGCACCCTGTGCGGCCGCTGCGCCGAGTTCTGCCCGGAGGATGGCGTCATTGCCCTGAAATGGGGGCCGCTGTCCCTGTTCCGGTCCTCCCGGGACTACTACCGGGAGCGGGTCCGGGCCGAGCTGCCGGATGGCACCGTCAAGCCGGTGAAATTCCACAAGAAGCCGGCCTCGCCCGATGCCTGATCCGGCGGTCTCCTATGTCAGCGTCTGGCTCCTGGGGGTCTCCCTGGGGCTGACGGCCTGCACGGTGACCTGCCTGCCCTTCATCGGCACCTGGGTTCTCGGCAGGAACTCGGCCGGAGCCGGCTCCCTGGCCGATGCCCTGTCTTTCCTCGGCGGCCGGCTGGTGGCCTACGGCCTCCTCGGGGCCGCCGCCGCGGCCTTGGGGTCCTGGTTCCTGGAGCAACTGGCTACCGGCTGGGGCAATGCCGTCATCGGCCTGGTCAGTCTCGGCGCCGGACTGGTCCTGGCCCTGCCACGGCGCGAGGGGACCGGATGCGGCGTCCGCCGGCTGGCGGGGCGCTCTTCGCCCTTCCTCATGGGAGTCGCCCTCACCCTCATTCCCTGCGCCCCCCTGGCGACCCTGCTGGCCACCTGCGCGGCGGCCGGCAGCGCCGGGGCGGGATGGCTGCTGGGCAGCACCTTCGGGCTGGGGACGCTCCTGAGCCCCATGCTGGTGCTGATCCCGGCTACCGGCGGCTTCGGGCGCCGGCTGGCGGCCCGCAACCCCTGGCTGACCCTGTGGCTGCGCTTGGGCGCGGCGGGGGTGCTGGTCGCCCTGGGGGGGCGGCGGCTCGCGTTGGTGGATGCCGCCCTGGCCGGGTGGGCCGTCCTGGCCGCCGTGCTGATCGGGGCGGCCCTGGGTTTTCTGCGCACCCGCCGACGGGGCGGCATCGTCATCCCCATCCTGCCGGCGGCCTGAGGGCCCGGGCGGACGGCGTTCAGCGCGGAGTCAGGCCCAAGCGGCTGCGCAGGGCGGCCTCGTCGAGGACCCCGGAAACCGCCGTCCGGCCGCCCTTGCCGTCCAGGAACAGGGTGCGGGGCAATTCGCCGCGCCAGGCCGGGTCGAGGGCGTAGGCCAGGGCTTCGGGCATATCGCTGCCGTAGGCGTAGCGCGTCCCCTGGATGCCGGCGGCGTCCAGCATTTTGGCGTGGTCCGGGGATTCGGGTTCGGTGGCTACGGTCACCACCTGGAACGGCCCGCTGCTCCGGGACAGGTCGGCGAGCAGGCGAAGATTTTTCTTGCAGTGCACGCAGTCGGAAGACCACAAGGCAATGACCGTGGGTCGGCTGTGGGCGGCGGGGTCCACAAGGCGGCGGGCGGCGGCCCGGTCCAGGGCGGTGAAGCCGGCGGCGCCGGCGGCATGGCAGAAGAGGAAGGCCGCGGCGGCGGCCGTCAGGGTCTTGATCATGGCAGGGGATAGAGGCGGAAGCCTTCGTTGGCGGTGCGCCAGAAGGCATAGAGGGCGTCGGCCTTGGCGATGACCCGGGGCTGGTCCGAGGCGCCGTCGGTGGCGGCTAGGTCCCGGGGGGCGAAAGTCAGGCCGCCGTCGCTGGAGACCAGGGCATGGAGCCGGGTCCGCTCGCCGTCGAATTCCTTCCAGGCGATGGCGAGGTGGCGGCCGGCGGCGGCGATATCGGCGTGGGCGGCCTGGGGGCCGCCGACGGTGCGCTGGCCCTCCACCGCCAGGGCATCGCCCTGGGAGCGCAGGCGGCCGTAGTAGATATGTCCTTCGCCGTCCTTCTGGTTGAACCACACCGCATGCCGGACCCCCTGTCCATCGACGGCCAGGGCCGGCCCGTGGTGGGGGCAGGCGTCGATCCGCCAGCGGTCGAAGGTGGCCCGCAGCACCGCTTCCGGCCTGCCGTCCGGCCCCAGGCGGGCGAGGGCGTGGTCCCGCTCGTTGGGCTCGAAGACGTGGCGCCAGAGGAGGAGGGGGGCGCCGTCGGCGTCCCGGGCGACGGCGACGCGGCAGCATTCGCAGGAATGGTCGGCGATCTTCGATTCCGGCTTGAAGCTGCGGCCGCCGTCGTCGGAAACGGCGCTGTAGATGGCGGCGCCGCGATAGGGCTGCTTCGCCGCCCTGGCCGCTTCGCCATCCCGCTTGTCGATCCAGGCCAGCAGCACCCGGCCGTCGGCATCCGCGGTCAGGGACTCGAAACGGTGGGTGATCTCCGCCCGGTCCCGGTGCACGGTGATGGGGGCGTCGAAATGCCGGCCGTCGTCAGAACGGGCGAAGCGGATTTCGCCGGTAAAGGGCTTGCCGAGGGGCCGGGTCCAGCTCACCAGCAGGCTGCCCTGGGGGCCGAAGGCGATCTTGGGGCGGTTCTCGCCATCCGCCGAGATCGGCTCCGGCTGCTCGTTCACGGCGATGTCGGGAGAGTAGGTCTTGCCCTCGTCGTCGGAAAAGCGCAATTGCACCCGGCCGTCCCGGACGTGGGCCAGCCACAGCCGGCCCTTGGCGTCGAAAGCAGCGGAGGCCGCTGGCTGTGGCTTCTGGCTCATCTCCTGCCACAGGCGGCCCATGTCCGGCTTGGGCGCATGCTGGGCGTGATCCTGGGCCGGGGCCGCCGGGCAGAACAGGGCCAGGGCCGCCCAGAGGACGGAGAGGCGCCGGGGGATCACCATTTCACCTCGACACCGGCCACCAGGGTCCGGGGCAGGCCGGGGGCGAAAGTCTGGAAGATCGCCCCGCCGGCGCCGCTGCCCGTCCCGGTGCTTTCGGCATAGCGCTCGTCCAGGAGGTTATGGACATTGGCGAAGAGCTTCACATCCCGGGTCATCGGGTACTGGCCCCGCAGGTTGAAAATGTCGTGGCCGCCGTACTTGAAGGTGTTGAGCTGGTCCGACCACCAGGAGCCGACATGGACCCATTCCAGCTGGGCCAGGGCCCGGCCCGGGTCACCCCAGGTCAGGCGGGCATTGGCCAGGGTCCGGGGGGCGATTTCCATTTCCTTGCCGCTGTAGTCGGCGATGTTGGAGACGACCCAGCGCTTGTAGGTGTGGCGGGCGTAGGAGAAGGCGCCGTCCACCCGCCATTGGGGAGCGAAGGCCCAGCCGGCGCCGAGCTCGATGCCCCGGTGCTGGGTCTTGCCGGCATTGGTGGCGGTGGTGGCGCCGGTGACCGGGTCCTTGAAGCTCAGGATGTCGTCCCGCTTGACCAGGTGGTAGAGGGAGGCTTCGTAATTGAAGCCCTCGCCGGCCTTGCCCCGGAGGCCGACTTCGAAGTTGTCCGCCTTGATGGGCTTCAGCCCGACGGCGGAGTCGGCCGTCGCCAGGGCCCGCGCCGCCGTGGTGGCGGCGGCAGGCCGGAAGAGCTGGCCCTCGGAGGGGGCGCGGAAGCCGTGGGTATAGGCCGCGAAGCCGTTGAGGCGGTCGCTGAAGGCATAGGTGGCCCCGAGCTTGGGGCTCAGATGGTTGTATTCCCGGCTGGTGTCCCCGACCTGGCCGTAGAAGGCGCCGCCGGCGGCGATGGGCGCGGTGCCGAAGCGGTTGTCGAAGCGGTAGTGGATGTTGTCGTACCGCAGCCCGCCGGTCAGCCGCAGCTGCTCCGACGGGGAGGTTTCGCCATGGACGTAGGGCGAAATGCCGCGGTAGGTGACGTCGTAGTCGTAAATGCGGGCGCCGGTGGTGTAGCCCGTATAGACCTTGGTGAAGAAGGCCCCGGTGGCGGTGGTGGCGATGCGGTTCTCCCTCCGGCTGCCGGGGCTGTTGTCGAGGTCGAGGCCGGCGATGAGACGGGTGCGCAAGGGAGCGAAGTCCATTCGGTACTTGAGGAGCAGGCCGTAGGACTCATTGCTGGTGTTGTACACCGTCGGGTCGTAGCCCAGGGACCAGTTGGCCAGCAGGTCCATGCTGTCGTTGCGATAGTAGGGCGTGATGCTGAAGAGCGTATCGGCGGTTTCCTTCTCGTAGGCAGTGGAGAGCCGGTAGGCCTCGACCTTGCGGAAGGAGATGGGGGTGTAGTTGGTCCGCGGGTTGTGCTTGTAGTCGTTTTCGGAAATGGCCGAGCTGCCGGCGGTCTGCTGGTCGATGTTGGAGAAGGTGAATACCGTCTTCAGGACCGCGTCGTCGCCGACGGCCCGGTCCCAGCGCAGCGTCCCGGCCTGGCGGTCATAGCCGGTGCGCTCCCGCCAGCCGTCGGTGTGGGTGAGGTTGAGGCTGGCCCGGAAGGCATCGTCGCCGAAGCTGTTGCCGCCGCTTACCAGGGCGCGGGCCCAGCCGTAGGAACCGCCTTCCGCCGAGACTTCGATTTCGCCCTTGGCGGGCGGCTTGCGGGTCAGGACATTGACCACGCCGCCGATGGCGTCCGAGCCGTAAAGGGCGCTGCCCGGCCCTTTGCTGATCTCGATGCCGCCGGCCTGGGGCAGGTTCACCTCGTAGAGGGCGTTGTGGTTGAAGAAGCCGGTGGCCCGGGTGGGCACGCCATCCTCCAGGTAGAGATAGACCGGGTTGGTGGTCAGGGGCTGGCGGATGGCCGTCTGGTGGCCTTCGCCGCCGGTGACATTGACCCACACCCCGGCTACCTGGCCCATGATCTCGCTGGGATGGGTGGGGCGCACCGTACGAATGGCGTCCTCCTTGATGACGTCGACGGTGGCCGGCGTTTCTGCAATCAGCTGGCCTTCCCGGGTGCCGGTGACGGTGACTTCCCCCAGTGCCAGGTCTGCGGCAAGCACCATCGAGGTTTGTGAAAAGGCCGCAACGACGGCCAGGAAAAGACAGTTACAACGAAAATGCTGCCTACTCACCTTGACACCCTCCTCTATGAATCTCCTTGCCAAGCTCTGAAAAAACCGCGGCGTCTAGCGCGCCGGTTCGGTGACGAATGCGATCTTCACGACTCCCGCCCGCTGGGCGGCGGCCATGACTTCGGCCACCCGCTCGTAGCGGACGGCCCGGTCGGCCCGCAGATGGAGCTCGGGCTGGCGGGCGCTGGCGGCGGCGAAGCGGGGCTCCAGGGCTTCGCGATGGACGGCTTCGCCGTTCCAGAAGACACGGCCGTCGGCATCCACAGCGAGCTGGATGACCTCGGGCTTGTCATCGAGCTTGGTGGCGCTGACCTTGGGCAGGTCGATGGGGACGGCCTGGTGGAAGAGGGGAGCGGTGATGATGAAGATCACCAGCATGACCAGCATGACATCCACCAGGGGGGTGGTGTTGATCTCGGCCATGGGCTGGCCGGCACCGCCTTCGTTGAAGCTGCCGAACGCCATGATCAGCCCTGCCGGTTGGCCCGGGCGGCGCCCAGGTCCACCAGGTTGGCGTTGCCGCCGATGCGCACGCCGGTGGTCAGGTAGGCGTGCAGGTCGTGGGCGAAGCCGTCCAGCTGGGCGAGGACGATGCGGTTGGCGCGGGTGAAGGCGTTGTAGGCCAGCACGGCGGGAATGGCGACGAAGAGGCCGGCGGCGGTCATGATGAGGGCCTCGCCCACCGGGCCGGCCACCTTGTCGAGCACCACCTGCGTCGCGCCGGAGAGGCCCACCAGGGCGTGGTAGATGCCCCAGACGGTGCCGAAGAGGCCGATGAACGGCGCGGTGGAGCCCACCGAGGCGAGGAAGGTGAGGCCGTGCTCGATGCGGGACTGGGCCTTGACGATGTGGGAGCGCAGGGCCCGGGTGACGAATTCACTGGCATTCACCCCGGCGCCGATGCCGCGGGCGGCGTTCTGCTGGTGGGCCTGGGCGGCGTGGGCACCGGCCAGGGCGAGGCCGGCGAAGATGGCCGAGCGGTCCTCCTGGCGCAGGGCTTCCAGGGCTTCAGGCAGGGAATTGGCGCCCCAGAAGGCGGAGAGCGCCTTCTCCTGGGAACGGGCAGCCCGCCAACTGGAAAAGAGCTTGCCGATGATGACCGACCAGGAAGCGAGGGAGAGGAGCGCCAGGATGATGGCGATGGCGTGGCTGGCGAAGTCTCCCTGGGCCCAGAAGTGGGCAAGTCCCATTTGTGTCTGCATGTTGTTTCCTTTCGCTTAGTCGAGGGTGAAGGCGACGGGCACCGTCACCCAGGATTCGATGGCTTCGTCGCCGCGCTTGGCGGGCACGAAGCGCCATTTCGCCACCGCCTCGCGGGCGGCATTGTCCAGCCGGGGATAGCCGCTGGATTGCTTGATCTCCAGTTCCTGGGCCGTCCCCGCAGTAGTTACCTTGACCCGCAGCAGCACCTTGCCCTCTTCGCCGTTGCGGCTGGAGAAGGTCGGATAGACCGGCTTGGGGTTGTGGAGATAGTCCGCGTCGAAGCGGGCGGCGACCACCGGGGCGGGAGGCGCCGGCGGCGCGGCCACGGCGGCGACGGGGGCCGGCGGCGGGGCCGGAGGCTGGGGCGCCACGGCGAAGGTGGCGGGCGCTTCGGTCGCTTTGGCCGCCAGGACGGGCTGGGGCTGCACGGGCGCCACCTTGCGCACCACCGGCTTGGGCTGCGGCGGGGCGGGCGGCGCTTCCGGCTTGTTCGGCTCCTCCAGGGGCAGCAGGCGGACGCTGATGCTGGGAGGAAGGGAGATGATCTCCTCCCGGACCGCGAGGTGCAGGACGCCATAGAGCAGAACCACGTGCAGCGCCGCCACCAGGCCCCAGCGCGCCAGACGCTCCCCGGTGCCGGGCTTCGGCTCTTCCAGGGCGAGGGGGGGCAGAGCTGCCTCGGTCATGGCTGCTCCCGGAAACTGTGGCGGATCAGGTACTTGGAGTCGGACATCGCGCGGCCTGGGGTAAAAATTTGATCGGCGTCAAAAATGCTTTAAAAACAATCGATTGCGAGATCGAATTGTAGGGGCGCGACACGTTTCCATGCCTGCGACAAATTGTCGCGGGGAAAGAGCGGATGACGGGCGTCCCAATGGGAAGTAAAATGAACCTTGTCGTCTAGCGCCGGTCTTTAACGGTGCTTCTGAAAATGGGGGCGACATGGCTTCGACGTGGGTTGCGAAGCAGTACAGGGCATACCGAGGACCAGTCACCTCGTAAATCCATCTGGAAATGCAATAACTGCCAACGACGAGCGTTTCGCTCTAGCCGCTTAATCGCGGCTGGCTTCCGAACTGGTTCTCTCCTGGACCAGGTGGCGCAAGCTACATCGGAATCATATACAGGAGATAAGGTTGGGTCGCGTCGTGAGGCTCAACTCGAAAACTTAGCGAATCGCCTGACGTGAGCCTGTTCGGCCGGCGCACCAAGGCTAAAACCCAATTGACCGGACTAAGTATGTAGAACTGGCTGTAGAGGACTTGCGGACGGGGGTTCGATCCCCCCCGCCTCCACCATCATCTGATCCGAGAACATCCGGAGACATCCAAAGAACCCGCCTAAGTGCGGGTTTTTTATTGTCTTTTGGTCCGTTGTGGTCCAAGATGTTCCTATGGAATCCCACTGCGAGTGGGGGCCCATCTTGGGGCACATGGGTAGGCCCCCGGAGCGTGTGCCCCCAAAACGCGGATGGTGCCCCAGACAGGAGCCCCCACATGCCGCTTACCGATACCCAGATTCGTAATGCCAAGCCCACCAACAAGCAGGTGAAGCTGTCGGACGAAAAGGGCCTGTTCGTCCTGATTCATCCGAATGGCTCGAAATATTGGCGGATGAAATACCGCTTCGACGGCAAGGAAAAGAAACTGGCCTTTGGCGTTTATCCCGAAGTTGGCTTAAAGGAAGCGCGGCAACGCCGAGATGATGCGCGAAAGCTTCTGGCTGATGGCATTGACCCTGGCGAAAACAAGAAAGCCCAGAAGGCGGCTAAGGTCCAACGATCCGCCAACAGTTTCGAGGTGGTGGCCCGGGAATGGTTTGCCAAGAACCGGGACACCTGGGCGCCAAGCCACGCGGACAAGATTATCGACCGCTTGGAAAGGGACGTGTTTCCATGGCTGGGGGCCAAGCCGGTGGCCGAAATAACGCCGCCTGTCGTACTGGAAATCCTGCGCCGGATTGAGGGTAGGGGTACCCTCGATACAGCCCACCGGGCTAAAGGGAATATTTCTCAAGTCATGCGCTACGCCATCGCAACCGGCAGAGCAGAGCGTGATCCTTGCCCAGACCTGCGGGGCGCTTTGCCGCCAGCCAGGGAAAAGAACTTCCCGGCGATTACCGATCCAAAGGCCGTGGGTGAACTGCTGCGGGCTATAGATGGGTTCCGGGGCACGTTCGTTGTCCGGTGCGCCCTGCTGCTAGCCCCCCTGTTATTCGTTCGCCCCGGAGAGCTACGCCGGGCCGAGTGGGCCGGCTTCGACCTGGATAAGGCCGAATGGCGCTATTTTGTGACCAAGACCAAAACAGAGCATTCCGTTCCCCTGGCCTCGCAAGCGGTAGCCATCCTGCGGGAGCTACGCGCCCTGACCGGCCATGGTCGTTACGTGTTCCCTGGCCGTGATCCGCAAAAGGCCATGAGCGAGGCGGCGGTGAATGCGGCCCTGCGGCGCATGGGCTACGACACCAAAACGGAAATCACAGGGCATGGCTTCCGGGCCATGGCGCGGACGATCCTCCATGAGGAACTGCACGTCAAGCCGGAAGTAATCGAGCACCAACTTGCCCACAAAGTACCGGATGCCCTGGGCACGGCCTACAACCGTACCAAGTTCATGAAGGAGCGGCGGGCCATGATGCAGCAGTGGGCTGACTACCTGGACAAGCTCAAGGCCGGGGCGGACGTGGTCCAGTTGCACGGCGACGCGGCGTAACTGAGGCTCTTCACCACGGTGACGGAGAAATTTTGGAAAACTTGGGGACCAAGGGGCAGAAAGTGAATTTTGTGGCGAGGGATGGTGCCCCCTGCGCTTTTTTCGTTTATCTCGGCCTCCACCCGCCCGCAGCAATCCCGAATCATCACTTCAAATAACCAGCACCTTCCGATGAAGGGAACACATGGCTCGAAGTCTCTCCAGTAATCCGTACATTGCGCACGGGCGTGGCCATGCTGCCGAATAGGCCGCTTGATCCCTCGCGGCAATATCAAATAGACGACTTCGGGCGAATTCGTCCTATCCATCAAATGGGATGGACAAAAGAGCGCTGGAAGAACGCAGCGTCGCCAGAGGCCGCGCTAGTCGATATCGCTGTCGCGCCGGTGGTTATGGCAGACATCTTCCCTCCAAGCGACTGGAGCGGATTAACGCCAGAGGAATGGACGGAAATGCGCGCCAAGCGGTACCTGGACATTGAAGACGGCTTTTACCTCGCAACCGGCGTTAACGTTGGATATGGAACATTTCGTTTTGAATGGGGGAACGAGGTGTTTTTCAATATGCGCCCGGACTTTGGCTTCCTGTCTATCACCACCGACTTAGGCGAAGAACCCATCAATCCTGTCGAATCGGCAGTTCGAGACCGTCTCATAGACTATTACATTCAGACTGGTGCGTTGAGGAGCGCGATAGACGCCGGTGAAATTGAGCTACCAGGGCTTTACACGCTCGATTGGTGGCTTGCTTTTTGGGAACTTCGTGGCCTCCCCGTTCAAGGAGCAGGAGGATCTGCGCCCGTAACGGAAACGCCCGAACAGCGCCGCGAAAGGCTCAAGGTACGTGTGCGCGAAGAGAAAGCCAAGGGTACCAAGGCGTTTATGCAAGTGGTGGCAAAAGAGGAAGGCATCTCTCCTTCTCGCCTCAAGCAGCTTGTAGCGGCAGAATCGGCGCCCGCCGCGCCAGGCGGCATGTGGACAGGCCTGCTCCCTGCGGCCAAGAGCACTGGCTTGAAGAAAAGGAAAACCTAGGCGTGACGCGCCTTTCGGCGTGACGGCGCAAGACAGGTTGCGGGATAGCCCCCTGGCTAGCCTGGAATGGCGGCATGTTCAACAACACCCAACAAGGTGCCAACATGCTGCAAACCATCCTTCGCCTTCCTGCCGTCAAATCTGAATCCGGCTACTCCCGTTCCACGATCTACCTGCGCATTACGCAGGGACTCTGGCCCAAGCCTGTGAGCCTGGGCACGCGGGCGGTCGGCTGGCCCGCCCACGAGGTGGGGGCGCTCAACGCGGCACGCATCGCCGGCAAGACCGACGAGGAAATCCGCGCGCTGGTCGCCAAGCTGGAAGCTGCCCGCAAAGCGGCGATCTGAGGGTGCGGTGATGAATGCGCCCGAGACAGTTTTTCCGCCCGATCCGGTGGAAACCGACAAAACCGGCGAAATCGATTCGGTGACCAACGGTGAGTTTCTGCACGCCGTGTTTGACGACGAGCTGGATAATTTGGCCGATGTGCGCCCGGTGGTAGTTAGCTTCACGGGGAGCCCCACCAGCGCGCCCAGCAAGGTCTGGTTCGGCAAGCCGTGGCAGGACGCCGCCGAGGCATCGGCAACGCTGCCCGCCAGCGCCAACAACTTCTTCAGCTTGGCCGTCTTCCGCCCCGACGACGCCGGGCAGGTTCGGCGGCAGAAGGCGTACTTCCACGCGCTGCATGCGGTGATGCTGGATGACGTCGGCAGCAAGGTGGCGATGGACCGCCTGACCGTGCCGCCGTCGTGGTTGCTGGAGACCTCACCGGGTAACCATCAGGCCGGCTATCTGCTGCGGGAGCCGCTGACCGATGGCCTTGCCGCCGACCGTCTGATGAATGCCATCGTTGCTGCCGGCCTATGCGATCCCGGCGCCAATGGCCCCCGCGCGCGCTTGGCCAGGCTGCCGGTGGCAGTGAACGGTAAGCATTCGCCGCCGTTTCCGTGCCGCTTGGTGACCTGGGCGCCCGAGCTGCGCTATACGGTCGATGAGCTAATCGCTGGCCTTCAGTTGGAAATGGCGCCGGCCGAACGCCCCAAGCGGCAAAGTACACGCGGGGCACAGGAACGGCCTGCCGATGGCGATCCGGTCTGGATTCCGCGCCCCGAAGAAAACATCATCCTTGCCGCGCTTCGCAGTCGCGGTCTGTACAAGACGCCGTTGGGCGACGGCAAGCACGACATCACCTGCCCCTGGGTAAAGGAACACACCGGCGAGTCCGACGGCGGCACAGCCTATTTTGAACCCGACGACCACTGGCCCATTGGCGGCTTCAAGTGCCTGCACGGCCATTGCGCCGAACGGCACATCCGTGACCTGCTGCGTTTGCTCGATATCGAACTCAACGCGGCACGCATGAAGCCGACCATTCGAGTTATGCCGGGAGAGATTCATCGCGTGGTCGATGCCGCCGAGCACGAGCTGGCGCAATCACGCCGGCACTACCAGCGTGGTGGTTTGATCGTGACCGTCGTCACCGACCCCGGTACCCGCGAAACCCGCGTGCAGGAAATCACGCAATCGGCCTTGGTGAGGGCGCTGGCCGGGGCGGCAACGTGGGAACGCTTTGATGGCCGTGCCGAGGACTGGGTACGCACCGATCCGCCTGCCCGCCATGCGGCCGTACTGTTCGATTCGACCAGTTATCCGCATCTCCCGGTACTCAATGGCCTAGCGCGCCAGCCCTATCTGCGTCCCGATGGCAGCCTGGCGACGGCAGCGGGGTACGACCTGGTCACCGGCATGTTCGGGGTGTTCGATGTGCGGGAGTTCTCGATTCCCGACTGCCCGACCCGTGACCAGGCCGAAACCGCACTGGCGCTGCTGAAAGACTTGTTGGCAGAATTTAGCTTCGCTGGCGATGCCGACCTCGCAGCGGCCTTGGTGGCGATGCTTGCAGCCGCCATCCGGCCCAGCCTGAGCCATGCGCCGATGTTCCATGTGCGGGCGCATATGGTCGGCTCCGGCAAGTCCTACCTGTGCGAATTGATAACCGCCTTTGCCACCCCACAGCGCGGGACGCCGACGACCTTCCCGGCCGACGACGAGGAATGCCGAAAGCTGCTGCTCGCCGAGCTGCTGCGCGCCCCAGCGGTGATCGAGTTCGACAACCTGACCGGCGATCTGGTGGCCCACAAAAGCCTATGCACGGCGCTGACTTCGGAATTTCTGAGCGGGCGCATTCTGGGCGTTTCAAAGACCGCCACTGTCAGCACCCGCGCCTTGTTGCTTTCCAGCGGCAACAACGTGGGGCCGATTCAGGACATGACCCGCCGCTGCATCACCATCCGCCTCGACCCTGGCTGTGAGGTGCCGGCGTCGCGTAGCTTCACGCGGCCCGATCTGGTGCGCGATGTCTTGCGCGAAAGGGGGCGCTACGTCTCGGCGGCCTTGACCATTATCCGAGCATGGATAGTCGCCGGCAGACCGAAGAGCGCCTGCAAGTCGTTGGCAAGCTACGGCGACTGGTCCGATCTGTGCCGGCAACCCTTGCTCTGGCTCGGCTGTGCCGACCCGACCGCCTCCGTATTCGAGGCCATGGCCGACGATCCGGACCGTGAAACGCTGGCCCGCCTGCTGACCGCATGGCAATCGGTGTTCGGCAAAACCCCGGCAATGGTGCGCGATGCCGTGAAGCAGGCGCACGCACTGTATGACGAACGGGCGGAGCTGCGCGAAGTGCTCCACGACATCGCCGACGAACGGGGTGAAATCAACCGCCGCAAGCTCGGCTGGTGGATCAGGCGCAACGCCGGCCGTATCGTCGATGGACTACGTTTCGTCCGGGCCAGTGGCAACCGCTCGGCGGAAGCCTGGCAGGTGGAATCGGTTTCGCCGTTTTCGTCGGTTTCCAGCGGCCTAAACGAAAAAACTGTCACTACCTCATATGCCCGTGCCAGTCGAGGCGAGTAATAAGTGTCGGCGCGCATCCAAATTTACCCAGGTGTGCGCGTTGAAGGAGTACCCAGGGATACCAGCCGCATTTCGTAATGCGGCCCGTGGGCGAGTGTAGCGCAATGGGTGCGCTGGGGAAGCCGCGCCGACAAGGCCCTGGAGGACCTCGATGCCTCGCGCCACCCAACCTCAGCCACCCAACCTCAACCAGGCGCTGGTCCATGACCGGGCCACCGGCCGCTATCTCGGCGTCCGGTTGGAAGGCGCCGCCCTTGCCGGGGAATTCAATAGCTCAGTTGCGTCCGGCCGATTTCGCAGACGAGGGTATCGCCCGCCTGTGCCTTCTCCAGAAGGACCCTGGCTGCAGCAACGCCTTCTTCGGCCCATGGCCTCAGGACGGCAACCGCCTCCTCAAAGCGGCCCAATTCGCGCAACAACTCGCCGACCATCATGGCATTCCGTTTTTCGGGCGGCAGGGCTTCTACCAAAGCGAGCAGCGCCTGCTTGTTGTCCCGCTTCTCCGGGTCCGACAGCGGATCATCCCCTTGGTGGCCTCGCGCCGGATGATTGCCGGCCCACCACAGCCGGGTGCGCAGGTACGACGCGCGCTCCGGCGTCGTTCCCCATCCTTCGTGCACGGCCCTGTGCAGGTCGTGGACATCCGGGGCTTCGACCCGTAGGGCTCGCTGCCACTCTTGGGGCAACGCCTTCCACGCGATTGTCTTGGCCACCTCTTGGCGCGGGTCGAACCCCATCCGTGCCAGGAACCGCCGCCACCCGGGCCAATCTGACTTCACGGGCTGCTCAGGGAGCCACCCCAGTTCCTCAGCATCGTCGAACCAAAATAGCCGGGTGCATTCCGGGCAGCGCCCCAGGGTGCTGAACGTGCCCATGTCGAGCGTGGAGATATAGCCATCGCTCCAGCTCACCGAGCCAAAGTCCCGCCAGGATGCCAGCCGTTGATGGAGGACGACACATCGGCAATTCGGGCAGGCGAGCACAGCCGGAGCAGCAAATCGGGTCATGGCAATGACTTGGGGATTGATTCCGCCATGCTAGCGCAAGCGGCAGTTGGCGTGGGCAAGGCGGTGGCTGAGCTAGACCTCACGCGTCGCAGTCAGCGAACGCTTCACCGAGTTCGTCAAAGGATAAGTAACGGATGCCGTCAAACCCGGACGCTTCACCCGGCTCGACCTGGAGCAATTGATACTGCCCTTGATCGTCCATGAAACCCACACCAAACGGATGGGTGAGGGAGCGGGCGGCCAGGTAGGCGGCCGTCGCTTTGCCCACCGTCGCATACTCGAAGCCCTGGAACGCCGCCCCCATGCCGCACAGCGTCGCATCATCGCGCTCGTTTTCTGCCCGGAGGAACTGGATGAACTCGGCTTGCTTTTGGGCGAGTTCCGGGTTGATGCGTCGATCTAGGCCATCGGGAGCATCAATCCCTGCCAGGAAGACCAGCTCCCCCGGCATTTCGACGAACAGGATGTCGGTGAACACCTTGCAGAACAGGTTATGCCGTACGGCCTTGATATCTGCCGACCAGTATTCCGCCTTGCCCGGCGTCTTGCCGACGCGTTGGCAGTGGGCGGCTGCAAATGCGATGGGCGGCGCAAACTTCGCTGAAGTCATTTTCATGTCCTTTTCTTTGCATGGATTTCTTGGTGTCTGGCCAGGAAGGCGGGCGTGTGGATTGCGCTCGGGGCGTCCTCATGCCCCCAGGCGCTGGCGATTGGAGGCGCAGAAGATTGGGTTGGGATGGCTTCGGTCCGCCTTCGTCGTCCTTTGGGACTCCAAAGAGATCGCCCGCAAGCCTCGCCTTCGCCGGGCAAATTCCGTAGCCCCTGTCCGCGGCGAGAAATCGCACGCGATTCCTATAGTTATGGGAAGACGCCATGATACGACCCGGGCCAAATTCCGCCAACTATGGGAGGGATTTTGGAGCCAGGGGTTGCTTTCGGGAGGGTGGTGCGTCGGTTGCGGCAAAACGCCGGCCTGACGCAAGAGCAGCTTGCGTTCGAAGCCGAACTGCGCCGTACCTATGTCAGCATTCTCGAACTCGGGCAGCAACAACCGTCCCTCGCCACGATTCTCAAACTGGCCGCTGCCTTCAAGCTGCCGGCCCGAGACCTGATCGGGCTGGTCGAAAACGAGTTGAACACTTCGGACTAACCAAGGGATCGAGCCCGAGCTGGGCGGTCGCCGACATCAGGCGTGCTGCACGCCTCCCATGGGCCGCGGGAGCTCGGCCCGCGCAACGAACTGCCGCCCGGCGCAGCATTGTCCCCAACGACGTGATCGCCGACTGCGTCGGCATCGATGAAGGTATTTGGCAATACGGCAGGGCCTTGGGGCTGCGTTGGCGGACGGCGGTTACCATGGTTACCACGGAATCCAGGTCGTAAATTGATGCCGGTATCCAGCGAAATCGCCCATTGGCGCGCACTCTGGATGCGCACTTCCTGTCTACGCAGCAAGGCGGGAGGTACACAGCAAAACTTGGCCGAGTGCGGATGCCGGTCACGTTGACCGTCTGTGCCGGGGTCCGTTGACCTGCATGTGAGCTTCTTGCTGCTAATGGCCGGTATTAGGCAGCCTATCTGGCGGAAGTTTTCGTCACTGATCGGTCAACTGCCGACAGTCGTCGTTTCCACAGAGCTGTCATCTGAGCGGCCGCTGTACTTTGAGACCTGCCGTATAGCCAATTCACAGTGATCGACCAATCCTGCCATTAGGTCATCGATTGCTGCTAGGCAGATATGTATCATTCGCCTGCCGCTCAGCCGAGAATGAAACAGAACAACAGCCACATGACTACCCATGAATAGAGAACAACTCAAGAAACTGGAGCGCGACCTCTGGGCCGCCGCCGACAAGCTGCGCGCCAACTCCGACCTCAAGGCCAGCGAATACAGCACCCCCGTGCTCGGCCTGATCTTCCTCAAGTTTGCCGACAACAAATACCGCCAGCACGAAGCCGCTATCCGGCAGGAATACGAAAAGCTCAAGGGCACGCGGCGCGAAAAGGGCCTGGAGGAAATCGCCATTGAAAAGTGTGGCTTCTTCCTCCAGGACTACGCCCGCTACGATTACCTGCTCCAGCTGCCCGAGCAAGAAAACATCGCCAAGGCCATCCGCCGGGCCATGGCCAGCATCGAACTGAGCAAGCCCGAGCTGCTGGGCGTGCTGCCCCAGGAGGAATACGACCGCTTCACCCGCAGCGACAAGAACAAAGGGATTCCCAAGGACCTGCTCAAGCTCTTCTCGGACATTCCGGTGGATGCCGCGGGCGACGTGTTCGGCCAGATTTACGAATACTTCCTCGCCAACTTCGCCCTCAGCGAAGGCCAGGGCGGGGGCGAGTTCTTCACCCCGCGCTCCGTCGTCAAACTAATGACCGAGATCATCGAGCCCCATGGCGGCAAGGTCTACGACCCGGCCTGCGGCTCCGGCGGCATGTTCGTCCAGTCGGCGGAGTTCATCCACCAGCACCAGGCCGACAAGGCTGCCGACCTGGACGTGTACGTCTGCGGTACCGAAAAGACCCTGGAAACCGTCAAGCTGGCCAAGATGAACCTGGCTGTTAACAACCTGCGCGGCGATATCAAGCAGGCCAACACTTATTACGAAGACCCCTTCAACGCCTTTGGTGCCTTCGACTACGTGATGGCCAATCCGCCCTTCAACGTGGACGACGTGACGCTGGACGCGGTGGAAAAGGACCCGCGCTTCAACACCTACGGCGTGCCCCGCAACAAGACCAAGGCCAAGGCCAAGAAAGAGAACGACGGCAAGGAAAAGGCCATCGAGACAGTGCCCAACGGCAACTACCTGTGGATCAACCTGTTCGCCACCTCGCTAAAAGAAGGCGGCCGCGCGGCCCTGGTCATGGCCAACTCGGCTTCCGATGCCCGCCACTCCGAAGCCGAGATTCGCCGGACCTTGATCGAGCAGAACCTGATCTACGGCATGCTCACCCTGCCGTCCAACCTGTTCTACACCGTCACCCTGCCGGCCACCCTGTGGTTCTTCGACAGGGGCAAGACCGACGAGCGGGTGCTGTTCATCGACGCCCGTAATATCTTTACCCAAATCGACCGGGCACACCGGGAGCTGAGCGACGAGCAGATCCAGAACGTCGCCATCATTCCGCGCCTGCACAAAGGCCGGCGAAAGGAATTCGTGGACCTGGTGGACCGCTACCTGCGTCTAGGCATGGCCCAACTGCACGAGGCGGCCGAGCACCTGCCCGGCTTGAACAAGCGCCTGCTGGCCGTGCTGGCCGAAGAGGCCGACGAACAAGCCACCCAGGCCGCCCGGGATGCCATTGCCCACCTGGAGGCCCAATGGGCGCAATTGGTGGAACTGGACAAGGCTCAAGCCCAGCACGAACGCAGCCGTGGCCAGAATCACAGTATAGAAGGCCGCAACGATGCCCAGCACGCGCTACGCGCCCGCTTCTCGCCCTTCTTCGATGGGTTGCATGGGGCGGTGAAGGCCTTGGACAAGACCATCCGCGAGATGGACAAACGCAAGGCCGAAGCCGCCAAGGCCGAAGGCAAGCGAGTTACCGCTAACCGCCAGACCAAGGCGGTGAAAGAAGCCGTGCAGGCTCTGCACGGTGAATTGAAGGCCGCCGAACTGTTCTACCAGCACGTAAGCTGGTTACAGGAGCGTTTCCCCAAAGCCTGCTATGAAGACGTGACAGGCCTATGCAAGCTGGCCAGCCGGGAGGAGATCAAGGAGCAGGATTGGTCACTGAGCCCGGGGCGTTATGTGGGGGTGGTGATCGAGGAAGATGGCAAGACGGAAGAGGAGTTTCTTTCGGAACTTGCTGAGGCTGGGGATGAGCTCTCTCTGTTGCAATCTGAGGCTCATGAGCTCGAAGCGGTCATTGCTAAGAATCTTGCCGTTTTGACGGGGCTGTAAATGAAGCTGTTTCCCGATCACTGGCAGACAGATTCAGTCAGCAATCTCTGTATTGACGTTGTCGACTGCGTTAACAAAACAGCACCGACGATTGATGGGCCGACCGAATTCAAAATGATTCGGACAACCAATGTGAAAAGCGGGCGAATCAATCTGGATGACTGTAAATACGTCGACGAAGCTACGTTTGCAAAGTGGACTCGTCGCATACAGCCCAAACGGAACGACATCGTCTTGACGCGAGAGGCGCCACTGGGGGAAGTGGGGTTGCTACGCAGTGACGAGAAGGTCTTTCTTGGCCAGAGAACGATGCTATATCGAGCTAATCCAAAGAAGCTCGATCAGCGGTTTCTTTACTACTCGATGCTCAGTCCGTTAGTGCAAGGGCAGATCAGGTCACAAGGATCGGGTGCCACGGTAGAGCATCTCCGAGTACCTGACGCCGAGTCTTTCTTGGTCGCTTATCCACCCTTGGAGGAGCAGCGCAAGATCGCTGCGCTGCTGTCTGCCTACGATGACCTGATCGCCAACAACCAGCGCCGCATTGCGCTGCTGGAGTCCATGGCCGAAGAAATCTACCGCGAGTGGTTTGTGCGCATGCGGTTTCCTAGCTCCGACAAGAAACACTCCATTCAAGGCGTGCCAATGGGTTGGAAGAGCACACCGCTCCGAAGCCTAATCGCCCATTATATTGGCGGCGGATGGGGAGAGGAACGCGCGACGACGGACTGTACTGACGGGGCTTATGTCTTCCGTGGAACAGACCTCCCCGCGCTTCAAAGCGGCGAATGGGACGAATTCGTCTATCGCTTCCACAAGCCTTCAGCGCTGGTGTCCAGACGATTAGAGCCAGGAGATTTCGTCTTCGAAGTGTCTGGCGGAAGCACTAATCAGTTGCTTGGGCGGAACTTGATGGTTTCTGCCCAGCTGTTGGAGCAACTGGGTGAGCCGGCAATCTGCGCGAGTTTCTGCAAGTTGATTCGATTCGATCAAACGACAATTGCACCGCTATGGATGAAGTACTTCTTGAAGATGTACTACGACTGTGGTCTTGTCGGGCTCTATCAAGTGCAGTCCACAGGCATCAGCAACTACCAGTTCGAAGCGTTTATTTCGAGGCAAACGGTGCTTGTACCCGACAGGAACTTGCAGAGCGAGTTCTGTAAGTTGGTCAAGCCATTGAATGAACAACGTGACTCGCTCGCGCGGGCAAACCGCCTACTCAAAAGCACCCGAGATGTGCTGCTACCCCGCCTCATCTCCGGCAAGCTCCACGTCGATCCGCTCGATATACAATACCCACGTGGCATGATGACCGAAGTGGAGTAGCGGGCCTAGAGGGCCGCACAAGGAGAGGGCGGTGGCGAAGAATTTCATCTCGGAAGACGATATCGAGCAGGGGCTGATCCAGCGCCTGCAACATTTGTGCGGCTTCCATCCGTTGAACTGCTACACCGCCCAGCCCGATGATCCCAACGACGGCTCGGGGCGCGGCGACAAGCGCGAGGTGATCCTGGTCGACCGGCTGCGCGAAGCGGTCGAGCGCCTTAATCCCTTGGCCCCGGCTCATGCGGTGGATCAGGCCATGGGCCAGTTGCTGCAGCCACGTACCGCCATGAGCCTGGCGGCCGCGAACCGCGAGATGGACGGCCTGATCCGTGATGGCGTGCCCGTCACTTACAGGCCTGAGAGCGGCCCGCAGGCCGGCCAGACGGTGACTGAGCGGCTAAAGGTGATCGACTTCGATCACCCTGACCCGAAGGCCGGCCGAAACGAATACCTAGCCGTCAGCCAGTTGTGGATACGGGGTGAGTTCGGCTATCGCCGGCCCGACGTACTACTTTATGTGAACGGCTTGCCCCTGGTCTTCATCGAACTGAAGAACAGCAACGTCAAGCTGCGGGCCGCCTTCGACGACAACCTCACCACCTACAAGGCCGAGATCCCCCAGCTTTTCGTGTCTAATGGGTTGTGCCTGCTGTCCAACGGCATCGAGACCAAGGTGGGCAGCCTGACCGCCCGGTGGGAGCATTTCTTTGCTTGGCTGCGGGTGGAGGATGAGAAGGAGTCCCTGGACCGCCAAGCCATCGCCGAGCAGGGCTTGAGCATGGAGCGGGCCGTACTGGGCCTGCTCAAACCGGAACGCCTTCTGGACTACGTCGAGAACTTCTGCGTGTTCTATCGGGAAACGCAAAAAGTGATCGCGCAGAACCATCAGTTTATCGGCGTGAACAACGCCTTCGCCCAATTCATCCGCCGCCGTGAGCTGAAGGGCAAGCTGGGCGTGTTCTGGCACACCCAGGGTTCGGGCAAGAGCTTCTCGATGGTGTTCTATACCCGCAAAATTTTCCGCAAGCTCACAGGCAACTTCAGCTTCGTGGTGGTGACCGACCGGGACGATCTGGATGGCCAGATCTACCGCAACTTCCTGCATACCGGCGTGATCGGCCCGAAGGATGATGTACGGCCCCGCGACAGCGCCCAGCTGCGTGAGATGCTGGGCAAGAACAAGCGCGTGGTATTTACGCTGATCCAGAAATTCCGCTACGACAAGGGCAAGGACTATCCGCTGCTGTCGGATCGGAACGATATCGTGGTCATCGTTGATGAAGCCCACCGTACGCAATATGCCGGTCTGGCTGAGAACATGCGCGCTGGTCTGCCGAATGCGGCCTACCTGGCTTTCACCGGCACGCCGCTGCTGGGCCGGGAACGCAAGACCAACGCTTGGTTCGGCGATTACGTCTCGGAGTACAACTTCCAGCAGAGCGTGGAAGACGGCGCCACGGTGCCTTTGTTCTACGAAAAGCGCGTGCCGGAAGTGCTGATCCAGAACGACGACCTCAACGAGGAGTTCGCCGAGATCCTCGAGGAAGAGAACCTCGACGAGGCCGCACAGCAGAAGCTTGAAAAGCGCTTTGCACAGGAAATGGCGGTGATCAAGGTGGACGACCGCCTGGATACCATCGCCCGCGATATCGTCTATCACTTCCCGCGCCGGGGCTATCTCGGCAAGGGCATCGTGATCTCGGTGGACAAGTTCACCGCCGTGACCATGTACGACAAGGTGCAGGCGCTATGGAAAGACGAGATCAAGAAGCTCACGGGCATCATCAAAGGGACGAAGAATGACATCGAGCGCCTGCGCCTGAAGCGCATTCGCGACTGGATGCGCAATGTGGAGATGGCCGTGGTGGTCAGCGAGGAGGCGGGCGAGAACGAGAAATTCGAAAAGCTCGGCCTCAACATCAAGCCGCATCGCGAACGAATGAACCGGCTCGACAAGCATGGCCACGACATCGAATTCAACTTCAAGGACCCGGAGCATCCGCTGCAGCTGGTCTTCGTCTGCGCCATGTGGCTGACAGGCTTCGATGCGCCGACGGTCAGCACCCTGTATCTGGACAAGCCCATGCAGGGCCACACGCTGATGCAGACTATCGCCCGCGCCAACCGTGTGACTGGCCATGAGATCAATGGGGTGGCCAAGCGCAACGGCGAGATCGTGGACTACTACAACGTATTCCGTCGCATGAAGCGGGCGTTGAAGGACTACGCCGCCGGACCGGGCGACGACCAGGAAGACATGCCCGTCCGCAACAAGCAGGAGTTGTTCGCCCTGCTCGATGACGCCATTGTCCAGGGGCTCGCGTTTTGCGACGCACAGGAGGTCGATCTTCGTGGTGCGCTTGACCGGGGCGATGTCTTCGAGAAGCTGGGCCAGTTCAACGCGTTTGCCGACACCTTTCTGGCGACGGACGAGTTGCGCAAGTCCTTCAATGTCTATGAAAACACTATTAGTGCCCTCTACGAGGCCTGTAAGCCGGAGGTGCTTGCGCAGGGCAAGGGACGAGTAGTTTCTGCCTTCCAGTACCTGCGCGGAATCATGGACAGCATCGTCGAGCAGACGGACGTGGACAACGCAGCGCTACGACTTGCCGCTTTGCTCGATGAGAGTGTAGTGGTCGATAACGCCGAAGCCTTCAAGGCCAAGCAGTTCCAGGCCGAATACCAGATCGTTCAACGCGGCAGTACTTGGGACTTGAGCAAGGTCGATGTCGAAAAACTGCGTGAGGAATTCAAGGAGGCGCCTTTTAAACATATTGCCATCGCCGATCTGCGGGCTTTCCTTCAAAAGAAGCTGGCTGAGATGCTTGCGCAGAACGCCACGCGCATCGATTTTTTGCAACGCCTGCAACGCGTGATCGATGCGTACAACTCCGGGGCGACCGCGACAGAGAACTACTACGAGGAGCTAGCGGCCTTTGCCGAAGCGCTCAAGGACGAAGCGGAACGCCATATTCGTGAGGGCCTTAGCGAAGACGAATTGGAACTATTCGACCTGCTGAAGAAGGAGGCTATGACCCAGGAGGAGACAAAGCGCGTGAAGCTTTCGGCCAAGCGCTTGCTGAAGCGTTTGCTCGAGGAGCATCCCAAGCTGCTGGTGCAGGACTGGTTCAAGGATCGGCAGTCCATGCAGCAGGTACGGTCGGAAATCGAGCGTGTGCTCGATGAGGCACTTCCGGAGAGCTATGACCGGGCCACGTTCAAGCAGAAGTGCGACAACGTTTTCGATCTCGCGGTTGATTACGCAAACCATCATCGCCGTTGGGCTGCTTGACGGTTTAGTGCAAGAAAATGGAGGCCTGCATTCGAGGTCCCGTAAAGTTGCTATGGTTGCGACTAACCACTGCGGCCGAAATGCCGCCCCTGAGTTGTCGGACCAGATGACGGCTCGACTCAATTACCCGCCCTTGGATGGTCGAACCGGCGAACGGCAGGTGTGGTGTCCTGTCCCTCGGCTTTATTCTCATTGTCATCAGGCGGGAACCGGCCAATACCAGCCTCCCGCTCCATGTTCTTCAAAGCGGACGTTCGCCGCCCCGGACTTCCAGAAAGCAGTCGTTGGTTGGCGCTAATCAAACACGGTGCCTGAGCGGTTGGTCTTGGATCGTAGCGGCCATCCAACATGGATTGGCAGAAGTCGCTACCCGGCCAGGAGCGGTCCTATGGGATAACACCACGAAAGTCGCCGCCCGTAGTAACTGTAACCTTGCTCCTGAAAGACTATCCACAGGTGTCTAGCATATTGGAGTTGTTATACTGGAGCCATTAAAGTCAAGTTATCGACAACTATGCACTATGGCGCAGAATTCCTTGTGTCATCAATATCATCTGTTGCCTGCGGAAGTCTCTGTGGCCACGTTCGATAGCTACGATGCGGAACAAAATTCCCGTCTATTCTGGGGCCGAACGGATATCGGTACGGACCTTGCGCATTCGATACTCAAACGCATTAGTTCCACCATGCAGTTGATACAAGACCTCTCCAATGAAGGCGTCGTGCCGAAACTGGTACTGACTATTTAGAACATCGCCCCGCGAGAATATGGTCCCTCCTTGAGTAAGGCTCACTTCAGTAGTGAATACAGATCGGTAGTCCTTTTCGAACAGTTCTATTCGAAACTTGGTCTTTTCGCCATAACGCTGTGCCAAGAATCGGTTGAACTCCTGTACCCTCTTTGTATTGGGCGCCATGGCAGGAGTAATGTCGCTCCAAAGCATGTCGTCTAGTATGTCGCCCTTAAAGAAATCGAGAATGCCATCTAGTTGAAATCCCTGCGACAGCGAAATAAGTTTGATTTCACCTGGCCGAAACAAGAAAGCATCTGGCTCAACGTTTGCAGTGATCTGTGGCTCAAGCGCTGACACGCCATGCGCCCCTACTGAGCGATGGATGGAGTTGGTCTGCGATTTTACGGCTACTCGCCCCGCGGTTAACAAGAACGGCTCAGGCCAGATACTTTGCACTTCGAGATAAATGAAAGCGGCCTCGTAGAGATCGCGACAACGGGAGGCGTCTGCTCCGCAACCCCTCTTGGAAATATTGTAAACCGGCATCATATACACACTGCGCAACGCCAGTTTCTTCCCAACACGTTCTTTCGGCATCTGCGGCGCATCGTTATACACGTTTACGCAGGCACTGCCAGATTGGCACTCCTGTATCGGCGACTGCTTTCCTCTCGTCTGTGACCCTAGGCCCGTCGCCGCCGAACAGACTGGTATTGCTTGTAAGCCAACAATACTTGCCACCACAAACAGCATGGAACGTAAACTAGCGCGCGCCATAATTATTCACCGCGGTACCACCGACAACATGCTGGATGGGCGATTGCGCACCTTCAGTCTTATTGCTCTCAATTAAAGGTACAGAATTTTTCTCTGCACCGATAGATGTGGCGGCTTTCTGGTTAGTAGGCGCCTTGTCCTTCTGTTCCCCCTTTACCTCAACCCCGATTCGGCCAGTTGTGGCAGAGAAGCTGAATCGATCAAAGTGATATAGCGCGGCTAAAGCAATTATTAAGACTAGGATCAGTACCCCAGCCGAGACCAAGATGTTCTTCGTAAAGAGGCTCTTCATAAGCTTTCCACGCTTTCCTTTTTTGTTAACACTCTGCCGCCGGCATTATTATGGCACGCGCTATACGTCAGGCCCATTGGTCGGTCTGAACCAGGCAATTATTAAATTACGCCTACGATATAACGCCACCGTACGTGATGGCGCTTGTTTTCACTCCGTTGCGCCTGACTGTCAAACCCGCTTGAGTCCATTCGGGCTCTTAACTCTTAATACCAGGCAACTACCTTGCACGTTGAAAGTCAGCGTCTGACTGGTAGCAACTTCCGCTTTGGGTCGGGTGCCTTCCGCCGGCCTTCACAGGACTAAGATTGCTTCCGGGGTTGAGCGGTCGTCTAGGCATCAAACGACCGAGGACTGGTTCCCGATGTCCGGATCAGCCTTCAAGGGAAATGCCGTACCCGACCCTGAAGAGACATTTGGTTTCCGGACTGAATATGTCCGCTCCCGAGAGTACAGAAGACGTTGCGGGAGCCCGAATTGATCTGGAGTTTGATCAACGTGGGCTCTTCAGCACTTCATGATTTCTTAAAGATACGTCCAAACCTCGCCGCCGCATCTTCTTTCTTAACCAATAAATAGCTCCGAAATGCTGGGTGAACTTCCCAGGTCGCGGCTTTCATTTCATTCAAATTTGCCAATTCAACAAAATCCGGATCATCGTCGAATGTCACGTGGCGAAAACCTCTGGGCTCCCGAATATCAATTACCCTCGGGTTTACAAATCCTGTTTCGTGAAGGAATCGGAGTAAGAAAATAGCGTCATCATCGTCCTCCGGCTTGATGGTTCTCCCTCTTATGTTCAAAGATATCTCAGAGCCAGCGGTCTTCAGATGGCTCAATATTTCATCATACGGAACTTCAAATTTTATTTTAGAAAATAAATCGACGACTTTTTTCAGTTCGCCACAGTCCTCCGAAAATTCAATCGCCAAATCACCAACTCGCTCCTTTGAAAACTCCTTCATGCCTTCTTCAGCACATTTATTATCAATTTTCTGAAGCTTATTTTTATCAGCACGATCAATCAATTTTCTGACAAGCTGAATAACATCACGAGGGCGCTCGCGTGCCGACTTCAAGAGAAACGATTGCCATTTCCGAACTTCTTCACTGGTGGGGAGGATGACATTCTGCCCATCAAAAAAATTGGCATATAGGTCAGGGTTTTTCTGCGTGGAATCCGCGACTGCTAGGGCCATTCGTCTTTCAAGGATTTTTTCCATCAACTCGTCAGACGCCCTCAAGGAAATCGTTAAATCACGAAGATGGTCAGTTTGGTCTCTTTGACCACGTTCTTCATTAGTTAATCTGGTCCAGATTTCAGAACGGAGAGAAACGATACAGCGTAGCGCCGTGCATTCGCCAACCAACCGTCTCACTGCGAGCAACAGCGCCCAAATTCGATTCAATTGATTGGAATCCGTTGGTGTCGCCACTTGATCTGTATCATCGATCAGAAGAAAGAATACGGTGCCTGATTCCAACAGATTACCATTAATTGCTGCAATAAGAGAGTCAGAATTTTGATCGCCAGCCAAATCTTTTGCTAACTGAATGCCATTCACCTTTGATACAGGAACGGAAAGGGCAGTCAAAAGTTCAAGCGTCTTTTCAACGAAATCAGGCGATGTCCGCCCGGCTTTTTTGGCTGCATTGAATAAAGTCGCTTTATCACCTGTAAGCAATCCCTTTAATTTCGATCCCACTTCCGTCGCAACCGCACTCACCAATGCATCGTAGAAATGGCCTTTGAGAGCGCCAATATCCCCGGTCGTTGGAAGTAATTTCGTTTTTAAATTATCCGGGCGAACAAGCAATACTGGCAACTTTCTCCGCTTCGCGATTGTGGCAATCCATTCAAGAATTGCTGTTTTTCCGGTTCCCTTGTTTCCAACCATGATGCGCATTCCGCCCTCTTCAATTGACAGAAGACTCGATAGCTGTTCGTGGTTAATAAACGCTTTTGACAAAAATGCACGATCTCCCTCAGTCGTGCCCGTCAAGAAGTATTTTTTTAGTGCCGCAAGGCTTCTCATAAGTCCTCCCCTGTCCGTTTAATTAACACAGAGGCATGGGTAGATTAATAAAGTGGCTAGAGTCGCAGAATACATGCATTGCCTCGTTGACTCAATGCCAAGGACATGGCCAATATCGTTGCGTAGTCGTGCGCGGTCGGGCGGATTGCAGCTTTTCTTGGGTGTTGGAGTGGCCGCGCTGTGTGTGGCTCCGGACATCCTGCTAACAGGCTAAGTCGGTAGATGAATGGCTGAAACTGGCCGGAGACCGACTTATGCCAGGTCAGGGGCGATGACCGCTGCGCCCCAGAACCGGTCGGTCAGATGAAAAAATGGCTACGCGGCAACGAATGGCTGTTTTTTCTTCGACAGCTTGCCCTCGGAATGGCCGCTTTCAAGAACCGCGGCCGGCAGGTATGGCAAGCTGCCAATGACTTTGGTTAGTCAAAAACGAAAATCGGGCGAAAGCCATAGCAGTGCCACTCGGCTGGGGGCACATTTGGGGGCATATCCGAATAGTCAAAATTGCCGACCGTGAATTCATGGTGGTTTCGGCGGATTGTTTGATAGCCCCCGCCCCACCAAATACCCGTCCCAGGATGTTCTGGGAAGTACAAAGAACCCGCCTAAGT
Source organism: Rhodocyclaceae bacterium (assembly GCA_018261935.1). Classification (GTDB taxonomy): domain Bacteria; phylum Pseudomonadota; class Gammaproteobacteria; order Burkholderiales; family Rhodocyclaceae; genus JAGTRP01. The sequence goes on from JAGTRP010000008.1 coordinate 205,648, forward strand.
GCGGGTTTTTTATCGCCTTTCTATCCATGGCAATCCAAAATGTTCCTATGAAATCCTGTCGCGCGTGGGGACTCATTTGGGGGCAACTGAGCCTCCAGGATTTGGGCCCCAAAGGAGTGGCAGGTGCCCCCCCATAGGAGCCTCCTCATGCCGCTTACCGATACCCTGATCCGTAATGCAGAACCCACCGACAAGCAGGTCAGGTCATGCATTGCATGACGTTCAAATTTCCGCAAAAATGCTGCCCCTATGGCACTAATCTCCGCTACAGCAGATCAAAAAGCAAACACACTCCAGCCATTCTTGAAGTGGGCGGGCGGAAAACGCTGGTTTGTACAGAAACACGCCGATATATTCCCAAAGAACTTTCGGCGCTATGTCGAGCCGTTTCTCGGAGGGGGATCGGTATTTTTCCACTTGCAACCGCGCAAATCGCTATTGGGTGATGTTAACCCAGACGTGATTTCGGTTTATCGTGGGGTCAAAGAGGACTGGAAGGCCGTAGTAGACAAGTTGCGTCAGCATCAGAAATTGCACTCGGATGAGCATTACTACATGGTCCGAGCACAGCAGCCAACCGATGCAGTCTCACAAGCTTCGCGGATGCTTTACCTAAACCGCACCTGTTTCAATGGTATCTATCGGGTAAACCTCCAAGGCGAGTTCAACGTCCCTCGTGGCACAAAAAATTGGGTCCTACGTGATGACGATCAGTTCGAGGAAATTTCAAAGTTGCTCACTAGGGCCGAGATACGCCTAACCGACTTCGAGTCATTAATTGATGAAGCAGGAAAAGAGGATTTTATTTTTTGCGATCCTCCATACACCGTACGGCACAACTTCAACGGCTTCGTGAAATATAACGAGAAGCTTTTTTCGTGGAGTGACCAAGAGCGGCTAGCAGCAGCTCTGCTTAGAGCCAAAGCCCGTGGTGCCACCGTTCTTGCTACCAACGCAAATCATCACTCCGTTAGAGACTTGTACGAAAGTCATGGATTCCGTCTCTTAACGACTTCACGTTATTCATCAATTTCAGCGTCCGCAGAGTACCGAAAGCAATTTGACGAATTAATTATCCTTTCGTGAGCATCTATTCAAGATATGGCCGACCTCTTTCAGCTTGTTAACGCGTCTGCAACGCAGGACAACCCAATCGATGCTCTTCGGAGTTTTCTAAGCAAAGAAGAGAGCAATGAGGCTGCCCGTCAAATCGACAAGATGCGATTTGTAGGATATGTCCTTGAACTTGGATACGACAGCGCCAAGATCATCACAAGTGACCCATATAAACTAGCTGTCGGAGGAATTCCGCGAGGTTCATTTCTAATAATGACGCCCACCAACTCGGGGAACACGCCTCCACATTTTACTCTATTGCGAGTAACGGGAGTTTCTCCTACGCCACTCAGTAACCAAGTGCAGCAAACATATTTTGAATTGCACAAGAAATCAATGCCAGAGCTGGATCGATGGACCCAAAGCGAATTGCAATGGGGGGCTCTTGATTGCAGGGCCTTTGCACTCGAACAGCATAGCCCCCGGACATGCCATTGAAGTTGCCTCGGCGAAAGAATCGTTTACGGTCATGGGGTTATGCGCATGCATT